>CAVYTE010000012.1:0-291390 GCA_963771385.1 uncultured Actinomycetes bacterium
ATGTATTGCTTGAGTCCGACTATCGCGTAGCTAAGGTTCAGTGGCTGGTCAGTCCTTCGACAACGCCGATCGCGAGGAAAAGCTCACCCGGTGTCTCGGAACGGCGCCGCGTGGACCAGCAGACCGATCGTCGTGAACGACGCGCCGATCAAGAGGTCCGTTGCGTAGTGCTGAAGCCGGCGCTGATGCTGCCGGAGCGCCAGCACGCGCCAACGAACGCCGAGGGTCGACCCGGCAAGGACGACGGCGAGACCGGTCCCATGTCTGAACCCGTAGCGGCGGTCACGCGCGTGCTCGTCGAGGCTTGAGAGTCCGTGTCTTCCGCCGATCATCGTGCCGTCATTCGCGCGACTTCGAGAGAAGGAGGCGGGCGTCCTTGAACTGGGACTCGACCGATCAGCGTCGTGCCCATCCTCAGCTGCGACCGGACCTCCAGCGACCCGCCGAGCGCGTCGAGTCGGTCGGCCATGCCCAGCAGGCCGCTCCCTCGCCGCATCGCGGTCGCGTCGAACCCACCCCCGTCATCGACGACCTCGAACGCGAGCTCATCGAACAGGAAGACGTTCTCCGTACCGGCGGCGGCCAGGAGTGTGAGGCCGAAGGCACTCTCACGAGAGAACGCGAGCCGACCTCGTCGTCACGGTGGCCACCCATCCATGCCGCGATCGTGGCATGCCGGAACACGGCCCGGAAGGGTGAGGTCACGACTCGAACGTGGGCGCTACTCTCGCCCGAGGAGGCCATCCGCCGCGGCGATGGCCATCCCGTGGTTCTGAAGCGACACGTGTGGCTGTCACGGTTCGCGCGCCCGCGACCGCAGAGTGGTCGCGGAACGGGCGACGTTCGGGCTGGAGGGCGGGGTCCACCGAGCAGGCGACGTTCAGGTCGCCAGGGGTGGCGGCCTCCTTCGCAACCGACCTCGATGAACGGATTCGTCGTAGAGGCCCTCCCATCCCTCGGCGGCGTCGAGGAACCAGAGTCCGATCCACCAGTCGTCGTCGAGCGTGAACTCGAACGAGCCGATCAGCCGTCGGGTGCCCCGGCTTCGCTGGCTGCCGCCGTCCAGACGAGGTGGTAGGAGCGCCGCCCGGGCACGTCGGGTCCGCACGTGCCTACGCCGAGGATCGTCGGTGCGCCGCTCCCGTGCTCGTCCTCGAACGAGGGATCGATCGCGCCGACGGATCGCTTCGAGCTGTCGATGGTAGGCCTCAGGGCGAAGCACTTCGATGCGAAGCGCAGCGCCCCCGACCGGGAAGCCGACCAGCCGATCGCTCGTCCGACACGCTGGAAGTAGCGGACGTCGACCTCGTCGCAGTCGAACCGTTGCGGAAGCTCAAGTTGAACAAGGCGTCCACGTCCGCCATGAGGAGCGCGTTCGCCGCCCGGACGGCCTGGTCGTAGAGCTCCTCGTCGCCCACGGACAGCCATCCGCGTCGAGGGTGGTCCCGGGGGATGGGTCCCGATGCGGAAGGGGTTCCGGTGAGCGACGTGTCGGGGGCGCCATCGCCGCAAGCGCCCGCCGAGAACGTGTACGTCGCGACGCAGAGCACGAAGCACCGCCGAACCCCGTGTCCCATTCCTGACCCCTGCGATGCTCGTCGTGTCCTTCTGTACGTCATCGAGGTGCGCCCTCGATCTCGTTCTTGCCATGTGGGCAGGGTGTCGTCAGCGTCCTGCGCCGTACGAGGGGTCCGTGCCAGGTGGTTCCCAGCCGATCCTCAGGCGAGCATGTTCGATGCCGGATCCGACGAGAGGAGAGGACCCGATGAAGGGAAGCGAGACGGCGAGACCCGAGACCTTCGAAGGCCGTCCGCTGGCCCACCCCGACGAAGAGCTCCTCGACCAGGGGCTGCGGTTCGACCTGAAGACCCACCTCGGGCGGCGCTCGGTGCTCCGGCTCCTCGGTACGTCGGCTTTCGGCGTCGTCCTGGCGGGCTGCGGCGCATCGTCACTGAGCAACTCGGCCGGCGGCACGACCGCAGGCCGGGCAGGACGGCGGCAGCGGCGTGCGCGCGATCCCCGAGGAGACCGCCGGCCCGTTCCCGGCCGACGGATCCAACGGACCCAACGTCGCTGGCGGAGAGCGGCATCGTCCGCAGCGACATCCGCTCGAGCTTCGGCGTCGCTCAGCGGGACGGCGGAGGGCGTGCCGCTCACGATCGAGCTCCCGTGCTGGACGCGCGGGGCTGCGCGCCGCTGGCCGGCGCGGCCGTCTACCTGTGGCACTGCGACCGCGACGGCGCAGTACTCGCTGTACTCGAGTCACCGACCAGAACTACCTGCGCGGCGTCCAGGCGGCGGACGCGGACGGCGGTGACGTTCACCAGCATCTTCCCCGGCTGCTACGCGGGCGCTGGCCGCACATCCACTTCGAGGTCTACCCGACCTCGACGCGGCACGGCGGCGGCGCCGCGGTCGCGACGTCGCAGATCGCGTTGCCCGAGGACGCGTGCGAGCAGGTGTACGCCACGGCGGGCTACGAGCAGAGCGTGACAACCTGCAGCAGATGTAGCCTCGCGACCGACAATCGTCTTCGGCGAGGACGGCGGCGAGCGCCAGCTCGGAACGATGTCGGGATCGGTGGCAGACGGACTCGACGGTGACGCTCATGGTTCCGGTCGCCACCTGATGGAGATCGACTGGGGGAGGCGCCGGCGTGCGCGTGCTCGATACGCTTGACCACATGGCCGAGGTACGTCGCGCTGCTCCGTGGCATCAACGTGGGCGGGAAGAACCTGATCAGGATGGCGGACCTGACGGCATGTTTCGAGCGGAACGGGTTCGACGACGTGACCACCTACATCCAGAGCGGCAACGTGCCCTCGGATCGAGCGGATCCTCGAACGCCGAGCTGACGGTCCGCATCGAGCGTATGCTCGCTCCGAGCTTCGACTACGAGGCGAGCGTCGTGGTGCGCAGCCGGCGGCAGATGCGAGCCACCATCGATGGCGCGCCGGCGGGCTTCGGCGCCGAGCCGGACCGGTACCGATCCGACGTGATCTTCGTGAAGCCACCGCTCACGGCGAAGGCGGCCATCGCGCAGGTGCTCACGAAGGAGGGCGTCGACCGCGCATGGGCGGGCACCGGCGTCCTGTACTTCGAGCGGCTCACCGCGCGCGCCGCCCAGAGCCGGCTCAGCGCGATCGTCTCGATGCCCATGTACCGGAGCGTGACGATCCGTAACTGGAACACCGCCACGCAGCTGCTCCGGCTGCTGTGACGGTCGGGGCAGGCTCGGGCGGCTCGCGACGGACGTCTCCGCCTCGGACGAGCGGCCGCGTGCCACTGGCGGTTCGGCCGCCCCATGCGTAGGGTCATCCGCGCGAACATCACGGGCGGGGGAGGGGGCGTGTCCGAGCAGCGGCGAACCGATCGATGGCCGGCGTCGCTCGCCGCCGGCCTGACGTCATCGGCGCCGTCGAGGCGGTCCTCGCGATCTCGTTCGGCGCGCTCGTGTTCGGCGGCTACCTCGACTACTTCCTCGAAGACGGGATCGGCCTGTACCTGGGGGCGGCCGCGATCACGCTCGCGTTCGTCGCGTGGCGGGCAGGCTCGCGGGGTGTGGTCGGCAGCGTCCAGGACGCGGCGCGGCCGTGCTCGCCGTCGTCGCCGCGACCACCGCCGTCAACCTACGGAAGCTCGCACGCGGGCTTCCTGACCATGGTCGCCGCGACCTTCGTCGTGACGGTCCTGCGCGGGGTCGTCTTCCTGGTGCTCGGGGCGCTCCGGCGGGGCAACCTTGATCCGGTTCGTGCCGTACCCGGTCGTCGGGGGGTTCCTCGCCGGGCGTCGGATGGCTGCTGATCAAGGGTGGCATCCATGTCGCGTTCGCCGAGACGCGTACTTCACCCCGATGGCCGACCTGATCGAGCTCGCGCGCCTGACGCACTGGCTCCCGGCGTTCGCGTTCGGGGTGATCCTGCTCCTCGCCGTGCGGTTCGTGCGAGCGGCCCCTCGGTGGTCCCGGTCGTGCTCGGGATCGGGCTGGTGGTGTTCGCGTCGTCGTGCTCGTCACGGGTTCCTCGCTCGAGAGCGCCGGCAGGGGGGTGGCTGCTCGGACCGTTCGAGACGGAACGGCTGTGGCAGCTGTGGACGTCCCGCGCGCCCTCGCCGGCGCCGACTGGTGGGCCGTGCTGGAACCGGCGCCGGGCATCGTCACCGCGGTGTTCGTCGCCGTGGTCGGCGCTCCTGTTCAACGTCAGCGGGAGCCGAGCCGTCTTGGACCGGGACCTCGACACGAACGAGGAGCTGCGCGACGCCGGGGTCCTGCAACGTCATCTCGGGCGCGCTCGGCGGAATCCCCGGCGTATCACGCGCTCAGCCTGACCGCGCTCGCGGAGCGCATGAACGTCGATGCGCGGGCCGCGGGGCTCGTCGCCGCGCTCGTCCCGCTCGCCGCCGTCGTGTTCGGGCCGCCGTCGATCGAGCTGATCCCGCGGATGATCGTCGGCGGCGTGCTGGTGTTCCTCGGCCTCGCCGTTCATCGTCGAGTGGGTCTGGGACAAGCGGCGGACGCTGCCGACGCGTCGAGTACGTCGTCGTCCTGGTGATCCTCGCCGGGATCATCGCCCGGGGGTTCCTGCCCGGCGTGGTGATCGGCCTCGTGCTGGCCGTCGTCCTGTTCGCGGTCAGCTACGGCCGGGTCGAGCTGGTGCGCGAGGTCGCGTTCGGCGACACTACCGCAGCAACGTCGACCGGCCGGCCGGCCGAGCGCGCGGCGCTGCGGGCGATGGGCGACCGCGTCCAGATCCTGCGCGTGCAGCGGGTTCGTGTTCTTCGGATCGGCGAACGGCCTGCTCGAGCGGATCCGACGACGCGTGGAGGCGTCGCCGCCGCGGTTCCTGCGTGATCGATCTGCGGCGGGTGACGGGCGTGGACGCCTCGGCGGTGGTCGTCGTTCGTCAAGGTGATGCGCCTGGCAGAGGCGAACGGGTTCGAGGTCGTGCTTCACGGGGGCGTCGGATCCGGTGCGCCGGCAGCTCGAGCGTGGCGGGGTGGTGGCGACCGACGGCGGTCGTCCGGTTCGAGCCGGACCTGGACCGCGGGCTGCAGCGGTGCGAGGACGTCCTGCTCGGCGACGGCCGGGCGACCGCGGCCGGGTCGATCGACGCGGGCGAGCGCCTCGACGGGCCGCCGGGCCTGTCGGCCTACCTCGAGCGCGTGCTCGGTGCCGGAGGGCACCGTGCTGATCCGCCAGGACGAGCCGCCGGGCGACGTGTACGTGCTCGAGTCGGGGCGGCTGGGGTGGAGACCGTCACGCCCGAAGGCGAGCGGGTCGCGCCTGCGCACGCGTGCGCCCGGGCGTCGTGGTCGGCGAGATCGCGCTCTACACGGGGGTCCCGCGCACGGCCGACGTGGTGGCCGAGGACGCCGAGCGTGGTCCTGCGATTCAGTCGCGCATCGATCGCGCGGATGGAGGCCGAGGAGCCCGAGCTGGCCGCGGCGCTGCACCGGTGGCTCGCCAGCACGCTCGCCGAGCGGTTGACCGACACGCAGCGGGTCGCAGGCCATCTCCTCGACTAGACCGAGCGCGGAGGGAGGGGCCGTGTCCGAGCAGCGACGATCCGGGCGGGTGTTCGGCGCGCTCGCCGCCGGCGTGATCATCGGTGCCGTCGAGGTGGTCCTCGCGATCGCGTTCGCCGCCCTCGTGTTCGGCGGCTACCTCTCGCGTCACCTGTCCGAGGGCATCGGCCTGTACCTCGTGGCGGCCGCGCTGACGCTCGCGATCCTCGCGTGGAGGGCGGGCCGCGGGGCGTGGTCGGGAGCGTGCAGGACGCGGCGGCGGCGGTGCTCGCGATCGTGGCGGCGACGACGGCGGCCACAGGCCGCTGGCATCGCGCGGTCGTCGAGGCCACGGCCTGCAGACTTCGAGGTCCCGACGTCTTCCTCACCGTCGTCGCCGCGACCATGGTCGTGACGCTCCTGCTGACCGGCGTCACGTTCGCGCTGCTCGGCGTGTTCCGGCTCGGCAACCTGGTCCGGTTCGTGCCGTACCCGGTCGTCGGCGGGTTCCTCGCGGGCACCGGATGGCTGCTCTTCAAGGGTGGCATCGACGTCGCGGCGGGCGTCCAGCTCGTACCTGCGCACGATCGGCGACCTGCTGCGCGAGGACGAGCTCGCTGCGATGGGTCCCGGCGCTCGCGTTCGGCGTGATCCTGCTGGTCGCGGTCCGGGTCGTGAACCGGCCGCTCGTGATCCCGGCGATCATCGGGATCGGGTCTGGTGCTGTTCGCGATCGGCGATGCTCGTCACGGGCTCGTCGCTCGACGACGCGCGCGGACGGGGGCTGGCTCCTCGGGCCGTTCGAGACGGGCCGGCTGTGGGAGCCGTGGACGTTCCGCGCGCTCGGCGGCGCCGACTGGTCGGCCGTCCTCGGACCAGGTCGCGGGGATCGTCACCGCGGTGTTCGTCGCCGCGATCGCGCCCTGTTCAACGTCAGCGGGATCGAGCTCGTCCTGCACCGGGATCTCGACACGAACGGGAGCTGCGCGACGCCGGCATCCTGAACGTCGTCTCCGGCGCGCTCGGCGGCATCCCCGGGTACCACGCGCTCAGCCTGACGGCGCTCGCGGAGCGCATGGGCGTCGACGCGCGGGCCGCCGGGCTCGTCGCCGCGCTCGTCCCGCTCGCCGCGGTCGTGTTCGGCGCCGCGGTCATCGAGCTGATCCCGCGGCATGATCGTCGGTGGCGTGCTGGTGTTCCTCGGCCTCGCGCTTCATCGTCGAGTGGGTGTGGGACAAGCGGCGGTCGCTGCCGACGGGCGAGTACGTCGTCGTCCTCGTGATCCTCGCGGCGATCATCGCCGCGGGGCTGCTGCCCGGCGTCGTGGTCGGCCTGGTGCTCGCGGTCGTGCTGTTCGCGGTCAACTACGGCCGGGTCGAGCAGGTGCGCGAGGTGGCGTTCGGCGACACCTACCGCAGCAACGTCGACCGGCCGCCCGGCGAGCGCGAGGCGCTGCGGGCGCTCGGGCGAACGCGTGCAGATCCTGCGCGTGCACGGGTTCGTGTTCTTCGGGATCGGCGAACGGGCTGCTCGAGCGGATCCGCAAGCGCGTGGAGGCCGCGGCCGCTGCGGTTCCTGGTGCTCGACCTCCGGCGCGTGACGGGCATGGACTCCTCGGCGGCGGTGTCGTTCGCAAGGTGGTGCAGCTCGCGGAGGCGAACGGGTTCGAGCTCGTGTTCACGGAGTGCGTCGGACCGGTGCGTCGAGCAGCTGCGGCGAGGCGGGGTCGTGCGCCGACGACGGCGTCGTGCGCTTCGAGCCCGACCTGGATCGCGGGCTGCAGCGGTGCGAGGACGGTGCTGCTCGCGGGCGCCGGCGCAGCCGCGGCCGACGCCGGAGGACGCGGTCGAAGGCCTCCGGCCTGCCGCCGGGCCTGTGGGCCTACCTCGAGCGCGTGTCGCTGCCGGAGGGACCGTCGTTGATCCGCCAGGACGAGCCGCCCGACGACGTGTTCGTGCTGGAGTCGGGCCGGCTCGGGGTCGAGATGGTGACGCCCGAAGGGGACGCGGATGCGCCTGCGCACGGTGCGCCCGGGCGTGGTGGTCGGGGAGATCGCGCATGTACACGGGCGTGCCGCGCACGGCGGACGTGGTGGCCGAGACCCCGAGCGTGGTCCTGCGGCTCAGCCGCGCGTCGATCGAGCGGATGGAGGCCGAGGAGCCCGAGCTGGCCGCGGCGCTGCACCGGTGGCTCGCGACGACGCTGGCCGAGCGGTTGACCGAGACGATGCGGGCGGTCGACGCGCTGCTCGACTGAGGGCCCGCTCGATCGACCCTCTAGGCGCCCGTTTGACTCCGCAGCGAGGGGCGCCGGAGAGTGATGGGGGGAACCGCCGAAACGAGGGTGTGATGTCGTCACCGACCGGGCAGCGGCTGGACCAAGGATGTGCCGCGATCGAGTGGCTGCTCGATAGCCGTGAGCCCGCCATCCGCCTCATGACGCGCCGGGACGTCTTGAGGGAACGCATCGACGATGATGAGTGGGCCGAGGTCCTCCAAGGCCCTCTCGTGCGCAAGCTGCTCGAGGGACAGCGTCGCGACGGCAGCTTCGGGGTTCACCCGTACCGGAAGTGGACGGGTGCTCACTGGCGCCTCGTATCGTTGGTCGAGCTCCAGGTTCCTCAAGGAGAGGCGCGTGTCGAGGCCGCGTGCGAAACCGTCCTGACGTGGCTCTGCGGCGACAAGCATCGAAACACGATCGAGACCATCGACGGCCTTACACGCCGCTGCGCTTCCCAGGAAGGGAACGCTCTCGCCGTAGCGTCACGCATCGGCTTGGCAGACGATCGACGCGCGCACCTGCTGGCTCGCTCGCTCATCGAGTGGCAGTGGCCAGATGGCGGTTGGAACTGCGATGTGCACGCCACCGGAAGACGCTCGTCGTTCCACGAATCTCTGGCGCCCGCATGGGCCCTGCATGCGTACGGCGAGGCCACCGGAGACCCAGACGCTGCTCGCGCAGCGACGCGCGCCGCAGAGCTGTTCCTGGACCACCGCCTCTTCCGAGGGAAACGAACGGGAGAACCGATCGACCCGAGGTGGCTCGTCCTCCACTACCCGCCCTATTGGCACTACGACATCCTCCAGGCGCTCCTGGTTCTGGCGCGGATGGGCCTCGCCACCGATCGCCGCGCAGCCGACGCACTCGATGTCTTGGAGCGACGACGCCTCAAAGACGGCCGTTGGCGCCCGGGCGGTTATCGGTGGACGGTGCCCGGAACCTCCAACAGCAACGTGGAAGTCATCGACTGGGGTCGCGGCGGACCCAACGAGATGATCACGTTGAACGTCCTGCGCGTCCTCGCGGCAGCGGGCCGACTCGATGGACGATCCCTGGGCGACTGACCCGATACCGTTGTGGGCGGTATCACCAACCCGGGTGGGTGGGTCGCCCTCCCCCTGATCCGTGCGCGTTCGACCCTTACCCAGCCGGCTCCCCGATGGTAGCTTCGCGAGCACCGATGGAGCAGCGCAGACTCGGACGCCTCGGCCACGTGAGCAGCGTGTTGATCTACGGCGGGGCCGCCCTTTCCGAGGTCACGCAGGACGTCGCCGATCGATCGATCCAGCTCGCGCTGGATTCGGGCATCAACCACTTCGACACGGCGGCGGACTACGGCGGCTCGGAGCTGAGACTTGGAGCGTGGATGCCGAGGATCCGCGATCGCATCTTCCTGGCGACGAAGACGGGCGACCCAACGGCAACCGAGGCGTACGACAGCATCCGCCGCTCGCTCGAGCTTCTGCAGGTAGCGCGGGTGGACCTGGTTCAGCTTCACTCGATCGGGGCCTTCGACGATCTCGACCGTCGCACGGCGTCCGGCGGGGCGCTGGAGGGCGCGATCCGCGCTCGCGAGGAAGGGCTGGTCGCCGCGATCGGCATCACCGGGCATGGGATGAAAGCGCCAGCGGTGCATCGGGAGGCGCTGCGACGATTCAGGTTCGACACGGTCCTCACCCCGTACAACTACCGCCTCACTCGCTATCCGGAGTTCCTGCACGACTTCGAGGCGCTCGTCGAGGAGGTCCGCGCGCAGGATGCCGGGCTCATGCTGATCAAGGCCGTCGCCCGCAACCTCTGGAGGGCCGGGGAGGAGCACCGGTTCGCCACGTGGTACGAGCCGCTCGAGGAGCAGCCGGCGATCGATGCGGCGATGGCCTTCGCCCTGGGTCGGCGGGAGGCGACGGGCATCTGCACCGCCGGTGATGTGCGCCTCATCCCGATGCAGATCGAGGCGGAAGGACGCGCGGCCTCCATCCCCCTCGAAGTAGCCGCCGCCACCCTCGAGCGGGTGCCCGACCTCGAACCCCCGTTCCTGCGCCTCGAGGGGCGGGTCGCGCCCGAGTGGCTCGAGCCCTTGATGGAGCACTGACCTCCAACAGCCAAGCGCGGTCGCAACGAGACGGGGTCTGGTTCCGCCGCCACGACGAGTACGACAACGCTTGAGGCGTACGCAGCGGTGCCCGGCTGACCACGGTCGAGAGGCCGTTGAGGTCAGTCAGCGTCCTCTTCGGCGTCCCGAGCGGCATCGGCGGCCCTGACCTTGGCCAGCACGGCTCGCCACTCGTCCATCTGGTCCAACGGCACCATCGCCACCAGATCACCGAAGGTGAGGTAGGCGATCCTCCCGTTGTTCTGTCGTTCGCGGAGGAGCTCGATCAGTTCGTCCTCGGTCATCGTGCCTCTCTCTCCAGGTCTCGCGCGGGGCCCCACCAGCGATCCAGACTGAAGCACAGCGGGGCCCGGACGATAAAGGCCATCGCATCAGAGCAGACGTCTGCGGAGTCGTTCATGTGTCGGACAGGGGCGAGTACGGCCGGCGGAGCCGATCCGCATCACGAAGGTGGCGTAGGTGACAGCCTCCTGGTGGCGCGCCTGCAGGCTTCGGGGACTCCGCATCGCGGCGAGCGCTCTCGCTGGCCACATGGCACTCAGCATTCCCCGGTTCCGAGTGCCCTCGATCCTCGAACGGAGCCGGTCTTCACAACGGCCGTGGTTGTCGGAGATACGATTGCCTCGGATGCCTCAGTAAGCGAGATCAGCCAGTCTGAGTTCGCACATGGAATGGGGCAGGTTGCTACAGCCAAAGAGCTCAAGAGTGCCACGCGATCCCAACATCCCCGACGCGTTCGACGTCTACACAGTCGTGGTCCTGCGGCGGCCGGCCGATGCGCCGGAGATGTCGGGCGAGGAGCTCGACGCGCTCCAGGCACGCCACCTCGCGTACCGCTCCGAGCTGGGGCGGCACGGCGCGGTGGTCGTGAACGGGCCGTTCGACGAGCAGAGCGACCCGTCCTATCGCGGCATGTCGATCTTCGCCTGCGATCCTGCCGAGGCCACACGGCTGTCGGACGGTGATCCATCCGTCGTGCCAGGGCGGCTCGCCTACGACGTGATGGAGTGGTGGGTCCGCGCTGGCTCGCTCGTCTTCCCGCTCACGGACGGCCCGGTCGGCGATCGCCGCTCGATGCCCGACGACTGACGCGCCACTTGGAGCGCTGGGGGATGGAGCGCTCCCGAGCGCAAGGCCGTCTTCACCGACGTCCATCGACCCAACTACTACGGCCGAGACGTCGCGGCCGCGCTCGAATGGGTCCGCGGTCGTCGCTGAACGGGCTGGCCGGTCGAGCACCAGCGCCGACCGTTCGGGTGGTCGAACCGATGAGTCCATGGACTCCACGGCGTCGTTTCATTCGGGCAATGGTGTCCAGAAGGAAGACTGGAGAACGCAAGGAGGTCCCGGGATGGCCACATTCGTCCTGATCCACGGTGCCGGCGACGTTGGCTGGTACTGGCACCGGTTGAGGCAGAGCTTCGCGAGCACGGCCATGACGCCGTGGCGCCCGATCTCCCGTGCGACGACGACGCTGCCGGGCTCCCCGAGTACGCCGACGCCGTGGTCGAGGCGATCGGGGACCGGACAGATCTCGTCGTGGTCGCCCAGTCGTTCGGTGGCTTCACCGCCCCGCTCGTGTGCGAACGGGTGGCAGTGAAGCTCCTGGTCCTGGTGGCGCCGATGATCCCCGCGCCGGGGGAGGCGCCGGCCGACTACTGGGCGAACACGAGGTACGAGGATGAGGCGCAGGAGCGATACGAGGACGAATCGCCCTGTTCTACCAGGACGTTCCGCAGGAGCTCGCGTCCGAGGCGTTGAAGCGGAGCCGGGGGCAGTCCGAGGCCCGGATGGGGGAGCTGTCGCCTCTCGCGGCGTGGCCCGACGTCCCCACGCGGGTGCTGCTCTGCCGCGACGACCGTCTGTTCCCCGCCGCCTTCATTCGACGCGTGGCGCGAGAGCGCCTGGGGATCATCCCCGACGAGATCGACGGCGGACACACTCCCGCGCTGAGCCGTCCGAAGGAGCTTGCCGCGCGCCTGGAGGCGTACGCCGCCGAGGCAAGCGTGAGTTCCGGCTAGTGCCATGCGCTCCGGCCTCTTTCTCCCGATCTTCGATGCCCTGGCCGAACCCGGCGTCGTCGCCCGCCTGGCCGCGGAAGCAGAGGAGGCGGGTTGGCACGGCGTCTTCGTCTGGGATCACGTGCGCTGGCGGGAGCCGGTGACCGACGTGGCCGACGCTTGGATCACGCTCGCGGCCATCGCGACCGCTACTCATGTCATCAGGCTTGGCCCGATGGTCACGCCGCTCGCCCGGCGCCGACCGGTCAAGGTCGCCAGGGAGACCGCGACGCTCGACCGGCTGAGCGGCGGCCGACTGACGCTGGGAGTCGGCCTTGGCAGCGACCGGTCCGGGAACGAGCTCTCGATCACCGGCGAGGAGCTCGACGACCGCCGGCGCGCAAGGATGCTGGACGAGTCCCTCGAGACCTGATGGCCGCCTGGACGGGGGAACCCGTGTACCACCGGGGTGAGCACTACACGGTCGACGGCATGCGGTTCCTGCCTAGGCCGGTTCAGCGACCGGGAGTGCCGGTGTGGGTCGGCGGATACCCCGGGAAGGCCGGGCCGCTTCGCCGGGCCGCTCGGTACCAGGGGTTCTTCCCGGTCGATCTCGAGGGCCCGGATCAGCTCGCTGAGATCGTCCCTGACCTTGCGAGGCAGCGAAGAGAGATGGACGGACCTCGTTGAGCCCTACGACATCGTCGCCGCGCTGCCACCGGGCACCGATCCGGCGCCGTACGCATCGGCCGGTGCCACATGGTGGATGGTGGAGTTCCCGTGGGACGGCGTCTCGGTAGACCACGTGCGTGGCGTGATCCGCGACGGGCCCGCCCCCGACATCGACTGATGTCGGCCGTCATGCGAAGGTTCGGCGCGAGGGGTACCGGTCGGAACGCTCGGCGAGGAGCGCGAGCGCCCGACGGGCGGCCGCGCCTCCGGTCATCCTGACCTCTCCAACGCCACGCGGGCCAGCCCCAGCAGCTCGAGTGGCGAGAAGTACGGATCACGTGCGTCACTTCACCACTTCGAATCGGAAGTGGGTGGCGCCCGGTGTCTCGATCGAGCTTGTTCTCCTCAGGTCGATCCCCTCAGGATCGAGACCCTCGAAGAGCCGGATGCCGGTCCGCTCGCGAAGGCAAAGACCGACGACCTCGTGCGCTTCATGGAGTCAAGGTAACTTGACATCATGTCGGCGTTCCTTTACCTTGCCCCTGTCAAGGATGTTTACATCAGCAAGCAAGGAGGAACGATGTCGTTCGACGAGAAGGGGACGTGGCTCTACCTCGTGGTCAACGTCGTCACGTCCGTGGCCTACCTCAGCATCATCGCCGGGAGAGCGGACGGCGTTCCCGTCACCGAGGTGACCTACGTGCCGACGTTGCTGTGGACGATCGGCATCGCTATCGCCCTGTCGATCCTCGGCCACATCGCGATCGCGATCGCGAAGCCCAGCGAGGCCGACACGAGGGACGTGCGGGACAAGGAGATCAACCGGCTCGGCGACTACGTCGGCGGGATAGTCCTGGGCGTCGGCATGCTATTGCCGTTCGGCCTGGCCATGGCCGAGTTCGACTACTTCTGGATCGCCAACGCGAGGTACCTGGTGTTCGTCCTGTCGGCCCTCACGGGCTCGGTGGTGAAACTCGTCGCCTACCGACGGGGTTTCTAGTTATGGGCAAGCCGACCAAGGTCACCAACTCGATCCGGTCACTCAGGTTCGCGCCGGCGAGATGACGCAGGCTGACCTCGCCGATCGTATCGGCGTGACCCGGCAAACCATCATCGCCATCGAGCAGGCCAGGTACTCCCCCTCCCTCGAGATGGCGTTCCGGATCGCTCAGGCGTTCGGGGTGTCCCTCGACCAGGTCTTCCACTACCCGGACGGTGCAGGAGAGACGTCGTGAAGGCGATCGTCCAGGACCGCAACGGATCAGCCGATGTCTTGGAGCTCAGGGACATCGAGGAGCCACATGTCGGCGGCGACGACGTGCTGGTCCGCGTCAGCGCGGCGTCGGCTCACATCGGGGACTGGCACCTGATGACGGGCCTTCCCTACGTGATCCCGGCTCGGCTACGGGCTCCGCGCGCCCAAGACTCCTGTGCGGGGGAGGACCTCGCCGGTCGGGTCGAGGCCGTGGGCAAGAACGTGACGTTGGTCGCGCGGGACGACGAGGTGTTCGGCACCGGCGCCGGTTCCTTTCCGGATGTTCTCCGTGTCGTGCGACTGCATCGCGGTCGTCCCGAGAGACGTAGAATCGGTTGGAGCGTCAATGCAGCGCTTGCGCGTCGAACCGTGGCTCTGGGACTGAGGACGGGATGAGGATGGGACGCATCTCACGGGGGTTCCGAGGCAAGAGGACGAGTGAGGCTGACGCCTCCCGATTGCCCCCCGGTCAGTACCGAGTCGACCCGGACTTCCCGGTGCTTTCCGCAGGTCCCACACCGCGTACGCCGCTCGAGCAGTGGACGTTCTCCATCGTCGGGGACGTGGCCGAGCCGAAGACGTGGAACTGGGAGGAGTTCCGCGCCCTTCCCGGCGAGGAGATCCGGACCGACATCCACTGCGTCACCAAGTGGTCCAAGCTCGACACCAACTGGGAGGGCGTCTCGATCGACACGCTCCTGGACGGCGTCGAGCACGACGCGACGCACGTGCTGGCGTTCTCGACGGCGACTACACCACCAACGTCCCGCTCGAGGACCTGGTCGACGGCAAGGCGTGGGTCGCTATCGCGTTCGACGGCCAGCCGCTCGAGGCCGAGCACGGCGGCCCGGCCCGGCTGCTGGTGCCCCACCTGTACTTCTGGAAGAGCGCGAAGTGGGTTCGTGGCCTCCAGATGATGGACCACGACGAGCCGGGATTCTGGGAGAGCTACGGCTACCACATGTACGGGGACCCATGGCGCGAGCAGCGGTACTGGGGCGACTGAGCTGGACGCTCGGCGAGGTGGCCGAGCTCGTCGACGAGACCCCGCGCGTTCGCAGCGTCGTGTTGGAATGTGCCCGGACTGGCCCGGCCACCGCGCGGGACAGCACGTGGACGTCCGCCTGACGGCCGAGGACGGATACCAGGCCCAGCGCAGCTACTCGATCGCGTCGGCGCCCGGAGGACCCCGCGCCTCGAGTCACGGTGGAGCGCCTGCCGGACGGCGAGGTGTCCTCCTACTGGTCGGTGAGCTGCGCGCCGGGTGACCAGCTCGAGCTCCGTGGCCCGATCGGCGGCTACTTCGTGTGGGAGGCGCGGATGGGCGGTCCACTTCTGCTCGTCGCCGGTGGGTCCGGCATCGTCCCACTGATGTCGATGCTGCGGCACCGGCGAGGCCTCGGGCGCCTCGGTGGGTGCCCGGCTCGTGCATTCGTCGCGGTCATGGGAGGACGTCATCTATCGAGATGAACTGCAGCGGCTCGCCGCCGGCGCGAACGGTCTGGAAATGTTCCGCACGTTGACGCGATCGCAGCCGCCGAAGGGTGGACCGGGTACGCCCGACGGGTCGACGGCGCCATGCTCTCGGAGGCCGCCTGGCCGGCGTCGAGCATCGCCGACCGCGTTCGTGTGCGGACCGACGCCGTTCGTCGAGTCGGTGGCGAGCGCACTCGTTCTGCTGGGATATCCGACGAGGAGCGTCAAGACCGAACGATTCGGACCGACGGGAGGATAGATGGAAGGCTCCCAGACGAGAACCGACGGCAACGCGATCGCCGGCGTCCTTCAGGAGGTATTCGTCCGCGAGGTGACGACGGGTCGGATCGCCTGCGCCGGGTGCGGCAACGTGGAGCCGATCGGCGCGGAGCACGCGTACACGCAGGCTCCGGGCATCGTCTTACGTTGCCGCCATTGCGAGGATGTCCTCCTAGTGGTGACGCGACCACCCGGGCGGAGCGTACTTGCATTTCCTAGGTCTCGCTGGATCGAGATCGCCACTGAGCCCTGATCGTAGGCGACTCCCCAACGGGATAAGTTCCAGGAGCTGGCTCACCTCTGGGGCGGCGGACCTTCGCGTGGGGACGGAGGCGATCTTGACTTGATCCGTGTGCTCTGGCAGAACTCGGTGCCTGCTCGTAGCTCGACTACTCGGGTGAATTCCGGGGTTCTGCATGCGACCAGCATCATCCTCGCGGGCGTCCCGAACCTCGTAGGACCCCCTTCGGATCTGCTCAAGTATTCGGCGCGCTTGCGGCTCGAAGCTCGATGGGACGGAAAGCTCCGTCGGGCCGGTGGGGTAGGGCCTTCGCCTCCTCCTTTGAGATCGACGGGAATGCCCTCAGCCTCGAGCCCGTGAGGGACTCTGGGTTCGAATCCCGGCCCTCCCGCCATCTACCTGCTGCTTCGCAAGTGGGGAGGCCTGGTGGGGCCGGATTGGGCCACGACCGCGGAGTTGGTGCCTCGCCGGGATCGCCTGGTGGGGGGCGCCACAGGGCAGCTATCAGCTGTCGGGTGTCCCGGTGTCGTGGCGGGCGGTGAAGAGTCGAAGCGCATCTGAGAGGCCCTTCAGCTCGACCGGGCCGATCTCGACGAAGGACGCCGGTGGCGCGTCTGCCGCGTCCACGACCTCCTGGCTCACCACGACCTCACCGGGTCTCGCGTAATCAGCGATCCGCGACGCGGCGTTCACGGTGCGCCCGTAGTAGTCGCCCTCCTGGAACAGGACGGAACCAGCGTGCAGTCCGACGTGGGCGGGCGGAAGGCCGGCGCTCGCGATGCCCATCGACCATGTCGAGCGCCGCGATCACGCCCGGCCCCGGCTCAGGGAAGTAGAACATCACCCCGTCCCCCAACCACTTGATGGGCCTCCCCCCGCGAGACGTTGAAGCGCGTTGCACGATCCGGGACATCGTCTCCGCGAGCTCGGCCGCGGCTTCGTCGCCTCGCTCCTCGGTGAGCCTTGTGTAGCCGGTGATATCGAGGAAACAGATGGCCGGGGGGCGCTCCAGCCGGCTATGAACGCCAGCCTCTGAGAGCGCCGACTCGATCCCGCCGAGGATGTTCTTCGTCCATGTGTGTTCCTGGTGACCGTGATACAGGGCGATGATCGCCTGGTCGAGTAAGGGCACGATCCGCTGACCGACCCGACCGTCCGCAGCCTCCATCATCTCCGCCGGCGTCATCCCGGATTCCAGGAGAGGAACCTCAACCTCGGTGTGCCACCAGTCTCCCTCGGTCTCCGCGATGCGCCGCAGGCTGTCGCCGTACACCCTCAACCAGCGCTCGATCACTCGGGGACGAAAGCCCTCAGCGACCTGCGCCTCGATCAACGGGACGATGAGGAGTTCGTTCTCGCGGACGCGATCCGTTGGCTGGGGCTCGGCAAACCCTGCAGCCTCGCGGATGACCAGCAACAGCTCGAGAGGAGTCTTGGTCTTCTCCGAGAGCTCTTGGAACGTAACGTCGGTGAGCGACGACAGCCGCCCGAAGTGCGACAGGTCCATGAAGTCCAGAGAGAGGTCGCCTCGCCGGATGGCGGCGGCCACGCCCTCGAGCGGGACGCCGGCCTGCTCGAGGGTCTGCATCAGGCGAACGCGCCTCACATCGCCCTCAGAGAAGTTGCCGCCTTGACCGAACAGAGATGATCCCAAGCTCAACGAGCCTGCTCACGTAGTCCTGGTGGACGCCTGCGCGTCCGGCGACTTCGCCGAACGAGTGGTCAGCCATGGGAACGGCAGCGAGGCGGGATGGTTCGCTCCCCTCCTCGTGGGAACTCAGCATCTCGCCCGACCTCGAGCATGGCTTCCTCCTTCGTGTGGGGATCGTCATCGTCGAACGTACATGAGTTGCCCGGCCAGCGGGATATCGGGGTCACGTGGATCGAGCGGGAGCGGGTCATACGGGCGCTGCTTCCGTAGCTTCGGTCGCTCGATCCGGAGAACGACTTCAAGCAAGACAGGATCCGGGACTTCGTTCCGGTCTTCGCCTGGCGGCGGGCTCGGGAGCGGCTGCGCCTAATCTCGCATGGTCGCTGAGACGTTCCGCATCCGCGCATCGTTCACGGTGCGGCCTCTGCTGGGCCGATCCATCGACCTGCGGGGGCCGCTCGCCATTCGATGCGCGCGAGCCGACTCGACGGCATCGTCGGGTCCGGCCGCGGGGGGCGCTCACGTTCGGCAGATCGCGTCGGAACAAACCGAAGGGTCCGTTTGTTCTCGGCTCATGAAGGGCGATGATCCTTCGTCGAGGAGATGAGCAAGATGAGCCAACAGGTTCAGATCCGATCACGCGACGCGGTTCTCGTCGAGGATGCGAAAACCATCCGCATGATGGGGCTCCCGGTGATCGAGGCGCTCCCCTCCCCCGGCGCACCGTACGAGCTGACCGATCCGTTCATCCTCGTGCACGAAGGACGTTTCCGTCTGTCCGACCTGGGGGGCATCGACACAAGGCATCCCCACCGAGGGTTCGACAACCTGTGGTACGTGTTGAACGGCGAGGCCAGCACCGGTCACACGACCGGCCCCGGCGGATCGACCGAGCGCGCGCACCTGTCGGAGGGTTCGCTCCTATGGCTCCGCACGGGTCGCGGCGCGTGGCACGCGGAGCGCATCGGGGGCGACGAGATCGACGACGGCCGCGGCGACACCGAGTTCCGGAGCATCCTCTTCTGGGTGAACCTCGCTCGCAAGGACAAGACCGCCGAGCCGCGCGCGACGGTGCTCCAACCGGACCAGATCCCCGTCCGCAAGGAAGGCGATGCGACGGTCCGGGTGCTCGTCGGCGAGGGCTCCCCCCTGGAGCTTGGAACGCCGACATCGATCCTCGACGTTGTGTTCCCAGAGAGAGGCGAGACCACCACGTCGGTGTCGTCGGACTACCAGGCGTTCGTGTACATGCTCGAGGGTGAGGCCGCGTTCGGCGCCAGCGAGCGCCGGGCGAAGGTCCGCCAACTAGTCTTGCTGGGCCCCGGCGACGAGTTGACGGTGACGGACGCAGCGCCCGGTACGCGATTCATGCTGATGGCCGGTAGGCCGTACGGTGAGACGCCGCGATTCAACGGGCCCTACGTGGACTAGAGGGAGGCGACCCTATCCCGAGCGCCTAGTGATTCCGCGGGGTCCTCGACCAGCTGTTCACCGGACTCGGTCGCGAAGGGCTGATGGACGCGGGGTCACTCCTCGGGCGATCGAAAGTCCCCCATACACGCAGACGCGCGGCGCCCTCAACGTCCCTGTCGTACACCGGAACGGGTGGACACCGACCCGAGAGTGGATCGGGAGTAGCATGTAGGTATGACGACCCTGCTGCGCGCTTGGTCGGTCGTTGCGGTCGCCACGGTCGTGGCATTCAATCTTCTGATGATCCTGCTGGCCGCGATCGGACATGTCCCGATCTCGACTCCATTCGTCGTTCTGTGGTTCGTCGGTGACTTCGTACTATGCCTCGCAGCACTCGCCTTGACGGAACGCCCGTAGGATCATCAACCGCGGAACGGCCACCCTCTTGATCCGCGGATAGGGCACCCACGTACACCACCGGATGCGGAGGGCCTGCCACGGAGACTCGACACCTGCGCTCGCTCATCTGTCCGCCCCGCCCTCTAATCCGCATTGGAGGTTCCCGTGGCTCGCCCCCTATGCCGTCGTCGAGACCTCCATCCGGTGGTGCTCGCGCACGTCGCCGGCAGCCGCGATCGTCGCCGGACCGAGGAGGAGGTCTCCGCCGCGGAGCTCCTGCCGGATCTTCGCGAGCTCGCGTCGCGTGAAGTCGCAGCGAGGCGGCACCGGTTCGATCTCGTACAGCCGCGCCGCGTTCCGTCCGAGCACCTTCGCCTTGAGCTCCTTCGTGAGCCTCGGGTACCCGTAGCGCTCCTGGAACTCCTCGGAGATCTGGAACGAGCGGAACGCCTGGATCTGGGGCTGCGGCGAGCCGTAGAACAGGCAGTCGGTCCCCCAGACGACGTTGTCCTGCCCCACGTGCTTCAACAGCTTGCCGAGGACGTGGGCGGCCTGCGTGGGCGTCCGCATCACGTTCCACCACGTCGTGCCGAGCTCCGCATACACGTTCTCGTTCGGTCCGATCCCCGACCGCTCGAGCGAGGCGATCAACCGGTTGACGCCCGCCTCCGCGGTGGCCGAGGTGAACGGGCCCTCGAACCCGCCGGACTCGTAGCCCGAGTGGTACACGACGAAGTTCACGTCCCGGAACGTGCGGGCGGCGGGACCGACGTCCACGGGCGAGGAGTACCGGCTCCCGCCCGAGAGTCCCTTGTGCACGCAGATCGTCCGGATGCCGAGGTCCGCGCTCTTGCGGATGAACGGCTCCCCCACCGGTGGAAGCCCGCGCTCGTGGTCGTCGAGCCACCACGCGCCTCCGCCGGGTCGAAGAAGTCGGGGAAATGTGTGAACGTCTTCCATGCGCGGATCGGATACCGGCTCGCCGTCTGCTCCATGCCGTCGAGCACCGACTCCAGCGTGCCGACGTTCGGCAGCACCTGCCCGTGGAGCAGCACGCGCTCGTCGCGGCACAGGCCCTCCGCGATGCGACGGGTCTCGGCCATGATCTGCGGCGACAGCGGCGAGCCCTCCGGGTAGATCGGCAGCGCCGAGAGCACGACGACGTTCGTGTCGCTGCGGATGAAGAACGCCTCGAGGAAATGCTCGATCGAGAAGCAGACCCGCGGGTCGTCCTCGCCGCAATACCGCTGCGGGAAGTTCGCGTAGAACCCCTCGCCGTGGAAGACGGGGTTCAGGTCGTATTCGAGCAGGTGGCCCTGCACGTCCATGATGAACTCCTCGCCACCCACGGCCTCCTCGGCCGCCTCGGGTTCGGTCGTTGCCTCGGGCGGGACCTCGAACGTGCCACCGGGCGAGGAGGTCGGCACCTCGGGCGCCGCTCGGTGGGCCTCCCTCGTGCACGCGTCGAGCGCGAGCAGGACCGTCGAGGCCGCGCACAACGAGCGCAGGAACGCCCGACGCGGATCCCGAGCCGGAGGGCGTTCTCGTCGCAGGTGGCGGCCGCCCGGCGGACCGTCTCTCGCACGACCGGCGAGAGCGGCGTGGGGTCGTACTCGCCGTTCGAGCAGGGCCCGAACTCGATGGGCAGGTGGCGGTCGCTCATACCTCCAGTTCCTCGACCGTCTTGAGCCGTCGGGGGTTCCCACGACGTTACCTCTCGGGTCGTTCGGAGGGTGCCCATCCCGCAAGCCCGTCCGCGGTGCGAGCCTCACGCCACGGCGGCGTAGGCTCGCACCGTGGACGTCGCGACCTTCCTCGCGCGGCACCAGCCGTTCGACGCGCTCGACGCCGAGCGCCTGCATCGCGTCGCCGACAGCGCGCAGGTCCAGCGGTTCTCGCCCGGCACGGTGATCCTGCAGCAGGCCGGGGCGCCCGCGGCCAATCTGTACATCGTCCGCGATGGCATGGTCGAGATCGTCGACGACAACCGGGTCATCGACGAGCTTCGTGAAGGCGAGGTCTTCGGTATGTGGTCGCTCCTCGGCCAGGTCGCACCCGCGGCCTCCGTTCGCGCGGCCGAGGACACCATGTGTTACCTGGTCGCGCCGGAGGTCGCGAAGGACGTGCTCCAGACGAGCGCCGGCGTCGCGTTCGTCGCGGCGAGCGTCCGGAGGCGGATCGCGCGCGTCGACGAGACCCTGAAGGCGGAGATCGACACCGTCAGGTACCGCGAGGTGGGCAAGCTCGTGCGGCGACCCCCGGTCACCTGCGAGCCGGAGATGGACGTCGCCGATGCGGCCGCGTTGATGGCGCGCGAACGCGTTTCGAGCCTGCTGGTCCCCTCACCCGGGGGGAGCGTGGGATCCTCACCGACCGAGACCTGCGCTCCCGGGTCGTCGCGATGCGGCGTGGTGGCGACACGCCCGTGGCCGACGTCATGACGCCTCGGCGCCCAGACCATCCCCGCGGACACGATGGCGGGCGAGGTACTGCTGCGGATGCTGGAGGGAGGGTTCCACCATTTCCCGATCGTTGAGGGCAGCGGTCGCATCGTGGGCGTCGTCACCGACACGGACCTCATGGGCATCGGCACGAACACCCCGTTCGCCCTGAAGAGTGCCGTCGAACGCGCGGCCGATCCCGAGTCGGTCGCCGCCGCCATGGGCCAATTGCCTGCGGTGATCGCTGCGCTCGTGGACTCGAGCGTGGACCCCGTCGACATCGGCCACATCATCGCCTTCTCGATCGACGCGGCGACCAATCGGCTGCTCAAGCTCGGGGTCGAGCGCCTGGGAGCGCCGCCGGTGGCATGGGCATGGCTCGCGCTCGGGAGCGCCGCGCGCCAGGAGCAGGCGATCCGAACCGACCAGGATCACGCCATGGCGTTCGATGGTGAACGTGAGGCGGCCGAGCCCTATCTCGGCCGCCTCGCCGACTTCGTCACCGCCGGGCTTGAGGCCGCCGGCTTCGCGCGATGCCTGGGAGGCGTGATGGCCACGAACGAAGCGCTGCGGCTCCCTCTGGACGACTGGGTCCGCAGGTTCGACTACTGGATGCGCGAGCAGAGCCCGAAAGCGAGCGAACAGCTCTCGATCATCTTCGACTACCGCCAGGTGGCAGGTTCGCTCGACGCCGAACCCCCCCTGGACGAGGCGATGCTGCTCGGCCGCCAGCGGCCGTTCTTCATCGAGCATCTGGCGAGACGAGCCCTGGACCTGCGTCCGCCCATCGGATTCGTCCGGGGCCTGGTGGTACAGCACCGCGGTGAGCATGCGGGCACCGTGGATCTCAAGCGGGGCGGGATCCTGATCATCGGGAACATCGCTCGGGCCTACGCGGTCAGGCACGGGGTCGTCGCGAAGCGGACGCTGCATCGGCTCCGGGGCGTGGAGGCGGCGGGGGGGATCGACGCCGAGACGCGGCTGGGCCTCGAGGAAGCCTTCCGGCTCCTGTGGGAGATCAGGCTGCTCCACCACGCCGAGCGATTCCGGACAGGACTGGAGCCCGACGACTTCGTCGACCCGAGCGAGCTCGGCAGCGTGGCACTGCAGGGCTTGAAGGAAGCCTTCCGGATCATCGCTGGAGCGCAGAAGGGCCTCGCCCTCGACGCCGGCGTGCGGATGCGTTAGGTGGGCGCGTCCCCCGTCTGAGCTTCGGACGGATCCTCGACCGGAGCCGCCGCCGAGCCGATCGCGTGGTAGCCGCCGTCGACGTGCACCATCTCGCCCGTGATCCCGCGCGCGAGGTCCGAGAGTAGGAACACGATCGCGTCGGCGACCGGGCTCGCGTCGGTCGGGTCCCAGCCGAGCGGCGCCCGGCCGTTCCACCCGTCGGCGAGCGCCTGGAACCCCGGGATCCCCTTGCCGGCGATCGTCCGCAGCGGTCCCGCGGAGAGCGTGTTCACGCGGATCCCGTGCGGACCGAGGTCGCGGGCGAGGTACCGCGTGATCGACTCGAGCGACGCCTTCGCGACGCCCATCCAGTCGTAGATCGGCCACGCGACCCGCGCGTCGAAGTCGAGCGAGACGATCGCTCCCCCCTGCTCCTTCATGTGCGGGAGCATCCCGACCGCGATCGCCTTGAGCGAATACGCGCTCGTCTGGATCGCGGTCCCGACGCTCTCCCACGGCGTCTGCAGGAAGTTGCCCCCGAGCGCGTCCTGCGGCGCGAACGCGATCGCGTGCAGGAAGCCGTCGAGCCTGCCCCACCGGGTGCCGATCTCCTCGGCCACCGACGCGATCTGGTCGGGGTCGTTCGCGTCCATCTCCAAGACGTCGACCGGGTTCGGGAGCCGGCGCGCCGACTTCTCGGTCAATCCCATCGCGCGGCCGAACGACGTCAGCACCAGCTCGGCGCCGTGCTCCTGCAGAGCGCGCGCGGCCGCGAACGCGATCGACTCGCGCGTGAGCACCCCGGTAACGAGCAGCCTCTTCCCCTCGAGCAACATCCGACCTCCCGCGGTCCCCCGCATGCTATGTGTAGGCGAGTGGATCTCAAAACGGCGGCGAAGGTCGACCTGCATCGGCATCTCGAGGGCGCGGTCCGCCTCAAGACCCTGATCGAGGTGTACCGGGAGGCGGGCGCACCGCTGCCCGAGAGCACCCCGCGGGAGCTCGCCCCGCGGGCGCAGGTGCTCGAGCCGATGCGGAGCCTCGAGGAGGTCCTGTCGCGGTTCACCGTCGCGCAGGCGGCGTTCTTCGACGATGCGGCGGCGGAGCGGATCGCGTACGAGGCCGTGGAGGACCTCGCGGCGGACAACGTTCGGCTCGCCGAGCTGCGGTTCTCCCCGGAGTTCCTGTGCGAACCGCACGGGCTCGACTGGGACCTCGCCCTCGACGCGATCGTGCGCGGCGTGCGGCGGGCGAGCGGCGAGCACGACGTCGCGGTGGGCCTGATCGCGATCGCCAGCCGGAACTACGGCATCGACTCGGTCGAACGCACGGTGCACTTCGCCGTCGAGCATCGCGACGACTTCCTGGCGTTCGATCTCGCCGGCGACGAACGCGCCTTCCCACCGTCGCTGTACCGGGACGTGGTCGCCGAGCTCGACGGCAGCGGCCTGCGGCTCACGACGCACTACGGCGAGTCCGGCGGACCCGAGTTCCCGCGCGAGGCGATCGAGGCGCTCGGCTCGCTGCGTCTCGGCCACGGCGTGAGCGTGGCGGCGGATCCCGAGGTCACGGCGCTCGTGCGGGAACGGGGCGTCACGCTCGAGATGTGTCCGACCTCGAACCGCAGGACCGAGGCGGTCACCGCGATCGAGGAGCACCCGGCCCGACGCCTCCTCGACCAGGGGGTCTCGGTGACGATCAACACGGACAACCCCGGGTTGTTCGCGATCGACCTCACGCACGAGTTCGAGGTGTGCCGCGACCGGCTCGGGTTCTCCGACGACGACCTCCGCGTGGTGACCGCGAACGCGATCGACGCGAGCTTCGTGGACGAGACGACGAAGGCCGGCGTCCGCGAACGCCACTTCGGCTGGGTCGAGGGGTAGGTTCAGCCGATCGCGCGAAGCGCGTCCCACTGTTCCGCGGTGGTGCCGGGGAACGTGTAGTAGCTCGCGCCGATCACATCGCGGTCCAAGATCGTGTCGACGAAGCCGCGCGTCTCCGGACCCGTGGCGTCGAACGAGATCCCGCCGATCACGTGGATCGGGACGTTCATCCCCGAGGTCTCCTGCCGGATGATCAGGACGTTCTTCGCGGTGTACCAGGCGGCGTCCTCGCGTCCGCTCACCCGATAGGTGTAGTACGTCATCGGCAGGAACACGTCGAAGGTCGTCCCGAGCTCCCGCCAAGGGAATCCCGGCCAATACGCGGCGTCGGTCCGCATCCTCCGGGGCGAGGCG
Organism: uncultured Actinomycetes bacterium; assembly: GCA_963771385.1. Taxonomy (GTDB): domain Bacteria; phylum Actinomycetota; class UBA4738; order UBA4738; family HRBIN12; genus DASSJM01. Next base: position 25,133 of record CAVYTE010000012.1, read on the forward strand.
ACGATCGCGCCGAGCGGGTACCGCGGCCCCGCCGCCCGCCGGATCCGGTCGGACAGGCGCAGTAGTCGGTTCGTCCGGGCGGCGGGGCTCCGGACCTCCGACGACTCGATGTCCAGGGCGAACGAATCGAACCGCTCCCCCCGCCGGTGACCAGCGAGATCGCGCGAAGCGCCCGGTGCAGGTCCCGCTCCACGTCTCGGAAGCCGGGCAGGTACCAGGCCACGACGGCCAGCCCGTGGCGATGCGCGCTCTCGAGGAAGGTCTCGACGCCGTCGCGGTGCACGAACGGCCGATGCCGGTTGAAGTTCGACGTCTGCAGGTAGATCGTGCGGACGCCCCGGGCGGCCATCGAACGGACCGTTCGGGTGGGATGCCTCCACGCCTGCTCGTCGTAGATGTCGATCCACGTCCCGAGGCCTCGGTAGGCGCCGTCCCGAAAGCCGGGCACCGGCTCGGGGGCCGACTCGACCGCGACCGGCCCATCGCCCGCGACGATCGGGGCCGGCTCCCCTCCGGCCGGCGGGACCGGGCCCTCGGTGGCCCCCGATCCCTGGCACGCCGCGAGCGAAAGCGCCACGGCGACGCCGAGCGCCCGGGACCACATCGGCTTCATGCCTCCTCCTTCGTCTACCGCATCCGCGACGTGAGAACGCCGGAACCCTCCTAGGGTTCGGCTGGGGGAAGGCATCTCCTGAGACCGGAGCACTAGGATGTTCACTCCGTGGGCTCCGAACCGGACACCGACGCCGCCGCGCGCGAGCTGATCGACCGTTACTGGAACCAACTGCTCGAAACCGAGCCGATCCTGGGGACCGCGGTCGGTGACGAGCGGTTCGACGACCGGCTCCCGGATCCCGGGCCCGAGGGCCGTGCGGCGCGCGAGCGGCTCCACGCGGGCGCACTCGAGGAGGTGGGCCTCCTGGATCGCGAGTCGCTCGGCGACGACCTGCGGATCAGCATCGACATCCTCGAGGCGATCGCGCAGCGCGACCTCGCCTCGCTCGAACACCGGATCGACCGGCTGTGGGCGGCGAGCCACCTCTGGGGACCGGCGGGCCTGGTCGGGGACCTCGCCTCGCTGCAGCGCGTCGACACACCCGAACGCGTGGAGCGGTTCGTGGCCCGGATCTCCGCGACGCCGAACTTCTACGACGCCTCGGCCGACCTGCTTCGCGAAGGCATCGCGGACGGCGTGACCGCGCCGCGCATCGTGGTCGAGCGGGCGATCGGACAGACCGAGCGGATCCTCGAGGCCGGCGCGGAGGACTCGCCGCTGCTGGCGCAGGTCGCCGCCGACGACACGGCGGGCCGGGAGGCGATCATGGATCCGGTCGAGCGGGACCTGCTCCCCGCGCTCGGTCGATACCTCGACGGCCTGCGCGCGTACCTGCCGCGCGCGACCGAGACGATCGGCCTGTCCGCGCTTCCGAACGGGGAGGCGATCTACGCCTCGCAGATCCTGTCGTGGACGACGCTCCCCCTGGACCCGCGGGCGACCCACGAGCTCGGCCTCGAGGACCTCGCGAAGATCCAGGACGAGCGGGCGCGCTCGGCGCGGATCCTCGGCAGTCCCGACCCGGCGGCGGCGACCGCCGCCCTGACCGCGTCCGGTGGGAACGCGTTCGACTCGAAGGAGGAACTGCAGGCGACCGCCGAGGAGCAGGTGCGTCGCAGTTGGGAGGTCGCCCCCGACTGGTTCGGCCGGATCCCGAGCGCGAACTGCGAGGTTCGGCTCGTCGAGGAGTTCCGCGAGCAGGACATGCCGTTCGCCTTCTACAACCAGCCCACCGAGGACGGATCGCGTCCCGGCGTGTACTACGTGAACGGGTTCGGCCTGCCGGGCAAGCCGAGGCACCACCTCGCCTCGACCACGTACCACGAGGCGAACCCCGGGCATCATTTCCAGATCGCGCTCGAGCAGCAGATGGAGGGGAACACGACGCTCCGCCGCTTCGGCGGGTTCCTCGCCGGCAGCGCGTTCACGGAGGGTTGGGGTCTGTACAGCGAGCGGCTCGCCGACGAGATGGGGCTGTACCTGGACGAGGCCGAGCGTCTCGGGATGCTCGATCTGCAGGGGATGCGCGCTGCCCGACTCGTCGTCGATACCGGGATCCACGCGCTCGGATGGACGCGCGAGCAGGCGATCCGGACGATGGAGGAGGCGGGCGTCCCGAACGTCGACGCGGTGATCGAGACCGATCGCTACATCACGATGCCCGGCCAGGCGCTGAGCTACAAGGTCGGGCAGTTCGAGATCGAACGGCAGCGCGCCGCGGCGGCCGACCGGGACGGGATCGTCCTTCTCCCTCTCCGCGTTCCACGATCGCCTGCTGTCGCTCGGGTCGTTGCCGCTCGCCGCGCTGCGACGCGAGCTCGGTCGGCCGGCCTAGGCGACCCGTGGACACGTCGGTCGACCGGACCCGACTCGCCGACCTCACGGTCCGGGAGCTGGGACGGTTCGAGGCGGCCCATCCACGCTCCCGAGCGCTCTTCGAACGGGGGCAGGCGAACCTGCTCGCCGGGGTCCCGATGCCGTGGATGAGCGAATGGGCCGGGCCGTTCCCGGTGTTCGTCGCCGAGGCGAGCGGCGCGCGCTTCCGCGACGTCGACGGGCACGAGTACGTCGACCTGTGCCTCGGCGACACCGGCGCGATGACCGGTCACGGACCGAAGGAGGCGGTCGCCGCGATCGCGGAGCAGGCGGCGAAGGGCATCACGACGATGCTGCCGACGGAGGACGCGATCTGGGTCGGGGCGGAGATGGAGCGTCGCTTCGGCCTGCCCACGTGGCAGTTCTGCCTGACGGCGACCGACGCGAACCGGTTCACGATCCGGCTCGCGCGAGCGATCACCGGGAAGCCGAAGATCCTCGTCTTCAACTACTGCTACCACGGGTCGGTCGACGAGACGATCGTCACGGTCGAGGGAGGCGCAGCCGGTCCGCGCCCCGGCAACGTGGGACCGGCGGTCGATCCCGTCGCAGACCACCCGCGTCGTCGAGTTCAACGACGTCGACGCGCTCGCCGCGGCGCTTGAGCACGGCGATGTCGCCTGTGTGCTCGCCGAGCCGGCGCTCACCAACATCGGCATCGTCCTGCCCCAACCCGGCTACCACGACGCGCTCCGCGAGCTGACGAAGGAGCACGGCACGTACCTCGTGATCGACGAGACGCATTGCATCTGCGCGGGTCCGGGCGGCGCCACCGCGGCGTGGGGCCTCGAGCCCGACTTCCTGACGATCGGCAAGCCACTCGCGAGCGGTGTGCCGGCGGCCTGCTACGGCATGACCGCCGAGGTCGCGGAGCGGTGCCGCGCGCACCTGGAGACGCTGCCCACGACCGATGTCGGGGGGATCGGCGGCACGCTCTCGGGCAACGCGTTGTCCCTCGCGGCGATGCGCGCCACGCTCGAGCACGTCCTGACCGACGAAGCCTTCGGGCGGATGATCTCGCTCGGCGAACGCTGGGCGGCAGGCGTGAAGGACGCGATCGAGCGGCACCGGCTGCCGTGGAACGTCCAGCGTCTGGGTTGCCGCGCGGAGTACTGGTTCACGCCGGTCCCGCCCCGCGACGGCGGCGAGGCCGCGGCGGCCGACGACCACGAGCTGGCGAGGTACACGCACCTGTACGCCCTGAACCGAGGGATCCTGCTCACGCCGTTCCACAACATGGCGCTCATGTCGCCCGCGACGACCGAGGACGACGTCGACGCCCACTCGCGCGTGTTCGACGAGATGGCGGCGGAGCTCGTGGCGTGACCGGCGTGCCGGATCTCGCACGTGATGCTCGATTCGCGTGATCCCGAGGCGCTGGCCCCGTTCTGGTGCGGCCTGCTGGGAACCGAGGTCGCGAGCCGGTTCGACGACGGGCGGTTCGTGTTCCTGGAGGCGACGGGCGACGGCGTCCCCGCGATCGGGATCCAGTGGGTGCCCGAGCCGAAGGCCGCGAAGAACCGGATGCACGTCGACCTCGAGGTGGACGACCTGCAGGAGTGGACCCGCTGGGTGCGCCGGCACGGCGGTTCCCGCATCGCGGACCGGCGCACGGCGGGCGTGCACTGGCGGGTGATGGCGGACCCCGAGGGCAACGAGTTCTGCCTGGTCCCGTCCGTGCAGTCGTGACGGGCTGCGCTACGCGCGCTGCCGGAGCACCTGACCGAGCTTGACCCGTCCGGTCTGGAGCACGGCGCGCGCGTACACCTTCGTCGCGATCGGGATGAGGGCGGCGGTCGTGGCCACCGAGATGAGCGATCGAGAGCACCACCTCGGCCGCGCTCGCCTCGCCGAGCACGATCCGGGTCGGCATCACGAGCGGAGCCGAGAACGGCAACAGCGAGGCGACGGCCGCGAGCGTGGAGCTCGGGTTCCGACGTCGCGCTGATCCCGATGAAGAACGACCCCACGATCAAGATCGTGAGCGGCGTCATCGTCGACTGGAGGTCCTCCTGTCGGGTCACGATGGACCCCGCGACGGCGAACAACCCCGCGTAGAAGAAGAAGCCCAGGACGAACCAGAACAGCACGAGCCCGACGATCGCGAGCGCCCCCGACGGGAACTCGAGCCGGCCGACGGCGTACGACGTCACCAGGCCCACGAGGCCGATCACCACCAGCTGTGCGAGCGCGAGCGCCCCGATCCCGAAGATCTTCCCGCGCAACAGCTGCGAGGGGCGGACGGTCGCGAGGAGCACCTCGATCACGCGCGAGCTCTTCTCCTCGACGACGCCCGCGGCGACCCAGTAGCCGTAGGCGAACAGCTGCCCGTACAGGATCAGCACCCCGACGAACGCGACGGCCGCGAGCTCCCGCCGCCGCTGGTCCACGGGCTCGAGCGCGTCCACGGGCAGTGGCTGCTGGGTGAGGGCGGAGCGGATCTGCTCCTCGGACAGCCCGGCCTCGACCAGCGCCTCCAGCGAGCGCTGCCGGATCGAGGCCGCCTGGATCAGCTCGACGAGCTGCGCCGGGGGTTCGGCCCGCACGAGGATCCGGGCCGCGTCGATGATCGCGGCGTCCGCCTCGCCCGCACCGCACCGCTCGTTCGGCCGCCTCGCCGTCCGGGAGCGTGCCGACGTCGACCCCGACGCCGAGGACCGACGCGGCCGTCGTGACGTCCTCCGCGAGCGATGCCGACCCCTCCCCGACGACCACGACGTCGAAGGTGGTCCCGCGATCGAGCGCGTTCGTGATCACGATGATGCCGACGAGGATCAGCAGCGTGATCACGGTCGAGATGAGGAATCCACGGTCGCGGGCGCGCTCGACGAACTCGCGCCTCGCGACGATCCGCCAGGGGCTCACCGCGTCACCGCCTCGCGGAAGATCTCCGACAGGCTCGGCTGCACGACGCTGAAGTGCCGCACCGCGCCCGCCGCTCTCGCGGCGTCGAGCACGTCGGTCTCGCGGACGCCGTCGCCGAGCTCGAGGATCGCCCCATCCGGGAGCGGCTCGAGGATGCGGACCCCCGGGAGCGCGTCGAGCCATCCGCCGTCGGCCCCGCGGCACCTCGATCCGCACGAGCCGGCGGGGGTCACGCGCCCGGAGGTCGGCGATCCGGCCGTCGGCGACCACTCGCCCGCGGTCGATGAGCACCACCGACTCGCACAGGCGCTCGACCAGGTCGAGCTGGTGGCTCGAGAACACGACGGGCACGCCGGCCTCTGCCTGCTCCCGCAGCACGCCGGAGAGCACGTCCACGCCGACCGGGTCCAGCCCCGAGAAGGGTTCGTCCAGGACCAGCACCTCGGGACGGTGGACGAGGGCGGCCGCGAGCTGGACCCGCTGCTGGTTGCCGAGCGAGAGCGACTCGGTCTTGTCCTTCACCCGTTCGGGGACGCCCAGTACCTCGACCATCCGCGCCGCCTGCGCGCGGGCGTCATCCGCGGTCAGGCCGTGCAGGCGAGCGAGGTAGACGAGTTGGTCGAGCACCCGCATCTTCGGGTAGAGGCCGCGCTCCTCCGGCATGTATCCGAACCGCCGGCGGATCTCGGCGTCGACGCGTTGCTCGCGCCATCGGACCTGTCCCGCGTCCGGCCGGAGCACGCCGAGCACGATCCGCATCGCCGTGGTCTTCCCGGCGCCGTTCGGGCCCACGAAGCCGACCATGCGACCTTCCGGGATCGAGAACGACACGTTGTCGAGCGCGACGACGTCGCCGAAGCGCCGGGTGAGACCGAGGAGCTCGAGCACGGCGGAAGACTAGTGGACGGCCCGCACTCAGCCGATGATCGGGTGCGCCATCGAGAAGCCGCGCCGCTCGTGCTGCTCCGCCTGGATCAGGTGGACGACCGCATTGATCAGCGCCAGGTGCGTGAACGCCTGCGGGAAGTTGCCGAGATGGCGTCCGGTCGCCGCATCGAGCTCCTCGGCATAGAGCTGGAGCGGGCTCGCGAAGGACAGGAGCTTCTCGCAGAGCGCGCGGGCCCGGGCGAGCTCCCCGATCTCGACGAGCGCCGACACGAGCCAGAACGAGCAGATCGTGAACGTGCCCTCCTCGCTCGCGAGCCCGTCGTCCGTCTCCTCGACGCGGTACCGCAGCACGAGCCCGTCGACCGTGAGCTCGTCGGCGATCGCGCGGACGGTGGCGTGGATCCGGGGATCGTCGCGCGGCAGGAAGCGAACGAGCGGCAGCAGCAGCAAGGACGCGTCGAGCGCGGTGGTCCCGTAGTACTGGGTGAACACGCCGCGATCGTCGACGCCCTGCTCGCAGATGTCCGTGTGGATCTCCTCGGCGATGGCTCGCCACTCGGCCTCGAGCTTCTCCTCCCCTCGCCGTCGCGCGAGGCGCGCACCTCGGTCGAGCGCGACCCAGCAGAAGACCTTCGAGGAGGTGAAGTGCTTCGGCTCGCCCCGGACCTCCCAGATGCCACGGTCGGGCTCGCGCCAGTGCTCGATGGCCTCCTCCACCTGGGCCACCACGATCGGCCACACGCGTTCGGGCATCCGGTCCCTGGACTTCGCGTGCAGGTAGACCGAGTCGAGGAACACACCCCAGACGTCGTGCTGCGTCTGGTCGAACGCCGCGTTGCCGATCCGGACCGGGCTCGCACCGTCGTACCCCGAGAGGTGGTCGAGCGTGCTCTCGGCCAGGTCCCGCTCGCCGCCGATCCCGTACATCACCTGGAGCTCCTGGGCGTGCTCGCACCGGTCGGCGACGAACTCGAAGAAGCCGTCCGCCTCCTTGTCGAACCCGAGCGAGTACAGCCCCCAGAGCGCGAAGGTGGAGTCCCGGATCCAGGAGTACCGGTAGTCCCAGTTGCGCTGCCCGCCGGGGGTCTCGGGGAGCGAGGTGGTCGAGGCCGCCATCAGGGCGCCCGTGGGGACGTACGTGAGCCCCTTCAGCGTGAGCGCGCTGCGCTGCAGGTAGGTGCGCCATGGGTGGTCCGGGAACTCACCGTGGTTCAGCCATTCCCGCCAGTACTCCTGCGTGCGCCACATCCGGTCGGCGGCCTCCTCGTACGACTGCGGCGCCTCGTGATCGGACCACGAGAGCGCGACGAACCGATCGTCGCCCTCGCGCAGGGTCGTGGAGGCGTGCGCCCGGCTGCCCTCGAAGCCGACGCGCATGTCGGTGGTCAGACGGAGCTGTACGTCGGTTCCCTCGGACCTGGCGACGGCGCGGCCGTAGCCCTCCCCCTCGTATTCCCAATCGACGCCGGCCCGCCCGAAGTCGGGCGCGGGCTCGCAATCGAGGGTGAGCTCGACGTGACCGTTCACGCAGCGGATCGTCCGGAGCAGGACGTGTTCCGCCTCGTCGTCACCCGGCGGCCGCTGGTAGGCCACGGCGCGCTTCGTGTCGTCGTACCAGGGGCCGACGAGCAGGGCATCGCGGATGATCAGCCAGCCCGTCCGGACCTGCCAGGTCGTCTCGAGCACGAGGGTCCCGGGCACATATCGACGACCGGCCGGCACGGTCGCGTCCTCAGGTCCCACCCGGAACATCCCAGCCGAACGATCGAGCATCGCCGCGAACACGCTCGGACCGTCCGGCCGCGGGAGGCAGAGCCACTCGACGTTCCCCGACGGCGCGACCAACGCCTGCACATCGCGATCGGACAGGAAGGCGTACTGCGCGATCGGCGGGAACGGGCTCCCGTCCAGGCGCGTCGCGTCCACGACCATGCGCCGGATAGTAGCCGGGGCACGTGCGCCGGTGGCGCGATGCGCGTCAGACGACGCTCGACACGCCCACGATGTGGCCGATCCAGTCGTCGCGCTCGAGCACGTCGAGCGTGAACGCCGCGAAGTCGGCCGTGGCGATCTTCTTCCCCGGGGCCTTCGCGTCCACGACGGCCTCGTAGCCGGTCCCGGGTTCGTCCACGACGCTGGGGGCGGCACCGAGCGTCCAGCCGTAGTCGCCGGCGCGGAGCAGGTCGCGGTTCCGGCGGTGCTCACGCGCGGCCGCCGCGAACTCACCGGTCACCTCGTCGTCGCCGAACACGTGGTTGTTGGCCGTCACGACGATCCTCCGAACGCCCTCGCGCTCGAGCGCCTCGACGATCGTGCGTGTCGCCTCCGAATGTTCGGGCTCGTCCTCGGCCTTCCCCAAGGCGAGCACGGAGATGACCGCGTCCATCCCGCGGACGGCCTCGCGTACGGCGTCCGGATCACGCGCGTCGCCCTCGACGACCCGGAGGTGGTCGTGCGACATGACTAGCCTCGATGCGTCGCGGACGAACGCCGTCACCTCGTGCCCGCGTTCGAGCGCCTGTTCGACGACCTCGCGCCCCGTCCGTCCCGATCCGCCGAGAACCGCGATCCTCACGGTCGGAATCTACGCGGGTCGGCCGCCGCTCGCTTCGGGCTACACCGCCGGGCCCCTTCGTCTGACCGCGGGGCATCCATCGAACTACGACCAGGCCGGGCACGTTTCGCCCAACTCGAGGCGATCGCCCGCGAACGACGAGTCGCCCCCTGCGGAGCAGTGGATCCAGTGGTTCGCTTCTGTGCCGCGGCCGGCATCGGGCAGGTTCGAAGCGGCGGCGGACGCGAGGTCCGCCGCCGCTCGAGACGCCAGCGATGCGATCAGATGCGATCTACCGGGCGCGGCTATGCATCGCGCGCGAGTTGAAGGTGGAGCGTCCCCTGGAAGCACGTGGTACCGAGCACGTTGCCCGGTGTTGGGATCGGGCAGGGGTCCAGGACGGTGTATCCCCCGGTCACGCGCGCGCCCATCATCCATCCAGAGACGACGAAGCCGCGGATCGTGGCGGTGATCGGACTCGTCGTGTGGTCCTCCGCGATGAGGTTGTGCGCGACGAAGGAGTGCTTGCTGCCCTTGAATCCGTAGAGGGCTTGTGCCAGCCAGAAGCCGGGCCTGGACGTCGTGTCGTCGCTGATGACCATCCCGGAGTACGTGCCTTGACCGACATCGCCGCCGACGACCCCCGCCATGGAGATCCCGGCGAACGTTGATGGGTCGTCGGGGAGACTCGTCACCCATTTCGTGAAGGTGACGTCGGCGTTCCGGCGATCCCCGCCCCCATCGGCCGAGGCCTTGCCCGCGGTACCCGCCTGAGCGGTGACGGCGAACCCAGCTGCCAAGATGACGGCCAGCATCAGTCCCATCGTCCGCCTCATGCTCATCCTCCTTCCTGAGTGGGACCGCGTTTCGCGATCCCGAGCTCGGTTGCCTCCACGATCCGTGCGAACGGCACTCTCGCGAGATCGTTGGCCTCCCGGACGCTCTCCGCGTCGGCCGCCTCGAATCGGCAGAAGCACGATTCGTCCGAGGGGACGTGGAGCGAGCCGAGATACGCGACGCCAAGCGTCTCTTTCGGGAGCCGAGCCAGCGTGGACTCCAGCCGGCCCCGATCGCGTCCCGGCAGGTAGCGGTCTACGAGGTATGGGCCTTGTCGCTCTGCTATGCCGCCCGGATCGCCCGCGAACAACTTCATCGCCCTTCCTCCTTTCTCGGTCGCTGCCGGTTGGCCCACGCCGATCTTCTCGGCTGCAACGTTCCGCTCATCTGGCACCCACTCGTCAAGGAAGGGTCGCCCCTATCGCCGCGACCACACGGGTCACACCTGCAGCCCCGCTGCATGCCGCCTGCATGCCGCCGCCACGAAGGCGATCAGCAGCGGTAGGCGTGAGGTTGCCGAGGTCCGTTGCAAAGCGGCGCATGCGCTCCGCCCCCTTCCGGAGAGCTCCCAGCGGTGTCACGCTCTCCTGGCTGAGAAACGCGCGAGCGCGCCGATCGGTTCCGTCGTCCGAACTGGTTGGTCGCCTGCAACCGAAGCGGGAGCCTGCGCGTTTGACTCTAGGGATGCAGGACGTGCGAGCAGCCGTGGAGCCGGTCAGGGTCGAGGGGCAAGTGCTCGAGGACCTGTACCTCCGGCACGCCTCGGATGCCGTTCGGTTCGCGTACCTGCTGACCGGCGACCGGGCGCTCGCCGAAGACCTTGTGCAGGATGCGTTCGTCCGCGTGGCGGGAAGGCTCCTGCACCTTCGGGACGCGGGCGCGTTCCCCGGCTACCTCCGTCGATGCGTCGTGAACCTCGCGAACTCCTACGGCCGGCGCAAGCAGGTCGAACGGCGGTTCCTCGAGCGGAGCGCCGGGCCCCGGGCGCTCGTCACCCGTGACCCCGATGCCGTCGAGCGTGAGGCGATGCGTATCGCGCTGCTCGAGCTCCCCATCCGGAACCGCACCGCGATCGTCCTGCGCTACTTCGAAGACCTGTCTGAGGCACAGATCGCGGATGTGATGCGCTGCCGGCCCGGAACGGTAAAGTCGCTGCTCTCACGCGGAATGGAACGGCTCCGTCCCCTGATCTCGGAAGGATGACATGGAAGACCAGAGGCTCCGAGACCGCCTGACGGCCCTGGCGGACGAGATCCCCCCGCAGACCGCCGTGCCCCAGGGACTCGTGCCGAGAGCTCACCGGCGCGGGGTGTTGATGGTAGTCGCGACGTTGATCTGTGTGGCGCTCGCGTCGTTCGGGCTCGTCGTCGGCGTCCGGGCGGTGCTCAGGGTTGGTCCAGAGCGTCCCGCCGTCCCGATGCCTACGCCGGCACTCACCGGCCCGATCGATGACCGCATCACGGTGATGCTTGACCATCGTGGGGATGCGGGAGCCGCGGTGTTCGATCCCGATGGCGAGCCCTCGGCCCGGACCGTGCTCCGCACCGGGCCGTGGGGGTACCCGCTCGGTTGGTCGTCCGACGGTCAGCGCCTGCTGTTCGCGACGCGCGACGGCGGGGTCTTGGTGCTCGAGCCGGACGACCGCGTCGTGACGCTGGCGGAGACCGGTGGGTTCTGGGGGGCGTCGTGGTCGCCCGACGGCTCGCAGATCGTGTTCGGCAAAGCCGTGGGCGACGGGACCTCGCTCTATCTGATCGACGCCGACGGGTCGAACGAGCGCCTTCTGCTGCCCGCGGGATCGTCCGAACGGTACCTGTACCCGTCGTGGTCGCCGACGGGTTCCACCATCGCGTTCCTTCGAAAGACCGGGTTCGTTGGCGAGCCCCCGTCGCGCTGCGCGGACGCGTGTCAACGCGCGGCCGATCGTGGGACCGAGCTCTGGACCGTGGACGCGGACGGCTCGAGCGCGCGCCCGCTCCTGCCCAACGCATCGGTGGACCCGCGAGCCTTCTCGTACAACGCGCCGGCCTGGTCTCCCGACGGAACCCGTCTTGTGTTCGCCGCGTATGTGAACGAGGGACCGAGTGACATCCAGCTCCTCGTCGTTGACCCGTTCGCGTTGAGCGCCCTCAACGAAGGTCCGACCCAGCTCACGAGCGAACACGGCGACGCGCTAGCACCGGCATGGTCGCCCGACGGCTCGCGGATCGCGTTCATCAGGAACGCGGGCAAGAGGAACGAGCTGCGGCTCATCAGGAACACGGGCAACACGTACGAGCTGCGGTTCATCGACGCCGACGGCTCGAACGAGCGCTCGTTGTTCTTCCTGGTGCTGCCGGTGTTCGAGGGTTCGCCGGTGTTGTGGGAGATGCTCCCAGCACAGTGAGACCTACTCGAGCTGCAGCCGCTCCATGACCCGCAGCGCGCCGAGCTGCGCGCCGCCGGGGGAACGCCCGCTCCCACGCAGCCCGGCTCGTTGCGAGAGCTCACGGCCCCGGAGCTCCGGTCGCGCTGGTCGTTGCGGAGGGCGCCTCGAACAAGGAGGCCGCAACCGCGCTGTTCCTCAGCCCGAAGACGATCGAGTTTCACCTGGGCAACGTGTATCCGAAGCTCGCCTTGCAGTCACGCGCCGAGCTCGTCCGCAGGTTGGCCTCGGCCGCGTAGGGTTCAGGCGGCGTCGATCACGACCTGCTCGGCCGCCGTGCGCTCCAAGGCGATCGACAGGACCTCTTCGATCGCCTCGACCGGGTGGAACGTCGATCTCCTCGCGCACCTGCTCGGGCACGTCGTCGAGATCCCCCTCGTTCCGCTTGGGGAGGATGACCTCCTTGAGGCCCGACCGGTGGGCGGCGAGCACCTTCTGCTTCACGCCGCCGATCGGCAACACCCGCCCCTGGAGCGTCACCTCGCCGGTCATCCCGACGGTGCTCCGCACCGGCGTGTCCGAGAGCAGCGACGCGATCGCGGTGACCATCGTCACGCCCGCGCTCGGCCCGTCCTTCGGCACCGCACCGGCCGGCACGTGCACGTGGAAGCGGCCGACGAGCCGGGACCGGTCGATCTGGAGCTCGTCGGCGTGCGAGCGAACGTAGCTGAGCGCGATCTGGCCCGACTCCTTCATGACGTCGCCGAGCTGTCCGGTGAGCACGAGCCCGTCCGAACCCTCGCCGCCCTCGAGGCGTGTGGCCTCGATGAACAGCACGTCGCCGCCGGTCCCCGTGACGGCGAGGCCGGTCGCAACGCCCGGCACGCTCGTGCGGTCCGCGGCTTCGAAGAAGAACTTCGGCCGGCCCAGGTACTCGCGGATGTCGGTCACGTCCACGCGGACCGGTGCCTGCGCGTCGCCTCGGGCCAACCGCGTCGCGACCTTGCGCAGGACCTTGCCAAGCTCTCGCTCCAGGTTCCGCACGCCGGCCTCGCGCGTGTAGTCGCCCACGACCTGACGGATCGCGTGGTCGGTGATCTCGACCTCCTCGGCGCGTAGGCCGTTGCGCTCGACCTGGCGCGCGAGCAGGTGGTCACGAGCGATCGCGACCTTCTCGTCCTCGGTATAGCCGTCCAGCCGGATGACCTCCATCCGGTCGAGCAACGGGCCCGGGATCGTCTCGGACACGTTCGCGGTCGAGATGAACAGCACCTCGGACAGGTCGAGGTCGACCTCCAGGTAGTGATCGCGGAAGGTGTGGTTCTGCGCCGGGTCGAGGACCTCGAGCAGGGCGCTCGACGGGTCCCCCCGCCAGTCGGCGCCGACCTTGTCGACCTCGTCGAGCATCATCACGGGGTTCTTCGTGCCGGCCTCCTTCAAGGCGCGCACGATCCGACCCGGGAGCGCACCGACGTACGTCCGACGGTGTCCGCGGATCTCGGCCTCGTCGTGGATCCCGCCGAGCGAGATCCGGACGAACTTCCTGCCCAGCGCCCGCGCGACGGACTCGCCGAGCGACGTCTTGCCGACGCCCGGAGGTCCGACGAGCGTCAGGATCGCGCCGGAGCCCCGGCCGGCGGCCGGGCCGAGCCCGCGCTCCTGCCGGAGCTTGCGGACGGCCAGGTACTCGACGATGCGGTCCTTCACGTCCTCGAGCCCCGTGTGGTCCTGGTCCAGGATGCGGCGGGCATCGGCGATCTCGAGGTTGTCCTCGGTTCGGATGTCCCACGGGATCTCGGTCATCCAGTCCAGGTAGGTGCGGATCCAGCCGTACTCGGGCGACTGCTCCGAGGTGCGTTCGAGGCGACCGAGCTCCCGCTCGGCCTCCTCCCGCGCGTTCTGCGGCATGTTCGCGTCCGCGATCTTCGTCCGGTACTCCTCGACGACGTTCTCGTCCGAGTCGTCGCCGAGCTCCTTGCGGATCGCGTCCATCTGCTGACGGAGCAGGTACTCGCGCTGGTTCTTCTCCATGCCCTCGCGAACGTCGGTCCGGATCTTGTCCTTCAGCTCGACGTCGGCCAGGACCTCCCTCGCCCAGGTGAGGACGCGCTCGAGCCGAGCCTCGACCTCGAGGGTCTCGAGCACCTCCACCTTCTGCTCGAACGACAGGTCCGGCGAATAGCCGGCCGTGTCGGCGATCTGCCCGGGATCGTCGATGCCGCGCAGGAAGTCGGCCACGCCGGGCACCCCGCGCGACTCGATGATGTTCTCGAGCACCGCGCGGTACTCCCTCGCGAGGGTTCGCGCCCGCTCCGATGACTGCTCGGGGTCGGGGCTCGGCTCGAACTGGACCCAGACGGCGTCACCGGTTCCCGCGACGCCGGTGCCGACCACGGCTCGGTACAGGCCTCGGATCACGAGGGCATCCAGGCCGTTCCGGAGCCGGCCGACGTCCTCCACCTTCGCGACCGTCCCGATCCGCGCATACCGGGACCCCACCCGGGGCACCAGCAAGAGCTCGCCGTCGGAGGTCTCCGAGGCCTCCAGCGCCCGGCGGGCGTCTTCCGACTCGACCGTGAGGGTCACGACCATGCCGGGAAGCACCACCCCCGACGACAGGGGCAGCAGCGGCAGGACCTGTGTGTCGATCTGGGCCATGGTGTTCTCCTTCACGTGTGTGGCGGTGCACCCGGCTCAACGCCCTGGTCAAAGACCATATTCCCGTGTTGTAAGCAAGATTACAGCGAGTCTCGGGAACGCTCGGCCGCCAGCGTGGAGGCCTATCCTGGGCACGTGTTCGAGCGCTTCACCGACCGAGCCCGCCGGGTGGTCGTCTTCGCCCAGGAAGAGGCGAGGTCGCTCAGGCACAACTACATCGGGACCGAGCACATCCTGCTCGGCCTCCTCCGCGAGGAGGAAGGGGTCGGGCCGAGGGCCCTCGAAAGCGTCGACATCCATCTGGACGCGGTCCGCACGCGCGTAGCCGAGATCGTCGGCGAGGGCCAGGTCGCTCCCGCCGCGCATATCCCCTTCACCCCACGCGCCAAGAAGGTGCTCGAGCTCTCGCTCCGCGAAGCGCTGCAGCTCGGACACAACTACATCGGGACCGAGCACATCCTGCTCGGCCTGATCCGCGAGGGCGAGGGGGTTGCCGCCCAGGTCCTCGGGTTGCTCGGTGCCGACCTCGAGAACGTCCGTGGGGCCGTGATGGAGCTCCTCGAAGGTCCCGTCGGCACCGACCCCGGCACGGCCTCCTACGAGGAGCCCGAGGGACCGAGGCTCCGCCGCGGGTTCCGGACCCGTCCACGGACGCGGACGCGAGGCGCCGACGGGCCACACTGCCCGAGCTGCCACGTGCTGTTGGAGGGATCGACGGCTCTGAAGCGCGTGAAGGCCGCCGGCGACGACGAGGAACGCGAGGTCGTCGTCGCCTACTGCGGAAGCTGTGGACGCGCGCTCGGCACGGTCGTCTAGATCGCCGCTACTCGACGGTCTTGGCGAGCGGGGTCACGCGCAGGACCACGCCGTCACCGAGGATCGGCAGCCAGAGCGCGTTCGACTCGAACACGACGAGTTGGTTGGCATTGATCGCCCCCTCATCGGCGACCTGCCCCGCGGCCAGCACCTCGTTCGTCGCGACGTCGATCCCCACCAGCTCGGGACCGATCTCGGTCGCGACCCACACGATGAAGTCGTCGGCGTCCGGTGCGAGGCCGTCCGGAGCCACCGGCGTGGCGACCTCGGCGACGACCTCGTTGGTCCCCGGGTCGATCCGTTGGACGACGTCGGCATCCGTGGACGAGACCCAGAGGCTCCCCGCCGCTTCGATCATGATCTGCGGCCCCTGGGCGACCTCGATCTCGGCGATCACCCTGCCACTCGTCGGATCGATCCTGGTGATCCCACCCTGGAGGTAGTTCGAGACCCACACGCTGCCGAACGCGAACGCGGCGAACCTCGGCTGGAGACCGACCTCGATCGTCTCGATCATCTCGTCGCGACGCGGGTCGATCCGTCCGACGACGCCGTCGTCCTCGCACACGACCCAGACCGATCCGTCGCCGATCGCGAAGCCCTCGGGAGCGGCGCAGGTCTCGATCGTGGCCACGACCTCGTCCGAGGACGGGTCGATCCTCGAGACGGTATCGTCGTCGGCGTTCGACACCCAGACCGCGCCCTCGCCGACGGCCACCTCGAGCGGCACCGCGCCCACCTCGATCGTCGCGAGCACCTCGTTGGTCTCGGGATCGATCCGAGAGACCGAACCGGGACCCCCGGACTCGAACTCCGAATTCACGACCCAGAGCGAGCCCTCGCCGGTCGCGATCCCGATCGGCTCACCCCGACCTCGATCGATGCCTCCACGATCGCTCCGGTCTCGGGGGGAGTCACCGCGGGGCTGGTGGCGGAGGTCGGGCCGGAGGGGACGGTGGCCGCCGTCGGCCCTCCTCCCCCGTCACCCGAGGAGCAGGCGACGAACACGAACGCGAGGACGCCCGCGATCGCGAGCGCGGCCGAGCGTGGAGACCCCCTCCCCATCGCCATGGATACGTGCCGCGACGCACGGGCGGACGGTCGAGGACCCGCAAAGGCAGGAATCCGCAAACCCCGGCCGCGCCGGGCCGCCCTATCCTTGCCTGGATGACCGACGTCGAGGGCGCCCGAACGCTCTTCAAGGAGCTGGCGGACCACGTCGACGAACGGCTGTTCGGCGTGCGGGAGCCACTCCGACTCGTGATGGTCGGCATCCTCACGGGCAACCACGTCCTGATCGACGACGTCCCGGGCGTGGGCAAGACCACGCTCGTACGCATGCTCTCGACGCTCCTCGGGCTGCGGTTCCAGCGCGTGCAGTTCACCCCCGATCTCATGCCGTCCGACATCACGGGCACGTCGGTGCTGAACCTGAAGACGAACGAGTTCGAGTTCCGCCACGGCCCGCTGTTCACCCAGGTGCTCCTCGCCGACGAGATCAACCGCGCGACGCCGAAGACCCAGGCGGCGCTCCTGGAGGCGATGCAGGAGCGGCAGGTGACGGTGGACGGCGAGACGCATCCGCTCCCCGAGCCGTTCTTCGTCCTGGCCACCCAGAACCCGATCGAGCTCGAGGGCACGTTCCCGCTGCCTGAGGCGCAACTGGACCGGTTCCTCTTGCGCGTGAAGCTCGGGTATCCCGACGAGCGCGAAGAGGACCGGATCCTGCAGACGCGGCCGTCCGAACGCACGCTGCCCGACGCCGCCCTGCCGGAGCTCCCACCGCTCCGCGAGCTCCGGGACGCGATCGCGTCGATCGGGCTCGAGCAGCCGGTGCGCACCTACGTCGTCGCGTTGGCTCGCGCGACGCGAGACCATCCGGAGCTCTCGGTCGGGGTGAGCCCGCGCGCGGTCGAGCAGATGGGAGACGCCGCCCGAGCCTTCGCGATGCTCGACGGGCGCGACTACGTGCTCCCCGACGACGTGAAGGACCTGGCCGAGCCCGTCTTCGGCCACCGGCTCGTCCCGACCACCGACGCGCGGATCCGCGACCGGGACGCGGACGAGATCCTGCGCGACGTGCTGCGCTCGGTGCCGGTTCCGACCGAGCTCGGCCCGTAGGGGCTCGCGACGGACACACCCGAGCGACGGCAGATCGCGCTGTACGTCGCGGCGGTCGTCGCCATCTTCGCCGTCGCCTGGGGCCAGGTCGTCGTCCTCCTGTGGGCCTCGGCGGTCGCGACGCTGGCGATCGGTTGTCACGTCTGGGCCCGGTCGGGCCCCCGCAACGTCGAGGTGGAGATGGCGTTCGAGCCCTCGCGCGCCTTCGTCGGCGAGGAGGTGGTCCTGCGCCTGCGGATCACGAACGCGAAACGGCTGCCGCTGCCGATCGTTCGTGTACTCGTGCGCTTCCCTCCGGGCCTGCTCCCCGAGGCCAACCCCGACCCGACGGCGCTCCGAGGCCACCGACGCAGGCTCTCGCTCGCCGGGCGCGGCGAGGTCGAGCTGCGGCTCCCGGTCGTCGCGCCGGGCCGAGGCGAGTTCTGGCTGGAGGGCGTCGACGTGACGATCTCCGACCCGTTCGATCTCGCACCGGTCAGGCTCGAGGCCCAGTCCGATCGCCCGCTCCTGGTGATGCCGGAACCGCGCGTCGGGATCCCGATGCGGATCGCGAGGCGGCTCCCGTTCGGCTCCCCCGCTCCCGCCGTCCGCCTGTTCGAGGATCGGGAGCATTTCGCGGGCGTCCGCGACTACGAGCCCGGCGACCCGATGCACCACGTCCACTGGCGACTGTCGGCGCACGCCGGCCGCCTCCAGACCAAGCGGTACGAGCCGACCCGGTCGGCCGAGGTGCTGTTCGCGATGGACCTGTCCAACGGCGAACCGTTCTGGCACGCCGTCGACCCGGAGACCGCCGAGGAGACGATCGGCTGGGCGTCGTACCTGGCGAGGCAGGCGATCCATGCCGGGTGGCGGACGGGGCTGCTCGCCAACACGCACCTCCGGCGCGGCCGCGGACCGTTGCGCGTGCCTTCGTCGGACTCGCCCGGCAGCGAGGCCGTCCTGTTCGCCGCGCTGGCGCGGATGCCGAACCAGCCGACGAGCGACCTCGGGCCGGTCCTGCGGGAGGTTGGACGCCGGCTCGTCCGCAGGACCACCGTGATCGTCGTGTCGCCCCGTCCCGGGGTCGGGCTCGCGCACGAGATGGAGGTCCTTCGGCGACGCGGATGTGAGGTCATCCATCTCTCGCCGCTCGACGCCTATCGGGAGGCCGCGTCGTGATGGCCGTGGCCGGCGTCGTCGCACCCGATCGCCGGGAGCTTCGAGCCTGCGGCCTCGCGGCGCTCGCCGAGGCGGGCGTGCTGGCGCTGCCGACGTGGTTGCTCCTCACCGAGACCCGGGGCCTCGAGGTCTCCGTCCTTGCCCTCACCGTGCCGTTCGTCGCGGTCTACGTGGGCGGGGCGCTGCTGGCGTGCGCCTTCCGCGCCTCGCGATGGGTCGCGATCTGGGCAGTCGCGATCGCCGTGATCGCCGGCTCGTGGCTCGGGCGGGGGGACGCGAACCGGGCCGTCTTCGCCGTCGTCGTCTGCCTCCTGGTCGCGTTCCGACTCATGACCCTCGCCCTTCGCGACTGGCGACAGCCGATCCACGCCGAGCTCGGGTGGTTCGCGCTCGCGCTCGGGCTGGAGGTCATCGTCGCGTCGGACGCGACGCCCGAGTGGCGTGGCGCGCTGCTGGTCATCGTGCCCCTGTTCTTCGTCGCGGGGCTCGCGAGCCGCGCGTCCACCGTGTGGACTTCGGGTGGGGCCGGCCAGCTCGACGACCGGGTGCGCGGCGTGTGGATCCGTCGTGCCGTGCTCGCGACCGGGGCGCTCATCGGGGCGATGCTCCTCGCCGTCGGGCTGAGCGTCCGCGGTGGCGTGCTCGACCGCATCGGCGAGTGGCTGACCCCGATGGCCAACGCGGTGGCTTCGTTCCTCGTCTGGGGACTCTCGCAGGCGGCCCGGCCGGTGTTCTGGCTCGTCGACCTGATCGGGATCGATCCCGAGGGTGTGCGCGAGTTCTTCGAAAGCCTGCGCGAGGACGCAGCCCGCCGGGCCGCCGAGCAGGGCGCGAAGCCGGGCGCGCCCGCCGCATGGCAACGGCTGCTCGCCCTGTGCATCTTCGCCGCGATCGGATTCGCGATCTTCCGCGCGATCCGTCGCTTCCGTCCGCCGGCGGGAGGCCCCGAGCCGGACCTTGGCATCCGAAGCGGGACCGGCGAGACCGCGCTCCCCGAAGCCGTTGTGCCCGCTCGCCCACGCTTCCGCCGCGAGCCCCCCGCCGACGCCGTCCGGCGCATGTACGCGGCCTC
This sequence comes from uncultured Actinomycetes bacterium, assembly GCA_963771385.1. GTDB lineage: Bacteria > Actinomycetota > UBA4738 > UBA4738 > HRBIN12 > DASSJM01. Next base: position 44,901 of record CAVYTE010000012.1, read on the forward strand.
GCTCACCGCCCTGGATGCACTCGACCTCGCGAAGGATCCCTGGCAGACGCCGGCCGAGTTCGCCCCGAGGGTGAGCGAGGCGTTCCCGGGGTGCGCGACCGAGTTCACCGAGCTCACCCGCGCGTACGAAGACGTCCGCTACGGGAGCCTCCGGCTGGACGGCGAGGCGATCCGTCGGCTCGAGGTCGGTCAACGGCGGATCGCCGCGGTCCTCACACCACGCTGACCTCGGGCTTCGTCGCACTCGATCGACCTGGGTAGGATGGCCGACTCGATGTCCGACCCCGTCATCCTCGTCGAAGGACTCGCGAAGCGGTTCGGCAAGGTCGAGGCGCTCCGCGGCGTGGACCTGCAGGTCCCGCCGGGGACGGTGCTCGGCCTCCTCGGCCCGAACGGCGCCGGGAAGACCACGGCGGTGCGGATCCTCACCACGCTGCTGCGTCCCGACGAGGGGCGCGCATCGGTCGCCGGCTACGACGTCGTCCGCGACGCGGAACGCCTGCGCCACGTGATCGGACTCGCCGGGCAGAACGCCGCGATCGACGAGAACCTGACCGGCCTGGAGAACCTCGAGATGGTCGGGCGCCTGTACCACGTGTCCGCCGCGGAGGCTCGCGCGCGTGCCAAGACGATCCTCGAGCGCTTCGAGCTGACCGATGCCGCCGACCGGACCGCCAAGACCTATTCGGGCGGCATGCGCCGGCGTCTGGACCTCGGCGCCAGCCTCGTCGGGCAACCGAAGGTCCTGTTCCTCGACGAGCCGACCACCGGGCTCGACCCGCGGAGCCGCCTCGAGATGTGGGACATCATCCGGGAGCTGAAGCAGGAGGGGACCACGCTGCTGCTGACGACCCAGTACCTGGACGAGGCGGACCGTCTCGCCGACAAGATCGCCGTGATCGACCTGGGCCTCGTGATCGCCGAGGGCACGTCCGACGAGCTCAAGGGCCGCGTCGGAGGTGAGATGCTGGCGATCCGCGTGGCGGATCGGACGCTGGTCTCGCAGGCGGCGGGCGCCGTCATGTCGCTCGGCCCGGGGGGCGGCACCGTCGACAACAACGGGGGCGAGATCAACCTGCCCGTCGGGACGGACGGCACAGCGATCCTGACCGAGGCCGTCCGCCGGCTCGACGCCGAGAGCATCAAGCTCGCGGACATCGCGCTGCGGCGTCCGACGCTCGACGACGTGTTCCTGGCGCTCACCGGACACGCGGCGGAGGGCGCCGGAGACGGCCAGGGACCCTCCCCCGACGGGGAACCCAAGCGCAAGCGCGAGCGCAAGAAGGAACGGACATGAGCGTGACGGCGGCCCCGACGACGCGCGACACGGGACGGATCCCTTACATCGTCTCGGACTGGTGGGTCATCACCAAGCGGAACCTGATGACCTACCTGCGCAAGCCCGACCTGCTGGTCTTCTCGACGATCCAACCCGTCATGTTCGTGCTGTTGTTCGTCTACGTCTTCGGCGGGACGTTCGAGCTCATCCTTCCGCCGAGCGTCCCGTACGTCGACTTCCTGATGCCGGGCATCTTCGTGCAGACGGCGATCTTCGCGGCCACGCAGACGGGCGTCGGGCTCGCCGACGACCTGCAGAAGGGGCTGATCGACCGGTTCCGCTCGTTGCCGATGGCGCGTTCGGCGGTGCTCGCCGGCCGCACGGCCGCGGACACCGTCTCGGTCTTCGTGCAGACGATCCTCATGCTGATCGTCGCCTTCCTGGTCGGGTACCGGCTCCACGAGGGCGGATTCGAGGCGCTGCTCGCGTTCATCATCGTCGTCGCCGTCGGCTACGCGTTCACGTGGGTGTCCGCGTTCGCCGGCCTGTCGCTGAAGACGATCGAGGCGGTGCAGGCGGCGCTGTTCACGATCGTGTTCCCGTTCGTGTTCTTGAGCACCGCGTTCGTGCCGCTCGCGACGTTCCCGAGCTGGCTCCAGCCGTTCGTCGAGTTCAACCCGGTAACGATCTGGGTCGACACGGTCCGGGTGCTCACGCTCGGCGAGCTCTACTCCGTCGCGACGAGCGACCTGTTCGCGGACGTGAAGTCTCTCGGCACGCTGCTGTGGCTCTCGACGCTCTGGTTCGGCTTCTTCCTCGCGGTGTTCTCGTTCCTCGGGGTCCGCGTCTACCGCCGGACCTGAGGGGGGCACGCCGGGCGCGCAGCCCGGAACCGCGGTTCAGCCGCGGTCGGTCCATGCCGATACCTCCCCCGGGAGGGAACCCGGCATGCAGGCACCCACCACCCCGGACGATCGCCCCGACCACGGGTCGGACGGTCGAGCTTGTGCCGGCTGCGGCGCCGCCAACGGCCTGACCGCGTCCTTCTGCTGGCAGTGTTACCGCCCGTTCGGCCAGGCGGCCCCGCCGCCAGGGATGGCGGGCGCGTCCCGCCTACCGATGAACGCCGGCACATCGGCCCCACCGGGCGGGCCGGCGGCTCCCCCGTGTCTCCCGGGCTCCCGAAGACGTGGACCCCGAGCCCCGGACCGTTCGACCCCTCGACGCCGGAACCGAGCCGAAGGGTCGGCACGATGCTCGGCGTGATCGCCCTGACGCTGGCCGTGATCGGCGGCGCCTGGTGGTTCCTCAACCGGGAGGCGGCGGTGGCGATGCCGGACGGCTTCGGTGGGCTCACCCGCATCGAGAACGACCAGACCGCCCTCGCGGTCGACGCGTTCGAGCAGGAGACGGAGACCATGGGGGTCGAGGGAGAGATGGCCCTGTACGGCAACGGGGCGCCGACCGCCGCGTTGATCTGGATCCGTGACGCCTCGATCCCGGCGACCGACGAGGCCTTCGAGCAGTTCGCGGGCGGCTTCGAGGCCGGCATCGGGAGCGACGGGTCGATCGACACGTCGAGGAAGACCAGCGACCTCGTGGACGGCGTGACGTACCTCTGCGCTCCGGTCGTGGGGGTCGCAACCGGCACGATCTGCATGTGGCAGGACGACGAGGTGTACTGGACCTTGTTCGACCTCTCCGGAGCGCCACCGGCAGCCGGCCAGGACCTCGCCGTCGTCGCCCACGATTCGATCGAGGCGTCCTAGCCCGCTCGCCGGGCCGCCGGGAACACACCGCCCCGGCTCGTCGGTTGCTCGGAGCGACCGGTACAGTCATCGGAACGGCTGCTGTTCGGAGGTCTTCGCGTGCTGGGGTTCGAAGGCGAGAACGCGCGCGAGAAGGTCATCGTCCTGCTGACGATGTGTTTCGCGCTCGCGATGGCGATGCTCGACAACACCGTGGTGAACGTGGCGCTGCCCACGATCAGCCGAGAGCTGGGTGCGGGCGTGAGCGGCCTCCAATGGATCGTCGACGGCTACGTGTTGGTCTTCGCGTCGCTGCTGCTCACCGGCGGCATCGCGGGCGACCGGTACGGTCGCAAGCGCCTGTTCCTGACCGGTCTCGTGATCTTCACCGCGGCCTCGGCGCTCTGCGGCCTGTCGGGCTCGACGGGACAGCTCATCGCGGCACGGGCGCTCCAGGGCGCGGGCGCGGCGCTGCTGCTCCCGGGCACGCTCACGATCATCACGGTGACCTTCCCGCCGCACGAGCGCGCGAAGGCCATCGGCCTGTGGGCCGGGATGTCCGGGGTCGCGCTGGCGCTCGGTCCGACCGTCGGCGGCCTCATGGTCGAGCACCTGGGGTGGCAGTCGGTCTTCTTCCTCAACCTGCCGATCGGCATCATCGCGTTCTTCGTCGCGGTGCGGACGGTCCGGGAGTCGACCTCCGAGGTCACACGCGAGCTCGACGTCCCCGGGCTGATCCTGGGGTCCGCCGCCCTGTTCTTCGCCACGTACGGGCTCATCGAGGCCAACCAGCGCGGGTGGACCGACCCGCTGATCGTCGCCTCCCTCGTGGCGGCGGGCGTGCTGCTCGCCGCGTTCCTGATGTTCGAGAGCCGGAGCCCGAAGGCGATGTTGCCGCTGGCGTTCTTCAAGATCCCGTCCTTCTCCGCGGGCAACACGGTGGCGTTCAGCGTCTCGCTCGGCATGTTCGCGACGTTCTTCTTCATGTCCCTGTACATGCAGACGATCCGCGGCTACACGCCGTTCGAGGCCGGATTGCGCTTCCTGCCGATGACGGCGGTGATCATCGTCACGGCCCCGTACGCGGGCAGGTACGCGTCCAAGCACGGATCGCGGATCCCGATGACGTACGGGCTCATCCTCGCCGGGAGCGGCCTGCTGCTCTTCTCGCGACTGAACGTGGACACGCCGTACCTGCTCATGCTCCCGGTGTTCGTGATGATGGGGCACGGGATCGGGTCGACGATGGCCCCCATGACGGCCGCGGTCATGAACGCCGTCGGACCCGAACGCGCGGGTCTGGGCTCGGCGATGACGAACACGTCGCGCGAGGTGGGCGGCGTCTTCGGGATCGCCCTGCTCGGCACGCTGCTCACGACGAGGCTTCGCTCGACGCTCGAGCCCTCGCTCGCGGCGATCGGGCTGCCGCCCGAGACCGCAGGTCCGATCCAGTCCGCCGCCGGGCACGGCGAGCTCGACCCATCGTTGTTGGCCACGCTCCAACCCGGGCAACGGACGGCGGTCGTCGACGCGTTCCACCAGTCGTTCATGAGCGGCTTCCGGCTCTCCCTCATGGTCGGCGGGCTCGCGCTGCTCGTGGCGGCGGTCATCGCCAACCGGTTCATCCCCGGACGAGCCCACGCGGCCGAGGTGCGACGTGCCGCCCGGGCGGAGCCCGTCGAGGTCTAAGCTTCCCCGACATGTCGGGTGAGGACCGAGAGCTCATCGAGCAGATCGAACGGCTCGCGCACGAGGAGCACGAGCTGTTCGACAAGGAGTCGCGGGGCGAGGCCTCGACGCGGGAACGCGCGCGCCTGAAGGAGATCGAGGGCGAGCTCGAGGCCTCCTACGACCTCCTGCGCGCCCGGCGAGCCCGCCGCGCGGCCGGGCTCGACCCGGACGTGGAGCCGGTCCCCGACCTCTCGACGGCCGAGGAACCGACCGGCTAGTGCCGCACGCAACCCAACGGGTCGGCCGCGTCGACGTCATCGCGCTCTGCGACGCGGTCGTGGTCGCCGGCGGCTCGAGCGAGGACAAGTTCCCCGGCGGCTCGAGCGCGACGTGGGACGAGGCGCGAGAGCGGTACGCGGAGGTGTTCGGCGAGCGAGACGCCTGGCGCCTGCACGTCCACTGCTTCGTCCTCCGGTCGGGGGGGCGGACCGTCCTGGTCGACACGGGGATCGGGCCGGAGTCGGCGCCCGCGTTCGCGTGGACGGCGACGCGGGGCCGGCTGCCGGAGGAGCTCGAGGCGGCGGGTGTCTCGCCCGGTGAGGTCGACCACGTGCTCATCACCCACGTCCACGACGACCATCTCGGGTGGAACGTGACCGAGGACGCGACGAGCCCGCTGTTCCCCAACGCTCGCTACGTGGTGCACGAGGCCGACTGGTCGCTGATGGCGGACACGACCGACGAGGAGGACCGCGAGATCTTCGCCTCGGCGCTGCAGCCGCTCGAGCGCTCCGGGGTGCTCGTCCGGTCGAAGGACCGCTCGGCGATCACGGACGAGTTGACGCTCGTGCACGCGCCGGGCCACACGCCCGGCCACCAGATCGTCCTGATCGATTCGGACGCCGGGCGGGCGGTGATCTCCGGGGATCTCGTGAACCACCCCGTCCAACTCCTCCAGCCCGGCGTGAACGCATCGACCGACATGGAACCCTCGCTCGCGGCCGCGACGAGGGCCACGTGGCTGGAGGCGATCGTGCGCGAGGGACGGCTCGCGTGTCCGGCGCACCTCCCCGAGCCGTTCGGGCGATTCGTGCCCGACGGCGACCGACACGTGTGGGAGCCCGCGTAGGCGCTACGCCCAGCGGCTCGGAGCGGCGCCACGGGGATCGGCCAACCCCTTCAGCTCGGCGCGCTCGTCGAGCGTTCCGGCATCCGTCATCGCGGCATGGCGGGATCGCGGAAGCCGACGAGCTTGTGCGAGCCGTCGCAGAACGGCTTGTTGTCCGACTGACCACATCGGCAGAGGGCCTGCCGGTTCCGCACCTCGTACGGCGTCCCGTCCTCGGAGACGACCGGGATGTCGCCGCGGACGCGGTAGGGGCCGTTCGGCTCCACACCGATCGACGGCTCGTAGCGTTCCTCGACCGGTTCGGTGTCGGGGCGAACCGCGTACGCGAGGCGGCCCGACGGGCACCGGCCGACCATCGCGACGAATTCCTCTCGGACCCGGGCGTCGCCGGCCTCGTCGAGCATCTCCCACACACCGGTGCGCACGTTGCGGCAGAAGCCCGCCTTCGAGCAGAGCGAGAGATCGTCGTACAGGACGAGGTCGTCCTCCCCATCCCAGGTCTCACGCCGCGCCGCGATCGGCCTGCGATCCGCCGTCTCGGTCCCATCGAAGGGGACCTGCTCGTGGGTGGAGTCGCAGAAGGGTTTGTTGTCCGACCGACCGCACCGGCAGAGCTCGTAGACGTCCTCGTCCGGGCGCTCGAACGATGGCCCGTCGTTCCACGCGATCGGCTCGCCGCGGTCGGTCTCCACGATCGCGGCGCGGAGCACCGGCACGCCCCCCTCGACGCGATACGGCCCGTTCGCTCGAACGACGATCCGAAGCTCGGTCATGTCCGCGGAAGTCTACGCGGGAGCGGGGAGTCGGTCGCCCCGATGGTGGCTACGGCGAGCGGAACAGGCGATCGAACGTGGCGGCGCGCCACGGGCGCCGGCCGCTCGCCAGCAGCTTGCCACTCAGGGCGGCGCGCCACCGGCCCATCCGGCCGTACGAGACCAACACGAGCGCCGCCGGCCGGGCCCGGATCGTGCAGTCCGCCTGGCCGTCGGACGGCAATGTGGTCGCGGTCCCGTCCTCGATCCGGATCCGGAACGTGGGGCCTCCTCGAACGACGAACCGGTAGGTCGTCCGGACGCCGCGAGCGGCATCCCGGTCGACGTAGTGCGGCGCGACGATGGCCGACGCTCGCACGATCGTCCGGGCGTCGGCCGCCCCGATCTCCCAAGCGCCGATCGAGCGTCCGAGCGATGTCGAAGCCGTGCACGAGCAGCTCGGCCAGCAGCAGCCCGGTGCCGGTCGCGACGTCGACCGTGACGCCCGGATACCACGGGAACGGATCCGCAGCGAGCTTGCCCTTCGTCGTACCCACGAACGACGCGACGTTCGAACGGAGCGCGTCCACGTGCTGGTCGAGGGGGCGCGCCGAGCGTGCTCGGATCTCTCGTTCGTTCTCCGCCGGCATGTCTGCGAGCGCGTCGTCGGGCATCCGGCCCGCCCGACAGCGTCCGTGCGAACCGTTCGGTCCGGGCGGCGAGGTGCGCGGCCATCTCCTGGAGCGTCCATGCCAGACCCGTCACGGACCGCGTCGGATCGTCCACGCCGGCAAGGAGGTCGGCGAGTCGCCGGCCCGCGCGTTCGACCGCTTCGGCGGCGGGCGCGAGGGCGATCCGCAGCTCGGGGATCTCGGTCGTCGTCACGCGTCCACCTTCGCATGCCAGGCGGCGAGCAGCTCGTGCTCTCGCTCCGGCGCGAGACCGACGGGGAGCGTCGTCGCCTGTTCGCGCTCGCGATCCCACGCCCAGCAGTCGCGGAGCGTCTCGCGCAGTGGCCGCGTCCGCAGTCCGGCGGCGAACGCCCTGGACGGATCGAAGCGACGCAGGGCGATGGTAACGAGCCCCCACCCAGTACGGCACCGGCTCGTCGTCGGGCACGCCGTGTTCGAGCAGGAAGGACTCGGGAACGTACGTGTGCGACACGTCCCCGGCGCCCACAGCTGCCGCGCACGCGTCGAGGAGCTCGCGCATCGCGTACCCATCCGGAGGCGCACACAGGTTGAACACGCCGCCCGCACGTCGCCCGGCGAGCTCGAGCGCGAACGCCGCGATGTCGCGCGCGTCGATCACCTGGACCCGGTCGCCCGGTTCCCCGGGCACCAGCACCTCGCCGCCCCTCGCCAGCCGACGGAGCCACCACGGCATCCGTTCCACCTGGTCGTAGGGGCCGCCGATGAACCCGGGCCGAAGCACGAGCGCTCGGTCACCGAAGGCGCGCTGGATCGCACGCTCGGAGGCTACCTTCAGCGCCCCGTAGTGCTCGTGGACGTCCTCGGTGCTGGGATCCGTGAGCTCGGCGAGCGGAGCGCGCTCGTCCTGGTCGAGGGCGGTCTCGTCCGAATAGGCGGACAGGCTCGAGACGAACGTATAGTGCTCGGTTGCATCCACGAGCGCCGATGCCGCCATCTTCGCGTGCCGGGGCAGGTAGCAGGACGGGTCGAACACGACGTCCCAGGTCCGACCCTCGAGCAGCTGGAGCGAGACGTCGCGATCGCCCCGGATCTGCTCGACGTCGCGGAAGAGCTCCGGACCCGTACGGCCCCGGTTGAACAGCGTGATGTCGTGTCCGTCCTCGAGCGCGCGCTCGACGTAGCTCCGGCCGACGAACTTCGTCCCACCCAGCACGAGGATCCGCACCCCGCGATCCTCGCTCGCGGTGACCGGGATCGGCAAACGGAGAGCGTGGCCCGGAGTCCCGGGCCCGCGCGGGCGACGTGCTCACCACCACCCGCTCACCGTCCCCTCATGCGTCCTGCGCATCATGGACGCACCGGATCGGAGGAGGTCATCCATGCTCAGCAGACTCCAGGGCATCGTCGCCGCGTTCGTGCTCGCCGCCGTCGTGCTTCCGGCCGGGGTCGCATCGGCCGGCACCTGCCCCGTCACGCTGCCGCAGGGCAGCGACCCCGTCGCCCTGGACCCCGCGGACTTCGTGGGCGAGATCGACAACACGCATTGGCCGATGGCGGCCGGCGCCCAGTGGGTCTACCGGGAGAGCGATCCCGGAGGGGACGCGCAGGAGGTCAAGGTCACCGTCACGAGCAGGACGAGGGACATCGCCGGCATCCAGGCGACGGTCGTCCACGACAAGGTCACCGCCCAGGGCGAGCTCGTCGAGAACACGTTCGACTGGTACGCGCAGGACGTGTGCGGCAACGTCTGGTACCTGGGCGAGAACACGAAGGAGTATGAAGACGGGCAGGTCGTCAGCACGGCCGGCTCGTGGGAGCACGGCGTCGACGGCGCCATGGCGGGCGTCGTCGTGCCGGCGGGCCCGCAGGTCGGCATGACGTACCGCCAGGAGTACTACGCGGGCGAAGCCGAGGATGCCGCCGAGATCCTGAGCCTCGATGAGCAGGCGCAGGTCCCGGCCGGGCACTTCGTCGACGTCCTGCTGACCAAGGACTTCACGCCGCTGCACCCGAGGATCCTCGAGTACAAGCTCTACGCACCCGGCGTGGGGCCGGTCCTGGTCTTCGGTGTCTCGGGCGGGTCGGATCGCGAGGCCCTGATCAGCTACACCGTGCCCTCCTGACCGATCGAGGAGTGCGGGGTGGTCAGCGCGAGCCGACGATGGTCCGCGGCACGCGGCCATCGCATCGAGGGCGCTGATCGCGGTTGGCGGGGCGGCTCGATACCATCGACCCGCAGCCTAGACTTCGGCCATGACGGCGTGTCCGAGTTGCGGGTCGGAGAACGTCGAGGGCGCGAACTTCTGCTCGGCGTGTGGGGCCCGCCTCGTCGCACCCGAGGCAGCCGAGGTCCGCAAGACGGTCACGATCGTGTTCTGCGACGTCACCGGCTCGACCGAGCTCGGCGAGCACCTCGACCCCGAATCCTTGCGCAAGGTCATGGGGCGCTACTTCGAGGCGATGCGAACGGCGCTCGAGCGCCATGGCGGATCGGTCGAGAAGTTCATCGGCGACGCAGTGATGGCCGTCTTCGGGATCCCCCAGCTCCACGAGGACGACGCGCTCCGGGCCGTGCGCGCCGCGGCCGACATGCTCGCCACGCTCGAGGGCCTGAATGTCGAGCTCGAGCGGGATCACGGCGTTCGCCTCGCCTGCCGGATCGGGGTGAACACCGGCGAGGTCCTCGTCGGCGCCGAGGCTTCCGAGTTCGGCCGGATCACCGGCGACGCCGTCAACACGGCCGCTCGCCTCGAGACCGCGGCCGATCCCGGCGGCATCCTGATCGGCGAGGAGACCTACCGTCTCGTGCGCGACGCGATCGTCGCCGACGCCGTCGCGCCGCTCACGCTCAAGGGCAAGGTAGAGCCGGTGCTGGCGCACCGGCTGATCGAGGTCGCCTCGATGACCGGGCAGCTCCCCCGCGCCCTTCGTTCGACGATGGTGGGCCGCGACCGTGAGCTCGAGGATCTCATGCGCGCGTTCGGACGCGTCGCCGAGGATCGCAGCTGCCTCCTGTTCACCGTGTTCGGGGCCGCGGGGGAGGGCAAGACGCGCCTCATCGAGGAGTTCCTCTCGGGGATCGAGGACTCGGCGACCGTCCTCACGGGCCGATGCCTCTCGTACGGGGAAGGCATCACGTACTGGCCGGTGGCCGAGGCGGTCCGAGCCGCGCTGGGCGTGCGCTCGTTCGACCCGCCCGAACTGGTCGGCGAGCGCCTCCGCGAGGTCGTCGCCGGCGACGAGCACGCGGCCGCGATCTCCAAACGCCTCGGAGAGATCCTCGGCGTCGGCGAGGGCGCCGGATCGGCGGAGGAGACGCCCTGGGCGATCCGGCGCTTCCTCGAGATCTCCGCCACCGACCGGCCACTCGTCGCGCTCTGGGAGGACATCCACTGGGCCGAGCCCGCGTTCCTCGACGTCGTGGAGCACATCGTGGACTGGTCGCGCGATGCGCCGATCCTGCTCGTCTGCACCGCGCGTCCGGAGTTCCTCGACTCGCGCTCGGCCTGGGGCGGCGGCAAGCTGAACGCCACGAGCCTCCTCTTGCAACCGCTCGATCTGAAGGCGTCCGCGGAGCTGATCGCAAACCTGCTCGGTGGATCGGGCCTGCCCTCCGAGACGTCGGACCGGATCGCCGAGGCGGCCGGCGGCAACCCGCTCTTCGTCGAGCAGATGCTCTCGATGTTGATCGACGACGGCCTGCTCGTCCGGCGGGACGGCGCGTGGATCCCGGCGGGCGACCTCGCGTCCATGACCGTTCCGCCATCGGTGGCCGCGCTCCTCGCCGCGCGACTGGACCGGCTGAGCGAGGACGAGCGGCGCACGATCGAGAGCGCCGCCGTCGTGGGCAAGGTGTTCTACCTCGCGGCGGTCCGCGACCTCCTCCCCGACCCGATCCGCGACGACGCCTCTCACCTGATCCGTTCGCTCGTCCGCAAGGAGCTCGTGCGACCGGATCACTCGAGCGTCCCAGGTGAGGATGCGTTCCGGTTCCGCCACATCCTGATCCGCGACTCCGCCTACCAGGCGATCCCGAAGGAACGCCGGGCCGGCTTGCACGAGGGATTCGCTGCATGGATCGGCCGCGTCGGCGGCGAAGGAGCCGAGAAGCAGGAGGAGATCGTCGGCTACCACCTCGAGCAGGCGTTCCGCTATCGCGAGGCGCTCGGGCCGCTCGACGAGGATGCACGAGGGATCGCGAGCCGGGCCGCCGCACGGCTGGCCGCGGCCGGGCGCCGCGGCCTCGCTCGCCACGACCTCGCGGCGGTGGCCAACCTCCTCGGGCGGGCCGAGTCGCTCCTCGAGCCCGCGGATCCCGACCGGCTGTCGCTCCTCCCCGATCTGGCGCTGGCGTTGTGGGAGGTAGGGCGCGTTGCGGAGTCGAACACGGTGATCGCCGAGCTCCTTGTTCGAGCCGACGAGCTCGGCGATCCCCGGATCCGGGCGCACGCCTTGGTCGCACGCTGGAACCTCATGAGCCAGCTCGAGCGCCGGCCCGATCAGTCGAACTCAGATGCCCGAGAGGCCATCCGGGTCTTCGAGGCGGCCGGGGATGAGAAGGGGCTATCCCGAGCCTGGAGCCTGATCGCCACGATCCAGTGGGACCTGGGGCAGGCCGAGAAACAGCTCGATGCCCTTGACAGAGCTCTCGACCATGCCCGCCGCGGCGACGCCGCGTTCGAGACGGCGGAGGTCCTCCTCGACATCACGGCCGCACTCGTCCGTGGGCCCACCCCTGTTCCCATCGGCATCGCCCGAGCAGAGGGCATCATCGGCGAGTTCCACGGCAATCGAGCCGTCGAGGCGTACATGTTCCACGCCCTTGCGCACCTGCTGGCGCGGCGCGGGGCGTTCGATGAGGCTCGAGAAGCCGCGGACCGCTACCGCGGTTTCCACCACGACACCGGTCAGGTGAACGGCTTCTGGCGCTCGGCAGAGGTTCGGTTCGACGTCGAGATGCTCGCGGGTAACGACGCTGCAGCGGCCGCCGTCGCCGAGGAGGCCTACGCGAAGCTCGTCGAACGGGGCGACCGCTGGTCCTACCTCAGCGCGTTCCTGGCGCAGGCGCGCTACGCGATGGGTCGACCCGAGGAGGCCGTGGAGGTCGCCGAGGTCGCCACGTCGAGCGGGATCGCCGTCGAGCGCGCGCTCGGACTCGGGGTGCTCGCCAAGGTCCGCGCCCGCGAGGGCGATGCCCGGAAGGCACAGGAGCTGATCGACGAGGCGGTCGCGATCGTCGAGCGGACGGACTTCCTGTTCGACCGTGGCACGGTGCAGCTCGATCTCGCGGAGGTGCTGCGGTTGTCGGGACGAGAGGAAGAGGCGCGCACAGCCCTCGGGCGAGCACTCGCGATGTTCGAACAGAAGGGCGACCTCGTCTCGGCGAGCCGGACCCGCGCGCTGCTCGAGCCGCCCTCGTAGACGTCAGGGCCCATCGAGACGCTCAGGCGAAGGTCTCGGCGAGCCACGACGTCCAGGCTCGCTCGGCACCCTCCTTGTCCACGTTCCCGGAGAAGTCGTGATGGCCGACCATGGTCGTGCCCTCGAACCCGAGGATGAACCGGTACAGGCCGTCCTCGGTCCGCACGCCGATGAAGCTCGGCGAGACCCAGTCCACGACCCCTTCCTGCGACGGGAGACCCTTCGGCTCGAGCCGGACCTCGTCCCCCACCTCGACCGGGCCGGACAGCCCCAGGCTGCTGCGGAACGTCTCCCACACATCGTCGGGATCCTCGCCGGCCACGTTCGGCCCGAACGCGTCGATCGGCGTCCCGGTTCGGCCGAGGAAGTACGTGAGGTACTGGGCCAGCTTGTGGAAGTACATCGGGTCGCCCTCGCCCATCGCCTCGTACTCGGCCTCCCAGTCTCCCGCGAGCGCGCCGGTGTGGACCCAGCGCACGCCGGTCTCGCCCGGGGCGCGGGCATCCACGAGGTACTCGAACGCGTGGTATCCCCCCTCCTCGTCCTCGGGGCTCCGGAGCGCGAACCGAGTCGGCGGCTCCCACGCCATGACGGTTGCCTCCATCGTGAAGCCCGGGTGCACGGTGCGCGCGGTGCCGCCCTCCCGTGGCTCCACCTCGTTCCTGCCCATGAACCACGAGTCGATGCCGGGGCCCGTCGTGATCGCCTCCCAGACCTGCTCGGGGGTCGCGGTCACCGAGATGTCGTGCGTGAGCTCGAATGCCTTCGCCATCGCGGAGCTCCCCTTGCCGCTCGCGGTCGGACCGTTCCTACACTACCGACACATCGTCGAGCGCGCGTCGGAGGGGAAGCATCCGGTTCCACTCCATCACTTCAGCGACCCGGTCGGCTCCCGATGGAGGGTCGCCTCCGCCCCGCAGCCGACCTCCAGCGCCGATGTTTACGGGCCCGCACGGCTGGGCAAGGTGAACGGCGAGTCGAAAGGAGGTCCGCATGCCCGCGACCCGCAAGCTGTTCGGGCTGGTGATCGGCCTGCTCCTGGTCGCCGCCCCATCGGTCGCCCATCCGTTCCCGGACGTCATCCCCCTTCCCACGGGTTTCCAGCCAGAGGGGATCGCCGTCGGGAGGGGTTCGACCTTCTACGTGGGGTCGATCCCGACCGGCGCCATCTTCCGAGGGAGCCTGCGCTCGGGGAAAGGCGAGGTCTTGATCCCCGGTCAGACGGGCCGCTCGGCGATCGGGTTGGAGGTCGACACGAGCAGCCGCGTGTTCGCGGCCGGCGGCTTCACCGGCGGCGCTTGGGTGTACGACGGCAAGACGGGGGCGGAACTCGCGGCCTACCGGTTCGCACCCGCTGGCGATACGACCTTCGTGAACGACGTGGTCGTGACCAAGACGGCCGCATGGTTCACCGACTCGTTCGCCGCCCTGCTCTATCGGGTGCCGATCGACGGCCAGACGCTCGGGGACCCGTCGAGCGTCGAGGTCCTGACGCTCACCGGCGACTTCGTCCTGGGCGAGGGGTTCAACGTCAACGGGATCGAGGTCACGCCGGACCGCAAACGGCTCGTGATCGTCCAGTCGAACACCGGGAAGCTGTTCACGGTCGACCCCGAGACCGGCGTCACCGATGAGATCGAGCTCACGGGGGGCGACGCGGCGTTCGGCGACGGTCTCCTGCTCGTCGGGAGCACGCTGTACGTGGTGCAGAACCAACTGAACCGGATCGCCGTCGTCGAGCTCGCCGCCGACGGCAGCTCCGGAACCGTGGTCGGTCATCTCACCGATCCCCGGTTCGACGTTCCCACCACGGTCGCGAAGTTCGGACCGGCGTTGTACGCGGTGAACGCCCGCTTCGGGATCGCGGAACCGGAGACCGCCGAGTACACGGTCGTTCGCGTCGAGACCTGACCGGGGGGTCGCCGACGTTCGTCGCTCGTCAGGCGAGCCGCCGGTCCGACGCCCATCGACTGAGCTCGTATCGGCTGGTGAGCTGGAGCTTGCGCAGCACCGCGCTCACGTGGGACTCGACCGTCTTCACGCTGATGTGGAGCTCGCGCGCGATCTCCTTGTACGCGTAGCCCCGCGCGATGTACCGGAGCACCTCGCGCTCTCGCGCCGTGAGTTGGTCGAGCTCGGGGTCGATCGAGGGCGGGGCGCTCCCGGCGAACGCGTCGAGCACGAAGCCCGCCAGCCTCGGCGAGAACACGGCGTCGTCCTCGTGCACCCGGCGGATCGCGTCCGCGAGCTCGACCGGAGCGATCGACTTCGTCACGTAGCCGCGGGCGCCGGCCCGGATCACGGCGATCACGTCCTCGGCCGCGTCCGAGGCGCTGAGCGCGAGGAACCGCACGCCGGGGCAGCGCTCGACCACGCCCGCCCCGCTCCCGTCGGGCAGATGCACGTCGAGGAGCACGACATCGGGTCCGGACGCGAGCACACCAGCGACGGCGGTCTCGACCGTGCCCGCCTGGCCAACGAGCTCGAACCCGTCGACCAGCTCGGTTCGCACGCCGCTCGCGAACAGCTCATGATCCTCGACGAGGAACACGCGGATCACGTTCGCCCCAAGGGGATCCGCAGACGCACCTCGGTGCCGCGACCCGGCTCGCTCTCGACGAGCGCGACGCCCCCGTAGCGTTCCATCCGACCCTCGATCGACTCGGCGATCCCGCGGCGGTCCGCCTGGACCGACGACCGGGCGAAGCCCACCCCCTGGTCCCGGACGAACGCCGTGACCTGGTCGTCCTCGACCTCGATGTAGGCCGACACACCTCGAGCGCCCGAATGCCGGGCCGCGTTCACGATCGCCTCGCGGCACGCGTCCACGAGCGCACGCACCCGGTCGTCGACCGGACAGTCCCCGACCATCACGATCTCGATCCGGGTCCGGTGCGTCCGCTCGACCTCGGCGGCGAGATCGTCGAGCGCGGCCGACAACGAGCCTGCCCCGCCC
Source organism: uncultured Actinomycetes bacterium (assembly GCA_963771385.1). Classification (GTDB taxonomy): domain Bacteria; phylum Actinomycetota; class UBA4738; order UBA4738; family HRBIN12; genus DASSJM01. The sequence continues at coordinate 60,510 of CAVYTE010000012.1, forward strand.
GGATCCGTCTTCCCGTACAGCCACGTCCGAAGCGCGCGTTCCTGCCCGCGCGCGAGCGCGACCATCTCGCTGGGGTCCTCGGTCCGCTGGATCAACGCGAGCGTCTGCAGCACCGAGTCGTGCAGGTGCGCCGCCATCTCGGCGCGCTCCTCTTGGCGGATCCGCTCGCGACGCTCGTCCGAGACCTGTCGCACGAGCCGCCAGATCCCCGGCCCCCCGATCACGAGCAGCCCGACGAGCACGGTCGTCACCGCGAGCGGCGCGTTGTCGAACAGGTCGAGCGGCGGGTTCGACGAGAGGAACGCCCATGCCCCGAGCGCGATCACGAGCACGCCGAGGAGCGTTCGGATGCGGGAGCCCGACCCAACCTCCTCGCGGATCGGGCGTGGCATCCTCGAGAGCCATCTGGTGCGCCTGACCTCGTCCCCGCGCGTCCAGATCACCGCCGAGCCGAGCACCACGAGCGCGGCGGGCCACACGACGCCGTCGCCGAACCACAGTCCGAGCGATCGGAGGACGAGCAGGACGCCGGCGAGCACCATCGCGATCGCGATGGCCTGCGTCGTGCTCGTCCGTGCCGGCAGCGGGACGTCCGTCGGGTCCGGACGCCGCGAGGCGAGCGCGAGCGCCACGTACAGCAGCACGCCGGCCCCGCCGGCGAACGTCAGGACCACGAAGCAGAGCCGGACCACCATCGGGTCGATGCGCAGACGCTCGCCGATCCCCGCGGCGACGCCGGTCAGGACGCGGTCGGTCGCGCTCCGTCGGAACACGGCCTCATCGTGGCACACGGGGGGTCGATCGTGGCATCCGGGACATCCCGGAGGCGCCTCGGGCGATCTCCGGGTCGTTTCCGGGTCATCCCCGATGGTGCCGGACGTGCCCGGCGACCATCATCTCGGCCATGGACGAGGACGACGCCGGATCGGTCGGGACGTTGGAACCCGAGATGCGCGAGGTGCCCGAGCGGCCGGACCGGCGCGTCCTGCGGCGGAACGCCTCGGATCGTGTCGTCGCCGGTGTGGCGAGTGGCCTGGCGGACTACTTCGATATCAGCCCGCTCGCCGTGCGGACGCTCTTCGGGCTGACCGCCGTCGTCATCGCGTTCGAGAACTGGACGCCGGTGGGACTGGCGGTGGTCGCCTACCTGCTGCTGTGGTTCTTCGTTCCGCGGAGCGACGTCGGCGTCTCGGCAGCGGGCCAGCTCACCAGGCGGTTCCCGAGGATCGGCCCCGTTCTCGGGCTGCTCGTGCTGCTCGGCGGCGCGGCGGCGCTCGTCGCACAGCTCGAACCGGGACTCGGATGGGCGGTGCTGCTGATCGGCGGCGGGGCGCTCCTGTTCCTGCGGGACGGCGGCTGGGGTCGAAAGCGATCGTCGGCCGGGCCCGAGATCGCGCAGGCCGGGCCCGAGATCGCGCAGCCCACGGATCCGATCCCGGCGGCTCTGGAACCCGTCCAGATGTCAACCGCGACCGAGCCGCTCCCGTTCCGCACGCCCCGCCCACCACGGGAGCGATCGCCGCTCGGATGGTTCGGGCTCGGGATCGCGCTCCTGGTCGTCGGCGGCGCGGCGATCCTGCAGAACCTCGGCGCGATCGAGCTGCGTCTCGTGCACTACTCGGCGATCGCGCTCCTGATCCTCGGGGTCACGATGCTCGTCGGGGCGTTCGCCGGCCGCGCGCGCTGGCTCGTGCTGCCGTCGATCGTCCTGATCCCCGTCATCCTCGTCTCGAGCATGATCACGGTTCCGCTCGAGGGTGGCGTCGGCGATGTCTACGAACAACCGCAGTCGGTGACGGAGATCGACGGCGAGTACCGACGGATCGTCGGCGGGATCAACCTGTACCTCACAGCGCTGCGCGACCCGAACACGTCGACGACGATCACCGCCTCGAGCGGCGTCGGCGAGATCTACGTCACCGTCCCCTTCGACGCGCACGTGATCGCGACCGGACGCACGGGGATCGGCGGCGTGCACATCGGCCCCCGCTCGACCGAGGAGGAGCTGGACGCGTTCCTGTCGACGACCCTGGAGCCGAGGTACGGCGACGGAGCGACGATCACGCTCGACCTCGAGACGGGCATCGGGGCGATCTGGGTGACCAGGCAGCGGCCGACGCAGCGGGAGCTCCGAGAGCTGGAGATCGAGCCATGAGGCGACACCCCTTCGACCCGGTCTCGTTCATCCTCGGCGTCTCCGCCGCGGCGTTCGGGGCCTTCTTCCTGTTCGGCGACGCCTCCGCGACGGACGTGGGATGGGACTGGATCTGGCCGATGCCGTTGATCGTGCTCGGACTGCTGTTCGTGGTCTCGGCCGGTCGCCGGATGTTGCCGAGCCGCGAGCCCGACCCCGTCGAGGGTGACCCCGCGACGACGGCGACCGAGGAGCTTCCGCTCCCGGACGCCGGAGACGACTGAGCGCGACCCGGCGCCCGAGCCGCGGGAGTCGCGATCAGCCGAGATCGGGATCGGGTGGGAGGTCCGTGGGCTTGAAGACGTTGGCCGGGAGCTCGCTCCCCTCGATGTCGGTGTTCGCGAGGATGATCTCGGCCAGGGTGCGCCGCGCGCCGATGCCGAACCGCTGCCGGATGATCCGCAGGCTCGGGTCGTTCAGGTAGAAGAACCGATCGCCGTCGCGGAGCCTTCGGAACTGCTCCGTCCAGATCGCGGTCTGCAGCTCCCCGAGCTCCGACCCGGGCAGGTGCGGTTCGGCCAGCATCCCCACGAACGCCTCGAGTCGGTCGACCGTCCCGTAGATCGCCTTCAGCCGGGCCGCGAGGGTCGTCCGGCGGATGCCGACGACGGCCTGCTCGTCCGCCTCCGGGGTGCCGGGTGTGAGCTGCCGGCCCTCGGCGTCCAGCAGCCGGACGAAGGTCAGGATGTCCGGGTCGTCGATCGGGTCGTCGGGGTCGATGAGCGGGTCGTTCGGGAACTCCTCGGTCTCCTCGCCCGTGACCTCCGAGAACGACGCCTTCGGGTCCAGCCCGTAGGCCCTCCGAAGCTCGTTGTACGTCGGGATGCCGTGATCGCGCGCCCGCTTGATGTCGACCGCGCCGAGGTCGAGCACGGTCTGGAAACACTCGGGAAGGGGCGGCCCGTCCAGGCAGTCGCTCGGGTCGGGGACATCGGGCCCGGGAAGCTGGAACAGGACGCTCCGGAGCTGGTCGTCGATCATCTCGTCGTTCTTGTATTGCCGTTCCGCGCCGAGACCCAGCAGGATCGCGTCGAGGCCGATCGCCTCGACCAGGTCCGGGTTGCCGAACGCGACGTTCAGCGGGACGACGAACTCCACCTCCTCGCCGGCGACGAGCACCTCGACCCCGTGCGCACGGATCGCATCGAGCTGCTCGGGTGTGTACGCGGCGAGGTTGCCCTGGGGCTCGAACTCGCCGTGGACCATGCTGTGCGCGCGGTAGCCGACGACGGCGAACTCGTTCGACAACGTGGCGTCGACGTTCGGGCGGTATCCGCGGTACGCCCCGAGCTCGACCCCGAGCGCCGGGAGGAACTCCGTGTAGGTGATGTGCTGGATCTCGGCCATGACCACGCGGCGGGCGATCTGGAACGTCAGCTCCATCGGCAGGCGATCGGGAAGCGCCTCGACGAGGCGGTTGTGCTCCCGCACGAACAGCGTGTGCAGGCTCGTGAGCGCGATGTTCTCGTTCGCGCGCACGTCGCCCGCGACGACCGCGCGCTCCGGCGTCGCGTACAGCCGTCCCATGAGCTCCATCTCGGGTGCCGAGCCGAGGTCGCCGCGCGCTCCGGCCCTCGGCAGGTAGCCACCGGGCGAGGTCAGCAGCCGCGCGCGGTCGTTCGAAGGGTCACCGTCGAACGGTCCTGCCCGGAGCCACTCGAGGCGCTCGGCCGTTCCGCCGTACACGGCCCACGCGTCGATGTACGAGCTCACCGTGTTCGTCTGCTCGCGCGGCGTACGGATCCCCGTCCCTGCGGCGCGTGGCGTCCTCGCGAAGTCGATCGCGCCGAGGTCGTTCACGAACCGCTCGAGCGGGTCCTCGGGATCGAAGGAGATGGGTCTGCCCTTCGTCCCGGTCGCGCGGAGACCGAAGGTGTGGTCGAGGAACTGCCCCCAGGCGAAGCCCCATTGGGTGACGCCGTTCTCCGAGAACAGGTTCTGTCCGACGTCGTTGAAGACCCGGTTGCTCACGTACCGCGGCCGCGGGCCCGCGACCGGTCGTCGCATCCCGTCGGCGTATCCCGCGGGTCCGACGCGTGCGTATGCGCCGTAGGCGGTCCCCCACCCCGGGTGGCCGCGGTTGTTGCCCGTGCCGTCGAGGTTCGAGACCCCGCGCGGGAACACGATCTCGAAGAGCGCCGGTTCGTCCTTCGAGCCGGCGCGGTCCGCACCGACCTTCCCGGCGGATGGCGTCGGGACGCTCAACAGCGCGACCGCGAGAACGGCCGCGAGCGTTCGAACGCCCCGTCGACGGATCGGATCGCCCCGGGCGGGGCGGCGGCCGGTTCGGATCCCAACGACTGCGGATGTGATCCTCACGAGCCCCCGAGGATACCCAGGGTGTCCACCCCGGCCGTGTCAGGTGAGCGACGGTGAGAGCCGGCGGATGGTCTCGAGCATCCGGTCGACGTCGGCCTCCGTCGACAGGTAGTTCACGATCCCGGCCCGAAGGTAGGTCCGCCCTCGGAGCGTCGTCGTCGAGACCCAGGCCTCGCCGCTCGCCTCGAGCGCGAGCTGCAACGCGTCCTGGTACAGGTCGAGCCGGTCCGGACCGACCCCGGACGGCACGTGGCGGAAGCACACGACCGAGAGCTCGGGCTCGTCGGGGATCACCTCGAGATCGGGCTCAACACGGCACCGCTTCGCCAGGTACGCGGCGAGCGCGACGTTGTGCTCGATCAGGCGGGCGAGGCCGTCGGTCCCCAGGTGCTTCCACGACAGCCAGAGCTTCAGGCCACGGAACCTCCGGGTCCCCTCGAGGGAGTACTCGAACCAGTTGAGCGGGGCGTCCGCCACGTCGGGATGCCGGTAGTACTCGGGCATCCGGTGGAACGTCTGCCGGAGGTCGTCCCGGCGCTTCACCACCAACGCGCCGATGTCGTACGCCTGGAAGAACCACTTGTGCGGGTCCACCGTGACGCTGTCGGCCCGGTCGAGATCGGGCACGCGGCCCGCCACCTGGGCGGAGAGCAGGGCCCCTCCCCCGTAGGCGGCGTCGACGTGGAGCCACATCGATTCCCGTTCGGCGAGGTCGGCGAGCTCGCGCGTGCGGTCGACGCTCCCGGTGTTCGTCGAGCCGGCGACCGCGGCGATCGCCATCGGCACCAGGCCGGCGGCACGATCGCGCTCGACGGCCTCGGCGACCGGCCCGGCGTGCAGGCGGAACGCCTCGTCCGACGCGACCAGGTGCAGCGTGTCGGCGGGGAACCCGAGGATGTCGAGGGCGCGCGCGATCGAGAAGTGCGCCTGGTCGCTCGCGTAGACGCGCACGCCGTCGAGCGCCGCGGCGCGCGGCGGCTCGGACCGGCCGAGCAGCCGGGTGAGATGGATGTCCCTCGCAACGGTGAGCGCCATGACGTTCGCCATGACGCCGCCCGAGGTGAGGACCGCCCAGGATCCGTCGCCCGCACCGACGAGCTCCCGCAACCAGGCGGTGACCTCCTCCTCCACCAGGGCGCCGACCGGACCGGCCGCCCAGACGTCGACCCCTTGGTTCGTCCACTGCGCGAGCAGCTCGCCGGCGATCGACATCGCGAGCGGCGGCGGCGTGAAGTAGCTGAACGAACCCGGATGCTGGGTGTTGAAGACCCACGGCGCGACGCGCTCGCGGAACTCGGCGAGGACCGCATCCGAGGTCGACGGTCCCGTCGGCGCCGGCGCCGGCTCGCCCGACGTCCCGAAGAACTCGCGGCGCATCTGCGTGTACGGGAGCGTGCGGAGCGGGCGGGCGGCGGCGTCCTCGTACAGGTACCGCAGGGCCTCGTCCCACACCGCCCTGCCGAGCCGCTCGAGCATCGGGCGAGCGATCGCCTCGTCGCGGAGGTCGATGAGCCCGGGTTCGGGATGCGCGGCGAACGGATCGGTCACGCCTGGAGCCCGGTCAGGACGGCGACCCCGATCGCGATCACGGCCACCCCCGCGAGCTGCACGCGGGCGAGTCGCTCCCGGAAGATGAAGTACGCACCCACGGCCGCGAAGGCGGCGAACTGCGACGCAAGGATCGCGGTCACCGCGATGCCGTACCGCGCGCCGTAGGTGTAGGCGACGAGTCCGAGCACCTCGAGCAGGCCCGTGGCGATGACGAGCGGGACCGCGGATCGCGGGATCCGGAGCCTGCCCATCAGCGCGAGGGGCACGGTCACGCCGAGGACGCCGAGCATCCTGCTCGGGAAGATGATCCAGCTGATCGGAAGCTCATCGGACAGCCGACCCATCGCGTACAGGCCCAGGCCGAAGAACAACGCCGCGCAGATCGCGTACGAGACGGCGACGCGCGCGCGACCGCCCTCCAGCGCCTCGTCGCCGCCCTTCATGCTCGACAGGACGACTCCCAGCACGATCACGACGAGCGCCACGCCGGCGCCGGTGGCCAGCTGCTCGCCGGCGAACACCGCGATCGCGGCCGCGGCGGCACCCTGCGAGGAGGTGATCGGGGCCACGACCCCGACCTTGCCGAGCCGCAGCGACGTGTACACGCAGAGCAGGCCGGCGGTGTTCCCGATCGCGGTCACACCGAGCCACGCGGCGTGTTCGGAGTTGAAACCCTCCGGCACCCCTCCGGCCAGCGCGAACGGCGCGGAGATCGCCGCCCCGATCAGCAGCACCCAGCCCAGGATCGAGACGGGCGGGGCGATCTGGCTCGACCGCCGGACGCACATCGCGGACGCGGCCCACACCGCGGCCGCGGCGATGCCCGAGACGATGGGGACCATCGCGCCAGTCTCGCACGCGGCTCCGCGGTCTAACCCGTGGCCCTCCGTCGAGCCTGATGGCGAGCGACGCGGGTCCGGTTGCCGCAGGCGACCGAGCACCACAGCCGGTCCGACCTCGACGCGAGGAAGAACCGGCCGCACGCCGGGCAGCGCCGCAACCGCTCGCGTTCGTCACCGCCCAGGAGCTCCATGGCGGACCAGACGATGCGAGCCAGGACGAGGGATGACGCACTGCCCGAGAGGGGCACCTCGACGGGCACCGGCGGCTCGAACCTGAGCACGCGGGGGACCCGCTCGCTCAACTCGTTCATGCGCTCGACGGCGGCGGCGGGAAAGGGACCGCCGCCGATCGAGGCCTCGAACGTGTCGCGCAGGCTGGAACGCAGGGCCAGGAACTCGGGCAGGCGCAGCGAGATCTCCTCGCTGGTCGGCGACCCCTGTTCCTCGAGCCACCGCCGGAGGTCGGCGCTGGAATCGATGGCCTCGTTGGCCAAACCGATCGCGGCCATGCTCATGGACTCAGCGTAACGAGTCCATTAGGCCGGTTCAAGATGAAATGGCGTCAGATCCTCAAGTGCATTACTAGGAGCCGCCCCACGCCGCGATCGCGGCCTCGAGCTCCGTCTTGACCTCTAGATCCGCGAACGACGCCTGCACCCCGGCTCGGGCGAGCTCCGCCAGGCGCTCGTCGTCGAACCCGAAGGCCCACCGGCAGACCTCGTACTCGGCCGAGATCGGCGAGGCGAACATCGACGGGTCGTCGCTCGCCAGCGTGCACGTGAGTCCGGCGTCGAGCATCGCCGGGAGGGGATGCTCCGCGAGGCTCGGCACGGACCGGGTCATGAGGTTCGAGGTCGGACACACGTCGAACGCGATCCCCCGCGCCCGAACCTCCCGCACGAGCTCGGGATCCTCCAACACCCGGATGCCGTGCCCGATGCGATCGGCGCCGAGCGCATCGATCGCCCCCCGGATCGACTCGGGGGCGTGCGTCTCCCCCGCGTGCGGGATCGAACGGAGCCCGGCCGCTCGCGCCTCGCGGAAGATCTCCGCATAGGGCTCGGGTCCGAAACGCTCCTCGCCGCCGAGACCGATCCCGATCACACCCTCGTCCCGAAACCGGACCGCGGTACGCATCGCTCGCCGGGACAGCGCCAAGTCGATCCCACGGACGACGTCCACGTAGACGCGGCACCGGATGCCGAACTCCCGCTCCCCCTCGCGGAGCCCGTGGAGCACGGCCAGCAGCGCCTCGTCCCAGTCGGCGAGCCACTCCCGATGGTCCGGGAGCGAGAAGGACACCTCGGCGTAGCGGACGCCCTGCGCCGCCTCGTCCTCGCAGAATTCGACCGCGATCCGGCGCAGGTCCTCGGGGGTCCGCAGGCACCGGAGGCCGGCGACCCATTCGTCGATGAAGTGGCGGAAGTCGCGGAACTCGTATCGGCCTTCGCGCAGGCCCTCGGGGAGCACGACCCCGTACCGATCCGCGAGCTCGACGACCGTGCTCGCGCGCATCGAACCCTCGAGGTGGACGTGCAGATCCACCTTCGGGAGGGTCAGGAGGTCGCGCTCGGCCGTCACCGTGGGCCGAGCCCGAACGAGACCGGGAGGGCCGCCGGCCCGACGGCCAGCGGCCCTCCGGAGGACTCAGGAATCCTTCACGCGAAGCAACACGAGTTGCCCACCCTCGCGTTTCGCCGTCGTGGTGTTCGGGATGCCTCCGGTGATCGGGCCGTTCGGCAGGCCGGCGATCGGACCGTCCGCGTACTCGAACACGTTGTGCGCCTGGATGGTCACGAGCCACATCCCGGGCCCGAAGATCGCCGAGGCATCGACGATGCCGCTGGACTCCCACTGCTGGTCCTGGACCGAGGCGACCACGCTCCAGGTCTGCGATGCGAAGTCGTAGCGCCAGATCCTCGAGAAGGGGGCCTGGCCCGAGTCCTCCTGGACCATGAGGCTCCGCGTGCTCGTGTCGACGTTGTCGGGCTGATGCATGACCGCGGGGTTGTTGAGACCACCTGAGTCGTTGTCCAGCAGGATCGAGAAGCTCAGGGCGTGGAGCGGATCCGCGGGGTCGAGCTCGATCCGGAAGATCCGGCCGTTCGGGTACGGGCCCGTGAACCCGCTGGGCGCTCGGTCGAGCCGGCCGTCGGGCGGGTCCAGGTCGGAAGGGTCGAGATCCGGCCGCGCCCGCCGTTCGCCGGTGTCCGCGAAGTACACGACGTTCGGATCGTTCCTGTCGTACGCCAGGTCTTCGACCCGGATGAACTGGAAGACGTTGTTCTGGTTCGACCACCGCTCGAGCGCACCCTGGGGAGCGAGCGGCGGGGTGCCCGGATCGGTCCCGTCCGCGATCGCGTCGGGCACGGCGATGAACTCGCCCTCCCAGTCGTCCCCGACGACGATGTCGCCGTAGTCGTTCGCCCCGTTGAACGCATCGGCCGGATCCACCGGTCCGTCCTGGGTGGCCGTGACACGGAACGCGAACAGGCTTCCCTGGTCCGCGATGAGCGCGTCCGGTGTCGCCGCGCGGTACAGGTACAGCTGGGACGACGGGGCATTGAACGTGTCGTCCCCCGACAGGGTCACGACGTCCGTCCAGCCGCCGGGCACCACGACCGTGTTCTCGTGGTTGAAGCGCCCCATCCCCGGGATGGCGTCGTACGTCCCGGACGTGACGTCGTAGTACACGGCGAACCCGGCCTCGCGCGTGTTCGCCGGCGCGAAGAACGGGTCGGCCCCGTACAGCGATCCGACGACGGGCAGGTCGTCGTCCGATTCCTCGTTCGCGAAGAACACCGGGTTCGTGAATCCCTCGGCCGGCCCGGCCAGGAACGCCGAGCAGAAGCGGATGAACCCCTCGGGCGCCGGCAGCGCGACCTCGGCCGACAGGATCTCTCGCGTCGCCAGGTCGATCGTGAGCCGCGAGATGGACGAGTCGCTGAAGTCTCGCAGGCCACCCGCGGTCGCCGTCGCGACCGGGAAGGGCACCCGTGATTGTTCGTGGGTGACGAACACATCGGCGGTGCCGTCGCCGTTGTCGAAGATCCCGACGCCGTCGGGGATGCCCTCGAACAGGAACGGGCCGAGCCGGTCCCCGACGGTGATCACGGCCTTCACGCTCGTGCCCTTCGAGCCGGGCGCGGGGTCGAGCATCGGAGCGGCCTTCGTCCGGAAGCCCGCGGCTCCGGCCCCGGACGGGAGCGTTGCCAGCAGCGCCAACGCCGCGAGCACGACCAGGAGTCTCGACCGTCGCATGGTCTCCTCCTTCCCCGGACGCACTCCGCGTCCGGTTGTCCCCATCCTTTGCACAAGGGGCAGCCGCGCGCGAATCCGCAGGTCAGAGGGGTCTCGCTGTAGCCCTCCCGCCCTACCGGAGCAGGCGTGACAGGCGGCGGTCGGCGAGGACCTTCCCGCCCGTCTGACACGTGGGGCAATACGTCACCTCGTGCGACTCGTACGAGACGCGGCGGAGATCGGCGCCGCAGACCGGACACGGGGTCCCGTACCGCCCGTGCACGGTGAAGTGGTCGCCGATCTTGGTGGGGAGACCGCCGGACCGATTCCGCTCGAGCTCCAAGGCGTCGGCGAGCACGTCGTGCACGGCCTGCAGGAGGTCCCGTCGCTGCTCGGGCGTGAGCGAGCCGAGCGAGGCGTAGGGCGAGAGCCTCGCGCGATGCAGGATGTCGTCCGAGTATCCCCGGCCGATCCCGGCCACGGTGCGCTGATCGCGGAGGATCGTGTGGACGCGTCGAGCGTCGTCACCCTCGAGGACGAGGCGCTCGAACTCGGCCGAGTCCGGCTCGGGGCCGAGCTTGGCGAGCGGGCCCTCGTCCCCCTCGGCGAGCACCCACCATCCGGCCTTGCGCTCGCGCCCGAACTCCTTCACCAGCACCGACGGGTGACCTTCGAAGCGCAGCCGAACGACGGCACCGCGCGGCTTCGTCGCCTTCGGCGGATCCTCGACATCGATACGACCGCCCTGGGACAGGTGCACCAGGACCCGGGGCCCCTCGAGCTCGAACACGAGGTACTTGCCTCGGCGACCCACACGCTCGACCGTCCGACCGGCGACCTCGGGTACCCGGGGCGTCACCGTCTTCAGGGACGAGAACTGCAGCACGTCCGCGGTGACGAACGTCGACCCGCCGACCGCCTCCGAGAGCCGTTCGGCGAGCGCCTGCACCTCGGGGAGCTCTGGCACGACTCAGACCTCGAGCGCATGGAGCTCGACGAGCCGGTCGTGGAACTCGACGTCGCGCTCGTGCGCCATGCCGAGCCTGGCGGCCACGCGCTTCGAAGCGTCGTTCGCGTGTTGGATCAGCGCGATCACCCGCCGCAGGCCGAGCTCGCGCAGCGCGCGGTCGCGCATCGCCGACGCTGCCTCGGTCGCGTAGCCCTTGCCCCAGTGCTCGCGCCCGAGGAGGTAACCCACCTCCCGTTCGATCCGGCCGTCGATCTCGCGCACCGCGATCCCACACCGGCCGAGCACGGCCCCGTCGTCCGCCCGGACGACCGAACGCATGTCCCACCCGTCGAGCTCGTTGCGCCGGATCGTGCGGTCGAGCCACTCCGCCGTCTCGTCTCGGGACGCGGTCGTCCCGTCCGAGATGAACCGCACCACCTCCGGGTCGGCGTACATCGCCGCATAGGCATCGAGGTCCTCGACCAGGATGGGGCGCAGGACCAGCCGCTCGGTCCGGATCTCGTCGGCGACCGCCGCAGTCACGACCGGGCGACGTCCGCCGTCGCGCGCCGGACGATCTCGACGCACTCCTCGACGCGGTCGCGGTGCGTGCGGTGGGACAGGATGCACGCGCGGATCGTGAAGCGGCCCCCCACGATCGTGCTCGACAGCACGACGCGCTTCGACGCGTTGATCAGGTCGAGCAGGCGGCGGTCGTCCTCGTCCGTGCCGTCTCGGAGCCGGAACGGCACGACCGTCAGCTCCGGCTCCCACGGCAGCTCGAGCTCGGGGATCGTCGAGAGCTCCTCGTAGAGGTACCGGGCGAGATCGAGCTTCTCGTCCAGGGCCTCGCGGAACGCCTCGACGCCGTGGAGCACGAGCGGGAACCACACGCGCAGGCCTCGGAAGTCGCGGGAGAGCTCGGGCGAGTACTCGGTGAAGTTCGGCAGCTCGTCCTCGGGCGGGAAGTCCTGCAGGTACGCCGCGCCCACGAAGTGCGCCTCGCGCAGGAGCGCGCCCTCGCGGACGACGAGCGAGCCGGTCCCGTAGGGCAGGAACAGCCCCTTGTGCGGATCCAGCGTGATCGAGTCGGACCGCTCGATCCCCACGAACGCCGTGCGGCCTCGTTCCGTGAGCTGGAAGAAGCCGCCGTACGCGGCATCGGTGTGCAGCCACAGACCCTGCTCGGCCGCCACGTCCGCGATCGCATCGAGCGGGTCGATCGCCCCCGTGTTCGTCGTGCCGGCCGAGGCGATCACGAGGAACGGCATGCGTCCCGCCCCGCGATCCTCATCGATCAGCGAACGCAGCGCCTCCACGTCCATCCGCAGGTTCGGCGTGCAGGGCACGGACCGCACGGCGTCCCGAGGGAAGCCCGCGATCGCGGCCGCCTTCGCGTTCGACGCGTGCACCTGTTCGGAGACGTACAGGACGCCGGACAGGAAGTCCTCGGGCAGCCGCGCCACGCGCGCGGCGACGATCGCCGAGAGGTTCGCCATCGAGCCGCCCGAGGTGAGGATCCCGCGCGACGCGGGTCCGAACCCGAACAGGTCGCACAGCCACCGGATCACGTTGTTCTCGATCTGCGCGCCGACCGGGGCCTGCCCCCACATCCCGACGTACCGGTTGATGCCGGTCGCGATGAAGTCCCCGAGCGCGGCGGCGAACAGCCCGCCGCCGGGGATGAACGGCAGGTACCCGGGACCGGTCGTGTTGTACGCGTGCGCGGCGATCAGGTCGACGCCGTCCATGAGCCGCTCGAAGCTGCCGCCCTGCTCCGGCGGCGACCCGCGGACCGTTCGGGCGGCCTCGAGCGCGCCGCCCGTGTCGGAGGCCGGCATCTCCGGTTGCGCCTCGATGAAGTCGATCAGGTATTCGAGGGCGGCCCGCCCCATCTCGCGCATCTGTTCGGGCGTCGGGTCCAGCGCGTACGCCATCGTCCGAACAGGGTATCGGGCGAGCTACCGCGCGGACGCCGTCACCGCGTCGAGCAGGCGGCGGGACGCGTCGGCCACCTCGTCGACGGCGGCGTTGAACGCGACCTCGTTGCGTCCCGCGGGCACCCGGTACCCGCTCACCTTGCGGACGAACTGGAGCGCGGCCTCGCGGATCTCGTCGTCGGTCGCCGGCACGTTGCCCTCGCGGAGGCGCTTGATGCTTCGGCACATGTCCCGATGCTACGCGGCCGCGGTCCTTGTGCCGGTCGGTCTCCCCTCCTAGACTGCCCGAACGCATGTTCGAGACCCTCAACCCCGAACAACGGGCCGCGATCGAGCACCTCGGCGGGCCACTCCTGGTGGTGGCGGGCGCGGGCTCGGGGAAGACCTGGACGCTCGCCTGCCGGGTCGCGCGCCTGGTCGACCGCGGGGTGGCGCCGGAGCGCATCCTGCTCCTGACGTTCACGCGGCGGGCGGCCCGCGAGATGCTCTCTCGGGCCGAGGGCCTCACCGGCGAACGCGGGCTCGGGCGGGTGTGGGGTGGCACGTTCCACGCCTCGGCGAACCGGTTGCTGCGGCTCCACGGAGGCGCGCTCGGCCTGTCGCCCGGCTTCACCGTGCTCGACCGGACGGACACGGCCGACCTCATGGACCTGATCCGAGGCGAGCTGGGCCTCGGTCAGGGGGAGCGTCGCTTCCCGCGCAAGGAGACCCTGGCCGACGTCTACTCGCGGACCGTGAACGCGCAGATCAAGCTCGCCGAGGTCCTCGAGGCCGAGTACCCGTGGTGTGCCGAGGAGGTCGGCGACGTCCGAGCGATCTTCGAGGTCTATACCGAACGCAAGCGCGCGCAGCACGCGCTCGACTACGACGATCTGCTCCTGTTCTGGCGTGCCCTCTGCCGCCACCCGGCCGCGGGAGCGGCGATCTCGGCGATGTTCGACCACATCCTCGTCGACGAGTACCAGGACACGAACCCGCTCCAGGCCGACATCCTGGAGGCGCTCCGCCCGGGCGGCGACGGGCTCATGGTGGTCGGCGACGACGCGCAGGCGATCTACGCTTTCCGTTCGGCGACGGTGCGCAACATCCTCGAGTTCCCCGCGCGGTTCCCCGGGACGACGGTCGTCAAGCTCGAGCGCAACTACCGCTCCACCCGGCCGATCCTCGACGCCACGAACGCGGTGATCGCGTTGTCGCCGCAGCGGCACGAGAAGGCGTTGTGGACCGAGCGCGACGGAGGCGAACGACCCCGGCTGCTCACGTGCCTCGACGAACGGGACCAGGCCGACGCGGTGTGCCGGCAGGTCCTCGAGCACCGCGAACGCGGGACGGCGCTGCGCGAGCAGGCCGTGCTGTTCCGCGCCGGCCATCACAGCGACCTGCTCGAGGTCGAGCTGGCTCGCCGGAACATCCCGTTCGTCAAGTACGGCGGCTTGAAGTTCCTCGAGTCGGCGCACGTCAAGGACGCGCTCGCGGTCCTGCGGATCGCGGACAACCCGCGGGACGAGGTCTCGTGGTTCCGCATCCTGCAGCTGCTCGACGGCGTCGGGCCGGCCGGCGCCCGACGGGTCATGGCGGCGATCGGCGTGCGGGCGCCCGGCGATCCGCTCGTCCGGTTCATCGAACAGGCGATCGCGGTGCCCGCCCCGGCCCGCGCGGAGCTCGGGGCGCTCCGCGAGACGTTCCGCGACCTCGCGCTCGAGCCGGCCCCGGCCACCCAGGTCCATCGGGTGGCCGCGTTCCTCGAGCCCCTGCTCCGGCGCCGATACGACCAGCCCGAGCCTCGCCTGCGCGACCTCGAGCAGCTCGAGCAGCTCGCCACCGGATCGGAGGACCGGGCTCGATTCGTCACCGACCTCACGCTCGACCCGCCGGTCTCGACCTCGGACCTGGCCGGACCGCCGCACCTGGACGAGGACTACCTCGTGCTCTCGACGATCCACTCGGCCAAGGGCGGCGAGTGGGACGTCGTGCACGTGATCCACGCGGCAGACGGGATGATCCCCTCGGACATGGCGAGCGGCGACCCCGACGAGCTCGAGGAGGAGCGCCGGCTCCTCTACGTCGCACTCACCCGGCCCCGCGACGTCCTCCACGTGTACTTCCCGCTGCGCTACCACCGCTCGAACCGCGGGCTCGAGGATCGCCACTGGTACGCGCAGCTCACGCGCTTCCTACCGCCGGACGTCCGGACGTCGTTCGCGCTCGAGGCGACCTACGTCGACGAGGCGGCGTCCGACGGCCGGCCGGCATCCGTGGAGGCCGGAACCACCGGCGACGTCGACGCGATCTTGACCGGCCTCTGGTCGGAGTGAGCGCGCCGGTAGCATCGGCCGGTGGAGATCGTTCGGCTCGATGACGCGGCCTCGTTCCTCTCGCTGGCGGGACCGCTCCTGTCGCGCGACGAGGCGAGGAACCAGCTCGCGCTCGCGATCGCCGCGACGGTGGTCGAGCATCCGGACGCGTACGAGCGGTCTCGCTTCTGGGTCGCGACGGAGCGGGGCGAACCGGTCGCCGCTGCGTTGCGTACCTCGCCGCACGACCTGATCCTCGCCGACCCGCTCCTGCCCGCAGCCCTGGGGCCGGTGCTCGACGCGGTCGGGACGGACGATCCGGACGTCCCCGGCGTCGTCGGCAACGTCCCGCACGTCGAGGGGGCCGCGCGGGTCCTCGCCTCGACCACCCGCCGACGGCCCGAGCAGATCCTGTCACAGGGGGTCTTCGCGCTCCGCGAGGTCCGTGAGGTCATGGTCGTCCCGGGTCGACCTCGCGAGGCCACCGACGCGGACCGGGAGCTGCTCCGCACCTGGATGACGGACTTCCTCAACGAGGCGGTCCCCGACTCGCAACACCACATCGATCAGCTCGAACGATCGCTCGACATCAGATCCTCCTCCGCCGACGGTGGGTTCTGGTTCTGGGAGGACACGGCGCCGATGTCGCTCGCCGGCTACGGCGGGCGGACGCCGACGGGGATCAGGGTCGGCCCGGTGTACACGCCCCCCCGGTCGCGCCGGCGAGGGTATGCGACGGCGCTCGTCGCCGAGCTCAGCAGGTGGCTCCTCCAGCGCGGTCACCGCTCGGCGTTCCTGTTCACCGACCTGTCGAACCCGACCTCCAACCGGATCTACACCGACATCGGGTACGAGCGCGTCGCCGAATCGGCCGTCTTCCGGTTCCGGCGCGACTAGACCGCGCGATCGGGGGCCTGGAGCGCGAACCAGGCGACCCGCCGGAACCCGCCACCCCGACGCATCAACGCCTGGCCGAGATGCTGTCCATCGCCCACGTGGACCAGCTCATCGAGGATCGTTCGGATCGGCCACGGGCTCTCGGGATGGTCGTAGTCGATCTTCAGGACCGCGGTGCCGGCGTCCGTCACGCTCGCACCGATGCTCGTGTCGAACCGGAACGCCGTGAACGCACCGGGTGCCTCCGGCTCGATGCCGTCGTACCCGGGCCAGAGCAGCCGGAAGAACGGACGGGCGCTCTCCACGAAGCGGTTCCTCCCCTGCGCCATCGCGGGATCGAAGGCCTTGCCCCGCCACGGCATCCACAGTCGCGACGCGCCTTCGAGGACGGCGTCGACGCCCGAACCGATCGTCCCCGTCACCAGCCGGCCCTCGAGCGGTCCCTCGAGGGTTCCGGGAGCCTCCCCTCCACGGAAGCACGCCTCGAGCTCGCCGAGCGCGCGCGACCGATCGTGCCGGAGCATCGACTCGGCGCGCCAGAGCCGAGATGCGTCGGTCGTCATCAGGCGCCCGACCCGCGCCGCCGGCTCCTCAGGTCGGAGACGATCTCTCGTGCGGCGTTCGCGCCGGGGGCTCCGGTGATCCCGCCGCCGGGATGCGCACCCGATCCGCACAGGTACAGGCCGGGCAGTCCGAACCGGTACCGAGCGTGCCCGAGCAGGGGTCGCCAGACGAAGAACTGATCCAGGCCCGGCTCGCCGTGGTAGACGTTGCCGCCGGACAGCCCGTACTGCTCCTGGAGGTCGACCGGCGTGAGCACCCCGCGCGCCGTCACGAGGTCCGAGAGCCCCGGGGCGTAGCGATCCATCGTCTTGAGGACCAGATCGCCGAGGCGGTCGCGTTCGGCGTCCCAGTCCCCCGCACGCAGCGTGAAGGGCGTCCACTGCACGACCACGCTCATGACGTGCGTGCCGTCGGGCGCCAATGTCGTGTCGGTGATCGTGGGGATCGTCGCCTCGAGGTACGGCTCCTCGCTGATCGCGCCGTATTTGCCGGCGTCGGACCCCCGCTCGAGGTGATCGATCGACGGCGCGATCACGATCCGGCCCGCGAGCCGCTCCGGCCCGGCACCGTCGAACGCGGGGAGCGCCCGGAGCGCCAGGTTGACCTTCGACGTCGAGCCGGGCGTGCGGATGTTCGCCGCCCGCCAGCGCAGGTGCGGGCCGACCTCGACCGGATCGACGAGGGTCGTGAGCGTCCGCTTCGGATCGGCGCCCGAGACGACCGCTCGCGCCGCGATCTCCTCGCCGTCGCCGAGCACGACGCCCGTCGCGCGGTGGTCCCGCGTCGTGATACCGGCGACCTCGGCGCCGGTGCGGATCTCCACCCCGAATGACCTGGCCGCCCTCGCGAGGACCTCGGCAAGCGCCCCCGGCCCGCCCCGCACGAGGGTGCTCTGCCCGGCGGCCCCGCCGTCGGTACCGGCCGAGTCCGCGAGCAGCACCGCGGTCGTCCCCGCCGACCACGGTCCCATCGACGTGTACTGGACGGCCCGGGAAGCGATCGCGCCGCGCAGGGCATCCGTCTCGAACGACTCGGCCACGTAGTCGGCGATCGCCATCGGCAGGGCCCGCATGGCCTCACGACCGGGCTTGACCCCGAGCCGGCGGTAGGCGTTGCCGAGCTTCACGGCGTTCAGGCCGTCGGCGAGCGACGGATCCTTCACGTCCGGCGGCGTGATGGCGTGCAGGTACGACAGGAAGGACGCGAGCGACCGGACACGCCGGTCGAACGCGGGGTACGCCTCCGCATCCCGCGCCGACCGTTCGCCGAGCTCGGACGCCGTGCGCGCGGCGTCGGCCCACAGCGTCAGCGGCGGGCCCTCGGGCTGCGGCGCGAACACACGGACGTCGGGCTCGACGGTGACGAGCCCGTGCCGAACCAGGCCGAGATCCGCGATCACCGACCGCCGGAGACGTCCGACCGTGTGCACGATGCCCGGCGCTCGCACGCCGGGCGCGATCTCGACGGTGTCGAGGATCCCGCCGGCACGTTCCCGGCGCTCGAGGACCAACACCCTCCGACCCGCCTTGCCGAGGTACGCGGCGGCCACGAGCCCGTTGTGGCCCGCGCCGATGACGACCGCGTCGAACCGCTCCGTCACGCGGCTCGCCCACCGGTCTTGGCCTTCAGCAACTCGAGCGCCGCGATCCGGCCCGGCGCCCCCATGATCCCGCCGCCGGGGTGCGTGGCGGACCCGCACATCCACAGGTCCTTGATCGGCGTGCGGTAGCGCGCCCAGCCGGGGACCGGCCGGTTGAAGAACAGCTGCTCGAGCGACAGCTCGCCTTGGAAGATGTTGCCCTCGGTCAGGCCCGTGATCCGTTCGATGTCGAGCGGGGTGAGCACCTGCGCGTGCAGGATCAGCTTCCGGATGTCGGGGAAGCGCTCCTCGAGCGTGTCGATGACCGTGTCGCCGAACGCGTCACGCTCGGCGTCGTCCCACTCGCGCCCGTCCGACAGGTGGTACGGCGCGTACTGGACGAAACAGCTCATCACGTGCTTGCCCGGCGGCGCCATCGACGGGTCGACGAGCGTCGGGATGATGCTGTCGATGTAGGGCCGCGCGGAGAAGCGGCCGTATTTCGCATCGTCGTAGGCGCGCTCCATGTACTCGATGCTCGGCGAGAAGCTGATCGCGCCGCGCAACCACTCCCCCCTGCCCGGCCTGCACGCGAGCTCGGGCAGCCCGTCGAGCGCGAGGTTCACCTTCCCGCTCGACCCCCGGTACTTGTAGCGACGGACCTCCTCGAGGAAGCCGGCGTCGAGGTGCGACTCCTCGACGAGTCGCAGGAACGTGACGTGCGAGTCCACGCTCGACAGCACGACGCCCGCGCGGATCTCCTCGCCGCTGTCCAGCACGACGCCGATCGCGCGACCGTTCCGCACGTCGATCCTCGCGACCGGAGACTCCGTCCGGATCTCGGCACCGAACGCACGCGCCGCCGCGCCGATCGCGTCCGAGATGCCGCCGGTCCCACCGCGCGGGATCCCCCAGGCTCGGAACGCGCCGTCGATCTCGCCCATGTAGTGATGGAGCAGGACGTACGCGGTCCCGGGCGATCGCACGCCCTGGAACGTGCCGATGATGCCGGAGGCCGACATCGTCGCGATGAGCGGATCGGTCTCGAACCACTGCTGGAGGAACTCGGTCGCGCTCATCGTCATCAGCTGGACGAACGTCGACTGCAGGCGTTCGGGCAGGTCGCGGAAGGTCTTCGCGAGCCCGACCAACGGCATCCAGTCGAGCGGGTTCAACCGGCCGGGATCGGGCGGCACGACCGACAGGATCGGCTTGATGAACCGGGCCATGTCGGCCATGAGCTGGCCGTACTCCTCGTACGCCTCGGCGTCGCTCTTCGACCATCGGCGGAGCTCTCTGATCGTCTTGCCATGGTCGTTCACGCGCCACAGCGAGTCGTCGTCGAGCGGCGTGATCGTCCCGTCGAGCGGGAGGATCTCCAGGCCGTGCCTGGGAAGGTCCAGCTCGCGGATGATCTCGGGCCGGAGCAGCGAGACCACGTACGAGAACTCGCTGAAGCGGAAGCCCGGAACCACCTCCTCGGTCACCGCCGCGCCGCCGAGGACGTGGCGCCGCTCGAGGACGAGGACCCTGCGGCCGGCCCGGGCGAGGTAGGCGGCGGCCGTGAGGCCGTTGTGCCCACCCCCGATGATCACCGCGTCGTAGCGCCCGGCCACGCGCGCCATCGTAGGGTCGGCACCTCGCCTGGGCCAGCACGACCCTGACTTCCGGTCAGACCCCCGCCCGTGTTCCGGGCCGACGCCGCCGCTACGCTGCGGCCGTGAGCCTCGGGACCGCGTTCCACGAACGAACCTCGCAGCTGAACGCCGGGATGGCGTGGGGGGAATGGTCGGGCTACTTCGCCGCGGCGGTCTACGCCGACGCCCACGACATCGAGTACAACGCGATCCGGGAGCAGGCGGCGCTGATCGACGTGTCGCCCCTCTACAAGTACGCGGTCACCGGCCCCGACGCCGCGCGGCTCGTCGACCGGATCGTCACCCGAGACGTCTCGAAGCTCCCCGTCGACCGCGTCCTGTACACCCCGTGGTGCAACGAGGACGGCAAGGTGGTCGACGACGGCACGATCACCCGGCGAGGCGAGCGCGAATTCTTCTGGACCGCCGCCGACCCCTGCTTCCGCTGGTTCACGATGAACGCCGCCGGTCTCGACGCCCAGATCGAGGACGTCTCCGAGCAGGTCGCGGGGCTCGCGATCCAGGGCCCGCGCTCCCGAGCGACGCTCGAGGCCGCGACCCACCAGGAGTGGTCGGACGTCCGCTACTTCGGCCACCGGCGCACCGAGGTCGGCGGCGTGGACGTCCACGTCACGCGCACCGGCTACACCGGGGACCTCGGGTACGAGGTCTGGGCGCCGGCCGATGGAGCGCTCGAGGTCTGGGACGCGTTGTGGCAGGCGGGCGAGCCGCACGGCATCCGTCCGGCCGGCATCCGAGCGCTCGACGTCGCCCGGCTCGAAGCCGGTCTCATCCTGATCGAGGCCGAGTACACGAGCGCCCGACACGCGATCAGCCTCGAACAGCAGTACTCGCCGTTCGAGATCGGCCTCGGCCGGCTCGTCGACTTCGGCAAGCCGGCGTTCGTCGGCCGACGCGCGCTCGAGCTCGAACGACGCGCGGGGGGCCCCTCGCGCAGGCTCGCCGGGCTCGATCTCGACTGGACCGCCATCGAGTCGATGTTCGCGCGCCACGACCTGCCTCCGATGGTGTCCGCGGCCGTGCAGCGTGATGCCGTGCCCGTCTACAGGGAGGGTGCACACGTCGGCCGGGCAACGAGCATCGGCTGGGGACCGACGATCAAGAAGATGGTCGGGTTCGGCTCGCTCCCGCCCGATCTCGCCCGGCGCGGGACCCGTGTCTCGGTCGAGTGGAGCGTCGAGGGCGAGCGAGGAAAGGTGGGCGCGACGGTGGTCGAGCTCCCCTTCCTGGACCTGGCGCGCAAGCGCGCGTAGGCAGGTCTTCGCAACACCGTCTGCGAGAATCGATCCATGCCGTCTCGAGGTCTCATCGTGCTGCTCGCGTTCGCGGGTGGGGTCGTCGCGTTCGTGCTGGTCGCGACCGGGAGCCTGCTCATCGGAGCCGCGGCCGGCCTGCTCGTCCTGGGGACGGTGCTGGTGGTCGTGCGCCACCGCGCAGGCACGGACCCGTCGCGCCGCCGACTCCTCGGCCTGTTGGGCGCGTTCGGCCTCGTGTCCGTCGCGGGCGGGGCCGCGCTCGGGGCGACCGCTCGACGGATGTCCCGACCGGATCCCCGCCCGACCCTGGAAGGCATGGCGTCCGATCTCGGCGCCGAGTACCTCGAGCTCGTCACGCGCGCGTACCACCCGGAGCGCCTCGGCGACATCCAGCTCCTCGTCACGCCGTACTCGAGCTCGAACTACCCGCAGGAGTCGCGTTCCCTCAGCCCGAACGATCCTCGAACGAGCCATGCCGTCACGTGGATGTACGGGGAACGCGTGCCGATCGTGGTCTGGTCACCCGGGGTCGTCGAACCGCAGGACCACGACGAACGCGTCACGCTCGCGGACCTGGCACCCACCACCGCGGCGATGATCGGCTTCGACGGCTTCGCGGCCGCCGACGGGGTCGCGCTCCCGGGGGTCGAACGGGTCGTCGGGACCACGTCCCCCGCGGTGGTCGTCACGCTGGTGATCGACGGCGGAGGGTGGAACGTCCTTCGCCGGTGGCCCGACGCATGGCCGAATCTGCGGCGCCTGATGCGCGAAGGTTCCACGTATCGCAACGCGATCTCGGGGTCGTTCCCGGCGGTGACGGCGGCCACCCACGCGACGATCGGCACGGGCGCGTTCCCGCGCACCCACGGCATCACGGGCCACAACGTTCGACGGGGCGGCGGACCCGTGAAGGCGTGGGGCGAACCCGGCCGCATCGACCCCTCGTTCCTGCTCGAGCCCACGCTCGCCGATCGCTGGACGGAGGAGACCGGAGACCAGGCCTGGGTCGGCGAGCTCGGCTACCAGGTCTGGCACGTGGGGATGCTCGGACGTGGCGGCCGGCCGCTGGGCGAAGCCCCGGTCGGCGTGTTCTGGAACGAGGACGGTGGCGGCGGATGGACGTCGCACCACCCGGAGCTGTACCGGCTCCCCCGCTCGGCACCGGGGCTCGGGCGCCTGGACGAGCTGACGGCCGGATTCGATCCTCCCCCGCCCTCCCCACACGACCCGAGCGGGAAGAAGGCGATGTGCTGTTTCCCGCCGGTGGTCCGCTACCAGGGCGAGCTCATCGAGGCGACGTTCGACTCCGAGTCGATCGGACGGCACGACGCGGCGGATCTCCTCTACCTGAACTTCAAGGCGCCCGACTATTCGGGGCACGTCTACAACATGGACGACCCCCGGCAGGCGGAGGTGCTCGGCGCCGTCGACGCGGAGATCGGCCTCCTCGCCGATCAGCTCCTGCAGCGGTACGGCCCCGGTGGATCGGCCCTCATCGTGACCGCCGATCACGGCCAGTGCCCCGAGATCGACGCGAACGGCGGCGTACGGATCGACCCGATCCAGCTCGAGCAGGATCTCAACGATGCGTTCGGGACCAGCGTGTTCGGCCTGGTACAGCTCGTCGCGCCCTCGGAGGTCTACCTGGATCCCCTCGCGCTCACCGACCTCGGGTACGGGGTCGAGGACATCGCGACGTTCCTGGCCGACTACCGCTACGGCGACAACATCGGGCCGTACATCCGGCCGGCCGCCGTGCAGCGGGACCGGCTCGAGGCCGAGGCGTTCGCGGCGGTGCTCCCGGACACGTTCATCGCGGATCTGGCGTCGCGCGACCTCGCTTCCTACGGCGCGACGCGGTACCCGGAGGCCGACCCGGACGGCGTGCCGCCCGTCACCTGGTAGGCCACACGGCCGATGGTAGGGTTCGTGCCGATCCCGAGCGGTCCGCAGACACGGAGGTCCTCATGACGCACCGCTTCTCGGAGAGCATGCAGCGCATCCGCGAGACCGAGGAGCCGCTCAGGCGGTTCTTCTACGAGAGCACCTACGCGCATCGCGATCCGGCCGATCCGGAGATCTGCGATTTCGTCGCCGGCAACCCGCAGGAGCTTCCCCTCCCCGAGTACGTCGAGTCGCTCCAGCGCTGGGCGGTCCCGCAGGACAAGGACTGGTACGCCTACAAGTTCAACGAGCCGTACGCGCAGGAGGCGGCAGCCGCCGGGCTCCGCGAGCGACGGGGGATCGCCTACGAGGCCGACGACGTGCTCGTGACCGACGGCGGCTTCGCCGGGCTCAACCTGTCCATCCGCCTCATCACCGACCCCGGCGACGAGGTGATCTTCCTGACACCGCCGTGGTTCTTCTACGAGGCGATCATCCTGGGCGGCGAGGCGACGCCGGTCCGGGTGGCGGTGGACTACACGACCTGGGACCTCGACGTCGCCGCGATCGAGGCGGCGATCACCGAGCGCACCTCGGCGATCATCGTGAACTCTCCGAACAACCCGAGCGGCAAGATCTACCCGCCGGAGACCCTGCGCGCGCTCGCGGACGTGCTGACCGCCGCCTCCGAACGGAACGGGCGCCCGATCTACATGATCTCCGACGAGGCCTACTCGCGCATCCTGTTCGACGACCGAACGTTCACGAGCCCGACGGAGTACTACCCCTACTCGTTCCTCGTCTACACGTACGCGAAGCAGCTGCTCACCCCAGGACAGCGGTGCGGGTACGTGGCGCTCCCACCGCAGATGCCGGACCGTCCGGCGATGCGCGAGGCGATCCAGCTGGCGCAGCTCACCTACGGCGGACACGCGGCGCCGAACAACATCCTGCAGCGCGCCATGGCGGAGCACGAACAGATGAGCGTGGACGTGAAGGCCCTCCAGCACCGCCGCGACGTCTTCGTGGAAGCGCTCCGGTCCTTCGGCTACGAGCTGCACTCCCCCGAGGGGACCTTCTACCTGCTGCCGACGAGTCCGGATCCCGACGACGTCGGGTTCGTCGAACGGCTCGCGCGCGACAAGGTCTACGTGTTGCCGGGAGCGGTCGTCGAGATGCCCGGCCGCTTCCGGATCTCGGTCACGGGCAACGACGAGATGACGGAACGCTCCCTGCCCGTGTTCGAACGGGCCGCCGCGCAGACCTGACCCGACGGGATGCTCGAGCTCTCCGAGCGCGACCGGGTCGTGCTCGACGGGAACGAGGGCGACGCGGCGTCGCTCGCGATGCGGATCGTCGTCGAGATGGCGGGCGTCGTCGGCGCGAACCGGCTGATCGACGTCTCGTCCGCGCACGTCGACGGTTGCCTCTACCACGGCCGGGCGGGGCTCGAGTTCGCGGAGCGGCTCGCCTCCGGTGGCGCCCGGGTCTCCGTGCCGACGACGCTGAACGTCGGTGCCCTCGACCTGCTGCATCCGTCGCTCGCGGAGGATGCCACGTCGTCGGACGACGCACGGCGGCAGATGGACCTGTACGTCGGGATGGGGTGCCGTCCCACGTGGACGTGCGCGCCCTATC
Organism: uncultured Actinomycetes bacterium; assembly: GCA_963771385.1. Classification (GTDB taxonomy): domain Bacteria; phylum Actinomycetota; class UBA4738; order UBA4738; family HRBIN12; genus DASSJM01. The sequence continues at coordinate 85,315 of CAVYTE010000012.1, forward strand.
AGCTCCGTGAACGACCGGCGCTCGGCGAGCACGTCGCGTGGGCCGAGTCGAACGCGATCGTGTTCTGCAACTCGGTGCTCGGTGCTCGAACCGATCGATACGGCGACTTCATCGACATCGCGGCGGCGATCACCGGTCGGGTGCCCTCCGCCGGGCTCCACCACGACGAGAACCGGCTTGCCGGACTCGTGCTCCGGCTCGAACGCGTCCCGGAGCGCCTCTTGCACTCGGACGCGCTGTATCCCGTCCTCGGGCATCTCCTCGGGCGCGAGGCGGGGTCGACCGTCGCGGCCATCGTGGGGATCCCTCGGAACGTGCCCGAGGAGCGGTTGAAGGCGCTCGGGGCAGCCGCCGCGTCGTCGGGTTCGGTGGCGATGTTCCACGCCGTCGGGCGGACGCCGGAGGCGCCGACCCTCGAGGCGGCGACCGGCGGGCGTGCCGTCTCCGAGCTCACGGTGACGGTCGACGCGCTCCGCTCCGCCCGCGACGAGCTGACCACACGGGCCGGCGACGGCCTCGGCGCCGTGAGCGTCGGCACGCCGCACGCGTCCCTGTCCGAGCTCGAACGGCTCGCGGCGCTCGTCGCGGTCGCGAGACCGAGGGTGCCCGTCTACGTGAACACCGGACGCGACACCCTGGCCGAGGCGACCGATGCCGGGACGATCGCCGCGCTCGAAGCGGCGGGGGTGCGCATCGTCACCGATACGTGCACCTACCTGACGCCGATCATCCACGACCTCGAGGGACCCGTGATGACCGATTCGGCGAAGTGGGCGTGGTACGCCCCCGCGAACATCGGCGTGGACGTGGTGTTCGGCGGGCTCGAGGAGTGCGTGCGTTCGGCGGCGGCGGGGCGGGTCGTCCGCCACGAGAGCCTGTGGGCCGACGATGACTGATGTGCGGACCCTCGTCGCCGGTGAGGCTCGAGGGGAGGTCCTCGTCCTGGACGAGCCGCTGTCGTTCTGGGGGGGCATCGACCCCGCGACCGGCGCCGTGATCGACACCCGCCACCCCCAGCGAGGCGCGAACGTCGCCGGCCGCATCCTGGTGATGCCGTCCGGACGAGGCTCGAGCTCCTCGTCCAGCGTCCTCGCCGAGGCGATCCGAGCCGGGACCGCGCCCGCCGCGATCGTGCTCGCCGAACCCGATCCGATCCTCGCGCTCGGCGCGATCGTCGCCCGCGGAGCTCTACGGGCGCTCCCTGCCGGTGGTGGTCGGCCCCCGCGGCCAGCTGCGGAGCGGGGGCGAGGTCACGGTTCGAGCGGAGCGGGGTGGAGCCTCGATCGACCCGTGACGGTCGTGGGACCGCGGCTCACGCCGGATCGACGGTTCCCGCCTCTTCGAGATGCCCGCTCTCCGGGGAAGCGCCGTCCGACCGTGACCGGACGAGGTACCAGGTCTCCATCTCGCCCTTGCCCTTGACCTGGATCGTCCCCCGTCGCCGGCAGACGAACTCGTCCTCCAGCAGCTCGTACGTCGCGCGCGTGATCTGGATCTCGCCGGGGGTGCCGTTCGTCTCCATCCGGCTCGCGACGTTCACCGCGTCGCCCCACAGGTCGTAGAGGAATCGCTTCGTGCCGATCACGCCGGCGACGACCGGCCCCGAGTTGATGCCGATCCTCAGCTCGAGCCCCGTCCCGTCGGCGATCGCCGATCTCGCAACCGCATCCCGCATGTCGAGTGCCAGGAGCGCAGCCTTGCGCGCGTGATCCGGGCTCGGATCGGGCACGCCCGATGCCGCCATGTAGCAATCGCCGATCGTCTTGATCTTCTCGAGCCCGTGCTGCTCGACGAGCCTGTCGAAGTGGGAGAACAGCCGATCGAGGATGCCCACCACCTCGGCCGGCGCAAGGTGCCGCGCGAACGGCGTGAAGTCCACGACGTCGGCGAACAGGATGGAGGCCGACTCGAAGTGGTCCGCGATCGTCTTGGGCACGCCCTTCAGTCGCTGTGCGATCGAGCTCGGGAGGACGTTCACGAGGAGCGCCTCGGCCTTCTCCTGTTCGATCCGGAGCGCGCCGAGCGCCGCGTTGCGCTGGTTGGCGAAGAACGCGAGGAGCGTGAAGGCGACCGCGCCGGCACCGCTGATGTTCAACGCCAGCATCGTGCTGGTGAACCAGATCGGGAGGTCCGCGTCCGCGAAGAACACCTCGCCGAGGATCCCCGTGAGCAGGAAGACGAACAGGAACGCGACGAACCAGCGGATGGCCTGACGGACCTCGAGGAAGACGAGGGCTCCGAGGGGAGCAAGGATGCCCCAGAGTCCGACGGCGCCGGAAGGAAGGAACCCACCGACCAGCATCTGACCGCCGACCGTCGGCGCGATGAGGATGTCGAGGAGCTGCACGAGGAGGAGGAACCGGAAGTTCCTGGTTCGCGCGAACACCAAGAGGGACGCGACCGAGATCGCGCAGGTAGACGAAGGGAGCGATGCCCACCGCCGAGCCGAAGGCGAGGTAGAGGGTGCCCCACACGGCGGAGATCGGGCGCGATCAGGACCGCGAGCAGGACGAGGAGCGCCTTCTTCTGGCGCAGATCCTCGTCGTCCCCGGGATCCGCGCCGATCCTCGCGAGCCTGGCCGCCACGTTCGCGATCCAGCCGTCCCCGGTTCGTGAGGGCGGCCCGGATGGCGCTGTGGTCTCTTCGCTCACGAGTGGGACCGGACCCTCGGTCGTCAGCTGGTTGCCGGTCGGTAGCGCAGCCACAGGACGCCGGACCGGTACGGTGTCGAGGCCACCAACTCGAGACGGACGGGGCCCACGCCGTCGTAGATCCTGGGACCGGCTGCCCAGATGGAAGGGTTGACCCAGAACCAGAACTCGTCGACCAGCCCTTCGCGCGTCAGCGCGTGCGCGAGTTCCCCGCATCCCGAGACGAACAGGTTCCCGCGATGCTCAGCCTTCATGGCAGGGACGGCCTGGCCGAGGTCGCCCTCGATCAGGCTGGCGTTCCACTCCAGCGGCTCGGTCAGTGTTCGCGAGGCGACGTACTTCGGCATGGCGTTCAACCGGTCGGCGAAGCGACCGAGCGCGGGATCTCCGACGAGCTGGGGCCAAACTGCCGCGAGTCCCTCGTACGTCTTGCGGCCCAGGACCATCGCATCCGACAGGACGAGCTGCTCGAGCGAGGCGTCCCCGCTGTCCTCGTCGAGCACCAGCCACGCATCGGGGGAAGGCGACTCGAAAGCGCCGTTGACGGTGATCTGATTGCTCACGATGAGCTTGCCCATCAGCCGGACCCCTCGGTTCGAGATCGTGGCGTTCGTGGAGGTGGGGGGATTCGAACCCCCGTCCCTGGGCGACCGATCAAGGCTTCTCCGGGCGCAGCCGACGGTGTGATCTCGCCTCGAGGCTCCCGTCGGCGGAGGACCTCTCGGCCAGCCCGGGTGCGATGTCCGGCCTCGGCCCCCAGGCGGAGCCGAAGCCGTCAGCCTGCTCACGACGCCCATCCTCCGGTCGCAGGCGATCCGGAGGGGACGGCTACCTAACCGTGGTTAGGCGGCGAGCGCGTAGTTATCGGCGCTTGTGTTGATCCCGGCTTTTCACGAGGCATCCGGGGACCTCGGCCCGCTTCCCCTGAACGGTATCCGACCAGGTCGAAGCCGGTACACCCCCAATATGCGGTTGTGGCACAAGTATACGGGCCTACCTGCGCCGCCCAGCCTCGCGCTCCATCTCGCGCCGATGTTCGCGCTCGGCGATCGCCTGGCGCTTCTCGAACTGGCGCTTGCCCCGACCGAGACCGAGCTCCACCTTCGCCAGCCCGTGCGAGAAGTAGACGCGGAGCGGAATCAGGGCCCACCCCCGCTCGGCGGTCTTGCCGATGAGCCGCTCGATCTCCTTCCGATGCAGGAGGAGCTTGCGAGGACGGACCGGGTCGTGCCGCGTCTTGTCCCCCTGGTGTTCGTAGGGCGGGATGTGCATCCCCTCCAGCCAGACCTCCCCACCCCGGACGCGGCCGAATGCCTCCGCGATCGACCCGCGGCCGCCTCGAAGGGTCTTGACCTCGGCGCCGGTCAGCGCGATGCCGGCCTCGAGTCGTTCGAGGATCTCGTAGTCGTGGCGGGCCTTGCGGTTGGAGACGACCGTCTTCTGCCCGGTGTCGGGCCGAGCGCTCATGACCCCGAGCCTAGACGTCGAGGAAGCGACGCATCCCGACCAGGCCGGCCAACATCGCGACGAGCGCCCCGGCGATCAGCAGCCAGGGGATGATGGCGATGACGTCCGCGTTCGTAACCCAGGGGATGAACTGCACCGTCCCATAGAGCGGGTTGATGAACGCGACCTTCAGGCCGAACAGGACCAGGATCGCGGCGAGCGCCCCGATGAGGCTCTCGAACAGCCCCTCGATCAGGAAGGGCCAGCGGATCCGCCAGTTCGTCGCGCCGACGAGCTTCATGATCCCGATCTCCTTGCGCCGGGCGAACAGCCCCATCCGCACGGTGTTCGCGATCAGGATCGCCGCGGAGATCAGCATCACGAGCGAGATCAGCAGGACCCCGACCCGGAATACGCGGGTGACCGCGAAGAGCCGGTCCAGGAACGCGCTCTGGTCGACGATGCGATCGATCCCCGGCTGCCCTTGCAGCACGGCCTCGACCTGCGCGTACTGCTCGGGGTCCTCGAGCCGGACCCGGAGCGACGCCGGGAGCGCATCGCAGTCGACGTTGTTCACGAGCGCCTGCTGGTTCGCGAAGAGCTCCGCGAACCGGTCGCAGGCCTCCTGCTTGCTCTCGAAGTCGACGCTCTCCACCACCGGGAGCTCGGTGATCGTCTGGGTGAGCGAACGCACCGTGTCGGGGTTCACGGGATCGGTCAGGTAGACGGCGACCTCGACGTTGCCGGTGGTCGCCTCGATCATCAGGCTCACCTGCCGGCTGATCAGGAGCGCGAGTCCGAACAGGAGCAGCGCGATGAACGTGGTCGAGATCGCCGCGAACGCGACCAGCCCGTTCCGCCGCAGTCCCGAGGTCGTCTCTCGGAACAGGTACTCGAATCGCGCCACTAGCTGTAGACCCCGCGCGCCTGGTCCCGGACGACCTTCCCCTTGTCGAGCTCGACCACGCGCCGGCGCATCGCGTCGACGATCGCCTGGTCGTGGGTCGCCATGCAGACCGTCGTTCCGATCCGGTTCACCTTGTCGAGCAGGCGCATGATCTCGACCGAGGTCGTCGGGTCGAGGTTCCCCGTGGGCTCGTCCGCGAGCAACACGAGCGGTCGGTTCACGCAGGCGCGGGCGATCGAGACGCGCTGCTGCTCACCACCGGACAGCTCATCGGGGAAGTTGTTGAGCTTGTCGCCGAGCCCAACGAGTTCGAGGATCTCGGGGACGCGCTGGTCGACGACGTGCTTGGTCTTCCCGATCACCTCCAGCGCGAAGGCGACGTTCTCGAACACCGTCTTGTCCGTCAGGAGCTTGAAGTCCTGGAAGACCGTGCCGATGTTGCGACGCAGCTTCGGCACGTTCCAGGTCGACAGCTTGGCGAGGTTCTTGCCCGCGACGTAGATGTCGCCCTTCGTCGCCTGCTCCTCCTTGAGCAGCAGGCGGATGAACGTGCTCTTGCCCGAACCGGACTGGCCGACGATGAAGAGGAACTCACCCTTCTCCACCTCGACGGTGACGTCCTCGAGCGCGGTGGTGCCGTTGCGGTAGACCTTCGTGACGTGCTGAAGACTGATCATGATCAGGGGTCCAGTCGGTCGGGCGGCCGGCGGGGGCGGAGTTTAGCAGACGACCTGCGCGTTCGGAACGAAGGACGCTCGGATAGCCTTGGCCGATGAGATCGGCGACGCGGGCTCCTCGCGCCACCGAGGCCCCGCACGACGCCGAACCCACCGCCGCACGCCGGTTCCTCGTGGCCGCGGCCGGGCCGGCGCTCATCGTGGTCGTGGTCCTGCTGGCCCTTCGTGGGATCGCGTTCCTGCCTCGCCTCCCCGACCAGCACCCCGATCTCCTGTCGTTCTGGCTCCCGCGCTCGTGCCTGCTCGGGCGCGCGCTGGCCGACGGGCGCGTGCCCCTGTGGAACCCGTTCGAGATGGCCGGAACGCCGTTCGCCGCCGACCCGCAGAGCGGGTGGCTCTCCCTGCCGACGATGCTGCTGTCCCGGGTGTTCGGCTGCGGGGGCGGGGTGCGCGCGATCGTGGTCCTGAACCCGATCCTGGCCGGTCTCGGGTTGCGCTGGTTCCTGCGCAAGGAGGGGCTGGGGCGGATCGCCGCGACCGCCGGCGGGCTCTCCGTCGCGATGGCGATCGCGGCGTCCACCTTGGCGATCAGTCTCCCGTTCGCCGGCGCACTGGCGTGGACGACGCTCGTCCTGGTCGGGGCGGCGGGCACCTTCGTGGCCTCGGGATGGCGACGGCTCGGATGGGTGGCGCTCGCGGCGCTCGCGTGGGGTCAGGTGGCGACCTCGCACCTGTCGCACGGCCTCGTGGTGGCGACGGGACTCACGCTCGCGTACGTCGTCGCGCGGGCGTTCCGCGAGGTCCGGAGCGGTTCGCGCTCCGGCCGGAACGCCGTGCTGCTCTCCGCCGGGTTCCTCCTGTTCCTGGCCCTCGCGAACGTCGCGATCTGGTTCCCGCGATTCGATGCGATCGACGCCTCGAGCCTCGGCGACGGGTACCGGGCGCTCGAGGGGACCCTCGCGCGAGGCGCCGGCGAGCTCGATCGCCCGATCGCCGACGACGGGATCTGGGCCGGGTGGCCGCTGGGGCTCGCCTCGACGCCGGGCGCCTACGTCGGGGCCGTCATCCTGCTCTGCGTCCCGTTCGCTTTCCGCGACGCGGGGAGGCGATACCTCGTCGGCGCGTTCGTCGCGTTCGCGGGCCTCTCGTACCTGCTCACCCTCACCCTGGTCGTGCGCGCCGGATGGTTCCGTTCGGTCGTGCTCGCGTTGCCGTTCGGCGACGTGTACCTGCACAACCCCGGTCGCCTGCGGTTCGTCGCGTACCTCGTCGTGCCGGCGCTCGGTGCGCTGGGGATCCAATGGCTGCTGGACGTGCGACCGTCGTTCGCGGACGCGATCCGATGGATCGCCGGCGGGCTGCTCGTGCTGGTGCTCCTCCCGGTGCTCGGAGGCGCCCATCCCGAGCGGCTCGTGATCTTCGCGCTCGCGGCGGGCGCCGCGATCGTCGTGGTCCGAGCGCTCGCCCGGGGCAGGCGTTGGGCGCCACTCGCGCTCTGCGGCGTCCTCACGGTCGAGCTGCTCGCCGGCGCACTGTGGTCGTCGGCCTACGAAGGCGGAACCACGTTCACCGGCCTCGAGGGAACCGACGGGGTGCTGCTCGCCGGCCCGCTCCGTTGGCCGGACGTCGACCTCGAACCGGTACCTGGAGCCCGGGGAGATCGTCGGGGAGATCGCGGCGGGGCCCTCCGACGCCCGATACCTCGCGTGGGTGCCGCCCGATGCGTACTTCACGAAGGGGTACCTGTTCGCCCGCGAGGAGCCCGAATGGCCGGCGCTGCTGATCGGCCGGTCCGTGCTCTTCGAGGAGCAGGACGTGCTCGGGTACTCGCCGATCCAGCTGCCGCGCTACTGGGCCTACATCCGAGCGACGAACCGGCTCCCGGTCTTCTACAACGCGTCGGTGATCCAGGTGCCGACGGGCAGGGACCTTCGGCTCCTCGGCGCTCGCTACCTGGTCGTCCGGGAGGGCCAGTCGCTGCCGCCCGGTCTGTCCGGCGAGGTCGTCGCGACGGAGGGCGCGTACCGCCTGATCGAGGTCGCGGGGGGGCAGCCCCGTGTCTCGGTCGTCCCGGCCTGGACCGTGGTCCCGGACGCGGGAGCCGCGCTTCGGGAGGTCGTGCGTCCGGACTTCGACCCCGCCGTGGTCGCGGTGCTCGAGGAGGAGCCCGGGATCGTTCCGACGCCCGGCGGACGGGCGGGGTCGGCGACCTACCTGGAGCCGCGGCCCGAGACGATCACGATCGTCGCCGACGCCCCGGCACCGTCGATCGTCGTGGTCCGCAACGCCTGGGCCGACGGGTGGTCGGCCACCGTCGACGGGCGCCCCGTTCCGCTGCTCGCCACGGACGCCTTCCTCCAAGGGGTGGCGGTCCCGGCCGGGACCCACGAGATCACGCTGGAGTACCACGCGCCGGAGCTCGCTCAGGGACTCGTGGTGTCGATCGGCGTGTGGCTGGCGTTCCTCATCCTCGTGCTGCTGACGGCTCGACGGGACCGCTCGAGGCGTCAAGGCGCAGGGTCCGGGACGAACTAGCGACGACCGAACCCGAAGTCCGGATCGCTCGGCGTGGGGCTCGCGCGGCGTCGTCCGCGCACCCTGCTGAGCGCCGGCAGCATCGCGCCGAGCGGGACGAACGCGATGACCCCGACCTCGATCCCCGAGGTCACGTCGAACGACCCGCTCGTGACCTGCGCGGAGCAGTCGGTGGACGAGGCGACGATCGTGTACGTCCCCGGCTGGTCGATCGAGAGCGGCCCGAAGACGACCTCGCTGCCGTCGGCCGTGATCGGACCCGTGTTGCCCGAGAGGGCCGCGCCCTCCTCGTTGTCGCCGAGGGACAGGGAGATCGCGCATCCACTGCCCCCCACCGGGTTCCCGTCGTCATCGACCACGACGACCTTGATCGAGAACGGCGCGCCGACCTTCTCGAGTCCGGGCTGCGCGTAGAACACCATGGACACGTCCGGCGGGCCGGCGATCCGAAGCTGCGCGGTGTCGCTCACTCCGAGGTAGGTGCCGGTCACGCGTGTAGGTGCCGGGCTCCGAGGCGGTGCAGGTCGCGTTCGAGCACGAACCGCTCGGGTCGATCGAGAACGACGTCTGCTCCGTCACGTCACCCAAGGAGTCGCCGTCGGCCTCGAACGCCTCGGCCGTGTAGGCCTGCGACTCGCCGAGCTTGATCGCGGCCTGGCCGGGCGAGATCACGATGTGGTCCAACGGCGGCACGACCGTGAGCACGGCGGTGTCGCTCGAGCCCTGGTACGTGCCGGTCACGGTGTGCTCGCCCAGCTCCGAGGCCGAGCACGTCGCGCCGGTGCACGAACCGTCCGGACCGATCGAGAACGACGTCTCCTCCGTCACGTCGCCCATCGACCCGCCGTCGGTGTCGAACGCCTCGGACGTGTACGCCTGCGACCCGCCGACCTCGATCGAAGCAGCCGGCGGCGAGATCACGATGTGGTCGAGCACCGGCGGGATGTCGATCGTCCAGTCGTGGGAGGCGGAGCCCGTGTTCCCGGCCGGGTCGGTGACGCTGACCGAGAAGCGGTGGGGGCCCTCGGCCAGGTCCGTGTAGGTCACGGACCCGCTCGGCCCCTCGCCGCAGTCCTGCGCGGTGCCGTCGAGCACGCACTCGAAGCCGGACCCCGTCTCCGAGGTCGTGAACGTGAACGTCGCGTCGGCAGACTCGCTCGGGTCCCCCGGCGCGCCCGTGATCGTGACGACGGGCGGGGTCGTGTCCGGCTCGACGACGATCTCCTTGCTCATGGAGTCGCTGGCTCCGTCGGGGTCGGTCACCGTGAGCGTGACCGTGAACGTGCCGGGCTCCCGGTAGATGTGTTGCTGGTCCCTCCCGCCGGTCGCCGAAGCGCCGTCTCCGAAGTTCCACTCGCGCGTCAGCTCGTCACGGTCGGGGTCGGACGAGCCGTCGACGAAGGCGACCAGGAGCGGAGCCGGTCCCGTCGTGGGGGCCGCGCCGAAGAGCGCCTCCGGGGAGTGGTTCTGAGGTGGCGTCGGAGACGTGGGCGGATCCGGTGGCGGCAGCGGCGGCGGAGGCGGCGGGGTCTCGGTTCCGCCGGTCCCGTCGTCCGTGCCGTCGTCGTCACCGGGGGTCGTGTCGCCCGGTTCGGTCGTCGGTTCGGGTGACGTGCCGGGTTCCTCGGATCCCGGCTCCTCGGAGCCGACCGGCGGCGTCGGTTCGGGCGGGGTTTCGGGCAGACACTCGGGGGCGTCGTCCAGGGCGCATTGGTTGAACTCGATCCACTCGCTCTCGAGCACCTCGTCGGGGATGTCTCGCGGCTCGCCGACCGAACCGTCCGCGTCGCCCTCGACCATCGTCCCCTCGGGGACCTCGACCACCTCGCCGTCGGAGCCGCTCGCGACCACCGAACCTTCGAGGACCACGATCGTCGTGGCGCCGTCGGCGTCGACGTGGACCGAGAACGTGCTGCCGGTCACGGAGGTCTCGACCGTCGGCGTCACGGATCTCGAACCGGCTCTGCGGGTCGGTCAGCTCGACGACGTGGTTGAAGGAGTTCCCTTCAGCTGCTCGCCGACGATGACCTTCGATGCGGCCACGTCCTTGATCGTCGCGAGCTGCGTGAACTCGAAGCTCGTGTCGTTGTCGATGCGGGTCTGGCTGTCCTCGAAGAACTCGATCATCGCGAGCCCGTCGGCCCCGGTCCGGAGGATGTCCCCCTGACGCAGGGCTTCACCGTCGCGGCCCACCTCGAGCGCGCCGCTCGCGCGCTGGATCTCGACCTGCCCGCGCAGGACGTCGAGGGTCGCGAACTGTTTCGCCGTCGCGGAACTCCCCACGAAGACGAGCACGACCCCGACCAGAAGCAGGGCACACAAGAAGACGGCGCTGGCCGATCGCTCGAGCCTGCGCTTGGCCTCTTCGGTCACGCAGAACCCCTCTTCCCCCGACGAGAGTTATGAAGAGATTCTCCCGTGCAGAGCAGGCTGCTTCAAACCCCCGAGGTAGCTACGTTTGATTTCGAAGGGTGATTGTTAGATAGGCCGAAAGGACTACTACGCAACCGAACCAGGCTCGGCGCGGCGCCTGAGCTCGCCCTCGATGAGCTCGTCGAGGTCGCCGCCCAGGACCCGGTCCACGTCGCCGATCTCGACGTCCGTCCGGTGGTCCTTCACGAGCCGGTAGGGCGCCAGGACGTACGAGCGGATCTGCGAACCGAAGTCGATCCCCCTGCCGCTCGCCGCGCAGGTTCTCGAGCTTGGTCTGTTGCTCTTCCCGCAACCGCTCAGCGAGTCGCGACTTCAAGATCCGCATCGCGACCGCCCGGTTCTGCAGCTGCGACCGTTCGTTCTGACAGGCCGCCGTGATCCCGGTCGGGAGGTGCGTGATCCGCACGGCCGAGTCGGTGGTGTTCACCGACTGCCCGCCGGGGCCGGTCGAGCGGTACACGTCGATCCGGAGGTCCTTCGGGTCGATCTCGATGTCCTCGTCCGAGGAGTCCTCGAGCAGCGGGATCACGTCGAGGCTCGCGAACGAGGTGTGCCGGCGCTTCTGCGCGTCGAACGGCGAGATCCGCACGAGCCGGTGCACGCCGCGCTCGGTGGACAGCAGGCCGTACGCGTTCGTCCCGTGGACGATGAACGTCGAGCTCTTGATCCCCGCCTCGTCCCCGTAACAGCATCTCGTCGACCTCGACGTCGAACCCCTGTCGCTCGGCCCACCGCAGGTACATCCGCAGCAGCATCTCCGCCCAGTCCTGCGACTCGGTCCCGCCGGCGCCCGCATGCAGCGTCGCGACCGCGTCGTGCGTCGTCGTACTCACCGCCGAGCAGCGTCGCGAGCTCGAGCTTCGCCACGTCGCGTTCGAGCTCGCCCACCGCGCGCGCGAGCTCGGCGCTCATCTCCGCTGTCGGACTCGTCCGCCAGGAGCTCGTCCATCGCGCGCGCGTCCTCGAGCCGTCGGACGAGGCCGTCGTAGCGGTCGATGTCGGCGCGCAGCCGCGCGAGCGACGTGGTCAGCTGCTGGCCGCGGGCGGGGTCGTCCCAGAGCGACGGGTCGGACGCCTGACGTTCGAGCTCGGCTCCCGCGGCGCGCTTCCCGTCGACGTCAAAGGAACTCCTTCGCGGCGTCGATCCGCTTCGTGAGGTCCTCGAGACGCGTTCGGTGTGTTCGCTCATGGCGCGGCATCGTACCGGCCGCCGCTAGTCGGAGCCCGGTGCGAGCGCGATCCGGTCGAGCGCAGGCAGGCCCGTGAGCTGGTCGAACGAGAACGCCACGACGCGCTCCGAGACCACGAGTGGTGTATTCCGCGACCCAGTACGACACGCGGGACACGACCTCGGTCGTCAGGTACTGGTCAAGCTCGGTCCAGCACTGCGTCCGGGCCACGCCTCGACGGGCCAGGCACAGCTGGACGCGATCGTCGACGCTCGGTACCGACGTCACGGGATACCCCCATCCGCGGAGCTGAGCCCGGCGTGGCGCCGACGAGCGACGTGTTCGGGCGTGTACCGATCCCACCCCTGCCGTTCGAAGAGCGGCGGGAACCATCCGGCGCCCTCGGGAAATCCTGACCCCACGGGTACGCGATCCCCATCGGGATCCGCCGCGGTGGGGTCGTGGATCGACGCGCCCCCGAAGAACTCGGCCCCGGGGACGGGGTCCGAGGTCCAGCTCGATCCCCACCTCCGCCAGGTCGTCGCGGATCGCCCTCGCCTGGTCGAGGAGCACCCCTTCATCCATGACGAGAGCCTGGACGTTCCGGCAGACCGCCGCGTCGCACCGGCCGTCGCCGGTCCGATCGTAGTGCGGACGGCTCGCATCTCCTCCGCGCCGCCTCGGGGTCGTAGGGATACGGATCGAACGCTCGCAGGAGCTCGCCTTCGAGGGCGTCGGGGGCCATGTGCGTCCCGACCACGCCCCAACTGAAGCCGAACGGACCGTACGGCGGCTCGGAGAGCAGCTCGACGAGCGCCGCCCGGTCGATCGCGCGCGCCACCGCGCGGCGGACGTGAACGTCGTCGAAGGGCGGAACGGCGAGGTTCATCGTCACCGACCAGATGAGTTGCGTCTCGTGACCACGAACAACCGTCCCTCCAGGTCCGGGTCGTCGCGATACCGGGCGACCTGCTCGAACGGCGAGTTGGGAAGCCGAGGTCCACTTCGGCCCGATCGACACGTTGCGCGATCTCTGCCTCATCCTGGCCGCCGAGCGTGAATTCGATCCGGTCCGCGTAGGCGGCGCGGAGCTGGTCGGTCGCCGGGTCCCAGGACGGGTTCTGGACGAGCACGAGCGAGCCGGGCTCGATCAGAGCCCCGTCCTCGTCGAGCACTGCCGGAGTGAACCCGGCCGTTGGCGCCTGCTCGTCGGGTGGGGCTGTGAAGTCGAGTCGCTCGGACCCCTCGACCATGTAGGGGCCGGAAGCCACGACGTACCTCGCGTAGTCCTCGTCGTGCCCTTCGTCCGCTCCCTCGGGGATCGGAGCCGTGGCCGCGAGCGAGAAGCGGTACACGAGGTCGCCCGTCACCTCGTCGAGGCGAACGACGAGGGTCCGGTCGTCACGCGCTTCCAGCCCCGCGATCGAGTCCGCCGCGCCCGAGGCGTAGTCGCTGAAGCCGCCGATCGGTTCGAAGTAGTCGTCGGTACGCGCCGACCCGGGCGGTCCGTTCAAGGGCTCTGACGAGATCGAGGGCGGTGATGAGCGTGTCATCGAAAGGCGGCGCGTAGCGAAGCCCCTGCCGCAGGCGGAAGTCCACGTCAAACCGTCCGCGGAGACCTCCGGAGGGCCGACGGCGAGGTCTGGGCGGGGTTCCGCGCCGCCTTCACTCGTCGGCCTGCCGTTGTAGGAGTAGAGGGTTCGGAGCAGGCAGCACCGCAACACCTCCCACTCCGGGGCGTCGTAAGCACGCTGCGGATCCAGCTCGAGCAGCGGCCTGGAGTCCGGCGCAGCGATGCGCAACGTTCCGCCGCGTGGTGTCGGATCGGGTGAGGGTGTGCCTTGTCCTCCCTGTCGCCCCCGGAGGTGCACGCGCTCACGAGGAGCAGCACCACCGATCGTCCCAACCGCCCGCGCCCGCATGGCTTCCTCCGATCCCTCCTACAGCGGCCGAGCGCGGACGGTGACCCATACGTCGCCGCGACCGTCGACGGCGATCCAGCCCGTGATCCCGCCCAGCCGAAGGCGGTCGATCGGTGTCCGACTCGGGGTCGATCCGTGCGACCGCCATCTCGAGGTCGCTCCCGACCCAGACGCCGCTCGGAGCGATCGCGACGGCGCTCGGCCCGTCGGGGACACCGTCGAGCCGCCTGGTAGGTCCGAAGTGCCCTCCCGTCGACCGGGTCAAGGTGATAGACGCGATCGAGCGTCTCGCTCGTTACCCAGATGCCGGAGTCGTCGGCCGCGACGGCCGTGGGCGCATCGACCTGGAAGGTGGACGGCGACCTCGTTCGTCTCGGGGTCGATCCGCACGATGGTTTCGCCGAGCTCGTTGACGACCCAGACCCCCTCTGCAGCTCCGCTGCCCTCCGCGAGTGAGCGCGGGGCTTCGTCGGCGATCTCGTCGTCGTCGATAGGGATCGCGAATCGGCTCGGCCGACAGGTCCTCGGGGTCGTACCAAAGCACGCGGTCGCGATCGGCATCGGCGAGCCAGAGCGAGCCGAAGCGCGAAGATGATCGTCTTCGCATTGTCCGACGGGAACGCGACATCGACGGAATCGTCGGCCGTGTCGACCCTCACGACCTGCGTTCCGCTCTGACTGCCGAACCCGTTCGTGATCCAGACGGCGCCTTCGCCGGCCGCGATACCGGAGGGGATGCCGAGCGTGGACTTCGCAGGCGTCACCTCGCCGGTCTCCGGATCGATCCGGTTCACGGTCGAGTCCCCTTGGTTGATCACCCAGATGTCCCCGTCCTCGCCGATCGCGATGCCCGTGGGATCCTCACCGACCCGTATCGCCTCATCGAACGTGTTCGTGCTCGGTCGATCCGACGACCGAGTTCGGGGAAGGGCACGACGTCGCCGCTCCGCCACCTTGCGTGAGGAGGTAGACGCCCGCAGCGGCTAGGAGCGCGACGCCGCAACGACCGCGGCGATCAGCGTCCTCCAGCGCCGGGTCTTCCGCTTCGGCTTCCCGCGGGGCAGGGCCAACCGGCCGGGCTCGAGCCCGAGCGCCGATCGGAACCCCGCGGCCACATCGCCCGCGGCCGCCGTGCGCTCGGCGGGGTCCTTCGCCATCGCGAGCGCCAGGACGTCGTCGACCTCCGACGGCAGGTCGGGACGCTCCTCCGTGAGCGACGGCGGAGGGGTCTCGACGTGCGCCCACAGCACGCCCACCTCGATGTCGCGCGGGTACGGCGCATGCCCCGCCAGGCATTCGAAGAGCAGACACCCGAGCGAGTACACGTCCGCGCGCTGGTCGACGGGATCGCCCTTGATCTGTTCGGGCGCGACGTAATCGATCGTGCCGATGAGCTGGCCGGTCTCCGTGAGCCCGCTTACCGACACGGCCCGCTTCGTCAGACCGAAGTCCGACACGTACGCGTGGTCGTTGGGGGTCAGCAACGACGTTCGCCGGCTTCACGTCGCGATGGACCAGCCCTCGTGCATGGGCGGCATCGAGGGCACTGGCGACCTGGTCGACGATCGCGGACACGCGCAGGGGGTCGAGCGGACCGTTCTCGCGGATCGCCTGCTTGAGGTCGGATCCCTCGACGTACCGCATCGCGATGTACAGGACGCCGTCGGCCTCGTCCGCGTCGTAGATCGGGACGATGTTCGGATGGTCGATCGAGGCGGCGAGCTTCGACTCGCGGAGGAACCGGTCGTGGAACCGCTCGCTCCCCGCGAGCTCGGGCGCGAGGACCTTCAACGCGACCTTGCGCTCCAGCCGGGCGTGTTCGGCGAGGTAGACCACGCTCATGCCGCCTCGGCCGATCACCCGTTCGATCCGGTAGCCGGCGAGCTCGGTCCCGAGCCTCGTGTCCTCGGCCATCTCGCCGTTCTACACCCCGAACCGGCACAGGCATAGGGCTCCCTCGGGCTGCCCGCGTATCCTCACGCCCGTGGCAGACCTGGAAGCGGGCACGCGAATCGGTGCCTACCGTCTCGAGGAACAGCTCGGCGAGGGGGCCATGGGTGTCGTCTTCCGCGCCCTCCGCGAACCCGAGGGCGACGAGGTCGCGCTGAAGATCCTGCGCGCGGAGCTCTCGAGCGACGAGACGTTCCGACAGCGGTTCGTGCACGAGGCGCGTGCCGCCGGCGAGGTTCGACACAAGCACCTCGTCCCGATCCTCGAGGCCGGCGAGGCGGATGGGCAGCCGTACCTGGCGGTCGCGTACGTCCGCGGCGGCACGCTCGAGCAACGGCTTGCCAGACGGGCCCGATGCCGATCGATGACGTCGTGCGGATCGTCGCCCATGTCGCATCGGGGCTCGACGCACTACACGCCGCAGGGATCGTGCACCGGGACGTGAAGCCGTCGAACGTCATCATCGATCCGTCGGGCTCGGCGAACCTCACCGACTTCGGCCTCGCGAAGGGCCGCGCCTACACCGTGCTGACCAAACCCGGGATGGTGATGGGGACGCTGGACTACATCGCCCCGGAGATGCTGAAGGGCGGCGATGCCACCCCGGCTTCGGACCTGTACGCGCTCGGGTGCCTCGCGTACGAATGCACGGCGGGCCGCACACCGTTCGCCGACAAGTCGATGTTCGAGCTCGCGAGCGCGCACCTGAGCGCCGAGCCCCCGGATCCTGCGCGAACCGCCCGGATGCCCCCGAGGGTCTCTCGTGGGCGATCCTGCACGCGATGGCGAAGGAGCCCGACAAGCGTCCGCCCACCGCGACGGCGTACGCCCACCTGCTCACGTTCGCGTCGGGGCGTGGGTCGCGGAAGACCCCGGGCGCGACGCCGACGGGCACCGAGCGGCCGGCCTCGCCGGAGCCCTCCTAGGACGGGGCCGGAGCCGGCTTCTCACCCGTCGCGCGGGTCTTCAGCCACTCGAGCCGGCCCTGGAACGCCTCCGCACGCTCGGCGTCGCCGACGCGTTCCGCGAGCCGCACGCCACGGGTCCACAGCTGCTCCGCGCGGGTCGGCGCCTCGACCTCGAGCGCGTGCTCGGCCGCACGGTCGAGGTACTCGAGGGCCTTGGCCGGCTCCGCGCTCCGGTAGAAGTAGAACGCTAGCCGTTCGAACCGCTCGTCGCCCTGCTCGGCGACGTACACCTCCATCGCGTGCCCGACCCGCCCGTAGAGCTCGCGCTGCGTCGTCGGCGTCAGCGTCGAGAGCGCCGCCTCCTGCAGCAGGCCGTGCCGGAACGTGCACTCGAGCTGCGGGAACCGGCGGAGCTCGCGCACGATCTCCGAGCGCAGGAGCTCCCCGATGTCGCGGTCCGCGTTCTCGCTCCCGGCGACCCCCGCGGCCACCGACACGGGGAACTCCCGGCCCACCACGGCCGAGACCTGCGCGAGCCGCCTGGCGCCGGGAGCCAGCCTATCGATCCGCGCGACGAGGAGCGCCTCGAGGGCCGGAGGGAGCTCGGCGGCCGTGCTCGGCGTGATCGTCCACGTTCGCTTGCGGTCCCCGCCGGCCTCGAGCAACGCACGCAGCAGCTCCTCGACGTACAGGGGATTGCCCTCGGCCTTGGCGACCAGCTCATCCTTCACCGATTCGCCCACGAGGCCGGGCGGGACGAGCGCCTCGATCAAGGCCCGCGACGCTCGGGGTGAGCGGGAGCAGCGGCATCTCGGCGACCCGGTGCGCGAACCGCGTCTGCGCCTCGAGTCGGAGGGCCCAACCCTCGGAGCCGGGATCGGGTCGCAGCGTCATCGCGAGCATCACGGCGGCTCGGTCGGTGACGGACAGCAACCGTTCGGCGAGCCCACGGGTGGTGGCGTCCGCCCAATGCAGGTCGTCGACCGCGAGGATCAACGGGCGCGCTCGCGCGAGCGCCTCGGCCCAGGTGACGAACGCCTCCTGCATCCCTTCGGCGAGGTCGTCCGCCGAGAGCGCCAGCAGGTCGCGCTCCACGTCGGGGTCCAGGCGGACCGAGAGCAGCAGGCCGAGGTACGGGAAGCACGCGGTCGGCCTGGGCGCCGAGCAGCGCCCCCGCACGGGCGCGCAGCTTCATGCGGACGGCGAGCTCCGCGTCGGCCTCCTCGGCGCCCAGCCACGTGCGGAGGAGTTCGACGAAGGGCCCATAGGGCGATGCCGGCGCCGTACGAGACGCATCGGCCCTCGAGCCACGTCGCGTCCTCGCCCGACAGGTGCGCGGAGCTCGGCCAGCATGCGCGTCTTCCCGAGTCCGGCATCACCCACCAGCAGCAATACCTGCCCGCGACCGGCGTCGCAGGTCGGCGACCGCGCCCCTCCAGCCTCGCGAGCTCGGCGTCGCGGCCGACGAGTGGCGTGCGCGAAGGCGGCTCGGCCGCCGGTCGGGGCCCCACTAGGCGCGAGGCCGTGACGGACTCCGTCCGCCCCTTGACCGTGATGTCGCCGATCGGTTCCAGGACGAACCGCTCCGCGAGCCTCGATGCCGTGCCGGGTCCGATCGCGATCGTGCCGGGTTCGGCAGCGCTCTGGAGCCTGGCCGCGACGTTCGTCGTGTCCCCGAGCGCCACGGTCTGCGAGTCCTCCCCGCCGACCACCCCGACCGCGACGGGACCGCTGTTGAGTCCGACGCGGACGTTGAACCCCTCGATGTCCCACGCGGCCTTGACCTCGGCCGCGTAGTCGACGGCGACCCCGATGATCCGAAGCGCCGAGCGCGCCCCGCGTTCCGGATCGTCCTCGTGCGCCGACGGCACGCCGAAGTACGCGCAGATGCCGTCGCCCATGAACGCCTGCACCACGCCGCCGAACTCCTCGACCGCGCGGCTCATCCGGGTCACGCACTCGCCGACGAGCGCCTTTACCTCGTCCGGACCAAGCCGCTCGCCCAGTCCGGTCGAGCCGACGATGTCGGCGAACAGGGCCGTGATCGGCCGCATCTCGTCGCTCGGTCGTGCGCGGTCTCCCACCAGCACCCCCTTCGGCGGCAGCCTCGCCGGACACGGCTCGGCGAACGTGACCGAGGTCACCTCGCATCGGTGTCCGCGGGCACCGATGCCCGGCGCCGGCATCCGTACGGTTCACGCATCGCACAGGCCACGACGGAAGGAGACCCGATGGCCACCAGGAGCGCAGCCCTCCCGATCGAGCGGAACTACCTCGCCAAGGCGAAGGTGTTCGTCGCAGCGCTCGTCCTGGCCGCGGTCGTCGCGATCACCCTCGCCTTCGCGATGACGGGCTCCACGCCAGCGGGCGGAACCGGCCTCGAGCCGGTGTCCGACCAGGGATCGGTCGAGGTGCAGCACCAGCCGATCGTCGTGAACGGCAACGTGTGCGGACAGTGCCGGTGAGGTAACCCCCCTCTCCGAGCGCGACGGCGGCCGGCCCTCGGGCCGGCCGCCTCCATTTCGGGCCCCGATCCTCCGGCGAACCACATCGAAGCCCGCGCGTGCCCGACGTCACCTCGCGCGTGTGCGGCCGGGCACCGACCCGGCGGGAGCTCACGCCTACGGTGACCGGGAGCCGCCAGAGCGGGCGACCGGAACGAAGGGAGCGGAGATGAGCATCGGAGTCGGAACACTGAAGCCGAAGACCCGCATCATGCGTCCGGTCTGGATGGGAGCGCTACTCGCGCTCGTCGCCGCCGTCACGCTCGCCGTGATCGTCGCGAACTCGGACGACGCGCCGGTCCGCTCGACCACGTCCACCACCCAGATCAGCGGAACCGCGGCGAACACGCCGACCGAGCTCCGCTACGCGGGCTCTCGAGGAAGCTGGCTTCGAGGCCGTTCCTCACATCCCCAGGCGGATCCCAGCCGACGACTCGCCCAGCGGAACCCTCGGCGGCAACACGCCGAGCGAAGTCCGAGCGAACGTGGACCTCTGCCTACACCAGTGCCAGTGAACCCGGTAGATCGTCACCAGCTGAAGGGCCGGTCGGAGGGCCGGCCCTTCAAGCGTGCGAGGACCCTACGCTAGGCGACGCCCACGGCGCCGTGGCACTTCTTGTACTTCTTGCCGCTCCCGCACGGGCACGGCGCGTTCCGCGGCACCTTGTCGCTCCGCGCCTGTCCGGCCGCGCCGGCAGCAGCGGCCTCCGGACGATCACCGTGCGTCTCCTGCACCCGCTGCGGCCTCGGCCGTCCCGGCTCGTCCTGACGGACGAGCTGCACCCGGTAGATGTACTTCACGAAGTCGTCCTGGATCGCGCCGGTGAGCTCCTCGAACATGGCGTAGGCCTCGCGCCGATACTCGGTGAGCGGGTCCTTCTGCCCGTACGCGCGGAGGTGGATCCCCTCCTGGAGGTAGTCCATCTCGTAGAGGTGCTCGCGCCACTTCGTGTCGGTGATGTTCAGCAGGACGAGCCGCTCGAGCTCGCGCATCGTCTGCGAGCCGAGCATCCGCTCCTTCTCCTCGTACCGCTCGAGGGCGTCGGTGGCCGCCCGCTCCTCGAGCTCGGCGGTGCTCGATCATCTCGTCGAGGTCGGCCCGGGTGATCGTGGTCGGGAACACCTCGGTGATGCCCGCGAGCACGAGGTCCAGGTCCCACTCCTCGTTGAAGACCTCGTCGGGTGCGACGCGGTGGACGGTCCCCCGCACGACCTCCTCGACCATCCGGAGCGCCTGGTCCTTGAAGTCCTCGCCGGAGAGCAGCCGTTCGCGCTCCTCGTAGATCACCTGGCGCTGCGTGTTCATCACGTCGTCGTACTTCAGGACGTTCTTGCGTCGCTCGAAGTTCAGCTCCTCGATCTGCCGCTGCGCACCCTCGACGGCCTTCGTGACCATCTTCGCGGTGATCGGCTCGTCGTCGGGCCACTTCAGGCGCTCCATGATGGAGCCGATCCGCTCCGACGCGAACATCCGCATGAGGTCGTCCTCGAGCGACAGGTAGAACAGCGACGCCCCCGGGTCGCCCTGCCGTCCCGAACGCCCACGGAGCTGGTTGTCGATCCGGCGCGACTCGTGCCGCTCCGTGCCGAGGACGTACAGGCCGCCCTTCTCGACGACCTCCTCGTGTTCGGCGTCCGTCTGCTGCTTGAACTTCGCGAGGATCGGCTCGTACTCGGCCTCGTACTCGGCCCGCTCCTCCGGCTCCATCTCGAAGAGCAGGTATCCGTCGTTGTCCCACTCGCGAGCGGCCATCTCCTGACGCGCGAGGTACTCCGCGTTGCCCCCGAGCAGGATGTCGACGCCTCGGCCGGCCATGTTCGTGGCGACCGTCACGGCGCCGAGGCGCCCCGCCTGCGCGACGATCATCGCCTCCTTCTCGTGGTTCTTCGCGTTCAGGACGTGGTGCTGGACCCCCCGCCGGTTGAGCAGCGTCGAGAGCTTCTCGGACTTCTCGATCGAGACGGTGCCGACGAGCATCGGCTGCCCCTGCTCGTGACGCTCGACGATGTCCTCGACGAGCGCGTTCCACTTCGCGTCCTCGCCCTTGAAGATCAGGTCCTGCTCGTCGACACGGATCATCTCCCGGTTCGTGGGGATGTCCGCCACGTCGAGGTTGTAGACCGACTGGAACTCGGCGAGCTGCGTCTTCGCGGTTCCGGTCATGCCGGCGAGCTTCTCGTACATCTTGAAGTAGTTCTGGATCGTGATCGTCGCGAGGGTCTGGTTCTCCTCCTTGATACGGACGCCCTCCTTCGCCTCGATCGCCTGGTGCAATCCCTCGGAGTACCGCCGACCCTCGAGCACCCGGCCGGTGAACTCGTCGACGATCTTCACCTCGCCGTTCGCCACCAGGTACTCGACGTCGCGGTGGTAGTGCTCCTTCGCGCGGAGCGCGTTCTGCAGGTGATGCACGAGCGGCGTGTGGACGTGCTCGTACAGGTTGTCGAGGCTGAGGGCCTCCTCGACCTTGGCGACGCCCGCCTCGGTGACGGCGACGGTCTTCTTCGCCTCGTCGACCTCGTAGTCCTCGTCGCGCCGCAGGCGCGGGACCAGCCGGGCGAACGTCTGGTACCACTTCGCGCTAGTCGGCCACCATCCCGCTGATGATCAGCGGGGTGCGGGCCTCGTCGATCAGGATCGAGTCGACCTCGTCCACGATCGCGTACGCGTGGCCCCGCTGGACCATGTCCTCGGGCCGCATCGCCATGTTGTCACGCAGGTAGTCGAACCCGAACTCGTTGTTCGTCCCGTACGTGATGTCCGCCGCGTAGGCGGGCCGGCGTTCGGCCGGCGTCATCTGCGACTGGATCAGGCCAACCGAAACGCCCAGCGCCCGGTAGATCGGCCCCATCCACTCGGAGTCGCGCTTGGCGAGGTAGTCGTTCACGGTGACGACGTGGACGCCCTCGGCCCGAGAGCGCGTTCAGGTACACGGACAGCGTCGAGGTGAGGGTCTTGCCCTCACCCGTCTTCATCTCGGCGATCTTCCCCTGGTGCAGGACGACGCCGCCCATGACCTGGACGTCGAAGTGGCGCTGGCCGATCGTGCGCCTGGCCGCCTCCCGCACGCAGGCGAATGCCTCGGGCAGCAGGTCGTCGAGCGACTCGCCGGCCTCGAGCCGCTGCCGGAACTCGGCGGTCTTCGCCTGCAGCTCGGCGTCGGATAGATCCTCGAGCTCGGGCTCGAACGTGCCGACGAGGCCGGCGAGCTGCTCGAGCTGCTTGCGCTTCTTCCCCTCGCCGAACTGGCCGAGTTTCTCGATGCCCATGCGTTGCCCTTCGTGGTGGGGAGGAACCCAATGGTACCGAAGGCCCCGCGAACCTCTGCCGGGCGCGGATCGTCAGATCAAGTTCTGGCGGTCCGCATCGAGATCCAGGCCGCGGCGCCGCGCGGAGGGCGTCCCGCAGCTTGGCACCACGCGTCGACCTCGGGATCGCGTGCCATCACGATCCCTCGAGGAATTGGCGCGTGAGCGACGCGTGCGCCACGTGCTCGCGGAGGTGCACGAGGGCGTGGATCATCGCCCAGGACGCGGTGACGGGCTCCTCCGCCGAGGGGCCGGGCAGCCACGGCGCCAGCCCGGTGCGGCCGGGTTCGTACGTCGCGCCGTCGAGGAGGGCGATGCAGTCGGCCGCCATCCCGTCGAGGAACGACAGCAGCTCGCCGGCATCTGAGGCAACGGAGCGGAACTCCGCCGGTCGATCTCGTGCCGGCGGCTCGGCCCCGACGCCGATGCTGAGCCAGGCTCGAGTGCTGTGCATCGCGTGCGTCACGAGCACGGCGATCGAGTTGGTGTCGTCGCCGTCCGGACGGCGGTTCAGCGCATCCGCGGACAGACCGTCGACGGCGCCACGGAGATCGGACAAGGCCGTCCGAAGGATCTCCTCGGCGGCCTGGACGGTCGGGTCCGCCACGGCCCTCAGCTGATCTCGATCATCTTCTCGCGCACTGCGTAGACGACGGCCTCCATGCGCGAGTGCAGGTGGAGCTTCTCCAGGATGTTTCGGATGTGGTTCTTCACGGTGTTCTCGGAGATGAACAGCTTCGAGGCGATGTCCCGGTTGTTCAGGCCCTGCGCGACCAGGCGCAGCACCTCCATCTCGCGCTCGGTCAGCCGGGGCGCCGGCATCCGGGGCTTCTCCTCCGATGCCTTGCTCATCGCGGCGAACTCCGTCAGCAGCTTGCTCGCCATCGACGGGCTGATCCGCGACTGGCCCGCCCAGACCGAGCGGATCGCGTCGGCGACCTCCTCGATCGGGATCTCCTTCAGGAGGTAGCCGGACGCACCGGCCTTGATCGCCTCGTAGAGGTCCGCCTCCTCGTCGCTGATCGTGAGCATGAGGATCTTCACATGCGGGAGCGATTCCTTGATCTCGCCGGACGCCTCGATCCCCGACTTCTTGGGCATCCGGACGTCCATCAGGATCACGTCCGGCATCAGCTCGAGCGCCCGGTGCACCACCTCGGCGCCGTCCGATGCCTCGCCGACGAGCTCGAGGTCCGGCTCCTGGTCGAGCACCATCTGCAGGCCACGCCGGAACAACGCGTGGTCGTCGCAGACGAGGACCCGGAGCCTCTCGGGGCCGCCCGCGGGCCGTTCGGCGTCGCTGTCGGCTTCGTCGGTCACTCGGAGTCCTCCACTTCGTGCTCGGGGTGGTCAGGCGGCACCTGTGCGGATTTTACGCGAGTCGCGCCCGCGATCAGCCGTGCTCGACGCCGTTCGTGCTGGTCGCGGATCTGTCGCTCGAGCCGCTGCGTGACGACGTCGAGCGCCCGCTCGGCCTCCCGAGCGTCCGCATGGGCTCGATACCGCTCCCTGGGGGTCGCGGCGAGGGCGTGGACGCGGTGCGTGCCGCCCTGCCTCGGGTTCTTCTCGGAGGTCACCTCGATCTCGAGGCGGGCGAGCCTCGGCTCGATGCGCTCGAGGTGCGCCAGCTTGGTCTCCGTCGCCTGACGGAACGCTTCGGTGATGCGGGTCCCACGTGCCGTCAGGACCAGCTCCATCGACCCTCCGCCCTCGGCCCGCCTTCACGGATGATGCGGGCCCGCGCCCGGCTGACCTGGTCTTTTCCCCCACACCCGCCTGCAGGGATGATCGCCGTCCACCGGACGGCTTCGCACCCTCTCCCCGCGAGGTCGCCCCCGCC
This sequence comes from uncultured Actinomycetes bacterium, assembly GCA_963771385.1. Lineage (GTDB taxonomy): Bacteria > Actinomycetota > UBA4738 > UBA4738 > HRBIN12 > DASSJM01. The sequence goes on from CAVYTE010000012.1 coordinate 109,567, forward strand.
GAGGCAGGACTTACATCTAAACCGCGCCATGCTCACCGACCAAGGGTCGGCTTACGTGGGTCGCTTCGCCCGCGGCTGGCATCGACTGCCGGGGAAGGATTCCCCGGGGCAACCACAGACCCGGACGCGAGCCCGAGCGCGAGTATAGGCCCACGGAACGGCGTCGGAGCCACCTGGCCGACCGCGCCCGGTCGAACTCCGCCGGCGCGGCTCCTCGCGGGACCGACGGCACGGGCGGCGGTCAGCAGGCAGACCTCTCGCGCGCCGGCCTGCCGGAGCGCCTCGGCGCACGCGGAGGCCGTCGCGCCGGTGGTCAGGACGTCATCGACCAGGAGCACGCGCGGCGGGGACGTGCTCGCGGCCGCGAACATCCCGCGCATCGCGAGCCGCCGAGCGTCCCCGCCTCGACGAGCCTGCGGGCCGGGATCGCCGACGCGTCGCAGCAGCGCGCTCGCGGGGAGCCCGAGTCGCGGAGCGACCGCGCCCGCCAGGGCCTTCGCCTGGTCGTAGCCGCGAGCCGCGAGCCGGTCGCGCGACAGCGGCACCCAGGTGACGGCGTCCGGCGCAGGCCACGCCGTCCGACACCCCGTGCTCCACGCCGCGACCATCGCGTCGGCGAGCGCCCCGGCGACCGGTCGCCACCCCGCGAACTTGAGGCGGTGGACGGCCCGACGGACGGGCCCCTCGAACAGGAACGCCGCACGGGCCCTGGCGATCGTCGCGGGCGGGCAGTCGCGGCAGCTCGAGATCGCGTGGTGGGAGGGCGCGCCGCAGCGCTCGCACCACGGCGGCGACAGGACCTCGACCTCGCTCCGGCAACTCCCGCAGAACGGCCAGGTGCCCGAACCGCACCCCGCGCACCGTTTCGGGAACAGGGCGTCGAGCATCGGGCCGAACACCCGCGGACCCTAGCGCCCGGCGCCGACACCTCGGGATCAGTCCAGCGGTACCTCGAGCACGTCGTGGGACTCGCGGCCCCGGCCGCGGAGCTCGATCTCGAGCCGCTCATCGACGCGCAGGAGCGGATACGCCGTGACCTTGCACCGTCCGTTTCCCTCGTCGAGCTCGACGTCGAGCACGGCGAGGCGACGGCCATCCGCGCCGAGCTTCACGGTGACCGGGCCGGGTGGTGTGACCTGGAGGTGGAGCGTGATGTGGTCTCCCGCGCACTCCACGTGATCGACGAGGACGGTGGACCCGCCCACCTGCGCGCGATGCCCGACCTTCACGGTCCCTCGCCGAACGGTGGCGCGAGGCCACGCGACCGAGAACCGACGCCCACCGTCGAAGGCGGCCGGCGTCCCGTCCACCTCGAGGTCGCACACGAGCGTGTACCACCCGGGCTCGAGCTCGGTCACCGGGAGCTCGAACGGGACGAACACGTCGCGGTGCGGGATCACGTTCAGCGTCGTTGGGGCCAACGGCATCGGGCTCGACCCTCCGCCGACCCCCGAGACTCGGGCGCCGTTGATCACGACCAGGTGCGGGTCGCGATCCTCGCCCCGGAGGATGAACGCACCCTTCACGGTCGCGGGGAAACGCTCGAAGCGCGCCCGGACCGAGATCTGCGCCGTCAGGTCCCCTGTTCCCACGATCGCAGGTACGCCTCCTGCTCCTCGGTGAGCTCGTCGAGCTCGATGCCCATCGCCCGCAGCTTCAGTCGTGCGACCTCGGCGTCGATCTCGCTCGGCACCGGGTGCACGCCCACGTCGAGCGTCCCTCGCTCCTTCACGAGCCATTCGACCGAGAGCGCCTGGTTGGCGAACGACATGTCCATCACGGCCGCCGGATGTCCCTCTGCGACCGCGAGGTTCACGAGCCGGCCCTCACCCAGCAGGTGCAGCCGACGACCGTCGTCGAGGGTGTACTCGTCCACCGAGCCGCGGATCCGCTGGACCCGCCCGCCTGACAGCTCCGCGAGCGCACCCTTGTCGATCTCGACGTCGAAGTGGCCGGAGTTCGCAAGGACCGCGCCGTCCTTCATGACCTCGAAGTGTTCGCGTCGGATCACGCTCGTGTCGCCGGTCACCGTGACGAAGATGTCGCCCACGCGCGCCGCGTCCCGGAGCGGCATGACCCGGTAGCCCTCCATCGCCGCCTCGAGCGCCGGCAGCGGGTCGACCTCGGTCACGACCACCTGCGCGCCCATCCCGCGGGCCCGGGAGGCGACTCCACGGCCGCACATCCCGTAGCCGGCGACGACCACGGTGCGGCCCGCGAGCAGGAAGTTCGTCGCTCGCATGATCGCGTCCACGGTCGACTGCCCGGTCCCGAAGCGGTTGTCGAACAGGTGCTTCGTGTTCGCGTCGTTCACCGACACGATCGGGTACCGCAGTGCCCCGTCGGCGGCCATCGCACGGAGCCGGATCACCCCCGTGGTCGTCTCCTCGGTCCCCCCGATCACCTCCGGGATCTGCTCCTGCCGGTCGCGGTGCAGGACGGTCACCATGTCGCATCCGTCGTCCATCGTGATGTGCGGTCGAGCGTCCAGCACCGCCCCGATGTGCCGGAAGTACGTCTCGTGGTCCTCCCCCTTGATCGCCTGCGTCGGGATGCCCTCGTCGCACAGGGCCGCCGCGACGTCGTCCTGCGTCGACAGCGGGTTCGAGGCACAGATCGCGACCTCGGCGCCCCCCGCCGCGAGCGTCCGCATGAGGTTGGCCGTCTCCGTCGTCACGTGCAGGCAGGCACCGATCCGGATCCCGTCGAGCGGGCGCTCCTTCTCGAAGCGTTCCCGGATCAGGGCGAGCACGCCCATCTCGGCGGCCGCCCACGCGATCCGCTCGCGCCCCAGTTCCGCCAGTCCCAGGTCCTTCACATCACAACCGCTCATCATCCGTCCTTCCGTCAGCCGTCCTTCCGAACTCACAACCGATCCAGCAGCTCCACGATCACCGCACCGATCGTCCCCGCGACCGCCTTCGACGCCGTGAGCACCTCGTCGTGCGAGACCTCGACGCCGGCCGCGTTCGTCGCGAACGCGAGCCCGAGCACGCGCATGCCGAGCGCTCGCGCCACCACGGCCTCCGGCACCGTCGACATCCCGACGACCGTCGCGCCGAGCTGCCGGAGCATCCGCGTCTCCGCGGGCGTCTCGTAGGAGGGACCCGACATGGCCGCGTACACGCCCTCACGGACCTCCTCGCCGGCATGCGCGCTCGCCGACGCGCGGGCCGCCTCGGCGAGGTCGGCATCGTAGACGCCGGAGATGTCGACGAACGCGGGCGAACCGTCCGGGTATCGCCACCCGGCGAGCGGGTTCACGCCCATGAGGCTCAGGTGGTCGCGCAGCACGATGATGCTCCCGGCGGCGATAGCCGGATCGAGCGCCCCGGCGGCGGCGGTGAGCACCATCGTCTTGGCTCCCAGCTCCGAAGACAGCCGCGAGGTGATCGATGCCATCGGCATCCCGTGCCCCTCGTAGAAGTGGATCCGGCCCTGGAAGACCACGAGCGCTCGGTCGCCGACCTGCCCGATCCACAGCCGTCCCACGTGGCCGGCGACCGTCGGCGGCGGGAACCCGGGCAGGTCCGCGTACGGGATCTCGACGCCCTCGTCGAGCGCGGCGTCGCGGAGGGCCTGCACCGCGTCCGACAGGCCGGATCCGAGCACCACGCCGGCCACCGGTTCGAGTGAGGTCCGCTCGCGGATCGTGTCGGCGATCCGTTCGGGGACGCCGTCCCCGGGCGACGGGAGTCGTCGGATCTCGTTCATCCGCAGGTCGCGCTCATGCCTCGGCCAGCGCGCGCTTCAGCCCCGCGATCGCATCGACCGGCGTGGGGTCCACGCCTCGCGAGAGCGCGTGGTAGGTCGCGATGAGGTCCCCCGTCTGCACGAGCGTGAGCAGCGCGGACAACGGAGACCTCCCCGTCGCCCACACCTCCTCGGCGGACGCACCGGACGCGCGAGCGATCTCGAGCGAGGGCGCGAACCTCGAGGCGACGTCCGGGTGCTCGCCCTCGTGCCGCAGCGCGAGCACGGCGAAGCCCCGACCGCGTCCGGCCGCCCAGCCCTCGACGTCGTTGTGGTCGAGCTCCGGCATGGCGGCCGCGAAGGAGGGGATCTTCGCGTTCTCGTTGAACTGCGTCTTCAAGCGGACGGCCGCCACGGCCGCGATCCCCTCGGCCCCCCAGACGACCGGCGTCCGTTCCCCGATCGAGCGGGCGAGAGCCTTCGAGCGGTTCACGGCGAGCGGTGCCTCGGGGCCGTCGGTCGCCGTCACCGCGTCCATCCCGGCGACGGCCTCGTCGAGATCGGCCGCGAGCGACGGCACCACGCCGATCGACTCGAGGGCGCCGAGCGTCGCGAGCAACGACCAGCCGATCGCCGCCCGAGGCGGCGCGCCGGCCGGAACCATGACGCACCCCAGGTCGAGCTCGTTCGCCCGGCGGGCGAGCGCGCCTCCCGAGGTGACCGGCACGATGCGGCACCCCCGCACCACGGCCTCCTCGAACAGCTCGAGCGCCTCGGCCGTGTCGCCCGAATACGAGGAGGCCACCACGAGCGTGTGCGGCCCGCAGAACTCGGGGAGCTCGGGCGTGCGGACCACGACCACCGGCGTTCGCAGCCGGGGCGCAGCGAGGGCGGCGAGCACGTCGCCGGCCACCGCCGAGCCGCCCATCCCGCAGACCGCGACGGCCGTGACGCCCTCCCCGAGCGGGAGCCCGCCCGTCTCGAGCCCGATCCGGTACCCCTCGCGGCACCGCTGCGCGAGCTCGAGCACGGCATCGAGCATCCCCTCGGGGTCGACGCCGCGCAGCGCCGCGGGGTCGTCCAGGTCGATCAACGGCCCCGCTTCCCCTTCGCGGCCGGCTTCTCGGCCTCGTCGATCAGCATCACCGGGATCCCGTCCCGGACGGGGTACCGGTAGCCGCAGACGCGACAGGTGAGCGACTCCGGATCCTCCGGTTGGTAGTCGAGCTCGCCCCGGTCGTTCGGACACACCAAGATCTCGAGCAGCTCGGCATCGAGCGTCACGTGTTGCCCCCTTCGTCTCGGATCCGTGCGAGGACCTCGGCCGTTCGCTCCTTCAGGAGCTCCTCGGTCCGGGCCTCGACGTTCAGTCGGAGCAGCGGCTCGGTGTTGCTCGGCCGCGCGTTGAACCACCAGTCGTCGAACTCTACCGTCAGTCCGTCGGTGCGATCCGGGGCGCCGTCCGCGTAGGCGGTCGCGAGCTCCTCCAGCTTGGCCGTCGGATCGTCCACGCGCGAATTGACCTCGCCCGAGCCGCGGTAGCGCCGGAACGGCTCCATCACCTTCGAGAGCGGTTCGCGGGTGCGCGCCAGCTGCTCCAGGACGAGGACCGCGGCGATCACCCCGGAGTCGGCGCGGTAGTTGTCGCGGAAGTAGTAGTGCCCCGAGTGTTCCCCGCCGAACACCGCATCCGAGTCGGCCATGACCTGCTTGATGAACGAATGCCCGACCCGCGTGCGGATCGGGGTGCCGCCGGATTCGCGGATCACCTCGGGGACGGCCCAGGAGCAGATGAGGTTGTAGACGATCCCCGCCCCCGGGGACCGCTCGAGCATCGACCGAGCGACGAGGCAGGTGACCTCCGAACCGCTCACGCCTTCCGCGCGTTCGTCGACGAGGAAGACCCGGTCCGCGTCGCCGTCGAAGGCGAGACCGATGTCGGCGTGTCGTTCGAGGACCTCCCGCTTCAGGTCCCGTTGGTTCTCGGGGTCGATCGGGTCCGCGGGGTGGTTGGGGAACGTGCCGTCGAGCTCGGGGAACAGGTGCACGAGTTCGACCTCGAGCCGCTCGAACACGGCGGGGACGACGAGGCCTCCCATGCCGTTCGCGGTGTCCGCGACGACGGTGAGCCCCTTGATGGCCGAGGCGTCGACGAACGACAGGACGTGATCCGCGTACGCATCGAGCAGGTCGCGTCGCTCCACCGACCCGGCCCTCGAGGCCGGCTCTCCGTCGTGGGCCTCGGCGCGCGCCCGGATCTCCGACAGGCCGGTGTCCTGCCCGACCGGGCGCGCGCCCGACAGGCAGAACTTCATCCCGTTGTACCGGGGAGGATTGTGGCTCGCGGTCAGCATGATGCCCGCGACGTCGAGGGATCCCGACGCGAAGTACAGCAGATCGGTGGACGCGAGCCCGATGTCGATCACATCGGCGCCGCGCGACGTGATGCCCTCGCGCACGGCCTCCGCGAGCGACGGCGACGAGAGCCGGCAGTCGGAGCCGACCGCCACCGCCGGCGCACCCGACCACTCGGCGAACGCCGCCCCGATCGAGCGCGCGACGTCCTCGTCGAGCTCGTCGGGGACGACGCCGCGGACGTCGTAGGCCTTGAACAGGCGGCCGAGGTCACGGTGCGGCGACACGGTCACCGCATCGTACTGAACCGGGTTGGGTCAGGACCCGTGCTGGAGGACGGAGCCGATCACGGACCGGAGCGGCACGCTCTCGCCGTCGCGGTACCACCACTTCGCCTCGCACATGTGGCAGGTCGTGAAGGCAAGCTCGTTCCCGCTCACGGTCATCGCGATCGTGATGAGGTCACCCTGGTTGCAGACCGGGCACCGCCCCTGCATGACGCCTCCCTCACCCAGCCCATCGTCCATGGATGAATCCTCGGCCGCCGGCGTCGCGCAGCCCATAGCACAGGGCTCTCAGATCCGAGGGTCCGTCGGGACCGGCGCCGCTGTCCTCCATCCGGCCGCCACGGGACCCGTCGGGGGATGGTCCCGTACGCGCCGGGGGACGCTGATCGCGCCGGGGGTTGCGGAGGACGCTACGCCTTGATGAGGACCTGCGCCCCGACGTCGACGAGCTCGAACAGCTCCTCGGACTCGGAGATGAGCATGCGGATACAACCGTGCGACGCGTAGGTCCCGATCGAGAGCGCGTCGTAGGTCCCGTGGATCCGGATACCGGGCGCATTCAGGTTCAAGGCCCGCGTGCCGAGCGGGTTCCCCGGGCCGGGACCGATCGACGCGGGCAGGCTCGCGCCCCAGGTATCAGGCGCCGGGTTGACCCACGTCGGGTTCTCGCGCTTCTCGACGATCTCCCACGTCCCGAGCGGCGTCGGGTACCCGCCGCTGCCCGTCGCGACGGCGTAGTCCTTCACGAGCTTGAGGCCTTCGTAGAAGTAGAGGTGGTTCTCCGAGATGTCCACCACGATCGTCTGACCGAGCGACGCCGTCGTCACCTCCGGCTCGAGGGTCTTGACCGGGACCTCGACCTCGTCCGTCCGTCGCGCCAGCGCCCGCAGGATCCGCCTCGTTGCCGCCTCGGTCGCGAGCTCCTGACCCTCGCGGGATCGCCGCGTGAGGAGGTCGCCGTCGACCAGCTCGAAGCGCGCGTTCACCGCGGGAGCGGCGACCTCATCGAAGGCCTGCCGGACGAACGCCTCGACCGCACTGGGATCCGCCGTGTACGGGAGCCTGAGCGACTCGTCCACCGGGATCTCGCGGAGCCGGTGATAGATCCGCGAGAGGAACGATAGGTCGTCGGCGACGCCGAGCGCGTCGTCGACCGCAGCCTCGACGTCCGCCGTCATCCCGAGCGACGCGGGGGTCACGATCCAGCTGTCTCCCGCCGCGCGCACGACGAGGCTCTTGTACAGCGTCTCCTCCGCGCGCTCGCGGATCGTTCGCTCCGCCTCCTCGCGCGACATGCCACCCACGTCGAGGCCGGCGACACGAACGCCCATCAGGACCCGATCGGCGTTCGCCGAGTCGTACCGGTAGGCCGCGTAGGCGGTCCCTCCGCCGGCGATGGCGAGCACGCCGACCGCGGCGGCGATCACCCATACCCGGGCGCCCTTCCGATGTTTCGCTCTGGCCACGTCTTCACGCTCCGTCCGGGGTTGCTCCGGCACACATCATGATACCGACCACGTTCACCACGTAGGAACGCTCGGTCCAAACTTGGGATTCCCCCGATCCCTCCGAGCTCCTTACGACCGATCGAGGGGAAGCGGGATCCCGAGCGCGACCGCGTAGGTCGCGACCCCCTCGCGGCCGAGAGAGTAAGACGCCGCGGCCGCGATGAACGTTCCCGAGCTCGCCGTCGCGAGCACGGCGGCCTCGGGCGCCGATCGCACGAACGCCTGCGGCGCCTGCACCGTCGTCCCGGGCGCCACGGTCACCGTCGTCTCGTCCGCCGGGCCGGGCGACAGGAACCGAAGCGTCACGACCGCGGGTTCGGGTCCCGGGTTGGACAGGACGAGCCCGGGTACGTTCGGAGAGCCCGCCACCGCCGGGGGCACGATCCACGACGGCGCCGGGACCCCGGAGGTGACGGCCGCCTGATCCGAGGCGACGCCGAACGTTCGCCGGACCGCCGCGACACCGGGTCCCGACGGAGCGAGCGTGACGGACGTGGTCCCCGCGGTCGTCGCGGGGAACGTCCGCGCCGAACCGCTCGGCATGCTCGTGTCCGCCAGGCCGGCGAGCGGCTGCTCACCCTCGGCGCCGACGATGCCCCCCGTCAGCGTCACCCGACCCGCGGCGCCGCCCTCGGCGCCCACGTTCATGACGGCGAGATCGTTCCGCCCGGCGTCGTCGCCCCCCGGGAACGTGAACGGAGCCGGTGGTTCGCCGAGGTACCCAAGCGCCGCCCGGATCCCACCCGCGCCCGAGACGCCGAGCGTCGCGGCCGCGACGCGACCCACCGACACCTCGAGCAGGGTCGACACGGTCCGTTCGCCGAGCACGACGTCGTTCAACTTGAACGACGCGCTCCGGAAGGGCTTGAGCACGACGTCGGTCAGGTCGCTGTGCCGGACGGGCTCCTGTCGCTCGGACAGCAGCGCGAGCGAGAAGACGGCCTGTCGGGCGAACGGGTTCATCACGACGACGAAGTCGTTGTCCGCCTCGACCTCGCTCGTGCCGTCGGGCAGGAGCCAGGTCGATCCCGCCGCCGGGGCGCAGGGCTCGGCCGCGACGCCGCCCTCGCCGCCGCCGGCATGTGCGAGCCATCCGACGGCGACCCACTCCCCGAACCACTCGACCGCCGAGGTGCGGGCCCGCCCTCGCGCCTCGACCGGCACGCGGACGAACTCGCCGGGCCCGACCTCGAGGGTCTCGGGTTCGCCGGGACGCTCCGAACCGAGCGACGTGATGCGGACCGATGCGGCCGAGTCGCCCGGGTTCGCGATCTGGAGGAAGACCTCCCAGCCCTCCGGACCGCCGCCGTGGGGGCACATCCACATCCCCGAGCTCGCCGCCCCGTCGGCGCCGGCCCCGAACGCCTTCGGCTCGACCTCGCGGTCCGCGTACGCCGCCCCGCCGACCACCAGGACGAGGACGAGGATCGCGACGATCACCTGGAGACGCCTCATCGGACCGCCGCCGTTCGCATCAGGCGGACCCCGGCTTCCTCGTGATCCACAGGGCGCCGATCCACAGCAGCGCGAGCGCCACCAGCTGCGCCGTGCGGTACCAGGGCCGTGGATGTTCGACGATCACCGCTCCGGGTTCCACCGACGCCGCGATCGCCCAGCCGTAGCCCTCGAACGGCGCCGGTGAACGATCGCCGTTCCGCACCCGCCATCCGTCGTCGAACTGCGACGACACCACCGCTTGGGCCGACGACGTCGCCGTGCCCGAGAAGCGATCGCCGCCGCCATCGGAGCGGCTCGGCGTCGACGGCGGATGCGTCCTCGATGGCCGTGGGATCGCTCGCCCGGGGCACCGGCGCGTTCGCGCGAGACGAAGGCGGTCGGCAGGACCGCGGCGTTCCGGAAGATCGTGAGCCCACCGGCCGGGACGAGGTCCAGATCCACCTGTGCGGACAGGCTCGCCTCCGCGCCGGGGGAGATCGCCCTCGGCCGCGATCAGGAACCGCACGCCGAACGGCCCGAGGAGCGCTCCCGCGTGCTGCGGTGTCGCCGGCGAACAGCTCGCTCACGATCGACTCGAGCTCGTCGTACCCCGGGCCGGAGCGCGCGCGCCCTTCGTCCAGCGCCACCAGACCGTTCCGGTCGGTCAACCCGAACCGAACCGTGTCGTCGCCGGCCTCCGCGAGCCCGATCGGGTCGCCACCGGGGGCCGGGAAGGGGTCACCGTTCGGCGACCCGAGCCACAGGACGCGGAAGGCCCCCCGCGAGCTCGCCTCGATGACGGGCCACGCCGGGGGCAGGCCGCCCGGACGGACCTCCCACTCGGCGAGCGACACCTGGAGCGCCTGGGAACCCAGACCTACGCCGATCACGATCGCCACCAACGCTGCGCCCAGTTGGCGGAACCCGAACGCCTCCCGGCCCAGCCCGGTGGCGAACGTGGAGAGCCCGTACGCGACGAGCGCGGCCTCGGCCACCGCCGCGCTCGCGAGCCACGCGGGTGCGTTCGTGAGTGCGTCCGGCAGGAAGCGCGCGACCGAGGCCCAGGCGAGCACCGTTCCGGCGACGGCGACCACCATCGCCGCCCACGCTCGCCGCCGCTGCTCGACGCCCACCCCGGCGAAGCAGATAAGCGCGGCCACGGGCAGGAACGCGGCGATCGCCCACGTGCCCGGCCCGTCGCCGGGCGCGAGCCGCAGGAGGGACCAGACGTCGTCGGTCCCGATCCGAGACGAGAGGGCCGCGGCCGGCCTGCCGGTGGCGGCGATCAGCACGGGGAGCGCGAGGGCCGCGGCGGCGAGCGCGGCGAGCGCTGCGAGCGCGAGCCCGCGGCCCCGCTGCGGCCCGACGAGCAGGGTGGCGCACACGAACAGGCCCACCGGCAGCACGACCCATGGGGCGAAGGCGAGTCCGATCGCGAGCGCGACGCCGAAGCCCACACCGAACCGGACCGGGCGCTCGAGCGACCGTCGATCGAAGCCCGACACGATCCGGTCCCATGCCAGCGGCAGGACGCCGAGCACGACCAGGAGCGCCAGCCGGCCCTGGGAGAACGACCACAACATGAGTGCACTCAACAGGTATGCGGCCGAGGCGACGACGGCGGCCACGGGCGACGCGGTCTGTCTGGCCATCGCCCGGTACATCGCGATCCCGGCCAGCGCCGGCATCGCGGCCAGCAGCACCTTCTGCGCCATCGCGGTGCTGCCGAACGCCACCCACGACGCCGCCCCCAACCCTGCGAGCGCGGGGCTTCCGGGCTGCACGCCGCCGAGCACCGTGCTGCGGACGGACGAAACGAACTCCGAGAAGAACCTGCCGAGATCTGCCGGGAACGCCGCGACCGCACCGCCGGCGAGGGTCTCGGGCCCGACGAAGTGCCGGACGGCGAGCGCGCCGAGACCGATCGCGAGCACCGTTCCGAGCAGGACCGGGTGTCCGCTCGCGATGCTGACGGCCCGACGGGGCAGCGGGCGCCCGAGCTCCTCGTCCTCGAGCTCCTCGAGGCCCTCGTCGAGGAACTCCTCCGCGCGCTCGAACCACCTCGGCAGCCGGAACGTGGACGCCATGAACCGGCGCACGTTCCGGTCGCGGACCGAACGCACCGACTGCGCGCGGACGCGCCGACGCACGGTGCCGGGCAGGTGGACGAGGTTCCACGCCCACGCGGCGAGCAGGTCGTAGGCGTCCTCGAACCGTCGCGACACGGCGAGGTAGATCACCCGCGCGAGGCCCAGGATCGCGTACACGGGCAGCAGCCAGAGCAGGGTCAGGACCCCGTAGTCCTTCAGCATCGACGCGAGCGCCGCGCGCTCGGCGTAGTAGAGGGAGCTGCGATGCCGGTGCTCCTCCCGGCGCTCCCCGCGCGAGGACGCGTCTCGGTGACGGGCGGTCGCGAGTGGCGTCATGAAGACCCGGAACCCGGCCACGCGGGCCCGCCAGCAGAAGTCGAGATCGTCGTGGTGGCCGTCGAGCCGTTCGTCGAACGGTCCCGTGCGCTGCCAGGCCTCCCGCGACACGAGCATCACCGTGGAGGACACGAACAGGACCTCGAGCACGCGGTCGTACTGGCCCTGGTCGCGCTCTCCTTCTTGGAGCGGCGTGTACGGGTGCCCGAACCGGTCGGTCGAGCGGCCGACCTCACGCAGGACCCGCGGATCGTCCCAGTCGACGATCTTCGGACCCACGACGCCGACCCGTTCGACACCCTTGATGCCCTCGGCCGCCTCGAGCAGGCGGGCGACGGCGTCCGGAGCGAGCGCCGTGTCGTCGTGCACCAGGAGCAGGTAGTCGGCGGCCTGAGCGGCGGGAAGATCCGTCGCCGCGGCGAGGGCTCCCGCGATGCCGAGGTCCTCCCCGAGCGCGATCACCCGGCCCTCTCCGAGCGCCTGCTGGAGGAGCTCCACGGTGCCGTCGCGAGACCCGTTGTCCACGGCGACGACGCCCAGACGGGCGTGGCTCTGCTCGGCGAGCGACCGGAGGCACTCGCGGAGCCATCCCGCGGCGTCTCGCGTGACGAGCACGGCGAGCACGCTCGGTGAGCGGACGTCGTCGGCGGCCGGGGAGCGATCGACGGAGGTGGTGGTCATGAGGTAGGCCCGAAGGCGGCGCGCAGCCTAGCACGCGTTGGTTCGTCGGAAACGGGGAAGGGGGGCCGAAGCCCCCCTTCCACGGAACCTCGGCGATCGGACGTTACTTCTTCCGTGCGGAACGTCTCTTCGCCGGCTTGCGCGCCGTCGTCTTCTTGGCGGCGGTCTTCCTGCGACGGGTGGTCTTCTTCGCCGTCGTCTTCCGAGCGGCGGGCTTCCTCCGCGTCGTCTTCCGAGCGGCGGGCTTCCTCCGCGCAGTCTTGCGAGCGGCCGGCTTCCTCCGCGTCGTCTTCTTCGCCGCGGTCTTCCTCCGTGTCGTCTTCTTCCTGGTCGTCTTCTTCGCCGCGGGCTTTCGAGCGGCGGTCTTGCGTCTCCGGGTCGTCTTCCGCGCCGCCGTCTTCTTCGCGGCGGGCTTCCGAGCGGCCGTCTTACGCTTCGCGGTCGATCTCTTCCTCGCTGGGGACATGGGTCACCCCCTCTCCATCGTCAGGACGCCATGCGCTTCAGGCGTCGGCGTTCCCGTTCGCTCATCCCTCCCCACACCCCGTACCGCTCGTCGCGGCGGAGGGCGTAGTTCAGACACTCGATGCGAACGGGGCAATCCGAGCAGATCCGCTTCGCCTCCCTCGATGACCCTCCCTTCTCGGGGAAGAAGATCTCGGGATCGTGTTGCCGGCATCGCGACCGCTCTTGCCACGGGATGTAGTGATGCACCCTGCGCTCCCCCCAGAATCACACGCGTGTGATTCTGAGCCATCTGCCCCCCCTTTGACAAGAGGGAACTCGAGATCCGGTTGCACCTCCACATACGTCCCCAAGACAATGCAATACACGTCAACGCCCAGGTGCAAGAGGGTGAACCGAGAAATCTTACGGTCTATCTGATTGACCGCTTCGGTCAATCAGATAGACGGAACTCGCCGATCAGCGGGTTCCGGCACGAGCGTTCGCGGATCTGATCAGGTCGACGCGCTGGGATGACCCGTCGGTCGCCTTGCGCTGCAAACGTTCGTACGTGGTGCTGCGTTCGACCGGCACCCGGCCGATCGCCGTGATCGCTTCGCGGATCTGCGTCGGCTCCATGCGTATCCCCCACGAGGCCCCCGCCATCCTGCTGATGGTCTCCTCCATCAACGTGCCGCCGAAGTCGTTCGCGCCGCCGTTCAGGATCGTTTGACACGCCTCCACACCCATCTTGACCCAGGACACCTGCACATTGTGGATAACTCCGTCCAGCAGGATGCGCGCGATGGCATGCATCCGTCGGTTCTCATCGAACGTCGGTCCCGGTCGCGCCTTGCCCGCGAGGTAGATCGGCGCGTTCTGATGGACGAACGGGAGCGGTACGAACTCGGTGAATCCACCCGTCTCGCGTTGGATGCGCGCGATGCGCCGGATGTGGAAAACCCAGTGCGGCGGCGCGTCGACGTGCCCGAACATGATCGTCGACGAGCTGCGGATGCCCAGCGTGTGGGCGGTGCGCACGATCCCTTCCCATGTGTCGGCGGGGAGTTTGCCCTTCGTGAGCACCCACCGCACGTCGTCGTCCAAGATCTCGGCGGCCGTCCCGGGGATCGTCCCGAGTCCGTGGGCGCGACACTCCTGCAGGAACTCCTCGAACGAGATCCCGAGCTTGCTCGCGCCCGTGAGGACCTCCATCGGGCTGAACGCATGGATGTGGATATCCGGCGACGCGGACCGGACGGCGTCGAGCAGGTCGAAGTAGAAGCTCCCCGGGAGATCCGGGTGGATCCCGCCCTGCATGCACACCTCGGTGCATCCCCACGCGACCGCCTCGCGCACCCGATCGGCGATCTCGGCCAGCGTGAGCGTGTAGGACTCGGCGTCGACCTCGCGCTGGGCGAACGCGCAGAACCGGCACCCGACGTAGCACACGTTCGTGAAGTTGATGTTGCGGTTGACGACATAGGTGACCTCGTCGCCGACGGCCTCTCGGCGCAGGCCGTCCGCCACCTCGCAGAGCGCCTCGAGGGCGGCCCCCTCGGCCCGGAACAGCGCGAGCGCCTCGTCGTCGGAGATCGGCTTGTGGCGCTCGGCCCGATGCAGGGCGGACCGCACCTGTCGGTCGAGCCGTTCGGGGGTGACCCGGTCCGCGTGCCAGGCACGCGTGACCTCCGGGACCTCCGTCTCGCCGTAGACGACCTCGGCGTCCGCTCGAAGACCCGCGCCCATGCCCTTCGCGAACGTGAGCTCGGTCGTCCTCGGCTTCCACGCGACCTCCGGGTCCTGCCACGGGATCGGTGCCGGCGACCGGCCGGGCACGGCCAGGCCCTCCGGTCCCATGAGCGCGGCCACCGGCGTCCGCATCTTGCCGGCGAGGAACGGGTCGGGCGCCAGCGCGAACTCCGGGTAGATCGTGAGCCGCTCGCGGAGCTCGAGGCCGCGTTCGGCCGTCCGGGCGGCGAGCACCTCGAGCGCCGGCCAGGGCCGCTCGGGGTTCACGTGATCGGGCGTGAGGGGGGAGACGCCGCCCCAGTCGTCGATCCCCGCGTCGAGGAGCCGCGCCTGCTGCCCGGGATCGGACAGGTTCGGCGGCGCCTGCACGTGCATCCGAGGACCGAGCACGACGCGCGCCGTCGCGACCGCGGCGAGGAACTCCTCGTCGGAGGGCTCCGGCGCGTCGTGCATCGCTGTCCCGGGTTTGGCGCGGAAGTTCTGGACGATGACCTCCTGGACGTGGCGGTACCGCCGATGGATCTCCCGGAGCGCGAGCAGCGACTCGGCGCGCTCGAGCGGCGTCTCCCCGATCCCGACGAGGATCCCGGTCGTGAACGGGATCGCGAGCCGTCCCGCGTCCTCGATCGTCCGGAGGCGGACCGCCGGGACCTTGTCCGGCGAGCCGAAGTGGGGGCCGCCGCGCTCGGACAGCCGCGGTGACGATGTCTCGAGCATCAGGCCCATCGACGGGGCGACCTGCTTGAGCCGGGCGAGCTCCTCGTAGGACATCACGCCCGGGTTCAGATGCGGCAGCAGGCCGGTCTCCTCGATCACCCGGATCGCGACGGCCCGCAGGTAGTCGAGCGTCGAGGCGAACCCACGCTCCTCGAGCCACGTGCGAGCGGCCTCGTAGCGTTCCTCGGGCCGGTCGCCGAGGGTGAACAGGGCCTCCTTGCACCCGAGCCGCCGGCCGGCCTCGGCGATCGCCACGACCTCCTCGGGCAACAGGAACGGGCGATCGAGCTTGGCCGGGGGTTTGGCGAACGTGCAGTAGTGACAATGGTCCCGACACAGCATCGTGAGCGGGATGAAGACCTTGCGCGAGTAGGTGACCGTCGTCCCGTGACCGAGCGCACGCAGACGGGACGCGACCCGCATGAGTTCGAGCAGTCGGTCGCCGCGCGCCTGCAGCAGCGCCGCCACCTCGTCGACGGACAGGGTCTTGCCGCTCCCCGCCCGGGCGACGGCGCGGGCCGTGGCGTGCTCGAGCGACGGGCGCATGCCGGGCGGAGCGTATCACCGGGCTCCGGTTGCACCGCGCTCGACGGAGCGCCCAGACTGACGCGACATGCGTGTCACGGCGCTCGCCGGCGGGATCGGCGCGGGGAAGTTCCTCCGCGGGCTGGTTCGCGCCGTGCCGCCCGCGGACGTCACGGTGATCGTGAACACCGCGGACGACATCCAGATGCACGGGCTCCACATCTCACCCGATCTGGACTCGGTCACGTACTGGCTGGGAGACGCGTTCGACCGAGAGCGCGGTTGGGGACGGCGGGACGAGACCTTCCGCGCGACCGAGGAGCTCCGGTCCTTCGACCCCGACATGGCCTGGTTCAACCTCGGCGATCTCGACCTCGCGACCCACCTGTTCCGCTCGAACCGGCTCGCGTCCGGAGCGACGTTGACCGAGGTGACCGCCGAGGTCGCCGCGCGGTTCGGCATTGCCGCGCGGCTCCTGCCGATGAGCGACGACCCGGTCACCACCCGGATCGACGTCGTGGCCGAGGGGCACGAGCTCGACCTGCACTTCCAGGAGTACTGGGTCCGGCGAGGTGCTCGCGACGAGGTGAAGGCGGTCCGGTACGAGGGCGCCGAAGAGGCACGTGCGGCCCCGGACGCGCTCGAGGCACTCGCGGACGCCGACGTCGTGATCGTCTGTCCGTCCAACCCCGTCGCCTCGATCGCTCCGATCCTCGCGGTCCCCGGGCTGCGGGAGGCGGTCGCCGCCCGGCGCTCGGACGTGGTCGGCGTGAGCGGCATCGTGGGCGGCGCGCCGCTCTCGGGGATGGCCGACAAGCTCATGCCCGTCGCCGGGGTCGAGGTCACCGCGGCGGGTGCGGCCGAGACCTACCGCGGCCTGCTCGGCGCGTGGGTGATCGACGAGGTCGACCGCGCGCTCTCGAACCGGATCGCGACGACGGGCATCCGCGTGGGGGTGACCGAGACGGTCATGACCGACGACCGGCGGGCGGAGGCGCTCGCCCGCTTCGCGCTCGACCTGGTCGCGTGAGCCGGTCCCCCGTCGAGGTCCATCCGATCGAGGGTGTGCCCGAGGTGCGCCCCGGCGACGACCTCGGGGCCCTCCTCGCGGCCGGGCTCGCCGGGCTCGCCGGCCTCGACGTCCGCGACGGCGACGTCGTGGCGGTGACGCAGAAGGTCGTCTCGAAGGCCGAGGGCCGCGTCGTCCCCGAGGGCGACGGTCGCGCGGCATGGGTCGCACGCGAGGCGCGGCGGATCGTCGCACGTCGAGGCGACCTCGTGATCGCGCAGACGCAACACGGGCTCGTGTGCGCCAACGCGGGCGTCGACGCCTCGAACGTGGAGGCGGGGTTCCTGACCCTGCTGCCCGAGGACCCGGACGCGTCGGCCGAGCGCGTCCGAGCGTCGCTCTCGGAACGGCTCGGCGCACGGCTCGCCGTCGTCGTCACGGACACGTTCGGCCGCGCCTGGCGTCGCGGCGTGGTGAACGTCGCGATCGGATGCGCGGGGCTCCCGGCGCTCGTGGACCTGCGCGGCACCGTGGACCACCACGGGCGCGAGCTCGAGGCGACCGTGGTCGCGCTCGCCGACGAGGTGGCCGCGGCGAGCGGGCTCGTGATGGGCAAGGCCGACCGCGTTCCGGCCGCGCTGGTCCGCGGCGTCGAAGCCCTCGCCCTGCCGTCGCCCGCCGCCGAGATCGTCCGGCCCCCCGAGGAGGACCTGTTCCCGGCATCGCCGCTCCTGTCGATCTCGGAGCGCAGGACGATCCGCTCGTTCGGAGCCGGTGACGTCGCCCGCGAGGTCGTCGAGGAGGCGGTGCGCGCGGCATGCACGGCCCCGGCGCCGCACCACACGCGGCCGTGGTCGTTCACCGCGCTCTGGTCGCCGGCCGCCAAACGTCGGCTGCTCGGCGCGATCGCGGCGGCGTGGCGGGCCGATCTGCGGGGCGACGGGACCCCCGAGGACACGATCGATCGCCGGATCGCGAGGAGCGACGCGGTCCTGGGCGCCGCGCCCGTCCTGATCGTGCCCTGGGTGCGGTTCGCCGGCGCACACCCATACCCGGACGCCGAGCGTGCCCACGCCGAGCAGGAGATGTTCCTGCTCTCGGGCGGCGCCGCGATCCAGAACCTCCTGCTCGCGCTACACGCGCAGGGCGTCGCGTCGTGCTGGATCTCATCGACGTTGTTCTGTCAGGAGGAGACGCGAGCTGCGCTCGGGATGCAGGAGGAGTGGTTCGCGCTCGGCACGATCGCGGCCGGCCCGATGCCGGAGGGAGCCGTGCAGGCGAGGCCCGCGATCGACCTGTCCGAGCATCTGCGGAGCGAGTGATCGGGCCGGGCCGCCCGCGCGGCAGCCCGGCCCGATCCCCACCCCCTCGGCGTTACAGGACCCCGTGCACGAAGTACCAGGCGAAGATCCCCGCCACGATGTACAGCAGCGGATGCACGTCCCTCCACCGGCCGCGCAGGACCGCGATCACGACGTAGGAGAGGAATCCCGCACCCACGCCGTTCGTGATGCTGTACGTGAAGGGCATGACCAGGATCGTGAGGAGCGCCGGGATCCCGATCCCCGGGTCGCCCCACGAGATGTCCTTGACCATCACCATCATGAAGTAGCCGACGAGCACGAGTGCCGGCGCCGTCGCCTCGGCGGGATCACGCCCGCGAGCGGCGAGAAGAACATCGCCCCGAGGAACAGCACGCCGACGACGACCGCGGTCAGGCCGGTCCGGCCGCCCTCGGCGATGCCCGAGGCGCTCTCGATGTAGGTGGTGTTCGACGACGCCGACGCGGCGCCGCCGGCCGCGGCCGCCAGCGAGTCGACGAGGAGCACGCGGTTGACACGCGGCAGCCGGCCGTCCTTGTCCAGCATCTTCGCCTCGCCGCCGAGACCGATCACGGTCCCCATCGTGTCGAAGAAGTCCGACAGCATCACCGAGATCACGGCGGCGATCGCCGTCGCCGTCCCGAGCGCCGAGACGAAGTCGAACGAGAACTCGCCGACCAACCCGAAGTCCGGCGTCGCGGTGATCCCGCTGGGGATCGCGGCGATGCCGTTCGCCCAGATCGTTCCGTCCTTCAGCTCGTTGATGACGATCGCGAGCACGGTCGAGGCCAAGATCCCGATCAGCAACGCACCCTTGACCTTCCGAGCGACGAGGGCCGCCATGATCGCGAGGCCGACGACGAACACGAGGATCGGCCACGTCGTGAGCTCACCCGCGAGCGAGAGCGGCGTGGCACCCTGGTTCGTGACCACGCCGGCGTTCACGAGGCCGATCAGCGTGATGAACGCCCCGATGCCGATCCCGATCGCGCGCTTCAGGTCCATCGGGATCGCGTGCAGGATCATCTCGCGAACCCCGGTGAGGACGAGGATCGTGATGAGGATCCCCTCGACCACGATCACGCCCATCGCCTGCGGGAACGACAGGCCGTTGCCGGCCACCAACGTGAACGCGACGAACGCGTTCAGCCCGAGGCCGGCGGCGAGCGCGAACGGGTAGTTCGCGACGACCCCCATGAGGATCGTCATGACCCCGGCCGTGAGCGCCGTGACCGTCAGGACCTGGCCGAACGGGAGCCCGAGGGGCTCGAGGTCGGGGACGCCGGCGAACCCCAGGATCGCGGGGTTCACGAACAGGATGTAGGCCATCGTGAGCCAGGTCGTGATCCCGGCCACGATCTCGATCCGAACGGTCGAGCCTCGCTCGGTGATCTTGAAGAACCCGTCCAGACCGCCGGGGGGCGCCGACCCCACCCGTACCACGTTGTCGGTTTCGGTATCCGACACGCCTCCCCCCTTTCCGGACCGGCGGGCGCACGGTCCCGCCCCACGGGGAAGGCGACCGGAGCATAGGAAGGTCCCCGGTCCGAAGCAAGGAGCGGGAGCAAGCAGGCGGCCGTTTCCGCGCGACCTCGCTTATCCTGGGGAGCCGCCCGGACGCTGGGCGGCCGGATGTCATGGCGAACACCACCTCCAACCAACGACCGACGAAGGCCGAGCGCAAGGAGCAGGCACGGCGCGAGCGCGCCGAGCTCCAGCGGAAGATGGCCCGTTCGCGGCGCACGCGCCGCGTCGTCGGCGTCGTGCTCCTGTTCGTCGCCGTCGGGCTCGCGGTCGCCTGGTTCCTGCGGCCGCAGCCGGTGCAGGCCACGCCCGGCGAGCTGCTCTCCGCCGCCGCGCAGGCACGGGAGACCGCGGGGTGCGGGCCGGTCGAGGACGTCGGCCCCTACGACCCGGAGGACCAGGATCGCGCGCACGTGGACGCGGCGGTGACGCCGCCCCTGTCCACCTACCCGTCGGTGCCGCCGGCGTCCGGCCCCCACAACGAGATCACGTGGGGAGCGGGCGTGTACGACACCCCTCCACCGATCGAGCGCGTGATCCACTCGCTCGAGCACGGGGCGGCGGTCATCTGGTACTCGCCCGACGCCTCGGGTGAGGAGCTCGACCGGCTCCGCGAGTTCTACGCGGACGGCGGCCCGGGCGCACGGGTGATCGTCGCGCCGTACGACTATCCGGATCAGGGAGCGGCCGGCAGGCTGCCCGGCGGCAACGAGATGGCGCTCGTCTCGTGGCACCACGTCCAGACGTGTGCGAGCGTGAACCTCGCCGCGGCGTTCGGCTTCACCTCGCAGTACGCGGCGCCGCCGTTCGGGCAGCGTCCGTACCGAGGCAACGCGCCCGAGGCCGGGGTCCAGTTCTGACCGATCGATCGAACGATCCACCGACGAAGAGGACGTGATGGCGAAGAAGCGGCGCAAGCCGAGCCGGCCGAGGAACCGCCCCTCGCAGGGCGCGGGCACCGGGACCGTGGAGCAACCGACCGGATCGCAGACCGCCGACGCGCCGTCCGCGAAGACGGCGGCCGCACCTCGGCCGGTGACCCGCTCGCAACGCCCATCGCCGACCTCCGCCGGCCAGCAGCGGTCACGCGCCGAGAAGAAGGAGCTCGCGCGCGCCGAGCGCGAGGCCGTCCGCAAGCAGATCCAGCGCGGCGAGCGCCGCCGACGCCTGGTGTGGGCCGTGGGGATCGCGACGGTCGTTGGTGTCGGCGCGTATCTCGTCCTGAACGTGGCCTCGCCGGGCGAGATCTCGGCCGAGGCGCAAGAGATCGCGCAGGCGGCCGGGTGCGGCGAGGTCCAGACGCCGGCCGCCGACGCCCCGGGCGGACAGCACCTCTCCGCGGGTCAGTCGGCCGGGTACACCGACCGGCCCGCAACCTCGGGCCCCCACGACCCGTCGCCGCTCCCGAACGACCCGCCGGTGCACACCGAGCCGATCCGGGAGGAGAACGCCGTCCACAACCTCGAGCACGGGTACGTGATCCTGTACTACCGGGCGGACGAGCCCGAGGCGCTGGGCGAGGACGTCGTCACGCGGCTCTCGTCGATCGCGGAGCAGGAGGACAAGGTGCTCGTCGCGCCGTATCCGAACCTGAACGAGGGCACGTCTCTCGCCATCACCGCCTGGAACAAGCTGTGGGAGTGCCCCGCGACGATCGGCGCGGCCGACGCCGCGACGCTGGCGAACGCGTTCATCGAGGCGTACCGCGGCACCTCGAACGCGCCGGAGCCGAACGCGGCGTAGGTTCGGCGGTCAGCCGGTCCGGCACGAGCCGTCTGGCTCGCAGGTGATCACGCCGTGCTCGAAGCTCGCGCGGACGTTGCCGTTCGGCATCCTGCGCACGTCGGAGGTCGGGAAGCCGAGGTTGCCGGCCGGCCCGCCCCGGCGGAGGTAGTGCTCGAGCACGGGCCCGCGGAGCTCGTGCGCCCCTGCGCCGGCGGAGTGGAAGATCGTCGACCGCTCGAACGTCTGGCGGGTCCCGCCGGCGACCGAGACCTGGCGGGACATCGGCAGCCCCGGTGAACATCCGAGGCCGTCGTACTTCGCGCGGATCGATCCGACGACACGGCGGTCCGCGTCGATCCAGACGCGGTCGTCGTTCAGGCCGAGCGCCGACTGCAGCGTGTTCCCGCTGATCGAGGACTGGCCGTTCGCGCCGATCACCGTGACCGTGAGGATCCGGCCCGAGACGCCGCGCTCCACGTTCGCGAAGCGGGTGACGCTGCCGATCCCGAGTCCGAGATCCCTCGTGACCTGGCCGGCGGTGAGGGTCTCCTCCCAGACGGCGTTCGGGTTCGCCGTCGTGTAGTCCCCTGGGTCGCAGACCCCGCGGAGGTACGAGATCGGCGTGCCGCCCCAGACGTTCTCGTTGTCCTCGGTGTAGCCCGCCGGAGGAGGACATGTAGAAGGCCTGGATCGTCTCGCCGCCGTCGAGCACGACCTGGTCGCGCGTGTCGTCCACCGCCGCGACCCACCGCTGGCCGTCGAGCCCGCCCTCCTTGTCCCAGCCCGCGTAGACCTGGTCGAACGAGCTCGCGTACAGCGCGCAGTCGCACACCGGGCGGTGCTGCGAGCTCGCCGCCTTCCGGAAGGCGTAGCTCCGCGCCGCGATCGCCTGCGCCCGCAGCGCGGCCGCCGGCCAGGAGCTCGGCACCTCGGCGAGGCCGTAGAGGTATCCCTGCGGCGCGACCGTGAGGACGAGCCGCATCGCACAGTCGCCGTTCGTGCAGGCGTACAGGTCGAACTCGATCGAGCCGCGGTTGTACGCGTGCCCGGCCTCGGGAACCCGGACGCGCGAGCCGGCCGACTCGTACACGACGAACAGCTGGTTGCTCGGACCGCCGGTGACGTCGACGAGGCTCCCCGACGCGTCGACGATCCGGTAGCGGTCGCCGGTCGCCCGGACCCTCCACGTCTCGCCGGACGGGATCCTCGCGACGACGTTGCCGTTCCGCGCGTTGCCGAGTCGAAGCTCGACGGGCCCGCTCTCGGCCTCCAGACGGATCGCGTCCCTGCCCTGCACGAGCCCGATCCGCAGGTGCCTCGGGGCGTGGGTGCGGGCCACGCGCGTCCCCGAGTAGTAGTGCCGGAGGATCTTGGACGGACCCCATCCGTCCCTCGCGAGCCCGTACGCGCCCCACTGCGACATCCCGAGCCCGTGTCCCCAGCCCCCGCCGAACAGGTGGAACTGCTTGTTCGGCCCCCGGGCATCCGCGTTCGGAGCGGCGTTCGCGGGGAACGCGCCGACGGCCAGTGCCAGGAGTGAGACGAGGATGAGGGCTCTGCGCATCACATCAGGGGAGTTCGTTCGCGGGCGAGGCAGCACCGTACCACAGCCCCCTCGGCAGGCCGGGTCACGGCCCCGAGATCCGCTCCCCCGCCGAGACCCGGGCACCGTGCACCCCGGCTCCAGCCTCCACCCGCGCGTCCTGGCCGAGCACGGAATCGGTGACGCGGGCGTGCTCCCGGACGTGGGCGTTGGGCCCGAGGATCGAACGGCGCACGACCGCCGACGCATCGACGACCGCTCCCTCCAGCAGCACGCTCTCCTCCACGACCGCGGTCTCGGCGACGGATGAGCCGGGGCGGGCGACGACGTGGCTGCCGACGATCCCGGCCGCGGCCGCGCCGGAGCTCTCGAGATACGGCGCCTCGTACGCGTCCGCCCCATCCACGAGATGGTCGAGCAGGTCGAAGGATGCTCTGCAGGTACTGCTCGGGCGTGCCGAGGTCGATCCAGTACGCGTCGTTCGCGAACCCGTACAGCGCGCGTCCGTCGGCGATGAGCCTCGGGAAGATCTCGCGCTCGATCGACGACGTTCTCGCCGGAGCCCCAGCCCCCGAGGGCCGACGGCTCGAGCACGTAGGTCCCGGCGTTCACGTCGCCCGGGTACGGGGTCCGCGGGCTTCTCCCGGAACTCGAGCACCCGCCCGTCCGGCTCGGTGGCGACCAGCCCGAACGGACGCGCGTCCTCGACGTGGTGCAGCGCGATCGTCGCGCTGGCGCTCGCGCTCGCGATGGCGGGCGACCAGCGCCGTGAGGTCGAGATCGGTGAGGATGTCGCCGTTCAGCGCGAGGAAGGGTTCGTCGGTGCCGAGGGCGCCGAGCGCGTGCACGATCGCTCCCCCGGTGCCGAGCGGCTCGGACTCGGTGATCCAGGTGATCGTCGGCTCCCGTCGCCGGCCGAGGAAGTCCCGGAACTTCTCCTCGAGGTACGCGCTCGAGAGCACCGACCTCGCGCACCCCGTGACGGGCGAGGTGGTCCAGGACGTGATCGAGGATGGGGCGGTCGACGAGCGGCACGAGCGGCTTCGGCATCGTGTCGGTGAGGGGCCGCAGGCGGGTCCCTTCGCCGCCGACGAGGACGACGGCCTTCATCGCGCTCGCGCTCGGAGCCGGTCCGCGAGCGAGACCACCTCGGCGCGGATCCGGAGCACCGCCCACGCGACCGGCAGCAGCACCCGTCGCCACCCCTGCGCGTGATGCTTCTCGAAGTACCGGTAGACGCTCGTCGAATGGATCAGGTGCATCCGCCGAGAGCGGCCGGTCGAGACACCGCCTTCGTGCAGGACCTCGAGCTCGGGCGTGAACAGGACCTGCCATCCGGCCTCGCGCAGGCGCTTGAACAGGTCGACCTCCTCCGCGTACAGGAAGAACCGCTCGTCGAGCGGGCCGACCTCCTCGAGCGCCTGGCGGCGGACGAGGAACGCCGAGCCCGAGATCCAGTCGACCTCGCGCTCGGTCGAACGGTCCCACCCGTCCATCCGGTACCGCCGCGAGAACGGGTTCGCGTCCCAGAACGGCCCGAGCAGCGCGTGTCCCACCGCCACGCCGGTGCCGGGCACCACACGGCCGCTCGGATACACCGAGCCGTCGGCGTTCCGGATCATCGGGCCGATCGCACCGGCGCGCGGGCGCTCGCCGGCGAGCTTCACGAACCGCTCGAGCGTCCCGTCCCAGATCTCGGTGTCGGGGTTCAGCACCAGGACGAACGGCGCCGTCGTGGCCCCGATCCCGACGTTCACCCCGGCCGCGAACCCTCGGTTCGTGCCGGTCTCGATGAGCTCGACGCTCGGGAAGGCGTCGCGCGCCGCGGCGGCGCTCCCGTCGCTCGACGCGTTGTCGACGACGACGACCTCGACCTCGGCGTCCCCCGCGTTCGCGAGCACCGACACGAGGCACCGCGACAGGTACGCCCCGGCGTTGTGGTTGACGACGACGACCGCGAGATCGGGCACGGGGCCTACGTGTGCGGCGTCCTGGAGATGAGGAAGATGCCCATCCCGATGAACGCCACGCCCGCCCACCGCAGCGCCGGCACCTGTTCCTCGAGGACGAAGTGGTCGAACAGCAGGATCATCACGTACGTGAGCGCCGCGAACGGGTACGCGAACGACAGCGACGCGCGAGAGAGCACGACGAGCCACACGATCGCCGAGAGCCCGAACAGGACCAGGCCGCCCCAGACGAACGGCTGGATCACCAGTGCCTTCAGCGACGGGCCGTTCAGCGAGAACGTCGCCGGCGCGAGCTCGTCGTTCACGCCGTTCATCCCGGCCTTCAGGGCGAGTTGCGCGACGGCCGCCAGGCCGACGGACAGCAGGATCATCGCGATCAGCATCGTGGGGGGTCCTTTCCGTTCGGCTCCTCGGGGCGTGCTCTCCTCGGTGGCGGTCACAGGTCCTCGACCTCCACGGCGACCGGCACCTCGACGATCTCCTGGACCCGGGGAGCGTCGATCACCTCGAACAGGTACCGCTGGGTCTGCACGTGGTACAGGTGGCCGCTCGTGCGGTTCGACAGGCCGACGGTGACCCAGTACTTCCTCGGCTCGTACGGGAACGAGGGGATCGTGAACCGGATGCGCTTCTTGTCGAAGCGGCCGAGGTCGATCCCTTCCCGTGACGTCCGAGCGTCGAGCACCGCGTGGTTCGTCCCGCCGTCCAGCACCGCGAAGTCGACGTCGAGGTCGTCGACGGGCTCGTTCTGCCGGACGTCGACGAGGATCGTGAGCGGATCCCCTCGCAGGATCGCGCCCTCGCTCTTGCCGTTCGGCCGGACGATCTGGACCTCGGCGATCTCGGCCTCCCGCGTGCCCTCCTCGGGCACGAAGCCCGGGTCGGTCACGCCGAGCAGCACGTAGCGCATCTCGCGCACGACCTCGCTCGGCATGCCGATCGCGTGGAGCCGGCCGTGGTCGAGCATCGCCGCGCGGTCGCAGATCTCGATCACGGTGTCGAGCGCGTGGGTGACGAGCACGATCGTCCGGCCCTCACGCTGGAACGCGCGCACCCGCTCGATGCACTTGGCCTGGAAGGCCTCGTCGCCGACGGCGAGCACCTCGTCGATCAGCAGCACTTCCGGGTCGACGTGCACGGCAACCGCGAACCCCAGGCGCACGAGCATGCCCGAGGAGTAGAACTTCACCTGGTTGTCCATGAAGTCCTCGAGCTCCGCGAACGCGACGATCTCCTCGTACGCGCGATCGGTCTCCTTCCGCGACAGGCCGAGGAAGGCGGCGTTCAGGTAGACGTTCTCGCGGCCGGTCAGCTCGGGATGGAACCCGGCGCCGAGCTCCAGCAGCGCGGCCAGACGTCCGCGCTGTGTGACCCGGCCGCTCGTCGGGCGAAGGATGCCGGCCACGCACTTCAGCAGCGTGGTCTTCCCCGAACCGTTGTGACCGATCAGGCCGAAGGTCGAGCCCTCGCCGACGTCGAGGTCGATGTCGCGCAGCGCCCAGAGGTCCTCGGCCCGCGTGTGCGCCGTGAGCAGGCGCTGCTTGATCGAGGTCGGCTTCTCTCTGAACACGCGGAAGCGTTTGGAGAGCTCGTGCACCTCGATCGCGGCGGTGGTCACAGCTCCTCCGCGAAGTCGCCCGATCGGTTGAAGAAGTAGCCCCAGGCGAGTCGAAGCGCGATCAGGCCTACGACGAGGACGAGTGCCAGGACGCCGGCGAGCCAGCCGAGGCTCACGTCGAACAGCACCGGCGTCGCGGAGCCCTCGGGCGTCACCTCACCGTAGAGCGCGCGCTGGAACCCGGCGACGACCGAGACGAGCGGGTTCAGCAGGTACAGGGCGAAGCGGTTGATCCCCAGGAACGTACCGGTGCCGCCGTCTGCGAGCTGCTGCACCTGGTACCCGGCGTAGACGATCGGTGTCGCCCAGAACCACACGAGGAGTCCGATGTTCAGCAGGTGGCCGACGTCGCGGTACCGGACGTTGCCCGCCGCCAGCCAGAACGAGAGGGCCACCGAGAGCACGACGAGCGTGACGAACGCGAGCGGCCAGAGCGCGATCTCCGGCCAGTGGAAGCCGTAGCCGGAGATCAGCAGGTACAGGAAGAGCACGAGGGACTGCAGCGCGAGGTCGACGAGGGCGACGCCGAGCGTGGACAACGGCAGGATCTCGCGGGGGAACGCGACCTTCTTCACGAGGTTCGCGTTGTCCAGGACGGCGCTCGCGCCGCCGGTGAGCGCAGCGCTGAACAGGTTCCATGCGAGCAGCCCCGAGAGCAGGTACACGGGGTAGTTCGGGATCCCGGCGCCGAGGACCTTCGCCACGAACGTGAACACGGCGAGGTAGACGAGCGGGTTCAGCAGGGACCAGATCGCGCCGAGGACCGAGGCCGCGTACTTGACCTTCAGCTCCTTGCGGACGAGGTTCGCGAGGATCTCCCGGTGCGCGCGGAGCACGCGGAGACGCTCGCCGACCCGCAGACGCGGTGGCTCGGAGGTGCGCTCGACGATCTGGACGGCCGTGCTCATTGGTGTGGGAACGTCCTGTTCAGGGTTCGGCCAGGAGGTCTCGCGAGTCTAGCAACGTGCCTGTTCGGGACCATGGAGGTTGTGTGCGGTCTCCGGCGTTCGGCCGGGGGTCGTCCGCCGTCAGCTCGGCCACATCCTGTGTCCGTCGAGATCTCGAGAAACATCGCGCAGGTGTGACCTGCTTCACTGCGCGGCCCTATCTCGCTCGTTACCATCGAACGTATGTTCGCCTCGGACGAGCGCCTCATCGCGGCTGCCGATGAAACCCATCAGGCGATCGGTCGCGCCCAGGCGGGTCTGCTGCGGCTGATCGTCGAGATCGACCGCCGGCAGGCGTGGCAGGACTCCGGCGCGCGGGATACGGCTCACTGGCTCTCGATGCGTTACGGCCTCTCGAGCTGGAAGGCGTATCGGTGGATCGCCGCCGCGCACAAACTCGAGGAGTTGCCCATCATCTGCGAGGCACTCGCCGGCGGGAAGATCGGGATCGACAAGGTCGTCGAGCTCACCCGGTTCGCCACACCGGATGATGAGGCACGCCTCCTGCATTGGGCCGGCGAGGTGTCGTGCGCGAGCGTTCGTCGGCGCGGTGACATCGAGGCCCGAACCTCCCGCGCGGAGCTCCTCGAGGTCGAACGAGACCGATCCGTGGCGTGGTGGTACTACGAGGACGGGCGCCGTTTCGGGCTGCAGGCGGACCTGCCGGCGGCCGATGGCGCCGTCGTCGCGCGAGCGATCGAACGACTGGCTCGGACGATCCCCGTGATGCCCGGCGAGGAGGACGCGGACTTCGCCGAGGCCCGCAAGGCTGACGCGCTCGTCGCGCTCTGCGGCGCACGGCTCTCCGAGGACCCCGATCCCGACCGGGCCACCGTCGTGATCCACGCACCGCTGCGGAGCCTGAACGAAGGCGTCGGCGGCTGCGAGGTCGAGGACGGCCCGCCCGTGCATCCGGCAACAGTTCGCCGGCTCCTATGCTCGAGCCGGATCCAGGCAGTGCTCGAAGACCGGACGGGAAACGCTGTGCGCTTCGGGCGGATGACGCGCGAACCGTCGCCGGCGATGCTGCGACAGATCCGGTACCGCGACCGCGGGTGCCGGTTTCCCGGGTGCGGCGTCCGACGATTCACCGAAGCCCATCACCTCGTGTGGTGGCGCCATGGCGGGCGAACCGACCTCGACAACCTGCTGCTGATCTGCGCGTTCCATCACCGGTTGGTCCACGAACACGGCTGGCGCATCGAGCACGACCCTGGCGGCGGGATCGCGTGGCGGCGTCCCGACGGGACCCGATATCGGGCCGGACCAGCACCGCCCGGAACCGAGTTCGCAGAACCGCTCCCGCTGACCGCGGTCGGATAGCTCCAGCGCCTACGCCGGGCGGAACTCCTCGAGCGCGCGCGCGTACGAGAGGCCGTAGCCCTCGGCCAGGTCAGCCTCGGTCACGCCGAGGTCCACGAGCGCACCACCCCACCGCGCGAGCGCTCGCCGGGCGGGATCGAGGAGCAGCGCGAGGGTCGCGTCGAGCGCCTCCGCGTACACATGGGCCGTCGCCTCGGAGCGCGACAGCTCGGTCATCGAGTCACGGGCGGCGTCGCCGATCCGCCGGCGACGTTCCGGATCGTCCACGAGCTCGCGGAGCATGACGGCGAGCTCCTCCGGCTCGAGCCTTCCCGCGGGGACGTGCACGACGATGTCGTCCCGGAGGTCGAGATAGGTCCCGGTCGCCGACACGATCGTCGGCCGGCCGCATTGCATCGAGCGCGCGAGCGAGCCGCTCACCTCCCCGCGGTGCGGAAAGCGGAGGTCGACCGACACGTCTGCGGCACACATCCAGGCCAGGAAGTCCTCGTCCGAGACGTCCGTGTGGACGCTCACGCGACCGCCGAGTCCGCTCGCGCGCACCACCGGCTCGAGCTCGTACCCGGGGATGCGCCGGCCGACCAGGACGACATGCACATCCTCCGGCAGCAGGGCGACGGCTCCGAGCACGACGTCGATGAGCTTGGCCGCGTTCTGATCTCCGAACACCCCGACCAGCGTCCGCATGCCCATCGTCTCGAGCGAGCCTCGGAGCACCGGCGCTCGTCGTTCGGCGCCCCGGACGTCCTCGTCGCGCTCGACCACGGGATGCGGGGCGACGAAGACCGGCGTCCGGCAGCCGAACGCGCGCAGGTAGCGCTCGACGAACGGCGAGTGCGCCACGATCCCGCGCGCGTGCCGGGCGGCGTGGGCGATGAACGGGATGCGGAGCGGCTCGTTGCGTTCGGCGTCGTCGAAGCCGGCCAGCTTCCCGGCGTTCAGCAGCCCCTCGCGGAGCGCCGGATAGCCGAACGGGTGACCGGTCTCGATCATCCCCTGCACGAAGTCGTCGAGGGCCAGGTCGTGGATCACGAGCAGCCCGGGCACCCGGATCGCCAGGTCGTAGATGTCGCCGTGGAACTCCACGTTGTTGCCGAGGTGGTACACGGCCATCGTGTGCCACGGGATCGTCGCCGAGTGCTTCTGCTTGACCGGCCAGACCGGCTCCAGCTTGTGCTTGCGCAGGTAGCCGATCCGCTCGAGGCCGGCGAGCACCGCCTTCGAGTAGCTCGCGATCCCGCTGCGGGCGGGCGGCATCGGCGAGACCCAGGCGATGCGAGGGTCCATCTGGTGGTCCCACCGGAACACGCGGCGGGCGGCGCCGACGACGGGGTTCCCCACGCGCGTCTACTCCGTCAGCCGCGCGACCACGTCGGGCCAGCCGGGGACCGTCGCGCGGAGCTTCTCGTTGCCGGCCTCACCCATCTTTTTCGCCTTGGGGCGGTTCGAGAACAGGACGTCGAACGCGTGGGCGATCGCCTCGGGCACGGGCGGGGTGACCAGGCCGGTCTCGCCGTCGGTCACGAACTCGAGCGGCCCGCCGGCATCGGTGAGCGTGACGACGGGCCGATGCGCCGCGAAGCCCTCGAGCGTCACGTAGCCGTAGTCCTCGTCGAACGGCCCGTAGTACACGCCGAGCGCGCCGAGGTACAGCTGGTGCAGCTCCTCGTCCGGCACGCGGCCGGCGATCTCGATCTTGTGCTGCAGGCCGTGCTTCTCGATCTGCTCGCGCAGGGCGGGCTCGTCGGGACCGCCACCGACCAGGACCAGCCGGACCTGCGTCTTCGTGTAGCGCATCGCCTCGACGACGAGGGACTGCCGTTTCAGCGCCTCGAGCCGGCTCGGGAACACGATGTGATCGCCGTACGAGCCGGGCACGCGCGGCAGGAGCGCCTCGACGATCGGCGAGGGGTGGTAGAGCACGTCGCTCGACAGCCGCAGCGAGCTCCACAGGCGGTCCTGCACGTTGCGCGAGTTCGTGAAGATGCGCTTGGCCTCGCCGAGCGCGATCCGGTCGGATTGCTGGACGATGTCGCGGACCTGTGGGCCCTCGACCTGCTTGGAGAGGTCTGCGAACTCGGGATGGTCCCACAGCTCGTACGCGCTGCGGTGCTGATGGATCAGCCAGACGACCTTTCGCTCGTGCGGGACGAGGTAGGCCGGGAACTTCAGCGCGATGACCATATCGATCGGCAGGCCGTTGGACTCGGCGAGATCGAGCGCACGCCAGACCGCCATCTGGTGCACGAGCTCGGTCGCGGGGTACCACTTGCCGGCGACCACGACCTCCTCGGCCTCGTGCCCGGCCTCCTGCAACGCCCGGACGAGCGTGTCGGTGTGCGTCTCGGCACCCCCGCGCACGAACGGCGTCTGGGGGTGGGCGACAGCGATCCTCACTCGTCGTCCCCGAGCTTCGCTCGCAGGCGTTGCACCTCGTCCTCGAGGGCGAGGACGCGATCGGAGAGGGCCGCCGTCAGCTCGCCGAGGTCCGCGAGCAGCCGGTCGTTGCGCCGGCGGATCGGCCGGAAGAGGCGGTACTGCGTCGCCTTCGCCTGCCGGCGGAAGCGCGAGCGGGACGCGAGGTTCGGCTCGCCGCGCGGGATCGCCTGCTTCTCGTCGGCGCGCATGAGCGCCGCGAAGTCGTGCAGCAGGTCGCGCACCTCAGGGGTGTCCATCCGAGAGCGCGTCGTGGCCTCCTCGGCCCAATAGATCTCGCGCTCGAGGGCGCTCTTGGCGTCGTTCTCGCTGGTCATCGGCGGGTGAGGGTAGCACCGCCTAACCGTCGGCCAGCGAGTGTTGGTGGGAGCGACGGTGTGGCAATTCTGTATCCACCTAATGCCCTGCGACACGTTTCGTTCGGAAGACGCCTACGAGAGTCTGGGCTCCTCGCCGCTCGAACAGGTGTTGACCAGGTTCGATCACCTTGATTGATCTCGGAGTGCGCCTGCGGAGCCACTGAGCGGCTTCGCGATCGTCGGCCGCTATGAGCTGAGTTCTCATACGGGGATAGCTGGATGCGCTCCAGGTCAGGCCAATCCACATCGGGCATGCCCGCCACGGCTCAGGGAACACGCCTCGCACCAAATGGAGACTGCGAGAGGTAACGGTCAGTGGAGGCGGCGTGCCAGGTATGCGCAAGGTTTCCCTCCAGCGCTTTGACTCAACGTCTGCGAATCTCCTGTTGAGGTAGATCTCGGGCGGGAGCCAGATATGCAGCCCTCTGGCTACAAGTAATACCCAACAGGTGTTCAAGACCTCCTCCTTCCAGCAGGAGTTGGTATGAGACCGATCGCGGGGGCTGGTCGTCTGTGAACTCCGTCACACAAGACCGATTTGATCGGCAGCGAGGAGCTGCCTAGATTCGCGGACATGGCGCGGACAGCGGGCTGGGCCGGTTCAGTCTCTGCCTATCTGGGCGCGTCCGAAGACTCAATCATCTCGGCTCTCGAACAGCAGCACGAGCACGAACTCGGGATGCCGCCCGCGACTCTTCAGCTGGATGTATGGCGCGAGCAGATCGATATCCTTCGCGACGCGCTCGAAGAATGCCTGCGAGCGAATCCTGAGACGAGTGTCTGGAGCGTGGTTCTCGAGTACGAGTTGCCACTTGAGGGAGGACGCCGCCCAGACGCAATCCTGCTAACAGGATCGAGCATCGCAGTGCTTGAATTCAAGCAGGCTAGCGCGGCAACCCGCGCCTTTGTAGATCAGACGGAGAGCTACGCACGTGACCTCTCCGACTACCATGCGGCAAGCCACGGTCGGCACGTACTTCCTGTCTTGGTACTTACCAGAGCTCGCAACGTGGCCGTTGACTTCTCGCCCGTGGTCATCACTGCCCGCGACGAACTGGCCCACTACCTCCTCGAGAGCGCAATGCCGGGAGCCATTCCGCTCCAGGACTGGCTTAGCGCACCGTATGAGCCGCTGCCTACGCTTGTCGCGGCCGCCCGGCAAATCTTCCGGGACAAGCGTCTTCCCCACGTCCGCACCGCGCTGGCCGAGGATATCCCGGGGACCTTGCAGCGAATCGCCGAGCTGATTGTGGATGCGGAGGCCAAACAGGAACGAAAGCTGCTCCTGATCACAGGCGTCCCCGGATCCGGGAAGACACTTGTCGGACTGAGACTCATCTACGAACGGTCGGAAACGGCTGGACGAGGGTTACTCCTTTCCGGCAATGGCCCACTCGTTGCGGTCCTGCAAGACGCACTTGAGAGCCGGGTCTTTGTGCGGGATCTCCACGCGTTCATCAAGACCTATGGAGTGAACGGTCGCACGCCCGCGGAGAAAGTCATCGTCTTTGACGAAGCTCAACGAGCATGGGACGCGGACTACATGTTCTTCAAGCGCGGGGTTAGGCGGTCAGAGCCGGACCTGCTCATCGAGGCAGGACAGCGAATCCCTGAATGGGCCGTGCTTGTGGGGCTTGTTGGCCAAGGACAGGAGATCTTCTCAGGCGAGGAAGCCGGAATCGGCGAATGGGGTAATGCATTACGTATGAACGACGCCAAGGCCTGGACTGTTCACGCTCCGCCGGGCATCGTTGATTCGTTCAGAGATTGCCGCGTCCGGGCTGAGGACAAGCTCGAATTGAACGTGCCTTTGCGATCTCGGCGAGCAATCCTTCTTCATGAATGGGTCTCTCATGTCCTCAACGGCAGCCTTGCGTTGGCCGCCAGAATCGCCGCTCGGCTGAGTGCTGACAGAACGGGCTTCCCGCTCTACCTAACTCGTGACTTGGAGCAGGCGAAGGCGTACGCTCGGATGCGCTACTCAGATGAGCCAGACAAGCGGTTTGGGCTCATTGTAAAGGCGTACGCCAAGATCCCAAGAAGGTACGGGGTCGATAACCACTTCCAGGCTCAACAGAAGCTCAAGCTCGGTCCTTGGTTCAACGCTGAACCCAGCGATCCCTTGTCCTGCTGTCAACTCAAGACGGCAGTGACTGAGTTCCAAGTCCAGGGGCTCGAGGTCGATCTTCCAATCGTCTGCTGGGGCGAGAATCTCACCTGGACTGGTTCAGACTGGAACCGAGTGCCGGCGCGAGCCCGATATCCGCAGTCTGATCCAGAGCAGCTCCTGGTAAACGGCTACCGTGTTCTCCTCACGCGTGGTCGCGACGCGCTTCTCGTGTGGCTACCTCCGGAAGAACTGTTTGACCTAACGGAACACGCACTGCTGGCGGCAGGGATGCGACCGCTGGATGAAGTAGAAGACGAGGTGCGGCAGGCGGTCGCTGGCAACGCGTCTTAGCCGTAACGAGCCCATCTCGACGGCTGGCACCATCACGCCGCGGTTGCGCCGCCTGGTCGGAACTCGGCACCCCCCTCACTCCAGGTACGCGAGGTAGGGGTCGAATTCCTCGGCTCTGGTCCGCCCGAACCACACCCATGCGATCAGGCTTCTCCTCGGTCCGCGACGCGACCGGTATCGTTCGGGCGTGACCGAGGAGCACGTCCTTCGCAACCGGGTCGCCTGGGACGGCTTCGCGGAGGAGTTCGCGAAGTCCGGCCACGAGGACTGGTCCTCGGACGAGCCGACCTGGGGCATCTGGGGCATCCCAGAATCCGAGGTCCACATGCTCACCGACGTCGATGGCCTCGACGTGGTCGAGCTCGGGTGCGGCACCGCTTACGTCTCGGCGTGGCTCGCGCGCCGCGGGGCAAGACCCGTCGGGATCGACAACTCGCCCAAGCAGCTCGAGACCGCTCGGCGCTTCCAGGCCGAGTTCGATCTGCGGTTCCCGCTCGTCCAGGGCGACGCGGAGCACACGCCGTTCCCGGACGCGCGCTTCGATCTGGCGATCTCCGAGTACGGCGCCGCGATCTGGTGCGACCCGTACGTCTGGATCCCGGAGGCCGCGCGCCTGCTCCGGCCGGGAGGGCGGCTGGTGTTCCTCGGCCACTCGCCGCTCGCGATGCTCTGCTCGCCCTACGACGACGAGGTCGTCCCGATCGAGGATCGGCTGATCCGCGAACAGTTCGGCATGCATCGGTTCGACTGGTCGGACGCGACCGAGTTCCAGATCTCCCACAGCGAGACGATCCGGCTGCTGCACTCCTGCGGCTTCGAGATCGAAGAGTTGCTGGAGCTGCAACCGCCCGAGGATTCGACCACCGGCGCCGAGTGGGTCACCCTCGACTGGGCACGCCGCTGGCCGTGCGAGGACGTCTGGAAGGCCCGCAAGACGGGAGCGGGGAGCATCGACCATCCGTGAAGAGGCACCGCTAGGCTTCACCGGATGATGCGTCGTGGGTTCGCCGCTCTTCTGACGCTCGCCCTGCTTGCTCCCGCATGCTCCGAGGTGGATCCCGACGAGATCCGCGACCGGCTCGAGGGCGTCTCGATCAGCTTGCCTCCCCTTCCCTCATCCCCCGGGGCCGGCCCGGGGACGGCACCCACGGGCGCCACCGGACCAACAGCAGCAACCGGCCCGACGGCCCCAACCGGTCCCACGGCCCCGACCGGTCCCACGGCGCCTACCGCACCGACCGGTCCGACCGGTCCGACCGCTCCAACAGGTCCAACGGGTCCGACCGCTCCGACCGGAGCCACGGCACCGACCGCCCCAACTGGACCAACCTCACCGGAGGATGGAGATCGCGAGGGCCTCCTCGCCGCGCTCATCCTGTTCCTGGTGGGGTTGATCCAGGGCAGTCAGCCATCGCCGCCTCCGAGCCCGGAGCCGTCGCCGAGTCCCACAACCGAGCCATCCGAGACTCCCGAGCCGACCGAAGAACCATCGGTCACCGAGGAGCCAACGGAGGAGCCGACCACCACAGGGTCGACCACGAACGCCCCCGAACCGACCCTCGGGAGCCCGCCTACCCCCGAGCCCGAGGATGGGGGCATACCCGTGTGGGTCTGGCTCGTGATCATCGGGCTGATCGTCGCCGCGCTCGCGGCGCTGTTCGCCCGGCTCCGCCGACCGCCCGGGTCGCAGGAGCAGACGCAGTCACCATCGGCCGGATCCATGCCCCCCCAGCAAGGCGAGCCGGGGTCACCTCCCGAGCCGCCGGCTCCCCCACCCGGCAGCGGCCAAGGCTGATCGGCCGTTCCTACTCGCCGAAGCAGAAGAACGGGACGTGGTGCTCGACGGACCTCACGTCGTCGCCGGGATCGTAGTCAGCCGTGTCGTTCCCCGGTCCCCCGATCACATCGTCGCCCGGCTGATCGTCGATCGCGGACAGGCAGAAGTCGTTGCCCGGACCACCGGCGATCCGATCCCTTCCGAGACCGCCGCGAACATCGTCACGGCCGCCTCCACCGGACAGATCGTCGGGACCCTCCTGTCCGAACACGATGTCCGCACCGTCCCCCGCGCTCACCGTGTCGGCCCCGAAGCCGGCGTCGACGAAGTCTCTTCCCGGGCCGGCGTAGATCAGATCGTTGCCACCCATGCCTTCGATGAAGTCGTCACCGCGGCCGGTACAGATCACGTCGCGGCCCTGCGTCCCCCGGAGCTCGTCGTCCCGAGTGGTTCCACTGATCGTGCATCCAGGCCCTCCGAGGATGCTGAGGGTCTCTCCCGATGCCGACAACGCCAAGACCACGATCAACATCGTTGAGATGCCCAAGGTCCCGAGCGAGCGCGTCCATGCCATCACCATGCACGACCTCCTTGCCGTCGAGGCGTTTCGCAACAACGCATCATGCCTCATCCTTTCGGGAGTGGATGAGAGGTCGCTCATCTATGAAGCGTCCTCGTACGCAGAACGTGTGAGGTCGATCCGCGTTCTCCCTTGCGACAGAACCCGATGCTGCGTAGGTCGATTACGTCACTTGTCGCATTGTTCGCAGACCGGGCCCCTGACAACCTTCTCATCTGGGTAAGCGAACAGCGCCCGGTCTGGTGCCGGGTGCGAGGCGGGGTCAGGGGGGAGATGCCCGCAGAGAAGCAAGGGCTTCCCAGACGCGACTTCCTCAAGAGAGCGGCGGTCACCGGCGTCGGTGTCGCATGGGCAGCGCCGGTGATCCAGACGGTTGCGGCGACGAAGGCGTACGCCAACGGCATGGGGTCGCCGAAGTCCAAGAAGAAGAAGAAGCCGAAGAAGCCACCCGGCTAGGACTCGGCTTCAACGCACGAGCTCCTCGTCGCCGAGGGCCACCACGCCGATCTCCGTAGTTGCCTATACGGCACGTGCAGAACCGAGGCCTCGCTTGGTCAGCTGACCGAGAGCAGCTCCCGCAACGCGTCGTCCAGCGAGGGGAACGCCGGTACGCCGAGCTCACCCACGAACACGCTGACGAGCGCGCTGTTCTTCGGACGGCTCGCAACGAACCCGAGCTCCTCGGCTGTCTGCTCCCGGACGGCTCCCCCGAACCCCCCGATCGACCTGGCTCGTGAGA
Organism: uncultured Actinomycetes bacterium; assembly: GCA_963771385.1. Taxonomy (GTDB): domain Bacteria; phylum Actinomycetota; class UBA4738; order UBA4738; family HRBIN12; genus DASSJM01. Next base: position 146,725 of record CAVYTE010000012.1, read on the forward strand.
CCAGGTCGAACCACGTGGTCGGCTCCGGGCCGGCGAGGTGGTAGGTGCCGAAGCGCTCGGTGAGGGCGAGCGGCAGGAGCCGCTCGGCCAGGTGCGCCACGTAGGTGGGGCTCCCGACCCGATCGGCGACCCCCCCGACGTCCCCTCCTCCCGCATCCGGCCGATCGCCTGGGAGAGGTGATCCGTCCCGCCGCCGAACACGTACGCCGTCCGTACGACCAGGTGCCGCGGCGTGATGCGACGGACGTGCTCTTCCCCCGCGAGCTTGCTGCGCCCGTAGACGTTCACGGGGTTCGGCATGTCGACCTCGTCGTACGGCGAGCCTTTCGTACCGTCGAACACGTAGTCGGTGGAGATGTGCACCAGGGTCGCGTCGCACGTTCGGGAAGCGAGCGCGAGGCTCTGCGGTCCGAGCGCGTTGTCGCGGAACGCACGCTCCGGGTCGCGCTCGCAGGCGTCGACGTTCGTGACCGCGGCCGCGTTCACGATGAGGTCGGGCGCGAGCGGCGCGATCGTCTGCATCACGGCGCCGTGATCGCCGATGTCGAGCTCTCGGTGCGTGAACGGGGCGACCTCGTGGTGCGAGGGGCAGGCCGCTAGGAACGCGCGGCCGAGGCCGCCGCCCGCGCCGGTGACCGCGATCCTCACGCGGGCGCGCCGGCGAGGACCTCGCCGACCCAGTCCTGATGATCGCGGTACCACGCGAGCGTGGTCGCGAGACCGTCCGAGAACGGCGTCGCCGGCCGCCACCCGAGCCCCTCGAGGCGGCTCCACTCGAGCCCATAGGCGAGGTCGTGTCCGGGCCGGTCCGGCACGAACGTGATGAGCGACGGGTCGACGCCGAGCGTCGAACAGATTCGCCGAGCGAGGTCGAGGTTCGAGAGCTCGGTCCCGCCGCCGATGTTGTAGACGCCGCCCGGATCTCCCCCGTCGAGCACGGCCGCGATCGCCCGAACGAAGTCCCGCACGTACAGCCACTCGCGGCGGTTCGAGCCGTCCCCGTACACGGGGACCGGACGGCCGTGCAGCGCAGCCGTCGCGAACGTGGGGATCGCCTTCTCCGGGTGCTGCCTCGGCCCGAAGGCGTTCGTGCCTCGAACCGTCGTGGCGCGCAGCCCGTACGTCACCACGTACGCGTGCACGAGCAGGTCGGCGCCGGCCTTGCTCGCCGCGTACGGGTTGCGCGGGCGCATCGGATCCCCCTCGTCGAACGGATCGGCGTCGTCCTCCCGGGAGCCGTAGACCTCGTCCGTCGACACGTACACGAGCGGACGTTGGAGCTCCCGGCACGCCTCGAGCACCACCTGCGTGCCGAGCACGTTCGACAGCACGAAGGCGCGCGAGTCCTCGATGCTCCGGTCGACGAACGACTCGGCCGCGGCATGGACCACGCGGTCGGCCTCCGCCACGAGGGGGGCGACGGCGGCGGCGTCCGACACGTCGCCGAGGACGAACCGGAACCGCGGATCCGGATCGTGGTGCGACAGGTTCAGCCGCGTGCCCGCGTAGGTGAGCCGGTCGAGCACCACCACCTCGATGCTCGGCCGCTCGAGGAGCAGGTCGACGAGGTGCGAACCGATGAACCCGGCGCCGCCCGTGACCAGGATGCGCTCGGCCCGCGACCCGTCGTCCCGTTCGGCCATCGCGGCCGAGTCTACCGGCGGCTCGCGGCCCGGCAGGACGTCGGCGGTTCGGACCGCCGACCGCCCCCAGGTGAACGTGCGGACGCGATCGCGTCCCGCCGCGACCAGCCGCTCGCGAAGCGCGGCGTCGTCGAAGAGCGATCGAAGCCCGTCGCCGATCGCGGCCGTGTCGCCCGGGTCGACGAGCAGCGCCGCGTCACCGGCCACCTCGGGGAGCGAAGACGTGCTCGAGGTCAACACGGGTACGCCGGCCGAGAACCCCTCGAGCACCGGGAACCCGAACCCCTCGTAGCGCGACGGGTAGACGAGCGTGGTCGCCCCCGCGATCAGGGCCGCCTTCACGACGCCGCCGACGTACCCGGGGAGGACCACGCGACGGCGAACCGCCGCAGGAAGGCCCGCGACCTCGGCGCGCAGCGCCTCGGCCGCGTGCGGGATCCAGTTCGTCCGGCCGCCGGCGATCACCAGCCACGCGTCCACGTCACCGAGCGACGCGAACGCCTGCACGAGCGCGGACAGGTTCTTGCGTGGCTCGATCCCGCCGACGAACAACGCGTACGGTCCCTCGATCCCGAAGCTCGCTCGGACCTGCCCCACGTCGGCGGCGGGGGAGGCTCGAACGGCTCCGCGCCGTGCGGGATCACGTGGACCTCGCCCGCGACGTCGTGGCGCTCGAGGAGGTCTCGCCTCGTGCTGTCGGACGGCACGATGACGGCGGCGGCGCGCCGGAGCCATCGGTCGAACCTCCTGCGCCACCGGGCGTCGTGGTGCGGCGCCGTGCCGGGCATCACCTCGTGCGCCAGGTCGTGCACGACGAGCACGACACCTCGGGACGACGTGGGCGGCGGCAGGAAGTTCGTCGCGAGCAGCGCATCGAAACGCAGGAGCCACTCGAGCCTCGGGACGTGGAGCCGCCACGACACCGGCTGGAACACGCGCGTCGGGAACCGGTCGGCGTGTTCGGTCAGGTTCCGGGCGCCGACGTCGTCGAAGAATCGTCGCCGCGACAGCAGGCCCTTCGGATCCAGGTACCAGGCGACGACCTCGTCGGCGGGTGCCGAGGCCGGCAGGTGCCCGACGATCTGGCGCGCGTAGTGGCCGACGCCGGTCCGCCGCGGATCGAGCGCCGGTCGCGCGTCGATCGCGAGCCGCACGCGGCTAACCCGTCTCGGCGAGCCGCACGAGCGCCCGTCAGACCTCGACCTGGCCGTGGTCGCCGATCACGAGCCGGTGCACGTCGCCTTCGGCGTGGCGGATCTCGACGTCACGACCGATCACCGAGCCCCCGACGCCCCGAACCCGGAGATCTTCGAGCCCTCCATCACGATCGAGTCCGTGACGGTGCTTGCTGTCACCACGCAGCCGGCCGAGATCGCGACGTCCGGCCCGACGGTCGAGTCCTCCACGAGCGCGCTCTCTCCGACGATCACCGGCCCCATCACGGTCGAGCGGACGATCTTCGCGCCGGACTCGACCACGACCACCCCTTCGAGCGTCGAGTCCGCATCGACCTCGCCGTCGACCCGTGGCTCGAGGGTGGCGAGGAGCATGCGGTTGGCATCGAGCAGGTCCTCGGGCCTGCCCGTGTCCTTCCACCAGCCCGAGAGCATCTCGGCTCGCACGTTCCGCCCCCGGTCGACCAGCCACTGGATCGCCTCGGTGATCTCGTACTCCCCGCGCCACGAGGGCTCGAGCGATTCGCACGCCTCGATGATCTGGTCGTCGAACAGGTACACGCCGACGAGCGCGAGGTCCGAAACGTGCTCCTCGGCTTCTCGACGAGGCGGACCACACGATCGCCCTCGAGCACGACGACGCCGAACCGCTCGGGCTCGGGCACCCGTGCCAGGAAGATCTGCGCGTCCGGCCGGTGGCGCTCGAAGCCCTCGACGAACCGCGCGATCCCCTCGAGCAGCACGTTGTCGCCGAGGTACATCACGAAGGGTTGGCCCTGCACGAAGTCCCGCGCCGTGAGCACCGCGTGGGCGAGGCCGAGCGGCGCCTCCTGCTCGAGGTAGGTGGCGCGAAGCCCGAACGCCGAACCGTCGCCGACCGCCGCCCGCACCTCGTCCCCGGTCGGCCCGACGACGATCCCGACCTCGGTGATCCCGGCCTCGCGGATCGAACGCAGGACGTGGAACAGGATCGGGGTGTTCGCGATCGGGATCAGCTGCTTCGAGTTCGTGTGGGTGAGCGGCCGGAGCCGCGACCCCTCCCCGCCCGCGAGGACGAGCGCCCTCACGAGGGGCACTCCACCGGCGCCTCGGTGCTCGGCGGGGGGATCTCGTAGTTCGCCGTGGCGACCACGGCCACGTCCACGCCGTCCGGGAGCGCACCCGCCGGCGCCGGCACGAGCGGCAGGTCCCGGAAGTACGTGCCGACCACCTTCGCCTCGGGCTCGAACCCCTCGCGGTACACGATCGCCGACCCCTTCACCGGTGAACGGACCTCGGCCCGGCCGACGACGCCGGGCGACGTGTTGAATCCGCCATCGGTGAGGACGCCGAGCATGTCGGTCGCGACGATACCCGCGGCCTTGTCGACGACGGTGACGACGATGTTGGCGGGGCTCGGCGGGATCGACGCCAGCTGCCTGCCGAGATCGCCGAGCGGCTTGCCCTGCCTGATGCGTTCGAACAGCTGGGTCGCCTGCGGCTCGATCGACCGAACGATCGAAAGGTACTGGCCGTCCACGATGGTCCCGGCCGGGATCGAGGGCACCGAGCGGAAGTCCGCCGCTCCGGTGTTCACGCCGTCGAGGGTGCCCGCCAGGTACACGAGCTCGGCAGGGTTGCGCAGGCCCTCGTCGACGACGAGGTTGTCGAGGAGCTCGGGCACGAGTGTCGGCAGCCGCAGCAGCTCGCCCGGCGACAGCAGCCGCGAGACCACCGCGCGCATGAACTGCTGCTGGCGTCCGATCCTCGCGAAGTCCGGGATCGCGTCGCAGGGCTGGTGCCGGGTCCGCACGTACGCGAGCGCCGTCGAGCCGTCGAACCGCTGGCACCCAGCGGGGATGTCCAGGCCGGTCAGCTCGTCCTGCATCGGGTACGGGACGCACACGTCCACACCGTCGAGCGCGTCGACGAGTCCCTGGAACCCGGCGAGGTCGACGTACAGGACGTGGTGGATCCGCAGCCCGGTGAGCTGCTTCACGGTGCGCGCGACGCGCTGCGCGCCCCCGCCGTCGATACCGCCCTCGAACGCCGAGTTGATCCTCCCCGCGCCGACGCCCGGGATGTCGACCCACAGGTCGCGCGGGAACGACAGGAACGTCGCCTGCCGCTGGTCCGGCTCCGTGTGCACCAGGATGATCGTGTCGGAGCGGTTCTCGCCGCCGATGTCCTCGTCCGTCCCGAACGCCACCTGCTCCTCCGGCGTGAGCCCCTCGCGCGAGTCGCTCCCGAGCAGCAGGTAGTTGCAGGCGCGCTCGTCGCACACGCCGGCGATATCGGGCTCGGCCGGCTCGGTCGCCTCGGTCTGGGGCGGGTCGGGGATCACGTTGATCTGGCCACGGGCCCAGAAGTACGTCCCCATGCTGAACGCCGCCACGCACCGCGACGAACGCGGAGACGCTGGCCGTCGCGGCCAGGAACGCGCGGCGCGCGTGCGGGTGGGAGTGGTCGACCATAGGCTGTCCGGGAAGCGTACCGGCACCGCCGGGGACGCGAGACGGAGGCCCCCGTGACGATCGTGTGGAAACCGAGCGACGAAGTGGTCGAGCGGGCGAACGTGACTCGGTTCATGCGTGCCAACGGGATCGCCTCCGAGGACGAGCTGGTCCGGCGCTCCACGCAGGATGTCGGCTGGTTCTGGGACGCCGTGGTTCGCGACCTCGGACTCGAGTTCTTCGAGCCGTACGAACGCGTCCTGGACACCTCCCGCGGGGTCGAGTGGGCGACGTGGTTCGGCGGCGGCAGCGTGAACCTCGCGCACAACTGCGTGGACCGATGGGCCGAACGCACGCCGAACGCGCTCGCCCTCGTCTGGGAGGGCGAGGAGGGCGAGGTCCGCACGTGACGTACCGCGAGCTGCGTGAGACCGCCGACCGGCTCGCGCACGGGCTGGTCTCGCTCGGCGTCGAGACCGGCGACGCGGTCGGGATCTTCCTCCCGATGACCCCGGATGCCGTCGCCTCGGTGTTCGCGTGCGCGAAGCTCGGCGCGATCTTCCTCCCGATCTTCTAGCGGGTTCGGGGCGGACGCCGTCGCGCAACGACTCGCCGACGCGCAGGCGAAGGTCCTCATCACGGCCGACGGGTTCCCTCGCCGCGGGAAGCATGTCGCGATGAAGGAGGTGGCCGACGAGGCCGTGGCGCTCGCGCCGAGCGTGGAACGCGTGATCGTGGTCGAGCGCGCCTTCCGCGCGGACACGCCCTGGGATCCGGCGCGCGACCTCCGTTGGGACGAGCTGCTGTGGCAGCAGCCCGAACGGTTCGAGACGAGGCATCTCGATCCGGAGCACCCGCTGTTCATCGCGTACACGAGCGGCACGACCGGCCGGCCCAAGGGCGCTGTCCACGTCCACGGCGGGTTCCTCGTGAAGATCGCCGAGGAGGTCGCGTACCAGACCGACGTGCAGCAAGGTGACGTCTTGTTCTGGTTCGCCGATCTCGGCTGGATCATGGGCCCGTGGGAGATCGTCGGCGCGACGGCGCTCGGTGCGACCGTGTTCCTGTACGACGGCGCCCCGAACCACCCCGGGCCCGATCGCCTGTGGTCGCTCGTCGAGCGCCACGAGGTCACGCACCTGGGCGTCTCCCCCACCCTGATCCGCGCGCTGATCCCCGCGGGCGAGCAAGCGGTCCGGTCGCACGACCTCTCCTCGCTCCGGATCCTCGCGTCCACCGGGGAGCCGTGGAACCCGGAGCCGTACCGGTGGTTCTTCGACGAGGTCGGCGGTGGGCGCCTGCCGGTCATCAACCTGTCCGGTGGGACCGAGATCGGCGCCTGCTTCCTCTCGCCGCACCCGATCAGCTCGCTGAAGTCCTGCACGCTGCGCGGTCCGTCGCTCGGCATGGACCTCGCGGTCTTCCGGCCCGACGGGACGGAGGCGGACCCGGGTGAGGTCGGCGAGCTCGTCTGTCGTCAGCCCTGGCCCTCGATGACGCGCGGCCTGCGCGGCGACCCCGAGCGATACCTCGAGACCTACTGGCGCCGGTTCCCCGGCGTCTGGTGCCACGGCGATTGGGCAAGCGTGGACGAGGACGGCTTCTGGTTCCTGCACGGTCGAAGCGACGACACGATGAACGTCGCCGGCAAGCGGCTCGGCCCGGCCGAGGTCGAGAGCATCCTGACCCTGCACCCGTCGGTTGCGGAATCGGCCGTGGTGGGTATCCCGGACGAGGTGAAGGGCGAGGCGATCTGGTGTTTCGTCGTGACGAAAGGGGAGACGGCATCCGGGATCGAGCGGGAGCTGGAGGGGCTGGTCGCCGATCACCTCGGCAAGGCCTTCGCACCGTCCCGTGTCGTGGTCGTGCCCGAACTGCCTCGCACCCGGTCGGCGAAGATCCTGCGCCGGGCGATCCGCGCGACCGTCACGGGCGACGAAGCCGGCGACCTCTCCAGCCTCGAGAACCCGGCGGCGCTCGACTCCATCCGCTCCGCGGTCGATCGACCCGCTGGTTGAACCGGGCTGGTTCCCGCCCACGGTCCGGGCTGGCATTAGGCTTGCTCCTGCCCATGACCCCAGGCGCGGAACGCGAGGTGGCCGTGCTGGCCGTCGGAGCCGATCCCGGCGACCCGCAGGGATGCACGGTCGAGCTGGCCGACGACCTGCTCGGCGCCCTCGCCCACCTGTCCGACGGCGGCATCGACGTCGTGCTCACGGCGCTCGAGTTGCCCGACGCCTCGGGTCCGGACATCGTCCGTTCGCTCCGGGAGCGCGCGCCGGACGTTCCGGTGATCGCCGTGACGACATCGGAAGCGAACATCCGGGAAGCGCTCGGGGCGGGCGCGCGCGATGCGTTGCCGGCGGACTCCGGCACCGATCTGCTCGGGCGGGTGTTGCGGTACGCCGCCGAGCTCGCCCGCCTCGAGGGGGACCTCGAGCGGCATCAGCTGGTCGACGAGCCGACCGGGCTGGTCGCCACCGAGGGGTTCCGGCTGCTCGCGGCCCATCACCTCCGCCTGGCCGATCGCTCGAAGTCTCCGGTGGTGCTCGTGTTCATCCGGTTGGACGATCTCGGCGAACCGCGCGGTGGAGCCGCGATCACCGAGGCCGCGTCGTTGCTGCGTGCGGCCGTCCGGGCCTCGGACGTGGTCGCGCGCACGGGCCCGGGGGTCTTCTCCGTGTTGCTCGCCGGGGCCGGTTCGGGAACCGAGTCCCTCGTCCTGACGCGGGTGGTCGAGGCGGTGGCCGACCACAACGCCCGGAACGGGCGCTCGCGGGGCCCCGCCCTGTCGGTCGGCGCCGCCGTGTACGACCCGGAGCACCCCGTCGGCCTCGACACGTTGATCGTGCAGGCCGACCGGCAGATGCGGCGGCCCTGGAGCGAGCCGTGAGTCGACGCCGCTCCGGCCCGCCGCGCCCGGTCCGGGACACGAGAACCGCCGACACATGAGAACCGACATGAGAAGTGCGACCCGCGAGCCCGGGTCGCCGATCCGGCGAACTCGCCGCTGCGAATGCCCGTCGAGGAACGGACTGAACGATCGGTCAGGGTCCCGCTCCTCGAGGCGCCCGGTGCCCGTGCGTCATGGGGATCGCCCGTGACGGCCGACCTCTCCGACGCCCGAGATCGCGACCTCGTCCAACGGATCGACCGTGGTGACGGCGAAGCCTTCCGAGTGCTCTTCGGACGGTACGCGCCGACCGCCATGGCGATCGCACGCCGGGTGGTCCGGCAGCCCTTCCTCGCGGAGGAGATCGTGCAGGAGGCATTCCTTGCTGTGTGGCGGAACCCGGAGGGCTACGACCAGTCCCGAGGGTCCGTTCGCGCCTGGTTGATGGGCACCGTCCATCACCGCGCGGTCGACGCCGTCCGCCGTGAGGAGTCCCAGCGCAGGCGCGCCGAGGAGTCGCAGCTCTCGGAGCCCACGACGGTCGCCGATCCCGCCGAGCAGGTGGTGGACGAGATCGGTCTGCCCGAGGAGCGGGAGGCGGTGCGCGGAGCGCTCGAGGAGCTCCCGCCGGAGCAGCGTCAGGTGATCGAGCTCATGTACTTCGACGGCCTCTCGCAGTCGAAGATCGCCGAGAAGCTCTCACTGCCCCTCGGGACCGTGAAGTCGCGGACCCTCCTGGGCATGCGGAGGTTGCGGACCGCGTTGGCAGGGATGGAACGATGAGGAGCCACGAGCGCATCGAGGAGCTCATCGCGATCCGCGCGATCGGTGGGCTGGATGCCGACGACGTCATCGAGCTCGAGACCGAGATGCACGAGCACGGCCCCGACTGCGCCGAGTGCCGCCGGCTCGAGAACGAGTACGGAGAGGTCGCCGGTCGCCTCGCGTTCGCGCTCGACCCCGTCGCCGTTCGGCACTCCTTCCAGGAGCAGACGATCGAGCTCGCGCTCGGCGAGCGGCCCGGGGCGCCGACGATGGAGCCGGAACGCGACCGGGAGCCCGCTCGAGCGCCGCGTCGACGCGGCGGGGTCCTGCGACCCCTGATCGGGATCGCGGCGGCGTTCGCGTTGTTCGCCGGCGGCTGGCTGATCGGCGGCGCGGTGATGGAGGACGAACGCGTGCCGGCGGACGCGACGGTGGTTGCGCTCGAGGGTGAACCCGGCGCCGGGACGATCACGGCCGCATTCCGGCCCGGCGAGGAGGGCCTGTTCCTGGCCGGGTCCGGTCTGCCCGCGCTGCCGGAGGGTCAGGTCTACGAGCTGTGGCTGTTCACGGGCGAGACACCGGCATCAGCGCTCTGCGCGACACCGAACGATGACGGTTCCCTGTTCGAGTTCATCGACGAGTCGATGGAGGGCATCGGTCTCTTGGCCGTGACGGTCGAACCGTCCTCGTGCCCCGAAGCGCCCACGACCGCCCCGATCTTCGCCGCCGAGGTCGCGACCGTCTAACGACGCGCGGGCGACCCGAAGACCCACTCAGCCGGCGAGCAGCTGGCGGAGCACCATCTGCAGGATGCCCCCGTGGCGGTGGTACTCGACCTCGGCCGCGCCGTCGATCCGCACGATCGCCCGGAACTCGGTGTTCCGTCCGTCCGCTCCCCGTGCCGTGACCGACACCTCCTGTCCGGGCGCGATCCCGCCCGCGACCCCGGTGATGTCGAACGTCTCGGAACCGGTGAGTCCGAGCGAGGCCGCCGAGTCTCCGGGCACGTACTGCAGCGGGAGCACGCCCATCCCGACCAGGTTGCTGCGGTGGATCCGTTCGAAGCTTTCCGCGATCGCTGCCCGGACGCCGAGGAGCGCCGGCCCCTTCGCCGCCCAATCGCGCGAGCGAGCCGCTGCCGTACTCCTTGCCGGCGAGCACGACGAGCGGGACGCCCTCGCTCTGGTACCGAAGTCGCGGCGTCGAACACGGTCATCACCTCGCCGCTCGGCAGGTGGGTCGTCCACCACCCCTCCGTGCCCTGCGCCAGCTCGTTGCGCAAGCGGACGTTTGCGAACGTCCCTCGCATCATCACCTCGTGGTTGCCGCGCCGCGCGCCGTACGAGTTGAAGTCGCCGTTGCTCGACCCCGCGTCTCGTCAGGTATCGCCCGGCCGGCGAGTCGGGCTTGATCGAGCCCGGCCGGCGAGATGTGGTCGGTCGTGATCGAGTCGCCGACCTTGACGAGGCACGCGGGCCCCGACGATGTCGCTCGGCGCCGCCGGCTCGTGGCTCGAGCCCCTCGAAGAACGGCGGCTCGCGCACGTAGGTGGAGTCGGGATCCCACGCGTAGACCGGGCCCGGTGCGGCGTCGGGAGCGAGCCCAGCGCTCGTCTCCCTCGAAGATCCGCCCGTACTCGCGTCTCGAACTGCTCCGCGGAGACCGATGCCGAGACGGCCGCTCGCGACCTCCTCCTGCGACGGCCAGAGATCGCGCAGGTACACGGGCGCGCCGTCGGGGGCGTGGCCGATCGGATCGGACGACAGGTCGATGTCCATGCGGCCCGGCCAGCGCGTACGCGACGACGAGCGGCGGCGAGGCGAGGTAGCTGGCCCGAACCAGCGGATGGATCCGGCCCTCGAAGTTCCGGTTGCCCGAGAGCACGGCGACCACGTGCGAGGTCGCCCTCGTGACCGCCGCCGCCACGCGTCCGGCAGCGGACCGGAGTTCCCGATGCAGGTGGTGCAGCCGAACCCGACGAGCGAGAACCCGAGCTTCTCGAGGTACGGCGTGAGCCCGGCGGCCTCGAGGTAGTCGGTGACCACACGGGAACCCGGCGCGAGCGACGTCTTCACCCACGGCTTCGTCTCGAGCCCGGCCTCGACCGCCTTCTTCGCGAGCAGTCCCGCCGCCAGCATCACCGTCGGGTTCGACGTGTTCGTGCAGCTCGTGATCGCCGCGATCACGACCGAGCCGTGCCGGACGGCCCGTCGTTCACGGACACCGGCTCGCTCGGTGCCGGGCTCGATGGCTCGTCGGTATCGACCGCGACGACCGGCTTGCCGCCCTCATCCAGGAGGCGGCCGACGTCGGTCGGCTCGGGATCGGGCTCGAGCCGGTCGCGGAAGGCCTCGACGAACGAGGCCCACACGTCCGGCAGCGCGCACCCGATCCTGCGGCCGTTTCGGGCCCGGCCAGGGAGGGCTCGACCAGCGACAGGTCCAGATCGACAGCTCGCTGAACATCGGCTCGGGGTCGCCGTCGCGGCGGAACAGTCCCTGCTCCTTCGCGTACCGCTCGACGAGATCCACCCGGTCGCCCCGTCCGGTAGACCGCAGGTAGCGCAGCGTCTCGTCATCGACCGGGAACAGCGCCGAGGTCGCGCCGTACTCGGGACACATGTTCGACAGCGTCGCGCGGTCGGCGAGCTCGAGGGTCGACACCCGTCGCCGAAGAACTCGACGAACTTGCCGACGACGCCGTGCGCGCGGAGCATCTGGGTGAGCGTCAGCACGAGGTCGGTGGCGGTCGTCCCGGCGGGAAGCGCGCCGCGCACGCGGACGCCGACGACGACGGGCTGCGGGAGGAACATCGGCTGGCCGAGCATCGCCGCCTCGGCCTCGATGCCGCCGACCCCCCAGCCGAGGACGCCGAGCCCGTTGATCATCGTCGTGTGCGAGTCGGTGCCGACGAGCGTGTCGGGGAACGCGACCCCGTCGCGCACCGTGACCACCGACCCGAGGTGCTCGAGGTTCACCTGGTGGCAGATCCCGGCCCCCGGCGGCACCACGCGCACACCGTTCGAACGCCTGCTGCGCCCAGCGCAGGAGCGCGTAGCGCTCGCCGTTACGGCGGTACTCCCACTCGATGTTCGCCTCGTAGGCCTCGGGCGAGCGGAACAGGTCGACCTGGACCGAGTGGTCGATGACGAGGTCGACGTCCACGAGCGGGTTCACCTTCGATGGGTCGCCGCCCGCGCGCGCGACCGCGGAACGGATCGCGGCCAGATCCACGACCGCCGGGACACCGGTGAAGTCCTGCATCAGCACGCGGGCCGGCATGAACGCGAGGTCGGCGGTCGGCGACCGCTCCGGCCAGGCGGCGAGGGCCCGGACATCCTCGTCGGAGACGTCGCGCGAACCGGCGCGTCGCAGGAGGTTCTCGAGCAGGATCCGCACCGTGTGCGGGAGCCGCTCGACGTCTCCGAGTCCGCGGATCGCGAAGACGTCGACGGGACCGGTTCCGGTGTCCAGCCGCATGCGGGTCTCGCTCACCCTTCCATGCTCCCAGACACCGGATGCGATCCGACCCTTCAGTCGCGCCGGCGCTCCTGTTCGATCGCCGCGCGATGCGCCTTGCGCGTCTCCCGCCGGATCCGCGCCTCTCGCTGGCGGCGTTGCTCGTCGGCGCTCTCGGCCACGATCGGCGGCACCGGACGCGGCCGGCCGTCGTCATCCAGGGCCACGAACACGAGGTAGGCGCTCGAGGTGTGGATCCGGATGCCGGTCCGGATCTCCTCGGACTCGACCCGGACACCGACCTCGAGCGATGTGTTCCCCACGTCGTTCACGCTCGCCATCACCGTGATCGTGTCGCCGATGTGCGCCGGCGCGAGGAACGACATCTCGTCCATCGACACCGTGACGCACATCCCGCCCGCGTGCTTGATCGCGGCGAGGCCGGCAGCCGTATCGACCAGCTTCATGATCACGCCCCCGTGGACGATCCCACCGAGGTTCGTGTCCGTGACCTCCATGAGCTGCACCAAGGTGACCTGGCTCGTCGCGACGGTCTTCGCAGGTCCCACGACCGAATCGTATCCGGCGCACCGGGCCCACCGCCGGATCGTCCGTAGCATGGGCCCGTGCGCCGCCCGCTCACCTCCGTCACCCTCATCGCGTTCGTCGCGATCGTCTCGCTCGCCGCGTGCACCTCGGACGACGAAGGGACGTCGGACCCGACGGCAAGCGGACCAACGGCGTCTGGATCGAACACCGGGAGCGCGCCACCCACCGGACCGTCGACCGGGAGCGCCACACCGAGCGCGAGCGAGGAACCGGCGCCGGAACTCCAACTGCCGGCCGACGCACCCAGCTCGGTCGACGACTCCGCCGACGTCGCGCTGATCGAGGCCGGGGATCACTCGGTGCTCATCCCACCGGGGGCCGAGGACACGATCGCGATCCGTCAGACGACCCCCGACGATCCGATCGACCAGATCGCCGTGGCGTGGCGGCGCGGCTCCGACCCGTTCGCCCCCGAGGTCGGGTTCGTCGTGTGGCAGCGTTCCGATGCAGGACGACGACGCCGGCTGGCGAGCCGTCTACGCGTTCACCGACCGGCCGAGCGCGGGCGTCCTCGGCATCCGCGTCGTTCCCGCCGACCTCACCGGGGACGGCGTCGACGACCTGCTCACCGAGGAGCAGCGGGGCGGGAGCGGAGCCTGCGCCACCTGGCGGGTGATCGCCTCGGCCGCCGGGGGTGCGGCGGAGATCTACCGGCGCGAGGGCTGCGACACGGAGATCTCGGCCGTGGACGGGGCGCTCGAGATCCGAGAGGCCGTCTTCGAGCCGGGCGACCCGCACTGCTGCCCGACCGCGTACCGGACCACCGTGCTCGAGTGGGACGGCCAGGCGTGGGCGGAGGTCTCCACCGAGGTCGAGCCCGCCCGCTAGGCGGCGGGGACCGGGCCCCGGCCCGGCCGGACCGGTCGCCAACTCCGTGCGCCGAACGGCTTACGTCGCCCCACCCACACGCCGATACATCGAACGGTCCCAGCATCCGATCGTTCGAGATGAAGGCGGGAAGTGGCTTGAGCGTTCCCCGCGGCGCCCAGCGCATGGCGCTCATCGTGCTCGCATTCGTGCTGGCCGCGGCGGCATTCGGCGCGTTCCAGCAGGCGGGCAAGGCGAGCCATGCCCTCGAGGCTGAGGCCACCGCCTCGGCCGAGCGCGCCGCGGCAGCGGTCGGAGATGCCCTCGTCCCCGAGGACCTCGCCGGGCCGGTGAGCGGCGAGCGCTACCAGTCGCTCTCGTCCGTCGTGAACGCGGGGCTCGTCGGTCCGGACGACTCCGTCACCGTCCTCAACAGCGAGGCCGTCGTCGTCTTCGCTCAGGACCGAGAGACCATTGGACTGAAGGAGTCGCGGGCCAAGGTCGCCCGCGTCCTGTCGGCCGGGACGCAGACGGAGCTGGGCGCCGGGACGTTCAGCGTCTTCGTCCCCGTCACCGTCGACGGGCCGTCCGACATCGCGGTCGTCGACGTCGCCGGTCCGTCCGATGCGATCGAGGCCGCTCGAGGGCCATGGATCGTCGTCGCGATCGCCGCGGGCATCCTCGCGCTGCTCGTGCTCGTGTACGCGTTCGCCCAGAACGGATCGCGGGCCGCCGGGTTCGGCGACGCCATCAGTCCCTCGCGGGTGCTCGACATCGAACGCCGGCACGAGAAGGAGATGGCGGGTCTGGAGAAGACGATCGAGCGGGCGAAGGCCGATGAGGCCGGCGTCCGCAAGGAGCTCGAGAAGGTCGCCGAGGACCTGACCGCGCACAAGAAGGTATTGCGGGAGCTCGACGAGGCCGTCAACAAGACGGAGGCGCGTGCCGCCGAGGCGGAGGGGAAGCTCGCCGATACCACCGCACGCATCGCCGAATCGCAGACGCGCGCCGACCACGCCGAGAAGGGCGAGAGCGAGGCGCGAGCCAGGATCACGGCGGCCGAGTCGCGTGCTCGGGACGCGGAACGGCAGACCGCGGAGGCCAACGCGAGAGCGAGGCAGGCCGAGGAGTGGGCCGAGGATCTGGCCGCGCTCGGCGACGACCTCGAGCGGGCCGGGTCGGGCAAGGACGAGGAGTTCAAGCAGCTCCGCAACTCGCTGGTGGAGGCCAAACGCCAGGCCGCGGTCGCGCGGGACGCGAAGCGCGAGCTCGCGGACCGCGTCGCGACCCTCGAGACGACAAACCGGACGCTCGAGGCCGAACGGGAGACGCTCGCGGCGGAGCGCAGCGCGCTCGCCGGGGAACGGCAGGCGCTCGTCGCGGAACGCGAGTCGCTCGAGCAGGCGCGTGGCTCCGCCGAGGGGGAAGCCGCGGCCACACGTGAGGAGCTGCAGCACGCGCAGCAGCAGCTCGAACACGCGGTCGAGACCTCCAAGTCGCAACTGGCAACGGCACGGCGCGAGCTCGAGGAGGGTGGTGCCGAGCTCGCCGCGGCGCGGAGCGAGCTCGAGGACGCCCGCGCGCGAGAGGCGGAGATGAGCGTTCGCGTCGCGGAAGCCAAGGCCGAGGCGGAGCGGTCCAGGGGGGAGGTCGAGCGGGCCAGGGCGGACGCCGATCGCGCCGCTACCGAGATCGCGGCGGCCAGGCTGGCCGAACAGGCGAAGAGCGCGCAACTCGCAGATGTGAGCGACCGATCCTCATCGCTCCAACGCCAGGTCGACGAGGCCGCCGAACAGCTCCGTGAGCAGCAGGAGCGAGCCGGTGCGGCCGAGGCGAAGGTGGTCGATCTCTTCCGTCAGGTGCAGGCGCTCGAGCAGCGGCCGGACCTCAGCGCCGAGATGGAAGCGGCCATCTCCGAGACCGCCTCACTGCGGACCTCGCTCTCGGCCGCGAACGAGCGAGCGGAGGAGCTGGAGAGGGAGCTCGGGTCCACGCGCTCGGAGATGGAGGTGGCGCAGCTCGCCGGGGCCGAGGTCGCGGATCGACTGAACGAGCAACGCACCCGTGCGGATCGAGCGGAAGCCGAGGTTGCCGAGCTCACGCAGGAGGCGGCGGAGCTCGCCGGCGTGATCGCCGAACTCGAGGCCCGGCCGGACCTGACGACGGACCTCGACACCGCGCGGGATGAGCGGAACGCGCTCGGGGCTCACCTGGAGACCGCGTCGTCCGAGCTGTCCGCGGCACGGGCGGAGCTCCTCGTCGCCCGACGAGATGCGGAAATCGTGAACACCGAGCTCGAGGCGGCCCGCGCCGAGGTCGAGGCGCGCGCGCGGCGGATCGAAGAGCTCGAGGCCCGGCCGGACCTGACGGCGGAGCTCGAGGCGGCCCGCGCCGAGGTCGGATCGGGCAGGCAGCGGATCGACGAGCTCGAGGCTCGCCCCGACCTCAGCGCGGACCTCGAGTCCGCGAAGGACGAACGACGGGCGCTCGCGGCTCGACTGGAGGCGGCCACGAGCGAGCTCGATGCTGCTCGGCGCGACATCGTTGCGGCGCAGGGAGAAGCCGAGACGTTCAAGACCGACCTCGAGGCGGCACGAGCCGAGATCGGATCGGGCAGGCAGCGGATCGACGAGCTCGAGGCCCGCCCCGACCTCAGCGCGGACCTCGAGTCCGCGAAGGACGAACGACGGGCGCTCGCGGCTCGACTGGAGGCGGCCACGAGCGAGCTCGATGCTGCTCGGCGCGACATCGTTGCGGCGCAGGGAGAAGCCGAGACGTTCAAGACCGACCTCGAGGTGGCACGAGCCGAGATCGATGCGGTGCAAGGGGATCTCGAGGCGACACGTGCGGAGGCCCAGGTCGCGCGGGCCGAGCTCGAGGCGACCCGAGCCGAAGCCGGGACGTTCGAGTCCGACCTCGAGGCGACGCGGGCTGAAGCCGAGGCAGCGAAGACCGAGCTCGAGGCGACACGAGCCGACGCGGATGTCGTGAACCGGGATCTCGACGCAGCACGCGCCGAGATCGAGACGGTCAAAGCCGATCTCGAAGCGATGCGAGCCACCGTCGGCGAGACCGAAGCCAACGAGCGAGCGCTCCACGACAAGCTCCGGTCGGCGCGAGAGAAGGCCGAAGCGCGCCGGCAGAAGAACGAGGGTCTCGTGGCGGAGCTCGACGCTGTCAACGCCGCCCTGGCGAGCGACCGGGCGGAGCTCGAGGCTGCCAACGCCGCGCTCGCGAGCGACCGGGCGGAGCTCGAGCGTGTCGCGAGTGAGCTGGCGACCGCGTCGACCGAGCTCGAGCGGACGAAGGACGATCTCGAGAACACCCGTGCCCTGGCCGGAAGGACCGAGGCGGATCAGCGCACGCTGGCGGCGGAGCTACGAACCACGGCCGAGGAGGCGGAGGCACGTCGACGCGAGGACAAGAGACTTCGCGCCGAGCTCGAGTCGAGGAAGGTGGAGGAGGCGCGACTCGCCGCCGAGCTCGAAGCGCGGGGGGTGGAGGAGGCACGACTCGCCGACGAGCTCGAAGCGCGAGGTCTCGAGGAAGCTCGACTCGCCGCCGAGCTCGAGTCGAGGAGGGTGGAGGAGGCGCGGCTCGCCGCCGAGCTCGAAGCGCGGGGGGTGGAGGAGGCACGACTCGCCGACGAGCTCGAGAGCGGGCGGGTCGAGGTGGAACGGCTCCGGGCCGAGCTCGACGCGCGCCGGGTCGAGGAAGAGCGTCTCGGCGCCGAGTTCGAGACGGGGCGCGGTGAGGTGGAACGGCTCCGGACCGAGCTCGAGGCCGGACGCGGGGAGGTGGAGCGGCTCCGCGCCGAGCTCGACGCACGGCGTGTCGAGGAGGAACGACTCGGCAGCGAGTTCGAGGCCGGGCGCGGGGAGGCGGAGCGGCTCCGCGCCGATCACGAGGCCGGCCGCGTCGAGCTGGACAACCTGCGAGCGGAACTGGAGCTCCAGCGAGCGGAGGCGGACGGGCTTCGCGTCGAGTCCGAGAGCGCGCGAACGAGCGTCGAACGCCTCCGAGCCGAGAGCCTCGAGCTGCTGCAGGAGAAGGATCGACTCATCGAGCACCTGCAGAGCTCGGAGTGGGAAGCCGGATCGGAACGCGCTCGCGCGGAGGAGCTCGCCCGGCGACAGGACACGCTCCAGGCGCACGCGGACGACGTCGCTCGGAAGGCGGCGGAGGAGGCCATGGCGGCCCGCAGCCGGCTCCTCGAGACGCAGGAAACGTTGGCTCGCTTCCAGAGCGAGCTCGAACAGGTCGCGACGAACTCGGTGTCGGCCGGGGACATGGGCCTGGACGCCGACGGCGTCCAGGGGGTCGTCGACGCCATGTCGACGGATGCGAAACGCTCGCTCTCGGCCATCTTCGGGCTCGCACGGATGATGTCTTCACAGGGA
Source organism: uncultured Actinomycetes bacterium (assembly GCA_963771385.1). Classification (GTDB taxonomy): domain Bacteria; phylum Actinomycetota; class UBA4738; order UBA4738; family HRBIN12; genus DASSJM01. The sequence continues at coordinate 164,907 of CAVYTE010000012.1, forward strand.
GCACCCGATGAGGGGCGGATGCTCCAACAGCTCATGTCGCAGGCTCGCCGGATGGAGCACGCCCTCACCGACATCCTCGACGCCGACCGCCTCGCCCGAGGGGAGGTCGTCCTCAAGCGGCGCAGCACCGAGATCGACACGCTCATCCGCCGCGTCGTGCGGGAGTTCCCGGTGACGGAGGGGCGTCAGGTCGAGGTGATCGCCGAGACCGCGACGATCCAGATCGATCCGGCGCGGCTCGAACGGCTCGTGGACGACCTCCTGTCCTCCGCGATGACGCGGACGCAGCGCAACGATCGTGTCGTCCTCCGCGTGGAACGGACCGACGACGGCGTGATGCTCGCGGTCGAGGGAGGCGCGGTCTCGGGGGTCGAGGTCGGACCGGCGGCGAGCTTCCTCGCCAAGCTGCACGGCGGGTGGACGTCGGCGGAGGCGCTGCCGGGCGGGCGCGGGGTCGCGCGCGTCTTCCTCCCGAGCGTCTGGGCGCCGGGAGGCGGGCCCGAAGCAGGAACCGCCTCGGAGGGTACCGCCGACGGCTCCGATCCGGCGATCCCGGCCCCGCCGGAGCCGGACGGCGAGAGCGAGCCAGCGGATCGAGCCGAGGCGACCGCCTAGACCATCACGGCGGTGCTTCGGCGCCGTCCGGTCTTCTGCACGACGATCGACGCGGGGAACTGGTCCTTGATGCGCTCCGCGTGAGTGATCACGAACAACTGGTGGAACCGACCCGCCAACATCCCGAGCGCCCGGACCATCAGGTCCTTGCGCTCCTCGTCGAGCGAACCGAGCACCTCGTCGAGCACCATCAACCCGACGTCGGCACCGGAGACGCGCGACAGGTGCGTGGAGATGGCGACGCGGAGCGCGAGGTTCGCGAGGTCGATCTCCGAGCCCGAGAACCGATCGATCGGGAAGTACGCGTCACCGTCCGCGATCCGGATCTCGAGGCTCTCCTCGTCCACGCGCAGGTCGTCGTACGCGTGGTTCGTGAGCTCGCGGAACAACGCCTCGGCCTCCCGCGAGAGCTCGGGACCGACGCGCGCGACGAGATGATCGCGGAAGCCGTCCAGCAGCATCGCCACCCGTTCGACGTACCGGGCGTCGGAGCGGAGGTCATCGACGCGAGACGCGATCTCCTTGGCCTGTCCGAGCGCCCCGGCGAGCTCGCTCCGCTTGAGCTCCGCGCGTTGCAGCTCGACGCCCGCCGAGCGTTCGGCCTCGACGGCCTCCTCGACCGCCTGCTCGGCGCGTTGCAGGTCCTCGGTCGAGCGTGCGTGTTCGGCCGGGTCGAACGAGATCGCGCTCGCCTCGTCCGTCAGCTTCGCGAGCTCGTCCTCGAGCACCGCGATCCGAGCGTCCGCGGCGGACAGATCCGTGCGGAGCTGCGCAGCGAAGCCCCGGTGCGCACCCAGCTCCGCGATCCGCTCCCCGAGGACCCGGGCCCGCTCGGCTCCTGCGCGGAGCTCGTTGACGTCGGGCGGGACCCCCTCGAACGGCTGGGCGAGGGGCGCGAGCTCGGCGCGCATCGCGTCGAGCTGTTCCGTCAGCCGTGTGCGCTGCTCGCCGGCGCGCCGAGCGTCTTCGGCTGCCGAGATCGCCGCGTCGAGCGCCTTCACGACCTTCGCCAGCGCGGTCTGCGCACGTTCGGCGGAGGCCGACGCGTCGGCGGCCGTCCGTTTCGCGCTCGCGACCTCGGCCTTGCAATGCTTCACGTACGCGGCGAAGTCCTCGAGCGGCCGGCCGCACGTCGGACACGGTTGCGTCGGGTCGGCTTCGGCGGCCCGGTCCAGACGCGCCTGAGCCTCCTCGAGCGCCGAGACGCGTTGGTTGAGCTCGGCCTGCGCGCCCGCCGCCGCGGCCTGCGACTCCCCGTGCGCCGCCTGCGCCTGCCCGAGCGCGTCGAGGGCGGCCTCGGCTTCGACCTCGGGGAGCGAGATCAGCTGCAACTCCACCGCATGCGCCCGGTCGGTCGCCTCGACGAAACGCAGGCCGAGCCGCAGTCGCTCGTCCGCGTCGCCGAACCCGGCGAGCTCGGACTCGAGCTCCGGAAGTGCCTCGAGCTCGGCCGCGAGCCGCTCGAGCCGCTCCCCCAGCTCGTCGCGCTCGGTCAGCCGCTCGTCACGGCGCTCGACCTTCTCGGTCAGGAGCGCGCCGAGCCGCTCGATGCGTTCTCGCGCCCGGTCGATCCGCCGAAACGCCTCCGTGGCCGCCTTGGCCTGCTTCGTCGTCGCCTTCCGCGCCTCCTGCGCGTCCTTCGCGACGCGCTTCGCCTCGGCCGCCGCCTCCCCGGCGTCCTTCAGTTCCGCCTCGAGCGCGGCCAGATCCGGCACGGCCTCCTGGAGCTGGGCGGCGTTCTCCTTGGCCGCGCGGGCCTGCCGGCGGGCGGCGGTGCGCGCGTCGTCGACCGGCTTGATGCCGAGCAAGCGCAGCGCCATCTCGACGCGTTCGCCGCGCCGCAGGTCCGAGAACGCGTCGAGCTGCTTCTGCTCCGCGTACACGGAAGCTCGGAACACGCGCAGGTCCATGTGGAGGATCCTGGCGATCTCCTCGTTCACCTCGGTCGTCCCCGACGCGAACGGGCGGGTCCCGACGAAGAGCTCGGCCTCCGGCGCATGGCCCCTCCCCTTGATGGCACGCCGGACCTCGAACTGCTGTCCGGCGTGCTCGAACACGAGACGCACCAGGCAGTCGGACAGGACGCCGTGGGTGCGGATCTCCTGTCGCTTGGTCCGCGCGGCCTCGGCCCCGTAGCAGGCGAACGCGATCGACTCCACGAGCGTGGACTTCCCGCTGCCGTTCTCGCCGAAGATCCCGATCACCCGAGCCGGCAGCTCGAGGTCGAGCTCCTCGAACACCCGGTAGTTGCGCAACGACAGCTCGAGGACCCTCACACGGTCTCCCCGCGCGCGTCGGACAGGAACCCGGCGCCGATCGACACGACCCGCTCGCGTTCGAGCCCCGCCAGATCCTGCAGCTCGACGTACGACGTCCACTCCCGCTCGAGCGAACCGATCGTGGGACCGCCCTGAATCGCGAGCGCCTCGGCGCCGAAGTCCGGCTCGACCTGGACCCAGATCGCGCTCGGGACGGCCTCGTGGAACTGCTCGCCCGCGATCTGTCGGAACGACGCCGGGTCCACCTCGTTCAGGTAGACCCGCACGATCGCGCGCTCGGGGATCCCGCGCGCCGCGCGCTCGACCGCGTCGACGAGCTCGCCGGCCGACAGCCCGGCGGCCGCGACGCTCACGGTGGCGAGCGGACGCTCGTGCGGGTTCTCCACGTGCTCGACCGTCCCCGCGTCGGTGTCGATCACGACGAGCCCCTTCGCGGCCTCGGGCGTGTCCGCGTACGAGAACGTGTCGGTCGAGCCCGCGTACCACGTGCGCTTCGAGACCTTCTGGTGCGCGTGGTAGTGGCCGAGCACGACGAGGTCGAACCCGCGTGTGGAACGCCGCCTCCTCGACCTCGAGCTCGTTGATGTCGGGATAGATCGCGAGCCGGCAGCGAGGTGAGCGCGACGTGCGCGAGCAGCAGGTTCGTGCGGTCGGGCCGGACCGCGGCGGCCGCGGCCGCGAGCTGCTCGCGAAGCTCCTCGACCGACAGCGTCTGCGGAACGGCGTGAACCGCGACCCCGGCCAGTTCGGTGGCCATCGCCTCCATGCGCCAGGCGAACGCGACACCGGGGAACACCCGCTCCAGCGCGTCGTACGGCGAGCCGGTTCCGCGGACGCGGGGCGTGTCGTGGTTGCCGCTGATCGCGGCGCCTCGCAGGCCGGCGTCGGTGAGACGTTGGAGCCCGCCGAGCACGTGCGCGAAGGTCCGATAGGTCGGCCTCGCGTGATCGAAGATGTCTCCGAGCCACAGGAAGCCGTCGGGTTCCTGCCGGATCGTCTCGTCCACCGCCCAGGCGAACGAGCGGAGGAAGTCCTCCTCGCGGAGGTTCCGGCCCTCGTCGTCCCGCAGGTGCGCGAGGTGCGTACGCCCGAGGTGGGCGTCCCCGAGCGCGACGAGCCTGCTCATCGGCGCGTGCGCGTGCCTCGCGTCACTCCGCGAACCCCTGCGCTCCGCCCGAGGGCCGCGGCGGCAACGGCGAGGGACCCTGTACCGACTTCAGGTACTCCTCGTAGAGGTAGACCATCGCCGGCAGGGCGAACGGCGAATCCAGGTTCGTCACGATCGCCTCGCCCGGCATGAGGGTCTGGATCTCGGGACCGAGGTCCGTGATGTCCTGCTTCGAGCTCCCGCGCAGGATCGTGCGGTCCTTCTCGTCGGCGAGCCCGAGGATGAAGAACGTGTTGAACTGCGACAGCAGCTCGTCGTCGATCAGCTTCGGCTGCTGGCTGACCGCGCACAGGCCCGACCTTGAACTTCCGCCCCTCCCGCGCCACCCGGGGGAAGACGTTCTCGTCCGAGCGCGTCGCGCGCGAGAGCACGCGCTGGGCCTCCTCCAGCGCGATCGAGCGTCGGTGGCAGGGCGGCGAACCGCTCGCGGTCGTCCAGGAAGACCGAGCCGTACGCGTCGAGCACGCGCCGGGTGATGACCGATGCGACGAGGATCTCCTCCATGGACGACAGACCGCTCGTGTCGACGAGCACCGAGTAGCCGTCCATCAGCTCGTCGACGATGCGCTCGGACAGCGACGGCTGGGACGGATCGCGCGAGATGCACGGCATGTCCAAGATCCGCTGGGCGCGACGCTGGATCACCTGGAGGGTGCTCGTCGCGACGCCCGAGCTGCTCGGCGAGGTCGCTCACGTCCTGTTCCTCGCCCACGCGAACGATCCACTCCTCGTGGAAGAAGCGGATCAACCGGTAGATCGCGTCCTCCTGCGGGTGGCTCCAGTCGTATGCCGTCTGCAGGTCGCCCAGCGTGAGCTCGCCGAGCGAGAGGCGGAGCGCGGTGGCCCCGGCGCCGGCCGCTCGCGTCGCGTAGACGCGCAGGCGGTCGGCGGCCCATGGGTGTTCGCGCAGGCCGCGGCGGATCCCGCTCCCACCTTCGAGGTACTCGCCGTGCGGGTCGAACAACAGGCACGCGTACCGGCCCTGCGAGGACAGGATCTGGCCCGCGAGCACCTTCATGAGGTTCGACTTGCCCATCCCGGTCGTGGCGAAGACCCCGACGTGCGACGTGAGCGTCTCGCCCTTGATGCCGACCTCGAGGTCGATCGTGTCTTCGCCCGACCGGAGCAGCCCGACCCGCAGGTCGCCCATCCGCTCGTGGAGGAAGGCGAAGTCCTGCGGCGTCGGCGCCGTGACCCGGGCGAACTGCGCGGGCAGCGACTTCGGCTTGCGGAACTCCCCCGCCGGGTCGATGTAGCCCAGCGGCTGGCACGTCGCCACCTTGTAGAGGCGCTGCTCCGGGTCGTGCAGCGTGTACGGGGAACCGGCGGCGTCGCCGGCCATGTACGCGCCGGCCGTGCGCTCGGGCCATCCCGGGATCGGAGGACTCCGAGCCGTACGCCACCTGGATCACGCGGAACAGGAACCGGCGCGCGCGTTCGGCGTCCTCGGCCGACCAGCAGCTCACCGAGGAACAGGTCCGTCCCGTAGAAGGAGCGGAAGGTCGCCTCCAGGACGCTGCGGCCGAAGATCCGGCCCTTGTACGCGCTCACCGGTTCAGGACCTCGTGGAAGTCCTGGAACAGCACCTCGATGTCGTCTTCCGACATGCCCCGCCGTGAGAGCGCCTCGCGGAAGGAGCGGCGAACGTCCACCACGTCGTAGCCGGTGACCCTCGCCGCCTGGTGGGCCCGCGCGAGGGGGTAGGGGTAGCCGACGAACGCGGGATCGTCGGCGAGCCCGGCGAGCCGACCGAGCACCTCTCCGCGGGGGCGGGCCCGTGCGCGACATCGACGCGGAACGCGAACGGAGCGGTCGGTGCCAGGTGCGCGACGAAGATGTCCCCGACGTACAGCCGCGCGAACACCGGATCGGTCGAGATCCGGGCGCTCCATGCCGACGCTCCCCGTTCGCGGTCGCCGCGACGTTTCAGCAACGTGACGAGCGGAGCGTTGCGACCCCAGTAGAGCGTGGAGGCCTTCACGACACCGGCGAGCGACACGCCGCGTTCGACGGCCTCCGCGTGGACGCGCCGGACCACGACGGCGGGAACGAGCGGCCCGCCGTGCAGCGAACCGTCCACCAGGACCAGATCGCCAGAGGCCGCTTCGCGGACCGTCCGAGCGACCTCGGCCCACTCGCCCCACTCACGGAGCGCGTCGACGGGCCGCGGCATCTCGGGCAACCGCTCGGGCTCCGCTGCCGCACAGCTCGCGCAGGACGGAGCGAGCGAGCTCGGCCATCTCCTCGGGGGGAAGCGCGCGGACCGAGAGCGGCGGCGTCTCCACCCGTTCGGTCACGCCGGCCTCGAACCGCACGCGCGCGGCCCGGTACGCCGCCACCTGGAACGAACGACCGTCGGCGACCACGCACGACCCGCCGTCGACCGCCCAGACGCGGCCGGGATCGGCGGGCTCCACCGGGACCAGCTCGAACGCGTCGGGGTGGCCCTGGACCACGAGCGCCTCGTCGAGGGAGGCCTGGCCCTCCATCACCCGGATGTCCGAGCCGGGGCGCTCGAGCAGGTTCACGACGAAGGACGCGGCCTCGTCGAGCTGCCCGCGCTCGACGATGTCGAGGTTGAGCACGCCTGGGTCCGCGCTTCCGAGCACGGCCGAAGCGTAGCGGAGGCTTCGGACAGGGCCCGGAAGCACGCCGCCTTCCTCCTCGGGGTGGGCGACACGGCCCCTCCGTGTGGCCGAGTAGTCATTCGTGACTAATCACCCCTTCGGGGGACTCCACGTAGGCCGCTGACCTGCCGATACGACCCCTGACGCGCCAAGCCCGCGGTGTCGTGAGAGAGGAACGAGATGGTGGGCTCCCTAGCCAGACGGCATCGCCGACCCCTCTGGGGGGCCCTGGCCTTCCTGCTGGTCGTCGCGATCGCCGTCTCCATGTACAGCGCGTCGACGGCGAAGGACGCCGCGATCGCCGAGGCGGAGATCGACGCGAAGCTCACCGCACAGACGGAGCTCGCGACGTTGCTCGAGCCCCGCGACCTGGAAACACCGATCTTCAACGAACGCGCCGACGAGCTCACCGCCCTCATCGACACGCAGATCACCTCCGTCAGTCGGATCGACGAGGTCCGGATCTTCTCCGCGATCGGACGGATCCTCTACGCGGACGACCCGACGATCGTCGGGACGCGACCGTCCTACCTTCGTGAGCTGACCTTCGAGGTCGCGAACGGCGAGGCGCAGACGCATGCGCGCGGCTCCCTGCTCCAGACGTTCGTCCCGATCTGGATCTCCCCCGACGGCACGGTGGCCGTCGCGGAGATGTCGCAGGCGCTCGCACCGATCACCTCGGCGGCGGCGGCGGGATGGAACACGATCGCGCTGATCTGCGCGGTGCTCCTGCTCGGAGCCATCGTGATGATCGTCGTGACGAGCCTCGCGCAGCCAACGCAGCCTTCCAACCTGCCGGTCCACGTGTACGCGCCCGTGTCCGTCCCGTCCGGGGCGGAGGGGACCCAGGCGCCGGCGGTCGTGGCGGTGGACGCTCCGCTGAACCAGCAGCCCGGGTTCCGCGAGATCGACGAGCTGCGACGGACGGCCGAGAGCCGCGCCCGGGCCAGCGAGCAGGACCTCCGGGGCGTGCGCACGCAGCTGAAGGATGCGCTCGCCCAGGTCGCGCTGCTCGAGGAGGAGCTCACGATCCAGGGCACCGGCCAACAGGATTGCGAGGCACTGCGCGACCAGTTCCGCGAGTCGAGCGAGCGGCTGAACCTGATCGAGATGGAGAACACGGCGCTGCGCGAGCGGCTGCACCTGCGTGAGCAGGAGCTCGAGGAGGTGCGGGCGCGCCTGCGATCCTCGCAGACCGCGCCGGCGGGGATGAGCGAGCTGCGACAGCGCCTCGAAGGCGCGGAGGAACGCGCCTCACAGATGGCGAGCGAGATGAAACGGATCGAGACGGAGCTCGACGACACGACGACCCGCCTCCACATGTCGAGCCTGACGGAAGCGCTCCGGGAAGCCGGACACGTCGACCCCGAGATGGAGGACCAGGACTCGCCGCCGATCGTGGTGGATCGGTAGCGGTCGATGAACGAACCCGAGGAAGCGTGGTGAGCAGGCGATGGCCGACACGATCGCGATGATGCAGGGCCGCGAAGCGAGCGAACCGGGCGACCGGGCGACCGAGGACGGCGGCCTCATCAGCCGCGTCTCGGCCGCCGGGTACCAGGTCGCGCAGGCGGTCGACGGACTCGAGCAGGCGGTTGGACTGCTCCGCGCCGCCGAGGAGCTGGCTCGAGACGCGGACGCACGCCGCGGCGTCGCAGAGCAGCGGCTCGCGGGCGCGCAGACCGAGGTCGCCGAGCTCACCGACATGCTCACGATCGCCCGCGCCGCGCAGACCGACACGGACGAACGCGCACGCGCGGCAGAGCAGCGGCTCGCGACCTTGCAGGGCGAGATCGAACAGCTGACGGACATGGTCCGGGTCGCCCGCGCCGCCCAGGCAGACGCGGACGAACGCGCACGCGCCGCGGACCAGCGGTTCGCCGGCGTCCGCGGGGAGATCGAGGAGCTCACCGGGTTGGTCGCCGCGGCACGCGCCGCCCAGGCCGACGCGGACGAACGCGCACGCGCGGCCGACCAGCGGTTCGCCGGCGTCCGCGGGGAGATCGAGGAGCTCACCGGGTTGGTCACCGCGGCACGCGCCGCGCAGGCCGAGTCCGACGAGCGCGCCCGGCTGGCCGACGAGCAGGCGCGGCTCTCCGACGAGCGCGCCCGGCTGGCCGAGGACCGCTTCGAGCGGGTGTCCGACCGAACCACGGCGATGGAGCTCGCCCTCGGCGATCTCGAGGACCGCTGGCGCTCCGCCGAGACGACCCCGCAGGTCACGCTGGTGGGCGAACGTGACGAGCTGCAGGAGGCGGTCGCGGCGGAGATCCGCCGGCCGCTGACCTCGATCCTCGGGCTCACGCTCGCCCTGAAGCAGGCGGACGTGAAGGCGAACGACGGCAAGCACATGGTGCGCCAGCTGGGGACGAACGCGAAGCGCCTGGAGCGGCTCGTCGAGCAGATGCTCGACCTCGACAAGATCGCGAACGGCACGTACGAGCCCAAGCGACGCCGCTCCGACCTGGCGGCGCTCGTCGGTCGCGTCGCCGAGGAGACGCCCGACATCGCGAACCGCGACCTGAAGATCGCCGGCGAGCACGTGGCGATCGAGGTCGACCCCGGCCTCACCGAGCAGATGGTCGAGACGCTGCTGTCCAACGCCGGTCGCCGGACCGCGCCGGGAGGGAAGATCTGGATCACGGTCGTCCCCGAAGCGGACGGGGCGGTCATCGCGGTCGACGACGCCAGCGCCGATGCGCTGCCGGCGATGCCGAGCGACAGGGAAGCGGCCGGCGCTCGGTCGCAGCGGGCGCGGGCCTCCGGCCTCCCGCTCCTCTCCCGTCTGGCCGAGCTGCACGGCGGCCGGGCGTGGGTCGAGGAGCGCGAGGGGGGCGGTGCGTCGTTCCGGGTCTTCCTTCCCGGCGGGTCCTCGAGCGAGTCGGAGGTCACCGCGGTCGACCTGATCGAAGACGTCGACGAGCTGCCGTTCGAAGCCGATCGGGTCGAGGGGGCGCTCCGCGAGCTGTCGAGCTTCGACGACCTGTCCGGCGGGGTCGCGATCTAGGAGCGCGGACCCGGTTCGGAGCGCGATGCCCGTGGCGCTCCGAGCCTCTCCTCCGGGTTGCGTCGCGCCGTCGACGTGGCGAAGATGAGCTCGTGCCGAAGGTCTGGGGCCTCTCGAAGCAGCAGGCGAACTACCGGACCGCGCCGAAGCCCGCCGTCCGGTGCTCGGCCTGCACGTACATGTTCCCGCGCCTGTCGATCGGCGGGTGCCGCCTCGTCCGCGGCGTGATCAGCGGCTCGGCCACGTGCAACGAGTTCTCGCCCCGCTCGAAGCCGGGCACGTAGCCCGTCCACGCGGCCGGACTACCCGAGCGTTCGCAAAAGCTCCCGGGCGATCACCACGCGCTGGATCTGGTTCGTGCCCTCGTAGATCTGCGTGATCTTCGCGTCGCGCATGAACCGCTCGACCGGGTACTCCCGCATGTAGCCGTACCCCCCCAACACCTGCACCGCGTCGGTCGTGATCCGCATCGCGGCGTCGGAGGCGAAACATTTCGCGATGCTCGAGAAGTACGTCATTCGGGGATCGCCGGCGTCGCAGAGCGCGAGCGCCTTGTACACGAGGAGGCGGGCGGCCTCGAGCTGCGACGCCATGTCGGCGAGCATGAACGACACGCCCTGGAACTCCACGACCGGCTTCGCCGAACTGCTGCCGCTCGCTCGCGTAGCGGGCCGCGACGTCGAGCGCACCCTGCGCGATCCCGAGCGCCTGCGCCGCGATCGCCGGCCGCGAGAAGTCGAGCGTCCGCATCGCGTAGCCGAACCCCTTGCCCTCCTCGCCGATCAGCCGGTCGGCCGGCAGACGGACGCCCTCGAGGATCACCTCGCGCGTGGGCGAGCCGCGGATCCCCATCTTGTCCTCCTTGCGCCCGAACTCGACGCCCGGGTCGTCCCGCATCACGAGGAACGCCGAGACCCCGTTCGTCCGCAGCGACGGGTCCGTCGTCGCGAACACCACGTACGCATGGGAGACGCCGGCCCCGGTGATGAACCGTTTCGTCCCGCTCAGCACCCAGCCGTCCGCGTCGCGCTCGTAGCGGGTCGTCATCGCCGCCGGATCCGAGCCCGCGCCGGCCTCGGTCAGCGCGTACGACATGAGGAGCTCACCGCGGGCGATGCCCCCGGTCATGCGGGCGGCCTTGTCCGCGTCTCCGGCCACGACGAGCGGGATCACGCCGAGCTTGGACACGAGCGGGGTGAGCGAGACCCCGGCCGAGACCCGGGACAGCTCCTCGATGAACACGCCGAACGCGAGGGAGCCACCCCCCGAACCGCCGTGCTCCTCCGGATACCCCACGCCCATGAGGTCGTTCTCGACGAGGATCTTGTAGACGTCCTCCGGCCACTCGTCGGTCTCGTCGATCTCGGCCGCCCGGGGTTCGATGCGTTCCTCGGCGATCCGGCGAACGAGCCTGCGGAAGTCCTCGAGCTCCTCGGGCAGCTCGAAACGCTCGAGATCTCCCATCCGAGGTCAGACGCGGCGAACGATCAGGGCCTCGCCCTGTCCGCCCCCGCCACAGATGCAGGCGCCCCCGAGCCCGGCGCCCCGGCGACGCATCTCGTGCGCGAGCGAGAGCACGATCCGGGCCCCGCTCGCACCGATCGGGTGCCCGAGCGCGACCGCCCCACCGTTCACGTTGACGAGCTCCTCGTCGAACCCCAGCAGGCGGGTCACGTGGAGCGCGACCGCCGCGAACGCCTCGTTCACCTCGAGCAGCTCGAGGTCGTGGACGTCGAGCTCCGCCTTCTTCAGCGCGTGCTGGAGGGCGATCGCGGGGACCGTGTGCAGGTACGGGAAGCGCTCGGCGCTCATCCCGTGCGCCACGATCTCCACGAGGGGCTCCAGGCCGAGCTGCTCCGCCTTCTCGGCGCTCGTGATCACCACCGCGGCGGCGCCGTCGCTGATCTGCGACGCGTTGCCCGCGGTGATCGTGCCGTCGTCGTGGAAGGCCGGCGGCAGCCCGGCGAGCGTCTCGGGGCTCGAGTCCGGGCGGATGCCTTCGTCGCGTCCGACGATGACCGCCTCGCCGCGACGCTGCGGGACCTCCACCGGCACGACCTCCTCGGCGAGCGCTCCGGAATCCCACCCCGCGGCCGCCCGCCGATGCGAACGAGCGGCCCACGCGTCCTGGTCCGCACGCGAGATCCCGAGCTCCGCGTTCACCGCGTCGGACGACTCCCCCATGTGCTGCTCCGTGAACGTGGACCACAGACCGTCGTGGATCATCGTGTCGATCATCTGCGAGTGCCCCAGGCGCGAGCCGGCGCGAGCCTCCGGGAGCACGTACGGAGCGTTCGTCATCGACTCCATCCCGCCGGCCACCACGATCTCCACCTCGCCCGCCCGGATCATCTGGTCGGCGAGCGCGATCGCGGTCGTCCCCGACAGGCAGACCTTGTCGACGTTGAGCGCGGGGACCTCCTTGGGGATCCCGGCGGCGATCGCCGCCTGGCGCGCGGTGATCTGACCGGTGCCGGCCCGGAGCACCTGCCCCATGACGACGTAGTCGACCTGGTCGGTTCCGACGTGCGCGCGGTCGAGGGCCTCCCGGATCGCCACGGCGCCGAGATCGATGCCCTGCAGGTCCGCGAACGCGCCCCGGAACTTCCCGATCGGCGTCCGGGCGCCGGCGACGATGACCGAACGGCTCACGGACCGAGTCTACCGCCGCGCCATCGCTCGAAGACCTCGAGCCCGTCGGGACAGAACCGTTCGCGGCCGATCATCGCGTCGAGCGCGTCGGCCCGCACGTACGCGCCCCAGGCGACCTCCGCCGGCTGCCAGCGGATCGGTCCGTCCCACACGACGTCGAACGCCGCGCCCCACACCCGGCCGCCGGGACCCTCGTAGCGGTGGAGGAACCGGAACGCCGGATCGGCGTCCACGCCGAGCTCCTCCTCCAGCTCGCGCCGCGCGCAGTCCGGATAGGACTCGCCCGCCGCGTTCACCCCGCCGGCGCACAGGTCGTAGTAGCCCGGGTACACGTCCTTCGTATCGGTGCGCCGATGCACGTAGAGCTCCCCGGCGGCGTTGCGGACGAAGACGTACGTGCACCGGTGCCAGAGGTTGTCCGCGCGCACCTCGCGCCGCGTGGCCACCCGGACGACGGAGTTCCGCTCGTCGACGACGTCGACGAACTCGTCCGCGGGGTCCACCGCGCGAGCGGTCAGGATCGAACGTCGAGCGCGAGCTCGATCTGCCGGATGATCTCATCGCCGACGAGCTCGTCGCGGGCGATCAGCGCGTCCCGCAAGGCGACGACGACGTCCCGGTTCTCCTCCGAGGAGCTTCGTCACGCGGTCCTTCTGCTCGGTGAGGATCTCCTCGACGCGGGCCTTGCCCTCCGGATCGGCGAGCACCTTGCCCACGAGGTTCTTCGAGCCGATCGGACCTTCCGCGATCGCGTCGAACGAGAGCAGGGAGCCAGCCATGCCGAACGACCCCACCATCTGCGCCGCGAGCGTGGTCGCCTGTTGCAGGTCCGACGCGGGGCCGGTGCCGCTCTCCCCGAAGAAGATCTCCTCGGCGACGAGCCCCCCGAGCGCGATCGCCACGTTCGCCTCGATCTCGGTCCGGGTGCGCGTGAATCGCTCCTGCTCGTCACCGTGCGCGAGCAGGCCGAGCGCCTGCCGGCGCTTGATGATCGACAGCACCTCGAGCCGCCGACCCTTGCCCACCAGGTAGGCGACGGTGGCGTGGCCGGCCTCGTGGGTCGCCACCGACACGCGGTCCGACTCCGCGTAGTTGACCGGCTGCTTGAAGCCGAGCTCCTCGGTGAGCTTGGCCTCGTGGATGTCCTGGCTGCTCATCGCCGTGCGGCCCTCGCGGAGCGCGACGAGCAACGCCTCGTCGAACAGGTGCTCGATCATCACCGGCGTGTAGCCGAAGGCGTCGTGGGCAAGGCGATCGCGCGTGTGGTCGTCGTCGAGCTGCTCGTGGTGCGTCTTCCGGTCGAGGAAGAAGTCGATCAGCTCGCGGCGCCCGGACTTGGTCGGGAGGTCGAAGAACAGCCTGCGGTCGAACCGTCCGGGTCGTAGGAGCGCCGGGTCGAGGTTGTCGGCGCGGTTCGTCGCCGCGATCAGCAGGATGTTGTTGTACGTGGGCTTCGCCGTGGGCATGCGCTTCGGTCGCCGGCAGGTACCCGTTCACCCACTCCTTCATGCGCGCCTTCACGCGCGCCCCCCACGGCGGCTGATCGAACGACTGCATCTGGATCAGCAGCTCGTTCACCATGCCCGAACCCGCGGCGCCCACGATGCGCGAGGAGACGCGTCCGAGACCGGTCGGGTCCGGGCTCGCGTTCATCCCGCCGCGCTCGCCGCCGATCGCGTCGATCTCCTCGATGAAGCCGATCGCGCCACCCTTCCTTCCGCGCCAGCTTGCGCAGCCGCCGGAAGAAGGAGCGGATCTTCGCGTTCGTCATCCCGAACCACATCGACTGGAACGCCGGCGCCGCGCTGAATAGGAACGGCACCCCGGCCTGCTTCGCCATCGCCTTCGCGAGGTAGGTCTTGCCCGTGCCGGGCGAACCCTCGAACAGGATGCCTCGACGCGGGTTGCCGCCGAGCTGATCGCGGAAGGTCGCGTACCCGAGGAACACGTCGAGCGTGCGGCTCACCTCGTCGACCTGGTTGTCCAGCCCTCGGACCTCGTCGAGGCCGACCTCGATCTCCTCCGGGCGAACGACCGCGTGCGGCGAGCGGCCGCTGAACAGCGGCATCAGCATCATCAGCACGATCGCGAAGACCAGGATGATCACCGGGGCGAAGATCGATCGCGTCGGGGCCGAGGGTCGGGAGCTGGAACGGGTTGTGCGTGAGGTAGCGGTACCAGAGGTATCCGTCGATCAGCGCGAGGATCAGCACGAGCCGCACGACCCGCCTCCGGCGCGTCCGCTCGCGGACGCGGGAGACGTCCGCCCTGCCCCGGGAACGGCGTCGGAACCGTAGGAGCGCGGTGGCGGTGGACCGACTGGCCTGCTCTCACGGGCACCTCGGCTCGGCGTAGGTCGACCAGGGCATCGTAGTGAAGGGCGGGTGGTCGCATGCATCAGACCTTTGCACTAGAGACCACCGGAGCGGGACGGCGCCGGGACCATGCCGCGGTGAGGGCGAACGACTATCGTGCGGACCCATGGCGAGGAAGAAACTGACGCCTGTGACCAGGGAGGACGCTCGCACGATCGGCGGCGCTCCTCCGTGGCCTCCGCGAGCTCCCGGGCTACCGGGCCGTGCAGGAGGCCGCATCGGCGAACGGCTTCCCGGCGGCCCGCCAGACGATCTACGCGTACGAACGCGGTGGCCTCACGCCCTCGCTCAAGCAGTTCCTCGAGCTCGTCGAGTTCTACGCCGTCCACCCGATCGCGGGGGACGGGGCGAAGCCGGAGGCGACCTGCGTGCGCAGGCGGTGGCCGCGGTCGGCCGGGCGCTGACGCTCCCCGCGTACCACGTGAAGGAGGCACAGGAGTTGATGGAGCGCCTCCAGCCGTCGCTCCACGAGGGCCGTCGCCGCGGCGCGAAGACGTGAAGCTCACACAGATCGATCACGTGGGGATCGCGGTCCCCGAACTCGACGCCGCGGTCGAGCGCTACGCGCGCGCTGTTCGGCCTGCAGCCGGTGCATCGGGAGCGCGTCGGGGACCAGGGGGTCGAGGAGGTCCTGTTCGCCGTGGGCGAGTCGTTCATCCAGCTGCTCGGTGCGCTCGGGCCGGACACGCCGGTCGGCCGGTTCCTCGAACGACGCGGCCCCGGGGTGCACCACGTCGGCTACCGGGTACCGGACGTCGCCCTCGCGCTCCAGGACCTGCGGGCCGAAGGCGTCACGCTGATCGACGAGCATCCGCGGCTCGGATCGCGAGGGACGACGATCGCGTTCGTCCACCCGAAGGACGTGGGCGGGGTGCTCGTCGAGCTCGTGCAGGAGACGCGGCTAAGCCGGACAGGCTCGCGAGGCCCCCGGGCCGGCGCGTTGATGAGGACCGAGACGTTGCCCTCCGGGAGCGCCCCGTCGCCCATCAGCTGGTGTGCGACCCCGGCATCCGATAGTCGTACGTCTGGCCGAGCGTCGTGGTGACCTTCGCCTCGCGCACGAGGTCGTTGAAGGCCGCGGCCTGCTCGTCGTTGAACAGGTGCGATCCCTGGTATCGCTTCTGCGGGTACCAGAGGTACCGCACGTCCACCATCGTGTCGTAGCCGCTCGTGCCCGCGCAGATCACGACCATCCCGCCGCGCTCGCACACGAAGATGGACGTCGGGATCGTGTCCTGGCCGGGATGGTCGAACACGATGTTCGGGTTCCGTCGCTCGCCGAGCACGTCCCAGACGGCCTTCCCGAACGCCTTGGCGCCCTCGAACCACGACCGCCACTCGGGGCTGTTCCACGCCGGCGGAACCCCCCAGTGGTCGAAGCTCGTGCGGTCGATCCATCCCACCGCCCCGAGCTCCTTCGCGTACTCGCCCCGTTCGGCCGACGAGACGACCGCCACGGCCTTCGCGCCGGCGAGCGTCACGAGCTGGACCGCGAGCGACCCGAGGCCCCCCGAGCGCCCCACACGAGGACCACGTCGCCCCGCTCTCACGGTGTTGGGCGGCCAGCCGTGGAGCATCCGGTACGCCGTGGCGCCGGTGAGCGTCGGTGCCGCGGCCTCCTCCCATGTGAGCCGATCGGCCTTCGGCAGGCACTGATGAGCCTGGACCTTCGTGAACTGCGCGAACGACCCCCAGCAGGTGTCGTAGCCCCACACCCGGAACGAGGCGGCGAGACCGGGGTCGTTGCCCTCGACCACCCAGGGATCGTCGAGGTCCCAC
Organism: uncultured Actinomycetes bacterium; assembly: GCA_963771385.1. Lineage (GTDB taxonomy): Bacteria > Actinomycetota > UBA4738 > UBA4738 > HRBIN12 > DASSJM01. Next base: position 181,409 of record CAVYTE010000012.1, read on the forward strand.
TGCCCGGCATGCACGACGACGTGGTCGCCGACCTGCACGTTCGTGACCTCGTCCCCGATCGCGGCGACGACGCCGGACGCGTCGGAGCCCACGATGTGGAACTCGGTGGGCTCACCCCAGCGGGCCTGGGTCTTCGTCACGTCCACGGGCACCCCGCGAGCGGCCCACACGTTGTTGAAGTTGACCCCGGCGGCCATCACCATCACGAGCGCCTCGTGCGCGCCGATCGCCGGGACGTCGATCACCTCGTCGACGATCGCGTCCTTCGGCTCGCCGTAGCGTTCGGGGCGCACGAGCTGCGCGTGCATCCGCCTCGGGACCTCGCCGAGCGGCGGGATCTCGCCGATCTCGTACAGGTCCTTGCCCACGCCTGCTCCCAGCGTCCGGCGGTCCGGTCGGCGCGCCACCCTAGCAGGACGTGCGCGTCAGACGGAGGGCTGCAGGGCGGCGCTCGACGGACATGTCGTCGCGCGGGGACACCAGGTGCAGTAGGGACCCGGCCGCAGCTCGGGGCGCCGGCCCGCGTCGATGACCGCGACCGCGCGGATCGCCTCGACCACCCGATCGGCCGCCCGCTCGAGGACGCGCTCCTCGACGTCCTCGGCCTGCCATTCCCCCGAGTCGAGGTAGAGCGTGGCCACCCGGTAGGGCGGAACGCCGAACCGCAGCGCGAGCAACAGCGCGTAGAAACGCATGTCCTCGGCGTGCTCGGGCCAGGCGCGGCCGGTCTTCAGGTCGATCGCCAGCCGGGTCGCCCGAACGGGCTCCGCCGCAACGCTTCCGCCGAGGACCAGGTCGAGCTGTCCGGACAACACCAGCGCTCCCCCGAGCAGCTCCGCGCGCACATGCCACTCGGTCGACGGCGCGAGCTCGCGCCGCAACAGCCGGAGCGGGGGCATCGTGGAGCGGAAGAGCTCGAGCGTCTTCGCGGCGTCCATGAGCGTCTCGTCGCGATGGAGCCCGTCGAGTGCGTCCCAGTAGGCGCGGAAGGCGGCATCCTCCTGCAGCCGCTCCGCCGAGCGCTCGACGAGATCGAAGGGGTCGCGCTCGTCTCGCCCCGCGACCTCGAGCTCCACGGCCTTGTGCGCGAGCCTGCCCGCCGCCGATCGTGCCGAGAACGCGAACGGGCCGCGCTCGCCGGCGCGCACGGACTCGAACAGCCCCGGGCACCTGGCGAGGTCGTTCAGCGCGGACTTGCCGAGCCAGAGCGGCTCGGGGCGCTCGAACGCCCGGGCGGTCTCCTCGATCCGGTCGCGCACGCGCTGGACGATGCCGGCCGCGAAGACCGGTCGCTCGCCCGTCCCGATGAGCCCCTCGAGCGTCCGCCGCTGCGCGGTCGTGAGCTCCACGGTCGCCTCCATGGCCGGGATGGTAGGTGTACCCGCCGACATGCCCGAGACCCCCAACGACATCCTCCGGGCCCTCGCCGACCCGGAGCGGCTCGCCGTCGCCGGTCGCCTCTCGCGCGCCGACGCGACGGCCGGCGACCTCGCCGAGGACCTTGGCCTCCCCATGACCCGCGTGCAGAAGCACCTGAAACGTTTGCTGGGCGCCGGCGTCGCCCGGTTGGACGAGGACCGCCGAACGTACCGCCTGGACACCGAGACGCTCCGGTGGGCCGCCGAGCAGGTCGGCCCGCCCCGGGGGTCGGGACTCGCTCTCGGGGCCGCGAACGAGGACGAGGAGTCGGTACTGCGCGCCTTCTTCCGAGACGGCAGGCTGGTCGAGGTTCCGGCGAAGGCTTCGAAGCGACGCATCGTCCTCGAGCGCATCGCGCTCGAGTTCGAGCCCGGCATCCGGTACGACGAGCGGACCGTGAACGCGATCGTCGGCAGGTTCCATCAAGACCACGCAGCCCTCCGTCGATACCTCGTCGATGAGGGATTCCTCGACCGCGATCACGGCGCGTACTGGAGGAGCGGCGGACGGGTCGAGACGTGACGTCGCGCCGCTGCGCGCGAGCGCAACCCGGTTCGACGCCCCGCCGAGCCGCTGCTAGGTTCGCGCGTCGTGCGCGCCTCCACGCGGGCGATCCTCCCCGCGCTCGTCCTGCTCCTGCTGCTCCCGCCGGCGACCGCGCGCGCGCATCACCGGCCGGGGCCGTGCGACGTGCACCGGGGACCCGACGAGTCGGTCGTGTCACACATGAAGCGACTGATCACGTGCGCAACCCTCGAGTGGGAGGTCCGCGGCAACGCGGAGCGAGCGATCTGCGTCGCCGACGCCGAGAGCCACCTGAACCCCCGCGCGGGGGAAGCGGAGGGGAAGTTCCTCGGGCTGTTCCAGCACAGCGCCGTGTACTGGCCGGACCGATACGAGACCTGGACGCGCCCCGGATGGGAGCTGCCGGAGAGCGCGCTCTCGGGCCGAACGAACAGCGTCGTCACGATCCGGATGGTGCACGAGAACGGGTGGGGACCGTGGCAGGGCGCCGGCGACTGCTTCGAACGGCGTGCGCGGGGGGCGCTCCGCTAGACTCCCGGGCACATGGCGAAGACCGAGGACCTTCCCCAACCTTCGGTCCGAACGGTCGAGGACCGGATCGCGGAGCTCCGCAAACGCCGGACCGCGCTCCTGGATACCTCCCGTCGCGACGCGGTCCGCAAGCAGCACGAGAAGGGCAAGCTGACCGCGCGCGAGCGCGTGGAGCTCCTGCTGGATCGCGACTCGTTCCAGGAGACCGATCCGTTCGCCGTGCACCGCGCGCACGAGTTCGGCATCGAACGCAACCGACCCGCGGGCGACGGCGTGATCACCGGCTACGGGACCGCCGACGGCCGCCGGGTCTTCGTCGCGTCCCAGGACTTCACGGTGTTCGGCGGCTCGCTCGGCGAGGTGCACGCACAGAAGATCTGCAAGGTCCAGGACCTCGCGATGTCCACCGGCGCGCCCTTCATCCAGATCAACGACTCGGGCGGGGCGAGGATCCAGGAGGGCGCCGCCAGCCTCGCCGGCTACGGCTACGTGTTCGAACGGAACGTGCGCTCCTCGGGCGTGATCCCGCAGATCAGTGTGATCATGGGGCCGTGCGCCGGCGGCGCCGTGTACTCCCCCGCGATCACCGACTTCACGTTCATGGTCCGCGAGACCTCGCACATGTTCATCACCGGTCCGGACGTGATCAAGGCGGTGACCGGCGAGGAGGTCACGTTCGAAGAGCTCGGCGGCGCGATGACGCACGCGAGCCGCTCGGGGGTGGCCTCGTTCGTCAGCCAGGACGAGGAGGAGTGCCTGGCGATGGTCCGCCACCTCCTGTCGTACCTCCCGTCGAACAACCTCGAGGACCCGCCGTCGTTCGCGACCGCGGACGACCCGGCGCGGATCGACGAGGGGCTCACGCACCTGATCCCCGATTCGGCGCGCGAGCCGTACGACATGCACGAGGTGATCCGCCGCGTCGTCGACGACGGGGACTTCTTCGAGGTCTTCCCGTTCTGGGCGATGAACGTCGTGATCGGATTCGCGCGCCTGGACGGCCGCGCCGTCGGCATCGTGGCGAACCAGCCGAAGGTGCAGGCCGGCACGCTGGACATCGACTCGTCGGAGAAGGCGTCACGGTTCGTCCGGACATGCGACGCGTTCAACGTGCCGATCGTGACGTTCGTCGACGTGCCCGGGTTCCTGCCCGGGACGGAACAGGAGTACCACGGCATCATCCGCCACGGCGCCAAGCTCCTGTACGCGTTCGCCGAGGCGACGGTCCCGCGACTGACCGTGATCACCCGCAAGGCGTACGGGGGCGCGTACCTCGTCATGAACTCCAAGCACCTGCGCGCCGACGTCTCGTTCGCGTGGCCGACGGCCGAGATCGCGGTGATGGGGCCCGAGGGCGCGGTCAACGTGGTGTTCCGCAAGCAGATCGAGAAGGCCGAGGATCCGACGGCCGCACGCGCCGAGCTCATCGCGCAGTACCAGGAGCGGTTCGCGACGCCGTACGTCGCGGCCGAACGCGGGTTCATCGACGACGTGATCGAGCCGTCCGAGACGCGGCCCCGGCTCATCAACGCGCTCCGGATGCTGGCGACCAAGCGCGAGGCCGTCCCCGCCCGCAAGCACGGGAACATCCCGCTGTGAGCAACGGGCGCCGCTTCGAGCTCCCCGAGGACCTCACCCCCGACGAGGAGCGAGCGATCATCCGTGCGCTCGAACGGTACTTCGCGCAGGAGCATCCGCACCCGCGTCCCTGGGTGCTGGCCGGACGGGTCGACGCGACCGGGTGGGGCGCGCTCCAGTCGCGCCACCACACCGAGACGCCGTGGGCCGCGACCGGCAGGGTGACCTTCGTCCGCCGTGGTGTGCCGCCGCTCGCCGGCCGAGGCGACGCGGGGTAGATGACCGCGTCGAAGGTACCGAGGGCGATCGCGGATCGGCGGGAGGCTTCGGCCGCGTTCGAGGCCGAGGGGTGTTCGACGCCCCGACCGTGGGGGAACGGGCCCGGCGACACCTACGGACGCCATTCGCACGGCTACCACAAGGTGCTGTTCTGCCTCGAGGGCTCGATCACGTTCCACCTGGACGAGGGCGACGTCGAGCTGCGGGCGGGCGACCGGCTCGACCTCGGATCCGGGACGGTGCACGCTGCGACCGTTGGGCCGCAAGGCTGTTCGTGCGTGGAGGCGTCGAGGTGAAGGTGGCGGTTCACGTCGACCAGCTCTTCGCTCCCGTCCCGGGCGGCATCGGCACGTACGTCCGGAACCTCGTGCCCTCGATGGCCACCCACGACCCCTCGCTCGAGCTCGTCCTGTTCCACTCGCGCTTCGCCTCGCCCGAGCCGCCCGAACGCTGGATGCGGGAGTTCTGGGTGGAGGAGCTCCCCGCATCCGCCCGGTCCCTGTACCCGCGCTGGACCGCGCTCGGGCGCCCGACGCTGCCGCCCTCCCTGGCCGCCGCCGACGTCGTCCACGCGACGAACCCGGCCGCCATCCCCCCGGTCGCGGACGGGCAGCGGCTGGTCGTGACGATCCACGACCTCGCGTTCGTGCACTACCCGAGCGCGTTCCCGCAGAAGTGGCGTGCGATCTACCGTTTCGGGGTGCGAGCCGCGGTCCGGCGGGCGGACGCGATCGTGACGCCGTCGAGGAACACCGCGGAGGACGTGCTCTCGCGCACGAAGGTCGACCCCCGGAAGCTCCACGTCGTGCCCCTGGCCGCGCCCCCCCCGGCGGAGGACGTCGTCGACGTCGCGGAGGTGATCGGCCGGCTGAAGGTACGGCCGCCGTACGTGCTGTTCGTCGGGACGATCGAGCCGAGGAAGAATCTCGTCCGGCTCGTGCGCGCCTACCGGCGGGTCGCCGCGACCGGCGTGCCGCACTCGCTGGTGCTTGCCGGCCCGCTCGGTTGGCACCACGAGGCGCTGATGCGCGAGCTCGCGCTGGAGGGTCCCGGCGACATCGCCATGACCGGAGCGCTCACACCGCAGGAGCTCGACGCCGTCTACCGTGCTGCGGACGTGTTCGCCTACCCGTCGCTGTACGAGGGCTTTGGCCTCCCGGTCCTCGAGGCGATGTCGCGGGGGATCCCGACCGTCGCATCGAGCACCTCCTCGGTGCCCGAGGTCACCGGCGACGCGGCGCTCGCCGTGAACCCGCGTTCGGTCCGCGAGATCGCGAAGGCGATCGAATCCGTCTGTAGGGACGTCGGTCTCGCCGAGCGTCTCGCGGCGCGAGGGCGGGCCCAGTCCGAGCGCTTCAGCTGGGACGAGACCGCGCGCAGGACGATCGAGGTGTACGAGCGGGCGCGGGGATCCAAATGAAGGTCACGCTGATCACCACGGTGCTGAACGCGTCGGACCGCGTCGGCGCGTTCCTCGAGTCGGTCGCGTGGCAGACGCGGTCGCCCGATGAGGTCGTCGTCGTCGACGGCGGCTCGACCGACGGCACGCTCGAGATCGTACGGGGATCCGCGGACGTCTCCCTGGTCGAGCAGCCGGGCGCGAACATCGCCCGCGGCCGGAACCTCGCGATCGCGTCGGCCACGCACGACGTGATCGCGGTGTCCGACGCGGACTGCGTGCTCGAACGCGACTGGCTCGAGCGGCTGCTCGAGCCGCTCGAGGCGGGGGCGGACGTGGCGATGGGGTTCTACCGGCCGCTCGCCGACTCGTTCCTCCAGCGCGCGATGTCGTGCGTGAACCTCCCCGACGCGGACGAGCTCGACGAGGCCACGTTCATGCCGAGCGGCCGGTCGGTGGCATTCACGAAGGAGGCGATCGAGCGCGGCCGGCGGGTATCCGGAGTGGCTCGACATCGGCGAGGACATGTTCGTCGATCACCGGTTCCGCGAGCTCGGGCTCGACATGCGGCTCGTCCCCCGCGCGGTCGTGAACTGGCCGCTCCGGGCGTCGCTCGCGGAGACCTGGCGTCAGTACTTCCGCTACGCGCGCGGGGACGCGGAGGCGGGGATGTTCCCCGAACGCCACGCGCTGCGGTTCGGCGTCTACTCGGCCGGCCTGTACGCGTGGTCGACGCGCGGGCTGCTCCGCAAGGCGGCCACGCTCGCCGGCGCGGGCGCGTACGCGTTCACGCCGCTCCGGCGTGCGCGCGACCGTTTCGACGATCCCGCGGAACGCGCGCGGGCGATGCTCGCGGTGCCGGGGCTGATGGCGTTCATCGACAGCGCGAAGATGGCCGGCTGGCTGGCCGGTGCGCGTCGCCGTGCCGAGCGCCCGGAGCGCCCGTCGGGAACCGTTGTCGGAAGGCACGCGTAGAATCCAGATGCACCCCAGGAAGAGAGACCTCGCGCATGCGTGAAGGACCACGGATCCGCGGCCTCCCGGTCTTCGGCTTCGCCGTGGCCGGGCTCCTGCTCGGGCATGCCTTGTCCTACGCGATCGCGATCCCCGACCCGTACCACCGAGACCTGGTCCTGGACCGGACGGGCCACGGGTACCTGCCCCTGTTCGCGGAGGCTGCCCTGATCCTCCTGTTCGCCGGGGTCGCCGCCGCGGTCACTCGGGCGCTGGCCGGTCGACGCTCCGAACGCACCGATCGCTTCGCGGCTCTCGCCGGGCTCCTCGTCTGCGTCCAGGTGTCGGCGTTCGTCGGCCAGGAGGTGCTCGAGCGCGTGGTCGCGGGCGTGCCGCTCGGGGACCTGGCCCACGACCACCTGCTGAGCATCGGGTTGGTCGTGCAGGTGGTCGTCGCGATCGGCGCCGCGGGGTTGCTGCGACTGCTCGCGCGAACATCGTCGCGGCTCGCGGACGTCGTCCGCTCGCGGGTGGAGCATCCTCGCCCCGAACACGTCACGGTGGTGCCCGTCACCTCGAGACGGCCGGTCCGGCTCCTGCTCGTCTCGGCCGCGAACGTTCGCGGACCTCCCCCCGCCTGACGGAACCCCCCCTCATCACTTCCGATCCGCGCGGCCAACCGGTCGTGCCCAGACACGGTGGAGGTTCGTCATGTCGATCCGATCGAAGCGGCAGCTGTCGGCCGCGATGGTGCTCACGACGCTGCTGCTCCTACCGACCGCGCCCGCCCTCGCACACGAGGGGCGGAGGCTCGGCGACCTGGAGCTGGTGGTCGGGTTCGGGACCGAGCCCGCGTACGCCGGGGAGGTGAACAGCGTGCAGCTCATCGTCGAGCACGCGGGAGACCCGGTCCTCGACGTCGCCGACACGCTCGAGGTCGAGGTCTCGTTCGGGGACGGATCGGTCCAGCTCCCGCTCGAACCGGCCTTCGACTCGCCGGGCGAGTACCGCGCGTGGTTCATCCCGACCGCGGCGGGACAGTACGCGTTCCACTTCACCGGCACGATCGACGACGAGGACGTCGACGAGACGTTCACGTCCGGCCCCGACACGTTCTCGGACATCGAGGATCCGGCGACCATCGCCTTCCCGGCGGTCGACGCGCCGACCACGACGGAGCTCGCCGAGCTGATCGGCCGTGTCGAGCCGAGGCTCTCGGGTGAGATCGAGGACGCCCGAGCGGCGGCGATCGCTCGCGCCGACGAGGTCGCGGACGACGCCTCCAGCGCGCAGACGTTCGGCCTGATCGGCCTGATCGTCGGCGCCCTGGGGTTGGTGGTCGCCGTCGTCGCGCTCGTCGCGTCGAGGAAGCGGCCGGCGGCGGCCTGAGGACGATGCTCGCGCACGCGGGCGGTGCGCCCGAGTTCGCGTCGTCGGCGCTCGTCGCCGCCGGCCTGGTGGTCGGCTGGGTCGGCCTCAGCCGGATCCGCGGCCGCGGGTTCTCGAGGTTGCCCGGCTGGGGCGCGTGGACGTTGATCGGCCTCGCGCCGGTCGTGCTCGTCGCGTCGATCGTCGTGCCGTCGGTGCTCTGGCCGCAGCCGAGCGGGACCCGGCCGGCCTCCAGCGCCACGATCGCCTTCATGGAACCGGCTCCCGGGCAGGTCGTGCGCGGGGACGACCTCGAGGTCCTCGTGCAAGTGGACGACGCTTCGATCGTCGAGGGGTCGTCGACCGACATCGCGCCGGATACCGGGCACCTCCACCTGTTCGTCGACGGCGCGATCGTCTCGATGACCAGCGGCGAGGCCCAGAAGGTCCCGGTGGAGGACCTCGATCCCGGCGTGCACCGGCTCGAGGCCGAGTTCGTCGCGGCGGACCACGCACCCTTCGATCCGCGCGTGGTGATCACGACGACGTTCGTGACGGAGGGGTCGTGAGGCGGCTCGCGCTCGCCGGGTTCGTCGCCGCCACGAGTGTCGTCCTGCTGTCGGCGCTCGCCCCCCCTGCCGGCGCGCACGCCGCGGTCACGGCGACCGATCCCGCGAACGGCGCCATCCTCGACACCGCCCCCGAGGAGATCGGGATCTCGTTCACCGAACCGCCCGACCTCTCCCTGACGGTCGTCGACATCGTCGACCGGACGGGCGCCTCCGTGCCGACCGGGCCGGTCGAGCGCGTCCCGGGAGACGAGCTCTCGATCCGGGTCGCACCCGACCCGCTCCCCAACGGGGTGTACACGGTCACGTGGCGGACGGTCTCGACGACCGACGGCCACGTCACCTCGGGGGCGTTCTCGTTCGGGGTCGGCGTCTCCGAGGGAGACGTCACGGCGATCCCCGCCGGCGACACGGAACAGACGGAACCTCCGAGCCCGATGGCCGTCGCCGGCAGGTGGTGCCTGTACGCCGGACTCGTCGTGCTGTTCGGCGCCGGGGTGGCGGGTCTGTTCGCGCTCGGGCCCGGCGTCACGACCCGGCCGTGGATCCTGGGGATCGCGTGGGCACTCGCGGCGATCGGCGTCGTGCTCATGACGGTGGCGGAGCGGTCGGCGGTCGGCGTGCCGCTCGGAACGCTCCTGTCGTCGGATGCCGGCGGCAAGTTCGTCGTGCTCGCCGTCACCGTGACCGTCGCCGGCATCGTGGCGCTCGCCGCGGCGATCAAGCCCGGGAGGGTGACGCTCGCGCTCCTGGCGCTCGGGGCCGCCGGTGCGATGCTCGCGCGCGCCGCCGGCGGCCACGCCGCGGGGTCGCCCACCGCCGTCCTGGTCCAGTGGGTGCACGTCGTCGGCGTCGGGACGTGGATCGGGGGACTCGTCTGGCTCCTCGTCGGCCTCGCGAAGGGCCTGGGACCCGCCGAGGTCCGGCGATCGTCGCGCCTCGCGTTGATCGGTCTCGTGATCGTCGTGATCTCGGGCGTGCTCCGCGCGTCCAACGAGCTCGGCGGCTTCGGATGGTGGCTCCACGCGTTCGACACGAGCTACGGCACGACGCTGGTGGTCAAGCTCGCCGTCGTCGCCACGATCGTCACACTCGGCGCGGTGAACCGGTTCCGCAACGTCGCACGGTTCGAACAGCTCGGTTCGCGCCCGCTCCTGCGGACCGCCGGAGGCGAGGTCGCGCTCGCGGCCGTCGCCTTCGGGATCACCGGCCTGCTCACCGGGCTCCCCCCGCAGCCGACCGAGCCGGAGCCACCGGAGGCCGCGCACCTCGTGGTGACCGGCTCGGACTTCGCCACGACGACGAGAGCACGGCTCACGATCACGCCCGGCACCGTCGGGCCGAACACGTTCCTCGTCGTGCTGACGGACTACGACACGGGCGAACCGGTCGAGGCTCGTCGGGTGGTGCTCACGTTCGACCTCCCGGAGCAGCCGGAGGTCGGCTCGGAGCTCGAACTCGAACGCGTCGAGGACGGCGGGTGGCAGGCCGCGTCCACCGCCCTCGCGCTCGACGGCACGTGGACGATCACCGTCCGGGCGGAGCAAGCCGACGGCTCGCTCGAGATCCCGCTCGAGGTGACGCCGGAGGTCCCAGAGCCGCAACTCGACGTCTCCGAGGTGCCGGGGCAGCCGACGCTCTACACGTTCACGCTCGCCGGAGGGATCCAGATCCAGGCCTACGTCGATCCCGGCGAGGCCGGGCGGACGAACCAGGTGCACATCACCGCCTTCGACGCGGAGGGCTCGGAGCTGCCGCTCCATCACGGGATCGTGCTCGCGACACCGGACGGCGGCGCCCCGATCTCGCCGCTGCCCCAACGGCTCTCGAAAGGCCACTTCGTCGCGAACCTCGACCTCGAGCAACCCGGCACGTGGACGTTCGACCTCGACGTGCTGACCCGCAGTGGGCAGACGTTCCTCCTGTCGTTCGACCAGACGTTCCCGTGACCCGCCCGTCGTGAGCGTCGTGTATGAACGGGGTGAGATGCACCGGAGGATCGTGGGCCTCCTCTTCGTGACGCTCGTGCTCGCCGCCTGTGGCTCGGGTGGCGAGACCGGCGGCGCCACGGCGTCGCCGTCCACGTCGCCCTCGTCGCCGAGCACCGCGACGCGGCCGAGCAGCACCGCCGACCTCGCGATCGTGCAGCCGAAGACCGGCAGGGTGCGTCGAGGGTTCGATCGTCCTGCTGCAGGTCTCGCTCGAGGGTGCGAAGCTCGTCCCGCAGACGACGACCGACATCGCTCCGGACGAAGGACACCTGCACGTGCTGCTCGACGACCAGCTGATCTCGATGACCGAGGGGCTCGAGCAGGCAGATCGCCGACGTCGCGCCCGGCACCCACCGGATCACGGTCGAGTTCGTGGCCAGCGATCACGTCCCGTTCGACCCGCGCGTGGTCTCGGTCGTCGCCTTCGAGGTGCGACCGTGAGCGCGCTCGATCCCCGCGTCGAACGATCGGACCCGACGCTCCCGGCGATCGTCGTCGTCGTCGCCGGCACCGTCGCGCTGCTCGCGAGGCCCTTCGTGGTCGCCGGCCCGAACGCACGCATCGGCCTGCTCGCCACGGCCTACGTCGCGATCGCCCTCGCCTGCATCGCCGTCCCGGTCGAGCGGGGTCGAGCACTGATCCCCTTCTCCGCCGTGGCGCTGATCGGGCTCGGCGCCGTGGCGGCCGCCGTGGTCCTGGCCGGCCCGGCCGTCCCGGTTCCCTGGGGCTCGGCGGCACTGCCGCTCTCGGTGCTCGCGGCCGTCGCCGAAGAGGCGCTGTTCCGACGCGTCGCGTACGCGCGGTTCGAGCGGTTCGGGCCCGCGCCGGCGATCGTCGTCACGCGCCTGTCTGTTCGCGCTCGTCCACGTGCCCGCGTACGGCCCCGCCGCGCTGCCCGTGGACCTCGGCGCGGGCCTGCTCTTCGGGTGGCAGCGCTGGGCGAGCGGGACCTGGATCGCGCCCGCCACGACCCACGCGGCGGCGAACGCGTGGGTGGTGCTCGGATGAGGCGCGCGCTCTCTGCCGCGCTCGTCGGCGCGCTCGTGGTCCTGAGCGCCTGCACCGGGGCCCCGCAGGAGGAGCCGATCCGGATCGGCGCCGTCTATCCGCTCTCCGGCACCCAGGGACCGGGCGGGGTCGACGAGTTCCACGGCGTCCAGGTCGCGGTCCAGCTCGCGAACGCGGACGGCGGGGTGCGCGGGCGGCCGATCGAGCTCGTCCCGGTCGACGTCCCTGCCGCCGATGCCGCGCCCGGGGCGATCGAGCACCTCGAGGACCTCGGCGTGCGGCTGCTCCTCGGGAGCTACGGGAGCACGATCTCGGCCCCGGCGGCCGAGGCCGCCGCGAGGCGTGGACTGCTGTTCTGGGAGACCGGCGCGGTCGGCGAGATGACGCGGTGCCGGCGCGGGCGAGCTCGTGTTCCGCGTCGCGCCGTCGGGCGCGGTCCTCGGTCGCAACGCGATCGGGTTCGTTGCGGACGAGTACGCCCCGGTGCTCGGAACCGATCCCGCGGCGTTGCGGTACGCGGTCACCCTCGTCGACGACGCCTACGGACGCGCGGTCGCCGAGGGTGGCATCGACGAGATCCGGGCTCGCGGATTCACGCTCGCGGGCACATTCGCGTACGACCCGCGGACCGTGGACATGCGGGCGTTCGTGCGGGACCTCGCATCCAGCCGGCCGGACGTCGTGTTCGTGTCCGCGTACCTGCAGGACGCGATCGACATGCGTCGCGAGATGGTTCGGCAGGGTCTGGACGTCCTGGTCGGCATCGGGACCTCGTCGAGCTACTGCATGCCGGCGTTCGGCGCCGAGCTCGGGCGACGAGGCGGTCGGCCTGTTCGCCTCGGACAAGCCGGACTCGGACGCGCTGAACGTGGAGGGCCTCACGCGCTCGGGACGCCTCCTGCTCGAACGCGCGGAGACGGCGTTCGGGGACCGGTTCGGCGAGCCGATGAGCGCCGCCGCGCTCGCCGGCTTCTCGGGAGCGTGGGCGCTGCTGCACGAGGTGCTGCCCGAGGCCACGGGCCTCGCACCGATCGAGGTCGCATCGGCCGCGAACGCCACGAGGCTGCCCTCGGGATCCCTCCCGAACGGCGGCGGGCTGCGCTTCGGAGAGCCGGGAACGGTCACCGCCGGCGCCAACCTGCTCGCGTCGAGCGTGATCTGGCAGTGGCAGGCGCCCGGCTCGTACGCGGTCGTCTCCCCCGACCGATACGCGACGAGCGAGACCCTGCTGCTCGATCCCCTCCCGTGAGCGTCGCTCGCCGACGAGCGCTCGCCGCCGGGCTGGTCGCGCTCGCGTTGTACGCGTCCGGGGCGGCGCTCTCCGGTCATCTGAGCCCGCTCGCCGGGCGGCCCCTCCTCGACGGCCTCGCGCCCCCGACCCCCTACCGATGGGTCGAGCCGCCGATCGAGCTCGTCACGAGCAACGAGCCACCCTCGTCCGGGAGGTTCAAGATCCGCGTCGGACCGGAGGGGAGCCGCACCTCGGTCATGACCACCGACGACGCGCAGGTGACGTGGATCGCGCCGAAGGGATCGTTCGCCTTCGCCGAGGGGCAGCGCGCGGTCGAGATCACGATCGAGCCGCTCGCGCCTTCGGCTGCTGCGGAGCCCGAACCGCCGCTCGAGATCGCGGGGAACGTGTACCTGCTCGAGGCCGCCTACCGGCCCTCGGGCGATCCCGCACCGCTCGCCATGGACTCGACGATCGTCCTCGTGTACCCGCTGCTGTCGAACGACCACGGCGGCCACACGGTCCTCGCTTCGGAGACCGGGACCGAGTGGACGGCGCTGCAGACGAGCGACCTCCCGAGCATCCAACAGGCCGACGCGGAGCTCGACGTCGTGGGCTACGTCGCCGTCGCTCGAACCGGCTCCCCGAGCCCGTCACCGTCCGCGAGCGGCGGCGGTACCTCGGTCGGGACGATCCTCGTCTCGTCGGCGATCGCCGTGCTCACGTTCGTCGCGGTGTACCTGATCTTCGGGGCGAGGCGACCGTCGAAACGGCCCGGGCGTCGCGCCTAGCAGACCTGGGCGAGGAGCGGGAAGGGGTTCACGGCGGTCCCGATGACCGAGTAGCCGTACGGGCTCGCCGGCCAGTCGGTCGGGATCACCTTCGGGTGCCACTCGAAGTGGTTGTGCGGCGTGCTCGCGTTCCCGGTCGTCCCGACGTAGCCGATGATCTCCCCGGCGGTCACGGACCCGGTCACGCCCGGCTGCATGAGGTGGGCGTTGTACGTGTACCCGAGGTCCCCGTACACGTAGACCGCGTAGCCCCCCAGGGAGTTGATCGACGTCTGCGCCACGCCGTCGAAGGTCGCGCGGATCGGCGTGCCGTGCGGCGCGATGATGTCGTTGCCGGCGTGGGGGTGGTAACCGCCGCCATAACGCGGCGCGCCGAACCCGTCGTACACGGCCCGGGGTTGGTCGACCGGGCAGTACCTGAACACGCCGTCGTGCGCCTGGATCCCGTACAGCGCGGCGAGCTCGCGTTGGTACCGCTTCTCGAGCTGCTCCACGAGCTCCTCCGCGCGCGCCTTCTTCGTGTTCAGGTCGGCGAGGACGCCCTCGGCCTCGTCGAGCTTGGCCTTCAGCGCCGCCTCCTCGGTCTCGACCGCCCGCAGCGCCTTCGCGGCCCTGGACTGGAGCCGCTCCTGGTCCTGCTTCTCCGCCGACAGGGTGTTCCGCAGGTTCTGCACCTCCGAGGCGAGATCCACGTCCTCCTCGCTCAGCGCGTTCATGTACTCGACGCGCGCCGACAGATCGGCGATCGAGGTCGCCCCGAGCAGGAACTCGAGGCCGCTCCCCGGGCCGACGATGTACGCCTCGCGCGCCCGGGCCTCGAGCACGTCCTGGAGCCGCTGGTACTCGTCCTGGGCGTCGCCGAGCTGCGCCCGGGTCTCGCGGAGCTCGACGGTGATCTGCTGCCAGCGCCCGTAGGCGACCTCTCGTCGCTCGGCGATCACGGCGGCCTCGAGCAGGAGGCCGCTGAGGACGCGCTGCTGGGCCGCGATCTCGCCCTTCAGCTGCTCGAACTCGGCCTTGGCGGCCTGGAGCTTCTCCTTCGTGCTGGGCTCGGCCCGCGCGACCTGCACGAAGGAGGTCGCGAGCAGGAGTGCGGTCACCGCGCCGAGGGCGCGGCGAAGCACGCGGCGGGAGCCGAGGAGCGTATGGGCCATGGGGAAGGGCCTTTCCTACCGAACGCCCTGATGGGATGTCAACCGTGCCCGCTCGTGAAGCCCGTTGCAATCACCCTCGGCCACGCACGGACCAGCCTTGAGCGAGCGGGCTAGAGCTCCGTGCCCGGCAGGCCGAGCGAGCGGGCGATCAGCACCCGCTGGATCTCGCTCGTGCCCTCGCCGATCTCGAGCACCTTCGCGTCGCGGTAGAAGCGCGCCACCGCCGACTCCTCCACGAAGCCGTACCCGCCGTGGATCTGGACCGCATCCAGCGCCGCCGAGACGGCCACCTCGCTCGCGTGGAGCTTGGCGATCGACGCCTCGGTCGCGAACGGCCGCCCGTGATCGCGGAGCCAGGCCGCTCGCTGGTACGCGAGCCTCGCCGTCTCGACCCCCATGCGCATGTCGGCCGCCTTGAACTGGAGGGCCTCGAACGCGCCGATCGGCCGTCCGAACGCCTCACGCTCGCCCATGTACCGCACGCTCTCCTCCATGCATCCCCGCGCGAGGCCGACCGAGAGCGCCGCGATCGCGATCCGGCCGTCGGCGAGCGTCTCGAGGAACTCCGCGTACCCGCGACCGCGCGCGCCGAGGAGATGATCGGCGGGGACCCGGCATCCCTCGAACACGACCTCGTGCGTATCGCTCGCGCGCCACCCGACCTTGCGGTACCCCCGCCCGACGGTGAGCCCGGGCGTTCCCGCCGGAACGACGATCGTCGAGATCGCGCCGTCGCCGGCCTCTTCGTCGCGCGCCGCGACCAGGATCACCGAGGTGATCGGTGTGCCCGAGTTCGTGATGAACGCCTTCGAGCCGTCGAGCACCCACTCGTCGTTCTCGAGCCGCGCCGTCGTGCGGATCGCCCTCGCGTCGGAGCCACCCCCCGGCTCCGTGAGCGCGAACGCGCCGATCGCCTCGCCCTGCGCCATCGGAACGAGCCAGCGTTCCTGCTGCTCATTCGTTCCGAACCGGAAGACGGGGTTGGCGGCCAGGCCGACCGCCGCCTCGAGCGTGATCGCGACGGACGAGTCGTATCGAGCGATCTCCTCGAGGCAGAGACAGAAGGACAACAGGTCGCCCCCCTGCCCGCCGACCTCCACCGGGAACGGGATGCCGAACAACCCGATCTCGGCCATCCGCTTCACGGTCTCGAGCGGGAACTCCTCGCGCTCGTCCGCTTCGGCCGCCGCCGGGGCGACGACCTCCTCGGCGAACGCACGCACCGCCGCCCGGAGATCCTCCTGCTCCTGCGTCAGGTCGAAGTCCATCGCCGCTCAGCCTAGCCGCCACGGTGAGCGGATCCTCGGTCGGCTGGGCCTAGCCGGCGGTCTCGACCGGCACGCCGCTCCGGAGCGCGAGCTCCGGCGCCCGGAGGGATTGCGACGCGTGCAGGCGCTCGAGCAGCTCGCGGGCCCGCTCGACCTCCTCCGCTCCACCGGCGGCCTCGACCCCGAACACCTCCGAGATCCACCACACGCGCGCGGCGACGTCCTTCTCGGACGCCTGCCCTCGGTCGCGACGCAGCAGCTCGAGCGACTTCTCGAGCGCGGCATCCCGCTCGCCCTCCACGAGCAGGACCTCCGCTTCGATCTCGTCCAACCACTCGGCCGTCTCCGCGTTGGCCAGGTGCAGCGTGTCCGCGACGATACGCCGCGCGGCGCTCGGATCGCCCAGGTCCATGAACGCCCGGGCCAGCATGCTCGCCGTCCACGTGACGATGCTGCGCTCCTTGAGCTCGATGCAGATCCGGTGGGCCTCCTTGAGATCGCGCGCGGCCTCCTCGGCCCGGCCCCCCAGCCGCCGGACGATCCCGCGCGAGGTGAGCGCGCTCGCGAGCTCCCATCGGGCGCCGAGCTCCCGGAACCCGTCGATCGCCGCGGTGAGATGCACCTCGGCCTCCTCCACGCGCATCATCCGGCGGAGCGTTCCGCCGACGGACTCCCGCGCGACGGCGATCGAGAAGCGATCCCTCGCCGCCTCGGCGATCGCGAGCGCCTCCGAGGCGACGCCGAACGCGACCTCCTCGTCGCCGGTCTCGCTCTCGAGCATCGCGAGCGCGACGAGCGCCCGGGACTCGGCCCAGGGATCGCGCGTTGGGTTCGCGCGGGCGATGTCGAGGGCCTCCGCGAACATCGAGCGGGCGCGCTCCTGGTCGCCGCGCCAGTACGGGCCCCAGCCGGCGACCAGCAGCGTCCGCGCGAGCGTCCACGGGTCGCCGAGGTCGCGGGCCGCGGCCAACGCGTCCTCGAGCAGCGCGCCGGCTCGCTCCGCGTCGCCCCGGACGGAGAGCTCGATGTCGCCGAGGAAGCGAGCGGCCTGGGCCCTGGTCGCCGCGTCGCCGTCGCCGAGCGTGAGGGCGTGCTCCAGCACCGGGATCGCCCGCTCGAACTCGCCCAGCCAGTAGCGCGCCTCGCCCAAGCCCGCCATGATCCTGGCCTCGCGGAGGCCCCATCCACGTTCGGACCCGGCGAGGTCCAGCGCCCGGTGGTACGTGTCCTCGGCCGCGCGGATGTCGGGACCCTCGAGCGCCACGTTCCCCGCGTGGGCCAGCGCCTCCACCGCACGCTCCGCCAGTTCGCGGTCGCCCGGGTTCAGGTCGAGCGCGGCGCGCGCGGCCCGCTCGAGGTGCGATGCGATCCGGCGCGGATACCGTGCCGCCCGCTTCGGATCGCTGGAGAGCCCCTCGGCGACCGTGAGGTGCAGGCGCCGGCGCTCCCGCTTGGGCAGGCTCTCGTACGCGACGTCGCGGACGAGGCGGTGTTGGAAGCGCCACACGTCGGGCCGGTCCAGGTCGCGCTCCAGGACCTCCTCGTCCTCGAGCTCCTCGAGCACCTCGTCGGTCGGGCCCGCGATCAGCCGGAGCTCGTCCATGCTGAAGCTCGATCGCGCGAAGACCGACGCCCTGCGGACGAGGTCGCGGGCGTCGGGAGCGAGGTGGTCGATGCGGGCGGCGACGACGGCCTGCACCGTCGGCGGGAGCAGGCCCTCGGGCAGCGGGCCCGTGTCGGCGGAGATCCCCTCGCCGGTGTGCAACAGCATCCCGGTGGTCTCGACGATGAAGAACGGGTTGCCACCCGCGTGGCGAGCGATCCGCTCGGCGGTCGCCTCGTCCAGCCCGTCACCCGCCTCCCGGGCGAGCTGGGTCGCGTCCTCGATCGACATCGGATCCAGGTACAGGTTCAACGTGTTGCCCCTGCCGCTCCCCCAGCCGGGCCGTTCATCGAGCAGGTCGTAGCGAGCCACGCACAGGACGAGGACCGGGATGTCCTTGGCCTCGGGCACCACGTGCTCGACGAGGTCGAGCATCGCCGGCTGGGCGGCGTGCAGGTCCTCGAGCACCAGGACGACGGGGCCAAGGTGCCCCAGCCCTTCGAGCAGGGCGAGCAGGCCGGACCGGATGTCGGCGACCTGGAACCGCCGCGTCTCGTCGTGGGGCTCATCGCCGTTCCCGAGCCCGAGGGCGAGGCCGAGCCGCGCCGCCACCTGCGGCGTCTCGTCGGCCGGGCAGCAGTCGGCGACGAGCTCCTCGAGGCGAGCCTGGATCCGCTCCGGCTCCGCATCGGCTCGCTCCCCGATCTCGTGCAGGAGGATCTGCGCGAGCGGCGCGAACGTCGAGTCCTCCTCGAAGGGGCTCGCGCGGCCGAAGAGCACCTTCGCGTCTTCGGACAGGCCCGACATGAACTCCTCGGCGAGCCGGCTCTTGCCGATGCCGATCTCCCCGAGCAGCGTGACGAGGTGGCCATGTCGGTTCTCGCGGGCGCCCTCGAACGCGTCCTGGAGCAACCGGAGCTCGTGCTTGCGGTCGACGAACGGGATCGTCCGGCGGCTCGTGCCGGGTTGGAGGGCCACGACCGGCCACGCCGCCGCCTCCTCCTCGAACCCCTTCGCCTCGACCTCTCGCATCGGCCCGTACTCGACCTCCGACTGCGACAGGAGGTACCCCGTGTCGGACACGAGCACGGTCCCGGGATCGGCCGCCTGTTGCAGCCGCGCCGCGAGGTTCACCGTCGCGCCGAAGATCAGTCCCTGGTCGGACGCCTCCGAGCCGATGGCGACCGGTCCGGTGTGGATCCCGACGCGAACCTGGAGCGGTACCGGCAGCCCGATCTCCTGGCCGAGGCGGCCGATCCGCTCGACCAGCGCGAGGCCGGCGCGGACGGCGCGGAGCGCGTCGTCGTCGTGCGTGTGCTGCAGGCCGAAGACCCCGACCACGGCGTCGCCGGCGAAGTTGTAGGCGCGCCCGCGGAGCGACTCGAGCTCGTCCGAGACCATGCGGTAGTAGCGCGTGAGGACCTCCCGGTATCGCTCGGGATCGACCTGCGCGGAGATCTTCGTCGATCCGACGAGGTCGACGAAGATGACGGTGACGACCTTGCGCTCCTCCGCGAGCGGCGCGCCGACCGGGTACCCGCAGTTCGGGCAGAAACGCGCCTCGTCGGGCAACGGGAGACCGCATCGTTCACAGGAAAGGCTGGCCATGTCCGAAGGATACGGGCGGCGCGCGACATCCACGCACGCGTCCGCGGGTCAGGCGCTCGGGCTATCGGGCCGGTGCCCCAGCTCCGCTCGAGCTCGAGAGGCTCGTCAACAGGTGGCTCGCGGCGGCTTCGAAGCGAGCCACGTCGCCGTAGGGTCGGGTGACGAGCATCGCGCCTTCCAGACCCACGACGATCGTCCGGGCCACCTCGCTCGCCGACCCCGCGAACACGAGCGTTCCGTCCCTCCGGCCCTGCTCCAGGACGTGCGTCAACCACTCCTCGTTCTCGTCGAAGAACCGGATCACCTTCTGCCGCATCGGCTTGGGGAGCGTCTGGTACTCGGCGGCCAGCATCCCGCACAGGCACATCCGCTTCCCGCGCAACACGTCGGCGTACAGGCCCGCGTACGCCTCGAGCTTCGCCCGCGCCTCTGCCGGGCGCGCCTCGATCTCCGCGAGGGCCTCGGCGAACCGGTCCGCGTAGCGGGCGATGAGCGCCTCGCCGAGCTCCGCCTTGCCGGGGAAGTGATAGTGCAGGCTCGCCTTGGTGATCTTGAGCTCCGCGGCGACATCCGCGTAGCTGGATCCGTTGAACCCGCGGGTCTGCACGAGCCGCTCGGCGACGTCGAGGATCCTCGTCCGCGTGTCGTTGGCGCTTCGTCGTCGTGTCTCCGCCATGGGAGCATCCTCCCTCATCTCGGCCGGGTCCCGGCAGCCCCCAGAACTTGACTATCAACCTACTAGTAGGTCAGGATACCCGCATCGAGGGGTGATCTGCCCCGGGAAGGGAGGAACGATGCAGGAGACCGCGCACAAGAGGTTCGAGGTGCCCGAGGAGACGCGGCCGTTCCCGCACGGCCGAGCCGAGATCGTCACCGTGGGCGGTGCCGAGGTGGGGCGGTTGGTCTTCGAGCCCGGATTCCGGTGGTCGAACGACGTGCGGCCGATCGCGAACACCGCCAGCTGCGAGGCTCCGCACTTCCAGTACCACGTGAGCGGGCAGCTGGCGATCCGGATGGACGACGGCACCGAGTTCGTCGCCGGGCCCGGAGACGTCACATCGCTCCCGAGTGGCCACGACGCCTGGGTGGTCGGCGACGAGCCCGTCGTCGTCGTCGATTGGTTCGGCGCGAGCAACTACGCGAAGGGCAGCGACGGCTGACCACCGGAACCACGCGAGCCGGCCGGCACCGCGGGCAGCCGGTCCTCAGTCGAGTACGACCCGGAAGCCCTCGATGTCGAGGATCGAGCCGATGCGTTCGGCCTGTGGCCGGAGCACGGCCTCGATACGCCTGCCGACCTCGAGCGGTTCGTCGCCATGATCGAGCACACGATGCAGGAGGACCGCGTCGGAACCGTCCGGTCGAACGAGCGCGAGGGTCTCGGGGCGATCGAGCGGCTCGCCGTCCACGCCCTCGAACACGATCGTGAACGAGACGAGCGCGCCGCCCGGACCGACCTCCGTGTCCGCCCGCAGCTCCGCGAAGCACCGCTCGCAGAACATGCGAGCGGGCACGTACGTGTACGCGCACGACGAGCATCTCGAGCCGAGGAGCACGCCTCGGTCGCGGAGCGCCGTGAAGAACGCCTCGCCGGCTACACCCGGCGTGTACCGGTGCCCGACCGGGAAGTCACCCGCCCATCGTCTGACCGCATCGGGGCCGGAGATCTTCTCGAGCACGATCAGTCACCCCTCCTGGGGCGGAAGTACGCGATGTCGAGGATCGAGCCCGTGCGCTCCCCGACCGGCTTCCACACGGCCTCGACCGCCATGTCGATCGTCACGTCGTCGGGGGCGACCTCGCCGAGCATGTGCAGGAAGCCGCCGTCCGAGCCGTCGATCGAGATCACCGCGGGGATCTCGGGCTCGGTGAGCCGCTCCATGTCCCAGCGCACGTAACAGATCGAGTACGTCTGCACGGTCCCCGTGTCCTCGACCCGCCTCCACGCGTCGGTCGCTCGGAAGCAACGCTCGCAGAACATCCTGGGCGGCACGAGCACCCGCTCGCATCCGCGACATTCGCGGCCGAGGATCGTGCCCGCCTGCAGTCCATCGAGGAACCGCCCGACCGCGACGCCGGCATCCCAGGCGTAGCTCGCGTCGATCGCGTCGTCGACCGCGCCCGTCGCCGAGCGGAACTCGGCGTCCGAGAGCGACGTGGCCGCGGTGGTCGAGGGCGGCGTGGCCGGCGGCTCGGTCGCCGTCGTCGGCGGACCGCCGTCCGAGCCCATCACGACCACGGTCCCGACCTGCATCAGGTCACCCCAGGCCTGCGCGACACCGCGCTCGGGCGTCCCGGGGACCTGGCGCGCCCCCGCCTCGCCGCGGAGCTGCCAGTACAGCTCGGCGATCTTCATGAGGCCCGCGGCCGCGATCGGGTTCCCGACGCCGAGGAGTCCACCGCTCGGGCACGACGGCAGGTCGCCGTCGCGGTCCAGGACGCCGTCGCGGGACGCCTCCGGCGCCTTGCCCTTGTCGAACAGCAACAGCCCCTCGAGGTGGTGCAGCTCCTTGTAGTCGAATGGGTCGTACGGCTCGGCGACGTGGATCTGCTTGCGAGGCTCGGTCACGCCGGCCATCGCGTACGCGGCTCGCGCGGCGTTCGCCACGTACTCGGGGAATACGAGGTCGCGGTTCGTCCAGTACGCGGTGTCGAGGTTCCATCCGACGCCCTGGATCCACACGGGCCGGCCCGTGATCTTCGCCACGGCCTCTTCGCTCGCGACGACGATCGCGACGGCCCCGTCGCTGATCGGCGAGACGTCCAGGCGCTGCACCGGCCACGCGAGCGTCTCGGACGCGAGCACGTCCTCGATCGTGAGGTCCGTCGTCCCGAGGAGCGCGGCCGGATGATCCGCCGCGTTCCGTTTGTTCTTCACCGCGACGGCCGCGATGTCTCGCTTGTCCAGCCCGTAGGCGTGCATGTACCGGTTCATCTCGAGCGCGAAGATCCACAGCAGGTTCGGCCCGAGCGGCCGCTCGAGGATGTTGTCGAAGATCGTCAGGAACGCCCCCTGCGGGTGCGGCTGCGTCGAGGACATCTTCTCCTCGGCCACCGCGAGGACGACGTCCGCCATCCCACTCGCGACGGTGTAGTACGCCTGGATCGCGGTGAACACGCCGCTGCCGCCGCCGACGTACGTCCGGATGTAGGGCTTGCCGAACGCGCCGGCGCCGTCGGACAGGTACTCGCCCTTCATGTGGACCCCGTCGAACGCGTCCGGCGCGCTCGTCAGGCAGACGGCGTCGACGTCCTCGAGCGAGAGCTCGCACGACGCGAGGGCCTCGCGCGAGGCCTCCCATGAGAGCTCCTTGCCGGTCTCCTGCGCGCGGCGAACGAACTTCGTCATCCCCGCGCCGACGACGGCCACGCGCCGGGCCATCTATTGGTCCTCTGAGACGTACTCGATCAGCTGCATCGAGTTCCCGTCCGGATCCGTGAACGAGGCGTACCTGGCGATCCCGGGAACCTCGCCGAGGTGGTCCTCGAACGGGACGCCCCGCTGCTCGAGCGCCGCCTTCGCGACATCGAGGTCGTCGACACGGAACACGGCGGTACCGCCGTGCGCCGCGGGCCTGCCCTCGCCGGCGCCGTGGAGCCCGAGGCGGATCGGACCGGCGTCGAGCTCGGCCCATTCGTTGC
The DNA here is from genome assembly GCA_963771385.1 of uncultured Actinomycetes bacterium. Lineage (GTDB taxonomy): Bacteria > Actinomycetota > UBA4738 > UBA4738 > HRBIN12 > DASSJM01. The sequence continues at coordinate 204,327 of CAVYTE010000012.1, forward strand.
CATGACGGCTCACCACGTCGAGACCCACGGCATCGCGATAGAAGGTAACGGCCCGATCCATGTCGCTCACCCAGAACCACACGTGGTCCACGCCCGCGAGGTTCATCCGCCTGCTCCCTCGTCGTTCGCGAGGACGACGACCGCGCCCGAGGTCGACGGGACCGCGCGCGTCGACTGCGCGACCGCGACGTAGGTCTCGTCGACCTGGCGCTCGCCGGCCTCGCCGCGAAGCTGTTCGACGCACTCGAGGAGCCGGACGAGGCCGTTGGCCTCGAACAGGTTGCCCTGCCCGAGCGAGCCGCCGGACACGTTCACGGGGAGGTCGCCGCCCGGATCGAGCTCACCCTCTTCGAGCATCCCGGCCAGATCGCTCGCCGACGCGAGCCCGAGGGCCTCGACGTGCTGCAGCTCACGGTACGCGTACACGTCGTCCACCTCGACGAGGTCGATCTCCTCCTGCGGATCGGCGATGTCGGCCTGCCGGTAGGCGGCGGCCGCGGCCGTCGTCACGAAGTCGGCCTCCCCCCACGCGCGGCTCTCCAGGGTCGGACTGCCCGAGGCCCACCCGGCGCCCAGCAGCCACACCGGCCCCTCGGTGAGCTCGCGCACCCGGCCCTCGGCAGCCAGCACCACGACCACGCACCCGTCCGCGCGCCCCGCGACCTCGAGCTCCCGCAGGGGCCATGCGACCGGGGCCGAATCCTCGACGTCCTCGACCGCGAGCGTCGCCGGATACGCGGCCCGTGGGTTGTCGAGCGCGTTCGAGCGGTTCTTCGCGGCGACCATCGCCGTGTGCTCCTCGGACAGGCCGGTGCGCTCGAGGAACGCGAGCATGTCGAGCCCGGCGAGCGCCGTGCGTCGGGAACCGGAGCGGACGGTTCAGCACCGGGTCGAGCGCGAACGCCTCGATCCGTCCGAGCGTGCGGACGTCCGAGACCTTGCTGTGCGCCTCGACCGCGACGACCGACGCGAGCCCCGAACGGATCAGCATGAGTCCCGTCGCGACGCCGAAGAGCCCGTCGGCGGTCACGGTGTGCACCGGCCGCTGCATCGCGCCGATCTGGTCGGGCACGTACTCGTCGAAGATCGACGTGCCCTCGAGCAGGTCTTCCGAACAGCACACGAACGAGTCGACGTCCTCGCGCGGGTCGACCCCGGCGTCGTGGTACGCGCGCTGGGCCGCCTCGAACATCAACTCCTTGTAGGAGACGCCGGCGGTGATCGGGGCGAACCCCGCGTGACCGACCCCCACGACCGCGACCCTCGGCTCCACGGGGCCTATCCTCCCATCGGCCCCGTCTCCGTCGCCAACGCGGGACTACGGAGCCGCCGGGGTGGCCGGGGCGGCGATCCGGTCGACCACCCTGGCGGCCAGCGGGCCGGCGATCGCGAGGAGCAGCACGTAGGTGGCGGCGATCGGTCCGAGCTCCGGCTCGACGCCCTCGGCGACGGCGAGCCCTGCGATCACGATCGAGAACTCTCCCCGTGGGATCAACGCCGTCCCGGCGCGCATCCGCCCGCGCCGCCCGAGCCCGGCCCGTCTCGCGCCGATCCAGCCCGTCGCGTACTTCGTCGCCGCGCCGATGACGGCGAGCACGGTGGCCGGTCCCAACGACGATGGGATGGAGGCGGGGTCGACCTGGAAGCCGAAGAACACGAAGAACACGGCCGCGAAGACGGCGCGGAGCGGGCCGAGGAGCGCCCGACCGCGATCGGCCGAGGGGCCCGAGATCGCGATGCCCGCCAGGAACGCCCCGACCGCGGCCGAGACGTTCAGGGCCTGGGTGCCTCCGGCCGTGAGCAACACGATCGCGAGGATGCCGAGCAGCAACGCCTCGTCCGAGTGGCTGAACACGGCACGGCTGATCGTGGGGCCGAAGCGACCCGCGATCCACAGCACCCCCACGACGACGAGCACGGCGATCGCGACCGACAAGCCCACCGACGCGGCACCGCCACCCACCAGCAGGACGGTGGCGAGGGGCAGGAACCCCGCCATCACCAGGTCCTCGATGACCAGCACCGCCAACACGAGCGGCGTCTCACGGTTGCCCAGCCACCCCAGGTCGTCGAGCGTTCGGGCGGCCACGCCCGACGAGGAGATGTACGTGACCCCACCCAGGAAGAACGACGGCACCGGGTCCCATCCGAGGAGCAGACCCCCGACGAACCCCGGCGTGAAGTTCAGCACGAGATCCACCACGCCGAGCACGGCGGTGGAACGCATCGAGTCGACGAGCTCGCGCGCCGAGTACTCGAGGCCGAGCGAGAACAGGAGCAGGATCAGTCCGATCTCCGCCCCGGCCTCGATGAACCGGTCGGCGGTCACGAGCGGGATCACACCACCGCTCCCGAACGCGAGGCCGGCAAGGAGGTAGAGCGGGATCGGCGAGAAGCCGAAGCGCGTGGCGAGGCGCGCGAGGACGGCAAGCAGCAGCACGACGCCGCCGAGCTCGAGCAGGAACAGCGAGTCCTCCACCGCTCAGCCCGAGCGGAGCAGGATCGCGAGCTCTTCGATGCCGCGCGGGGTGCCGACCACGACGACGACGTCGCCGCCGTGGAGCTCGAACGCGGGGCCGGGCGCCGGATGCGCGCTCCCCTGCCGGATGACGGCGACGATCGACACGCCGGTTCGGGTCCGGGCGCCGGTGTCGCCGATCGTGCCGCCGTCGAACGGCGATCCGGCGTCGATCGGGAGCCGGTCCACGGCCAGCCCCTCGACGTCCCGCTCGAGCTCGGCGAGCTCCTTCGCGACCTGGGAGACGCCGAGGAGCTCCGCGAGCGTGCGCGCGTCCTCGGATCGGAGTCGGATCAGGTCGTGCGCCGTGTCCGGGTCGTCGGGCTCGTACAGGACGAGCTCTCGGACGCCGGTCCGGTGATGGATCACGCCGAGCCGGATGCCCTCCTGCGTGTCGAACTCGTATCGGACGCCGATACCGGGCAGCGGCGTCTCGTTGACGATCGCCATCGGCTCATCCTTCCACGCCGATCCTCGGCGAGCCCATCGCTCTTCGGACGCTCTGGCTCAGAGGTCCTCGAGCTGCCGCAGGAACGCCTCCTCGTCCAGCTCCGGCTCGGCGCTCCGACCGAACATCATCGGGGCGCCCACCATGACCAGCACGAAACCGAGTCCGACGTTGAACAGACCTCCGATCTCGATGACGCCGAGCGCGATCAGGACGAAGCCGATCGCGATCAACCCGTACCCGACGAGCTCCACCGCTCGGAGGCGTCTCGTCCGCGACTCGGAACGATCCGAGGTGATCACGGCTAGGCCGGGAGACGCTCGAGCAGGCGATCGAGGAGCTCGATCGCTCGGACGGCATCGGTTCGATCCGGATCGCTGTCGAGTCCATCGGAGACCTGCCGGCGCGCGATCACCGCCGCCACGCGGCGTCCCCCGCTCGCGGTCTCGAGCTCTCGGATCGCCTCGTCCTCGTCGGACCCGGTTCGAGCGAGGATGAGCGCCTGCTCCCGGACGACATCTGCAGTGGTCATGACCTCTCCCTTCGATGGCGCACGCCGGATCGACGGACCTGCGCGCCGATCCGACCCATGCGGCGGTCGGGTTGCGTGGGCGGACGAACGGCCTCGGGGACCGGTCGACGGGTGCCCGCGCCTCAGGCGCCAGGGATCGGCGGGCCTCGTTCGGCCAGGTCGTTGGCGAGGACATCCGTCGAACCGGCCGAGGCCGGACGCGGGATCTCGCCGGTGAACCATCGGGGCGGGTCGATGCCGGTTCCCGCCTCGGGCACCGCGTGCAACCCTCGGACCGTGTCGGTGCGCTTGCCACCCGGCCACACCTTCGGTCGATCCGGCGTCACGACCATCGGGGTCGTGAGCGAACCGATCGAATCCGACGACGGATGGACGGAGGGCGTCGGGGAACGCCACCAGTCCGACGGCGAGGCAGCGATCCAGGGAAGGATGGCGATCGCGAGGAGGAAGACCGCCGCACGCGGGACCGCGGTTCGGGTCACGACACAGAGCCTAGGTGTGACGGCGACGAGCTCGCAACATCAGCGGTCGCCCAGGACCCTCTTCTTCTGGTTCTGGAACTCGGCCTCGGTGAGGACGCCCCGGTCGCGGAGCTCCGCGAGCCGCTCGAGCTCGCCGGTGGTCGAGGCGGCGGCGGGTGTCGAGACGGGCGATGCGGCCGCCTCGGCGGCGCGTCCTCCGCCGAACATGCGCTCCTTGTTCAGCTCGCCCTGGTGGTAGATCGTCTTCTGGACGTCCTCCGGGTTGCGGATGTCGCCGAAGACCTGGCGCCCGAACTCGCTCGCCGACGAGATGATCAGGTCGCCCGCACCGATCATCCGCTCGAACACGCCCTGGTGGAACCGCACGTCGTTGATCGCCTCGAGCGGGATCTCCATCGAGCGCTTGGCGATCCACCCCTCTCGGTGGATCACGCGATCCGACGTGACCACGAAGTGCGACGTCGCCCAGGAGATGATGCCGCGGACCGAGTACATGATCAGGAGCACGACGGCCACGGCGGTCGCCCCCCACACGACGACGCTGCGTCCCGCCCCGTCGTCCGGCGCGTAGACGAGCGCGGCGATCAAGCCCCCGAGGACCAGCACCGCGACCACGACCGGGACGACGAGGGCGATCCAGTGCGGACGGAGCTCGAGGACGAGATCCTCGCCGTCGATCAATACCCTGCGCGGGAACGCCACGGCCGAAATCCTACTCCAGCCTGCGCACCCGGCTATTCGAGGTGTCGCACCTCGCCGAAGCGCACGACCCGCAGGCCGTCGTCGGTGCTGACGACCAGTCCGCCGAGCTCGTCGACGCCGACCGCTTCGCCGGCGACGACCGCACCGTCGGACGTCGTCGCATGGACGCGCATGCCGAGCGTCGCGCACACCTCCCGGTAGGCCGTGATGACCGCACCCGCGAACGCCGGATGCCCCGGCTCGTAGCCACGCGCGAACGCCGAGAGGAACGCCTCGAGCAGCTCGTCCGCCTCGGCGTCGACCGCCCCGGCCTCCGGCACCTCCGGCGGCGGCTCGCGCAGGTTCACGCCGACCCCGATCACGACGTACTCGAACCGCCCCTGCGCAACCCGCGACTCGGCCAGGATCCCGCCCGCCTTGCGACCGGCGACCAGGAGGTCGTTCGGCCACTTGCAGGCGGCCCGCTGGTCGGCGAGCTCGCGAGCGGCGTGCGCGAGGGCCGTCCCGGCGAGCAGGGTGAGCAGGCCTCCGGCTTCCGGCTCGAGCGACGGCCGCAGGACGAACGAGCACATGAGCGCGCCGCCGGGCTCATCGCGCCACGGCCGGCCGAGGCGACCGCGGCCGGCCGTCTGATGTCCGGCGGCCACGAGCGACCATTCCGGCGCGCCCTCGGCCGCCAGCTCCAGGGCCGTCGCCTGGGTCGAGCCGGTAACCTCCTCGAACCGCACGGGGGCGCGCTGACCCGCTCGTTCGAGGGCTCGGACCAGGGCATCTTCGGAAAGCACCAACGGTTGACTCCCGTTCAGGGGTACCCGATTATCGGCTGCCGGAGCGCACCCCGAAAAACCGCCGGAGGCATGTGGCCAAACCCCGGATCCTGATCGCCAACCGCGGCGAGATCGCCGTGCGCATCATCCGCACCGTCCGAGAGCTCGGCTACACCTCGATCGCCGTCTACAGCGACGCCGACCGCGATGCGCTCCACGTCGAGATGGCCGATCAGGCGCAGCGGATCGGCCCTGCGCTGCCGGCGGACTCGTACCTGTCGATCGGCCAGATCCTCGAGGCCGCCTCGAAGTCCAGGGCCACGATGATCCACCCGGGGTACGGGTTCCTCTCCGAGCGTGCGCATTTCGCCCGAGCGGTCACCGACTCGGGGTTCACCTTCATCGGCCCACCCGCGGACGCGATCGAGATGATGGGTGACAAGGCCGCCGCGCGGCGGGCGGCCGACCGGGTCGGGGTGCCGATCGTCCCCGGCACGCCGGAGCCCATCACCGCGGCCGACGCGCCCGCCGAGGCCGACCGGATCGGCTACCCGGTGCTCGTGAAACCCGCGTTCGGCGGCGGCGGCAAGGGCATGCTGACCGTCCGCAAACCCGAGGAGCTCGAGCAGGCGCTCGCCCGTGCGACGCGCGAGTCGCAGGCGTACTTCGGCCGGCCCGAGGTCTTCCTCGAGCGCTACATCGACCGCGCGCACCACGTCGAGGCGCAGGTGTTCGCGGATGCCCGCGGCAACGTCGCCTTCCTCGGCGAACGTGACTGCACGGTCCAGCGCCGGCACCAGAAGCTGATCGAGGAGACACCCTCGCCGATCGTCGACGACGAGCTGCGCGCACGGATCGGCGACGCCGCGATGGCCCTGTCGAAGGAGGCCGGCTACGTCAATGCCGGCACGGTCGAGTGCATCGTCGACGAGGACGGCGAGTTCTACTTCCTCGAGATGAACACGCGCCTCCAAGTGGAGCACACCGTGACCGAGATGGTCACCGGCATCGACCTCGTCGCGCTCCAGATCCGCGTGGCGCTCGGCGACAGGCTCGACGTGTCGGACGTCGGCTCGCGTGGCCACGCGATCCAATGCCGGATCAATGCGGAGGACCCGTCTCGGAACTTCCTGCCCGGACCCGGACGCGTCACGGCCTATCGCGAGCCCTCCGGGCCGTTCGTCCGGGTGGACTCGGGGGTGCGGGAGGGCCGGGACATCCCGCCCGACTACGACTCGATGTTCGCCAAGCTCGTCGTCTCGGCCGAGACGCGCGATCGCGCGATCGCGCGGATGGACCGGGCGCTCGCCGAGTTCCGGGTGGAGGGCGTACCAACGACGATCCCGCTGCATCGATGGATCCTGCCACACGCGCGCGTTCCGCAAGTCCACGCATTCGACGACGTGGCTGCCCGGGGCGCTCCGGGACGCCGAGCTCCCGGACGGCGCACCGCCGCCTCCGGCCGTGGATCCGAAGCAACCGGTCCCCGCCGAGCTGCTCCTGGAGGTCGACGGTCGGCGGGTCCCGGTGCGGATCTTCGACCACCGGCGGGACACGGCGCCGAGGGTCCCGGCGCGGCAGGCGGCCCACGGCGGCGAGCACGTCCACGCGGTGATCGCCGCCCCGATGCAGGGAACGATCCTCCGCATCCTCGTCGAGCCCGGCCAGGAGATCCAGGCCGGCGACGTCGTCTGCATCCTCGAGGCGATGAAGATGGAGAACGCGATCCCGGCCCCTCGCGAAGGCATCGTGTCCGCGATCCCGGCCCAGCCGGGACAGGTGGTCCAGGTGGGCGAAACGCTCGTCGAGCTCGACTGAACCGGAGCTCGGAACGCAGCCCGGCCGGGCTAGGAGCCGGGCCGGCCCCAGGAGTCGCGGCCCGTGACCCGGAACCCGGAGCCGCGGATCTTGTACTGACGATTGATCGAGATGAGCAGGGCCGTCATCGGTTCGACGATCCGAGCCTGCGAGAGCTCCCCCGCGTCGACCCAGCGCAGGTTCGGGATCTGGTCGATCAGCCCGCCCACGATCGCCTTCGCGTCCGCGTCGCTCCCGCAGACCAGGACGTCGCTGTCCATGTCGTGCTCGAGGTCCTGGAGGGCCTCGCCAGCGATCGTGTGGAAGGCGGCGACCATCCGAACGTCTGGGGCGAGGATCGCCTTGGCCAGCTCCACCGCCGAGCCGTGCCACGGCCGGACGACGTGCCACGCCTTCCCGCCCACGGCCGTCGCGAGGGGGCTCGTGCAGTCGACGACGACCGCGCCCCTTCGCACCTGATCCTTGATCGAGCGGTAGATCACCGCCTGGCCCTCGAACGGCACCGTGACGATCACGACCTCGGCGCTCCCGGCCGCCTGCTCGTTCGTGGCGCCATCGACGCGCACGTCGCCCGCCGAGCAGCTCGCGTGCCGAGTCGGCGGTCGCGGCCCCCTTCTCCTGCGAGCGCGAGCCGATCGTGAGGTGGTGCCCGGCGCGGGCGAGGCGCAGCGTCAGGCCGAACCCCTCGTCGCCGGTTCCGCCGATGATCGCGATGTCCACGGCGGCAGAGCCTACCCTGCACCGCGATGGGCCAGACCGCGACGTTCGCGATCGAACTCCTCGTCGGGCTCGGGTGTCTGGCCGCATCGGTCGCGGCGCTGCGCTCGACCCCGCCTGCGATGGTTGGCCGCGGTGCTGCTCGTGGCCGGAGCGGCCGCGGTGGTCCACGCGCTCGTTCGGCTGTTCGGCTAGACGGGGCGGTACTCGCCGAAGACGGTCCGCAGCACGTCGGACACCTCGCCGAGGGTCGCCCGCACACGCAAGGCGTGCCGCATCGGCGGGAGGAGGTTGCCGGTCCCTCGAGCAACCGCCTCGACGTCCGCGAGGGCGCGATCGACGGCCGCCCGATCCCTCGAGGCCCGCAGGTCGCGAACCCGCTCGACCTGCCGGGCGACGTCCTCCTCGGCGATCCGTTGCAGCTCGAGCCCGTGTTCCTGCGGGTCCTCGAACCGATTGACGCCCACCACCACACGTGCACCCGACTCGATCCCCTGCTGCATCGCGTAGGCCGCCTCATGGATCTCGTCCTGGTAGAAGCCGGCCTCGATCGCGGCGACGGCGCCACCCATCCGGTCGATCCGGTCGATGTAGGACCGGGCACGATCCTCGACCTCGTTCGTGAGCGCCTCCAGGTAGTACGAACCCGCGAGCGGGTCGACGGTGTGCGTCGCCCCGGTCTCGTGTCCGATCACCTGCTGCGTCCGGAGCGCGGTCTTGGCGGCCCGCTCGGTCGGAAGCGCGAGCGCCTCGTCGAAGGAGTTCGTGTGGAGCGACTGCGTCCCCCCCAGGACCGCCGCGAGCGCCTCGAGCGCCGTGCGCACGATGTTGTTCTCCGGCTGCTGCGCCGTGAGCGTCGCGCCGCCGGTCTGCGTATGGAACCGCAGGCTGCGGCTCTTCGGATCCTCCGCACCGAACCGCTCGCTCATGATGCCCGCCCACATCCTGCGCGCCGCGCGGAACTTCGCGATCTCCTCGAAGAAGTTCATGTGGCACGCGAAGAAGAACGACATGCGCGGTGCGAAGTCGTCGACCGCGAGCCCGGCGTCGATCGCGGCCTGGACGTACGCGATGCCGTTCGCGAGCGTGAACGCCACCTCCTGCACCGCCGTCGCGCCGGCCTCGCGCATGTGGTACCCGCTGACCGAGATCGTGTTCCAGCGCGGGATCCGCTCGCCGCAGTAGGCGAACAGATCCGTGATCAGCCGCATCGATGGCTTCGGCGGGAAGATGTACGTGCCTCGAGCCGCGTACTCCTTCAGCAGATCGTTCTGGACGGTGCCCGAGAGCGCCGACGCGTCGATGCCGCGCTCCTCGGCCACGAGCTCGTACAGCAGGAGCAGGATCGGAGCCGTCGCGTTGATCGTCATCGATGTGGAGACCCGCTCGAGCGGGATCGCATCCAGCAACCTCGCCATGTCCTCGACCGTGTTGATCGCGACGCCGGTCTTGCCGACCTCGCCCTCGGCGCGCGGATGGTCCGAGTCCAGGCCCATCTGGGTCGGCAGGTCGAACGCCACCGACAGGCCCGTCTGGCCGTGCTCGAGCAGGTAGCGGAAGCGACGGTTCGTCTCCTCGGCCGTGGCCATCCCCGCGTACTGGCGCATCGTCCAGAGCTTCCCGAGGTACATGTCTCGGTGGACGCCGCGAGTGAACGGGACCTCGCCGGGCCGGCCGAGGTCGCGGTCCGGGTCGAACGCGTCGAGGTCCTCCGCCGCGTACACGAGCCCGAGCTCGATGCCGGAGTCGGTCCGGCGCGAGGGGACGTCGGTCATCGCACCAAGGGTAGCCGGTACCATCGCTCGCATGGACATCGTGCACCCGCAGGTCGAGGACTACATGCGCTCGCTGCTTGCGCGGTACGACGAGCCGGTGCTGCTCGAGATGGAGGCCGAGGGCGCGGAGCGGAACTTCCCGATCATCGGCCGGCTCGTGGGGGCCACGGTGGAGCTGCTGGCTCGCTCCGTCGGCGCCAAGCGGGTGTTCGAGCTCGGGTCCGGCTACGGGTACTCGGCCTACTGGTTCTCCCGCGCGGTCGGGCCCGGCGGCGAGGTCCACTGCACGGACGGCGACCCCGCGAACGAGTCCAAGGCGCTCGACTACCTCGGCCGCGCGGGCCTCGGCGAGCCGATCCGGTGGCACGCCGGGGACGCGGTGTCTGGCTTGTCGGCGGTCGATGGCGAGTTCGACGTCGTCTACAACGACATCGACAAGGACGGCTACCCGGACGCCTGGCGGGCGGCCCGCGAGCGGATCCGCGTCGGGGGCCTGTACCTCTGCGACAACGTGTTGTGGTCGGGCCGCGTCGCGGTCGACGACCCCGACGACCCACGACCCGCGTACACGTCGGCGATCCTCGAACACAACCGCCTGATCGCGAAGGACGAGCGCTACCACTCGACCATCGTCCCGACCCGCGACGGCGTGATGGTCGCCCTCCGCGTGGCCTGACCCACCCACCACACGTCACCCCACGCGACGCGGCGAAACCGCGCTCAAGGATCGAGCCCGGTTTCCCGATGACTACTGCGGACGGACCACACAGAAAGGACTAGCCCATGGGCTCGACCGTGCTCAGCAGGCGAACGCTCCTCGCAGGGTTCGCGACGTTCGCCGCCGCCGGCACCCTGCCGCGTCGGGTCCTCGGCGGAACGCACGCATCGGGCAACGGCATCACGGGGTACCAGCCGAACGGCTTCACGGTCCCGGCCGGCGAGACGTGGGAGATCACCGGGACGGTCGAGACCCCTCGCAACGTCGTCGTCTACGGGACCCTGCGGATGCGCCCGGGCTCGACCCTGCGCTTCGTGAACGTGTCGGAGGCCGGGTTCGTCGGCGGCGGGATGGACCCGCTCACGTCCGACGTCGGCCTGTGGGTGATGAACGGGGGCGTGCTGGACGCGCAGGGGACACCCGTGCAGGGCTGGGCGAGCGGTGCCGCCCCCGCGGGCGCGCTCGCGGGCAACGAGCTCGTCATGTCCCCGACCGCCGTCGGCAACCTCCGGTGTACGCCGTTCGTGGGGCAGTCGATCCCGCTGGTGCAAGCGCCGGACGGTCGCACCTTCGCCGCGGAGGTCGCGAACCTCACCCGCGATGTCCGGATCGAAGGCACGCCCGGACGCCGATCCCACATCTACATCCGGTCGACCGTCCCCCAGCAGATCCGCCACGTGGCGATCCGCTACATGGGGCCGCGACGAGGTCGCGACGAGGTCCTCGGCCGGTACCCGCTGCACTTCCACCATTGCCACGACGGCGTGCGCGGAACCGTGATCGAGGGCGTGGTCGTCCGCGATTCCGGATCGCACGCGTTCGTCCCGCACATGTCGAACGGCATCACCTTCATCGACTGCGTCGCGTACGCCGTCGGTGCGGACGCCTACTGGTGGGACGTCCCGGAGCGGACCGAGGACACGGTCTTCGAACGCTGCGCGGCGTTCGAGCTCGCGCTGCCCCTCGGCACGACGAACCACAACCTCTCGGGCTTCCTGCTCGGAGCAGGCAACAACAACGCGATCCGCAACTGTGTCGTCGCCGCGAACCGCGGGACGAAGAACGCCGCCGGCTTCTCGTGGCCGAATCCCGCGTCGCAGTTCGTGTGGACGTTCCAGAACAACGTCGCGCACAACAACACGAACGGCACGCGCGTCTGGCAGAACGGCGGGTCGGCGACGCACGTGGTGGAGGACTTCGTCGGCTATCGCAACACGATCTACGGCATCGACCACGGGGCATACCGCAACGACTACCGCTACGAACGAGCGCTCTGCTTCGGGAACGGCCGGGCCGGGCTCTCCATGCACACGGTGGGTGGTCCCCCGACCGCGTATCGCGGGTGCCGCTTCGACGGCATGTACGTGAACGGCCACACCGTGTCGCCGGCGGTGCCGATCACGTGGACGGACTGCGTGTTCGACCGGCCCGTCACCGTGGACGAACGGAGCATCAACCCCGCGAACTACGACTTCGTCCGATGCGGCCTCGAACCGTCGAACTTCGCGATCCAGCGGATGCACGGGTCCTCGATCTATCGCGTGCAGCGCGCCAACGGATCCGCGTTCCGCCTGCGTAGCGACGGTGTCGCACTGCCGATCCCCGCGTTCGCCTGAAAACTTCCGTGAAAATCGGCGCGAGACGCCGGACGATCCGAGATCCGTTGGTAGGGTGAGCGCTCGAGCGAGCGGGAGGCAGGTACGGCTTGAGGCGAAACATCGGGCTCGCCGTCGGGGTTTCGGTCCTGATGGTCGGGAGCATCCTGGGCGTTTCGGCGCTGAGCTCGACTGATGCACTCGCCGGCGCCGGTTGCAGCTCGTGGCGTTCGGACGTGAAGACGCTCTCGGATCCCGATCGACGAGACGTGAACTTCAACGCCCGCAGCACCAGCGTCCAGAGCCTGCGACGCGTCGATCCTCCGTCCACGCTGTCGGCCCAGACGTCGCGCCTCGGAGGCGTGGAGTCGCGCGTCCACCAGGTCAGCGCCCAGGTCGTCGAGGCACGGACCACGAGGGACGGCACGATCCACCTGGTGATCGCGGCTCGGAACGACCCGAACGACACGATGATCGTCCAGTTCCCGGCCGATCGATGCGTGGACTCGTCGTTCCGACGCCCGGAGATGCGCCGGGCGCGGTCGCAGCTCCTGGATGCGTGCGGCCCCATCCCCTCGGGGTTCACGGGGCTGACGGGCAACGTCGTGATCCGAGGGGTCGGGTTCTGGGACGAGGCGCGCGGGCAGCGGGGGGTCGCCCCGAACGGGCTCGAGCTCCACCCGGTGCTGTCGTTCCAGGGGGACTGCGCCGGCCGGCTCGCCGGGGCCGTCGCCCTCGCCGACCGACGGACCGATCCCACCGATCGAATCCCTCCAACCGATCCGCGACCCGGCCGACTCGGCATCCGAGTCCTACTACCACGTCGAGATCCTGAACTTCGACTTCGCCGAGAGCGCAGCGGGTGATCGAACAGCTGCGGTTCGAGACCGGCGAGGGCTGGGAGTTCTACGACCGGCGGAACTACTCGTGCGTCACGATGTACCTGCAGGCGGGCGGCGAACGGGTGGCGCGACTCGTGCTGCGCACCCCCGAAGGGGTCGCCTACGCGGGCATCAACGACCGGTTCGGGAACGAGCAGCCCGAAGAGAACTCGCAGTGCGGCATCCCGAACAAGCCGGAGGGCGAGATCGAGGAGAAGCCAGCGGGCCTGCAGAACTCGCGGGTCTCCTTCCGCGCCGGCGGGCAGGTCGTGACCTCGCTGTCGTTCCCCGCGACCTCGCCGCTCGACCCCGACACCTGGTTCGAGCTCGAGGAGGACCAGGTCGGTCCGAACCTCGTCGTCGTCGAGGGGTATTGGGAGGACGAGCTCGTCGTTCGGATCGACATCCACCGGATGTCGCCGGACGTCACGATCACCGCTTCCTAGCCGGCCTCCATGCCGGCTCCGAGGTTCCGGTTAGACTCCGCGCGGCCCGCCGTCCCGATCGTGCCGCCCGCTCGACGGGGCCGCGGGTAGGCTGACCTCGAGGACTGATGGCGAAGCGAACGTCCGATGTCGGGACCCTCTACAAGGGCAGTCCCGGGCAATGGTCCTGGTTGCTGCACCGCATCACCGGCGTCGCCGTGATCCTGTTCCTGTTCGCCCACGTGATCGACACCGCGGTCGTCGGCTGGGGTCCGGAGGCGTACAACCGCGTGGTGGGCGTGTACCACAACTGGGTGGTGAAGCTGCTCGAGCTCGGACTGGTCGCCGCCGTGCTGTACCACGCGATCAACGGCGTGAAGATCATGGTCTTCGACTTCTGGCCCGGGAGCGCGAGGCACATGAAACCGATCTCGCTCGCGTCGACGGCGCTGTTCGTCCTGAGCATGATCCCGATCACCTGGATCATGGGCCAGGGCATCCTCGAGGACGCGGGGGTCCTCTGATGGCCGTCGAGGCGGCCGAGCGCTCCGCCCCGCCGCCCGGAGCGGGGACGCGTGGGTACCGAGGCCGCGAGCGGCCCGCCGGCGGGTTCGAGCTGTGGTCCTGGCTGTTCATGCGGGTCAGCGGCCTCGTGCTGCTCCTGCTCGCCGTCGGCCACGTGCTGATCATGCACGTGTGGGACGAGGGCGTGGATCGCGTGGACTTCGGCTTCGTCGCGGCGCGGTGGCAGAGCCCGTTCTGGCGCACGTGGGACTGGGCGTTGCTCGTCCTCGCGCTGCTCCACGGCATCAACGGGCTCCGGATCGTCGTGCAGGACTACGTGCGCTGGCCGGGCGTGCGCCTGGCGGTGAACATGGCCTTCGCGGTCATCGGGTTCGGCCTGTTCGTCCTCGGCACCGTCGTCGTGTTCACGTTCGACGCGAGCCGGTGGCCGGGAACCACCTGAGCCGATGACGACCCTCCACACCTACGACGCGGTCATCGTCGGGGCCGGCGGCGCCGGCCTGCGCGCCGCGATCGAGACCTCGGACCGCGTGAAGACCGCGGTGATCTCCAAGCTGTACCCGACGCGCTCGCACACGGGAACGGCGCAGGGAGGCGTGTGCGCCGCACTGGCGAACGTCGAGGAGGACTCCCCCGAGTGGCACGCCTTCGACACGGTCAAGGGCGGCGACTACCTCGTCGACCAACCCGCCGCCCAGCTGATGTGCGAGGAGGCGGTGGACGCGATCTACGAGCTCGAGCACTGGGGGCTGCCGTTCAACCGGACGCCGGCGGGCACGATCGACCAGCGCCGGTTCGGCGGGCACACGCGCAACCACGGCGAGGCGCCCGTGAAGCGGGCATGCTTCGCGGCCGACCGCACGGGGCACATGATCCTGCAGACGCTCTATCAGCAGTGCGTGAAGCGCGACGTCCGCTTCTTCAACGAGTTCTACGTGCTCGATCAGCTCCTGGTCGACGGGCGATGCGCGGGGGTGGTGGCGTACGAGCTCGCGACGGGCGAGCTCCACGTCTTCCGGGCCAAGGCGGTCCTGTACGCGACCGGCGGCTACGGCCGCATGTTCCGGGTCTCCTCGAACGCGCACACGCTGACCGGCGACGGACCCGCGCTGCTGTTCCGCCGAGGCATCCCGCTCGAGGACATGGAGTTCTTCCAGTTCCATCCGACCGGCGTGTACAAGCTCGGCGTGCTCCTGTCCGAGGCGATCCGCGGCGAGGGCGGCATCTTGCTCAACGACGACGGCGAGCGCTTCATGGAGCGATACGCACCGACCGTGAAGGACCTCGCGCCGCGCGACATGGTGAGCCGCGCGATCTTCCAGGAGATCCGGGAGGGTCGCGGGACCGGGCCGAACCGGGACGCCGTGTGGCTCGACGTTCGACACCTCCCCCGCGACGTGATCGAGGAGAAGCTCCCCGACGTCACCGAGTTCGCCCGCGTGTACCTCGGCGTCGAGCCCACGACCGAGCTCGTCCCGATCCAACCGACGGCGCACTACGCGATGGGCGGCATCCCGACGAACACCGACGCCCAGGTCGTGCTCGGGCCGGAGGAGACGCCGGTCCCCGGGCTGTACGCCGCCGGCGAATGCGCGTGCGTGAGCGTGCACGGCGCGAACCGGCTCGGCACGAACTCGCTCCTCGACATCGTCGTGTTCGGCAAGCGGGGCGGGATCCACGCGGCGGCGTACGCCGGTGAGACCGACCTCCCCTCGCTGCCCGACCGGCCCGAGGGCCCCGTCCGCGACACCCTCGACGGCCTGCTCGAACCGTCCGGAGGGCGCGAACGCGGCCGACATCCGCGGCGAGCTGCAGGACCAGATGCAGGAACTGGCGTTCGTCGTTCGCGACCGAGGAGAGCCTGCGAGAAGATGCAGGGGGTCCTCGGCGGGCCTGCACGAGCGGTTCGAGCGCGTCTACGTCCAGGACACCGGGCAGCAGTTCAACACCGAGCTCATGGAGGTCGTCGAGCTCGGGTTCCTGCTCGAGTGCGCCGACGCGCTCGTCGCCGCCGCCCTCGCTCGCGACGAGAGCCGCGGCGGCCACTACCGCGAGGACCACCCGCTCCGCGACGACGCGAACTGGCTGAAGCACTCGCTCGCGACGCGGAGCCGGACGACGGACGATCGGCCTGGAGACCAAGCCGGTGAAGCTCGGTCCGTACGTCCCGATGGAGCGGAAGTACTGATGTCGTCGCCGGACGGGCTCGGGGACGTGCTCGAGGGGTCGGATCGGCGAGCCGTCGGGGCCGCCGGCCGGATCGGCCTCACGCTGAAGATCCGCCGGTACAACCCGGAGGTGCGCGGCGAGGAGTCGTGGTGGGACGAGTTCCAGATCCAGGCCGACCCCGACGACCGGCTGCTCGACGCCCTCCACCAGGTGAAGTGGTACCAGGACGGGACCCTCGCGCTCCGCCGATCGTGCGCGCACGGCATCTGCGGGTCGGACGCGATGATGATCGACGGCAAGAACCGCCTCGCCTGCAAGGTCATCGTCCGCGACGTGGCGCCGAAGGTCACGGTCGAGCCGATCCGCGGGCTCCCCGTGTTGAAGGACCTGATCGTCGACATGGAGCCGTTCTTCGCCGGCTACCGGTCGCGTGCTCCCCTACCTGATCAACGACTCGGGCACGCCCGACACCGAGCGGCTCCAGTCGCCCGAGGAGCGTCATCGGTTCGACGACACGACGAAGTGCATCCTGTGCGCCGCGTGCACGACGTCGTGCCCGATCTTCTGGGGCGACGACCAGTACGTCGGACCCGCGGCGATCGTGAACGCCCACCGATTCATCTACGACTCGCGCGACGAGGGCGGCCGAGGAGCGCCTGAAGATCCTGTCGGAAAGACCGGGGTGTTCCGGTGCCGGACGACGTTCAACTGCACGGATGCCTGCCCGCGTGGCATCGAGGTGACGAAGGCGATCCAGGACGTGAAGCGCTCGATCCTGTTCGACCGCTTCTGAGCCGCCCTCCGCGGCGATCGACCAGGGCGCGGCCACGGCCGGATACAGTTCGGCCGTGGCGCACCTGATCACGCTCATCCCCGGCGACGGCATCGGTCCCGAGGTCGCCGAGGCGGCGCGGCGCGTGCTCGACGCCACGGGCGTGGAGATCGAGTGGGTCGGTCGAGGAGGCCGGCGGCGCGGTCCTCGAGCGCGAGGGCACGCCGCTCCCGGACCGCGTCGCTCGAGGCCGGATCCGGCGACTCGCCGGGTCGCGCTCAAGGGCCCGATCACGACGCCGGTCGGCACCGGGTTCCGCAGCGTGAACGTCGCGCTGCGTCAGGAGCTCGACCTGTTCGCCGCGGTGCGTCCCGTCGCGCGTCGCTCCCGGGGGTCCCGACCCGCCACCCCGACGTCGACCTCGTCGTGATCCGCGAGAACACCGAGGACCTGTACCAGGGGATCGAGTTCGAACGCGGCTCGCCGGAGGCGGCGGCGCTCGCGTGACGAGCTCCGGCGCGCTCGACCGGTCACGAGGTTCGGGACGACGCCGGCATCACGCGTGAAGCCGATCTCGGTGACCGGCGCGAGGCGGATCGTGCGGTTCGCGCTCGAGTTCGCGCGGGCCAACGGCCGGCGGAGGGTCACGCTCGGCCACAAGGCGAACATCATGCGGTTCTCCGACGGGCTGTTCCTGTCGGTCGGACGGATGGAGTCCGGACGCCCGATCGCGGACGTGTGGTTCGAGGACATGGAGATCGACCACCTCGCGATGCGGCTGCGTGCGGGACCCGGAGGCGTTCGACGTGCTGCTGCTCCCGAACCTGTACGGCGACATCCTGTCGGACCTGTGCGCCGGTCTCGTCGGCGGGCTCGGGCTCGCGGCCGGAGCGAACCTCGGCTGGGAGTACGCGGTGTTCGAGCCCGTCCACGGGAGCGCGCCGGACATCGCCGGGCAAGGGCCGTCGCGAACCCGATCGCGATGATCCTGTCGGGAGCGATGCTGCTCCGCCACCTCGGCGAGCTCGACGGCCGCGTCGGCGGTCGAGGCGGCCGTCGACCGCGTGCTCCTCGCGAGGGCGCCGTCCGGACCGCCGACCTCGGTGGCGTCTCGTCGACCGACGACGTGGCGCGCGCGATCGCGGCCGAGCTCCCGTCGTGACCGCCGATCGGCGGCGCCTCGACGCGTACGTCGCCCTCGGCGGCCTTGGGCTCGTCGCCGCCTGCGGCCTCGTGGTCGCGCGACGGCGACGTCGGCCCGGCCGAGGTGGCGGTCTTCGAGGCGATCAACGGGCTCCCGGACGCGCTCTCGCCGGCGATGCGGGGGGCGCAGCTCCTGGGTGTGCTCGCGATCGGCCCGCTCGTCGCGGCGATCGCCGCCGGGTTCCGGCGGTGGCGGCTGGCGCTCGCCTGCCTGGTCGTGACGGCGGGCAAGCTCCTGGCCGAACGGATCGTGTGGGAGCTCGTGCAACGTTCGAGACCCGGGGGCCACGATCGCGGGTGCGATCGTCCGTGGCGACACCCCGGCCGCCGGCGCGTCGTTCGTCTCCGGCCACGTCGTGCTGGTGACCGGACTCGCATGGGTCGCGACCCCGTACCTGCGCGGTCGGTGGCGGATCCTGCCCTGGGCGATCGTGGCGGTCGTCGCGTTCGCCCGCCTGTACCTCGGCGCGCACGCGCCCCTCGACGTGCTCGGAGGCGTCGGGCTCGGCCTGCTCGTCGGCGGGGTGGCGAACCTCGTGGTCGGCATCGACGCCTCGAGGGCCCGGGTGGCCGAAGGACGCGCATCGCGCTAGAACTACCGGCAGGCATCCGACCCATGGGAGGTCCCGATGAGCGCCAAGGTAGGCGACCGGATCGAGATCGAGTCCGAGACCGTTGGAACGCCGACGCGCGAGGGCGAGATCCTCGAGGTCATCGAGGGCGCGCTCGCGATCCGGTACCGCATCCGCTGGCCGGACGGTCACGAGTCGGTCCTGTCGCCGAGCGGGGGCTCGGTCCGGATCATCCCGAAGCGCAAGCGGAAGAAGTAGTCAGTCCGGTCTCGGGTGCGGGTGGTCGGCCCCGGAGCCCGGACCGGGCTCCCTCGGCACCTGTCAACAGCCGGGTTCCCCGAGATGGCCGCAACACTGCCGGCGCGAGGACACGGCTCGCAGCCGGTTGCGGAACCCGAGCCGCAGCTTCGTGAAGAACGGAGCGTCGTAGTCCCGCCAGTTGGTGAAGAACATGCCGGCGTGCTCGCGGAGCCCGTCGGAGGAACCGGCGGATCATCCCCCGCCGTTCTCGACCGCCCACTGGTCGGTGGGGAACCGCAGGGACTCGGGAAGCAGGTCGTTCTTCCGCCAGGGCTCGATCGTCTCGGCGTAGAAGTCGCGGCCCGTGCAGTCGTTCACGACCCAGACCGGGAAGTCCTCGAGCTCCATCCGGCGGATCGCCTCGGTCGCGAGGTCCTCGAACGCGATCACCTCCTGCGACCGAACGGTGAGCGCCGAGAGCGCCCCCCCGCCGCCGAGCGCCGCCATGTAGACGGCGGTGTGCTCCTCGAGCTCCGCGCGGATCGCCGGGCCGCGCCCGCCCTTGCCCATGATCCCCTTCAGGCCCGAGCTCGAGCAGGCGCGGCGTCCACTTGTCCATCCGACTCGCGGTGGTCGGTCCCGCCGAACCCGTCACGTGGCCGGGGCGTTCGGGCGTCGGGCCGACGTAGTAGACGATCTGGCCGCGGATGTCGAAGGGCAGATCCCTCGCCCTGGTCGAGCATCTCCACCATCCGCTTGTGCGCGGCGTCGCGGGCCGCGTAGACGGTGCCGCTCACGAGCACCACGTCGCCGATCTCGAGCGCGCGCACGTCGTCGTCGTACGAGCGGCGCGCGGATCCGCTTGCGGCCGTCCTCGAGGACCTCGACCGACACGTCAGATCACCCTCGAGCCCGTCCGGTGGGCATGGCACTCGATGTTGACCGCGACGGGCAGCGACGCGATGTGGGTCGGCATCGTCTCGACGTGGACCGCGAGCACCGTCTGCGTCCCGCCGAGCGCCTCGGGGCCGAGCCCGAGCGCGTTGCACTCTCTCGTACAGCTCCGCCTCGAGCTCGGCGATCTGCGGGTCCGGGTTCGGCTGGCCGACCTTGCGCATGAGCGCGCGCTTCGCGATCACCGCCGACATCTCGAAGTTGCCGCCGATCCCGACGCCGATGATGCCCGGAGGGCAGGCGTTCGGCCCCGACTCGGCGACGGCCTGGAGCACGAACTCCTTCGCGCCCTCGAGGCCGTCGGCGGGCTTCAGCATCGCGTGCTTGCCCATGTTCTCCGAACCCGCACCCTTGGCGTCGACCTGGATGCGGATCTGGTCGCCGGGCACGACGCGCGTGTGGACGAACGCCGGCGTGTTGTCTCCGGTGTTCCGCCGATCGAAGACGGGATCGCGGACGATCGAGCCCCGGAGGTACCCGTCCCCGTAGCCTTGTCGCACGCCCTTCGTTCACCGCGTCGTACAGGTCCGCACCGGAGACGTGCACGTCCTGACCGACGTCGAGGAAGATCACCGTGTAGCCCGTGTCCTGGCAGTAGGGGTACTCGCCCTCGGCGGCGAGCTCCTGGTTGCGGATCAGCAGGTCGAGGACCTGACGTCCGAGCGGCGACTCCTCGAGCTCCCGCGCGCGCTTGACGAGCACGACCATCTCCTCGGGGACCGTGTAGTTGATCTCGATGCAGAGCTCGCGGACCGCTCGAGTGATCTCCGCCGCATCGATCTCGCGAACGTTCGCCATCGCACCGTCATGCTAGCGTGCCGCGCCCACGACGGCCCTGGCGGTGAGAGGATGCGAGCCGATGTCCTCGGAGATCCGTTCGACCGCCCGCCCGTCCATGCTTCGGCTCGTCGGGTTCCTCGTCATCGTGCTCGGGTCGGCGGCGGCCGGGATCGGCGCGACGCGCGAGTGGGTGCAGATCGGGTTCGCGGCGGACACGCAGGGTGCCGCCGACGTCTCCGTGTACGGCACCGACGTCTGGGAGGGGAAGGTCATCCTGCTCGCGGCGGGCGTCGCGCTGGTCGCGACGATCGTGATGCGGCACCACGACGTCGTCGGGCGCTGCGTCGACCGCACTCGGGTGGGTGCTCGTCGGCATCGGGATCGCGTGCCTGGTCCTGACGATCTCGGTCTCGGTGCGCGCGAGGTCGCGGTTCGGCGGGCAGGAGGGGCTCGAGCGCGTGGCCCGGGTGCTGTCGCAGGAGCTCGAGCTGCCCGAGGACATCGTGCGCGAGCAGCTCGCCGAGCAGTTCGAGAAGGACCTCCGGGTCGAGGTGCAGCCCGGGCTGTGGCTCTGCGGGCTCGGCGGCGTCCTGTTGGTCGCCGGGGGGGTCCTCGGTCTGGCGTGGACCCGCCGGCCGGACGAGGTGCCGGCTCTAGGCCGGCAGGTTCGCGAGGTCCGCGCACTTCGCGCGGATGCCCTCCGCCGCGGCCCGAAGGGCGGCGAGCTCCTCGTCGTTCAGGTCGAGCTCGACGATCTCGGACACGCCGGTCGGCCGTCAGGCGCACCGGGACGCCGACGTAGACCTCGTCGATCCCGTACTGCCCGGTGCACCAGGCGCAGACCGGGAGCGGCTCGTCGGTCCGGCCGGCGATCGACTCGATCATCCTCGCGACCGACGCGGACGGCGCGTAGTACGCGCTCCCCTTCTTCAGCAGGGCGACGATCTCGGCGCCGGCGTCCCGTGTCCGCGCGTACAGGCGCTCGAGGGTCGTCGGCGTCCACGAGCTCGACGAGCGGCGTGCCGTCCACGGTGGCATGGCGCGGGCAACGGCACCATCGACTCGCCGTGCGAGCCGAGCGTCATCGCCTCGACCACGAGCGGCGACGTCGCCGAGCTCCGCGGCGATGAACGCCCGCAGCCGCGCGGAGTCGAGCACCCCCGCCATCCCCATCACCCGCTCCTTCGGGAAGCCGGACACGTCCGATGCCAGGAACGTCATCTCGTCGAGCGGGTTCGTCACGACGATGATGATCGCGTCCGGCGAGCCGGGGACGATCTTGTCCACGACGTCGCGCACGATCCCGGCGTTCTTGCCGAGCAGGTCCATCCGGCTCATGCCCGGCTGCCTCGGGAACCCGGCCGTGATGACGATCACGTCCGAGCCCGCCGTGTCCGCGTAGTCGTTCGTGCCGATCACGTGGGGTTCGAACCCGACGACCGGGGCGGATTGCCGCATGTCGAGCGCGAGACCCTGCGGCAGCCCCTCGACGATGTCGATCAGGACGACGTCGGCGAGCCCGCGTTCGACCACCCGCATCGCGGTGGTCTGTCCGACGAACCCGCTGCCGACGACGGTGACCCGCATGGGCGAGGCGCTCCTCGATCCGGGGGCGCTCATCCTATCGAGGTCGAGCCGGTCGGTTCCCGCCGGCTCCCGGGCTACTCGCGGCGGCTGGTCAGGTACGCGCCGGCCAGCACGAGCCCGGTGCCGAGGAGCGAGATCGCCGCCACGGTCTCGTCGCGGAAGATCACGCCGAGGGCGATCGCGACGACGGGGAGGAAGTAGATCGCCGACCGAGCCGCGGGTGGCGCCGACGCGGCCGACGAGCGTGGTCATCGCGACGAACGCCGAGCCCCGTGCCGAAGGACCCGAGCGCCGCGACCGCGAGCATGCTCGACCAGGCGAACTCGGAGTCCGGCAGCGAGACGAGGGCCGCCGGCGTGAGCAGGACGAGCGCGAACGCCTGCGCCCGGAGCAGGACGGGAAGCGCGCCGTACCGCTGCTGGAGCGGCACGGCGAGGTTCACCGCCACGCCGTAGAACACAGCACCGCGAGCAGCACGAGGCCACGCGCCGAGCGCCGTCGCGTCCGCGTCGCGCGTCGCAGGCCAGAGCACGGCGACCACGCCGACGAAGCCGATCGCGATGCCGGCGAGCTGGCGTCGAGCCGGCGGCCGCCGGAGGAGGATCGCGGCCGTGACCGTCGCGAAGATCGGCAGGGCACCGTTCACCATGCCGGCGAGCGAGGAGTCGATCCACTGCTGGCCGATCGCGATCAGCAGCAGCGGCGCCGCCATCCAGAACGAGGCCGAGCAGGCGCCACTCGGGGCAGGTCGGCGCGGTCGACCGGGCGGCGGGACCGAGGCAGCAGCGCCAGCGTCGAGCGCCCCGATCGCCACCCGCAGGAACGCGATGAGTCCCGGGCCGAGGTGCTCGAGCCCGATCTCGATGAACAGGAACGACGAGCCCCAGATCGCCGCCGACCGACGCGAGCAGCGTCCATTCCCGGGCACCGAACGCATCCGCGGTGGGTGCCCTGCGCGGTCGCGATCAACGGCCGGCGTTCCATCTCCCTAGTCAACGCGGACCGCCCGCCGAACGTGAGACGCGGCCGGGAACCTCATGCGGCGAGCTCCGCGAGGACGGCGTCGCGGACCTCCTCGGTGGTCGCCGCGGTCGGGTCGTCGCGCGTGGGCTTCAGGTCGTACGGTCACGGTCCGGCCCTCGGCGATCACCCGCGCCACGGCGGCCTCCAGCCGGTCGCCGGCCTCGGTCTCGCCGAGGTGGCGGAGCAGCAACGCGCCCGAGAGCATCAACGCCATCGGGTTCGCTCGGTGCAACCCTCGGTACCGGGCCGCTGTTCCGTGGGTGGCCTCGAAGACGGCGCGGTCCTCCCCCAGGTTCGCGCCGCGGGGCGATCCCTCGCCCACCGACGAGGCCGGCGCCCAGGTCGGAGACGATGTCTCCGTACTGGTTGGGCAGCACGAGGACGTCGTACTCCTGCGGACGCTGCACGAGCTGCATCGCGAGGTTGTCGATGATCCGCTCCTCGAACACGACGTCGGGATGCTCGGCCGCGACCCGCCTGCGCCGCCTCGAGGAACAGCCCGTCCGAGCGCTTCATGATGTTCGCCTTGTGTCCCGCCGTGACCTTCCGGCGCGCCCGTGGGCGCCGGCGTATCCGAACGCGAACCGCACGATCCGCTCGCTCGCGCCCTCGCTGATCGTCTTGATCGACAGACCCGAGTCCTCGCGGATCCGTGCCCCCGTCACGCGCTCGAGGAACGCGATCATCTCGGCGGTGGCGGCCGCCCCCTGTTCGAACTCGATCCCCGTGTATGCGTCCTCGGTCGCCTCACGCACCACCACGATGTCCACGTCCTCGTAGCGCGAACGAACACCCGGGTACGAGCGGCACGGCCGGACGGACGCGAAGAGCCCGAGCGCGACCCGGAGCGAGACGTTCACGCTGGGGAACCCGGCCGGCGTGCCGAGCGGGCCCTTCAGGGCGACCCGGCGTCTCGCGGATCGATCGCAGGACGCGTTCGGGGAGCGGCGTGCCCTCGCGTTCGGCGACGGAGAGGCCGGCGGTCTGGAGGTCCCACGCGAGCTCCACGCCGGTCGCCTCGATCGCGACCCGGGCCGACTCGACGAGCTCGGGCCCGACCCCGTCACCGGGGATCAGCGTGACCGCGTGCGCTGCCACGCCCGGGATTGTGATGGGATGATGGTCCGGACGACCACCGACCCGACGGGAGCACGGTGTGACCGACAGAGGCCTGCGCGAGATCGTGGCGGCCGAGACGAACCTGTCCGACATCGACGGGCCGGCCGGGCGCCTGTGGTACGCGGGCTACGACATCCACGACCTCGCGGGCCGGACATCGTACGAGGAGGTCGTGCACCTCCTGCACGAGCTGCACCTGCCGACACAGACCGAGCTCGACGGGACTCACGGAGTTCCTCGTCGAGGAGCGGCGGCTCTCGCGCTTCCTCGACAACCTCATGCCCACGCTCGCGCAGCAGACCTCGCCGATGTCGATGCTGCGCACGAGCGTGTCGGCCGCTTCCGCCGTTCGATCCGGACGGCTGGGACACCTCGGACGAGGCCGACCATCGCAAGGCGCTCCGCCTGATCGCGCAGACGCCGACGATGCTGGCGACGTACCACCGTCTGCGCACCGGCCAGGAGCTCCTCCAGCCCCACCCGAAGCTCCCGCACGCCGCCAACTTCCTCTACATGCTGCTGGGCGTCGAACCCTCGCAGGAGGACGCCGAGATCCTCGACACCACGTTCGTGCTGTACGCGGACCACACGATGAACGCCTCGACGTTCACCGCGCGCATCGTCGCCTCGACGCTCTCGGACATGTTCTCGGCGATCACCGCCGCGATCGCCGCCCTCAAGGGACCCCTGCACGGGGGCGCCAACGAGGAGGCGATGAAGATGCTCGAGGAGGTCGGCTCGCCCGAACGCGCCGAGGCCTACGTCCGGCATCGCCTCGACCGGCACGAGAAGATCATGGGGTTCGGGCACGCGGTCTACAAGACGATGGACCCACGCGCGACCGTGTTGAAGCGCCTGTCGAAGGAGACCGGCGAGCGCCACGGCGACACCCGCTGGTACGAGATCTCCGAGGCGATCGAGCGGACGGTGTTCGAGCAGAAGGGCCTGTACCCGAACGTCGACTTCTACGCGGCGAGCGTGTACCACGTGCTCGAGATCCCGACCGACCTCATGACGCCGATCTTCGCCGCCGCGCGCATGGCCGGGTGGACCGCGCACGTACGCGAGCAGTACACGAACAACCGCATCATCCGCCCGGCATCCGAGTACGTCGGGCCTCGGGACCGGAGCTGGGTCCCGATCGAGGAGCGCTGACCGCTAGGCCATGCGGCGGGGCCGGCGGAGGCGGCGGTGCCGACCGGAGGACACCTGACCTGGCCCGGCACGCCGAATCCCAGACGCGGTTCAGGTGCTCCTGCACGTACGGCCGCCATCCCGATCCAGATCACGAGCCCGCAGGATGACCACGAGCGCGGGGGAGATCTGCGACGTGACGCCCCGACGCTGCTCCATGTCCACGATGTGGTTCGCGGTGTTGTAGTAGGCGATGAACGGCGGCACGATCAGGAGGAACCCCGGATCACAGCCAGGAGCGAACGTGCCCGGACTGATCGGTCTGGTCCTTCGTGTAGGTCTTGATCTCCTCGTTCACCTTGTAGAACCAGTAGAAGCCGTAGATCCCCAGCGTGATCGAGCGACCAGGCCGAGCACGCCGAGCGGGTTGCGCTTCAGGTAGGTCTGCCCTTCGATCGTGACCCGTTCGGCCATCGCTCGCCCCCTCGTCACGCGTTCGATCCGGCCGCGGCGAGTCTACCCCGTGCTGCGCTCGGCACCCGCGGCAACAACCCGGCGCCTTCGATCACGTGGCGCACGACGTCCTCGTGACCGAGACCCACGACGTGCACCCCACCGATCCCCGGGAGCGCCTGCAGGGCGGTCACCGTCTCGACGCACCGTGCGACCCCGAGCGCTTCCGCGTCCGGGCCGGCGCGCTCGAGCTCCCGCACGAGCTCGTCGGGCACCGTGACGCCCGGGATGTGCTCGTTCATGTATCGCGCCTGCCGAGCGCCGCGGAGCGGCGCGACGCCGACGATCACGATCGCCCGCTCGAACACGCCCCGACGACGGACCGACGTCCGCCCATCCGGCGAGCGACGCGACGTCGTACGCGATCTGCGTCATCACGAGACCCGCCCCGGCGTCGAGCTTGACCTCGAGCCGCGCCGGGTCGTACCGCTCGACGAGCGGGCTGTCGGCGACGCCCACGAGGTAGCGGGGCGGGCTCGAGATCTCGGCGCCCGAGGACAGGCGCCCATGTTCGCGCAGGCCGCTCGCGAGGCGCACCAGTTCGAGGAGATCGAGGTCGTTCACGGTGACCGCGTCGGGCTCGTCGCCGACCGAGAGCGGATCGCCGGTCAGGCACAGGACGTTCCGGGCGCCCAGCGCCCATGCCCCGAGCAGGTCGGAGGCGATCGCGAGCCGGTTCCGATCCCGGACGGTCACCTGGAGGGTGGGCTCGAGGCCGGCCCGAGCCGATGATCGCGACCCCGGCGAGCGCCGACATGTGCGCGCTCGCGATCGGGTTGTCGGTGACGTTCGCCGCGTCGGCGTAGCCGACGAGCTCCAGCGCCTGCCGTTCGACCGATGCGGGGTCGGCCGAGCGAGGGGGGACGACCTCGGAGGTCACGCAGAACCGGCCGGCGCGACCGAGCGCCTCCAGCCGGCTCGACGGGGAGCTCAACGCAGGTCGGCGAGCTTCTCGGCGGCGGTGACCGTGTTCAGCAGCAGCATCGCGGTGGTCATCGGGCCGACGCCGCCGGGGACCGGCGTGATCATCCCGGCGACCTCCTTCACCTCGTCGAACCGCACGTCACCGACCAGCCCGTGGTCGGTCCGATGCACGCCGACGTCTACCACCACCGCGCCGGGTTTGACCATGTCGGCCCCGATGAGCTGGGGCCTGCCGGTGGCCGCCACGAGGATGTCCGCCCGGCGCGTGTGCGCGGCGAGGTCGCGCGTCTTCACGTGGCACACGGTGACCGTCGCGTTGCCACGGATCCAGTCCTGCGCGAGCAGGATCGACAGCGGCGCGCCGACGAGGTCGCCGTAGCCCGCCACCACGATCTCGGTGCCCTCGAGCTCGACGCCCGAACGCAACAGGAGCTCCACGATCCCGTACGGCGTCGCGGGCGGGAACGACGGCTCGCCGCGCACCATCAGGCCGACGTTCAGCGGGTGTAACCCGTCGACATCCTTGCGCGGGTCCATCGTCGTCTGGACCGCGAGCTCGCTGATGTGCCCGGGGAGCGGGAGCTGCACGATGATGCCGTGGATCTCCGGGTCGCGGTTCAGGCGCCGCATCGTGGCGAGGAGTTCGTCCTCGGTCACGAACGCCGGCAGGTCGACCTGCTCCGAGCGCATGCCGACCTCCGCGCAGGCCTTGTGCTTCGCGCCGAGGTAGATCCGGGACGCCTCGTCGTCGCCGACGAGGACGGCGGCCAGGCCCGGCTGGATGCCGCGGTCGACCAGCGCCATCGCGCGCTCGGCGACCTGGGCCTTGACCTGCCCCGCGACCGCTCGACCGTCCAGGATGGTGGCGCTCACGAGGCGGAATCCTATCCGAGCGACCCCTCGCCCCCGCTCGCAGCCGGTCAGTGCCGGAAGTGTCGGCGGCCGGTGACGACCACGGCCATCCCCCGCGACTCGGCGACCGCGAGGACCTCGTCGTCACGCACGGACCCACCCGGATGGATGACCGCCACGACGCCGGCGTCGGCCGCGACCTCGACCGCGTCGGGGAACGGGAAGAACGCATCACTCGCCATCACGGAGCCCGGGGCGCGGTCACCGGCCTTGCGGACCGCGAGCACGGAGGCGTCCACCCGTGACATCTGGCCGGCGCCGACGCCGACGGTGGCGAGATCCTTCGCGAACACGACCGCGTTCGACTTGACCCGCATCGCCACCTTCCACGCGAACGTCAGGTCACGCCACTCGTCTTCGGTCGGCTCGCGGTCCGAGACGACCCGCATGCTCTCGCGGTCCTCCGTCGCACCGTCGCGATCCTGCACGAGTGCGCCGCCGGCGAGGATCCGGAGATCGAGCCCCCCGCCTCGCGGGAGCGGGCACCCGAACGACGCGCAACCCCTTGCGCTGCGAAAGGGCGGCGAGCGCCTCGTCCGTGTAGGAGGGAGCCACGACGACCTCCGTGAACACCTCCGCCATCGCGCGCGCGGCGGCTTCGTCGGCCTCGCGACCGAACGCGACGATCCCGCCGAACGCGCTGACCGTGTCCGACGCGAACGCCGCCGCATACGCCGCGGCCGACGAGGCGCCGACGGCGACCCCGCACGGGTTGTTGTGCTTCACGATCACGGCGGACGGCCCGAGCGCGTCGAGGTCGGCCGCCAGCGTGAGCGCCGCGTCGACGTCGAGCCAGTTGTTGAACGACATGTCCTTGCCCTCGAGGAGGACCTCGGCTCCTCCGAGGATCCCCGGGCCCGCGACCTCCGAGAACAACGCGCCTCGCTGGTGCGGGTTCTCCCCGTACCGGAGATCGGCGGTCTTCCCCAGCGCGAGACCGAGGAACGGGGGCAGCCCGTCCCCCCGGCCGCGAACCAACCCGCGACCGCCGCGTCGTACGCGGCCGTGTGCGCGAACGCGTCCGCCGCGAGCCGGCGTCGCCGCTCGAGCGTCGGTCCGCCGTCCGCGATCTCGGCCAGGATCTCTCCGTACGCCGCCGGGTCGACGACGACCGTGACCGAGGCGAAGTTCTTCGCCGCCGCGCGGACCATCGCCGGACCCCCGATGTCGATCTGCTCGACCACCTCGTCCGGCCCGGCGCCGCTCGCGACCGTCTCGCGGAACGGGTAGAGGTTGACGACGACGAGATCGATCGGTTCGATCCGATGCTCGCGGAGCTCGGCCTCGTGGTCGGGCTTGCGCCGATCGGCGAGGATCCCGCCGTGGATCGCGGGATGGAGCGTCTTCACGCGTCCGCCGAGCATCTCGGGGAAGCCGGTCACGTCCTCGACCGGCGTGACCGGCACACCCGCGTCGAGCAGGGTCGCCGCGGTCCCACCGGAGGAGACGAGCTCCACGCCGAGATCGGACAACCCGCGCGCGAACTCGACAACCCCCGTCTTGTCGTAGACGGCGAGCAGCGCGCGCCGGACCGGACGACGCTCGCTCACGGGACGGCGGGGGGCCGTTCGAGGATCCGGACCCG
Source organism: uncultured Actinomycetes bacterium (assembly GCA_963771385.1). Lineage (GTDB taxonomy): Bacteria > Actinomycetota > UBA4738 > UBA4738 > HRBIN12 > DASSJM01. The sequence goes on from CAVYTE010000012.1 coordinate 233,717, forward strand.
CCTGCCGTCGACGGCGAGTCGTCCCTCGCCGAGCGCACGGACCGCAGCGGGGAGCAGGCGGTGTTCCGCCTCATGGATCCGCGCCTCGAGGGAGTCCCAGTCGTCCTCGGGCAGGACCGCGACCGGCTCCTGCGACACGATCGGGCCGTGGTCGACCTCGTGGTCGACCAGGTGCACCGTCACGCCGGTCACCTTCACGTTCCAGGCGAGCGCGTCGGCGACCGCGTGCGTCCCTGGGAAGGCCGGGAGGAGCGCCGGGTGCACGTTCAGCATCCGGCCGTCGAAGGCCTCCACGAGCTCGGGGCCGACGATCCGCATGAAGCCGGCGAGCGCGACGACGTCGATCGCGTCGCCGCGAAGCAGCTCCGCGAGCGCGTGATCGAACGTCGCGCGGTCGGGGAACGAGGCCGGGTCGACGTGCTCGGCCCGGACGCCACCGCGGCGGGCGCGTTCGAGCGCTCCGGCATCCGCGCGGTCGCTCACGACGAGGACGACCCAGCGGCCCACGACCGGATCGTCGAGGAGCGCCTGCAGGTTCGTCCCGCCTCCGGAGGCGAGCACCGCGACCCGTGGGACCACGCGCGGCACGCTAGGGAGCCGGCCCTCCATGCGTCAACACACCGAGTTCGACGACGTCGGGCGAGCGCGCACGCAGACCGGCGCCGCGGGAGACGCGGTGGAGCCGCCCGCGTAGCCTGGAGACCTTCGATCGGAAGGAGCCGGCGATGACCGGGAAGGCCGACTACGGCGACGAGGAGTGGAACCGCCTCCGGCGCGCCCCGTTCGTCGCGGGACTGGCGATCTCCCTCGCGGATCCGGGCGGACCGATCGAGATGTCCCACGAAACGATCGCGACGTTGAAGGCAGCCTCCACGCCCCCGTCCCGCGAGCAGCTACTGATCGAGGTGTCCCAGGACGTCATGTCGATGGTCAATGCCAAGCAGAATCCACTGGCCCGGTTCAAGCCCGACAGCTCGGAGCCCGCCGGCACGACGGTGCTGGATGAGCTCTCCGCCGTGAACGACATCCTTCGCGCGAAGGCGACCCCGGAAGAAGCAGAGGCGTTCCGTCGCTGGCTGCTCGACATCACCAAGGCGGCTGCCGACGCGGCGAAGGAAGGCGGCTTCATGGGGTTCGGCGCCGTTCGGGTCAGCGAGGGCGAGGAGCGGATGCTCGAGCAGCTGCGTTCGACGCTCGGCATGGCCTGAGTCCGATCCCGTCACACGATCGGTAGGCACCGTGCTCCCGCGGGTACGCTTGCGCCCGTGCCACCGGACGGATCCTCGCGGACGAACCCGGACGACGCTCCAGCCAAGACCTCCGACCGTCGGGCGGTCCGGAACCCCGAGCGATGCGATCGCCACCCGGGGAACCCGGCCGTCGCGCGATGCGACGGATGCGATCGCCCGCTCTGCCTGTCGTGCGCGACACCCGTCCGCGGGCAGGCGTTCGGGGCCGAATGCCTCCCCGACGTCATCGGCGCGGACGCACCTTCGGAGCCGGCGGTCGCCCCTCGGGCACGCGACACCGTCTCCAGGACGCTCACGTGGATCGCGTTCGCGTTCGCGCTCCTGGCGACCGCACTTCCATGGAGCCGATTCGGACCCGGCTCGGAACCGTTCGGAGCCTGGAGCAGATCGATGCGCTGGTCCCTGGTGGCTGCCCTGGCGGCCGTCGCGGGGCTCGTGCTGGCGCTGGTGCAGCGCAGCGGCCGAGCGCGGACCGCGCGATGGGACGCGGTCGTGACCTCGCTCGCCGTAACGGTCGTGATCGGCTCGTCGCTCTCGCTCGTCTTCCCCCCGGCGTTCTCGCGGCCATGGATCGGCCCGTGGGCGGCCATCGCGGCGGGATCGGTGGCGGCCGGAACGTCGTTCGTGGCCCGACGGACGGCCGCGAACCCCGTGACCGCGCGTAGTTGACTCGGTACCAGGCGGGGTGTTCGATAGGCCGTCACGGGGTGCCGCGACAGGCGCGGGGAAGCCCTGGAAAGGAGCGTGGATGTCCCAATCAGGTGGTTTCGACGTGAAGTCGATGTCCACGGCCCACAAGATCCTGCTCGGGGCAGGCATCCTGTACATCATCAACGTGTTCCTGCAGTGGAACCGCGTGTGCATCGATCTCGGGGTGGACATCGGCGTCGATCCGTGCGGCGGGGTCTCCGGAACCCATGGGATCGGCATCATCAACCTGCTCCTCGCGATCGCGCTCGTCGCCTGGGAGGCGCATGGGATTGGCCGGTGTCAACGTCCAGGCACCGAAGGCGCTGGTGAGCGCCGGACTCGCGGCGGCGATCGTCGTGTTCACGATCCTGAAGATCCTCATCGACAACGACTTCCTGTACATCTTCGCGTGGATCGGCCTCATCCTCGCCGCGGTGATCGGCTACGGCGGGTACATGCGTTGGCAGGAGCACCAGGCAGGCGGTGGCGCATCACCGCCGGCGATGCCCGGCGCCCCGTGATCTGACCGACGGACTTCGGAAGGGCCCGGCCGAACGGCCGGGCCCTTCCGCGTCGCCCCTCCCACTCGCACCGGTACCATCGCCCTCGTCCATGAAGCGATGCCCCTACTGCGCCGAGGAGATCCAGGACGAGGCGATCAAGTGCCGCTACTGCGGCAGCATGCTCGAGGGGACACCTCCGACGACGCCGACCCGCTCCGTCGCGGCGCTCCAGTTCACCCATTCCGGCCGTCGGTACCTGCTCGGCTACGGCGAGGACTTCTTCGGGATCTGGGACCGGCAGGGCGGTCCGGACCCGGAGTCCCGCTACCCGAGGACGGACGACGGCTGGCGACAGGCCTGGCTCGCGTTCTCGTCCCAGGAGCCCGAGAGCATCGAGGTCGGGATCGTCCCCAACGGCGGCCGAGCCCGATCAGGACCTCGTCGCCCACCGTGCGGACACCTGGCAGATCCGACGAACGGATCGGCGATCGCGAGCCTGGTCTTCGGGATCCTGGGGCTGTTCCTCGGGTTCCTCTCGATCCTGGCCATCATCCTCGGGTTCAACGCACGCAAGAGCCTCCGGCGCACCCCGCAACCGGGGGCGGGGCTCGCGACGGCCGGCCTGACCCTCGGGTGGATCGGCCTCGTGTTCTGGATCATCTGGGTCGTGCTGCTCACCACGGGTCTCGTCGAGAGCCCGCTCGCCTAGACCGCGGCCATCCGGCACTCGCCGCCCCGATCGCGCCTCCCGCGACGCCCCACATCAGGGCGAGCACCGTGGCGCCGAACGGCTCGGGGCCGATCCGGATCGAACCACCGCTCCCCTCGACGAAGGTGGACCCGTACGCGATCGTCACGGAGGCCAGCACGCTCCCGGCGAACACGAGGATCGCGAACGGCACGCCGGCCGCGGCACCGACCGGCATCGCAGCTCGGCCGGAGAGGCGCGCGCGGGCCGCGGCCGCCCGGCCTCCGAGCGCGGTCGCCAGGGCCGGCACGAGCAGGAACAGGAAGTACGCCGGCGGGCGCCCTGCCGAGGTCGAGATCCGGACCTGCCCGGAGCCGGCGGGCCGCCGACGATGGGCTGGACCACGCTCTCGAGCCCGCGCGGGAACCGCCCGTAGCACAGGACGTCGAGGTTCGGGCCACCCGACACGTCGTCGCACGCGCCGGTCGACGGCACGAGCGACCCACACGGCCTCGTTCGGCGTGAGCGCGAGGTGATGCGCGAGGACCACGGCACCCCATCCGGGTCGGTCGAAGACCGCCCGGTAGTACCGCGCGGTCGAGGGCGTCAGGGCGGCCACGGCCTCGTCGGGCTGCACGACGCCGGCCGCGAAGACGCCGACGTACGCGAACAGCAGCCCGAGGCCGAACATCCGCCACCCGCCGGCGAGTGCGGCCGAGATCGTCCGGATCCGCTGCCGCGCTTCCTGGGAGGCCAGCCACGAGACCGCTCCGCCGACCGCCCCCGCGACGGCGGCGATCGCAAGCGGGAACACGAGGCCCTGCCACGCCGCGAGATGGATCGCGATCGAGCCGGAGACCAGCGTGCCGAGCTGGACCGGCCGCTTCGAGCTCGACCAGGATCGCCACGAGGAACACGGGGACCGCGTACCCGGGCGCAACCGAGGCGCCGGCGAGCATCCGGGCTCCGAGCCCGCCTCCCGAACGATCCGCGAGGCTCCGGCCCGCTCCGAACAACAGCCAGGCGGCGATCGCCGTCACCGCGAGCAGCGCGACGCCGATCTCGACCGACGTCGCGCCGCTCGGAGGCAGGTTCGGCAACCGGAGCTCGCCGAGGTCGAGTTCCCCCTCGAACACGACGGGGATGTGGTGGAAGGGCCCGAGGTACAGCGCCCCGATCCGGATCGCGGTCGCGAGCGAGTAGGGCGGGTCGACCAGGAGGTACGAGCGCGAGGGATGCCCCGATCCCCACGGCGGCAACGGCGACGAACGCGAACAGCCCGCGACCGAGCGCGTACCACCAGACGGGCCCGCGGGCCGGCCCGCCGCGGTGCCGCGGGGTCACGACAGGGCGGCCTGCGCGAGCTCGGCAACCTCGGTCGGGGTCCGGCCGACGCGGACGCCGGCGGCCTCCAGCGCCTCGGCCTTGGCCTGCGCCGTCCCGCTCGAGCCCGTGATGATGGCCCCCGCGTGACCCATCCGCTTGCCCGGCGGCGCGGTGAACCCGGCGATGTACGCGACGACGGGCTTCGTGATGCGCGCCTGGATGAACGCCGCCGCGTGCTCCTCGTCGGCGCCCCCGATCTCGCCGATCATCACGACGAGATCGGTCTCGTCGTCGGCCTCGAACCGCTCGAGCGATCCGGCGAAGCCGATCCCGTGCACCGGATCGCCGCCCATCCCGATGCAGGTCGACTGCCCGATCCCCCGTTGCGTGAGCTCGTGCACGATCTGGTAGGTGAGCGTCCCCGAGCGCGAGACGAGCCCGACGCGACCGGGCAGGCAGATCTCTCCGGGGATGATGCCGACGTTGCAGCGACCGGGACTGATGAGTCCGGGGCAGTTCGGCCCGACGAGCACCGTCGTCTTCCCGTTCAGGTAGGCACCCACCTGCGCCACGTCGCGCACCGGCATCCCCTCCGTGATGCACACGATCAGGCCGACCCCCGCGTCCGCGGCCTCGTAGATCGCCTCAGATGCGAACCGCGCGGGCACGAAGATCAGCGAGGTGTTCGCCTCGGTCTGCTCGACGGCGTCCGCGACCGTGTCGAACACCGGGATGCCGTCCACGTCCTGGCCGCCCTTGCCGGGTGTGACGCCGGCGACGACCTGCGTCCCGTAGGAGCGGTTGCGGAGCGAATGGAACGTCCCCTCCGAGCCGGTGATGCCGGCCACGACCACCTTCGTCCCTTCGTCCACGAGGACGGCCATCTCAGCCGGCCCCCCCGCGCGCGAGCTCGGCGGCCCGGCTCGCGGCGTCGAGCATCGTCTCGGCCGGAACGATCCGTGGGTGCGCCGCCTCCGCGAGCAGTCGGCGTCCTTCCTCCGCGTTCGTCCCGTCGAGCCGAACGACGATCGGCACCTCGGGCGACACGCGCGACAGCGCCTCGAGGATGCCCTCGGCGACGAGGTCGCACCGCGTGATCCCGCCGAAGATGTTGATGAGCACGCTGCGAACGTCCGGATCGGACAGGATCACCTCGAGCGAGGTCGCCATGACCTCCGCGCTCGCCCCGCCGCCGACGTCGAGGAAGTTCGACGCACGCGCGCCGGCCTGCGCCACGACGTCGAGCGTCGACATCACGAGCCCGGCGCCGTTCCCGATGATCCCGACCTCGCCCTCGAGCTTCACGTATTGCAGTCCCGCGTCCTTCGCGCGCTTCTCGATCGGGTCGATCGGGTAGCTGTCCCGGAGCGCCTCGATCTCCGGATGGCGGAACAGCGCGTTGTCGTCGATCGTGACCTTCGCGTCCAGCGCCATCACCGTGCCGTCGGTGAGCAGGACGAACGGGTTCACCTCGACGAGGGTCGCGTCGGTGTCCGCGAGGACCGCGTACATCTTGGCGAGCAGAGCGGCCGCGCCATCGCGAGCCTCGGCGAGCAGGTGCCCCGAGAGCCGCCGCGCGTGGTACCCGCGGAGCCCGAGGGCGGCGTCGACGTGCAGCCGACGGATCGCCTCGGGCCTGCTCCGGGCGACCTCCTCGATCTCGACGCCACCGTCGTTCGAAACCATCGCGAGGTATGCGCCGGCCGCACGGTCCAGCGAGATCGCCGCGTAGAACTGGGCCGCGATGTCGACCAACCGTTCGACGAGCACCCGCGTGACGGGCGTCCCCTTGAACCCGTCGGAGAACATGCGCCGGGCGGCGTCCGCCGCGTCCCCGGGCGTGTGCACCAGCGCGACGCCGCCACCCTTCCCCCGACCGCCGGCCTGGACCTGCACCTTCACCGCGACGTGGCCGCCGAGTCGCTCCGCGGCGACGGCGGCCTCCTCGGGCGATGTCGCGACGGCGCGCTCGGGAAGCGGGATGCCGTGCGCCTCGAACAGGTCCTTGCCCTGGTGCTCGAAGAGGTCCACTCAGGAGGCTCGCTCGTCGCCGAGGCGCTCGTGCAGCCAGGTGACGATCTCACCGGTCGTGGCGCCGGGGGTGAAGATCTTCTCGATCCCGGCCTCCTCGAGCTTGGGGATGTCGTCCTTCGGGATGATGCCGCCGCCGAACACGAGCACCTCGCCCGCGCCCTTCTCACGCAGGAGCGCCGTCACCCTCGGGAACAGGGTCATGTGCGCACCCGAGTGACACGACAACCCCACGGCGTCCGCGTCCTCCTGGATCGCGGTCTCCGCGATCTGCTCGGGCGTCTGGTGCAGGCCCGTGTAGATGACCTCGAACCCGGCGTCGCGGAGCGCCCGGGCCACGACCTTGGCCCCCCGGTCGTGACCGTCGAGACCGGGCTTGGCGACGATGATCCGATGTTTCCCCTGCATGCGGCGGTCAGTGTATCGACGGCTCCCGCGAGCCCGCTTGCGAGGTCCGAGGTCCTCGTCTCGCGACAGTGAAGGATCTCGTGGCCGGCTCCGGGGTCACGTTCGAGGACCGTGGCAGCACGAGCTGAGGGGCGTGCCCGATCGCTGGCGCTGTACCGCGTCTTCGGCTGAGATACTCGATCCGATGTCCGGGAAGAAGCGCGTCCGGTTCCGCCCGCCCGGCCTGAAGCCGACGACGAAGGTCGGCACGCTCGGTCCATACCGGGGACGGCTGGGGCTCGCATGGGTGATCGCGCCGATCGTCGCCGGCATCGTGATCCTCGTCGCCGGCTACCTGCTGCTCGGTCCGTGACGCTCGAGGCCTATTGCTGGCCGCCCTCGGTCGGCAGGCGCGAACCCGCGGGGCTCCACGCCTCCACCGATGCGAGGTCGTACGACGTCGAGGTGGCGCGCGAGGGAGCCGTCCGCGAGATCCTCTGGCGCTCGAGCGACGTGGCGGGGCAGCTCCACGAGACGCCGAACGACGCGTCGATGAACGGGTGTCGCTGGCCGCCCTCGCTGACGATCCCCGTCGGCGACTGGCGGTCGGGCTACTACTCGGTGACGGTGAGGGCCGGCGGCGAACGAGCGGACGCGTATCTCGTCGTACGACCGGATCCGTCCGATCCGGCCCCGATCCTCCTCGTGCTGTCGACCACGACCTGGAACGCCTACAACGACTGGGGCGGACCCTCGTTCTATACGGGAAGCACCCGCGTGTCGTTCGAGCGTCCGATGGCGAGGGGGTTCCTCGTCAAACCCGAGCCGTCCCGTCGGATCATGCAGCCGGAGCCCGATCGCGAGGCGATGTGGTATCGCAACTGGGCCCGCCCGCTCGGGCTCTCCGACTGGAGCGGCGGGGCAGGGTGGTGGACCTGGGAGCGACCGTTCACTCGCTGGGCCGAGTCGGATGGCTTCCGCGTCGACGTCGCGATCTCGCAGGACCTGGAACAGCATCCCGAGGTCCTGGACCATCCACGCCTGGTCGTGAGCGCGGGGCACGACGAGTACTGGTCGTGGGGCATGCGTGACGCGATCGATGCGTTCGTCGCCCAGGGCGGCAACGCCGCGATCTTGTCGGGCAACACCTGCTTCTGGCAGATCCGCTACGAGGACGACCTTCGAGCGATGACCTCCTACAAGTACCGCGCGGACGAGGATCCCGTCCTCGGGACGGCCGACGAGCACCTGCTCACCGGTCCGTGGTCGGACCGGCGCATCGGCCGTCCGGAGACGTGGACGACCGGTCTCACGTTCACGCGGGGCGGCTACTCCCGCTACGGGCTCGGGGCGGCCGAGAGCTCGGGCGCCTACACGGTGCACCGGCCGGAGCACTGGGTGTTCGAGGGCACCGGACTGGAAGACGGAGTCGAGTTCGGGGGCGCAGATGCGATCGTCGCGTACGAGTGTGATGGGTGCGCGTTCGAGTTCGACGATGCCGGCCGACCGGTCCCGAGGGGCGTCGACGGCGCTCCTGCGGACATGGAGATCCTCGCGGTCGCTCCCGCCCACCTCTGGTCCCGGGACGAGCAGCCCACTCGCTATTCCCCCGAGCTCGGCGAGCTCGAATGTGCATCCATGGCCGTCTTCGGCGACGCGGACCCGGCGCACCTGGCCGACCTCGCCGACGGCCACGCCGTGTTCGCGACGTTCACGAGGGGGGGCACGGTCGTGAACGCAGGTGTGACCGATTGGGTCCTCGGGCTCGGCGATCCGGTCGTCGAGCGGATCACGCGCAACGTCATCGAACGCCTATCGCGTTGACGCCCGTTCAGCAGGCGACGGACGAGCCGAACCAGCAGCTCGCGTTCTCGGCGAACACGTACCCGCCCAGGACCACGAGCATCGCGAACGCAACGCTGGCCACGGCCAGGTTCGCCCGGCGAACCCGTAGAGAGACGGTCGCCTCCAGCGCCTCTCCCGAGCGAGCCGTCCGCAGGCGAACGAGGGGCGCGAGGACCAGGATCACTGCCGCCACCGGTCCGAGCAGCACCGCCGCCGTGACCAGGTCGTCGCCGGCACCGCGCGGCTCCGCGAGCGGCCCGAGCGCGTCCGCGAGAGCGGGGAAGCCGAGCTGGTGCTTCAGCACGTTCGCGACGACGAAGACGACAGAGGGAAGGACGAGCAGGCCACCGAGGCCGAGCACGGACCATCCGCGGCGTGCCATCGGTCGAGCATGCGGACCCGGTTCACCGAGCGCAAGGGTCGCGACCGAACCGCAACACGAACGGCGCAGCCCCGCGACTCGAGCTCAGCCCACCCGCTTGAGCGGTGCGTAGGCCAGGAGCAGTCGCTTCTCGCCGGCGTCGTCGAACCGGACGGTGATCTCGGACTCGGTCCCGGATCCGGTCACGGCGAGGACCACGCCCTCCCCCCACTTGTCGTGCTCGACCGTGTCCCCCGCGGCGACCTGTGGGAGCTCTCGGACGCCCTGCACCGCATCACGGATCGGGGAGGCCGAACCACCCGATCCGTCGCCGAGCTCGGCCTCGTCGATCGACCGCAGGAGCTCACCCGGGATCTCGCCCAGGAACCGCGAGGGCGGATTGAACGAGGTGGAGCCGAACAGCGACCGACTCCACGCGTGTGTGAGGTAGAGCCGCTCCTGCGCGCGCGTGACCCCCACGTACATGAGCCGGCGCTCCTCCTCGAGCTGCGCGGGCTCGCCCATCGAGCGGTAGTGCGGGAACACGCCGTCCTCCAGGCCGATGATGAACACGACCCCGAACTCGAGCCCCTTGGCGTTGTGCAGCGTCATCAGGGTGACGCTGCCCGATCCCTCGTCGTACTCGTCCTGCTCGGAGACGAGCGACACCTGCTCGAGGAACTCGGCGAGCGTCCCCTCCGGGGACCGCTGCTCGAACTCGGCCGCGACCCCGCCGAGCTCGCGCAGGTTCTCGATCCGGCCCTCGGCCTCCACCGTGCGCTCGGCCTCCAGCTCGAGGACGTACCCCGATTCGGTCGCGGCCGCCTCGACCATCCGCTTGGGCCCCGCACCGCCCTCGTACGCCTCCTGCAGCCGGTCCATCACACCGATGAAGCCACTGACGGCGCCCTTCGCGCGGGTGCCGAGCTCCGTGAGCACGTCGGCCCGCCGGGCCGCCTCGAGGAACGGGATCTCCTCGAACGCCGCGAGGCTCTCGATCGCCGAGACGGTGGCGGCACCGATCCCCCGCTTCGGCGTGTTGATCACGCGCCGGGCGCTGACCGCGTCCTGCGGGTTCAGCAGCAGCCGCAGGTACGCGAGCACGTCCTTGATCTCGCGGCGCTGGTAGAAGCGCACGCCGCCCACCACCCGGTACGGGATCCCCGCGCGCATGAAGATGTCCTCGAGGACGCGACTCTGCGCGTTCGTCCGGTAGAAGATCGCGACGTCCGAGTACCGGTGGCCCTCCTGCTCGACGAGGCGATGGGTCTCCTCGGCGACGTACAACGCTTCCTCGTGCTCGTCGTCGGCCCGGTACCGCACCGCGAGCTCGCCGCCCGGGGTCTCGGTCCACAGCGACTTCGGCTTGCGCTGGACGTTGCGTTCGATCAGCGCGTTCGCGACGGCCAGGATGTTCGAGGTCGAGCGGTAGTTCTGCTCCATGAGGAAGACCTCGGCGTCCGGGTAGTCGCGCTCGAAGTCCAGGAGGTTCTGGATCGTCGCACCTCGCCACGAGTAGACGCCCTGGTCGGCATCGCCGACGACGCAGATGTTCCGGTACTTCGCGGCCAACAGGTTCACGAGCTGGTACTGCGCTCGGTTCGTGTCCTGGTACTCGTCGACCAGGATGTACGGGAACCGCTCCTGGTAGTGCTCGAGCACGTCCGGGTGCCCGCGGAAGAGCCCGACGACCTCGGTGATCAGATCATCGAAATCGAGCGCGCCGGCCGTGTGCTTGCGCCGTTCGTACTCCGAGTAGACCTTCGCGATCGTCTGCTCGTAGAAGTTGCCCGCGGCGGCGGAGAACTCCTCGGCCGACAGGACGTGGTCCTTCGCCCGGCCGATGGCCGCCGCCATCGCGCGTGGCGGGTACCGCTTCGCGTCGAGGTCCAGGTCGCGGAGCACGGCCGCGAGCAGTCGCTCGGTGTCGGCATCGTCGTAGATCGTGAAGCTGCTCGGCAGGCCGAGGTGCACGTGCTCGCGGCGCAGGATCCGTGCGCAGGTCGAGTGGAAGGTGAGGATCCACATCCCCGAGGCGATACGTTCGCCGAGCAGACCCTGGACCCGCTCGGCCATCTCCCGGGCCGCCTTGTTCGTGAACGTGATCGCGAGGATCGCGTACGGACTCACCCCTTTCTCCCGGATCAGGTAGGCGATCCGATGCGTGAGCGCGCGGGTCTTCCCGGAGCCGGCGCCCGCCACGATCAGGACCGGGCCATCCGTATGCAGGACGGCCTCGGATTGGATCGGGTTGAGCGTGTCGAGCAAGGGCGAACGGGGGGTCACGGGCCCATCCTAGGCTCTGGCCGGGACGACCCCGATCGGTTCCCGTCACGAGCGATCGACCTGGGACACTCATCCCATGGCCGTGCACGACGTCGGAACTCGGGGCGAGAGCCCGGAAGCCGACCGGGCGAACGCGGGTCGCGTCGAACGCGGGCGCCGCGGCCGGATCCTGCGGATCTCCGGACTCGTCCTCATCGGCGGGGCCCTCGCGCTCGGTGCGTACATCTGGTGGACCCTGTGGGGAACCGGGTTCGCGACCGCCGCAGCACAGGAGGAGATCCGCCCCGAGTTCGAGCGGACGATCGGCACCGCCGCCCCGGAGGAGGCCCCGCCGAAGGTCGCGCACGTGCCCGGCGACGCGGTCGCCATCATCCGGATCCCGAAGATCGACGTCGACTACGTCGTGGTCGAAGGCACGGACGTCGGATCCCTCAAGAAGGGCCCGGGTCACTACACCGACACCGCGTACCCGTGGGAGGCGACCGGCCGGGTCGGGATCGCGGGGCATCGAACGACCTACGGCTCCCCGTTCTGGTCGCTGAACGAGCTCCGACCTGGCGACCGGATCGTGCTCGCCACCGAGTACGGGGTCTTCGAGTACCGGGTGACGGGCTCGGAGATCATCTCGCCGTCGGACGGTTCGGTCCTGCGATCGACCGACGAGCCGACGCTCGTCCTCACGACCTGCAACCCGCGGTTCTCCGCGGCGGAACGGCTGATCGTGTTCGCCGACCGGGTGGGCTGAGCCTGGAGGCGGGGGGGCCGGCGGTCACGGACAACTCGAGCTCGGATGAAGGGCAGATGCGGGTGATGGTTTCCACGTGTCCAAGGGTGGGGACGAAGGCTACGATGGGGGTTCTCCCTCGGATGACCTATCCCGACAGCTCAGCGCGATAACGTAGCGTCGAAGAGCATCTCTCCAGGACCGAGGAGTGTCGCTGAGCGAGCAGTTCGACGTCATCGTGATCGGCGGGGGGCCCGCCGGGTCGACCGCGGCCGGGTTCCTCGATCAGATGGGCCACGACGTCCTGTTGCTCGAGCGCGAGACGTTCCCGCGGCATCACATCGGCGAATCGATGATCGCGGCGACCATCGACATCCTCGCCGAGATCGGCCTCGAGGAGAAGCTCGCGACCGCAGGTTTCCCCGTGAAGTCGGGTGGGTGCTTCATGTGGGGACAGTCCCCCGACCCGTGGTGCATCCGTTTCGAGGAGATCCCCGGTCGTCCGACCTCGTATCAGGTCAAACGGTCGGTCTTCGACAAGGTGCTGCTCGACCACGTCGCGGAGCGAGGGGTCGACGTGCGCCAGGGCCATCGGGTGACGGACATGTTGACGGACGACACCGGCCACGTGACCGGTGTGAGGTTCACGGACGCGCAGGGAGCCGTCGGGACCGCGGCCGCACGCTACACGATCGATGCCTCCGGCCTGTCCGCGGTGATCGCGAACCGGCTGTCGCGGCGAGTGCCGGTCGAGGAGCTGAAGAACATGTGCCTCTACGGCTACTGGACGGGTGAACATCCCCCGCCGGCCGCGCTCGGAGGAGACATCCGGCCCGACGACCGGAACAACATCATCATCAAGATGCTTCCGGACGGATGGCTGTGGTTCATCCCGCTCGGCCACCCAGGTGAGGAGGCGGACGAGCGATCGACCCGCGAGATCAGCGTCGGGTTCGTCGCCCCGCGCGCGAACCTGCCGGAGACCGGCGGCAAGGCGGCCCTCGAGGCCTTCTACCTGGACCACGTGCGCTCGACCGAAGAGTGGCAGTACCTGCTCCAGGGCGCGACGTACACGGGTGACTTCCACACGATCAAGGATTGGTCCTACCGGAGCGACCAGATGGCCGGGCCCGGCTACTTCGCCGTCGGCGACGCATCCTGCTTCGTCGACCCGATCCTGTCCTCCGGCGTGTTCCTCGCCGTCCTGTACGCGAAGATGAGCGCGATCGCCGTGAACACGTTGCTCAGGACGGCGGCGCCGGAGCCACTGATCCAGGAGTGGTACCAGGGCCTCTACCTGGACACCTACTCGGACTACCTCGAGATGGCTCGATATTGGTACCACGGGCATCGTCAGGTCGGGATGTGGATGGATCGCGCGAAGGAGCGCCTCGGCGAGGAGGAGGAGACGGTCTTCGCGGACACGAACCGAGACGCCTTCATCGCCCTGGCGACCGGCAACACGCATGCCCATCCGAACTACGTCGTCTTGCGCACGCTCGAGTCCTTTCCCTTCCCGCTTCGGTTGCGCAAGGACCCCCGTGCCCAGTACTTCAAGCAAACCAGGACGGCGCTCCTGCAACACGCCGACCGCCGCTCGGCATCCGATGAGGAGGCACAGGAGATCGAGCGGTCGACGGAGGCACTGGCGAAGACCGAGCTGCGGCAGCAGGTGCTGAGTCTCCTCGGACAGGAGGGTCCGAGCCTGGACGACACGCCGACGGACCAACGCGATCGGATCGAACTGCCCGAGTCGGAGGTCATCGTGTCGAGTTCGTCGCATCTCGGCCTCGAGGCTATCGACGACATCGTGAACCTCGTTGTGGAGACGCCGAACGGCGAACGGCATGGCATCGACTGGGACGTCCAACGCAGGCTCATCGCCGAGTTCTCGGAGGCCAGGTCGATGGAACAGGTGGCGGAGCGGACCAGGATCACCGACGCCGAGATCGCTTCCTTCTGCAAGGAGATGCTCGCGGCCGGCGTGTTGGTGCCGGCTGACTCGTCCCGGTAGTACCGGGGCGAGTCCCGCCGTCAGAACGCGGAGCGGTCGATCGTGATCGCCGACCGCGTCGGCCGGGCCGAGCCGCTCGGATCAGCAGGCAACCTCGCCCGGCCACAGGTTCGCGATGCGCCGGACGCACGCCGAGACCCGCGTCCAGGGCCGGACCATGAGGTCGAACGAGCGCTCGCCGCTGAACGGACAGTCGTCCTCGACGACGCGGAACCGGAGACCGTGCGCGGTCACCTCGAACGCGTAGATCCCGGGGGTCTGCGGACAGTTCGCGTCGTTGAACAGCGTCACCCGGTCATCCTCGACGACGAAGCTCCCCATCGTTCGGAAGTCGGAGAGCTGATGGTGCAGGTAGTACGCGCCGCGCGTGAAGATCAGCGTGCTGACGCCGGCGTCGATCCGGAACGGCGGGCATCGCAGGCACCGATAGGGAAGCCCGATCCTCGCTCCCCCGACGTCGCGGAGCGTCAGCGTCCGCAGGTACGTCCCGTCGAGGGCCGAAGGGTCGGGCGGCGGCGTCGGCGACATGAAGGGATACGGCAGCAGCGTGGGATCGTCGATCGTCCGGTCCACCGAGATCCTGGCCGGCGCGCCTCCGACCCGCACGTATCCGCTCGAGGACGGCTCCGGCGTCCCCGCCGCAGGGGTTCCCGCCGGAGGCGATCCCGGGGCCGCCTCGGAGGGCTCCGCGCGGTCGGTGGCATCGGCCTCGCACCCGGCGGCGAGGAGTGACAGCACGACGACGGCCGCGAGGGCGACGGGACGCAGGCCGCTCACTCCCACTCGATCGTGCCGGGCGGCTTGCTCGTCACGTCGTACGCGACACGGTTCACGCCGGGCACCTCGCGCACCACCCGTCGCGAGATGCGATCGAGCACCTCGTGCGGCAACCTGGCCCAGTCGGCCGTCATCGCGTCCTCGCTCGTGACCGCCCGCAGGATCACCGGGTGTTCGTACGTCCGCCCGTCCCCCATCACCCCGACGCTGCGGACACCGGCGAGCAGGACGCAGAACGCCTGCCAGGTCTCCTGCTCCAGGCCGACGCGCCGGATCTCCTCTCGGACGATGTGATCGGCCGCCCGCACGATCCGCAGGTTCTCGCCGGTCACCTCGCCGACGATCCGAACGGCGAGGCCCGGCCCCGGGAACGGCTGGCGAGCGACGATCTCCTCGGGGAGACCGAGCTCGCTCCCGACCGCCCGGACCTCGTCCTTGAACAGGTCTCGCAACGGTTCGACGAGCTCGAGATCCATGTGCTCGGGCAGGCCGCCGACGTTGTGATGGCTCTTGATCTTCGCCGCGGTCCGGGAACCGCTCTCGATCACGTCGGGGTACAGCGTCCCCTGCACGAGGAAGCGCGCGCCTCTCCGCTCGCGGGCCACCTCCTCGAAGACGCGGATGAACTCCTCGCCGATGCGCTTGCGTTTGTCCTCCGGGTCGGACACCCGCTCGAGACGCGCCAGGAACCGGTCCGCGGCCTTCACGTGGACGAGCGGCACGCGGAGATGGCGCCCGAACGTCTCCTCCACCTGCTCGGGCTCGCCCTCGCGCAGGAGCCCGGTATCGACGAACACGCAGGTCAGCTGCTCGCCCACGGCCTTGTGGACCAGCAGCGCCGCGACCGCAGAATCGACCCCGCCGGACAGGGCGCACAGCACCTCGGCGTCACCGACCTGCGCTCGCACCCCTGCCACGCTCCGCTCGATGACGTTGGCCGGGGTCCATGCGGGGAGCAGGCCGCACCCGTCGTAGAGGAACCGCTTCATGATCAGCGTCCCCTTGGGCGTGTGCGCGACCTCGGGGTGGAACTGGACCGAGAACAGCCCGCGTTCGGGGTCCTCCATCGAGGCGATCGGGATCGCGTCGGTACGGCCCGTCACGCGGAAGCCCTCGGGCGCGCGCGTGACGGCGTCGCCGTGGCTCATCCAGACCGGTTCACGCTCCGCGAGATCGCGGAGCAACGTCCCGGGCTCGATCACCCGGAGCTCGGTCGCCCCGTACTCTCGCTGACCGGTAGCAGAGACCTCGCCGCCCAGCGCGCGCGCCATCAGCTGGTGGCCGTAGCAGATGCCCAGGACCGGCGCCCCGAGCTCGAACACGCCCGGGTCGACCGAGGGCGCCCCCTCCTCGTACACGGAGGCCGGGCCGCCCGAGAGCACGATCCCGGCCGGCCGCATCCGGGCGAGTTCCGAGACCGGCAGGTCGTGCGCCACGATCTCGGAGTACACGTGGCACTCGCGGATCCGCCGGGCGATCAGCTGTGCGTACTGCGCCCCGAGGTCGACGACGAGGACCGGCCGCGAGGTCGAGGAGCTCACCTCAGTGGCCCATCCCCACCCGCTGTGCCGTCTGATACGTCTTGCCCTCGGTCTTGATCGCGGGCGCGACCACAAGCTCGGCCTTCTGGAACTCGCGGATCGTCGCGTAGCCGGTCGTCGCCATCGAGGTGGCGAGCGCGCCGAACAGGTTGAACGTGCCGTCGTTCTCGTGCGCCGGCCCGACGAGGATCTCCTCGAGCGAGCCCACCTGCTGGGTCTTCACGCGTGCGCCGCGCGGGAGCGTCGGGTGGAAGGTGGCCATCCCCCAGTGGTAGCCGCGGCCCGGCGCCTCGTACGCACGCGTCAACGGGGAGCCGATCATCACGGCGTCCGCGCCGCACGCGATCGCCTTCGCGATGTCGCCGCCGGTCCGCATGCCCCCGTCGGCGATCACGTGGCAGTAGCGACCGGTCTCACGCAGGTGCTCCATCCTCGCGGCCGCGGCGTCCGCGATGGCGGTGGCCTGCGGCACACCCACGCCCAGCACCCCCCGCGTGGTGCACGCGTTCCCCGGTCCGACCCCGACGAGCACCCCGACGGCACCGGTGCGCATGAGGTGGAGCGCCGTCGTGTAGGAGGCGCATCCGCCGACGATCACCGGAAGCTCGAAGCGGGCGATGAACTCCTTCAGGTTCAGCGGCTGGGTCTGCGCCGAGACGTGTTCGGCCGACACGACCGTGCCCTGGATCACGAGGATGTCGAGCCCCGCCTCCAGCACGAGCTTCGCGTAGCGCTCGACGCGTTGCGGCGTCAACGAAGCGCTCGAGACGACCCCGCCCTCGTTGATCTCCCGGATCCGGCGGCCGATCAGCTCCTCCTTCACCGGTTCGCGATAGAGATCCTGCATCCGGCGGGTGGCCTTCTCGTCGGGCAGCGCCGCGATCTCCTCGTAGACCGACTCGGGATCCTCGAAGCGCGTCCACAGACCCTCGAGGTTCAGGCACGCGAGGCCGCCGAGCCGGCCGACCTGCACCGCCGTCGCCGGCGAGATCGCGGCATCCATCGCCGACGCCATCATCGGCATGGCGAACGTGTACGCGTCGATCTGCCACGAGATGTCCACGTCGTCGGGATCGCGGGTCCGTCTCGACGGCACGATCGCGACCTCGTCGAACCCGTAGGCGCGTCTCGCGACCTTCCCCTTCCCGAGCTCGATCTCCATGCCGACTCCCCCAGATATGCAGAGACGCCCACCCCGTCTCGGGTGGGCGTCGTCACTCCATGTGGGCACGGTACCACGGCCTCGCGTCGATCCCGCCGTTCGGCCGCGATCCTCGATCGCTCTTGAGGCTCGCGGGGCGAGATGGGGGAAATCACCAGCAGCAGGCGAGGTAGGCTCGCCGACGGATTGCATGTGCACCGGCCAGACCGAACAATCCCGACGGAGCCGGCAGCGTACGGAAAGGAGACCGGATCATGGACGAGCCCCGCCTGAAGTCGGGCCTGTTCGGCTACTCGCGAAAGAGTGTGCAGGCATCCATGAATGAGCGAGACCTCCGGATGGTCCAGTCCGCCCAGGAGCTCCGGGAGGCGGAATCGCGGGCGGCGGAGACCGCGAGCGAGCTCGAGGCGGTCCGGCGCGATGCAACGGGACAGAAGGAGCGGGCCGACCGTGCGGAGGCTTCGATCTCGCGCCTGCGAACCGAGCTCGACGAGATGCGGACGGGGCGGATCGAGGCGGACCGGCGGATCGGACAGCTCGAAACGAGCATCCTGGCGCTCACGGCCGAGCGGGACGAGGCCGCCGAGCGGGCCCGCCTCATCGAAGGCGAGGCGTCGCCAACATCGATCGGGGCGCTCAAGGAAGTCCTCGACGCGACCAGAGCGGCCGTCGCCGAGATCCTCGAGGACGGGCGTCGCCGAGCAGAAGAGGAGCTCCGCGAGAGCGAACGGGAGCGAGACGCGCTCCGCGGCGAGATCGAGCAGCTCGCAGCCTGGCGCGACAAGGTCATGCCGCTCGCCGACGAGGTCAGGCGCTCGATCGACGAGGCGCGGACGCACACCACGTCGCTGTCCGGGCATCTGTCCGTGCTCGCGCAGACCCCGCCCCCATTGACGCTGGCCGGCCGCCCGACTCGCTTGGAGGAGTCTGACGACCTGATCCGATTGGAGGGTTCAGCGCAGGAGGCACCGCGAGAGGAGCCGGCGACCCCCTGGAAGCAGTCGAGCGCGACCTAACATCCCGTATCACGGTCGGTTCTTCCCCGGGTCGAACTCCCACGCCCGCAACCCGGTCGCCACCTGCGATGATGAGCCGCCGTGGATCCTCGATCTGGGCGCAGGCGCCTTCAACGACGCGCCGTCCTGGTCGGCTTCCTCGTCCTCGGGGCGGCCACCGCACTCCTTGCTCTCTCCATGGTCTTCACGGTTCGAAACGTGCGGGAGGACCTCTTGCGGGGCCGATCCGCTGATGGAGCAAGGTCGGGACCAGCTCCTCGCCGGCGACGCCCAAGCGGCCGCGAAGTCGTTCCGCGAGGGGGAGCAATTGTTCGCTCGCGCCGAGGACCGGACGGACGGACCCGCGTTCTGGGTAACTGGCTGGCTGCCGATCGTCGGTCGGACGACCGACGCGGTCGGCGCGATCGCGTCCTCCACGGCAACGGCCGCGGCGGCGGCGATCGATCTGGCGGATGCGGCGGCGGAGATCCCGGGCGGCCTCTCCGGGCTCGCTCCCACCGATGGACGGATCCCCATCGAACGGCTCCAACCGCTGGCGCGTGCGGCCGAGCAAGCAGATGGGCGGATGACGATGGCCGTCTCACGCCTCGACGAAGCCCCGACGTCCCTGCTCCTCGGGTCGGTGGGAACCGCCCGTCGAGACGCCGAGGAGGAGCTGGACGAGCTCGCCGACGCGATCCATGCGGCTTCCCTCCTGTTGCAGGGTCTTACCAGGGTTCCTCGGGGGTGACGAACCGAAGACGTACTTCTTCGGCGCCCAGAATCCGGCCGAGCTCCGCGGAACCGGAGGGCTGATCGGGGCGTACTCGACCCTCAGGGTGGAGGACGGACGGTTCCGCTTCTCGCCCTTCGTTCCGATCCACAACCTCGAGAGTCCACCGTTGAGGAGCATCCCACCGCCGAACGCGGACTTCTCCGCGAACTACGACCAGTTCCGTCGCGGTGGGCGATTCTGGACATCGATCAACGTGATGCCGGACTTCCCGTCGGTGGCGCAGGCGATCCTGAGCTCGTACGAGGCAGCCACGGGCACGGAGCTCGATGGCGTGATCCTCGCGGACCCATTCGCGGAGGCGGCATTACTCGCTGCCTCCGGGCCGATACGGCTTCCCGGCTACGACGTCGAGATCGGTGCGGACAACGTGGTCACCTTCACGACCAACGAGGCGTATTCCGTGTTCACGGATCCGGTCAGACGCAAGCGCGTGCTCGGAGACGTGGCCAGGGCCGCATTCGAGCGCTTCGTCAACCAGCCTTCCGCCGACTTCGGGGACCTGAAGGAGCTCATCGATGCAGCCGGCGAACGCCACATCCAGGTGTTCTCCGAGGACCCGAGCATGCAGGCGGCCCTGAACGCGACCGCGATCGGCGGAGCGCTCCGTCCCCCGAGAGCCGACGGTGACCTCCTCTCGGTCGTTGTGAACAGCGCGGCAGGGTCGAAGGTCGACTTCTATCAGGAACGGAACATCAGCTACTCGGTCGATCTCGGTGACGACGGTGCGGCGACCGCCGAGCTCGAACTCACGCTCCGGAACACCGCGCCGACGTCCGGACCGCCCCGATACGTCATCGGACCCTTCCCGGTCGTCGATGGGGGCGCGGGACCGATCCTGCGAGGTCTCGAGGCGGGGGAGAGCGTCGCACTGGTCAATGTGTATTGCGGGGCTGACTGCATCCCGCGTGAGGCCCGTATGCATGGAGCTCCCGTCGAGGTGGCGACCAACGAAGACCTGGGTATCCGATACGTGCAGCACTATTTCCCGATCCGAAGTGGGGAGCAGGAGACGCTGACGCTGTCGTGGGACGAACCCGAAGCGTGGGAGGGGAACAGCTCGGGCGGCGCCTACCAGATGACGTTCACGAATCAGATCACGATCCGTCCCGCGACCCTGAACCTTCGGATCGAGGCACCCTCAGGCATGCAGATCGCCTCCGTAGACCCCCCGCTACAGATCCTCGGCAACGCCGCTGTCTACGTCGGCCAGCCGGGTCCTCGTCTCGATGTGACGGTCGAGTTCAAACCGCCGCTCCCCACGAGGTTGTGGCGGAACGTTGGCCGGTTCCTCACGACGCCCGTCTTCGAGATCTGACGAGGAAGGAACTCGGGCGTTGCCGCGTCCTAGGCTCGAGCAGACCTCGCGCGCCGCCTGGCCGCCAAGAGCGATCCGACCCCGAGGATCAGCAAGACCCCCGCCATGATCATCCACACGGTGATCTCGGTTCCGGTGAACGCGGTTCCGCCGGGCGGCCGTACCGCATCGTCGATCACGTCTCCGAGGACATCGTCGTTCCCGGGCGGGACGTTGGACTGGGCCAGCGCCGATCCCGCGGAAACGAGCATGAGCGATACGGCTCCGAGGACCGCGACCACGAATCTCCTCATCCCGACCATCCTTCGCCTAGCGGCCATTCTTCCTAAGCTTAGCCTTCCACGTTCGCATCCGCAAAGCCCTCATCAGTCGTCGATGTTCCAGGTCGTTCGGGCCCATTCGATCGTCCGGGACAGCCCATCGGTCAGTGAGCTTCGAGGCGACCAGCCGAGGAGGGACGACGCGACGGCGATGTCCGGGCAACGGACCTCAGGGTCGTCGATCGGCCGTTCGGTGAACGTCACCTCTGACGCGCTCCCGACGAGCAGGACGATCGTCCGTGCGAGGTCGAGCACCTTGATCTCCTCCGGGTTGCCGAGGTTGACGGGTGTTCCGATCACATCGGATGAAAGGAGCCGCCAGATCCCGTCGATGAGATCATCCACGTAGCAGAGTGAGCGCGTTTGCGAGCCGTCCCCGTGGACCGTGACGTCCGTACCATCGAGCGCCTGGCTGATGAACGTCGGGACAGCCCTGCCGTCACGCCTTCTCATCTGGGGACCGTACGTATTGAAGATCCGCGCGATCTTGACCGGCAGGCCGTGCGTGCGATGGTAGGCCATCGACAACGCCTCCGCATATCGCTTCGCCTCGTCGTAGACGGCTCTGGGACCGATCGGATTCACGTTGCCCCAGTAGCGTTCGGGCTGCGGATGAACCAGGGGGTCGCCGTAGACCTCGGACGTGGATGCGAGGAGGAAACCGGCCGACTTCGACTTGGCCAACTCGAGGCTGTGCAGTGTCCCGAGGGCCCCCACCTTCAGCGTGGGGATCGCATGCGCGAGATAGTCACGCGGCGAGGCGGGCGAGGCGAAGTGGAGGACCCAATCGACGGCGCCGTCCACGGCGAACGGCTCGGTCACGTCGTGGCGCACGAACGTGAACCCACGTTGGGACATGGCGCCGGCGAGGTTCTCCGTGCTCCCGGTCAGCAGCGAGTCGAAGCACACGACCTCCAGTCCCTCCGCGAGGAGACGGACGCACAGATGCGACCCGAGGAAACCGGCGCCACCGGTGACGATCGCTCTCGGCATGCTCAGAGGGATCGGCCGTTGGATGCCCGACCGGTGCCGTAGTAGACGAAGCCCGATCGCGCCATCTCGGCGGGGTCGAACAGGTTCCGCCCATCCACGACGATCGGGTGCGCGAGGAGCTCCCTCGCTCTCTCGAGGTCGAGAGCTTGGAACTCGTCCCACTCGGTGCACACGACCATGCAATGAGCTCCCTCGAGGGCGTCGTACACGGTGGGAGCGACATCCAACTCGGGCAGCTCGCTCTTCGCGTTGGCTCCGGCCTCTGGGTCGTATCCGACCACGCTGGCGTCCTCGTCGATCAGCCTTCGAGCGAGCGTCAGGGCCGGGGAAAGGCGCACGTCGTCCGTCTTCGGCTTGAAGGAGAGCCCGAGCAGGGCGATGCGTTTGTCCTCGAGGTTCCAGAGCGCATCTCTGATCTTGTTGACGGCCGCGGTGATCGCTTCGTCGTTGATGCGCTCCACCTCGCGAAGGAGCCGGAAGTCGTACCCGAGGCGAGCCGCGAGCCGGTCGAACGCCTGGAGATCCTTCGGGAAGCAGTAGCCTCCCCAGCCGAGCCCCGCGTCGAGGAACGCCCTGCCGATGCGCGGATCGCTCCCCATCACCTCCGCGACCGCCGTCACATCGGCGTCCGCTCGCTCGCACAGGCGCGCGAGGGCGTTGACGTACGAGATCTTCAGAGCGAGGAATGCGTTGGAGGCATGCTTGGCCAATTCCGCGGTCTCGATGTCCGTCTCGATCAACCGGGCTCCACCCTCGATCAAGGGGGCGTAGAGTCGCCGCATCGCATCGAAGCCTCGCTCGGAGCGGGCACCGACGAGGATGCGGTCCGGATGGAAGGAGTTCTCCACGGCCTGACCTTCCTGCAGGAACTCCGGGTTGGAGACGACCTCGATCTCGTGCGTCAGGTCCGGGCGCTCCAGCGTCAACACCTGACGCAGCCGATGCGCCGTCCCCGCCGGAACCGTCGACTTCTCCGCCACGACGACTGGCCCCGAGAGGTGGCGGGCGACCGCGCGCGCGGAGCGCTCGACGGCGACGACGCTGGCCTCACCGGAGGCCTTCGCGGGTGTTCCGACACAGATGAACACGACCTCCGCGCCGGGCACGGCATCGCTCGGCTCGACCATGAAACGCAGGGTTCCGGCCGAGGCCCCCTGGTCGATGAGCTCCGTGAGGCCGGGCTCGAAGAACGGGCTGATGCCCTGCGCGAGCCGGCCGACCTTCTCGTCGTCCTCGTCGATCCCGATGACATCGTGCCCGAGCGCGGAAAGCGTAGCCGCACTGAGCAACCCAACGTGACCGGTTCCGACGACGACGACTCGCATCCGACCTCCTGCTGATCGCGCCTGGATGGCCATGGTATCGGCCTGAGGGCGAGATGGCTTCGCCTGGTTCGCCGCGCAGCCCATGCGTAGCCATGTGTGCCTGGATGGGTTGCGAAAAACGCGCTGCGCGTTCTACCCTGGCTTCCCCGGTGTTTGCGGTAGGGACACCGCGGGAAGATTTGATCCGACGGGCGCGCGACCTGTCCATCGCTTCGACGGAGGTCGGTCATCGCAACCTTCCCCCTTGATCGCCGTTCCGTACCGCAGGGAGCGTTCAGGCCCCTGGGAGGACCAGACACGACCGGGGCGCGATGCTCGTGAGGAGCCGCCACGACTCGCGTGCCGGAGGCCATCGTCCGTTCTGCATGCTTCCGAGCCAGAGGATGAACGCATGACGAGCCGCGAAACACAGGCCAGAGTCCCGAGAGAATTCGTCGTTGTCCCCGACGTCGACGATCGGGGCGCGGTCGATCTCTCGTCCGTCGTCGAGGGCGTCGATGGCCGGATCCTGGACTTCGCCGGCCTGCGGGTCGGCACGAGCGCTCTTCGTCGCTATCGACTGGTCGGCCTCTTCCTGATCCCGCTCGACATCCTGTGTCTGGCCACCGCGCTGCTCGTCGCGCACGCCCTTCGGTTCGATTCCCTCCCGGATTGGGAATACCTGGTCCAGGTCGCATGGGCGGGTCTCTTGTGGCCCGCAGTGTTCCACGGGCTCGGGCTCTATGCCCCCCAGAACCTCTCTGGACTCGAAGAGTTCCGCCGTACCGCGGCCGCCGTGGTGATCGGGATCGTGGTACTGATCCTGCTGGCGTTCTGGTCCGACGTGTATGTCTCTCGCTCGTGGATGGCGATCACGCTCGTCATCGCGTTGGTCCTTGAGCTCGCGATGAGGATGCTCGTCAGGACGTATGTCGCCCACCTTCGTGCGACCGATTCGTTGACGCTCCGAACGCTCGTGATCGGCAGCCAGGATCAGGTGAAAGAGCCCATCGAATTGTTGGGGAGGAAGGGTTCCGGATACCTGCCGATGGCATGGCTCGACGCGAACAACCCGATCCTTGCGCCAGGGAGTATCTCCCCCGCTGACCGGGTGAGACGTCTGCGGATCGTGTTCCGGCATTATCGCGCCGATTGCATCTTCATGGCCTCGACCACGATGGGGCCCAAACAGACGTTCGCCCTCATGCAGGCTGCCCGACTGGAGGGGGTCGTCGTGAGGATCTACACCCACCTTTCGGGCGTATGGGCCTCGCGACTGACGGCACAGCCCCTCGGCCGCGAGGGCGTCGCCCTGACGATCAGGCCTGCGGGACTCTCGACTTCCCAACGTTTCATCAAGCGCAGCATGGACATCCTCCTGGCCATGATCGCCTTGATCCTCTTCTCGCCGATCCTGCTGCTGGCGGCGATCGCAGTGATGGTGACCTCTGCGGGCCCGGTGCTCTTCCGTCAAGAACGCGTTACCGAGGGCGCACGGACGTTCGTCATGTACAAGTTCCGCACGATGACCAGCGAGGCGGAGCAGGAAGCCCAAGAAGGCAGGATCGACACGTCGGCACCCTTCTTCAAACTCAAAGAGGACCCTCGACTGACGAAGGTCGGGAAGGTGCTCCGCAGATGGAGCCTCGACGAGCTGCCACAGCTGTTCAACGTGCTCCTCGGCGACATGAGCCTGGTCGGCCCTCGTCCACTCCCCGCCGAACAGGTGTCAGCCAACATCGAGCTGCTCGGCCCCAGGCACGAGGTTCGATCAGGCATCACCGGTTGGTGGCAGATCCAGGGGCGGTCGGACCTGGATCACGAGGAGGCGATCCGCATGGATCACTTCTATATCGAGAACTGGTCCCCCGCGCTCGACGCGTACATCATGCTCAGGACCGTGAGAGCGCTGTTGTCGCGCAAGGGTGCGTACTGATCGGCGTCATCGGCGCCTCTACGGGAGGTGTGACACGATGAACAAGAAGGCGGTTGTCGCAGGCGCCGGCGGCTTCATCGGCCATCACTTGGTCAAGTTCCTGAAAGCCGAGGGCTACTGGGTCCGCGGGGTTGACGTGAAGCCGCCAGGATACGAGCAGACCGAGGCGGATGAGTTCGAGCTCCTCGATCTCCGCCGATGGCGATCCTGCCTTCGGGCCACTTCGGGAGTTGACGAGGTCTATCAGCTCGCCGCCGACATGGGGGGCATCGGATACATCAGCGACAACCATGCCGACGTTGCTCGGAACAACGTGCTGATCGATGTGAATATGCTCGAGGCCGCCTACGAGAGTGGGGCAGGCCGCTACTTCTACTCATCCTCTGCGTGCATCTATCCGCAGTATCTGCAGACGGAGTCCGACGTCGCCCCCTTACGGGAGGAAGACGCGTACCCTGCGGATCCTGAGGAAGGATACGGCTGGGAGAAGCTCTACTCGGAGAAGCTCTGCGAGTACTACACCTCGGACAAGGGTTTGGAGACCAGGGTTGCCCGCTTCCACAATGCCTATGGTCCGTACGGCACGTTTGAGGGCGGTCGGGAGAAGGCACCCGCGGCGGTGTGTCGCAAAGTCGCGCTGGCCCAGGACGGCGGCGAACTCGAGGTCTGGGGCGATGGGAAGCAGACGCGCTCGTTCATGTACGTCGACGATTGCGTCGAGGGCATCCATCGCATCGCGATGTCAGACCACTCCGCGCCTCTGAATCTCGGAACCGACGTGATGGTCAGCGTCGACGAGCTGTGTGATCTGGTGTGCGACATCGCTGGGAAGCGCTTGCATAAGCGCCACGACACGAGCAAGCCTCAGGGGGTTCGCGGTCGCAACAGCGACAACGCCCTCCTCACGTCGGTGCTCGGCTGGCAGCCTCGCGTCTCGCTCCGAGATGGGCTCGAGGCGACGTACCGGTGGATCGAAGGTGAGCTCAAGAACCAGGCGCGGACCCCGGCGGTTGCCACTGCGGAGGTCTGACGCGTTGGCGCGCAACGCTCTTGAGGGTGGGGCGAGGACGGCCCTCCTTCACCGTTTCCTCGTCCTCGGCGTTCCCATCGCGGCCGTGCAGATCCCCGATGTCGTCGGGATGATCCGTGCATGGGTCGGCGAGCGGCAGGGATGCAGAGCCATCGCGGTAACGGGCATGCACGGTGTGACCGAGGCGCAGCGCGATCCTGCGTTCAAGCGGATCCTGAACGATGCCGACCTCGTCGTCCCCGACGGGATGCCGCTGGTATGGCTGGGGCGCATGCACGGATCCGAACTTCCTCGGCGCGTGTACGGTCCCGAGCTTCTCGAGGCGTTCTGTCGTCAAACCGGCGACGGATTCCGGCACTTCTTCTACGGAGGAGCACCGGGGGTGCCGGAACGCCTCTCGCGGATCCTGCACGCTCGCTATGGGATCCGTGTCGCCGGAACGCTCTCGCCCCCCTTCCGGCCGCTCAGCTCCGACGAGAGCGCGGAGCACGTTCGCCGGATCAACGACTCGCAACCGGATGTCCTGTGGGTCGGGCTGAGCACGCCGAAGCAGGAACGGTGGATGAACGATCACCGTGCCGCCCTGGAGGTCCCCGTCGTGGTGGGCGTCGGCGCCGCGTTCGATTTCGTGTCCGGGACCAAGCGTTCGGCACCTGCCTGGATGCAGGAACGCGGCCTGGAGTGGTTGTTCCGGCTGCTGAGCGAGCCCACCCGGCTGTGGCGAAGGTACCTTGTCGGTGGGTCGCAGTTCCTCTACTGGTTGGTGCTCGAACGCCTCCGATTGAGAGACTTCGGATGAGCAGGAGCCGGGCGCGGTCCGCCTCTCGGGAAGGGTGGGGCCGCGCGGTGAACGTCGGCATCCTCGCCGGAGGGCTCGGACTCGCGCCTCGCGGAGGAGACCGAGGTCCGGCCGAAGCCGATGGTGGAGGTCGGGGGCAAGCCCATCCTGTGGCACATCATGCGCCACTACCTCCGACACGGGTTCGATCACTTCGTTCTCGCGCTCGGATACAAGGGCGAGCACATCAAGCGCTACATCGTCGACTACTACACCTATAACGACGCGAACCTCACGGTCGACATGCACAACGGTGGAGTGGAGACATCGAGAGCCGCCGGAACCGTCTCCGAGGCCTGGACGGTTGAACTCGTCGAGACGGGGGAGATGACCGAGACGGGCGCTCGGATCAAGCGGATCTCTCCGTACCTCGGGAAACGGGACGTTCATGCTCACGTACGGCGATGGCGTATCGAACGTGGATCTGTCGAAGCTCCTGGAGTTCCATCGCTCGCACGGACGGCTGGCCACCATGACGGTCGTGCATCCCCCAGCCCGGTTCGGCAGGGTCGAGCTCGAGGGCACCGAGGTCGTGCGATTCGCCGAGAAGCCTCAGTTCGCCGGCGAGCACGGCCCCCAGGTGGGAGAGGGATGGATCAACGGGGGGTTCTTCGTCCTCGAGCCCGGGATCACGGACTACATCGACGACGACGCGACGACCAAGTGGGAGCTGGCCCCCCTGGAGCGACTCGCCAAGGAGGGCGAGCTCATGGCGTTCCGTCACTCCGGCTTCTGGCAATGCATGGACACCCAGCGAGACAGGAAGCTGCTGGAGACGCTATGGAACGACGGCGAACCGCCCTGGACGATCTGACGTGCGCGTTCTGGTCACCGGCCACGACGGCTACATCGGCAGCGTCCTCACGGGAGTCGCTGCAGGATGCCGGCCACGACGTCGCCGGCCTCGATTCGTTCCTGTTCCGGGGCTGCACGCTCGGGCCCGAGCCCGAGGCGGTCCCGGCGCATCGCCTCGACGTCAGGGACGCCGATGTGGACGACCTTCGTGGGCTTCGGGGCGATCGTCCATCTGGCGGCGATCTCGAACGATCCCGTCGGTCACCTCGATCCGGCGCGAACGTACGAGATCAATCACATCGGCGTCGGTCTGGCTCGGCCGGCTCGCGAAGCAGGCCGGCGTGGAACGTTTCGTCTTCGCGTCGTCGTGCAGTCTGTACGGCGCGGCCTCGCAGATGCCTGCTGACGGAGACCGCGCCGTTCCAGCCCGTCTCACCGTACGGGCGAATCCAAGGTGCTTGCCGAACGGGACCTCTCGACGCTCGCCGACGACGACTTCAGCCCGATCTTCCTTCGGAACGCCACCGTCTACGGCTACTCGCCTCGGCTCCGGCTCGACCTCGTGGTGAACGACCTCGTCGCCACCGCGTTCACGACGGGCGAAGTGATGATCAAGAGCGACGGCACCCCCTGGCGACCCCTGGTCGCACGTCGAAGACGTGGCTGGGGCGTGCGCTCGCCGCGATCGAGGCTCCCCGCGAGACCGTTCACAACGAGGCCTTCAACATCGGAGCGACGAAGGAGAACTACCAGGTTCGCGACCTCGCGGAGATCGTCACGAGATCGTGCCGGGAAGTCGAGTGACGTACGCCGAGGGAGGAGGTCCCGACACGCGCTGCTATCGGGTGGACTTCTCCAAGGCGGAGGACGGGCTCCCAGGCTTCGAGCCCAGATGGACAGTTCCGGACGGGGTCCACCAGCTCGTCGAGGCCTACCGGCGCCACGGACTGACCGCAGACGCCCTCACCTCGCCTCGGTTCGTCCGCCTTCGCAGGATCCAGGAACTCATGCGTTCCGGTCGGTTGGGATCCTCTCTTCGCTGGTCGGACAGTGGGCGGTCCTCGGATCGGACCGCGTCGTTCGCCAGCCGGCTCGACGGATCGAGGAGCGAGTGACAACCGGCTTGGACGTCCTTCGAGCGGTGCCGGTGCGGGTCGGGAACGCTCTCTACAGGGCCATCTGGGCTCTGTGGGCACGAACGCCGATCCATCGGGTCGCGAACGCGTTGATCGAGCGGCTCCCCGCCGGCCCCCGCGGCTGGATCGAGCGTCACAAGCGTGCGATGCGCGGGTGGCAGACCGGCCTCCGGCTTCGGCTCGTCCAAGGGCAGGAGCCGTCGCTCGTGCCGGCGCGTGCGCTCGAGCGTTCCTACCGAGAGGCGTTGCGACTTCTCGCGACCGGTTCGACACGGGAGGACGTGGGCGACTATCTGGAGTTCGGCGTCTACGTCGGGACCTCACTCATGTGCATGCACCGCGCGAGCCGTGCGGTCGGGCTTCCGCTTCGCCTGTTTGGGTTCGATTCATTCCAGGGCCTTCCCGAAGAGGCGTCGCTGGAGCGAGGACTCGGCTTCAAGCCCGGGTGGTTCCATGCGGAGTACGACGTGGTTCGGGAACATCTCACGCGATCCGGCATCGATTGGGACCGGACCGTGCTCGTGCCCGGCTGGTATGAGGACACGCTCCGTCCGGACCTCGCGAAGCAGCTGGGGATCGAGAAAGCCAGCATCATCATGATCGACTGCGACATCTACTCGTCCACGCGCTTCGCGCTCGCCTTCTGCGCGCCGCTGATCCGGGATCGAGCAGTCATCTTCTTCGATGATTGGCCAGGTGATGGGCCAGAGGCTCGGGGACTTGGCGAACGACGGGCGTTCGAGGAGCTCTTGGCGGACGATCCGCATCTGGCAGCCGAAGAGCTCCAGCCGTATGGCCCGAAGCAGAGAGTCTTCCTGGTGACCCGGACCGACGTCTCCAGCGCAACGGTATCCGGCCGGACGCTCGCCGCCGAGGAAGGCGCGAGCCCGACGCACGGATGAACATGTCGTCGGACGTCCGTTGCCGGTCGTGCGGGGCGTTGGGTCTGCGTACGTTCCTATCGCTCGGGGAGATGCCGCTCACGGATGCATACGTGCAGCCGGAGCGCGCAGATGAGCCCGAGCCCCGATTCCCCCTCGACGTGGCTTTCTGCTCAACCTGTTACCTCGTTCAGATCCTTCATGCCGTTCCGCCCGAGCGGATCTTCCTCGAGTACTCGTACTACTCCTCCATGTCCCGGATGCTCCTCGATCACTCACGTGCTCATGCACAGGAGCTCGTCGCCGCTCGAGGCCTCGGGCCGGACAGCCTGGTCGTCGAGGTCGCGAGCAACGACGGCTATCTGTTGCAGAATTTCGTCAATGCCGGTATCCCCGTACTCGGCATCGATCCGGCCCTCGGACCGGCTCGAGCCGCGGAGGCGATCGGCATCGCCACGTTGCAGGAGTTCTTCACGCTGGAGCTTGCCACGCGGTTGCGATCCGAAGGCAGCCAAGCCGATGTCCTGCTCGCGAACAACGTGCTCGCCCACGTCCCGGACCCGAACGACTTCGTCGCAGGGATCTCGATGATCCTGGACGACGACGGTATCGTCGAGATCGAAGCTCCGTACATGAAGGATCTGATCGACAACCTCGAGTTCGACACCATCTACCATGAGCACCTCTCGTACTTCTCCGTGACGGCCGCGAGATCCCTCTTCGAGCGCCACGGCTTGTCGCTCAACCACCTCCGACACTTCCCGATCCACGGTGGGACCTTCCGATTCACCCTCGGGAAGCGGCAAGAGGTCTCAGACGCCGTCCAGGCGCTGCTTATCGAAGATCGAGCTGCGGGCTTGACTGGCTTCGACTACTTCCGAGACTTCGGGGTGAGGGTGAGCCGCCTTCAGAGGCAGCTCCGGGAACTGCTCGGCGAGTTGCAAGCAGCGGGGAAACGGATCGCGGGATATGGCGCGGCGGCTAAAGGCACGATCCTGCTCAACTCGTCAGGTATCGGATCGGACCTGATCGACTTCGTGGCCGACAGAAGCCCCCACAAACAGGGGAAGCTCATACCCGGCGTGCGGATCCCCATCAGCCCACCCGAGCGCATCATCACGGAGATGCCCGACTACGTTCTCCTCC
Source organism: uncultured Actinomycetes bacterium (assembly GCA_963771385.1). Taxonomy (GTDB): domain Bacteria; phylum Actinomycetota; class UBA4738; order UBA4738; family HRBIN12; genus DASSJM01. Next base: position 264,787 of record CAVYTE010000012.1, read on the forward strand.
TCGCGTGGAACCTCAAGGACGAGATCGTCAGGCAGGAGTCCTCATACCTGGAGAGGGGTGGCAGGTTCATCGTCCCCATCCCTCGTCCGGTCGTGTTCGGACGAGAGAGCATCGGGGAGACTTCGAACGGCCCGCAGCTCACGACAACCTGATCCTCCTTCCCCCGATCGATCGGCCCGGAGTCTCGGCGATGTCACGCCGTCACAGGCGTGCTCACGACGGCCACAAGACCTCCTTCGACTCCGAGCCATCCGAGGATGCCCGCGGCGATCTCGCGCCAGATGAAGACGGCCCAGGACATCGAGAGGATCGCGGCATCTCGGTGTCCAAACCGTTCGTCCTGTTCACGCCGAAGACGGTCGACGACTCTTCCCTGTGGGAGCTCGACATCGTCGTAGCTCACTGGAGCGTCGCGCGCGATGCTTGTTGTCACGGTACAGTTCTCGGCGAGGCCCATCGGCAGAAGCCCTTGCGCCGCAGCTATCTCGGCGTTCTCCGCGATGCCGTACGTGGTGTAACCGCCGATGCCATCGAGCCGATCGCCCTCCTTGAGATCCACCTTCGCTGCCGTGATGACATCGACGCTCGGAGCCCCCCGCGCGGCGATCGCGGCATCATCGAACAGCACGGCTCGGGCAACGGTGGTCGGAACCTCGAAGTGACACAGGTGGTAGGGGGTGTAGAAGCAGTAGAGCGGCCCCTCCCCCAGCTTGTACAGGTTCAAGTAGTGCCGTTGCGTGGGGTGGTCCATGGTGCCCAGAACGAACACGCCGGGACTCGGTGACGCTCCCACGATGTAGTCGACGATGCCCGGTCCGTCGAGCAGCTTCTCCAATGGGTAGAGGCTGACAGCCTCCTCGAGCGCGGTCCCCGGTTCGACGCGGGGGCCGAGCATCCCTCTGCGTGCGACGCGCATCCCAGTCGCATTCGCCACGATGGCCTGTTCGAACGAGATCTTCGTCCCGTCGGCGAAGGACGTGACCATGGACGGGTTCTGCCCCCATCGCTGAGCAAAGGTCGCTTGGGTGGAAGGGTTTCGGTGCGGGTCGTGAAGCCCCTTGATGTTGCCGCACATGACGGGCCGCACGCCGATCCCACGGACGAAGCGATAGAGATTCATGATGACGCCCGGTTGATCTCCGTCGGCGTTCGTCAAGATGACACCAGATCGGTCGGCGCGCTCTTTCAGGATGGCTCCGGTGGTTCCGTCGAGCTCTGCGTTCATCAGCACGACGTGCTTACCGTGCTCGATGGCCTCGAGCGCGACCCCAGCAGCGAATTCGACCGCTCCGGTGACCTCGATGATGGCGTCGACGCCTTCCGTTCTGCACAGAAGCGCGGCGTCCTCCGTGATGGCTGGCTGCCCACGCCCGATCGCGCGACCCATACCCGTCGCATCGTTCACAACCACCGCGTCGACCCCCGCGTCATCGTAGGCGCGCCTGGCGTGTTCGATCGTCCGGTTCGCGATGGCGACCAGTTCCATCCCCCTCGTTGCCTGCACGATCTGAAGGGCGATCGCTCGCCCCATGAACCCGGCGCCGACCATCCCGACGCGGATCGGATCCCCGGACAGATGACGTTCCTCCAAAGCCGCATCGACGATGATCACACGGGACCTCCTCCTCGCGTCAGTCCATGAAATCCGGCCAACTCCGGTCCTTGTCGGAGATCACGCTCGGATCACCGAGCGGCCAGTGGATGCCGAAGGCGGGATCGTTCCATCTCACACCCGCTTCCGCACCCGGGGCGTAGAACTCGGACACCATGTAGAAGGTCTCGGTGTCGTCCTCCAGCGTTTGAAAGCCGTGCGCGAAACCAGGCGGCACATACAGCATCCTGCGGTTGTCCGAACTGAGCTCGACGCCGACCCACTGCCTGTACGACGCAGACTCTGGGCGAAGGTCGACGATGACGTCGAAGAGCGAACCCCGGATACATCGGATCTGTTTGACTTCTTCATGCGGCGACCGCTGGAAATGCATGCCTCTCAGGGTTCCCTTGCGGGTGTTGAAGGAGACGTTGCATTGTGCGATCCGTGTTTCGAGGCCTTTCTCGGCGAACTCGTTCGAGTCCCACGCCCGTGCGAAGGACCCCCGAGCGTCCTCGATGGTCTCGAGCTCGACGACGTAGGCACCCTGCAACTCCGTACGCGTGAAGCGCATCTTGTCGACCCGTTGTTCAACTCGATGTATCGCGGGAATGGCGTATACCGTCACTGTTCCAGTCCGGCTTGAGGCCTGTCAAACGCCGACCAGGACCAGGGCGCGCCATCGGCCGAATGCAGATACGCCTCGAGGGCGTTCCGGGTCCCGACATCGACGAACGGACCCGATAGCGGGAGGGCAACGACCTCGCGCCTCGAGCTCATCCCATCGAACACAACCCCTGGCTCGGGATCGGTCGCGAGCGCGTCCAGACTGCGGCGGCGCGCCGCCGCGATCCCCCAGATCCAGTCGGACCCTGGCTCGGAGGGCTTGACTCGCACCGACGTCACCAGCCCCGATGCCGTGAACCCGACCACGTCGGACCGCTTCGGCTCGCGGCCATGGAACACACCGAGGGCGACCTCGAAGCCATCCATCGCAGCCAGCAGGCGAACGAAGCCGTCGAGCGGTTCCCAGATGGTGTCGGGGAATCCGAAGACGACGAGGTCGTCCGGGTCCGTCCCGTCGAGCGCCGCCAGGATCGACTCCGATACGGAGGCCGGGTGGCCGAGCACGAGCGTGAGACTCCGTCGCCTCGCGTACGCCACGACGTCGGCCTTCTCGGGCCGGGTCACGATCCGGATGTCGTCGCATCCTGCAAGCACCATCCGCTCGATCAGGTGATCCATGAGGGGTCGCCCAGCCAGGGAGAGGACCTCCTTCGATCCCGCCAGAGGCTGGAGCCGCGTCGCGTACCCAGCCGCGGGAACCACGCCCACGATCCGGCGCGCAGCGTCCCCCACGACGCTCAGGGGCACGTCTCCCGGTGCGGATGGCCCCGGCCGCAGATGACTACTCACGAGCCCATCGTTCCGTTACCCTCGGACGGCGTCAATCCTCGAACGGGACGAGATGCGGGATCTGGAACTCGACTTCGATCGCGCCCAAGTCGGCTCTGAGATGTTGGCCGTCGCCGAGGAGCTGTACCCGATCTGCCGGAGCATCTCGGGCGAGGGGATCCGGGAAACGTTGCACCGCATAGGGAAGCGGATCCCACTCGAACTCCACGACGTCGCCGTCTGGAACACAGGTCCTCGACTGGACGGTCCCGAACGAATGGAACATCCGCGAGGCATACATCAACGATCCGCACGGGCGCAGAGTCGTGGACTTCCGCGAGCACAACCTCCACGTCGTGAGCTACAGCACACCGATCCACGAGCGGATGGCGCTTTCGCAGCTGAAGAACCACATCCACACACTCCCCGAGCACCCCGACGTGATCCCCTATCGGACCTCGTACTACGCCGAGACATGGGGGTTCTGCATGGAAGACGCACGGCTCCGTTCGCTTCGGGAGGGCGAGTACGAGGTCCACATCGATGCCTCGCTCGAGCCGGGGAACCTGACGTACGCGGAGAGCTTCCTCGCCGGCGAAAGCGACGACGAGATCCTGATCTCGTGCCATTGCTGCCATCCATCGCTCGCCAACGACAACCTCTCGGGGATCGTCGTGGCGACCCGGATCGCGGATCACCTGCGCGGTCTCCAACTCAGGAACTCGTACCGGTTCCTGTTCATCCCCGGAACGATCGGTTCCATCACCTGGCTCGCAAGGAACGAGGAACGTCTCGACCGCATCAAGGCTGGACTCGTCGTCACGTGCGTGGGAGATGCGGGGAGTCCCACCTACAAGCGCAGCCGCCGAGGGGATGCGCTCATCGACCGCGCCGCGTCCCATGTCCTGAGACACTCCGGGCAGCCACACCGGATCATCGACTTCTCGCCGTACGGGTACGACGAACGGCAATACTGCTCTCCGGGGTTCGACCTCCCGGTGGGATCTCTCATGCGGACTCCCAACGACGAGTACCCTGAGTACCACACGTCGGCAGACGATCTGAACTTCGTCCGAGCAGACGCTCTCGCGGATTCGATGAGCCTGTACCTACGCGTGCTGGACGTGCTCGAGAACGACGGCACCTATCGCAATCTGAGCCCGAAGGGCGAGCCTCAGCTCGGCAGGAGAGGCTTGTATCCATCGTCGATCGGGGCGCGAGGAGCGGATCCACAGCTGCTGGCGCGACTGTGGGTCCTGAATCTTTCGGACGGTGGGAACAGCCTGCTCGACATCGCCGTGCGAGCGGACCTGCCGTTCCAGGACGTCAAGGAGGCGGCGCGGGTACTCGTCGACGGTGGACTGCTCGGGCGTGCGGAGCCCTAAGGGACGGCGATCTCAGCGCGATCAGCGAGGACGGAGCCGATCTCAACCAGGTCGGCCTCCGTGAGCCGGACCGCGGCGGCGGATGCGTTCTCGCGAACGTGATCTGCGGAACGTGATCCCACGATCGCGCCGCTGACCCCTGGCTGCTCGAGGACCCATCTGATGGCGAGCTGTGACAGCGAGACGCCGAGTCGTTCGGCGATCGGCTTCAACGCCTCCACCACCACCAAGTTGACATCTAGCTTCGGAGGGGAGAACAGCTGATCGTACGCGCGTAGATCCCCTGTGCCGCTTCGCCAATCATCGCGATCGAAGATCGTCCCGGCGGTCACCGCGCCCGTCAAGAGACCGAACGCGAGCGATCCGTACGCGATGACGCCGGTGCCGTTCAGGGCACAGATCGACAACAGCGGCAGCCGTTCCTGCCAGAGCATCGAGAGATGCGGCTGCAGGGAGTCCACGTGGCGGATGCGCTCGCATCGCTCGATCGCCTCCACCGAGAAGTTGGAGACGCCGATCCATCGGGTAAGGCCGTCGTCGACGAGCTCGGCCATCGCGGCCCATGTGTCCTCTAGGGTAACGTCCTTCTCATCGAGCCAATGGAGTTGATAGAGGTCGATCACGTCGCGGCCCAGTCGTCGCAGGCTCGCCTCAGCCGCGCTCCGGATGCGCGCTGGCTGGTACCCGGATCCACGAGGCGCTGAGGCCACCTTCGTGAAGATCATCACGTCGGGCCGGCCTTTGACCGCCCGCCCGATCAGCCGTTCGGAACGACCGTTCCCGTAGATCTCGGCCGTGTCGATCCACGTGATCCCCGCATCGAAACCGGCGCGCATCGAATCGAGGACCTGCACGTCGGGAGGCGGCGCTCCCCAGCCGGTCGCGCCTGCTTCCCAGCCCCCGTAGCCGACGATCGAGATGGTCGGGCCTTCGGAGCCCAGACGTCGCCATTCCATCTGTCCACCCAAGGATCGTTCTGAACCGCGCTCTCGACCGATGGTTCGGAGTGTACGGTCCTTCACTTCCGACGCCGAACGCCTCGCGCTGGGCAGGGTGCCGCTCGTCGCGTTCGATCGCGCTCCTTCGCCCACGAGGAGAGTCCGAACCACGGCTCCCCCAGGGCACGTCTATCCTGGCGACGACCGTTTGGAGGATGCGGATCGATGACCCATCCGAACGCGCAGATGGCTGAACACGCCGACGACGTGACGCGTGTTCCCACGGATGAGGAGCTCGTGGCGTCTCTCCTGCCCCTGATCGCCGATCGCGTTCTGCTGGTCCATCCCCGGCGGTCGGCCGGCACCGAAGGAGGCGGCGACGTCGATCTCTTCGTCGAGGGTCTCGACCCGGCATGGCCGTTGAGGCTCCGTGCCGACTGGCGGCTCTGCCAGGTGCTCCACTACGACGTGAGAGGGTGGTACTGGGTCCTGGACCGAGACGGCGAGACGATCGCGCTCGATACGGTCGACGACCCGCAGGGTTTGGGTCGTGACGGTTTCCCCACCCCGCGGCTCATCGAACTCGCCGAGCAGCATCCGGACGCGGCGAGAGCCGCCTATCTGGCGGCGAAGCGCGTCCGCAAGCGCATCAAGGATCCTTCCGACTGGAAACGGATCGCCGAGTGGGCGGCACCCGAACCCGAGGCATACGAGCGTGCGCTCTCGTTGGCGTTCGGAAACCGCATGGCCCGCCGCTTGGCGTCACGCGCTCACGTGGGGGCCGTGCCGCCGGACGGCGTCATGCGATCGGCCAAACGCATCCAATGGCTTCGCCGCAGAGCGACTCCGAGCCGATTGATGGGCTCCACGCTCGGTTCGGTCGGACGCTGGTACCGGCGCCTCGCCCATCCCACCGGACTGTTCGTGCTGGTGGCCGGACCGGACGGAACGGGCAAGTCCACCCTGGCGGACGCGCTACCGGATCTCTGCGAAGGCCCGTTCCGGCGTCAGATGCGTCTCCATTGGCGCCCCGGTCTCCTCCCCCGCGTGGGGAGTCTCATCGGTGCCGAACAGGCCGATCCGACCGAACCTCACGCTCGGCCTCCTCACGGTCTCCTCGGTTCGCTGGCATCACTGGTGTATCACTGGCTCGACTTCTTCCTGGGTGGTTGGTTTCGGATCACCCCGTTCAAGGTGAGGAGCGGGCTCGTCGTGTTGGAGCGGGGATGGTGGGACATCGCCGTCGATCCCCGGCGCTACCGGATCGCAGCCCCGCGAGCACTCATCCGACTGCTCGGCAGGCTCCTCCTCGACCCGGACCTCGTCTTGATCCTCGAAGCGCCGCCGGACGTCCTCACGGCACGCAAAGCAGAGATCGAGCCGGAAGAGCTCGCGCGTCAAACGCACGCATGGCGCTCCACGCTGCCGCGTCGAACCCGACGCGTGCACGTCGACGCAACGCTCCCGGAGGCTGAGGTCAAGGCAACGGCCCGCGAGGCCGTGTTCTCCCTCCTGACCGAACGAGCGACGCGGAGGCTCGGCGCCGGGTGGACGGGCGTGCCGTCTGCTGCATCCCCACGGTGGTTGCTGCCACGCGGCCCGCGAGCGAGCGCCGTCTCCGGCTTGTCCGTGTACCAGCCGATCACCCTGCGTGCGAGGCTCGGATGGGAAACGGCACGAGCGCTCGCGACGGCGGGGATGTTCCGAGCGATGCCGAGAGCGGATGCCCCTTCCGAGGCGCTCCGTCATTCGGTCGCTCCTCACATCCCGCGCGGCGGAACGATCTCCGTCATGCGCACCAACCACCTCGGCCGACACGTCGTCATTGATCCTGGGCCCGTCGGGCGAGGCGTGTGGCGTGGCCAAGGTGGCCTTGGATGATGCCGGGGAATCTGCTCTCGAGGCGGAGGTCAATGGGCTGGACGAACATGCTCGATTCCTGTCACCGCCGTTGCGCGCGCCGCGCGTCCTCCACCGGTCGCCGGGTCTGCTTCTGCTCGAGCCCGTGCGGTGGTCTCCCCGACTTCGGCCCTGGGTCCTTCCGCCCGATGTCGCGTTCGGCCTGGGCCGGGCGTTCGCCGCGTCAGCCCGGGGACGCGATCGGGGGTTCGCCCACGGAGACTTCGCTCCCTGGAATCTGCTGCGGGTTGCGGATGGCTGGGTCGTCATCGACTGGGAACGATCCGAGCGTGATTCGCCCCCCTTCTACGACGTGCTCCACTACCTCGTACAGGGGGCGATCCTCCTCGGTCGCCCGGCGCTCCGGACACTCCAGTCGCCGGTACCCGGAACTGGATGGGCGCGGGAGGCTCTCCGCTCGTACGCGGATGGAGCCGGGCTGCCCGTCTCCTCGTGGCGCCCGCGTCTCCGTGACTATCTGACGCTGAGCATGCAGGTTCTCGATCGATCCGATCCCGAGCAAGCGAAGGGTATCGTCGATCGGGAACGCCTGCTCCGATCGATCGCCTGAGATCCCCATGGGGAATAGGTCGCCGCGATGAGCGAGCCGAACATCCTCGCGTTCGCCTACGCGTGCGAGCCGGGCAAGGGCTCCGAGCCCGGCGCGGGATGGGCGATGATCCGCGTCGCGGCCCGCATCGGTCCGACGTGGGTGATCACGCGAGCGAACAACCGAGAGCCGATCCAGGCTGCGCTGGGGACCACGCCGGAGCGAGATCGATTGCACTTCGTCTACGTCGATCTTCCACGCCGGTTGATGTGGTGGAAGCAAGGCAGGAGAGGTGTGCACCTGTACTACCTGCTGTGGCAGTTCGCGGCCCTGCGCCGCGCACGTGAGCTCCTGCGCGAGCATGAGTTTGGCTTCGCATGGCATGTGACGATCGCGAACGTCTGGCTCGGGAGCACGGCGCCGTTGACCGATCTGCCGTTCGTCTACGGACCGGTCGGAGGCGGCGTTGGTACCTCCTTGACCCTCCTGCCTTCTCTCGGTCCGGCCGGTGCCGCGTTCGAGATCGCTCGGTCGCTCGTTCGAGCCGGAGCGAGGCGCCTCAATCCCCTGTGCGGCCTCGCACTGCGTCGCTCCCGGATCATCCTCGTTCAGAATGGGGAAACGGTCGGTTGGATCCCAGCTCGCTGGCGCGGCAAGGCGGTCGTTGCGCCGAACGCGATCCTCGACGCGACCCCGCCTCAACATGTCCCTCGCGACGGCCGACCCCGTACGGCGCTCTTCGCCGGCGAGCTGATCCCGCTCAAGGGGCTGGCGCTGGCGATCCGAGCGATCGCCCGGCTCCCCGACTGGCGCTTCCTGGTCTGCGGCCGAGGCCGGGACGAGGACCGACTTCGATCCCTGGCGCGGCGACTCGGCGTGGAGGAGCGGGTGCGCTTCCTGGGGAAGCTTCCCAGGGGAGGAGGTGCTTCGCTTGATGGCCGAGGAAGCGGACGTACTGCTCTTTCCTAGTCTTCACGACGAGGGGCCGATGGTTGTGGCGGAGGCACTCAGCATCGGGCTGCCGGTGATCTGCCTGGATCGAGGAGGAGCGCGGGACTTCGGAGGGATCGCCGTTCGCGTGGGAAGCGTGCGGCGCACGGTCGATCGCCTGGCTCGGGCGATGACGTGCGTGCCGCCGGTACAGGCGGCCACGCCTCGCTTCTCGCTCGACGCGGCGACGCAGCGATTCTCCGACCTGCTAGGGAGCCATGGTTTACTAGACCACTGACAAGATCACGGCGCAGCGCTCAACCATGACGACCGTTCTCACCTTCCATCGTGTCGTGGATCGCTTGGAGCGGGACCACGACATCAGCTGGGACAGCTTCCGTCGGCTGACGGACGGGCTCTCGGCCCCGGTGATCGGTCTCGACGTGATCGTCCCGTCACCTCAGCGTGTCGTGTTCACCTTCGACGACGCGACGGCCGACCATTCGCGCGCTGCCGAAGAACTCCTGCGCAGAGGCCTCTCCGCAACGTTCTTCGTGCCGGCCGCACACGTGGGAACGCCGGGACATCTCGACGCAGACGAAGTCTCCAGTCTCGTGTCCATGGGCCACGTCGTCGGATCCCATGCCCACGACCACCGGCCATTCGCCCAGATCTCACCGGAAGAGCTTCGGTATCAGGCGCATGCGTCCCGGATCCGTCTCGAGCAGATCTGCGGACGGCGCGTGGATCTGTTCGCGCCCCCAGGAGGCATCGGTCATCCGGCCCTCGTCTCGACACTGAAGTCGGAGGCGTACCGCGCGTGTCGCCGGATGCGCTGGGGTATCTACGGCGACCCTCGACAACGGTGGGACATCCCGTGCGTGCCCGTCACCGAGTACACGTGGCGCAAGGGGTGGGTTCGGCACGCGATCGAGCACGACGCCCTTCCCCTCGCGATGAGACTGGCTGGAGCGCTGAAGGAGGCGTTGCCCGCCGGGGTCGCGAGATCCATCCGAGGAGGCCTCCATCGACGGTTTCGCCCGACCGGGAGGCACTCGGGCGGCTCGTGACTCGATCACGCTCGGAGTACCCGAACCGCCACGAAGGTCACGTCAAGGCGTCTCGGATCCTGGCTCCCATCCCCTTCACGCGCCCCCAGGCGACGGTCGCGACCTTCTCCGCCACCATGGCTTCGCAGCGCAGCTTGTCGGCCGGGCTGATGTCGGCATCGGCGACGGCTCGCAGGTATCCGCGGACCTGCCGCGCGAGAGGGAACACGATGAAGCGGCGCTCGGGTCCGTAGTTCCGGGCGATGCGCACGAGCCCGCGCCACGTGTCCTTGCCCGCCCTTCCTGCATGGACCCGGTGATACCGTCTGAAGAACAGCTCCGCCGGCACCTCTCGGAACGTGTGCTCCAGGCTCAGGCGCCCCAGGAGCACCTTCTCCGCGCCGATGTACCCCTCGATCAGTGGCGTCCGCGCCAGCGCGCCCGAACGGAACACCCCGAACACGAACGCCCCGTGCGCGGGGCCCGTCACGTCGAAGAGCACACCTCGGAACCGCTCGAGCCGTTTCGGGGACGAGAGCTTCTCGGTGGGAGGCGGTGCCGCGATCTCCTCGCCGTACGACGTGACGAACAACTGTTTGCCGGCGTCGAAAGGGACGGAGGAGCCATCCTCCTCGATCAGGCCGACGCGCGTCCCGACCAAGACCGTCGACGGATCGTCGTCCAGGATCTCGACGCATCGCTCCAGGTACTCCGGAGCGAGGAGATCATCGTGCGCCTGCCACTTGAAGTAGTCGGCCCGACATAGCCGGAACGCCCTGTTGAAGTTCGCGATGATGCCGATGTTGGTTTCGTTCGGCTCATAGCGGATGCGCTCGTCTCGTTCGACGTACGAACGGCAGATGTCGCGGAGTCCCGTCGGTGGAAGCATTGTCCGAGATGACCACCTCGAAGTCTTCGAACGTCTGGCTGAGGATCGAATCCAACGTCTCGGGAAGAAGACGCTCCGCATTGAAGACCGGCATGCCGATCGAGACCCTTGGACGTGCGCTCACGGTCGTCCCCTCGCTCATCGATCGAATCCTATCGGCCACGCCGTGATTCCTGACCGGCATCGCGTGAATACCAGCGCTCAGATGAATCACGCGGTGACGGATACTGCCCTGAAGTCGTTCGAGACCCGAACGTCGACCTGATCCCCGAGGCCGGCGGCTGACGAGCCCGCGAGGTGTGGATGACGGGTACAGGGCTTCTCGCCGACCACACGCATCCTCGGGCCCCCTATCATCGAGGGTTCCGGATCGGAGGCGGCGGGCCGCATGAGCGAGGTCAGTGTTCTCACGCCATCGTTGAACTACGGTCGATTCGTCGAGGACGCGCTTCTCAGCGTCCTGAACCAACGCGACATCTCGGTCGACCACATCGTTCAGGATGGGGGCTCGTCGGATGAGACGTTGGAGGTGTTGTCTCGCTTCGATCGAACGATCGATTGGTCGTCCGAGCCCGACGGCGGACAGTCCCAGGCCCTGAACCACGCCCTCAGGCGGGCATCCGGGCGGTGGATCACATGGCTGAATGCCGACGAGTTCTATCTCCCGGGGAGCGCTCGCCCGCCTGATACAGGTCGGTGAGCGTTCCGGAGCCGACGTCGTCTATGGCGATTGCGTGTTCGTCGATGAGCATGGGCGACTCCTTCGTCTTCTGGGGCAACACCGGTTCAGCGCTCGGGTGCTCAGGGAATACGGTTGCTACATCTCCAGCAACAGCGTGATCCTGCGACGATCCGCCCTTCGCGATGACCCCTTCGACGAAGGGCTACGCAAGATCATGGACTGGGATCTGTTTCTGGGGCTGCTCGAGAGCGGCGCCACGTTTGCCTACGTTCCGTATCCGGTTGGCGCGTTCAGGATGCATCCCGACCAGGTGACCGCAGCTGCGCGTGACTGGCATTCCGAATACGCGGTTGTCACGTCTCGCTATCGACTCGCGACGGACATCGCTCATCTCAAGGCCTTACACAGGAGAGTCCGCTGGCTCCATCTGATCCAGAAGCTCTTCACCCGCTCCTACAGCAGGCAGTTGCGAGCGAGAGCGCTCCGAGGCAGAGATGTTCGCTGGTTCCGCTCCTCCACGGGCCACGCGAACGCCATCGAACTCCTCGAACGTTGCTATGAGGGGAGTGGAACGTGGTCTACATGACCGCGGTGTCGATGGTTGGGTATCTGCCCGCCCAGCCTCATGAACCGCTCAATGGAACATCATTGTGCGATTCGTCGTAGATGATCGACCGGCGCGGAGTACCTGACACGGTTAAACACAGTATTGACCCTGCTGCCCACTGCCTCAGTGAAGCGGTTCGACATCTTGAAACGAGAGACCTCCCGACTGAACGACTCATCTTGGCGAGCGACCAAATCCTGGAAGAGCAGTCGCGCCTCTGAGTAAAGCGCAAGGTCCAAGTCATTCCTTTGCCGAATCAGCTCGAGTGCGTGGCTAGATACCGCCCGAGTGCCGGCTGCGTCGCCACCGCCAACATTCTGGCGGACGTAGTAGGGGGTTCGCCATCCCAGCATGCGCTTCATCAGGATGAGGCTCTCGTCGAATTGTTCCATGAGGCCGACCACCACGAACTTGCGCAGATTGCTCAGGGCCGCCTTCAGATCGTCAGGGGTTGGATCCTGATCCTGGATACCGGCTATTTGGCGAGTCTGGCCGTTCTCAACCTGGGTTCTATCCATACCTGTTTCGACGAATTCCTCCAACCCCGCTCCCGAAACGGCTAGTCGGTCGTGAAGCGGATGCCTTGGTTCGCGACGGACATAGCTATAGAGAGACAGAACGCGTTGGATGGGATCCCGAAGGACCGTGATGTACCTCGCCTCCCGAGGGAGCCAGCGATGGATCCCGTAATGGACGTGGCCGCGGACCAGCCTGGCCCGAGTTCGCTCGTCTACGGGGACATTCGCAAATCCATCGAGGCCCTTCTCGAGAGTGTTGAAGTCGATCGTCTCCGAGCGCTTGTACTGTCTCCTCAGAACGCTGTTCATCGTGTGACCAGCGCTCTTCGGGATGTGAACGAAGACCAAGCAGTCATCAGCCATAGCCGGATTGTATCAATGACGATTTGCATCACAAACACGCCATAACGGAGGGAGCGGACTTGAACCGATCGCCAAAGTCGTGCCAGTACGCGGAGAAGAGAGGGCGCAAGGCTGGGTCGATACACCCGATCGGCCAACGCGCGCTAGCATCTGGTCTCGATGAGGACGTGGAAGACTCTCGCCATCGCACTAGCCGTGGGCGTCGGCGCGTACGCGATACTCGTCTCACTCTTACCAGGTGGCGGGACGCGTGAGTTCGCGCCGGGCTCGCAAGGCGAAGGCCGTGTTGGTACGAACAGGCGGTGCGAAGGTGTAACAGTTGCTGGGGGCGATGATCTTGCAGCTGTGGCTAATGCCGCCCCTCCAAACGTAACGTTCTGCATCTCGGGATACCACCGCTTATCCGACGAAATCGTACCGAAGGAGGGTCAGAAGTTCTTGGGTGTGGGTCGCCCAGTGTTGAGTGGTTCACGGCTGCTGACCTCGTTTGCCCGGGAGGGCGACTACTGGGTCGTGTCCGGCCAGACCCAGGACTACTCCGATGCGAACGCCAAGATCGCAGAAGAATCCTGCACGGAAGGCTACGAGGGATGTCGCTACCCGGAGGATGTCTACCTCGACAACGAGTTCCTCCATCAGGTTCTCAGCCTTAGCGACCTTGGGACAGGCAAGTACTTCTTCGATTACGGAGCCGATAGGATCTACCTTGCCGACGATCCGGCCGAACGCAAGATTGAAGCGAGCGTGGTGCGACGCGCGTTCGCCAACTACCAAGGCGTGGATCACGTTGTCGTTCGAGGGCTCGTAATCGAGAAGTTTTCGGCTTACGCCGGTGAGGACGGAGCACTGGGCGCCTTCCACGGGTCAGACTGGATCATCGAGGACAACGAAATCACATTGAACCATGGGTCGGGAATCACGGTCGGTGGAACCGATGGATTAATCGTCCGACGCAACTACATCCACGACAACGGTTGCAGTGGTATCAGCGGAACGGATGCCCATACCCTACGGATCGAACGTAACGAGATCGCCTTCAACAACGTCCTGAATTATCTGTCATACGTCTGGTCATGTGGCGGAGGAAAGCTGGTAGGAGCCAGCGGCGTTCTCTTCAGACAGAACTACTCACACGACAACAACGGCTTCGGGTTCTGGACCGACGGAAGCAATCTCGATGTCGTGTATGAGGAGAACAGGTTCGAGGACAACTTGATGGGCGGCGTCATCCACGAGATCAACGACGGTACCGAAGGCCCGACGGCCATCCGCAACAACGTATTCCGACGCAATGGCTATGGCCACCCTAATCGAGTCATGATGGGCGCAGCAATCATCATCAGCGCATCAAACCACGTTGAGATCGTCGGAAACATCCTGGAGGACAATGCCCACGCAATCACGTTGAATTACACGACTAGAGTTCTTGCGGATCGTGACGTGACCCTCCACGACATCGTCGTCCGCGACAACGTGATCAGCCTGGAGAGCGGACATGACCCGTATACGGAAGTGGGCCGAGTTGGATTCTACACATCGACCGTAGGTGCTTCGTTGCCTGAGGAGATCACCTTCGACGACAACCACTACTTCTTGGGCGATCCAGCAGACGGACTACACTTCAGCGTTGCCGATCCGGTGTCCCGTTATGCGCTCGCTACCCCTGCTGATTGGCGAGTGGCCGGATTTGACACGTCGAGTGAGTTCAAACCGCTAAGCGAGTACGTGGCGGGTCTCTAGATGCCGATCGAGCATGTCATCTACATCCACATCCCCAAGGCCGCTGGACGAACGATGCATAGCATCATCTCAAGGCAGTATCGGCGTGATGAGATAATCGCCATCGAGGGAGGAGTTGGGAAGATAGAGTTGCCGCCATTCGTTGACGGCGTGGGATTGAGAATGGTTGTCGGCCATGTCCATTACGGATTGCATGAGCGCTTGCCGGGGATCAGCAGCTACGTAACACTTCTGCGGGAACCAGTAAGCCGTGTCCTCTCACTGTACCGATACATCGCGACGAACCCCAAGCACTACTTGCACAAGGACGTGGCCGACCACGGTCTGATGGAATTCGTCTCTAGCGACGCAGACGATGAAGAGATCGAGAATGGGCAGACAAGGCAGATCGCCGGGGTTACGCATGGATCCCCCGACAGGTCCAGCCTCGCACGCGCAAAGCGAAACCTCGTTGAGCACTTTGCGGCGGTTGGGTTAGTTGAACGCTTTGACGAGAGCGTCATCCTCTTCAGGCGACGATTGGGATGGCAATGGCCATTCTACTTGCGAAAGAATGTAACGGGGACAGCGCCGAGGAACGATACGTCAGACGCGGCGCTCGAAATCATAAGAGACCGGAACATACTTGACATCGAGCTCTATCACTTTGGCCGCGCACTCTTCGAGCAGTCGGTTGAGCGGGAAGGTCCGCTGTTCGGTGTCGAGGTTTCAATCTTCCAGGCGCTCAACGCAGTAGCGCAAGTCTATTCGATTGGGACGGGAAGGGTACGCCGGATGATCGGCAAGTGGTATGAGTAAAGTATTCGGACAATGACTACCAACCGCCCCTCAGTTTGCCCCTCACCCTGCCGAACGATCCGAAGGTGGGATTCCGCTACCCACTTTTCCACGGTCCGAGCCTGGGGCTTTCGACAAGCTGAGACCGCGTGGCTTCGGTTCGTCGCCGCGTCGAAGTACGGGACCAACTCGATGTTCATCCGCGCAGGCATCGGAGAGATGCCTTGCCAGACCTGGCCACGAGGCAGGTTTCTGGCATCCTCGTGCAAACCAGGGAATCGTTGTGCGATCCGAGCGGTCGCGCCACTTCCTAAGTGTGGACGTTAGGAGTCCTCCCGCTTCAGCATCCGCAGGTCACTTCCCGGGAGAAGGGATGGCGTAGGCCTCTTGATTCCGCCATGGTTGCAGGATTCCGCCAGGCAACGAGAGCTCACCCTTCACCGGGCGACAAGCCCGGACTCGTCCCAGGAGCGAGTCAATTCTCGTGTGATAGCTGCCTGGTGCCCCCGCTCTCCTGGTCAGTCTGTGCTGCGCGCGTAGTCGAACCGACTCAAGAACGGGGAAAGCTCGCGGTTGACGTATTCGAGCTGTCCGACGCTCAACTCGCCCTTCCAGGTATCCACCAAGGTCGGATCGATTCTCTTGAGGGCCCCCTGTTTCCACTCGGGAAGAGCTCCGTCTCTCTTGCTCGCTCCCGCGAAAAATTCTCTCTCCGCCGACCGGTCGTATTCGATCATCTGGGGTGCGAAGTCAAGCTCGAGCCTGTTGCAGAATCTCGCAGCCTCTCCATCGGTCGGGCGACCAGGTCTTCGTAACGAACCAACTCGACAGACTCGGCATGGTCGATGGCCGGGCGGATATAGATGCGATAGCGCGCGACCGCTTCTTCAAGCGTCTCGCAAATCCAGAAATCGGCTTCGCTTCGGAGGGAGCTGTCTCTGTATCGAAGGCACGACGCCACAACTGCTCTCGGGTCCCGCAACATGAAAACAACGGTTCCTTCCGGGAAGAGACTCTTGAGTTCTCGAACATAACGAGCATGGCGAGGAGTCTTGTCCCCCCAGTACTCCTTGCCTCGTTGATGGGCATATCTCTCAAAGAACCAAGCGACCTTGTTGCGGCGCCCTCGAGGCCGCCTGTGCCGCGCTAGCTTGTCGAATTCTGCAGCCAGATCGACACCGAAAGCAGCTGCCAGATTGCGCACATTTGATGCCTTTGGCAACAGGACCCGAGGACGCCCGGGTCTCTTGTAAAGCCAAGCCATGATGTTGGTCTCATCCGGAATCGCAATCTGAGGGTGACTGTTGAGCATCAGTCTGAGCAGAGTGGTCCCAGAGCGTGGTGTTCCCACGATGAAGATCGGGAGTCTTGTCATGCGAGTGTGGTGGACAGCTCGGTACTTGCCCATCGCTCAGCCACGCCTTCTCGCGCGATACGCGACGCAGGATCGTGCATGCGCCCCTCGACTTCAGTCGGCCGGCTTGATGCCCTCAATTTCCATCTCGAGCTCGGCTAGATCCACCGTTCCCGTTCCGATCTTGCCTACAACGATGCTGGCTGCCACATTCGCCAGTGTAGCGGCCACTTCCATCGATTCTCCTGCCGCCAAAGACAATGCGAGCGTGGCCGCGAACGTGTCGCCGGCACCTGTCACGTCAAACACACTCCTTCGGCGCGCGGGGATACGCAGTTCCGATTCCTCGCCGCGGAACAAGCTCACACCTTCGGAGCCACGGGTGACTAGTAGAGAAGTGCCTGGGAGAAGGGAGTGAAGCTTGCTGACGTCCCCTGCCAAGTCACCCGTTGAGATGCTAAGAGGCTCTGCCGCAAGATGAACTTCAGCGACGTTGGGCGTCAGAACCGTTGCGCCCACATACTTCGTGTAGTCCCGCCCTTTGGGATCCACGATCACTGGCTTGTTCACTTCACGCGCTAGATTCATCAGATCCCGACAGAGTCGTTGGGTCGCTACACCCTTGCCATAGTCCGAGATCAATATGCTGCCGATCCATTCGAAGTGCTGTTTCGCCCATTCGAGGAGCGACGACTCTATCTCAAGCGAGATTTCTTTCCGCTCTTCTCGATCGATCCTGAGGATCTGCTGCGAACCGCCAATGACGCGGGTCTTCGTAGTAGTGGGTCGGTCGTCGCTCGAGACAAGACGCGTCTCGATCCGGTTCTTCGTGAGCTCGTCGCGAAGCAGGTCGGCTTCGGCGTCACCTCCCACTACCCCACCCAGAAGCACGTGGCCGTTCAGAGATGCCACATTTGCGGCGGCGTTGGCCGCTCCACCTACGAGGTGGGAACGCGCGACGACCTCGACAACAGGGACTGGCGCCTCCGGAGAGATCCGCTTGACATCGCCCCACAGGTATTCGTCGAGCATCACATCGCCCATCACGAGTACGGACGCTTCGGCAAGGTCCCCCAGGGAGTGCGCCATCACGGGCTTTGCGTAGGTCGGACCCCGCAGCACCTCCAGGCGATCGCTAGGACATCAGGACCCGAGGAACAGGTCACAGGTTTCGTCCCGACACTGACATCCGCCGAACGATGTCGGAGGTGGAAAGACCTGGCACTAGCGCGACAAATTCGATTCTCCCTCCGTATGACTCAACAACCCTGCGCTCGGGGATCGGCTTGCCAGACGGTGGAGCATAGTCGGCGCCCTTCACATGCACGTCCGGCTTGAGTTCAGCAAGGACAGCCTCTGGCGTTACTCCTTCGAAGGCAACGACGTAGTCGGTCGTTCTCAGCGCCGCAAGGACTCGCATGCGTTCCGCAAGAGCGAAGATCGGTCGACCTTGGCCTTTCAGCACGGCCACGGACGCATCGTCATTCACACCTACGACAAGAACGTCTCCGAGACGCCTGGCTTGCTCAAGGCAGTAGGTGTGCCCGCCGTGCAAGATGTCGAAGCATCCGTTCGTCCATACGACGGTCTTCTCCTCCAGTCTCCACCTGTCGCGAAGAAGGAGCAGGTCGCTCCATCTCACGATCCCCATCGGAACGTCCACGGAGACGGGCTCCGCCGCGAACAACGACGATTCGATCACCTCACAAAGCACGTGAACCACGGCGATGTGGAGTTCCTGTACGCGGGCCGAGTCCGTTGACGGCACCACGATGCCGATGTCCACCAACGGCAGGAGTTCGCCCCCGTCCCCACCCGTCAGCGCTATTGTCGTTGCCCCTCTTGCTCGCGCCGCTCTCACACCGTTTAACACATTTGGAGACCGCCCTGATGTGCTTATGGCGATGACCGCGTCACCACTGACAGCCAGCGCCCGCACCTGGCGGCCAAAGATCTCCTCGAACCCAAAGTCATTCCCAATCGCCGTGAGCGCGGACGTGTCGGTGGTAAGTGCCATCGCCGGTAGTGGGATCCTATCCCTGGCGAATCGGCCGACCAGCTCTGCCGCGAGGTGCTGCGCATCCGCGGCGCTGCCACCGTTCCCAAACGCTAGGACTTTGTTCCCGTTCCGGAGGCATTCTTGAACCAACATGGCCGTCTCTTGGATGCGGCCTCCGTTCGTTCGAGCGAACTCGCGGCGCAACTCCGCTCCCTCCTCCAGTCTCTCTCTGATCAGTTGCTCGAACGATTCAGGAGGCATCGACAGATCCACCCAACGTCGCCATCTCGTATCTCAGAGATTCGATCGCGGCGATAACCGAATCCACCCCGACGTTGAGTATGCAGTGAGGCGCGCGCCCACGGCATCCAGCGACACATCCATCCGCCGGCGCCTGGGGCCGCACGACCCTGTGCGGCACTCCCCATGGACCGAAGCGTTTCGGCGAGTTCGGGTGCAGATCGTCTCCTCGGCGTGAGTGGCAGGATATTTCGACGACTGGAACCCCAACTGCCGCTGCCAGATGCATCGGACCAGCATCGTTTCCGCAGAACAACGAGCAATCTGCGAGCACGGCGGCAGTCTGCCGGAGCGTGATCTTGCTCGTCACGTCGATGATCCCGCCGCCAAGGTGCCTCCTCAGGTCCTGGGCCAAGCCTTCTTCACCGGGACCCCCAACTATTACCAGTCGCGATCCTCCGTCCATGAGCCACCGGCCCACCTCCACGAATCTCGCGACCGGCCATGACCTCTTGGCGCTTCCGGCCCCCATGGCGAACGCGACAAGAGGCCCTGGGGCGGCGGACGCCAGGATCTCGTTCGCAACGATCCGTCTTGATCCGAAAGCCACACTTCGAGCGTGTCGTCAAACGGGTTCATCCCCAATGCCGAAAGCAAGTCGAGGTTGCGCTGGACCTCGTGCTTCACTGATCGATCGTCGACCACGTCGGTAAAGAAGCGATCGTAATCCATGGTGTGCGTCCCTTTCGGAACGGAGCTGCGTTGTGAATGGCCTGTGCGACGCACGGCCCCACTGAGGGAGATCAGTGTCGACGCTTCGTATCGATCTACTCCCCAGCGGGGCGAAATCGCGAGCTCATATGCTTCATTCCAAAGGTGGCGTCGCGCAAACAAGAGTGTCGTCAAGCGCCGAGACAACGGGTGCCACCAGCGGGTGGCTGGCGTGAGTCGCAGTGTCAGGACGCGATCGATGAATGGGCATGTTTCGACCAGGTTCAGTACATCGGGCCTGACCACCAGGGTGATGTGCGCATCTGGGTCGCCTCGCCTTAGCTCACGCAAGAAGGGTCCAGTCAAGACCACGTCCCCGAGACCGTCGGGTCTAACTACGAGTACCCGACGTGTGTTGTCGACCAGTGGGCGCCGATCCATGCGAGCAAGGTGGCGTGCCCACACAAGAAGGCGAATCCAGGCTGCCGTTACCGCCGGAGACGTCATTGCGACTACGCTTCTCGTCAGGAGTCCAGCGACGATTTCCCTCCCGACCGCGATGAGCGATGCTCCCTTCATGCGGCAAGTGCCCTCGTGACTTCATCGACATATCGGGCCCACGACCATTCACGCAGCTCGATCAGCCGATCCCGTTCCTCCTTACGGCCCTTCAGGCTCGTCTCGAGATCCTCCTCGAGCTGCTCGATGCTGGCGTCCTTGACGTATCGATAGGGAAGGCCGATAGCCCGAATCATGAGCATGCGAGTGTCCGTTCCGATCGATACAGACGGGATCCCGAGGCCGGCAAGGGCCACGGCAGCATGAAGACGGTTGCAAATGGCCGCTTTGCTCTGTGAGATGAGCGAGAAGTACTCTTCGATCGTCGCCGGCATGAAGCGGGGCACGCTAGGATCGACGAAGTGCGCGGCGGCATAGTCCATCGGACCGTGACAGATGAACGCAACGCGATGCCTACTTGAGATGCGCTCGACCAATAACCTCGCTTTCATCAACCATGTCTGTTCATCGATCCCCTGTCCCCATTGGAAGCGTCCCCCACCACGCACGTAGTTGAACAACACGATGCCGTCCTCACCGACCCGTGGGATCTGGAACCGCCTACCGACGAGCAAAGCGCTACAAGGGATCGTAGGGACCGAAGCACCAAGGCTCTTCGCGAGACGTGACGCCAAGTCATCTCGGGCAGTCGTGACTCTGCAGTAGCCGAGGATCCGTCGCAGGAAGCCGGAGTCGTTGGGATTCTCCAGAACCTGCGGCTGATCCTCCCACGGGTAGCACGAGCCCGCCGCAAGGTTCAGCACTGGTATGCGTTCGGAGAGCCGGCCAACTACCTGATCCCACAGCGGCAAGGCCCATTCGCAGCGGTGACAGCCGGGCCACATCACAGGCATGCCGCACTGGACCATCAGGTCAGTGCGATCAAAGCGGCTTCCGCCCAGACGATACAAAGCCCTGCTCAGATCCGCTTTCATCCTTTCAGACGCTCGCCGCCCACGCGGAAGGCGGTCAAGCCCCTGCAGCCAGCGCAGGGGATGCCAATCCGGGTACACCGTGAAGGGGTGATGCTTGTTGACTGCCAGATAGCGAAGGTCGCTTCCTACCAACACACTGCTCAGGACCTGGACGATCCCATCTCGGATGAAGTCGTCGCCGATGTTTCGGCCCAGGGTGGTGATCAGGCCGACACGCGAGTATGACGTGGGCGTGCTTCGGTCGATCAAGAAGAGGACCCGTCAAAGTCTGTGAGGCCGCGGATCGTCAGGTCGCCCAAGTCCGAGACCCTGTTAACGTCCCAGGAGAGAGACGGCGCGATCAGTCCGACCCGATTGTCATCGAGGATCGCAGCCGTTTGATCGACCGAGAAGCTCACGAGATTCTCCATCATGAAGTTGACCTTGACCCTTGGTATCGAGGAACTGATCGAAAGAAAGTACTGTCCCCGCTTCAATAGCTTCGCCGGAATCTCACAACGACTGACGTATACGCCAGGGTCGCGCTCTCGCCCGTACTGTTCCTCATCATCGGCATCGGTAGATGTGAACAAAATCGCGCCATCGGCCGACTGGAGCCGGAAGGCCGTCCGAACCGGTCTTCGCTGAAGCACCGCGTACTCGATCTCCACGAACATGGGAGTTCGTGCGTCCACAGATGCGACCGCCCGCCCTTGGTGCTCAAGCACTCTCACTCTTCGGAGCCGGACGAGCTCATTTCCCGGCGCGGTGTCCAGGTCGTCTGCTTCGAATCGTGCGTCGCCAGCTGCGGTCGAGCCTAGGTAGCGCCTGACGACATCCTCCATCTGCCCCTGCGCAGCGACACGGCCTCCCTCCAACCAAATGCCCGTATCACACAGCCTGCTCACGACGCTCATGTTGTGGCTCACGAAGAGTACGGTCCGACCCTCACTCGCGATATTCCCTATCTTGCCGAGACACTTCCTTTGGAAGGCGACGTCCCCGACAGCGAGAACCTCGTCCACGATGAGGATCTCGGGTTCCAGATGCGCCGCGACGGCGAAGGCCAGCCGAACCTGCATTCCGCTCGAGTACCGTTTCACTGGAGTGCCGAGGAATCGCTCGATCTCGGCAAACACGACGATCTCGTCGAACCGACTGTCGATCTCCGCGCGGGACATCCCTAGGATCGATCCGTTCAAGTACACGTTCTCCCGGCCTGTCAACTCTGGATGGAACCCCGTTCCGACCTCGAGCAGTGATCCGACCCTTCCCTGGAGAACGGCTCGTCCTTCAGTTGGCTCGGTGATCCTCGACAGGAGTTTGAGCAGTGTGGTCTTGCCGGCTCCGTTGCGTCCGACGATACCCACCGCTTCTCCGACATCGACCTGGAACGACACGTCCCTCAAAGCCCAAAGCGTCTCGTCTCCGGGAGGCTCGCGTCGGAGGAGTCTCTTGAAAGGAGATGCAAAGAAGCCGGACAGCGACTCAGTCAAACGCCCGTATCGATGAGCCGCGGTTCCGAGCCTGTAGCTCTTGGACAGACCCTCCGCCTCAATCGCCATGCCGGTCATTTCAAATCACGTCCGCGAAGGTTCGCTCGGCCGACCGGAAGTAGAAGAGGCCACCGATTAGAAGGAGCATCGTGATAGCCGCGGAAACAACCGTCAATGGCCCAGGAGCAAGCCCAGCATCGAGCAGCGCCCATCTGAATCCCTCCACAACGCCGGCCATTGGATTCAAGAAGTAGAGGGTCCTCATGGACTCGGGAACGTCAGATGCGGGATTGATCACCGGCGTAACGAAAAGCATGACTTGAACCAGGAACGGGATCGCATACCGCACATCCCGGTAGCGGGCGTTTAGAGCCGACAGCCAAACACCGAATGCGACCGCTGTCAGTAGGGCTAGCAGAGTGAGTGCGGGAAGCCAGATGACATTCCAAGATAGGCCAAGTCCGTACGCGAACACCATCACGAACACGACGCTCAATGCGATGGTGAAGTCGACCAAGCTCGACCCCACGGCTGAGATAGGGAGAATCAGACGTGGAAAGTAGATCTTTTGGACGAGACTCGAACTCGTCGCGAGGCTCTCGGAGGCAGCTGCCATGGACGTCGCGAACAGCGTCCAGGGGACCAGACCCGCATAGTAAAAGAGTGGCTTCGGCACATCGTTCGGAGTCTGTATGTCGAGTATTCGTCCAAACAGAAAGGTGAACACGACCATTAGGACCAATGGCTGGATGACCGCCCAGGCGGCCCCAAATACTGTCTGCTTGTACCGAACCTTTACGTCCCGCCACGCGAAGAAATAGGCAAGGTCGCGATATCGCCACAACTCACGCAGTCGAAGATCGACAATCCCTCGACTAGGCCGATCTCAACGATCGATGCTTTCATGCCTGGTGTCCGATGACTCTCGCAGATGATGGACTCATACTATCCGGACCGTCAGCGTCCCAGGGCCCACACCGAAGGCATGTCTCACCGCCCCCGACAGCTCGGACCGAGCCACGCGATCAGCCGACTCAAACACGAGCCGGCGCGTTAGCTGCGGAAAAAGGGGCTTGAGACTCCATCGCTCATGCGTCAAGCGCCACGACCCGACGTGCAGTGGCCGTAGAACTTGAGCTGAGAGCCGAACTCGAACGCTCCTTTTGGCGTTCAAGGTGGTATAGGCCGAAGACAAGACCAACTGCGATGAAGAATCTCGATGCGATGAATCTGATGGCGAGGCCGTTGTCAAATAGCTCTACGAAGAGCATGACGACTACCACCGGAACAAGGACGCGGACACCGTAACGAGCAGCGTGGCTTGGGGCACGTAAGAGGGACACGATCCTACGCAACAGAACGAACCAAAAGAACATAAGCAATCCGAGGCCGAGGATTCCGAGTTCGACAAACATGTACAAGAAGTCATTGTGTGG
Source organism: uncultured Actinomycetes bacterium (assembly GCA_963771385.1). GTDB lineage: Bacteria > Actinomycetota > UBA4738 > UBA4738 > HRBIN12 > DASSJM01. The sequence continues at coordinate 288,808 of CAVYTE010000012.1, forward strand.
ATAGACGAAAGAACTCTCCCCCGATTGGAAGTGCCCCTCGAAACCGAAGATCGCGGTCGAGTCAAGCGAGGGGACGTAGCCCCATCCTTGTCCGATTGGCAACGCATCGGCTCCTCGCTGCCACAGCCATTCCCACAAGTCCGTTCGTCCTGTTGTCACTTGAGCAATCCGCTCAGGGTTCCCGATATCCACAGTCCCTCCGGGAACGACTCGCTCCCCTACAATGGGCACCGTCAGAGCAAGGACAAGGAAAAGGGCCAACGACCCAGATCGATTTCCTTCCCGTCCACCTAGATACGAGAGCGATCAGAAGCAGACCGGCCATCCAGACGGCCCGGCTATAGCTGATCACCGTGAGGATGAAGAAGGCCACCATCAGAACGACATCGAGGATGGACTGCCGTCGGCCCTCGGATCGGTCCAGGGCGTGGCGAACATACGCCATACCGAAGGCCATGACCGCGAGATAGGCGAAGTGACCTTCGAACGGGTGCTGTTCGATGCCCTGGAAGGTCGTAATGTCACTGACGAACAGCTGCACTATGGTCGCGACCACAGCTCCGAAGAGGAATGCATCGACGAACGTATCGATGAGATCCTCCCACTCGCGATCGCGTGAAATGCGACGAGCATGAGCAGGGCGTAGTAAAGGAAGAGTTTGAGTGTGGCATCTGCAACCTCCATCGCGTCCGCCGAAACGTCGGCCTTCATCACGGCTCCCATCGCGATGAGTGTGACGAGTGGATAGATGCCGGTTTTGAAACCGAAACGGACGGGTCCTTGAAGAAGGAAGCCGAAAATGGCCGCCGCCGTAATCGCGACCATTTGCAGGCTCGGTAGGTTCACGGAAGGAGGAAGGACAACCAGGAGCAGGATCGTCCATTCAGGCCGAAGCACCGCTATCGCGAGAACGACGGGACACCGAGGAGCAAACCGGCCTCCGATAGAGGAACTGCGCGCATCGCGAACAGCGCAACAACACTCATGCCATAGAAAACGATGAGAACGGAAACGAGGTTTACCGGAACCCCGCGCGGAAATCGCGGAGCAGGCGACAGTTGGAGTTTCATGGCGAACCTGGTTCTGCGAGAAACTGGGTGACGCGCCTCGGATCACCAAATAGAGAAGCATGTCCTCGCCATCGAGCTGGAGCAAGAAGCCTCAGGTCACGGAATCGAGGTTCGTATGGTCATGCGCGCTAGGCGTGTGCACGAAATGGCGCCACTTGTTCGGCGAGGAATTCGTGTCCTCATCGCGTACAAGAATTCGAGTTGGCGCACCCTCCAAGATACTGTTCTTGAGTCGCTCCCAGCGAAGAAGGAGGCGGGTCGACATGGGCCGTCATCGCCTGCCGCAGCATGTCGAACTCCTCATTCATTCTGGTTGCTTGGGTTGCCCGGAGCGTGGATCCATGCTCGACCTGAACGGCCAAGAACTCCGGGATGTGTCTCAGCTGTCGCTCCACGAAGAGCGGCCCGCAGCCAATACTCGCAGTCGCCGATCAGACGATACTGGACGTCGAACGGACCGACCCTCTCCTCAGGCTCCGCCGCCAGAAGACCGTTGGCTGTCCCAAGCCCCCACGAACGAGTAGTAGCGCAAATCAAAGTCCGGATAGAATTGGATGGAAAATGCACCCGGCTCGCCATTCGCCTTGTCTGACCAAGAACGCCAAGGTCTCCGTAAATCAACTCGATTCCGGGCCTCAGCGCGCGAACCGCAACATCCACCGACCATGGAAAGTAGAAATCGTCGCTGTTGAGATAGGCAACAACATCTCCACGGGCAATTGATATGCCCTTGTTGATCGCGTCGTACATTCCGTTGTCTGGCTCGCTGATCCAATCGGAAGCGATTAGAAGCGCGATGCGCGTCCACGAGTTCCAACGTCCCATCGGTCTGATCCGCCATCGACCACGATGTGCTCGATCGGCTGATAAGTCTGGCTCGCCACCGAAGCCAGACAAGTCTCCATCGTCTCGACACGGTTAAGGACGGGAGTGATGATGCTCACGAGCGGTCGTCCCATCAGGCGACCCCGTTCATTGAAACCTCTCCGTAGACCGATTCGAGACTGGCCAGATGTCGCGCCGGGTCGAGCCACCGACGGCGCGAACACTGGACGCCTCACCCGAGGCCCGGTCACATAACGCGTCATCCTCCATCAGGAGTCGATCTTCTCGGCAAGATCGATCTCATCGCCCGGTCGGCAAGAAGGCCGGCCCGCCATCGACGAACTCGGGCAATGCTCCCCGATCCAGAAACCAGCAGTGGCCGGGCTGCCGAAAGAGCCTCGAGAGCCGCAAGGCTCGCGGTCTCTCTGAGACGGACGGATCGCCACGTAGCGTGCCGCGGCTATCAACTCGCGGACGTACTCGGGCGACCGCCAACCCAGGAACTTCGTATCGGCGAGCCCAAGCTTGCGCGCCAGAGCTTCCAATGCTGAGCGTTGGGGCCGTCGCCGACGACAAGAAGGGGAGGATCGCCGGCGCGAGCGAGCGCAGCAAGGAGGACATCCAGCCCCTTCTCCGGGGAGAACCTCCCAAGAAGGCTCCGTACGATCCGATCCTCGGCCCTGTTCCC
>CAVYTE010000013.1:0-142686 GCA_963771385.1 uncultured Actinomycetes bacterium
AAGAGCTCGTACGCACCGGCCGGGGGCGCCCCGTCCGGGGATGCCGGAAGCGGCCGGTCGGTCGGAGGGTGGCTGTTATACATGGGGCATGTCCCGCGTACGGCCCTTCGTCGGCCTGCTCTTCGACCGGTCGGTCGTCGGTTCGCTCGACGAGGTCACCACGCCGCCGTACGACGTCGTCTCGGACGCCGACCGACATCGGTTCCTCGGCGCGAGCCCGTTCAACGTGATCCGTCTCGACCTCGGTCGAACTCGGGGTGGGGACGACGACGAGGACGGCCAGTATAGGCGGGCCGCCTCGGACCTCCGGTCCTGGCGCGACCTCGGTGCCCTCGTGCCCACGTCCGGTCCCTCGTACTACGTCTACGAGATGCGCTTTTCCCTCCACGGGGCCTCCCGCGCGATCCTCGGATTGGTCTGTGCCGTCGACATCGAGGATCCGGGTGGGTCGATCGTGCCGCACGAGCGGACGATGGAGGCCCCGATCGAGGATCGGCTACGACTGCTGCGGGCCGTCCGAGCCAACGTCTCCTGCATCCAGACGGTGTGCGACGGCCCGATCGAACCTCTCGCGTCCGTCCTCGACGATGCCACCCGATCCGCCCCGGCCGTGACGACGACCGACGAGGCGGGGGTTCGTCACCGCCTCTGGGTGATCCCCCCCGACCCACGGGTGGCGGGGTGGCTCGCTCGGGAGTCCCTGATGATCGCCGACGGCCATCACCGATACGCCACGGCCCTGCGGTACCGAGACGAGATGCGCGCATCGGATGGGCCCGGGCCATGGGACCGCGTGATGGCGCTGGTGGTCGACGCCTCCGTCCAGGATCCACCGGTACTGCCCTTCCACCGGGTGCAGGCGCAGGGCTCGGCCTACCGGGCGGGCCGTCGGGTTCGCGACCTCGCCGAGGTGCTCGAGTGCCTGAGCGAGGGCACGCTCCGGTACGGGATCGCGGCGATCGAGGATGACCTGCTCGTGCATCGGGTCGCCGAGCTCGAGGGCGAACCACCGGCGGTCGCGGCGCTGCACGACCAGGTCCTCGACGGGCTGGACGCCGACCTCCGCTACACGCCGGATGCGGCCGAGGCCGAGGGGGCCGTCCGCGATCGATCCGCCGTCGCCGCCTACTTCCTTCCGCCCGCCGACGCCGGCCAGATCCGGGCCGTGATCGAGCGAGGCGACCGTCTGCCGCCGAAGTCCACGTTCTTCTGGCCGAAGCCGCGGTCCGGCATGGTCATCCGATCCCTCGATCTGGATGCCGACGCCGACCTCGAGGCGTCGCCGGATCGCGCGAACGTCATCCGGCCGCGACCGGCTCCAGCTTCTTGATCCCGGCTGCCACGACCTCGGTGAGGCTCCTCGCCCCGGCCCCGCTCCGGTAGAAACGACGTACGAGGTGGCCGTAGACCAAGACGTCGTCGCCTTTGGCGAGACCATCCAGCGCTTCCGTACCGACGTCGCGGTGCCAGACAGCGACCGGGAGGGGAAGGAGGCGCTTGCCCACCTCCGGAACGGAGAGCCGGAGCTCGGTCACCTCGTCGCCCGACGGCATCCTGCGGTGTACCGGTTCGGCCGAGACGGTGCCCGCGAGCACCACGACGTTGACCGTCACCATGTGTCCACGATCCAGGCTCCTCCCTCGGATCCGGAACGTAGCACCCGGTACCGACACGCCGGCGTCTAGACTCGCGGCCGTGGATCCTGTCGTGTTCGACGTGGCGCAGGGCATCAGGGCGATCGACACGATGTTCGCGGGCCGCGAGCGGTACACGGCCGCGTACCTGATGGACGCCTCGGAGCCGACGCTCGTCGAGACGGGCCCGACGACGTCGTTCGAGCCCGTCGTGGCCGGTCTGGATCGTCTCGGCATCGGCCCCACCGACCTGGCGCACGTCGTCCTCACCCACATCCACCTCGACCACGGCGGGGGCATCGGACGGATCGCCCAGCGTTTCCCGAACGCGACCGTCTGGGTCCATGAGCGCGGCGCCCGCCATCTGGCGGACCCGGTGCGGTTGATCGCGAGCGCGACGTCGATCTATGGGCCGGAACGGATGGCTTCGCTGTTCGGGCCCGTGGAACCCGTTCCAGCCCAACGTATCCGGGCCCTCGTGGACGAGCAGCTGATCGACATCGGCGGGCGTTCGCTCCGCGCCCTCGACGCGCCCGGCCACGCCAAACACCAGGTGGCGCTCGTCGACTCGGCCACCGGCGCGGTGTTCACGGGCGACGCCCTGGGGATCCACCCGCCCGACCTTCAGGTCCTGCGACCGGCGACCCCCCCTCCGGATTTCGACCTCGTGCTCGCCGTCGCCACGATCGAGCGCATCGCGGACGCCGCGCGCGGAGCCACGTTGCTGTTCTCGCACTTCGGCCCGGTCGCAGACGTCGAGCACATCTGCGAGCTCGCGATCCAGCGCCTCCGTTCGTGGACGGATGCGGTCGGCGAAGCGCTCACGCGGACCCAGGACCTCGACGAGATCGTCGAAGTCCTCGAGCGCGTCGCTCGACAGGACGTCGAGACGGGTTCGGAGGCGTCGCTCGACCTCGCACGACTCGACGTCCTGTCGAGCATCCGCATGAACGCGATGGGGATCATGCGGTACCTGCGACGGCGGTACGAACGCGACGCAGCGGAGGCGGCCGATCAAGCGAGCTGAGCGGCGCGCTCGGCGGCGTCGAACGCCGACGGGTCGTGCCGCAGGATCTTGCGGAACTCCCGGAGCGCCTCACCTCGCTGCCCGGCCTGCTCGAGGATGTTCGCGGTCACGTACCAGACGCGCATCACCTCCGGCCCGGCGATGTCGTCGCGGGTCCGGATCCGACGCAGCATCCCGAGCGCCTGGTCGAACTTCCCCCGTTCGGCGAGCGCGCTCGCGGCGACGATGACGGCCTCGGCCTTCGCTGCGATCGGAACACCCCTGGCGGCGAGCGTCTCCTCGGCGAGCGGGACGGCTCGATCGGGCCGGCCCAGGGCACGCAGGCAGTCCGCGATGATGTGGTTCTGATCGGCTCGGCCCGACATCCGCCGGTAGGCCTGCATCTCGGACAAAGCCTCGGAGAACCGCTCGAGGGAGTACAGGGCGAGGCCGAGGACCTCGCGGACGGTCGGCGCGCGAGGGGCGAGCTCCTTGGCCTTCCCGGCCTCGGTCGCCGCTCCGCGCGCGTCGCCCCGGTCGAGCAGCTGCACCGCGCGCTCGAGGCGTGCGATCGCCTGGTCCGCCTTCCCGGTCCGTGACATGTGCCGCAGCTCGGACACGACGTCGTTCGGCAGGCCGGCGTGCCGGGCGGATCGATTCCCGGCCTTCGCGCCGGGGCGCGGACGCAGAGCCTTCGGCATGCGGTCAGCCTACCGGGGCGGGGCCGACCGCCCGGCGTGCGGTGGAAACGGAACGAGCCGCCCCCGGAAGGGCGGCTCGTTCGAAGATGTCTCGGCGACGACCTACTCTCCCACCCGGTCGCCCGGGCAGTACCATCGGCGCTGGAGGGCTTAACTTCCGGGTTCGGGATGGGACCGGGTGTTCCCCCTCCGCCATGGCCACCGAAACGCCTGTTCCCGATCTGACTCGGGACATCATCGGAGGCGCGGCCCCCGAGCAGAGCTCGGGAACTGCGATAGCGAGCGCGAGCAAAAGCCAAGTCCTCGGCCTATTAGTACCGGTCGGCTCAACACGTTACCGTGCGTACACCTCCGGCCTATCAACCTCGTAGTCTGCGAGGGGCCTTACCTGGTTGACCCAGTGGGAGACCTCATCTAGGGGCGAGTTTCGCACTTAGATGCTTTCAGCGCTTATCTCTTCCGAACGTGGCTAACCAGCCATGCCGCTGGCGCGACAACTGGCACACCAGAGGTTCGTCCGCCCCGGTCCTCTCGTACTAGGGGCAGCTCCCCGCAAGTCTCCTGCGCCCACGACGGATAGGGACCGAACTGTCTCACGACGTTCTAAACCCAGCTCGCGTGCCTCTTTAACGGGCGAACAGCCCGACCCTTGGGACCTGCTCCAGCCCCAGGATGAGACGAGCCGACATCGAGGTGCCAAACCGCTCCGTCGATATGGACTCTTGGGAGCGATCAGCCTGTTATCCCCGGGGTACCTTTTAGCCGTTGAGCGACGACCCTTCCACAAGGAGTCGTCGGATCACTAGGCCCTGCTTTCGCACCTGCTCGACCCGTCGGTCTCGCAGTCAAGCTCCCTTGTGCCCTTGCACTCGACGCCTGATTGCCAACCAGGCTGAGGGAACCTTTGGGCGCCTCCGTTACGCTTTGGGAGGCAACCGCCCCAGTTAAACTGCCCACCAGGCGCTGTCCCCGACCCGGATCACGGGCCAAGGTTAGAGTCCCAACAGATGAAGGGCGGTATTTCAAGGGTGGCTCCACCCGAGCCGGAGCCCGGGCTTCGAAGCCTCCCGCCTATCCTACGCAACATCTGCCAGAACCCAACACCAAGATGCAGTAAAGGTCCCGGGGTCTTTCCGTCCTGTCGCGGGTAACGAGCATCTTTACTCGTACTGCAATTTCGCCGAGTCCCTGGTTGAGACAGCGCCCAAGTCGTTACACCATTCGTGCAGGTCGGAACTTACCCGACAAGGAATTTCGCTACCTTAGGACCGTTATAGTTACGGCCGCCGTTTACTGGCGCTTAGGTTCGGAGCTTCGCCCCCCGAAGGGAGCTGACCCCTCCCCGTAACGTTCCAGCACCGGGCAGGTGTCAGTCCGTATACATCGTCTTACGACTTCGCACGGACCTGTGTTTTTAGTAAACAGTCGCTTGGGCCTGGTTTGTGCCACCACATCGAGCTCGGGCCGCGAAGGCCTCCACCCTACCGTGGTCCTCCTTCTCCCGAAGTTACGGAGGCAATTTGCCGAGTTCCTTAACCAGGGTTCTCTCGATCGCCTGAGTATTCTCTACTTGCCCACCTGAGTCGGTTTGGGGTACGGGCACCTCATCTGCTCGCTAGAGGCTTTTCTCGGCAGCATGGGATCGGTCGCTTCACCTAGAGCGGCTCGGCATCGTGCCTCGGGGTTGATGGCCCTCCGGATTTGCCTGGAAGGCCCCCCTACACACTTGCCCCACGACGACCATCGCGTGGGTCGACGTACCCTCCTGCGTCCCCCCTTCGCTGCCCTAATACCGAGTTGGTCGGTAGCCCCGAAGGGTTCCCTTAGTGCCTCGGATTCGGGCTGGGCGCGGATGAGGTGGTACTGGAATATCAACCAGTCGTCCATCGGCTACGCCTCTCGGCCTCGCCTTAGGTCCCGACTAACCCTGGGCGGATGAACCTTCCCCAGGAACCCTTGGGCATTCGGCGGACGGGCTCCTCCCCCGTCTTTCGCTACTCATGCCGGCATTCTCACTTCTGACGCGTCCACCGCTGGGTTCCCCCGCCGCTTCACTCGCGTCAGAACGCTCCCCTACCGATCCCTCGACCTGGACCGTGGAGGTCGCCCCCCACGGCCGGGCCATCTGAGAGATCCCGCAGCTTCGGTGTCGTGCTTGAGCCCCGTTACATCATCGGCGCAGGACCACTTGACCAGTGAGCTGTTACGCACTCTTTCAAGGATGGCTGCTTCTGAGCCAACCTCCTGGTTGTCTGGGCGATCCCACATCCTTTCCCACTTAGCACGAACTTCGGGACCTTAGCTGGCGATCTGGGTTGTTTCCCTCTCGGCTACGGAGCTTAGCCCCCGCAGCCTCACTCCCGGGTTCTGGAGTCGTGGCATTCGGAGTTTGACTGAGGTCGGTAAGCTTGTGGGCCCCCTAGCCCAATCAGTGCTCTACCTCCACGACTGAACACCCGAGGCTGCCCCTAAAGGCATTTCGGGGAGAACCAGCTATCACCGAGTTTGATTGGCCTTTCACCCCTACCCACAGGTCATCCCCCAGGTTTTCAACCCTGGTGGGTTCGGCCCTCCACGAGGTCTTACCCTCGCTTCAGCCTGCCCATGGGTAGATCACTCGGCTTCGGGTCTCGGGCGTGCGACTGTGCGCCTGCTTCAGACTCGCTTTCGCTTCGGCTTCGTCAGGAGACTTAACCTCGCCGCACACCGCGAACTCGCCGGCTCATTCTTCAAAAGGCACGCCGTCACCCCCACTGGTCACCCAGCGAAGGCTCCGACAGCTTGTAGGCTCACGGTTTCAGGTGCTCTTTCACTCCCCTCCCGGGGTGCTTTTCACCTTTCCCTCACGGTACTGGTTCACTATCGGTCGCCAGGGAGTGCTTAGCCTTAGGGGGTGGGCCCCCCAGATTCACACGGGATTTCTCGGGTCCCGTGCTACTCGGGAACACCGCAAGGAGGTCGGTCGCGTTTCGACTACAGGGCTGTTACCTTCTGTGGCCGTCCGTTCCATGACGTTCGTCTACGTGCCGACTTTGTCACTCCTCGAGTCCACCGACGCAGACTCCTGCAGGTCCCACAACACCGACCCGGCAACGCCGCCGGGCTCTCACACCGGATCGGTTTAGGCTGATCCCCGTTCGCTCGCCGCTACTAGGGGAGTCGCGGTTGCTTTCTCTTCCTCGCCCTACTGAGATGTTTCACTTCGGGCGGTTCCCTCCGCAGGCCCTATGGATTCAGACCTGGGTGACCGGGCATGACCCCGGCCGGGTTTCCCCATTCGGACATCTCCGGATCAAAGCCTTCTCGGCGGCTCCCCGAAGCTTTTCGCAGCCAGACGCGTCCTTCATCGGCTCCTGGCGCCAAGGCATCCACCGTAAGCCCTTCGTAACTTGACTTGTAGATGCTCGCGCTCGCTATCGAGTTCTCAAGGTGCTCGGAGGCTCGCACCCCCAGAGCTGAACAGTGTGCCCGGCCGGCTCTCCCCGAGTCCACCCCGCCGTTCGTCCCCGAGGGGACTACTAGCGCGAGGCGATCCGAGCTCGCCGACCGAGTAGCCAGTGCTTCGACCTGGAGTCTTCCGATCGTCGGCACGTGCGTCCGACCAGACCGGAGTGCCAAGTGGCTCCTTAGAAAGGAGGTGATCCAGCCGCACCTTCCGGTACGGCTACCTTGTTACGACTTCACCCCAATCGCGAGCCCCACCTTCGACGGCTCCCTCCACAAGGGTTGGGCCACCGGCTTCGGGTGTTGCCCACTTTCGTGGTGTGACGGGCGGTGTGTACAAGGCCCGGGAACGTATTCACCGCAGCATTGCTGATCTGCGATTACTAGCGACTCCGACTTCACGGGGTCGGGTTGCAGACCCCGATCCGAACTGAGCGCGGCTTTTTGGGATTCGCTCCCCCTTGCGGGATCGCAGCCCTCTGTACCGCGCATTGTAGCATGCGTGCAGCCCTGGACATAAGGGGCATGATGACTTGACGTCATCCCCACCTTCCTCCGGTTTGGCACCGGCAGTCTCCCTAGAGTTCCCGGCATGACCCGCTGGCAACTAAGGACAAGGGTTGCGCTCGTTGCGCCACTTAAGGCAACACCTCACGGCACGAGCTGACGACAGCCATGCACCACCTGTGCAGGCTCCGTAGAGCGCCGGCTTTCACCGGCTTTGCCCTGCATGTCAAGCCCAGGTAAGGTTCTTCGCGTCGCATCGAATTAAGCCGCATGCTCCGCCGCTTGTGCGGGCCCCCGTCAATTCCTTTGAGTTTTAGCCTTGCGGCCGTACTCCCCAGGCGGGGTGCTTAATGCGTTAGCTTCGGCACGGACGGGGTCGAAATCCGCCCACACCTAGCACCCAACGTTTACGGCTAGGACTACCAGGGTATCTAATCCTGTTCGCTCCCCTAGCTTTCGCGCCTCAGCGTCAGGTAAGGCCCAGAGATCCGCCTTCGCCACCGGTGTTCCTCCTGATATCTGCGCATTTCACCGCTACACCAGGAATTCCGATCTCCCCTACCTACCTCCAGCCCGGAAGTATCGGATGCAGTCCCGGGGTTGAGCCCCGGGCTTTCACAACCGACTTTCCGGGCCGCCTACGCGCGCTTTACGCCCAATGAATCCGGACAACGCTCGTCCCCTACGTGTTACCGCGGCTGCTGGCACGTAGTTAGCCGGGACTTCTTCTGCAGGTACCGTCACTTTCGCTTCGTCCCTGCCGAAAGGGGTTTACGACCCGAGGGCCTTCATCCCCCACGCGGCGTCGCTGCGTCACGCTTTCGCGCATTAGCGCAAGATCCCCCACTGCTGCCTCCCGTAGGAGTCTGGGCCGTGTCTCAGTCCCAGTGTGGCTGGCCGTCCTCTCAGACCAGCTACCCGTCGTCGCCTTGGTGGGCCGTTACCCCACCAACAAGCTGATAGGCCGCGGGCCCATCCCGGACCGTCGGAGCTTTCCCGACGCGACCATGTGATCGCGACCGGAGTATCCGGTATTAGCTCAGGTTTCCCTGGGTTATCCCGGTGTCCGGGGCAGGTTGCCCACGTGATACTCACCCGTTCGCCGCTCTCCCCTCAGGTGGGTTACCCCTCCTGAGGTTCCCGCTCGACTTGCATGTGTTAGGCACGCCGCCAGCGTTCGTCCTGAGCCAGGATCAAACTCTCCGTAGAAGAACTCAGATCCGGCCCGGGGGCCGGCTTGGGTTCGTTTGGAAAGTCGGCCTCACCGGGCAGCACACCCGGATCGGCCTCCTGTGTTGCTATGTACGACCGTCTCGTTCCAGGCACGGCGAACCGCGCCCTTCCCTCGACGGGGAAACGCACTGGCTTTTGGCACACTGTTCAGTTCTCAAGGTGCGAGCGACCCAGGCGAACAAGACCGCCGGAAAGGGGGTCGCGACCACCGATAGTATCGGCCGCCCCCGAGAGCCGTCAACAGGCGCACGGCGTCCGGTCCCTCAGGCGGAGCCGGACGAACTCGCGGCGGCCCACCTGGAGGACCCGCCCCCGGACCTGCGCCTCGGGCAGCTCCCCTCCTCGGTCACGACCGCACCGTCCAGTCGCACCCCGCTCTGCCGGATCAGCCCTCGTGCCTGCGAGTTGGAGCGCGCGAGGCCCGAGCGCCGCCATCAGCTTCGGGAGGTAGACGGACCCGTCGCGCAGAGCCTCGACAGGGATCGCGACTGCTCATGGACCGACTCCGGCAGCTCGCGGTCGTGGTGCACCCGGTCGAAGCGTGTCTCGCGCCTCCGCTCCCGCGCCCGGGTCCGTGGTAGAGGTCCACGACGTCGCGAGCCATCCGCCGCTTCTCGTCCCACGGGCCGAGCGTTCCGTCTCCCAGCCCCGCGCGCACGGTCCGCCTCGGCGGGGTCCCGGAAGAAGTCGAGCGTGAGCAGCCGGTATTGGGGATCAGCTCGTCGGTGATCTGCCAGCTTGCCGAACATCTCGTCCGGCGGCTCCGCGATCCCGATGTAGTTGCCGAGCGACTGGCTCATCTTCTGCTCGCCGTCGGTGCCGACCAGCAACGGCGTCGTGAGGGCGACCTGTGGTTCCTGGTCGTGCTCGCGCTGCACGTCGCGGCCGACGAGCAGGTTGAACAGCTGGTCCGTCCCGCCGAGCTCGACGTCCGCATGCGATCGCCACCGAGTCCATCCCCTGGAGCAGCGGGTACAGGAACTCCATGACGAGATCGGCTTGCCCTCCGCGTATCGCTTCGCGAAGTCGTCGCGCTCGAGCATGCGCGCCACCGTCGTGGTGGCCGTCAGCCGAAGGATCGCCTCCATGTCCAGCGGCTCGAGCCACTCCGAGTTGTACCGGACCTCCGTCCGATCGCGGTCCAGCACCATCCAGAACTGGTCGAGCAGCCGCTCCGCGTAGCCGTCCACCTCCTCCTTGGACAGACGCGGGCGTGTCTCGCTCTTGCCGGAGGGGTCGCCGACCCGGCCGGTGAAGTCGCCGACGATCAGCACGGCGACGTGCCCGGCGTCCTGGAACTGGCGCAGCTTCCGCAGCACCACCGCCCACCCGAGCGTGACGGCCGGCGCCGTGGGGTCGAGCCCGAGCTTCACCCGGAGCGGCCGGCCGAGCGCCAGCTTGCGCTCGAGCTCGTCGGCCGGTACGACCTCGGCGGCGCCGCGCGAGCAGCGAGGGGAGGTCGGCCGGTCCCATGCGCGAGGCTAGCAGTGGTACGCGCGCCACCGATGGCAAGATGGTTGGACCATGGCCGTTCGCTCGCGGACTCCTCGTGGTCGGCTTGATCGTGCTTGCCCTCGCGCCGCCGCATGCGACCTGCCGCGCTGCGGGAGGCGGCGACGACGCTGACCGCTGCCCAGACCACGTTCCTCTTCGCGTCGGACGGGACGCTGATCACCCGGCTGCACGCCGGCGAGGACCGCGTGGTGCTCGCGCCAGCGGCGCAATCCCGGACGTCGTCCGCGACGCGGTCGTCGCGATCGAGGACCAACGCTTCTACGACCACAGGGCGTCGACCTGCGGGCGCTCCTGCGCGCCGCCATACGTCGAACGCCACCACGGGCGAGGTCGTCGAGGGCGGCTCGACGATCACGCAGCAGCTCGTGAAGAACGTCTACGTCGGGAACGAGAAGACGATCGGCCGCAAGGTCAGCGAGGCCTACCTCGCATGGCAGCTCGAACAGCGGCTCACCAAGGAGCGGATCCTGACGAAGTACCTGAACACCGTGTACTTCGGCAACGGCGCGTACGGCATCCAGGCCGCGTCCGAGACGTACTTCGACATGCCGCCCCTCGAGCTCACGCTCGCGGACGCCGCGTTGCTCGCCGGTTTGATCAAGGCGCCGGTGGACTACGACCCCGTCACGCATCCGAACCGCGCGCAGCGGCGTCGCAACCGGGTGCTGGACGGATGCTGGAGCTCGGGATGATCGACGCGTCGAGCCACCTCGCCGCCAGCGCCTCCGCCCATCGTGCTGCACCTGTCGACCGAGAGCGACGAGCAGTACGTCGCGCCGTACTTCGTCGACTACGTGAAGGAGTGGATCCTGTCGAACCCACGTTCGGCGAGACGCCGGCAGGACCGCTACGACCTGTTGTTCAAGGGTGGCCTCCGGATCGTGACCACGCTGGATCCCCGGATGCAGCGCGCCGCGGAGCGAGCGGTCGACTCCGTGTTCACCGAGCCAGGTGATCCCGTACGGCGGCGCTCACCGCGATCGACCCTCGGACGGGCTACGTGCACGCGATGGTCGGCGGGCGCGACTACTGGAACCCCGACGATCGGTTCGCGCGGGTGAACCTGGCCACCGGGGGCATCACCGGGCGCCAGGCCGGGTCCGCCTTCAAACCGTTCGCCCTCGTCGCCGCGCTCGAGCACGGCGTGCCGCGGTCCCAGCCGCCTGAACGGCTCCTCCGCCACATCCTGCTCCAGGACGGGAACGTACTGGGACCCGAAGAACGCCGAGGGCGGCGGCTACGGGACGATCTCGCTCGAGAGCGCGACCGTGAACTCGGTGAACATCGCGTACGCGAACCTGCTCGATCGGCGGTGGCGACACGTACGAGGGAGCCGCGGCACGGTCGAGGCTGCCGTGCGGATGGGGATCCGGTGCTGTCCGCGCACCACCGAGCCGAACGACCCGCTCGCGGCCGTCCCGTCCGCGGTCCTCGGCGTGAACGAGGTCAGCACGCTCGAGATGGCGTCGGCGTTCGGCACGCTCGCGACTCGGCGGCCACGCGCAGCCCACGCCCGTGGTCAGCATCACGGACTCGGACGGCGGGTCATATACCAGGCGAAGCCGCGGCCGGAGCAGGTCGTCACCGCCAGATCGCGGCCGAGGCCGTCGACATCCTGAAGGGGGTGGTCGGCTCGGGGACGGGGACGGGCGGCGAACATCGGCCGTCCGCAGTTCGGCAAGACCGGCACTGCGCAGAACGCGAGCGACGCCTGGTTCGTCGGAGCCGTGCCGCAGTTGGTCGCGGCGGCGTGGGTCGGGTTCCCGCAGGGACAGGTCCCGATGTGCTGCGGCAACGTCCGGATCTCCACCGTCTACGGCGGCACGTGGCCGGCATCGATCTGGAGGGCCTTCATGCTCGAGGCGACCGCCCGGATGCCGATCCGGGAGTTCGGCGAGCCCGGCCATCGAGTTCGTGACCCTCCGCGTGGACGTTACGCAGGGGTGCCTCGCGAACCCGTTCACGCCGCCCGAGGACATCGACGTCCTGCAGTACGTCGCGGGCTCCGAACCCACGCTGGCGGTCTGCACCCAGCCCACCGAGTACCAGCAGCTCGTCGTGCCGTCGGTGATCGGGCTCGACCGTGCGGCGGCGGTCTCCAGGCTGCATTCGGCCGGGTTCGGCGTCGCGTCGTCCTCCAACCGTCGGATCAGCCCGACGGGACCGTGATCGGCAGACCGGCGGCTGGGCAGCGGTTGGTCCAGACCGGGACCGTCACGATCCGTCGCGAAGGGGCAGCCCGAGCCCTCCACCACGACCGTGCCCGACGTCGTCGGCATGGGACAGGCAGGCGACCGGGAGGCTCCGGCAGGCCGGCTTCGACGTCGCCGTCTCCTCGAGCAGGAGTGCGATCCGGCGGATCGGGCTGCGACTACCGGCAGGGTGTCGTGTGGTCGCAGTCCCCGGGCGGCGGGAGCGAGGTCGACGACGGGTCGACGATCACGATCGTCGTGAACCCGTAGGGGCCGGAGCCGAGGGCCGGCCCGGCGAGACGAAGGCGCTGCCTCGCTCCAACCACCGCCACCGCCGGTCCGTACCCACGCGGACGCCGACGCGCGTGCTCCGGTCGACGGCGCTCGGAGCGAGCGGCACGCCCGCCAGCAGGAACAAGGGGGATCCCGAACCAGGTCGGTCCCGTCCTCCTCGCGCGTGATGCCGAAGGCCTGCGTGAGGCGCGCCGGCCCCGAGCAGAGCTGCCGCGGGACCGCGCTCCCCCGGCTCGCGGCCATCAGATCCAGGCCCTCGAGCGGCTCGGCCGCTCGCAGGAGGACCGCGCTCCCGACACCCGCCGCTCCGGTCACGACGTTCGAACAGAAGTGTTGCCCGTAGGTGAAGTACACGTAGAGGCGACCGGGCGGCCCGAACATCACCTCCGTGCGGGGGGTCGGGCGCCCGGCGAAGGAATGGCTCGCGGGATCGCCCTCTTCATACGCCTCCACCTCGACGAGGCGCGCCGCCAGTCGCGCCCCGTCCCGTCGCACCCGGACCAGCACCCGGCCGAGCAGCTCGGGCGCCACGACGGTCGCCGGGCGGGCGAAGAACGAGCGCGGCAACCGCCGCCCGAGCTTCACCGACCCTTGCGCAGGAACCGCCGGAGCTTCGACAGCGGCCACGCGTTGATCACGTCGTCCTTCGTGAGCCACCCGCGCTGCGCGGTCGCGACGCCGTAGCGCATGAGCTCGAGGTGGGTCGTCGCGTGCGAGTCGGTGTCCACCGCGAACCGCACCCCGTACCTTCGGGCCCACAGGATGTGCTCGTCCTTCAGGTCGAGCCGGTCGGGGTAGCCGTTCACCTCGAGCGCGGTCCCGGTGCGAGCCGCCGCCTCGAACACGGCATCCAGGTCGAACTCGACGGGTTCACGCTGGTTGATCTTCCGCCCGGTCGGGTGGCCGATCACGTTGCACGTACGGGTTCTCCATCGCTCGGATGATCCGGCGCGTCATCTCGTCCTTCGACTGGCGGAACAGCGAGTGGACGGACGCGACGCAGATGTCGAATCCCTCGAGGAACTCGGGTCCCCAGTCGACCTCGCCGTCGCCGTCGATGTTCAGCTCGGTGCCGTGCAGCAGGGTCATCTTCGGGAACCGGCCCTGGAGCGATCGCACCTCCTCGCGCTGCGCGAGCATCTTCTCGTCGGTCATCCGCTGCATCGCCAGGTTCGGCGCGTGGTCGGTCACCGCGTAGTAGGCGTAACCGAGTCCGGACGCGGTCTCGAGCATCTCCCCGAGCGTGGCGAGCCCGTCCGTCAGGTTGGTGTGCGTGTGCAGGTCTCCGCGGAGCTGCGTGCGGGTGAGCACGTCCGGCAGCGCGCCCTCGAGCGCGGCCTGGACCTCCCCGCGGTCCTCCCGGAGCGTCGGCGGGATCCAGGGCAGACCCAGCCGCTCGTAGACCTCCTCCTCGGTCCGCGCGACGATCAGCTCGCCCGACTTCGCGTCGAACAAGCCGTACTCGTTCAGCTTCAGGCCCTTGCGCACGGCCATCTCGCGGATCCGGATGTTGTGCGGCTTCGAGCCGGTGAAGTAGATCATCGCGGCGCCCCAGGCCTCGAGCGGGACGACGCGGAGGTCGATCTGCAAGCCTGTACGCGACAGGACCGAGGACTTCGTGTCGCCCTTCGCGAGCACCCGCTCGACGATCCCCTCCGAGGTGAACGCCTCCATCACCCCGGCCGGCTTGCCGCTCGCGACGAGCAGGTCGAGGTCGCCGATCGTCTCGGCCATCCGGCGGAGCGACCCCGCGTACTCGATCCGACGGACGTCCTTCCGTTCGCCGAGCCGCTCGAGGAAGTACTCGGCCACATCCATCGCGACCGACGAGACCACCCGCCCGCCCGACTGCTGCAGGCGCGCGATCCCCCGGCGGATGTTCTCCTCGGTCTTCGCGCCGAACCCCTTGATCCCCGCGAGCCGTCCGGCGTCGACGGCCTCGCGCAGCTGCTGGACGTCGGCGATCCCCTGGTCCTGGAACAAGATCATGGCCTTCTTCGGTCCCAGTCCGGGGACCTGGGTCATCTCGCGCACGCCCGGAGGGATCTGGTCGCGCAGTTCCTCGAGCGCCGCGAAGGTCCCGCCCGTGAGGAACTCCTCGATCTTCTCGGCGATCGAGCCGCCGACGTTCGGGATCTTCAGGATCTCCTTGCGGTCCATGCCGGCGAGGTCGGCCGGATAGCCGCCCACGGCACGGGCGGCCTTCTCGTACGAGCGCGGCCGATACGGGTCCTTCGTGAGGATCGACAGGAGATCGGCGTACTCGAGGAGGGCGGCCTCGACGGTGTCGTTGGCGCGTGGCATCTCAGGCCACCGGAGCGATCAGGCGAGACCGAGGAGCCAGAGCAGCAGCGCCTTCTGCGTGTGCATCCGGTTCTCGGCCTGATCCCACACGACCGAGTGCGGGCCGTCGATCACCTCGGCGGAGATCTCCTGGCCCCGATGCGCCGGGAGGCAGTGCATCACCGTGACGTCTCGCTGCGCGACCTCGAGCTTGGCTCGGTCCAGCGCGTACGCCGGGAACACGAGCGCACGCTCGTCGGCCTCCTCCTCCTGGCCCATGCTCGCCCAGACGTCCGTGTACAACACGTCCGCGCCACGAGCGGCCTCGAGTGGGTCGTGCGTCACGAGGATGCTTCCCCCGGTCTCGTTCGCGATGTCGGTGGCGCGCTGGACGACCTGCGGGATCGGCTCGAACCCGGGCGGGGTCGCGGCGCGCACGTGCATGCCCACCTTGGCGCCGCCGAGCAGGAGCGAATGCGTCACGTTGTTCCCGTCGCCCAGGTAGGTGAGGGTGCGGTCGGCGAGCTCGCCCTTGGATTCCGAGATCGTCAGCAGGTCGGCCAGGCACTGGCACGGATGCTCGAAGTCCGACAGCGCGTTCACGACCGGGACGTCGGCGCTCCTGGCAAGGAACTCGAGCCGTTCCTGCTCGAACGTGCGCAGGACGATCGCGTCCACGTACCTGGCCAGGACGCGGCCCGTGTCCTCGACCGTCTCCCCCCGGCCGAGCTGCAGCTCGGACGAGGACAGGACGACGGGGTGTCCGCCGGCCGAGGAGATGGCGATCTCGAAGGAGACCCTCGTGCGGGTCGAGGGCTTCTCGAAGATCATCGCGACCGAACGGCCCTCGAGGCGCTGTGCGTAGTCGCCGGGCTGGGCCTTGACCTTGGCGGACAGGTCGAGCAGGGCACCGAGCTCACCGGGCGTGAGGTCATCGACGGAGAGGAAGTCCCGCTCCATCGCCGGAGTCTATCCGGGGTTCAGCCGGAGCGCAGCGACGCACCGAAGTCGCCGCGCAACCGTTTCGCGATCGACTCCACGGCGGCATCGGCCTCCGCGTCGGTCAGCGTGCGGTCCGGGGCGCGGAGCTCCAGCGAGAAGGCGAGGCTCTTCGTTCCTGGGGGCAGCGGGTCACCCTCGAAGACGTCGAACAGCTGCACCGGACCGAGCAGTTCGCCTCCCGACTGCACGAGCGCGGCATGCACGTCGCCGGCGGGGATCGACGCGTCGAGCGTGAACGCCACGTCGCGACGGATCGGCGGGTAGCGAGGGATCTCGCGGTACGCGACCTGGTTCGCCGCACGTTCGGCGAGCGTCGTCACGTCGAGTTCGAACACCGCGACCCGCGGCGGCAGGCCGAACCGCTTCGCGATGCGCGGGTGCAGTTCGCCGAGGACGCCGGCATCCGCGTCGCCGATCTGCACGCGTGCCGACCGGGCCGGGTGCCACGGGCCCGGGAGCGGATCCCCGAGCCGGCACTCGCCGATCGCGAGCCCGGACAGCATCGCCTCGAGCGCGCCTTTGCCGTCGAAGAGGTCGAGCGGCCGCGCCTGGCCGTGCGGACCCTCCTCGGCCGGACCCGCGAGCACCGCGGCCACCACCTCGCGTTCGTCGACCGGATCCGCCGGATGGAACACGTGGCCGATCTCGAACAGCGTGGCCCCCCGACCGCCCCGCGAGATCGTCCGCGAGAGCGCCTTCAACAGGTTCGGGACGAGGCTCCGCCGCAGGAACGGCTCGTCGGCCGAGGGCGGGTTCGCCACCGTGATCCCATCCGTCTGTGACATGAGCTCGAGATCCGAGGCCGACGCGAACGAGAGCGAGAGCGCCTCGCGCAGGCCGGCGCGTACGAGCGCGTGCCTGATCCGCCGGCGGAACGCATGCGCGGCGTCCAACCCGCCGGCCTGTCGTATCCCGGGGAGCGTCGAGCGGAGCGTCTCGTACCCCTGCACGCGAGCGATCTCCTCGATCAGGTCCTCCTCGCGTTCGATGTCGGGCCGGAAGCTCGGGACCTCCGCGACGACCGCTCCGTTCCGTTTCTCGCTCGGGACCTCGATCCGCGCGAGCGCCTCCGCCGCGTCCGAGGCCGAGACCTCGTGCCCGATCAGGAGCGAGGCCCGAGCCGGACGGACCGGGACGTGCCGGCGGGCGGGCGGCGCACCGACGTCGATCCTGCCGCGCAGGATCGACCCCCCGCCCCCCCACTCGACCATCAGCCCCGCGGCCCGGTCCGCGGCGGATCCGACGCCTTCCGGATCCACTCCTCGGGAGAAGCGGATGGACGCCTCGGTGGGAAGGAGGAGGCGTCTCGAGGTCCGAAGGATCCCGCGGGGCTCGAAGTGCGCGCTCTCGAGCAGCACCTCGGTCGTGGACGGCGACACCTCGGCCGCCGCCGAGCCCATCACACCGGCGATGCCGACCGCACGCTCGCCGTCCGCGATCAGGAGGTCCTCGCCGGTGAATCGGCGTTCGACGTCGTCGAGCGTGACGAGGCGCTCCCCGTCTCGAGCGCGTCGGACGACGATCGCGCGATCCGCGAGGAGCTGCAGGTCGAACGGGTGCATCGGCTGCCCGGTCTCGAGCATCGCGTAGTTCGTCGCGTCCACGACGGTGGAGATCGGGCGCATCCCGGCGGCGGTGAGCCGCGCCTGGACCCGGAGGGGCGAGGGGACGGTCACGACATCCGCGATCAGCCGGGCCAGGTACCGCGGACAACCGGCCGGGTCCTCGATCGTGACCGACGCGGCGGCCGATGCCTCCCCGCCGGTCTCGGCGATCGATGCGTGCGGACGCACGAGCGGCTCCCCCGTCGCGCCCGCGACCTCGCGCGCGACGCCGAACACCGACAAGAGGTCCGGCCGGTTCGTCTCGATCTCGAGATCGAGCACGACCTCGTCCAGGCCGTAGCCGGCCTTGACGTCTTCGCCGGGCGAGACGCCCTCCCGCAGGATGAGGATCCCCGTGTGGTCGGCGGAGATGCCGAGCTCGTGAGGCGAGCAGATCATCCCCTCGGACACGACGCCCCGGATCTCGCGCGGTGCGAGCGGTTCGGGCCGGGTGGGGACCCGCGCGCCCGGCCCCGCGTACGGAACCAGATCGCCGGTCGCCATGTTCCGGACGCCGACGACGATCTCGCGCTCCGCACCTCCGACGTCGATCCGCGCGACGCAGAGCGTGTCGGAGCTCGGATGGTCCCGAACCTCGATGACGCGGGCGACCACCACGCCATCGAGGCCGTCCCATGGGCGATCGATCGCCTCGACGTGCATCCCCTTGGCTGAAAGCACGTCGCCGAGCGCCTCGGGTGACAGATCCACCGGACAGAACTCGCGCAGCCAGGACAGGACGATCCTCACGCCACGCCCTCGAACTGTTCGAGGAACCGAACGTCGCCCTCCCACAGGAGACGGATGTCGGGGATGCCGAACCGGATCATCGTGAGGCGGTCGTAGCCACCGCCGAAAGCGAACCCCGTGTACCGCTCCGGGTCGTAGCCGACGTTCTCCAGGACCTTCGGGTGCACCATGCCCGCGCCCATCGTCTCGATCCAGCCCGTCTGCCCGCAGGTCCGGCATCCGGAGCCGTCGCAGACGAAGCAGGAGACCTCGACCTGGCAGCCGGGCTCGACGAACGGGAAGAACGACGGCGTCAGCCGGACCTCGCGTTCGGCCCCCAGGAGCTCGCGGTAGAAGGTCTCGACCGTCCCCTTCAGATCCGCGAACGAGATCCCCTCGTCCACGGCGAGCCCTTCCACCTGATGGAACACCGGCATGTTCTTCGCGGTGATCTCCTCGTTGCGGTAGACACGTCCGGGGACGATCACGTATACGGGCGGCGCCTGCGACTGCATCGTGCGGATCTGCATCGGTGAGGTGTGCGTGCGAAGGACGAGCTCGGGATGCCCGGCCACGTCGAGGAAGGTGGTGTCCATCGATGTCCGGGCCGGGTGATCGGACGGGATGTTGAGCGCGTCGAAGTTGTGCCACTCGTCCTCGACCTCGGGCCCCTCGACCACCCGGTAGCCCATGCGCGCGAAGATGTCGACGATCTCGGCCTCGACGATCGTGAGCGGGTGCAGGGAACCGCCGCGAGGCCGCCGCCCCGGCAGGGAGACGTCGACGCGATCGCGCTCGAGGAGCTCGGCGTCACTGCCCACCTCGAGCTCGGAGCGCCGATCCTCGAGCGCCGCGCGGAGCTCCGCGAAGACCTCGTTGGTTCGTCTGCCGAGATCGCGACGGACGTCGGCAGCGAGCGAGCCGAGTGAGCTCTGCACCCGCGAGATCGGTGCCTTGCGGCCGAGGACCGCGACCTTGGCCTCCTCGAGCGCCTCGAGCGTGTCGGCCTCGGCGAACCGCGAGCGACCGGACGCCAGCTGCTCGGCGAGGATGCGCGAAGCCTCGGCGGGGTCCATGGTTCGGCGAGTCTACCGTCGGATCCGGAGCCGACGGCTCAGGCCGTCGCGTCGGTGGGCGCCGCAACGTCGAGCACGAAGCAGAGCGAGCCGTTCACGCGAGCCGAGGTCGTCCCGCCCTGCGCCTCGGCGACGCCGAGGGCGACGAACAGACCGATCTTGCTCCCGGCCCCGGTGCCCGGAGCACGGGGTCGGAACAGATGGTCGGCCTGTTCCTGGGTGAGCGCGGTCTCGTCTCGGCAGGCTTCGAGCACGAGCCGGCCATCCTGCCTCCGAGCCGACACGCGGACCGGCCCTTCGTTCGTCCACCAGACGAGCGATTCGATGAACGCCTCGATCACCAGCCGAAGTCGTTCGGGGTCGACCAGCGCGAGGACCTCGCCGCTCGACCACTCGATGGGCGGATGATCGGGGTCGAGCGACAACGAGGTCGAGATCTGCTCGACGAGCGCGCCCACGTCCGTCCGCTCGGGGAACAGGTCGAGCGCGCCCGCGGTCAGGCGGGCCGCGTCGACGAGCTGGCGGACGATCGTGTTCAGGCGCTCCGTGTCGTAGGCGATCCCCTGGAGCATCAGGTCCCGCTGCTCGGTCGTCATCTGCTCCCACCGGGTGGAGAGCGCGTGCCCGAACCCCTTCATCGCCGTGAGGGGCGAGCGGATGTCGTGCGCCGCCGCCGCGATGATCGTCTCCAGGTACGCCCGCCGGCCCTCGCGTCGCTGGCGTTCCCACTCGAACAGGCACACGGTCGCCGTAGCAGCGAGGTTCAGAGACTCGGCGCGCGCCGCGATCGGCACGCGGACGGTCGCGTCGGCCATCGAGGCGACCTCCTTGGGGAGCCCCCAGGCCTCGTTCCCGAACACGAACGCCACGGGATCGCCGAGATCCTGCTCGTACAGGTCGCCCTCGCCGTCGGCGTCCATCGCCAGCACCCGGACGCCTCTGGCGCGGAGGTCCTCGATCGCCACCCCGGTGTCGACGGATCGGACGACCGGCAGGTGGAAGACCGACCCCGCGGACGCCCGGATGGACTTCGCGTTGTAGACGTCCACCGAGTCGTTCGAGAACACGACGCCGTCCGCGCCCGCACCGTCGGCGGAACGCAGGACCGTCCCCGCGTTCCCGGGATCGCGGACCGCATGCAGGAGCACCACGCAGGCGGGCACCGGAGCGAGCGCCTCGAGCGGCACGTCGATGAACGGCGCGACCCCGACGAGCCCTTGCGGCGTCACCGTTCCGGTGAGCCGAGCCATCACGTCCTGCCCGACGTGGAACGCGCGCGCGCCCGACGCCGACGCCCGTTCGACGAGCGGATGCGCGGGGTCCGTGTGGAACAGCGTGGTGAGACCGCCGGGCCGGCCGAGGGCCTCCGTCACCGGCTGCGCGCCCTCGACGAGGAACGCACGGTCTCGCTCGCGGAAGGCGCGCTTCTGCAGCCGGATCGCTTCGGCGACCCTCGGGTTCCGAACCGACGTGATCACGCGCGCCTCTTCCCACCGGTCATCGGCGACCGGCCGAGCGTGATCCTAGTGCGATCGGTGTGGGAGGGATCGTGCCGTGTTATGCCGCGAGGGCATCCTTGGCAGCCTGCGCGAGCTGACCGAACGCCTGCGGGTCGTGGACGGCCATGTCCGCCAGGATCTTGCGATCGACGTCGATCCCGGCCTTCTGCAGGCCGTGCACGAACCGGGAGTACGACAAGCCGTTCTGTCTCGCGCCCGCGCCGATCCTCGTGATCCACAGGCGGCGGAACTGGGCCTTGCGGTCGCGCCGGTCGCGGTAGGCGTACTGGCCCGAGTGGAGCAGCTGCTCCTTCGCGACGCGGTACCGGCGGGAGCGCGAGCCGTAATAGCCCTTCGCCTTGCGAAGGACCTCGCGACGCTTCTTCTTCGCGTGTACCGAGTTCTTGACCCGTGCCATCCCGACCTACTTCCCGAGCAGCCGGCGGATGTTCGTGCGCTCGGCCGTGACCTCGCTCATGCCCTCCACGCGGCGCCGCCGGCTGCCGGTCTTCTTGGTGAGCATGTGGTTCCCGGTGGCCTTGCGATGGAGCACCTTGCCCGTCCGGGTGATCCGGAACCGCTTCGCGGTCGCTCGATGCGTCTTCTGTTTGGCCATGTCTGTTCCCTGCACTTCCTGCGGGCAGCTGCTGCCGCCCTTCCTCTTATGGTTCGGGTTGCGTTGTCGGGGCCTCCGCCGCCGGAGCCGGAACCGCCGCCGGTTCCACCGGCTTGCCTCGCTCCGGCTGCTTCTTCGTCGGCGCGATGACCATCACCATGTTCCGGCCGTCTTGCTTCGGCGATGCCTCCACGACGGCGCTGTCGGCGAGGTCGGCCACGAGCCGGTCGAGGATCTTGCGGCCGAGCTCCGTCCGGGCCATCTCTCGCCCGCGGAACATGATGGTCACCTTGACCCGCGCTCCCGCCCGGAGGAACCGCTCGACGTGCCCCTTCTTCGTGGCGTAGTCGTGGGGATCGATCTTCGGGCGGAACTTGATCTCCTTGACCTCGATCCGGGCCTGCTTCTTGCGCGCCTCCTTCTGGCGGATGTCACGCTCGTACTTGAACTTCCCGTAGTCCATGATCCTTGCCACGGGGGGGTTCGCCTGCGGCGCCACCTCCACCAGATCCAGATCGAGTTCCTGCGCCTGACGGAGCGCGTCCTGGGTCGGAACGATCCCGATCTGCGATCCATCCGATCCGACCAGCCGTACCTGGGCCGAGCGGATCCTGTCGTTGATGCGCGGATCAGCCGAGACCCCGCATCACCTCCTATCGAGACGAAGGCACCGGGCGTCCGCCGGTGCCTGTTGGAACACGGTGAACCGAACCCGCAGAGTATAGGTGCGGCTCGGGAACGGTGTCGATGCTCGGCGCACCCGCGACCGAGCTCGGTTCAGACGGCCCGGACGTTGGCCGCCTGCTTGCCCTTGGGGCCGTCGACCACGTCGAACTCGACGGTCTGGCCCTCGGTCAGGGACTTGTAGCCCTCGCCCTCGATCGCGGAGAAATGGACGAAGACGTCGTCCTGTCCTTCCCGCGAGATGAAGCCGAACCCCTTCTCGTTGCTGAACCACTTCACGGTGCCCTGCTCTGCCACCGAACCCTCCTGTGCCTCGGGCGCGCGGAGCGTAGCACGGCCCATTCCGAACGCTCAACGCGGGTACGAAGGCTCACCAGTCGGGCTCGAGCGGCCGCCCGTAGTCGTCCTCGAGGCGGAGCGTGTCGTCCTCGGTCGTGTAGCCGTACGCGATCTCCAGGACGCGACCGCGGGACGTTCCGGGGTTCGCGATCCGATGGGTGGTCTCCGCGCCCACCATGAACTCCTCGCCGCTGGCGGCCTCGACGGAGCGATTGCCGATCTGGACGTTGAGTCCGGGGTCGAGCACGACCCACATCTCGTCCCGCATCTGGTGATAGTGGACGCTCGTCTCCTGCCCCGCCTCGACGGTGATGACCCGGACCGAGCTCGGCTGGTTGAGGGCGTAGGTCACGACCTTGCCCCACGGCTTGTCCACGATCATCCGCTACCCCTCCTTCGGCAGCTGCTCGAGCAGGGATGCGGTCTCGATCGCCGCGCGCGCGGCGTCCCATCCCTTGTTCCCGTGCGCCCCACCCGCCCGATCCAACGCCTGCTCCAACGATCCGGTCGTGAGGACGCCGAACGCCACGGGGACCCCGGTCTCCTGTGCCGCCTTGCGGATCCCGGCCGCCGCCTGGTCCGCCACGTGCTCGAAGTGCGTGGTCTCGCCGCGGATGACCGCCCCGAGGCAGATGACGCCGTCATAGGTGCGCGAGCCCGCGAGGCGCTGGGCGACGACCGGAAGCTCGAAGGCACCCGGCACCCACACGACGTCGACGTCGTCGTCGGCGACCCCCGCGGCGACGAGCGCCTCGAGCGCACCCTCCAGGAGCCTGCCGGTCACGATCTCGTTGAACCGCGAGACCGCGATCGCGAAGCGGCGGCCCGCGGCGTGGAGGTCGCCTCGGATCTCGTTCACGGCGCCGGTTCCGACTCGGGCTCGAGGTGCTCGAGCAGGTGGCCGAGCTTCTCGCGTTTCGTGCGCAGGTAGCCGATGTTCTCGGGGTTCGGATTGATCTCGAGCGGGACGCGTTCGACGATCGACAGCCCGTAGCCCTCCAAGCCGGCCCGTTTCGCCGGGTTGTTCGTGAGCAGGCGCATCGAGCGCACACCCAGATCGACGAGGATCTGCGCTCCGATCCCGTAGTCCCGCGGGTCGGCCGCGAAGCCGAGCTCCTCGTTGGCCTCCACGGTGTCTCGCCCCTGCTCCTGCAGCTGGTACGCGCGGAGCTTGTGGGTGATGCCGATCGCCCGTCCCTCGTGGCCCCGGATGTACAGGACGACCCCCCGGCCCTCCTTGCCGATCTGCGAGACCGCGCTCTGCAGCTGATCGCCGCAGTCGCACCGCATCGACCCGAACACGTCGCCCGTCAGGCACTCCGAGTGCACGCGAACGAGGATCCGGTCGCCCTCCCCGACCTCGCCGAGCACGAGCGCCACGTGGACGGTCCCGTCGCTGAGGCTCTCGTACGAGTAGGCGGTGAACTCACCGTCCGTCGTCGGGATCAGCGCCTCCGCCGTGCGTCGCACGAGCGCCTCGCGGCGGCGCCGGTACTCGATCAGGTCGGCGATCGAGATGAGCTTCAACCCATGCTCCGTCGCCACCCGCTGCAGCTCGGGCATGCGCGCCATCGAACCGTCGGGATGCAGGACCTCGCACAACACGCCGGCGGGGAACAACCCGGCGAGCCGTGCGAGATCCACCGTGGCCTCGGTGTGTCCGGCTCGACGCAGCACGCCATCCTCCTGCGCCATCAGGGGGAACACGTGTCCGGGCATCCGGATGTCCGAGGACCGGAGCTCGGGATCGGCGATCGCTCGGACGGTCGCCGCGCGGTCGAAGGCGCTCGTGCCCGTCGTGGTGCGTCCCTCGATGTCGATCGACACCGCGAACGCCGTCCCGTGGCTCTCGTTGTTCTTCGAGACCATCAACGGGATCCGCAGCTCATCGAGCCGGGAACGCGTGAGCGGCATGCACACGATGCCCCGCCCGTGCGTCACCATGAAGTTGATCGACTCGGGTGTGGCGAGCTCGGCGGCCATGATGAAGTCGCCTTCGTTCTCGCGGTCCGCGTCGTCGACGACGATCACCATCTTGCCCGACCGGATGTCCTCGATCGCCTCCTCGATCGGCGCGAACGCCCGTCGGTCGTGTGCGTCCTTCGTGCCGCTCATCTGCGTCCTCCCTCGAGCAGGGCCTCCAGGTACTTCGCGATCAGGTCGACCTCCAGGTTCACCGGGTCGCCGACGCGGACGGAGCCGAACGTCGTGACCTCGAGCGTGTGCGGGATCAGCGCGACCGAGAACGACTCGCCGTCGACCGAGTTCACCGTCAAGCTGACCCCGTCGACGCAGACCGATCCCTTCTCGATCAGGTAGCGGACGAGGCCGGCGGGTGCGCGGACGCGCAGCCACGCGCCCCCCTCGGCGCTCGGCTCCAGCCCGGCCACCTCGCCGACGCCGTCCACGTGTCCCTGGACGAGGTGTCCGCCCAGGCGGCTCGAGAGCGTGAGCGGCCGTTCGAGGTTCACCGGGTCGCCCGCCCGCAGACGTTCGAAGCTCGTCCGGCGGAGCGTCTCCTCCGACAGGTCGAAGGCGACATGTTCGGGCGAGCGCTCGACCACCGTGAGACAGGCGCCGTTCACGGCGATCGAGGCGCCGGGCGCCGCGTCCGTCGAGACGACTCGACAGGTCACCGCGAGCCGCGCCGATCCGATCTCGCGCACGAGACCGCGCTCCTCAACGATCCCGGTGAACATCGGCCTCCACCCGCAGGTCCTCCCCCAACCGATCGAAGCTCCGGATCGCGAGCGGCACCGCGTCGGCGATCGGTGCGAAGCCGCGCCCCCCGAGGACACCCGGCGCATCCTGTCCGCCGATCAGCTTCGGCGCGAGGTACAGGACGACCTTGTCGATCACGCCGTCCTCCAACGCTGCGAACGCGAGGGTCGGGCCACCCTCGAGCACGACCCCCTGGACCTCGCGCTTGCCGAGGTCCGCGAAGAGCTCGTGGAGGGGGACCCCGGCGCCCTCGGGTTGGTACACGCGGACCTCGGCGCCGGCGGACGCCCACGCCTCGCGTCGCGCCTCGGGGGCCAGGTCCGTCGTCGCGACGAAGGTCGGTGCGCGATCGTCGAACAGGTCCCCCGCGGGCGGGACGATCCCGCTCGCATCGACGAGCACCCGCAACGGAGGACGACCCCGGTAGCCGGGCTCCCGCACCGTCAGCGACGGATCGTCCACAAGAGCGGTGCGAGCCCCGACGACGATCGCGTCGGACCACGCGCGGAGCCGATGGACGTCGGCTCGCGCGGCCTCACCCGTGATCCACCGTGAGGAGCCGTCGCGAGCCGCCACCCGGCCGTCGAGCGAGGCCGCCATCTTCCACACGACGAACGGGAGACCCGTTCGTACGTGTTTCGCGAACGCCTCGTTCAGCCGCGCGGCATCCTCTCCGAGGACCCCGACCCGCACCTCGATGGCGGCCCCGCGCAGCCGCTCCACCCCTCGGCCGTCGACGAGCGGGTTCGGGTCCGTCCCCGCCGCGACGACGAGCGAGACGCCGGCGCGCTCGATCGCATCGGTGCACGGCGGCGTCCGTCCGTGATGGCAACAGGGCTCGAGGTTCGTGTAGAGGGTCGCGCCTCGGGCGCGACCACCGGCGGCGTCCAGCGCGACGACCTCGGCGTGGGGACGGCCGGGACCCTCGTGCCAGCCCTCGCCGACCACGCGGTCCTCCGAGACCACCACGGACCCGACCATGGGGTTGGGCGAGACGAGCCCACGGCCGCGTTCGGCCAGCGCGATCGCGCGATGCATGTACGCCTCGTCGGACACACGGCTCCGATCACGAGGCGAGGATGCGGGAAGGGAACGGAGGCAACAGCGGATACCGCTGTCGTCACCGCCCGTCCTCTCCCATCCCGACTCTCACGGTCGGTCCCGGAATCACACCGGGTCCACCCTCGGGTGGCTCCCGAGGGGTCGCGGACTGTCACCGCCGGTGGGGACTTGCACCCCGCCCCGAAGACAGGCTTCTCTCGGGCAGTATAGGGCCCTCGTCGAGCCCGGGACACCGCGTGCGGGCTTGGGTCACTCGGGATGGCGGCGGTCGATCGCGTACGAGCTGCCCGGGTCGCGCTTGGCGAACTGCTTCATCTCGGTCGCGATGGATACGGCCTCGCCGTAGTGGGCGAACGTCCGAACGCTCGTCGTCGCGACGCCCACGGAGATCCCCGCCAGCGGCAGCCGCTGGAGCACGCCCTTGCGGTCCTCGACCTGGATGTACCCACGCTCGACGTCCTCTGGATCGTAGAACTCGGCGATCTGCGCGTCGAAGGTCACGACGATGCGCTTGGCGACGTCCTCGGCGACGCCCGGCGGGACGACGGCGACGAAATCGTCGCCGCCCACGTGGCCCACGAAGCCCTCGGAGCCCGCGAACTCGACGACGGCGTCCTGCAACGTTCGCGCGGTCGTCTGGATCAGCCGGTCGCCCCGGACGAACCCCTTGAGGTCGTTGTACGCCTTGAAGTTGTCCAGGTCCGCGTAGATGACCGCGAACGACAGATCCTCCCGGACCATCCGCTCGATCTCCTCCTGGATGCGGATGTTGCCGGGGAGGCCGGTGAGCGGGGACAGGTTCCGCATCTCCTTCGCGCGCCGGAGCGTCCCCTTCACGCGCGCGAGGAGCTCGATCGGGTCGAACGGCTTGATGATGTAGTCGTCGGCCCCCGCGGTCAGCCCGAGGACCTTGTCGGTCGCGAGCGCCTTGGCCGTGAGCATGATGATCGAGGTGTTCGAGGTCTGCGGGTTCCGACGGAGACGATGCGCGACCTCGAAACCGTCGATCCGCGGCATCATCACGTCGAGCAGCACGAGGTCCGGACGCAGGGCGCCCGCCTTCAGCAGCGCCTCCTCGCCGTCGGAGGCGACCGTCACGTCGTAGCCGGCGCTCCGCAGGTTGACCTCGACGAAGCGGGCGATGTCCGGATCGTCGTCGACGACGAGGATCGACTCGGGCATCAGGCCGCCCCCGCTCGCAGGGTCATACCGATGAGGTCGGCAGGCACGATGCAGAGCTTGACCTCGCCGGCCCGGCGGACCCGATCCGAGCGCGAGGTCCCGGCCGCGAAGCTGCCCACCGCGCCATCCTAGTCCCGGGTCACCCCCGCCTTCGGAAGGCGGCGACGAACATCGCGTCGCACCCGTGCCGGTGCGGCCACAGCCGGACCCGCTCGGCCTCGCCGTCGGGTCCCACGATCGCTGCCGGTTCGAGCTCCGGCGCACGACGCTCGATCGCGTCACACGCCGCGTCGGTCTCGGCCCGAGGGAAGGTGCACACGCTGTAGACCATCCGCCCCCCAGGTCGGAGCAAGCCGGCCGCCGCCGTCGCGATCCCGACCTGGAGACGGGCGAGGCCGGAGAGCTCGGTTCGGCCCGATCGCCACAGGAGCTCGGGGCGGCGCCGCGCCGAGCCGATCCCCGAGCACGGTGCGTCGACCAGGATCCGATCGAACCCCTCGCGCACCGAGGGTCGCCTCCCGTCCTGGACGAGCAGATCGCCGTACGCGCCGAGGCGGTCGAACGTCCCCCGCACGAGCCCCAGCCGCTGGGAGGACACGTCGGAAGCGACCAGACGGCCGTGCTCGCCGACGAGACACGCGATGTGGGCCGCCTTACCGCCGGGTCCGGAGCAGACGTCGAGCGCCCGGTCTCCCGGTTGCGGGTCCAACGCCTCGACGACGAACGACGAGGCCTCGTCCTGGACGGCGAACCAGCCCTGCGTGAAGCCGGGCAGCTTCGTCGGCACCCCCGCCGCCGGCACGACGGCGTCGGCCCCGATGCGACCCCGGTCGCTGGCGATCCCCTCGGCATCGAGCGCCCGTTCCAGCTCCTCGACCGAGACCCGGCACCGGTTCGCCCGGATCGTCAAGCGGGCGGGTTGCGCGAGCGCCGCGGCCGCCTCCTCCGCCTCGTCGTCGACGACCCGACGGAGCTCGCGTACCGCCCACTCGGAGAGCCCCGTGCGGAGCGACACCGCCTCGTCCGACGACCCCTGGTGCTCGGGTTCGGCGGCCGCCGCGACCCGCCGCAGGATCGCGTTCACGAATCCGCGGTGGCGACGATCGACCAGCGCGACCGTCTCGGAGACGGCCGCGTGCGCGGGCACACGCATGTACCGCAATTGATGGACGCCGAGACGGATGGCCGCCCGCGCTACCTTCGGGGCGTCCTCGATGGGCCGCTCGAGCAGCGGGGACACCGCGTGGTCGATCGGGATGAGACGTCGAAGTGTCCCGTACGCGAGCTCGGTCGCGAACGCGGTATCGCGCTCCGACAGGCCGGCCCGTTCGAGGGTCCTCGGCAACGCGAGGTTCGAGTACGCACCCTCGTCGGTGACCCGGCGGATCACGTCCAGCGCCACGGCGCGGGCGTTCGGGCGCTCACCGGCACCGGGGGCGCCACGCCGCTCACCCCGGGGCCATCCCACGCCGTCCCGCTTCACCCGAGCCGCTCCCCGATCATCGGCCGGTACCCGTTCACGAAGTCGGTCGCGGACATCCGTCGCCGACCAGCCGGGGCGACCTCGAGCGGCCGCACCCCACCGTGTCCGGCGGCGACCACGAACCCGTCCCTGCCGGCCTCGACGATGGACCCCGCGGGGTCCGTGGCCTCGGCCACTTCGGCCACCCCTGACCCTCCGGCCGTTTCGGCACGCAGGACCCTCAGGCCCTCACCGCGGTACGACGTGGTGGCGGCGGGCTCGGGCGAGAGCGCACGGATCCGGTTCACGAGCGCCACCGCGGGCTCGGACCAGTCGAGGACGCGATCCGGTGGACCCAGGCGTGGGGCGAAGGTCGCGCGCGACCCGTCCTGCGGGGTCGGCCGCGCCGATCCGGCCGCCAGAGCATCCACGGTCGCCACGAGCAGCTCGGCGCCGAGGGACGCCAGCCGGCCGCCGAGCGATCCGGCATCGTCCTGCCGACGGATCGGCTCCGTCCGCTGCGCGATCACCGGCCCCGTGTCCAGACCCTGGTCCATCACGATCGTCGTGACGCCGGTGCGCTCGAACCCACGCAGGAGAGCCGTCTGCACTGGAGCGGCGCCCCGCAGCTCGGGCAGCAGCGAGAAGTGGAGGTTCACCGGCGCGACCCTCGGGAGCTCGAGGATCGGGGGCGGGAGCAGCTCGCCGTAGGCGACGACGACGAGGACGTCCGGCCGGGAGCGCGCGAGGACACCGAACCCGGGTTCCCTCACCACGGACTCGACCTCGACGAGCGGGAGCGAGAGCCGATGCGCGGCGTCCGCGACCCGGGTCGGCCTGCGCTCGTTCCCGCGACCGGCCGGTCTGGGAACGGATGTCACGACCGTGACGATCTCGTGCGTCGACCCGGCCAGCGCCTCGAGCGAGGGCACCGACCATCGGTCGTTGCCGAGGAAGGCGACGCGGAGGATCCCGGTCACGCCGATCCCCGCGCATCGAAGGACGAGCGAGCCGGCGCCATCACGGCGCCGAGGATACGCGTGCGGTTATCGCTCCGAACGCTCGACCTCGAACTCGCGCAGCTGACGCATCACGTCCCGCCGCCCGTCGTCGTCGAGCCGGTCGATGTAGAGCGTCCCGTTCAGGTGATCCGTCTCGTGCTGGAAGATCCGCGCGAGCAACCCCTCGGCCGCGATGTCGATCGGGCGGCCGTCCAGGTCCATCCCCCGGAGCCGGACGCGGAGCGCGCGTTCGGTCGGATGGTACGGGCCCGGGATCGACAGGCATCCCTCGTCGATCGTCTCCTCGCCGTCGTGCTCGGAGAGCTCCGGGTTCGCGACGAACCCCTCGTGTCCGTCGCGATCGTCGTAGACGAAGCAGGCGAGCCGGAGACCGACCTGGTTCGCGGCGAGCCCGACCCCCGGTGCGGCGTGCATCGTCTCGATCATGTCTGCTGCGAGCGTCCGGAGCGCATCGTCGGATCGGTCGATCGGCGCCGCGCGTTCGCGCAGCACGGGGTCGCCGAGCGTTCGGATCGTCATCACGGTCACGGTCGTTCCCCCGGTCCGGTCACAGGTGCGGTTCGGCCTCGACCCTCGTCACGACGCCGCGCGATGCGAGCCTGCCGCGCCTCGCGACCGAACGCGGGCACGTCCGCTGGATCGAACGCGACCAAGCATACCGTCGCACCTTCGGCGGCCGAGGCCAGCAGGGTGCGTGGGGACGCCGCCGCGAGCGATCCCTCCAGCTCCTCGGTCCCCGTGACCCGGAAGACGGCGATCCCCACCGGGAAGCCGGCCTCGGCCCTGCGATCCGCCTCCGTCTGGTGGAACCGCTCGGGGCGACCGGTGACGAGCGCCTGGACGGCGGGGTCGCCCGGATGACGCGTCTGCACGATCACACGACCTGTTGGATCGGCCCACGCGGCCGCCTCGAACCACGCCGTCACCGCATGCTCCCTCGAGGCGATCCCCGGCCGGCCGAGCGATGCATCTGCGTGCAGGATCGCCACGAGATCCAGGTCCACCCGGCCGAAGTCCTTCAGGAGGTCGACGCCGCCCACCAGCACCTCGCGCTCGCCGGGGCGTCGCGGCGCCATGTCGGGTTGCAGGTGGACGACCGGGACCGAGGCGATCCCTGCGGCCCACTCCTCGACCCGCTCGGCGCCCCCGCGAACGACACCGAAATCGGTCCCCCCGCACGACGCGCACCTCCCGGGGGCTCCGCAGACGATGCACGTCGCGCTCCCCCGCTGCACGCGGATCGTGCCGAGACAGTCGGCGCATGCCGCGGCCTCGCCGCAGACGCGGCAGACGCGCGCGACCCCGTAGCCGCGCACCGGTTCGAACAGGAACGCGCGTCGCGCGTCGCGCAACGCGCGGAGGAGCCGGGGCGAACGTCCCTCGGGACCCGGTCGAACCACCTCGACTGGCGCCCACGGTCGTCCCGGGGGCCGAACCTCCACCCGGTCGAACGCGGTGGTCTCGACCGACGGGTGGAAGGCGCCAAGGACGCAGACCGCGCGCTCGAGCGCGCCCCGCGTCCTTGCGACATCGCGGACGTGGAAGCGCGGCGAACGCTCCTCCCGCTGCTGGGCGTGACCCTCGCGGTGGACGTAGACGAGCCCGACGTCGCGCAAGGGCACGAAGACCGCCGGCCGGGTCCCCACGACGACGCGACACCCCCCGTGCGCGATGCGGAGCCACATCCGGTATCGCTCCCGCTTGTCGCCGCCGAGGAACAGCACGACGTCCTCGCCGAACGCGTCGGCCACGGCGGCGGCCGTCGCCGGGAGGGGGTCGGCCTCGGGCACGACCACGATCGCGTTGCGCCCCCCGGCCAACGCGGTCCGTACGCACTCCACCGCGAGATCGGTCTCGTCGACCGGAGCCGGGCGAAGCACGAACGTACCGGAGCCGCCGCGAAGCGCCTCCAACAGCTCGGGCCCGTCCCGGTAGCCGCCGAGCACGGGCCGTCCGACGGTGGCGGGGTCGAGCTGCGCGGGGGCTCCGAGGCCCCCTGCCGGGGCCGATGCGGCCAAGCGGCGCCCATCGCGGGGCTCGAGCGCGCCGCTCACGAGCATCTCCTCCTCCTCGGACGCGACGCGTGGTGGGACGGCCCGACCGATCATCGTCGCCAGGGGGGCGACGTAGCGCTCGCTCATCCAGCGCAGGAGCTCGAGCATCGCCGGGTCGAAGAACCGAACGGGCGAAACCTGGCGACGGACTCGCGCGATCCGCTCCGGGACGTCGCCGGTGGAGCCGAGGACCCACCCGCGCACCGCCCGGCCGTGGAACGGCACCTGAACGAGGGATCCGAGCCCGGCGCCGAGCTCCCCGGCAGGTCGTAGGTGAAGGGCCGGTCGAGCGTCAGGACCGGGCGGTCCACGCAGATCTCGACCGGCCCGGACAGGACCGTCTGCTCGCCGGTGCGCCTCGGGGTTCGCGCCTCCGCGTGGGTGTTACGCGAACGCGCGGCGGAGCTCATCCGCGCGGTCGGTGGCCTCCCAGGGGAACTCCTTGCGACCGAAGTGCCCGTAGGCCGCCGTGTCCTCGTAGATCGGACGGCGGAGATCGAGGTCGCGGATGATCGCGGCCGGCCGGAAGTCGAAGGCCTCCCACACGGCGTCGACGACCTTGGCGGGGTCGACCTGCTCCGACCCGAACGCGTCGACCGCCAGGGAGACCGGATGCGCGGTGCCGATCGCGTAGGCGACCTGGATCTGGAGGCGGTCCGCGACGCCCGCGGCGACCAGGTTCTTCGCCACGTACCGAGCCATGTACGCCGCCGAGCGGTCGACCTTGGTCGGGTCCTTGCCCGAGAAGCATCCCCCGCCGTGCGGCGCCATCCCTCCGTAGCTGTCGACGATGATCTTCCGACCGGTGAGTCCCGTGTCGGCCTTCGGCCCGCCGATCTCGAAGCGCCCGGTCGGGTTCACGAGGACCCGCACGCCCTCGGCGTCGAGCTCGAACTCGCGGAGCACGGGGTCGATCACCTCCGAGCGCACGTCGGGCGCGAGCAGGGTCTCGACGTCGACCTCCTCGCGGTGCTGGCTGCTGATCAACACGGTGTCGACGTGGGTGGGCCGCGCGTCCTCGTACGCGATCGTCACCTGGCTCTTCCCGTCCGGCCGCAGGTACGGGATCACGCCGGCCTTGCGGACGTCGGCCAGGCGCTTCGCGAGCCGATGCGCGATCGCGATCGGAAGCGGCATGAGCTCGTCGGTGTCGCGGCACGCGAAGCCGAACATCATCCCCTGGTCGCCGGCGCCGAGGACGTCGAGTTCGTCGGCCGAGTGCTCCTCCCGATGCTCGAGCGCGTCGTCCACGCCCCGGGCGATGTCGGCG
Source organism: uncultured Actinomycetes bacterium (assembly GCA_963771385.1). Lineage (GTDB taxonomy): Bacteria > Actinomycetota > UBA4738 > UBA4738 > HRBIN12 > DASSJM01. Next base: position 33,132 of record CAVYTE010000013.1, read on the forward strand.
GACTGCTCCTGGATCGACGTGATCACACCGCACGTGTCGCCGTCGATCCCGAAGTTCGCGTCCGTGTAGCCGATCTCGGTGATCGTCTTGCGCACGACCGCGGGGATGTCGATGTACTCGGAGGTCGAGATCTCGCCCGCGACCATCACGAGGCCGGTCGTGACGAGCGTCTCGCACGCCACGCGTCCGTCCGGATCGACGGCGATGATCGCGTCGAGGACGGCGTCGGAGATCTGGTCGGCGAGCTTGTCGGGATGACCCTCGGTGACCGATTCCGACGAGAACAGGTACGCGTGCCCCATGTGCGCGCGAGCATAGCAGGGGCCTCCGACCGGTCCGTCCGTCGTTCGACGTATCTGGGCCGGTACGTTCAGCCCACGGTCGGGTGCGTCGGATCTCGTCCGGCCACGGATCGGCCCGCGGTCACGCGGACAGGAGCTTCGCGAGCCGGTCGCAGATCGCGGACGCGAGCTCGACCTTCGTCCAGGTCCGGAGCGCCTCGTCCTGGCCATCGGCCGCCACGATCGCGGCGCGGTTCGTGTCCGAGCCGAAGCCCGTCCCCTCCCGCCCGACCTCGTTCGCGATGAGCAGGTCGAGGCCCTTGCGCCGCAGCTTCTCTCGGCCCGCGGCCTCGACGTCGCGGGTCTCGGCAGCGAAGCCGACGAGCACGAGATCGCTCTCGCTGGCGCCGAGCTCGGCGAGGATGTCGGGCGTCGGCACGAGCCGGATCTGCGGCGGCCCGCCCTCCTTCTTGAGCTTCTCGTCGGACGCGCCATCGGGTCGGAAGTCCGCGACGGCGGCGGCCATGACCACCGCGTCCGTCCCGGTGGACGCGTCGAGCACGGCCCCGCGCATCTCGTCCGCGGTGGTGACCCGTACGACCACCGGACCCGGCGGCGGATCCAACGTGCCCGGTCCGACGATGAGCGTGACGTCCGCCCCGCGTGCGAACGCCTCCGCAGCGATCGCGAACCCCATCTTGCCGGTCGACCGGTTGCCGACGAACCGGACCGGGTCGATCGGCTCCCAGGTCGGACCCGCGGTGACGACGATCCTGCGGCCGGCGAGCTCGCCGGACAAGGACATCCTCGATCGCCTCGAGGATCTCCTCGGGCTCGCTCATGCGGCCCAGACCCTCGTCGCCGGCGGCGAGCGCGCCCCGCGCGGGCCCCACGAGCCGAGCGCCTCGAGCGGCGAGCGCCGTGAGGTTCGCCTGCGTGGCGGGGTGTTCCCACATCCCGCTGTGCATGGCCGGCGCGAGGACGAGCGGACACGAGGCCTCGAGCAGCGTCGAGGTCAACAGGTCGTCCGCGATCCCCTGCGCGAGCTTCGCGAGCGTGTTCGCGGTCGCGGGCGCGACCACGGCGACGTCCGCGTCGTGCGCGAGCCGCACGTGCGGCACGCCGCCGGACGCCTCCCACAGATCCGTGTACACGCGATGCTCGGAAAGCGCGGCGAACGTCGCGGGACCGACGAACCGCTCCGCCGAACGCGTCATCACGACCCGGACCGTCGCGCCGCGCAACCGGAGCAGGCGCACGAGGATGCAGGCCTTGTAGGCGGCGATGCCACCGGTGACGCCGAGCAGGACCCGGCGGTTCCGGAGCACGGAACGTTCGGTCACCGCCACGTCCCTCCTGTCCGGCGCACCGCGTGAGCGCGTCGGGTCGGGCGACTACTTGATGCCGAGGCCCTCCGGCCGCTCCGCGTTGATCTTGCCTTCGGAGATCTCCTCCAGCGCGATCGACAGGGGCTTGTTCCGGAGCCCGGTCTCGACGAGTGGCGGCACGAACTCGGCACGCCCCTCGCCCAGCTGGTTGTAGTAGGAGTTGATCTCGCGAGCCCGCTTGGCGGCGAGCGTGACCAGCGTGTACTTGGAGTCCACCTGTGCGAGCAGGTCGTCGATCTTCGGTTCGATCATGGGTGCGGGGTTCCTTCCGTCGGCGCGTCCTGGGGGGGCCGTTCGATGATAGCAGCGACCCTGACCGCGGCCGCCTCGACGTCGTCGTTCGTGACGACGTGGTCGAACCAGGCACGCTGCTCGAGCTCCCAGCCCGCCTTGGCCAGCCGTTCGGCCAGGCGGTTCTCGTCCTCGGTCGCCCGCGTCCGGAGCCGGCGTTCGAGCTCCTCCAGCGACGGCGGCTCGAGCAGGATCAGCACCGCGTCCGGCGAGTGCTCGCGGACCTGCCGGGCACCCTGCACGTCGAGCTCGAGCAACACGTCCGAGCCCGTGTCGAGGGCTCCGACCACCGACGCCTTCGGGGTTCCCGAGCGGTGGCCGAAGATCTCGGCCCACTCGAGCAGCTCCCCGGTCTCGATCAGCCGGTCGAACACCTCGTCGGAGACGAACCGGTAGTCGGCGCCGTCCCGTTCGGTGCTCCGTGGCGGGCGCGTCGTGACCGAGATCGACAGGCGCAGATCCGGCACGAGCTCGAGGACCCGACGGACGAGCGTCCCCTTCCCGACCCCCGAGGGACCGGCGAGGACGAAGAGCGTGCCGCGTCGGCCGGCCAGCTCGCGTTACTTCTTCGCGAACTCGGCGAGCAGCGATTCGCGCTGCTTGGGCCCGAGTCCCTTCACGCGGCGACTGGCGGAGATGTCCAGGCGCTCCATGATCTTGCGCGCCCGGACCTTCCCCACACCCGGGAGCGCCTCGAGCACCGCGGAGACCTTCATCTTCCCGACCGTGTCGTCGCCCTGCCGTGACAGCACGTCCGTGAGACTGAGCTTGCCGGACTTCAGCTGACCCTTGAGCTCCGCCCGCTTGCGGCGTGCCTCGGCGGCCTTCTCGAGGGCCTGCTTGCGCTGTTCATCCGTCAGGACGGGTAGCGGCATCGGGACACTCCTTCATCGCTCGGGGTCCGGGACGTCGCGAGTATATGCACGGCCTCGTGCGGGCAGCAACGCGACGTTCCTGCTCACCACCTGCGGTTTTGCTGCGATCGAACCGCTCAGCGAACGGACGCGACGATCGCGCGCGCGACGCCTGCCGGATCGGGCGACCCGGTGATCGGACGCCCGACCACGAGGTAGTCGGCGCCGCGTTCGATCGCCTCCTCCGGTGTCAACACACGAAGCTGATCGTGTCCGTTCGTCCCCGCGGGACGGATGCCCGGAACCACGAGCGTGGCCTCCGCCCCGAGGACCTCGCGCACCTGCGACACGTCTTCTCCCGAGACCACGACACCGCGCGCGCCGGCGGCCGTCGCTTCGAAGGCGAGCGAGGCGGGTGACGCGAGGTCCTCGCCCGCGAGGCTCGACAGGACCGTGACGGCGACGATGAGGGGCGGTTCGGTGCCGGATCGTTCCGCACCCTGCGCCGCACCGCGCACCGCGGCCGCCACCATGCGCTCGCCCCCGAGCGCGTGGACCGTGATCATCGCGACGCCGAGCGCCGCGCAGTTGCGCGCCGCGCCCTCGACGGTCGTCGGGATGTCGTGGAGCTTCACGTCCAGGAACACGGGCGCGAACGGCCGGACGCGTGCCACCGAGTCCGGTCCCGCGGCCGCGAACAGCTCGAGTCCGACCTTCAGGAGTCCGACGTGCCCCTCGAGCCTGCCGGCGAGCGCCTCGGCGGTCTCGATGTCCGAGACGTCGAGCGCCACCACCAACGGGTTGTCCGGGCGCGGGATCACGTGCGTGCGTCGGCGGAACCGGGGACCCGGAGCCTCCCACGGACGTCCGCCGGAGACGTGAACCCCTTGGCGCGCAGGTACCCGTGGAGCTCACGGACGATCCGGACGTGCGCCGAGGGGTCGACGAGGAGGGCCGTCCCGACCTGGACCGCCCACGCCCCGGCGAGCAGGAACTCCGCGGCATCCTCGCCGGTGGCGATCCCCCCGACGCCCATGATCGGGACGTTGGGCAGCGCCCGGGACACCTGGAAGACGGCGGCCAGGGCGACCGGCTTGATCGCGGGGCCCGAGAGGCCGCCGACGGGAACTGCGGTCCTCGTGCGCAGACGCCCGGGGTCGATCGCCAGCCCCGGCACGGCGTCCACGAGGGTGAACCCGAACGCCCCGGCCCGGACGCATGAACGCGCGGTCCCGACCAGGCCGGGAAGGAGCGCGGGGAGCTTCACGAAGACCGGCACGCGCGACATCCGGGCGACCGCTCCGACGATCTCGATCAGGCGCTCCGGAGTCGTGAAGAACGGCTCGCCCTCGTGGTCGTCGTCCGGGCACGACACGTACACCTCGAGCGCGACGACGCCGTCCTTGAGGTGGACCGCTCCGGCGACGTTCACGTACTCCTCGAGGGACGACCCGGCGACGGAGGCCACCACCGGGACCGCGCGCGACAGCCGCGGGAGGTCATCCGAGACGAACGCTCGGACGCCCGGGTTCTGCAGTCCGACGGCGGAGAGCAGACCCGACGCGGTCTCCGCCGCGCGAGGCGTTGGCCAGCCCTTCGACGGCCCGAACGTGAGGCTCCGGCTCACGACCCCTCCGAACCGATGCAGATCGACGAGCCCGGGGACGTCTCCGCCCGTGCCGAGGCACCCGGACGCGGCGAGCACCGGGTTCGGGAACCGGATCCCACCCAGGTCGACCTCCAGCGAGGGCTTCGTCCGCCGCCCATCGCCGGACGGTCGCGGGGCCGTTCCTCGGCCGTCCGTCATCCCGGCCACGAGCCGACCACGGGGAACCCCTCGGGTGGCGTCGGTGCGAGCCGGGGCTGGTCGCCGAGCCACCGGTCCCACAGGATCCTGCGCCGGGTTGAACACGGGTCCCTCCGTGCACGAGCGGAGGTTGTCGAAGCCCGAGCCGTCCTTGCGAACGACCGGGACCGTGCAGGTGAAGCACAGGCCGATGCCGCACGCCATCTCCTCCTCGACCGCGACCTGCGACGGGATGCCGCGGTCCATGCAGAACTCGGCGATCCGCCGAAGCGTCGATCGACGTCCCGCCGCGTACACGACCTGTGCGCCCGTCGACTCGACCGCGCCCGGCAGCGCGTCCATCACGCTCCCCGGCTCGCCGAGGCTCCCGTCCTCGGTGGTGATCGTGAGCGTCTGGGACAGGCGCTTGGCTTCGATCGGCTTGAACACCCGGTCGTGGTCCGTCGCGCCGAGCACCATGTCGACGCGTTTGCCGCGAGCGCGGAGCTCCTGGGCGAGGAAGAACATCGGGGCCGACCCGTGCCCCTCGGAGACGAGCAGGCACGTGTTGAGCTTGGCCGGATACGCGAAGGCCTTGCCGAGCGGGCCGATCACGTCGAGGAACCCGTGCGCCTTGATCTCGGAGAGCCACCCCGTCCCCGGTCCAGAAGGGTCGAACGCGAACTCCAGCGTCCCGGCCCAACCGCCACGTCGGGAGGCCTGGGAGATCGAGAACTGACGGCGGAGCAGGAACGTGCGTCCCTCCGGCATCGCGACCGACACGAACTGCCCCGGCCGAACCCGATCCGCCACGCCCGGGGCGACGATCGTGATCGAGTGGTACGCGCCGACCCGACGCGTGTTCAGGACCTCGGCGCGAACGCGTTTCACGGACCCACGCTCGCGCGGTCGACCGCGTGGAGCCGTTCCTGCACCGGCATCGGACCGCGCGCGAGCTCGTGCAGCTCCTGGATCGAGCGGGGCTCCCCCGGCGCGCCTCGGAGCGCCTCGATGCCGCGCAGCGCGGCGAGCACGCCGGGCAGCGTCGTGATGCACGGGATGCCCGCCTGTGCGGACGCGGTTCGGATCCGCCAACCGTCGCTGCGCGGGCCCGAGCCGAACGGCGTGTTGATCACGAGGTCGACCGCCCCCGCGCCGATGAGCTCGACGACCGAGCGGCCGTGTTCGGACACCTTCGCGACCCGAGTGACCGCCACCCCCGCGCGCTCGAGCACGGCCGCCGTCCCGCGCGTGGCGAGGAGCTCGAACCCGAGATCCGCGAGGCGCTTGCCCGGATACAGGATCGCGCGTTTGTCGCGGTTCGCCACCGAGATGAACGCGGTGCCCTCGCTCGGCAACGAGGTCCCGCTCGCCCCGAGCGCCTTCGCGAGCGCGCGACCCGGATCGACGTCGACCCCCATGACCTCACCCGTCGAACGCATCTCGGGACCGAGCAACGTGTCGACCCCGGGGAACCGGCCGAACGGGAGCACCGCCGCCTTCACCGCCGTGTACGGCAGCCGGAGGTAGTGATGCGTGTCCGCGGGGATCAGTCCCTCCTCGGCGAGCTCGAGGAGCGTGCGCCCGAGGAGCACATGCGTCGCCACCTTCGCGAGCGGGACGCCGGTCACCTTCGAGACGAACGGGACGGTGCGCGAGGCGCGCGGGTTGGCCTCGAGCACCCAGATCCGCTCGTCCTTGCTCGCGAGCTGGAGGTTCATGAGCCCGCGCACGCCCAGGCGGCGGGCGAGCGTCGTCGTGATCCGCGCGACCTCGTCCAGCTCCTCCTCGGACAGGGTCGCGGGCGGGATCAGACAGGACGAGTCGCCCGAGTGCACGCCCGCCTCCTCGATGTGCTCCATCACGGCGCCGATGTACACGTCGGAGCCGTCCGCGATCGCATCGACGTCGATCTCGATCGCTCCCTCGAGGAACCGGTCGATCAGGACCGGATGATCCGGGCTCGCCTCGGCCGCCGTCGCCACGAACCGCTCGAGCTCGGTCTCCTCGTAGACGATCTCCATCGCCCGGCCGCCCAGCACGTACGAGGGCCGGACGACGACCGGGAACCCGATCGCCCGCGCGACCGCCAGGGCCTCCGCGGGATCGCGGGCCTCGCCGTGCGCCGGCGCCGGGATGCCGAGCTCGCGCAGCAGGTCGGCGAACTTCGCCCGGTCCTCGGCGAGATCGATGGCGGCCGGGGGCGTGCCGAGGACCCGGAAGCCGGCCCGCTCGAGGTCGTGCGCGAGCCGGAGCGGCGTCTGCCCGCCGTACTGACAGATGACCCCGACCGGTCGTTCCGCCTCGCAGACGGCGAGCACGTCCTCGGTCGACACGGGCTCGAAGTACAGACGCGCGCTCGTGTCGTAGTCCGTCGACACGGTCTCGGGGTTCGAGTTGACCATCACGGCCTCGTACCCCGCCTCGCGCAACGCGTAGGCCGCGTGCACGCATGCGTAGTCGAACTCGATCCCCTGGCCGATCCGGTTCGGGCCCGGCGCCGACGATCACGACCCTCGGGCGCTCGGCCGGACGCACCTCGTTCTCCTGCTCGTACGCGGAGTAGTGGTACGGCGTGCGCGCGGGGAACTCCCCGGCGCACGTGTCCACGGTCTTGTAGACCGGCGTCGCTCCGAGCGCGGTCCGCCGCGCCCGGACGTTCGCCTCGTCCGAACCGGTGAGGCTCGCGATCCGTCGGTCCGACAATCCCGCGCGCTTCGCGCGGACGAGCTCGCCGCGCGAAAGCGCCTCCAGCTCCCGGCCCGAGACCGCCCGCACCTCCTCCGCCACCTGCGCGATCTGATCCACGAACCACGGATCGATCCCGCTGGCCGCCGCGACGTCTTCGATGGTGTGGCCCGCGAGCAGGGCGGCCTCGACGAGCTGCAAGCGGTCGGCGGTCGGCGATGCGGTCGCCTGCAGGAGAGGCGGGCGTGGATGCCCAGGGGGCTCATCGGCGAGCGGAGCGAGCCGATGGAGCGAAGCGCCCCCCTGGGCAGCCGCGCCCGCCGACCCCCCAGGTCGGCCCCCGCGACCTCGAGCGAACGCCAAGCCTTGCCGAGCGCCTCCTTGAACGTGCGCCCGATCGCCATGACCTCCCCCACCGACTTCATCGTCGAGGTGAGCACGGGGTCCGCCTCGGGGAACTTCTCGAACGCGAACCTGGGCACCTTGACGACCACGTAGTCCAGCGAGGGCTCGAACGCCGCGGGTGTCACGCCCGTGATGTCGTTCGGGATCTCGTCCAACGTGTAGCCCACCGCGAGGAGCGCCGCGATCTTCGCGATCGGGAACCCCGTGGCCTTCGAGGCGAGCGCCGACGAGCGCGAGACGCGGGGGTTCATCTCGATCAGCACCTGCCGTCCGGTGCGCGGGTCGACCGCGAACTGGATGTTCGAGCCGCCGGTCTCGACGCCGATCGCTCGGATGCACTCGAGAGCGGCATCGCGCATGCGCTGGTACTCGACGTCGGTCAGCGTCATGGCGGGCGCCACCGTGATCGAATCGCCCGTGTGCACGCCCATCGGGTCCACGTTCTCGATCGAGCAGATCACGACGGCCTGGTCCGCGCCGTCGCGCATCACCTCGAGCTCGAACTCCTTCCAGCCGGCGATGGACTCCTCGACGAGGATCTCGGTCACGGGACTCGCCTCGAGGCTGCGGGCCGCGACCACCCCGAGCTCGGACGGGTCGTTCGCGAACCCGCTCCCGCCGCCCCCGAGCGTGAACGATGGGCGCACGATCACCGGGTACCCGAGCTCGTCCCCGATCGCCGACGCCTCCGTCACGGTGTGCGCGATCCCGGCCCGGGGCACGTCGAGGCCGGCGTCGAGCATCGCTCGGCGGAACCCACTGCGATCCTCGGCCCGGCGGATCGCCTCCAGCCCGGCACCGATGAGCCCGACCCCGAGACGATCGAGGTCGCCCGACTCGGCGAGCGCGACCGCGAGGTTCAGCGCCGTCTGCCCGCCGAGCGTCGGCAGGAGCGCATCCGGTCGCTCGCGCTCGATCACCTGGAGCACCGACGCGGGCGTCAGCGGCTCGATGTACGTGCGATCGGCGAACTCCGGATCGGTCATGATCGTCGCCGGGTTCGAGTTCACGAGGCTGACGTGGAAGCCCTCGCTGCGGAGCGCCTTGCACGCCTGGGTGCCCGAGTAGTCGAACTCGCACGCCTGGCCGATCACGATCGGGCCGGAGCCGATCACGAGGATCCGTTCGATGTCGGTCCGCCTAGGCACGCATCGACCCCCGGAACTCGTCGAACATCCCGATCGCGTCGTGCGGCCCCGGCGCGGCCTCCGGGTGGAACTGCACCGACGAAGCCGGGACGTCGAGGCACCGGAACCCCTCGAGCGTCCCGTCGTTCAGGTTCCAGTGGGTGAGATCCACCTCGCCGAACGAGGTGCTCGCGCGGTTGCCATCCCGTTCGAATCCATCCGGATCCACCGCGAACCCGTGGTTGTGGGTCGTCACCTCCACCCGGCCGGTGCGCAGGTCCTGCACCGGTTGATTGGCCCCCCGGTGCCCGAAGGCCATCTTGAAGGTGCGCCCCCCGAGCGCGAGCCCGAGGAGCTGGTGGCCGAGGCAGATCCCCAGGACCGGGAGGCGGCCGAGGAGCCCGCGAGCCGCCTCGATCCCGTACCCCGTCGCGGCCGGGTCCCCGGGCCCGTTGGAAAGGAGCGCGCCGTCGAACCCGCCGGCGAGCACCTCGGACGACGGGGGTCTGCGCCGGGAACACCGTGGCCTCGATCCCCGACGCGGCGAGGCGGCGCAGGATCGTTCGTTTCAGTCCGAAGTCGTACGCGGCGACCCGGAAGACGCGGCCGAGCGTCGTCGTCGCGGGACCGACCACGTCGCGCGCCTCGTAGGGTTCGCGCACGCTCACGCGCCTCGCGAGATCTGCGCCCTCCATCCCCGGACGCTCGCGGACGCGGCCCACGAGCGATCCGGGGTCGAGATCGCGCGTCGAGATCCCGCAGCGCATCGCGCCGCGGTCGCGGAGCCGCAGCGTCAACCGTCGCGTGTCCACACCCTCGAGCCCGATGACGCCCGCCCCCTCGAGATCGCCCTGCAGCGTCCCGCTCGCCCGCCAGTTCGAGGCGCGACGGGAGGCCTCGCGAACGACGAAGCCCGAGACGTGGACGCGCGCGGACTCGGGATCCTCCGCGTTCGTGCCGGTGTTGCCCTGATGCGGCGACGTCATCGCGACCACCTGCCCGGCGTACGAGGGGTCGGTGAGCACCTCCTGGTACCCCGACATGCCGGTGTTGAACACCGCCTCCCCGAACACCTCGCCCTGCGCCCCGAAGGAGGTCCCCTCGAACACCGAGCCGTCCTCGAGGGCGAGGAGCGCCGCGGGTCGGCTCGTCACCGCTGCGCCTTCCCGTCCGCGACCACGAGGGACCCCCGGTGGACGGTATGCACCACCCGGCCGCGGAGCGTTCGGCCGAGGAACGCGCAGTTCCGGCTCTTCGACGCGAACGGGGGCTCGACCACCCATCGCGCGGACGGGTCGAAGACGACGAGGTTGGCCGGCCGGCCCGGCTCGATCGGACCGCCGTGGTCGCCTGCGCCCAGGATCCGCGCCGGCACGCTCGACATCGCCTCGATCGCACGCATGATGCTCAACGTTCCGGGCTGCGACCGAGTACGTGAGTACCGACGGCGAGCGCCGTCTCGAGTCCGATCGTGCCGAACGGCGCCTGGTCGAACTCGGCCTCCTTCTCCTCCACCGCGTGCGGCGCATGGTCGGTCGCGATCGCGTCGATCGTTCCGTCGGCGAGCCCCTCGCGCAGCGCCTGCCGATCCTCCGGCGTGCGGAGCGGCGGCTGCATCTTCACGTTCGTGTCGTAGGTCAGCAGGTCCTCGTCGCTGAGCGCGAGGTGGTGCGGCGTCACCTCCGCCGTGACCCGGAGGCCCTCGCGCTTGGCTCGCCGGAGCATCTGGACCGAGCCCCCCGACGAGAGGTGGCACAGGTGGAGGCGCCCGCCCGTCAGGCGAGCCATCGCGAGGTCGCGGGCCACGACGACCTCTTCTGCTTCGCGGGGCTGGCCCGCCAGTCCGAGCGATGAGGAGTGCAGCCCTTCGTGCATCTGCCCGCCCTCGGCGAGCGACGCGTCCTCGCAGTGTTCGGCGATCACCACACCTTCGAACGCGCGTGCGTACGAGAGCGCGTTGCGGAGCACACGGGCCGAGGGAACGCTCCGGCCGTCGTCGCTGAAGATCCGGACGCCGGCCTCGGCCATCTCCCCGAGCTCGGCCATCGTCTCGCCTTCGAGGCCGCGGGTGATCGCGCCCACGGGGAACACGTCGCAGAGCGCCGCCGCCCTCGCGAGCTCGCGGACCTCGTGGATCACGGCGGCGTTGTCGGCCACCGGTTGCGTGTTCGCCATCGGCGCGACCGCCGTGTAGCCGCCGAGCGCCGCCGCCCGGCATCCGGTCTCGACGGACTCCGTGTCCTCGCGACCCGGCTGTCGCAGGTGTGCGTGCAGGTCGACCAGCCCCGGCGCGAGGATCAGCCCGTCGCAGTCGAGCTCCGTCGCCCCGACCGCATCCTCGGGCGCCACGATCCGGCCATCCGCCACCGCCACGTCGGCGACCTCGTCGCGTCCGAGGAGGGGATCGACGATCCGGGCGCCGCGGAACCGCAGCCGCTCAGACATCCGTCGGCTCCGGCGTCGAGCCGTGCGCGGCCCCCGAGGCCCCGAGCAGCAGGTACAGGAGCGACATGCGGACCGCGATGCCGTTCGTCACCTGTTCCTCCATCACCGATCGCGGGAGGTCGGCCACGTCGGAATCGATCTCGACGCCGCGGTTCATCGGCCCGGGATGCATCACGAGCGCCGACGCCTGGAGCATCGCCACCCGTGCGCGCGTGAGCCCGAACCGTCGCGCGTACTCACGGATGCTCGGGACGTACTGCTGGCGCTGCCGCTCCCGCTGCACGCGGAGCAGGTAGCAGACGTCGAGCTTGGGCAGGACCGACTCGAGATCGTGGCTCACCTCGACCCCCCACGCCGTCGCGTGCGGCGGGATCAGCGTGGGGGGGCCGACGAGCGTGGCCTCCGCGCCCATCTTCGGGAGCGCGAGGGCGAGCGATCGGGCGACGCGCGAGTGCAGGACGTCTCCCACGATGGCGACCCGCAACCCCTCGATCCGTCCGAGTCGGTCGCGCATCGTGTACAGGTCGAGCAGCGCCTGGGTCGGGTGCTCGTGCGTCCCGTCGCCCGCGTTCAGCACGCTGCCTCGCACCCACCGCGTGAGCGTGAGCGGCGAGCCGCTCGAGGGATGACGGATCACGATCGCATCCGCGCCCATCGCCTGGAGCGTGAGCGCCGTGTCCTTGAGGCTCTCTCCCTTCGCGACGCTCGTCCCGCTCGTCGAGAAGTTGATCACGTCGGCCGACAGTCGCTTGGCCGCCAGCTCGAAGCTTATCCGGGTCCGGGTCGAGTTCTCGTAGAACAGGTTCACCACCGTGCGCCCGCGGAGTGCCGGCACCTTCTTGATCACCCGGGTGCCCACCTCGCGGAAGGATTCCGCGGTATCGAGGATCCGGACGATGTCGTCGGCGCTCACGTCGTGGATCGACAGCAGGTGTTGGTTCATCCGCCCTCCCCCTCCGCCCCACGCGCGGCGAGCGGCTCCTGCAGGAAGACGCCATCGTGGCCGTCGACCTCTCGGAGCGCCACGCGCACGTCCTCGTCCGTGCGGGTCGGCACGTTCTTGCCCACGAAGTCGGCGCGGATCGGAAGCTCCCGATGCCCCCGGTCGACCAGCACCGCCAGCTGCACCTTCGTGGGGCGCCCGAAGTCCACCAGCGCGTCGAGCGCCGAGCGGATCGTCCGACCCGTGAACAGCACGTCGTCGACCAGGACGACCGTCCGCCCGTTGATGTCGAAGTCGATCCGCGTCTCGTGCACCTCGGGTGCCTCGGACCGCATCCCGATGTCGTCCCGGTAGAAGGTGATGTCGAGGGTCCCGACCGGAACCCGGGTCCCCTCGATGCGCTCGATCTCGGCCGCCAGACGACGCGCTAGGTCATCGCCCCGCGCGGCGATCCCGGCGAGGACGAGCCGCGCTGCACCCTTGTTGCGCTCGAGGATCTCGTGCGCGATCCGCGTGACCGCCCGACGGATCTCCCCGTCGTCCATGAGGGCCACGGGCCCCATCACGAAGGAACGCCCGGCCGCGTGCGCGGCTGGGCGTCGTGGTCAAGCTGCACCGTCTCGTGCTCCCTTCCCGGCCTCTCGGGACCGGATTTAAAGGGGAAGCGTCGCGCGCAGGATACCCCCCGGGCCCGACGTGGGCAACGCGGCTAAAGGTCGCGCCACCCGGCGCCGCTTACACTAGAGACCCGGCTCACAGGAAGGTGGAGCGGATGGTCGCCTATAGCCCCGGGCCCGAATGGATCGTGGTCCTGGTGATCGTGGTCCTGATCTTCGGAGCCAAGAAGCTCCCGGAGCTCGCTCGGTCCGTCGGCAAGTCGACCAGCGAGTTCAAGAAAGGGATCTCCGAGGGCGGGGCGGAGGCCGACGAGGCAGGCACGTCCGAGGAGAAGGAGCCCCGCGCCGAGGACAAGTCGCAGTCCTCGGAATAACCTACGGCGCCGGGTCCCGCTCGGCGGCGATCTTGCCGAGCACCCCGTTCACGAATCGGCCCGAGTCCTCGGTCGAGAGCTCCTTCGCCGCTCGAACCGCCTCGTCGATCGCGGCGGCGGCCGGCACGTCCGGCGTGTACCGCAGCTCGTACACCGCCACCCGGAGGATCGTCCGATCGAGCGCCGCCATCCTCCCCACGCGCCACCCCTCCGAGTGCGCCCCGATGACACCGTCGAGCTCCTCCAGATGATCGCGAACCCCCCCGACGAGCTCCCGGGCGAAGTCCGGCACGTCGTGGCCGGCTCCCATCCAGCCGGTCAACACCGCGAGGGCGTCGACACCGGTGACGTCGGCCTGGAACAGGATGTCGATCGCGAGGCGGCGGGCCCGCCTCCGCGAGGTCACGCGCTCACCGCACCCGTTCGATGTACGCACCTGAGCGCGTATCGACCTTCACGCGTTCACCCTCCTCGACGAACATCGGCACCTGGATCTCGGCGCCGGTCTCGAGGATCGCCGGCTTCATCGCGTTCGTCTTCGTATCGCCTTTGACCGCCGGCTGCGTCTTCGTGATCGCGAGCGCGACCGAAGCCGGGAGTTCGGCGGCGATCGGCGTCCCCTGGTGCATCGCCACCTGGGCCGTCGCGCCCTCGGCGAGCCAGCCGGCAGCGTCCCCGATGACGGCCCCGGGAACCGGCACCTGGTCGTAGGTCTCCATGTCCATGAACGTGAACGCGTCGTCGTCCCGATACAGGTACTGCATCTCGCGCCGCTCGACGATCGCGAGCCCGATCTTCACGCCGGCGTTGAAGGTACGCTCGACGACGGCGCCGGTCCGCACGTTCCGAAGCTTCGTGCGAACGAACGCCCCGCCCTTCCCGGGCTTGACGTGCTGGAACTCGACGACCTGGAACAGTGTGCCGTCCAGATCGAGCGTGATGCCGTTCTTCAGGTCGTTCGTCGAAACGCTCACAGGACGATCAGCTCCTTGGTGGACCGTGGGATCGGTCGTGGGCCGCCGGTCGTCACCTCGACCATGTCTTCGATCCGGACGCCGCCGAGCCCCGGGATGTAGATGCCGGGCTCGATCGTCACGACCATCCCGGCGGTGAGCTCCTCACCCGAATGCCACCGCAGGAACGGCTCCTCGTGGATCTCGAGCCCGACCCCATGGCCGAGACCGTGTGGGAACGCGTCGCCGAAACCCGCGTCCGCGATCACCGACCGCGCGGCGCCGTCGACCTCGGTCGTCGTCGCGCCGGGCCGGACGGCCTCGACGCCGGCGCGCTGCGCCGCGGCGACGACCTCGTGGATCTCGCGCAGGCGGCCGTCGGGTTCGCCGAACGCGACCGTTCGGGTCATGTCCGAGTGATATCCGCCGGCGAGGGCCCCGAAGTCGAGCTTGACCACGTCGCCCCGTTCGAGGGGCCGGTCCCCCGGATCGTGGTGCGGCTCGGCCGCTGCGGAGCCGAACGCGACGATCGACTCGAAGCTCCGGTCCTCTGCGCCGGCGTCCAGCATGGCCGTCTCGAGCTCACGCGCGATCTCGCGCTCGGTGCGCCCTTCGCGGAGCCCGCCAAGCAGCACGACGCGTTCGAACGCGACGTCCGCGAGCTCCTGCGCGCGGGCGACGAGGGCCACCTCGTCGGCGTCCTTCGATCGACGCAGGCCCTCGACCTCCGCCCCCGCGGCGACGAGGTCGATCCCCTCCGCCACGTCGGACAGCTGTTCCCACTGCTCGTAGGTCACCCCGCGTCGCTCGAACCCCGCCCTGGCGGCCGCGAGCGTCCGGCAGGCGTCGATCAACGGACGCGGGTATCCCTCCGTGTAGACCGATCGCTGCAGGTCGGGCACCTCGCGGCTCGATCGCTCCGCGTAGCGGCCGTCGGTGAGGAACACCGCCGAGCCGTCCCGCGCGACCACGACCTGGCCGTTCGAGCCCGTGAAGCCGGTCAGGTACCGGACGTTGGGCAGACGCGTGACGATGAGGGCGTCCAGCTCGAGGTCCTCGAGCCGTTCGCCCAGCCGGGCGCGTCTCAGTCCGTGATCCACGCGAGCGCCTCCAACGCGACGTGGTACCCGCCGGCCCCGGCACCGGCGATCGTCGCCCGGCATACGGGCGAGACCACCGAATGCCGGCGGAACTCCTCACGGGCATAGATGTTCGTCATGTGGACCTCGACGACCGGCAGCCCGCACGCCTCGACGGCGTCCCGAAGCGCGTACGCGTAGTGCGTGAGTGCCCCGGGGTTGATGACGACCGCCTCGAACCCCTCGCCGGCCGCACCGTGCAACCATCCGATGAGCTCGCCTTCGTGATCGGACTGTCGCCATGCCGGCTCGTGACCGAGCCTGCCTCCGCGCGCCGCCACCTCGTCCATGATCTCCTCGAGCGTCTGCCTCCCGTACCGCTCGGGATCGCGCACGCCGAGCACGCCGAGGTTCGGGCCGAACAGGAACAGCACCCGCATCCTTCAGTTCCCCCTCGTCCGAACGCCCGGACGCATCTGTTCGAGTCCGGCGCGGAGGTCCTCCTCGGACACCGCATCCTGCACGAACGGGCGGCCGACGTCTTCGAGCAGCACGAGTCGAACCTTCCCTCGGTACTTCTTGTCCATCCGGAACGCGGCGAGGATCTCCTCGGTCTGCGGCAGCATCCCGCCGACCTCCAACCCGAGCGAGGCCAACAGGCGCGCGTGTCGCGACGCGAGCCCCTCGTGCGCGCGACCCAGCAGCTCGGCCATCCGCGCGGCGAAGACCATCCCGACGGCCACCGCCTCGCCATGCGACCGGCCGGCGAACGCGTCCGATCGCTCGAGCGCATGACCGAGCGTGTGGCCGTAGTTCAGGACGAGCCGTCGCCCGCCGTCGCGTTCATCGGTCGCCACCACGCCGGCCTTCGTGCGAACGCAGCGGGCGACGACCGCCTCCAGCGCCGAAGGGTCGCGCGCGAGCACCGGTCCCGGATCCGACTCGAGCTGCGCGAGGAGGTCCAGGTCGAGGGTCAACGCGTACTTCGCGACCTCGGCGAGGCCGCTCCGGAACTCCCGGTCGGGCAGGGTGGCGAGGGTCGCAACGTCGGCGACGACGCCGACGGGCTGGTGGAACGCTCCGACCAGGTTCTTCCCCTCGGGAAGGTTGACCGCCGTCTTGCCTCCGATCGCGGCGTCCACCTGCGCGGTGAGCGTCGTGGGCACCTGCACGAACGGCACGCCGCGCATGTAGGTCGCCGCGACGAAGCCGGCGAGATCGCCGACCGCTCCCCCGCCGAGCGCCACCACCGCGTCGTCTCGGTGGGCCTCCTGGGTGGCGAGCTGCCGCTGCAGCGCCGTCATCACCTGAAGGGACTTCGCCTCCTCCCCCTGCGGAGCGTGCAGGTGGACGACCTGGAGTGGGGCCAACCCCCGCGCGAGCGGCTCTAGGTACCGACCGGCGACCGACGCGTCCGACACGACGAACGCGCGCTCGGCCCCCGGCAGGGGGGAAGGAACTCGGCCGCGCGGTCCAACAGCTCCGCGCCGATCGCGACGTCGTACGCCCGCTCGGGGATCTCGACCCTCACGCGCTCCAACGGAGCAACTCCCGTTCGATCGCCGCGGCGACGTCCTTCGGCGACCCGCTGCCGTCGACGACGTGCGCCGCGAACTCCCGATACAGCGGCTCGCGCTCGCGGAAGATCCGTTCGAGGTCGCCCTCCTCCCGGATGAGCGGGCGGTCGGCGGCCGGCCGGACGCGCGCCCGGAGCGTCTCGAGCGAAACGGACAGGAACACGACCTCCCCGGTCGCCCGCAGCGTCACGCGGTTCGCGGGCTCTACCACGATCCCCCCACCGCACGAGACGACCGAGGGATCTCGCGAGGCGACCTCGGTGAGCGCCGCCGCCTCGAGCTCACGGAACCGGGCCTCCCCCTCGCGCTCGAAGATCTCCCGGACCGTCATCCCCGCCGCGCGTGCGACCTCCTCGTCCAGCTCGACGAACGGCACCCCGAGGCGCGAAGCGAGCTCCGGGCCCACGGTGGACTTGCCGGAGCCGGGCATCCCGACGAGGAAGACGATCACGACAGCCTCGCGACGAACGCGTCGAGGTTGCGACGTGTCTCCGGCAGCGAGTCGCCGCCGAACTTCTCGAGCACTGCACCGGCCACCACGAACGCGACGGCCGCCTCGCCCACCACGCCGCCCGCGGGCACCGCGCAGACGTCCGTGCGCTGCCCGATCGCCACGTCCGGGCGGCCGGTCGCGAGATCGACCGTGGCGAGAGGCTTGGGGACGGTGGAGAACGGCTTCATCGCCGCCCGGACCCGGATCGGTTCTCCCGTGCTCATGCCGCCCTCGATCCCGCCCGCCCGGCTCGTCTTGCGCCGCAGGCTTCCGCGAGCCGACACGATCTCGTCGTGCGCGCGCGAGCCGGGACGGGTCGCGGCGAGGAACCCGTCGCCGACCTCCACCCCCTTCACCGACTGGATGCTCATCAGGGCGAGGGCGAGACGCGCGTCGAGCTTGCGGTCGTACTGGACGTAGGAGCCGAGGCCCGGCGGGCACCCGTGCGCGAGGACCTCGAACACGCCACCGACGGTGTCCCGGGCGCGGCGGATCCGGTCGATCTCGGCGACCATGCGGTCCGCGGCGACCTCGTCGATGCATCGGACGGGGGACGCGTCGATCGCCTCGAGGTCCTCGGGCCTCGGGACCCGCGCGGCGCGGACGGAGACCTTCCCGATCCGCACGACGTGCGAGAGGACATGGATCTGCAGCTCGGCGAGGAACGCCTTGCAGAAGACGCCGAGCGCGACCCGGGTAGCGGTCTCACGAGCGCTCGCCCGTTCGAGCACGTTGCGCACGTCGTCGAAGCCGTACTTCTGGACACCCGCGAGGTCCGCGTGTCCGGGGCGCGGCCGCGTGAGCCGTTCGGCGGGATCCCCCTCGCCCTCGACCGACATGAGGTCTCGGTACTTCTCCTGCCACTCGGCGTTCTCGATCGTGATCGCGATCGGGCTCCCCAACGTGCGCCCGTGACGGACCCCGGAGACGATCTCGAAGGAGTCGGACTCGAGCTTCTGGCGCCCGCTCCGACCGTGGCCGTGCCGGCGGCGCGCCAGCTCGCCCGCGACCTCCTTCGGCGAGACGGCGACGCCGGCTGGGAGCCCTTCGAGCACGCCGACGAGACCCTTGCCGTGCGATTCACCCGCCGTGAGCAGCCGTAACATCGCGCTCCATCATAGGTCTCGGTCTGTCCGCCACCGGCCGCGTCGCGCCCCCCCGATTGGTAGAGGGCGGCCCCGTGACCGAGGCCGCCCTCCGTACCGGCGACCGCTCCCCCCGAGCGCGGTGCGCCGGACCCCTCGGTTCAACCCCTCTCGCAGAGCTCGAAGCTCTGGTCCCCGAAGAGGAACCTCGCGCACTTCCCGTCGATCCGCACGAGCTTGAAGTTGTCGGCGAACATCGCGCCCGGCTCGACGGTCCAGACCCTTCCGTCCACCTCCACCTTGAGCTTGTTCCCGTTGCCGGCCACCTCGACCAACCGCACGTCGTGCCCGCCGATCAGGATCTTGTCGCCCGGCTCATCGGGAGGCGGCGGCGGTCCCGAACTCGTCGGTGGCGTCGTGGGCGGCGTGCTGGTCGGCGGTGTCGTGAACGTGGTCGTCGTCGGTGGCGTCGTGGTCGTGGTGACGGGCGGCGGAGCGCTGGTGGTGGTCGTGGTGGGGCTGACGCTGCCGCCCGTGGGCGCGAGACCGGGCGGGATCGAGAACGGATCCCGGGCTCCGGCGAGCGACACGGGCGGCAGCGTCTCGCGGGGCGTGGGTGACGGCGATGCGCTGGGGCTCACGCCGGTGACACCGGTCGGTCCGGTGGCGCCCGACGGGAAGTCCGGCAGCGCGACGTCTTCGCCGCCCTCCGGCCGCAGGAACAAGAACCACGTGATGAGCAGGAGTGGGACCACCACACCTGCGATCTGCAGGAGCTTCCGATCTCGGGGGGTGAGCTGCATGTTCTACGCTCCTGTGCCTTCGGTCGGGCCCGGGATCGAGCCCGGACCCGCGCTGGTATCGGTCGTGAAGAACTCCACGGTGGTCTGGAGCTGGAGCGACGTGGAGGAGGTGGTCGCCCCCTCCTCGGCCGCTCCCGCGGGCGCCAGGGCGATCGTCGTCGCCTTCGCCGCGCGCGGCAGCGTCTCCAGCAGGAACAGGAACTCGTCGATCGCGAAGTAGCCGCCGCTGACCACGACCTGCGACGAGATCGTCGAGTAGCTCGACGACGCATCCACGACCGGCGTGCCGGGCGTGAACGAGAAGAAGTCCACGGCCGAGCGGTCGGCCGCGCTCTGGAGCAACCGGAACAGGCTCGGCAGGTCGGCCGTCGGCGGGATCTGGTCCTCGATCACCGCGATCTCCGCTTCGGTCTCGGGGGCCTGCGCCTGCGCCTGCTGCAGCGCCCGCAGCTCCGCCTCCAGCGCGATCTCCTGGTCCTGCGCCGCCTGGAGCTGCTCCTCGGCGGCGCTCACCTGGCGCATCTTCGGGAGCACCAAGACGATGATCGCGAGCACCAGCACGAGCGCCATGAGGGCGAAGGCGACGATCGGGGCTCGCCGGTTCACGGTGTCACCTGCCCGAGGCCGCGTTCGGTCGCGGCCTCTTGCGTGAGATCGAGACCGTTCGCGAAGGTGTAGACGCGCGAGAACGGCGCGTCTTCCTGTGCGCTGTTCGCCCACGCGTTGACCCAACCCTGCACCTGCTCGAGGCGGGTGAGCCAGTCGGCGATCGTCTCGGTTCCCTGGGCTACCCCGGCGAACGTCATCGCCCCGATCAGCGTGGTCTCGGGCGTCCCGCCGGTCGTCGTCGGCACGCCCTCGACCCCGGCGACCGCCGTGACCTGCCCGGTGAGGTTGGTGAGGTACGAAGCGTCCGGGATCACGCGCGAGACGTCGAGCAGGGCGCTCGACCACGACACCTCATTCTCGAAGATCGTGGCCAGCAGCGCCTCCTTGGCCGCCAGCTCGGCCTGGAGAGCCGCGAACTCCTGGAGCCCGGCGATCTGACCCTCGAGCTCGACGTTCCGCGCCTGCTGCGCCTCGAGCTCGTCCTGGGCCTCCGACAGGCGCTGCACCTGCAGGAAGTAGAAGAGGCCGACGACCGCGAGGAACGCGAGGCCCACCAGGACCACGATCGAGGTGGCGCGGCGGGTCGCCTGCCGCTGGCGGAGCTCGGGGGGAAGGAGGTTGACCTGGCTCACACGTGCCTCCGCGACGGGATCGCAAGTCCGACGGCGACCGAGAGCACGGCCTCCGCCTCGGCGGCCGCGTCGACGGACAGCTCGAGCTCCGACTTCGCGCGCTCGAACAGACGCCCGCGGTCCACGGGCACCGGTATCCGCTCCTGCAGCAGCTCGAGGAACCCGTCGAGCCGGGACCCGCCGCCCACCACGAGCACGCGGCCGATCCTGGCGCTCGGGACCTGAGCCGCGTAGAACTCGAGGGACGATCGAACCTCGTCGACGAAGCTCCCGGCCCGCATGAGCGCGAGCCGCTTGACGTTCTCGGGGTCGTGCTCCTTTCCGAGGCTGAGATCCCGCAGACCGAGATCACCGCTCCCTGCGAGGAGAGGCTCCGCATCCGCAGGCGATCCACCGGCTTCCTCGGGGCCCGATACCTCGGCGTCGGCTTCCTCGGGGCCCGATACCTCGGCGCCGGCTTCCTCGGCGTCCGATACCTCGGCATCGGCGACCTCATCGCCCTCATCGACCTCTTCACCGCGCTTCAGCCGCTCGGCGATGTCGTCGTCGACGCCGAGGCCCCGGGCGATCGCGATCGTGATGTCGCGTCCACCCGACGGAAGCATCCGAACGAACCGGGTCACACCGCGGTCGTGGACGCAGATCGAGGTGACGTGTGCGCCGATGTCGATGACGGCCTCGTCGCCGCTGGCGTCGAGGTCGAGAGCCTCGTCCCCGCTGCCGACCGCACGGACCACCGCGAACGGCGAGAGGTCCACCCCGGCCGGGTCGAGCTTCGCGGCAAGGGCCGCGTCGATCAGGGCGCTCACCATCGACTTGTGGGCGGCAACGAGGAGCATCCGCTGCATCCGGCGCCCGCCCTGGTCCACCTCGCCGAGCGGGTCGAAGTCCAGGACGGCGTCGTCCGTCGACATCGGGATGAACTCCTGAACCTGGAACGCGAGCGTGTTGCGGAGCTCTCGTTCCGGAAGCCATGGGAGGGCGACCTCGCGAACCACGACGCGCTGGTTGCCAACGCCGAGGAACGCTTGGCGGGACTTGATGCCGGCCTTCTCCCAAAGCTCCCGGATGGCTGCCCCGACGGCCTCGGGCTCGCGGACCTCTCCTGCCTCGACCAGGCCGGGCGCCAGCGGCACCTGCGCCGCGCGCACCACGACGGGAACGTCCCCGATCGCGACCTCGGCGACCCGGACCGCGGTCGAGCCGACGTCCACGCCGATCCTCGTCTTGGGCATCTAGGCCCCCTCGACCTGGACGGAGCGGCCGGCCAGGTAGTCGTCCATGTCCGACTCTCGGATCCGGTAGTTCTTCCCGACCCGGATCGCGGCCAGGTCGCCGCCCTTGATGAGGCGGTACACGGTCATGGTCGAGACCCGCATCGTGGCGGCCACCTCGGCCACCGTGAGCAGGCGATCACCCGCCTGCCGGCCCACCCATCCGCTCTTCGACCTCGCCACCACGCCCCGCCTCAGACCGATCGATCCGACAGGTATCGATCCACGTCCGACTCTCGGATCCGGTAGTTCTTTCCCACCCGGATCGCGGCGAGCTGCCCGCCCTTGATCATCCGGTAGACGGTCATGTTCGAGACCCGCATCGTGGCGGCCACCTCGGCCACCGTGAGCAGGCGATCACCCACGAATGGGCGTCGTTTGCTCATCTGTCACAACTCCCACATCTGCAACAGTCTCCCCATGTTCCTCAGGCGCAACATCTGCCTCTCCCGTACCCATCGACTTCGCGGGTCGCGCACCGTAACAAGTGCAACATCTACCGTCAACACCCCCATGTGCTTACTTTCGGCACGCAAGGCTGAATAACAGAGATGTAATTAGCTCTTTTTCGCTTGAGTCACATCAGCAACACTGCAGCCGAGGGTGGCGGCAGGTCTTCTGGAGGCTCTCCCGGGTGGAACCGGGTCAGGTCAGCAGGCGCAGGTACGCGTCCGCGATCTGCTCTCCGACGAACACCGCGACCGCGGCCCCCGCCGCCATGAAGGGTCCGAACGGGATCCGGGTCTTCCGGTTGGCCCCGAGGACGATGGCGGCGATCGCCCCCACTCCCCCGAAGAGGATCCCGACGCCGGCGGCGACCCCCACGAGGCCGAGCTTGATCGCTCCGAGGACGAGGCCGATGAGCCCGGCGAGCTTCACGTCGCCCATGCCCATGCCACGAGGTGCGATCAGGGCGACGATCAGGAGCGCCAAGCCGTAGGCGAGGAAGCCGATGCCGGCGGTCGGGGCCTGGAAGTGCCCGCCCACCAGGTCGCCGAGGATCACGAACGCGGCCGCCAGCAGCACGGCCGGATAGACGAGTCGGTTGGGGATCTTGTGGTGCCGGATGTCGATGACCGAGATCGCGAGGAGCAGGCCGAGGAAGGGGGCGAGCAGTGTCGCCTGCCAGAGGTCCTCGTAGGTGAGTGCGACGGCGACGAACAGCAGGCCACACTCGAGCTCCGTCAACGGATAGACCGCGGGGATCCTGGCGTCGCAAGCACGGCACCGGCCGCGGAGCACGAGCCACGACACGACCGGGATGTTGTCCGAGGCCCGGATCCGCGTCTGACAGCTCGGGCACCGGGAGCGCGGGCGAACGAGCGACTCCCCCGCCGGGATCCGGTGGATCGCGACCGTGAGGAAGCTGCCGAAGACGAGCCCGAGCGGCAGCGCGAGCACGAGCCGGAGCACCACGTCGGGCGTCGTCATCCCGTGGCCGAACGCTACCCCGCGGGCATCCCGGCCCGGGCTAGTCCGCCACCTCGCGGACGTACACGATGCTCTGGTTGAAACCGTTGATCTCCCCGTTGCCCGGAACGAGGACCGGGGTGGCCTCCATCGTGAAGTGGTTGGCGATGCCGACCGAGTTCCCCAGCACCTGACCCTTGAAGTTGTTCTGGTTGTTCATCGTGACGGTGCACGGGCTATAGAAGAGCGTGTTGGCGTTGATGAAGTTGGAGTTGTTCCCGGTCGAGATGTTGTACGACGAGCTGCAGCTCGCGGGGAAGATCGCGCGGTGGTTCACGATGAAGAACAGGTTCGAACCGACCACGCCGTTCCAGTTGTTCTGATTGGCCATCGAGATGCTGCCCTGGGTCACGACGGCCAGGTTCCCCGTGAAGTTGATCGTGCTGTTGTTGGTGATGCTGAGGTTGCAGACCTGGTCGATCCACACGACCTGGTTGCCGGTGATCGTCCCCGAGAGCAGGAACGACCTCGCCGACGTGCACGCCGACGCGCCGGTATAGGTGTTGATCGTGTACCCGTTCGCCGCCCACGGGAGCGCATCGCACACCCCCGCGATCGCGACCTGGCACAACCTCGGGAACGTCTGCGTGGGCGGTGGCCCCTGTGGACTGTTCGTGTATCTCGTGCCACTCACCGCGATCCCCGCGGCGATCGTCGTCCCCGCCGTCGCGTCCCCGCCGACCGTCCCGTTCCCGCTGATGCTCGACATCGAGGACGTCAGGTCTCCGTTCACGGTGGCCGAGTTGCTCATCGTGGCCATGCTGTTGGCCCAGACGTTCCCGACGACGCGGCTGCTGTTGGACATCGACACCGATCCGTTCGGCACGTAGACGTTCCCGTAGATCGTGGGGCTGTTCCCCATGGTGAGGTTCCCGTTCAGGATGTACACGTCTCCGTTGTTGCTGCTGCTCCCGTTGATCGTGAAGTTGTTGCTGAACGACGCGCTGACGACCGCCATGATCGCCGCGTCGAACCCGCCGAAGGTCGGCGAGAGTGTCATGTACGCCTGCATCGTGCGCGGCACCCCGCTGTTCGTTCTCCCGACCGAGGTGACCAACACGGACGCTGGAAGGCTCGTCTCCGACGGGCACGTGGCCATGGTCGCACCCGCCGAATCGAACCACGTGTACGTCACCTCGTACGTCGCCGGCCCGGGGGCTGTGCCCAGGGTCCCGGTGTCGGGGGTGCCGCACGGAAGTGCCTCCGGCGGCGAGTACTGGACGAGGTTCCACGCACGATCGATGCCGCTCTCCGACGCCGCGACCGAGGTGACCCGCTTGCGATCGTACGCAGCCTGATCCGTGTTGTGGATCGACATGTCCAAGATGGCGGTCGAGAGCAGGACCACCGCCAGGACGACGAACATCGCGATCACCATCGCGACCCCCGATTCCTCTCGGTGCGCCCTCCACAGCCTGTCCATGATCATCCCTTCCTAGTCGGCCGGCTCTGTCGCGCACACACCGGTCGGGAACCCGTAGGAGGTGTTCCGACCGGTGAGTGCCGTTTGGATCTTCACGGTCCCGGTGTCGAAGTCCTGTTGCGGGTCCTCGTTCACGAGCAGGACCACGTTCACGGTCCGTCCTCCCTTGTTCGGGTCGGGGTCGAGCTGGAACGCGTTCAGGGGGGTCGCCACGAGCCTGTTCACGATGCCGGTCGCCGCGGTCAGCCATCCCGAAGCCTCGTCGGGCCGGTTCGGGGGCCACCACCTGGTCTGGAGCTCACCGGTGGTGGTGATCCGCCACAAGCGACAGGTGTACCCGGGCGCGGGCTGACGCGTGGTCGCGTTGGCCTGCGTGTAGATCTTGAATCGGAAGTAGGGCTCGGTCGAGGTCGCCGGGTCGTACAGGACGTTGCCGGACCGAACCTCGTGATCCAGGGTCTGCAACGCGAGCCGGGCTTGCGTATTGGTCCGGGTCCGGATGTCGGTTTCCGCCACCGATCTCTGCACCGAGAACAGCGTGGTGAGGAACACGCTCGACGCCAGCGACATGACCATCAGCCCCACGAGAAGCTCGGTGAGCGAGAGCCCCCGCTCGTCGGACCGGATCCTCGCGATCACACCCATGGTCAACCCGCCACCGGAGGGGGCCCGTAGATGGACTTCGAGGTCAGCGCCCCCAGGGCGACCTCGATCAGGAGATCCACGACCTGGATGCCGTCGACCCAGACCCGGTACGTCAGGGCGCCGAACACGGGAGAACCGACCGTCGCCTGAGCCTGTGTCTTGCAGGTCGGGTACGTGACGAGGTTGCACCCTGTCGTGCTCGAGCTCGTCGTTGGGATCGAGGCCATCTGGATCGGGGCGTCCGGGTCCGATGCGATCTCGATGCGGACCGTGTGCGCGTTCAGCAGCGTGGTGTGATCGAGGAGCAACCCCGACAGGGAGTAGCCGGGCGTGGTCGGAAGGTTCACCGACGTGTAGCCGGCGCCGTTCCAGTAGCTGATCGTCCCCGCGTTGATCGTAGCGGTCGGCGAAGCCGCGCTCGTTCCGGCGGTGGACACCACCGTGTCCCGATACGACGTGAGCTGCAGCAGGTATCCGAGCCAACCGACCGGCGCGACCACGTTGTCGGGGAGGCCACCCACGAAGATCGTGCCGAACGATCGGGTCGCCGTTTCCTGGATGTTGCCGTCCTGGCCCGCGACGAGCATCCGGTTCGTGAACGCGGTCGTGTTCGTACTCGTGCTGGCGATCGAGGCGAGCGTCGCGTCGCCGATGTCGGTCGCGAACCCGTGGAAGTGGCCGACGCTGCGCGAGATCCCGGCCTGGAGGACCCTCGCGCCTCCACAGGCCTGCAGGTCGGTCTCGACCGGAGGCGCCGGAGGGGTTGGCGGACACACGTTGGCACCCCCCGCCGACGTCGTGCTGATCGCCTGCCCGTTGTCGCCCGCCGCGTTCTGGACCTGCATGAAGTTGCCTCCGCCGGACGCGATCTGGTTGCTGGCGATCCCGAGTCCGACCGGCGTCACCTGGTAGTTCGGCGTCGTGCCGGAGGGATCGCTGTCCGCGGCAGTCGTTCGCGAGACCGTCGAGCCACCGAACGTCGTTCCGGCGCTCGTCGTGAGGGCGGTGCCGGACTGGGTCCAGCTCCCCTGCACCGAGGAGACCTGCTCGACCTGCAGGGTGGACTCGGCTCCGGTGGTGAGGATGACCCCACGTTGGAAGTCCACCTGATCGACCGAACCGGAGAGGGTGATCTGCCCCTCGGGCGACAGCGACTGCCCGTAGTAGAAGGGCTGGCAGGGCGCCGCGAACGGGTGCGTCGACGAGTTCACACAGCCCGACGGGGAGTGGAAGAGGCTCTCCGTGGATACGCCCTGGATGCCGGATGGCGACGTGCCGGCCCCGGGCCACGTCACGATGATCGTGATCTTGAAGGCCCCGATGTCGGTACAACCGGTCACGACCGTCGCGCAGTTGTTCGTGACGTACGAGTGCCACGTGTAGTCCACCGGGTAACCCGCGGAGTCACCGACGGTGCCGGTGCTCGGGACGATCGGCTGGGCGCAGTCGGTCGACTGCGTCGGGCAGTTGAGGTTGGTCGAGACCACCTTGTCGCCTCCGCAGGCCCGCAGGCGGTACGTGCCGGCGGCATCCCCACTGCAGCCGGTGACGAGGTTCGGATCCGACGACAGCGCCGATGCCTGCATCCCCCGCTGGACCTTCGAGAAGGCCAGTCCGCGCGCCTGTTCCATCAGCTGGTTCGCGACCTGGTTGGCCACCTGTTGTTCGCGGCCGATGCCCACGTATCGGAAGCCCGATGAGGCGCTCATCGCGAGCGTGATGAGCGAGCCGAAGATCACGGTGATCGCGATGACGGTCTCGAGCAGGCTGAAGCCACGCTCGTCGTCGTGCAGTCGAGCGTGGATGCGCACGAACAAACTGCCTTGCCGCATCATGTGCAGCCTCGGTTCACCTCCTGAGAGGCATCGGTCGGATGGCCGATGCCCTTGAGCCACCCGGCGGCCTACCAGCCGCCGGTGCACTCGGCGATCGTGTCCAGCCCCGCGAAGGTCGTCGCGTTCCCCCGGATCGTCGCGGGGTTGGTCTGGACCTGGGCCAGGCAGAAGTAGGTGCCGGTCCCGGACAGGCCGACGATCAGCAGGTCCTGCCCGGCATGCACCTGGATCGAGATCTGTCCGACGGGCGGAGCGCCTCCGTCGAGCCACACGAGCGAGGGTTCGATCGAGGCTCCCTCGGACGCGTCGAACCCGGTCCAGCTCTGCGCCTCCGCGTAGTACGAGAGGCCCGCCGCGAGCCCGTTCCGCAGGTCGGCCTGGGCGGCTCGGTCCTGAGCCCGGCTCCGCGCCCCCAAGAACGTGGGCATGGCGATGCCGACCAGGACGCCGATGATCAGGACGACCGTCATGAGCTCGATGAGCGTGAAGCCGTCTTCGTCGCTCAGGTCCGCTCGGTGGGGCCGTCGGTCCCAGTCGTACATCTCCGCCGTCTCCTCCCGAAGTCGCCGTCGCGCTGGCGCGTTCATCCGTACAAAGAAGGAAGGGGCGGCCCGGAGGCCGCCCCTTCCCCATCGTCGATCCGGGAGGACTACCAGCCTCCCGCGCACGTGGCGCTGTGGCCGTCGACGTTGCCGAACGTGGTACCGCCCGGTGCCTGGGCGACGTCCCTGATGCAGAACACCTGCCCCGAGTCACTGAGCCTGCTCAGCTCCACGGCGGTCGCCGTCGCCTCGTTGATCACCACGGCACACACGCCCGCCGTACAGCTGGCGGCCGCGCTCGTGGTCACCCACTGGAGCGACGGTTCGATCGAACTCGCTGCCCCGGACGCGTCGAATCCCACGTACGTGTCGTCGTCCGTGAAGAACGTCTTCGCGGCCGCGAGACCGTTCCGCAGGTCCGACTGAGCCGCCCGGTTCTGGGCGCGCTCGCGAGCGCCGAGGAAGGTCGGCAGAGCGATGGCGATCAGGATGCCGATGATCAGAACGACCACCATCAGCTCGATGAGGGTGAAGCCCTCTTCGTCCTTCCGGCGCTGCCAGAAGCGCTCGAGCATGGAGTCACCTCCTCCTTCCGTTCTCACGCGCCCCGATGGCGCGTCCTGGGGTTCCTTCGGCGCCGGATGAGAACGCCTTGACCCTGGTGGGGCGGAATGACTCGAACGCGGTAGTCCAGCTTCGGGGCCCGAAGAAGTCGTGTTCAGCACCGACGAACGACGGACGACGAGATCGCGGGGGGCGGCTACTCGATCTGGTTGATGATGTCGAACATCGGCATGTACAGCGCGATGACGGCCGCGCCGACCGCACCGCCGATGACGGCGATGAGCAACGGCTCGATGAGCGACGTGAGCGCGTCCACCGTCGCCGTCACCTCGTTGTTGTAGAACTCGGAGACCTTGTCGAGCATCGTGTCCACCGCTCCCGTCTCCTCCCCGACCGCCAGCATCTGGACGACCATCGGCGGGAAGACCTTGTGCCTGCCGAGCGGTCCCGCGATCGACTCACCCTTGCCGACGCTGCTCTTCACATCGTCGACCGCGTCGCCGAGCACACGGTTGTTCACCGTGTCCTTCACGTTGTCGAGCGCCTGCAGGATCGGCACGCCGGCGCGCAGGAGCATCCCGAGGGTGGACGAGAACCGCGCGAGCGCGACCTTCAGGAACAGCGGTCCGAACAACGGGACCCGGATCTTCAGGGCGTCCACCCGGGCCCGGCCCGGCTCGGTCCGCTTGTACCGGCGGAGCGCGAATGCGGCGCCGCCCATGCCGAGCAACACGATGTACCAGTAGGTCCGGAACGCGTTGGAGACGCTGAGGAGGATCCTCGTCGGCAGCGGGAGCTGGCCCCCGAGGCTCGCGTAGATCGTCTCGAACTGCGGGACCACGAACAGGAGCATCGCGCCCAGGATCAGCATGACCAGACAGACGACGACGATCGGATACGTCATCGCGGACTTGATCTTCCGCCGGAGCTCGACCTCCTTCTCGATCTGGTCGGCGAGCGAGAGGAGCACGTCGTCGAGCACGCCGCCGGTCTCGCCGGCCTTGACCATCGAGATGAACAGGTTGCTGAACGCCTTCGGGTGTTTGCCCATCGCGGTGGACAGCGACGCACCGCCCTCCACGTCGGTCCGCGCCTGGATCAGGATCTTGGAGAGCTCCTTGCTGTCGGTCTGGTCGCCGAGGATCGTCAGCGCCCGCAGGATCGGCAGACCCGAGTTCACCATCGTCGCGAACTGCCGGCAGAAGACCGCGACCTGCTTGAGCTTGACCCGGCCCGGACGGACGTTGATCTCCATCGACAGGCCGCGTCCGGACCGCTTGACCTGGACGGGCGTCATGCCCATCTCGCGCAGGCGCTGGACGACGAGGGACTCGCTGTCCCCCACCAGCTGCCCGGTCAGGACGTTGCCGGTCCGGTCTCGGACCTTGTACTCGTAGGTCTGCGGCATCGGGCCTCGCCCCCTGCTCAGTAGCGCAGCGCGATCCCGGCCGCCGCGGCGGCACCGTACTCCGCCTCGAAGCTGGCACCGCTGCCCCCGAGCAGCCGGTTGAGCTCCTCGGGGTCGTGGCACCGCTCGTAGCCGAGCTGCTGTGTGATCTGGCCGGCCTTCACGAGCTTGCCGAGCGACTGGTCCATGGTCTGCATCCCGAAGCGACCGCCCGCCTGCATGACCGAATAGATCTGGTGGACCTTCCCCTCGCGGACCAGGTTGCGGACCGCCGGCGTGCAGACGAGGACCTCGGCGGCGACGACCCGGCCGGCCCCGTCGGAGGTCTGCAGGAGCTGCTGCGTCACGATGCCCTGCAGGGTGGTCGCGAGCTGGACGCGGACCTGCTGCTGCTGGTGCGGCGGGAAGACGTCGATGATCCGGTCGATCGTCTGCGGGGCGTCCTGCGTGTGGAGCGTCGCGAACACGAGGTGGCCGGTCTCGGCGGCGGTGATCGCCGTCGAGATCGTCTCGAGGTCGCGCATCTCGCCGACGAGGATGACGTCGGGGTCCTGGCGCAGGACGTGCTTGAGGGCCTGCGAGAACGAGTGCGTGTCGGCCCCGACCTCGCGCTGGTTCACGACGCAGTTCTTGTGCCGATGCAGGAACTCGATCGGGTCCTCCACCGTCATGATGTGGGCCTGCCGCTCGCGGTTCACGATGTCGACCATCGAGGCCAGCGTCGTCGACTTCCCCGAACCGGTGGGGCCGGTCACCACGACGAACCCTCTCGGGTACCGCGCGAGGTCGGCGACGACGCTGGGGAGCCCGAGCTCGTCGACCGGCTTGATCTCGTAAGGGATGAGCCGGAAGGCCGCGCCCAGGGAATCGCGCTGGTAGTACACGTTGACCCGGAACCTGGCTCGGCCCGGGAGGGAGTAGGACATGTCCAGCTCGAGCTCCTGCTCGAGGCGCTCCCGCATCTTCTGCGGCAGGATCGCGTAGATCATCCCCTGGAGCCCCTGCGCGTCCATGACCGGGTACTCATCCAGCCGGATGAGGTCGCCGTGGAGCCGGATCGTCGGCGCGGTTCCCACCGTGACGTGGAGGTCCGATGCCCCGCGCTCCAGCATCGCCTCCAGGAGCTCCGGGATCGGGAACCTGGATCTCCTGCTCTGCCACCTGCGTGCTCATCACTTCACCACCCTCGCGATCTCTTCGATGGATGTGACTCCGGTGCGCGCCTTCTCGAGTCCGTCGTCTCGGAGCGATCTCATGCCCTGCTCGACGGCCACGTTCTTCACGATCTCCGCCGAGGCGCGGTCGACGGTCAGACGCTCGATCTCTTCCGACATCAACATGACCTCGTAGAGCCCGACCCGACCCCGGTACCCGGTGTTCGCGCAGGACCCACACCCCACGGGCCGGAAGAACTCACCGTGCTCGGGGAGGTCGTCCCTCGGGTACCCCGCCTCGATCAGCTCGCGCTCCTCGGGCACGAAGGTCTCCTTGCAGCGTTCGCACAGCTTGCGGGCGAGCCGCTGCGCCACCACGCAGTCGAGCGCGGACGCGACGAGGAACGTCTCCACCTCCATCTCGATCAGTCGGGTGATCGCGGAGGGTGCGTCGTTCGTGTGGAGCGTCGACAGGACGAGGTGGCCGGTCAGCGCGGACTCGACGGCGATCATCGCCGTCTCGCGGTCGCGGACCTCGCCGATCAGGATGATGTCGGGGTCCGCACGCAGGATCGATCGGAGCGCCGAGGAGAACGTGAGGCCCGCCTTCGGGTTCACCTGCATCTGGTTCACGCCCGGGAGCCGGTACTCGACCGGGTCCTCGACGGTGACGATGTGCCGGTCGATCGAGTTGACGATGTTCAGCGTCGCGTACAGCGTGGTCGACTTGCCCGAGCCCGTCGGACCGGTGACGAGGATCGCGCCGTACGGCTTGCGGAAGGACTCGTTCGTAGCGTTCGAACGAGTCGGGCAGGAACCCCAGCTCGGACAGCTGCAGCAGGGCGTTGCTCTTGTCCAGGATGCGGATCACGATCTTCTCGCCGAAGACCGTCGGGAGCGTCGCGAGCCGCAGGTCCAGCGTGCGGTTGTTCACGCGGAGCGAGAGGCGCCCGTCCTGCGGCACGCGCTTCTCGGCGATGTTCAGGTCCCCCATCACCTTCAGGCGGCTGATGAGGCCGCCCTGGATGCTCTTCGGGCGAGTGCATGACCTCGTGCAGGACGCCGTCCACGCGGAACCGGACGCGCACATCCTTCTCGGTCGGCTCGATGTGGACGTCCGACGCTCGGTCCGAGGCCGCCTGCGTCATGATCGCCTGCACGAGCTTGACGATCGGCGCGTCCTCGACCGCCGCCTCGACTCGGAGAGATCCGCGTCCTCGTCGAGCGCCTCGGCGGCCTCCGAGGCGAGGGCCTCCACCTGGTCGCCCATCCCGGAGAACTTCGCGATCGCCTGATCCACGTCGTTCGACGTCGCCACGACGGGTCGGACCTCGCGGCCCGTGATCGTGCGGATGTCGTCCAACGCGTAGACGTTGGCCGGGTCCGACATCGCGACGAGGAGCTTGCCGTCCTCCTCGCCGATCGGCAGGGCGCGGTACCTGCGGCACAGGGCCTCGGGAAGCAGGGCCGTCGCCGAAGCGTCGATCCGGTACTCGGCGAGGTCCACGAACTCGAGGCCGACCTGTTCGGCCAGCGCCCGCACGAGATCGCGCTCGCGGATGTACCCGAGGTCGATCAGGACCCGTCCCAGGGACTTCGGCGTGTTCCGGTGCTCCTCGAGCGCTCGCTGGAGATGCTCTTCGGTGACGAGCCCCTGTTCGAGCAGGATCTGGCCGAGCTGTTTCGGCTTGCGCTGCGTTGTCACCATGCCGAGCTACGTCCTTCGGTCCCGGGTCGCCTAACCATCGGCAACGGCTTCATCGTCCTGAAGCAGTTGCCCAGAACTCCCGGGCGAGGGAGAAGCGGTCGATGTCAGTCTCGCCTTCCGTGCCAACACGCTCGGCCACCTGGTCTTGGATCTCGCGAGCACTGGGGGCCTCCGCAGGTGCCTCGGTCGCACCCACCGCGAAGGTCGCGACCGGCTCCTCTGCGCCGTCGGTGGCCTCCGCGCCGTCTGTGCCCTCTGCGCCGTCGGTGGCCCTCGCGTCGACGATGGCCTCCTCGGCCGCCACCGGCCGATGGACGGCTCCGACCGGCGATGCCTCCGTCGCCTCGGCGGCGATCGGAACGGCGACATCGGACGTGATCAACACCGGCTCATCGGCGGTTCGACCTTCTGGGTGCAACGAGGTGCGCGGTCTTGCGTCGTCGGGGCCGTGGTGGTCGGCACCGACTCGCGAACGGTCCGCGGCTGGCCTCGAGACTCCTCCGCTGCAAGCAGGACCAGCTCGAGTGTGTCGATCACGATGCCCGGGTCGCACGCCGGGTCCGACGATCGCGAAGCCGGCGTACGGGCCGCGGCGCACGTAGCACCACGTCTCGGCGCCGAATGGAGCGAACCCGCGCTCTGGATCTCCGAGCGCGGCGAAGCGCACCCACGCGTGCCTGGCCTCGACCTCGCCCTCTTCCGGATGCGCCGCGAGGACCAGCCCGTCCTTCGAAAGGATCAGGCACCCGCGGACATCGTCGAGGTCTGCAGAGAGTGAGGAGCCAGGCCATCGAAGTCTTCCATCAGGGTCTCCCTCACAACCATCGGGAGCACGTGCCCGCCGCTTGAGGGGGGGCCATTCGGCGGACACCGCGTACGTAGTCCGCCTACTCGGGCGCGCCGGTCCGATCGTCCGTGAGCTCGGCGAGGGCGGCCGCCGACATGACCCCCAGCGGAGCCGGCTGCCCCGTCCACAGCTCGAACGCGATCGCGGCCTGATGCAGCAACAGCCCGAGGCCGCCGAACGCCGTGCCGCCCGCGCCACGCACGGCCGTCTGGAGCGGTGTCGAGCTCGGGCGGTACACGAGGTCGACGGCCACCACGCCCTGATCGAAGGACCGACTGCGGGAGCGACTCGCCGGCCGAACCGAGCGGCGTCGCGTTCACGACGAGTTCGGCGTCGATCGTACGGACATCGGCGAACGGCACGATCGACATGGTCGTGCCGAGGCTCGCGAGGCTGCGGTGCCATGGCCTCGGCGCTCGACGGATCACGAACGGCGACGGTGAGCCGCGCGAGCCCGCCGCGTGCGAGCGCGAGTCCGCAGGCGCGCGCCGCCCCGCCCGCGCCGTACAGGAGGGCGGTGCGCCCCGCTGGGTCGAACCCGGCGTCCTGTCGGAGGAACCGATCGAAGCCGGAGACGTCGGTGTTGTGCCCCGAGATCGCCTCCGAGCCCACGACGATCGTGTTGACCGCGCCGAGGAGCCGTGCGTCGTCGGACAGCTCGTGGAGCACCTCGGCGCACGCCGACTTGTGGGGCATCGTCACGTTCGCGCCGACGAAGCCGAGCGCGCGAAGCCCCTCGACCGCGGCGGGCACCTGCCCGGGGGGAACCGGCATCGGCACGTAGGCCCAGTCTAGGCCCAGGGCGGCGAACGCGGCGTTGTGGATCACCGGCGACAGGCTGTGATGGACGGGCCATCCGATCACGCCGACCGTGCGCGTCGATCCCGAGACATGACCCCTCGGGACGGGCACCTCACTCATCACACGCGATGCGATTGGCCTCGTGCTCGGCGGCGGTCTCCCCGAACTCGTGGCGCCCGTCGGGGCCGCAGAGCACGTAGTACAGGAAGGTCGTGTCGGCCGGGTTCAGCGCCGCCTCCAGCGACGCGCGGCCGGGGCCGGCGATCGGTGTCGGGGGCAGGCCGGGGTTGATGCGCGTGTTGTACGGGCTGTCGAACTCGAGATCCGAGAACGACAGTTGGCCGTCCGGCGTGGGATCGTCGTACAACAGGGTCGCATCGATCCCGAGGGTCATCCCGAGCTCGATCCGGTTGTAGATCACCCCGGCGATGAGGGCCCGCTCCTCGTCGAGCTTCGCCTCCTCCTCGATCATCGACGCGATCGACCACTACCTCGTAGGGCTCGACGCCGAGGTCCTCGGCATTCGCCCACGGGAGCGTCTCGGCCTCGGTACCGAACTGATCGAGCAGCTTGCGGATCACGTCGTTCGACCTCGTCTCGCCCTCGAGGAACTCGTAGGTCTCGGGGAACAGGAACCCCTCGATGCTCTCGGCGTCCTCGGGCAGGTACGGCGGGAGCGACCAGTTCCGCTCCTCGGTCGCGCGGAGGAATCGACGAGCCGGGATGCCGAGGGCCTCCTCGACCCGTTCGGCGATCTGCGTGAGCCGGTACCCCTCGGGCACCGTGAGCCGGACCGTGGGCACGGGGTCGGGCGGGGTCGTGAGCACCTCGAAGGCCTCGTCGGGGGTCATGTTCGTCGTGAGCTCGAACGAGCCGGCCCGGAACTGACCCTCGAGGCCGCTCCGGCGCAGGAGCCAGCTCGTCACCATGCCGCAGCGCACGACCCCCTGGGCGTGCAGCGCATCGACGACCTCCCCGCCGCTCGCGCCCTCAGCGACCTCGAAGGTCACCGGCACGTGCTCGCCCGAGGCTCCCTGACACCACGAGTAGTACCGAACGCCGGCGACGCCGGCTACCGCGAGCACGAGGACGAGGACGAGACCGATGCGGAGTCCCCAGCGGCCGCGTCGGCCGACGCGGTGGCGTCCGGGCGCGGTCTCCTCCCGAGGCGGGGCTTCCTGCATCGGCCCCGCAGCATACCGGCGACTCAGTCGTCCGGGGTCCGGTCGAGCCAGGCCTGCAGGATCACGGTCGCCGCCGACCGGTCGATCGCGCCGCGCCGATCCCTCCCCGAGACGCCTGCCGCCCGGAGCGCTCGCTCCGCCTCGACGGTGGACAACCGCTCGTCGTGCAGGGTCACCGGGATCTCGAGCAACGCCCGCAGAGCCTCAGCGAACCGTTCCGCGTGATGGGCCCGCTCGCCGGGCCGGGCCGAAAGCAGCAGCGGGTGGCCGACCACGATCAGCGTCACATCGTGCTCGCCGGACGAGCGCGGCGATGGCCCGCACGTCGTCGGGTGCGCCGGTCCGGACGGTCCCGAGCGGCACCGCGACACGGCGTTCGTCGTCCGAGATCGCCACCCCGATCCTCGCGTCGCCGAGGTCGAGCCCCAGGACGCGTCCCGGGCCGGTCATCGCTCGCCCAGGAGCTCCTTCAGGCGGGGTTCGATCGCGTCCAGCGCCTCCGTGAACGCGTCGCCCCTCGGACCACCCGAGAACGCGAGCTCGGGTTTGCCGCCCGCGCCCCCACCCACGATCTTCGCCGCGGGGTCGAGCAGGGCGGGTGCGGTGACGCCTCGTGCGACGAGGTTCTTCGACGCGGCGGCGACGAGCAGGGCCTTGCCGTCCTTGCCCGTCCCGAGCACCACGGCGGAACCCGAGCCGTTCTCCAGGCGGTGCACGATGTCCTGCGCCAGCGAGCGGAGCTCGTCGGCCGCAGCGTCGTGCCGGATCGCGACGAGCGGCACGCCCCGGACGTCGCGGGCCGCCTCGGCGAAGCGTTCGGCGAGCTGACGCTGCTCCTGCTTCTCGAGCTTGCCGAGCTCCGCTCTCGAGCGCCTTGACGCGCTCGACGAGCTGGCGGGCGCGATCCGCCGCGCCCTTCGGGTCCGTCCCGAGCGCGTCGGCCACCGCCCGGAGCCACTCGCGTTCGAGGTTGATCTCGCGGAGCGCGTCCGGCCCCACCACGGCCTCGACGCGGCGCATCCCGGCGCCGATCGAGCCCTCGTGCAGGATCCGGATCGTTCCGATGTGCCCCGTGTGGTGGACGTGGGTGCCACCGCAGAGCTCGACCGAATAGTCACCGACCTCGACGACCCGCACGAAGTCCCCGTACTTCTCGCCGAACAGGGCGATCGCGCCCTGGTTCTTCGCCTCCTCCATCGTCGTCTCGTAGATCGTGACCTGGTCGTCGGCGGACGTCTTCGCGTTCGCGACCTCCTCGGCCTGCTCGAGGACATCGAGGGGCACCGCCGAGTGGTGGGGGAAGTCGAAGCGCAGCCGTCCCGGCGCCACGAGCGAGCCGGCCTGACGAGCGTGGTCGCCAAGGAGGTGCCGCAACGTCCAGTGGACGAGGTGCGTGGCGGTGTGCGACCGTGCGGTCGCCTCGCGCCGAGGTGCGTCCACCTCGCCGTGGACCTCGTCACCCTCGTGGACCTCGCCCGACTCCACGAGACCGGCGTGCACGATCACCTCGCCCGGTCCGAACTGCGCGTCGGTGACGCGGATCGTACCGGCCAGGGTCCGCACGACTCCCCGGTCGCCGACCTGGCCGCCGGACTCCGCATAGAAGGGCGTCCGGTCCAGCACGAAGCGAACCTCGTCGCCCTCCTCGGCGGCTCCGGTCCTGCCGTCGGGCCCGAGCAGCGCGAGGAGCCGGGCGTCGGACCCGAGCGACTGGTAGCCGACGAACTCCGTCCCGCCCGATCC
Source organism: uncultured Actinomycetes bacterium (assembly GCA_963771385.1). Lineage (GTDB taxonomy): Bacteria > Actinomycetota > UBA4738 > UBA4738 > HRBIN12 > DASSJM01. Next base: position 70,160 of record CAVYTE010000013.1, read on the forward strand.
GGCGGCGATGTCGGCGAGCTCCTCGGCCGCGCGGCCCTTCCTCGCGCCGGCCTTCGCCCGCTCTCGCTGCGAGCGCATCAGCGACTCGAACCCGCGCCTCGTCGATCTCGAGCCCGGCGTCCTCCGCGAGCTCCCGCGTGAGCTCCTTCGGGAACCCGAAGGTGTCGTGGAGCTTGAAGACGACGTCCCCCGGGAGGCGTTCGCTCCCCTCGGCCCGCTCGATCTCGCCCTCGAACAGGGTCATCCCCTGCCGCAGGGTCGAGGCGAACCGTTCCTCCTCGGAGCTGGCGACCTGCTCGACGTAGGCTCGATTCTCGACGAGCTCCGGGTAGGCCTCGCCGAACAGCTCGACCGTGCGTTCGATGAGCGCCGGCATCACGTCGCGCTCGATCCCGAGCCGCCGGGAGTGCGAGACAACGCGCCTGAGCATCCTGCGCAGGATGTAGCCTCGGCCCTCGTTGGACGGCAGGACCCCGTCGGCGATCAGGAACGTGGTCGCGCGCCCGTGTTCCGCGATCACCTTCAACGAGACGTCGGTCCGCTCATCGGAGCCGTGCGTCGTGCCCGACAGCGACTCGGCCACCTCGAGCAGCGGCCGCAGCAGGTCGGTCTCGAAGACGTTGTCGACGTCCTGGAGCACCGTCGCGACGCGTTCGAGGCTCGAGCCGGTGTCGATGTTCTTCGCGGGAAGCTCCCCGACGACGTTGATGTCCGCGTCCACCTGGTCCTGGATGAACACCAGGTTCCAGATCTCCATGAACCGCTCCTCGTCGACGTTCGGTCCGCCGTCCGGCCCGAACCGGGCGCCACGGTCCACGAAGATCTCCGAACACGGTCCGCCCGGCCCCGCGGCATGCGTGGACCAGTAGTTGGCGAGCTCTCCGTGCTCGTCGAGCTTGCCACGCCGCACGATCCTCGGGTCCGGCATGCCGACGGCGTCCCATGCGGCGACCGCCTCGTCGTCCTCCTCATACACTGTCACCCACATGCGCTCGGGATCGATCCCGTACACCTGGGTGACGAGCTCGTGCGCCCAGGCGACGGCCTCGGCCTTGAAGTAGTCGCCGAAGGAGAAGTTGCCGAGCATCTCGAAGAACGTCAGATGGCGATCGGTGTGCCCGACGTTATCGATGTCCAGCGCGCGGAAGACCTTCTGGGCGGTCACGGCCCGGGGGAACGGCGCTTTCGCGTGGCCGAGGAAGTACGGGATGAACTGGTTCATCCCGGCGTTCGTGAGGAGCAGCCCGGACTCCGGCGGCGGGATCAGCGAGGAGGAAGGCACGACGCGGTGCGCGCGCTCCTCGAAGAAGCGCAGGAACACGTCACGGATCCGGTTGCCCTCCACGCGGCAAGTCTAGTGGCGGGGTACGCGCGCCCCGGCAGGCCAGCCCTTACCTGAGGCCCGAGCGGAGCTCCTCCTCACGCTCGCGCATCGCCTGGCGACCCTCGGCGATCGACTCGTTGAAGAGCTTGGCCAGATCCATCAGGCCTCCGCGCGCTTCACGGGTCAGGTTGGCCGGCGCCACCTTCGCCGCTTGCGTGCGCAGGAACCGCCTGGTCATGACCGCGCCGGCCACCCCGGCGCCGAGGCCGAGCGCCACCCAGAACAGCCGCCTCACGGGCGGCTGCCCCGCTTCCCGGCGAAGCGACTGGAGGCCCTCCGCACCCCGGCACCCACCGAGATCAGCTTCACGAGCGGGCCGGAGGCGACCTCCTCGACGAGCTTGGAGACACGTTGGACGCGACCCACGATCTCGTTCGCGGAGACGAGCACGCCGTCGAGTCGGTCGAGCTCACGGTTCGTCCGCTCGACCGAACCCTTCACCTCGTGCAGGAGCGGGATCGTCTCCTCCCGGACCTGGTCGATCATCATCTTCGTGCTCTCGAGCACCCGGAACGTGTTGATGAGCACGATGCACAGGAACAGGACGAGCAGTCCCCAGAAGGCCGACAGGACGATGAGGGCGACGTCACCTCCGTCGAGCGCTGCGATCATCGCGACTCCTCCGATGTCGGGGCCGGTGGGACAGGCCGGGGCATCATACCCACCAGGCCCCGGTCATCCCGATCCGGGATCGCCCGGTGTCTCTTCGCCCTGTCCCGAGGGTTCGTAGTAGCGACGGCCCTCGAACTTCGCGGGGCGGTACTCCTGCTCCACGCGGTGCCCCGGGAAGTCGTGCGGGTACCGGTAGCCCTTGCCGTACCCCTGCGAGCGCAGCCCCGGGTGCCCGGCCTCCTTCAGGTGGAGCGGCACCGGGTCGGCCGAACGCGCGTCCTCCAGGGCACGGCCGAGCGCGGCGACCACGCTGTTGGACTTCGGCGCGCGGGCGAGGTAGATCGCGGCCTCCGCGAGGTTGAGCTGGGCTTCGGGGAGGCCGACGTACTCCACCGCATGCGCGGCGGCCGTCGCGACGAGGAGTGCCCGGGGATCGGCGAGGCCGATGTCCTCGCTGGCATGGACGACCATCCGTCGCGCGATGTAGCGGGCGTCCTCCCCCGCCTCGAGCATCCTGGCGAGCCAGAACAACGCCGCGTCGGGGTCCGAGCCCCGGATGCTCTTGATGAACGCCGAGATCACGTCGTAGTGCGCGTCGCCCTGCCGGTCGTAGACGATGGCCTTGTGCTGCACGGCGTCGGCCGCCAGCTCGCGCGAGAGCACGTCGTCGCCGGCGGCGCGGGCCGCCAACACCCCGGCCTCGAGGCCCGTGAGCGCGATCCGGGCGTCGCCGCGCGGCGACCTCGACCAGGTGCTCGAGCGCCTCGTCCGAGACCCGTACGTCGAGCTTCGCGAGCCCGCGGTCGCCGTCCTCCAGGGCGCGCCGAAGGAGGGTCCGCAGGTCGTCCTCGGTGAGCGGCTCGAGCCGGAGCAGGATGCAGCGCGACAGCAGCGGGGTGACGAGCGAGAAGTACGGGTTCTCCGTCGTGGCGCCGATCAGCGTGATCGTGCCGTCCTCGACCGAGGGGAGCAGAACGTCCTGCTGCGACTTCGACCAGCGGTGCACCTCGTCCACGAACAGCACCGTCCGGAACATGCCGGACGCGGCCTCCTTCATGACCTTGCGGGCGTCCGCCACGCCCGAGGAGACGGCCGACAGCTGCACGAGGTTGCCCCCCACCGCCTCGGCGAGCAGGTACGCGAGGGTCGTCTTGCCGGTGCCCGCCGGGCCCCACAGGACGATCGACGGGAGGTGGCCGCCCTCGAGCAGATCGGTGAGGGCGCGGCCGCCCCCGATCAGGTGCGACTGGCCGACGAACTCGTCGAACGTCCGGGGGCGCATCCGGGCCGCGAGTGGGACGTCGGCCACGGTGCCTCAGTCCCGGTAGCGGATGATCCGGTCGGGCCGGATCCGCAGGATCTCGCGGACCTGCCCGGGCGTGTAGCGATACCCATGCCCGTCGTAGCGATGCGACAGGTCGTCGATATGACGCTCGGCTCGCTCCCCCACCTCGATGTCCACCACCGTGCCGATGATCGTGATCCAGGCGTACGCGTCCCCGCCCGGCATGATCGTGAGCGCGACGCGCGGATTCGCACGCACGTTCCGATCCTTGACGCGCCCTTGGGCGGTGTTGATCAGCACATGGCCGTCCGCGGCATCGGTCCACGTGACCGTCGCGTGTGGAGACGTGTCCGGGTTGACCGTCACGAAGGTCGCGTACTCGGCCCCGGTCAGCAGCCCGAGATCGACCTCGGTGAGCTCAGCCATCGGCCCGCTGCTCCTTCGGCTCCGCGACCACCGCGATCCCCAGCTCACGCAGCTGTTCCGGCGAGGCGGGCGCCGGCGCTCCCGTCAGTGGGTCGGCACCGGACTGAGCCTTCGGGAACGCGGTCACGTCTCGGATCGTGTCCTTGCCCGCCATCAGCATCACGATGCGGTCGACCCCGAGCGCGATGCCCCCGTGCGGCGGAACGCCGTACGCGAACGCTCTGAGCAGGTGGCCGAACTGCTCCTCGGTCTGCTCGGGCGTGAGCCCGAGGACCTCGAAGACCTTCCGCTGCACCTCGGGATCGTGGATCCGGATGCTCCCTCCGCCCAGCTCGAACCCGTTCAGCGTGAGGTCGTACCCTCGGGCCCTCGCCGTCTCCGGGTGCAGATCGGCGGTGAGCGGCGCGGTGAAGGGGTGGTGGTTCGAGACCCATTTCCCCTCGTCGTCGGACCAGTCGAACAGCGGCGGCTCCGAGTACCAGCAGAACCGCCACTCCCCCTCGGGGATCAGCCCGAGGCGATCGGCGAGATGCCGGCGGAGCCCGTCGAGCGCGACGTTCGCCCGGTCGGCGCGGTCGGCCACGATGACGACGAGGTCGCCCGGGCCCGCGCCCGTGGCCTTGCGGACGCCGTCGATCTCGTCGGAGGTCAGGTGCTTCTCGACGGGTGACCGGATCTCGTCGCCCTCGACGACGATCCAGACAAGGCCGGCCGCGCCGCGGGACTTCGCGACCTGGACGAGCTCGTCGAGCTCCTTGCGCGAGAGTTCGGCCCCGCCGGGAGCCGCGAGCGCCTTCACGAGCCCTCCGGCCTCCATCGCCGAGGCGAAGGCTCGGAACCCCGTTCCCGCGAAGACCTCGCCGAGGTCCGCGAGCTCCATCCCGTAGCGCAGGTCGGGCTTGTCCGAGCCGTAGCGCGTCATCATCTCGTCGAACGTCATCCGGGGGAACGGCGTCGGGACCTCGACACCCTGCGTCTCGCGGACGACCCTCGCGTAGAGCGGCTCGATCACCGCGAAGACGTCCTCCTCGTCGACGAACGACATCTCGACGTCGAGCTGCGTGAACTCGAAGCTCCGGTCTGCGCGCGGCTGCTCGTCGCGGAGGCAGCGGACGATCTGGTAGTACCGGTCCTGTCCCGCGACCATCAGCAGCTGCTTCAGCTGCTGGGGCGACTGCGGCAGCGCGTAGAACGTGCCGGACCACAGGCGAGCGGGAACCAGGAAGTCTCGCGCGCCCTCCGGCGTGCTCCTGCCCAGCAGCGGCGTCTCCACCTCGAGGAACCCACCCGACTCCATCTCCTCGCGGATGATGCGGTTGATCGTGTGGCGCAGCCGCAAGACCTTCGTCATCTCGGGTCGTCGCAGGTCGAGATACCGGTAGCGGATCCGGAGCTCCTCGGATGCCTCGATGCGATCCTCGATCACGAACGGCGGCGTCTCCGCCTCGGTCAGCACATCGACCTGCGCCACGGCCACCTCGACCTCGCCGGTGGCGAGGTCCCGGTTCACGGTCCCATCGGGGCGAGCCCGAACCTCCCCCGTGACGCGGACCACGGACTCGGCCTTGAAGGCCTGCGCCACGGCGTGCGCGTCCGGCGCGTCTTCCGGATGGAAGACCAGCTGCACGTGCCCCTCCCGGTCGCGGAGATCGACGAAGGTCACGCCGCCGTGATCGCGCTGATGCCACACCCACCCACAGAGCGCGACCGCCCCGCCGACGTGCGAGGCTCGCAGCTCCCCGCACGTGTGCGTGCGCATCGCGGTGCGACCATCGCTCATCTCGTCGGCCCCTCCGCGGCCCAGTCAGTTCGGGCGAGCCAGTTCACCACATCGCCGAGGGGCACCTCCTCCTGTTCGCCGTCGGACAGCCGCCGAAGGGTCACGATCCCCGACGCGACCTCCCGCTCGCCGAGGATCCCCGCGTAGCTGGCGCCGGCGCGATCGGCCATCCGCAGCTGCGCTTTCAACGGACGGTCCTCGAACGCGCGCGCGGCCGGGATGCCGGCGAGCCGGAGGTCGTCGACCAGACGCGAGCCCACCCGGGCGGCCTCCTCGCCGAGCGCGACGACGAAGCACGCGATCCCGCGCTCGGCCGGAACGCCCACCCGTTCCTCGCGCATGGCGGCCAGCATCCGGTCGAGCCCGAGCGCGAAGCCGACGCCGGGTGTCGGCGGCCCGCCCAGCACCTCCGCGAGCCCGTCGTAGCGGCCGCCGCCACAGACCGTGGATTGGGCCGGGGAGAGCGCGCCGGAGACGAACTCGAACGCGGTGCGCGTGTAGTAGTCGAGGCCCCGCACGAGCCGCGGGTCGTGGGTGAACGCCACCTCGGCCGCATCCAGTCCGGTCCGCACGGCCGCGAAGTGCTCCGCGCACGCCTCGCACAGATGGTCCGAGATCTTCGGGGCGTCCAACACGAAGGGCTTGCGCCCGTCGATCTTGCAGTCGAACACCCGCATCGGGTTCGTGCGGAGCCTGGTCCGGCAGTCCTCGTCGAGCTCGGCCTCGTGGGGCTCGAGGTGCGCGACGAGGCGTTCCCGGTACGCCGGGCGGCAGACCGGATCCCCGATCGAGTTCACCAGGAGCTCGAGCTTCGACATCCCCCCGCCCCGGAGGAACCGGTCGCCGAGCGCGATCACCTCGACGTCGGCGCCGGGCGCGGCGACGCCGATCACCTCGGCGCCGAACTGTCGGAACTCGCGAAGCCGCCCGGCCTGGGGCCGGCCGTGTCGGAACTGCGTCGACACGTGATACGCCGTGAAGGGGGTCGGGAGGTCGTGCGCATTCGCGAGGTACGCCCGGACGATGCTCGCGGTCTGCTCCGGGCGCAACGTCAGGGAACGGCCTCCTTTGTCTTGGAACGTGTACATCTCCTTCGTCACGATGTCGGAGGACTCGCCCGAGGTCCGCGCGAACAGCTCCGTGTGCTCGAACGTCGGCGTCTCGACGTACCGGAACCCGTATCGGGCCGCGATGCGGTGCGCGGCCTCGTACAGGCCGAGCATCGCGTCGGCGTCCGGCGGCAACAGGTCGCCCGTCCCGCGGGGCGGCTGGAGCTCCACGCTCACGAACCCCGCAGGAACGGGTTGTTCGCGCGCTCACGCCCGACCGTCGTCCGAGGGCCGTGGCCGGGCAGGACGTCGGTGGGATCGGGCAGTTCGAGGAACCGGCGGAGGCTCCGCTCCATGTGCGACGGCGACGAATTGGGGAAGTCGCTGCGACCGATCGAGCCGGCGAAGACGAGGTCCCCCGACAGCACCCATCCGTCCGTGCGGAAGCAGGCGCTGCCCGGCGTATGCCCCGGGGTGTGGAGCACCTCGACCCGGAACCCCGCATACGTCAAGACGTCGCCGTCGACGAGCGTCCGCACGTCCTTCACCGGCACCGGCGGGGTCTGGAACCCGGCTCCCCATCCCTGCGGATCGGTGAGCGCCTGCACGTCGGCCTCGTGGATGTGGAAGGGCAGGTCGTCGCCGCAGAACTCCGCCGCCGAGCCGATGTGGTCGAAGTGACCGTGCGTGGCGAGCACCGCGACCGGTCGCTTCCCCTCGGCCTCGAGCATCGCGTGCACGCGCCCCGGATCGAAGCCAGGGTCGACCACCACCGCGTCGTCCGTCCCGTCGGCTCCGATCAGCCAGCAGTTGGTCTCGAACGAGTTGTCGGAGAAGACGTCCAGGTACATGGAGGCCTGAGTCTATCCGGGCCCGCGCGCGCCCCCTTCCGGGGCGAACGTCGGCACCCAGGGGTACGCTCGGGCCGTGAGAGGCGACCGCGTGGAGATCGTCGTGGACTCGGGAGCGGGTGTCCTCACGTACGAGATCGAGGCCACCAAGGCCGGGCGTCGCGTCGAGGTCAGCACCTCCCGAGGCGTGATCGAGGTCGCGGAGGTCACCCGCAACGGAGAGCCGGTCCGGACGGGTCGGTTCATGGCGGACCGGGTCGTGGCCCTCGTCGAACACCCGGCGCCGCCGGTCGTCACCAGGAGCCGCCGCCCAGGCCGGGACCAGACCCGGCTCGTCTAGGCGTCAGAGCGACGCGGCGTCGACCCAGAGGGTCACCGGACCGTCGTTCACGAGCTCGACCTCCATGTGCTCCCGGAACGCACCCCGCGCGACGCGAGCGCCGCGCGCCTCCAACGCTTTGGCGAACGCCTCGAGGCGATCCTCCGCGACCTCGGGGGGCGCTGCCGCGTCCCAGGACGGACGCCGTCCCTTTCGCACGTCGCCGAAGAGCGTGAACTGCGGTACCAGGAGGATCTCGCCGCCCACGTCGGACAACGACCGGTTCATCTTGCCCTGCTCGTCCTCGAACACGCGGAGGTGGAAGACCTTCTCCGCCAGGCGGTCGTACTCGCCGAAGCCGTCGTCCTTCCCGACCCCGACCAGCAGCAGCACGCCGTGCCCGATCTCCGCCACCCGTTCGCCTCGAACCGTGACCGACGCTCGCGAGACGCGCTGCAGCAGGACCCTCAACGAGGGACGACGCGGAACGCGTCGTAGACGTTCTCGATCTTCTTGACCGCGGTCAGCAGCTCCGCCAGATGCGCGATGTCGGCGAGCTCGAACGTGAACCGCAGGATCGTGGTCCGGTCACGGCCGACGGACGTCGTCGCGGACAGGATGTTCACGTGGTGGTCGGCGAGCACCGTCGCCACGTCCGAGAGCAGCCGCGTCCGGTCGAGCGCCTCGACCTGCACGGCGACCGCGAACGAGGTGGGCTTGCCCGCCCGCCACGTCACGTCGATCAGGCGCTCGGGCTGCGCGACGAGCGACTTGGCGTTCGGGCAGTCGGTCCGGTGCACGCTCACCCCTTGCCCGCGTGTGACGAACCCGAGGATCTCGTCGCCCGGGACCGGCGTGCAGCAGCGGGCGAGGCGGACCCAGACGTCGGCGGACCCCGGGACCTCGATGCCCGAGGTCACGTCGGTCGAGGCGGGCTCGCCGATGCGTACCGGCCGCGCGAGCGGGACCTCCGTCACGTCCTCCTCGGTCGTGCCCTGCAGCGAGCGCGCCAGCCGCGCGACGATCGACTGCGGTGAGACCTGACCCTCGCCCACGGCGATGTAGAGGGCGTCGAGGTTCGGGAACTTCATCTCGTGCGCGAGCTGCCCGAGCGTCTCCTCGGTGGCCAGGCGCTTCAACGGGACGTTCTGCTTCCGCATCAGGCGCTGGAGCTGCTCGCGGCCCTCCTCGAGCGCGTCCTCCCGCCGCTCCCGGCTGAACCACTGGCGGATCTTCGTGCGCGCCCTGGGGGTCTTCACGAACCGGGTCCAGTCCTGCGACGGGCCCTCGCCCAGCGCCTTCGAGGTCAGGATCTCGACGGTGTCGCCGGTCCGAAGCTCGTAGTCGAGGGGAACGAGCTTGCCGTTGACCTTCGCGCCGATCGTCCGGTGACCGACCTCGGTGTGCACCCCGTACGCGAAGTCGACGGGCGTCGCGCCCGCCGGCATGTTCATCACGTCACCCTTCGGGGTGAAGCAGAAGACCTGCCCGCCGTACAGGTCGATCCGCAGACCCTCCATGAACTCGCGCGGATCGGCCATGTCCTTCAGCCAGTCGAGCATCTGACCCAACCAGGCAAGGTCGCCGGCCTCCTTCGCCTCCTTGACCTTCTTCCCGCCCTGCCCCTCCTTGTAGCGCCAGTGCGCCGCGATCCCGAACTCCGCCGTCCGATGCATGTCCTTCGTCCGGATCTGCACCTCGATCGGGCGGCCCTGCGGCCCGACCACGGTCGTGTGGAGCGACTGGTACATGTTCGACTTGGGCATCGCGATGTAGTCCTTGAATCGACCCGGGACCGGCTTCCACAGGGAGTGGACGGCGCCGAGCGCCCCGTAGCAGTCGCGGAGCGAGCCCACGAGGATCCGCATGGCGGCGAGGTCGTAGATCTCGTTGAACTCCTTGCCGCCGATCACCATCTTCTCGTAGATCGAGTACAGGTGCTTCGGGCGGCCGATCACCTCGGCCTTGACCCCGGCTTCGCGCAGGCGCTCCCGTGCCGACTCGAGCACCTCGTCGACGTAGAGCTGGCGTTCGCCGCGGCGTTTCTCGACGAGGCTCGCGATCTCGCGGTACGGCCCCTCGTGCAGCGTCTTGAAGGAGAGGTCCTCGAGCTCCCACTTCACCTGCTGGACACCCAGACGATGCGCCAGCGGCGCGTAGATCTCGAGCGTGGCGGAGGCGATGCGCTTCTGCTTGTCGATCGGCAGGGCCGAGAGCGTTCGCATGTTGTGCAGGCGATCGGCGAGCTTGATGAGCAGGACGCGGATGTCGCCGGCCATCGCGACGATCATCTTGCGGACGTTCTCGGCCTGCTCGTGCTCGCGGGTGCGGAACTGGACCTGGTCCAGCTTCGTGAGCCCGTCGACGATGCGGGCAACCTCTCCGCCGAAGCCCTCCTCCAGCTCCTGGACCGTGACGGCCGTGTCCTCGACGGTGTCGTGCAGGAGCGCCGCCTGCAGCGTGGTCGTGTCGAGCCCGAGATCGGCCAGGATCCTCGCGACGGCGAGTGGATGCTCGATGAAGGCCTCGCCGGACAGCCGGGTCTGACCCTCGTGGTGCTCCTGCGCGAACCGGTAGGAGCGCTCGATCTCCTTGAGGTCCGCCTTCGGGTTGTAGGACTTCACGGTCCGAAGGAGCCCCTCGAGGCCTTCACCCGGTGGTGCGGGCTCGCCGGGGCGCAGGCGCGAGAGCAGTCCGCCGCGCCGCTCCGTCCGCAGCTGCTCGCCCGTGTCCATCCGCGCCGTCACCCCCGTGGAACCAGTCTACGTGCGGGTGCAGCGCAGGCCGTGCACGTGCCGGCCGGGCTCAGTACGAGATCAGCGTGAAGACGTCGTGACCCTCGAGCTTCTCGCGCCCGTGGAGGAACCCGAGCTCGATCAGGCACGAGATCCCGACCACCTTGCCGCCGATCTCCTCGACCAGCCGTGCGGCGGCCCGGGCCGTTCCGCCGGTCGCGAGCACGTCGTCGACGATCAGCACGCGCTCCCCCGCCGCGATCGCGTCCTGATGGATCTCCAGGGTCGCCGTGCCGTACTCGAGCTCATACTCGGCGGCCTGCGTCTGCCACGGCAGCTTGCCGGCCTTGCGGACCGGGACGAATCCGGCGTTGAAGTGATACGCGACCGGCGAGGCCAGGATGAACCCCCGCGCCTCGATCCCGACCACCTTGTCCACGTTCCCGCGTCCGAAGTGCACGACGATGAGGTCGATCACGGTCGAGAACGCGAGCTCGTCCGCGAGCAGCGGCGTGATGTCCTTGAACACGACGCCTTCCTGCGGGAAGTCGGGGACGTCCCGGACGAGCGCCTTCACCTGTTCGATGTCCATCGCTCACCTCCGCCTGCGTTTGGCCGGCGGGCGCCGTCTGCTCTTCGGACGCGGACGCGTCGAACTTGAACCGCTCGGGCTCGCCCGACCCGTCGAGGCGGTCGCGCCGACGGCCGCGGGGGCGGTCTCCTGCTCCTGGACGACCTCGGCGGCGGGGTCCGGCACCGCCCGCAGGCCGCGCCCGGTCGGACGCCCCTCCAGGCGGGCGCGCAGCTGCTGATAACGCGGCTCCCGCTCCTTGAGCACCACCAGGATCGGCGTCGCGACGAAGATCGACGAGTACGCGCCGATGATCGTCCCGATGAGCATCGCGAACGCGAAGTCCTTCAGGGTCGCGCCACCGAACAGCAGCAGCGACAGGATCGGCAGCACGACGACGAGCGAGGTGTTGACCGAACGCATCAGGACCTGGTTCATCGAGGTGTTCGCGACCCCCTCGTACGTGTCCTTGCCGAGCTGCGCCGTCGACTCCGTGTTCTCCTTCACCTTGTCGAAGATCACGACGGTGTCGTAGAGCGAGAACCCGAGGATCGTCAGGATCGCGATCACGGTCGCCGGCGAGACCTGGCGGCCGGTCAACGCGTACACGCCGGCGGTGATCACGACGTCGTGCATCATCGCGATCATCGCGCCGAGCGCCATCTTCCATTCGAAGCGCAGGGTGATGTAGAGGGCGATCGCCGCGAGGACGACGACGAGCCCGATGATCGCCTGGCGTGAGATCTGCGCTCCCCAGGTGGGCCCCACGACCTGCGCGCTGATGTCGTCCGGCGTGATCGCGGCCTGGTCGGCGAGCCCCTCGAACAACAGGGTCCGCTCCTGCGGAGAGAGGTCGGTGAGCGCGGTCGTCCGGATCGAGACGCGGTTGCCGCCCACGATCTGGACCTCGGCGTTCGCGCGATCGAACGGGTCGGCGGCCAGCGTCTCGCGGACCTCCTCGACGGTCACCGGCTGCTCGAGGCCGTACTGGATCAGGGTCCCGCCGGTGAAGTCGATCGAGAAGTTCAGGCGCAGGACCACGAGGGCGAACAACGAGATCGCGATCGCGGTCCCCGACAGGATCAGCCACCGCCGGCGTTGTTGGACGATCCGGAACTCGGGATGCCGGTAGCCACGGAACGTGTCGAAGGCGCGTCGGAGGCTCACTCCGAGCCTCCCGCGATGGCGGGGGCGGCCGCCGGCGCCGCCTCACGGTCGGCGGCGAGGCCGGCTCGAACACCCATGACGGGCAGCTCCACCAATCGGTCGCTCCGGCACAGCAGTGCCACGGCCGGGCGCTTGAAGAAGTAGACGACGAACAGGTCCAGGAGCGTCGCGACACCCAGCGTGAGCGCGAACCCACGGACCGAGGAGATCGCGGTGAGGTACAGCACGATGGCGGCGATCGCCGTCACGAGGTCGGCGGCGACGATCGTTCGGAACGAACGCTTGAACGCCGGGGCGGCGGCCGAGCGCGGCGACTTCCCGGCGTGCACCTCGTCCTTCAGCCGCTCGAAGAACACGATGTAGGAGTCGGCGGTCACCCCGAGCGAGATCACGAGCCCGGCCACCCCGGCGAGCGTCAGGTTGTACCCGATCGAGACGCCCGCGAGCGCGATGAGCGACAGCGCGAGGATGCCCCAGATCGTCATCCCCACCCACGCGACCAGGGCCAACACGCGGTAGTAGAACAACAGGTACAGGGCGAGCAGGATCAGTCCGGCGAACGCCGCCACGAGTCCCTGTTGGAGCGACTCGTCGCCGAGGGTCGGGCTCACCGTGAGCACCTGCTGCGTGGTGAGCTCGACGGGCAGCGCTCCCGCGTTCAGCTGCGTCGCGAGGTCCTTCGCGCGCGCTTCCGTGAAGCTCCCGCTGATCTCGCCCGTGCCGCCTGTGATCGCGCTCTGCACGGTCGGGGCCGAGATGACCGTGCCGTCAACGACGATCGCGAGCTGGCGGCCGACCAGCCGCGTCGTCACCTCGGAGACGATGTCGGTCCCCTCGCCGGTCAGGTCGAACGTGATGCGCCATCCCGTCCCGACCGCACCGGCCGACCCCGCGTCGTATACGGGCGCCGCGCTGTCGATCACGTCGCCGGTGAACTCGACGGGTCCGAGCGTGTACTTCACCTCCCCCGCGGGATCCAGGAACACGACCTCCTGGCCTCGCAGGGCCTCGAACGAACACGCCTCGGTCGCCTGCTCCGCCTCGGTCCCGCACGTGACGGGCGTGGACGCGAACGCCGGATCGGTCTGCGGGATGATCTGCAGGACCTCGCGCTGTTCCAAGCGGGCCGTCTGGCCGATCACCTGGAGGAGGCGCTCCTGCCCCGTCTCCTGCAGCCGCGCCTCGGCGGCCTCGCGCGACAGGAAGCAGCCGAGCCCCTCCTCCGCGGAGCTGAGGACGCAGAACTCGCTGGGGAACCGTTCCACGGCCATGCCGTCGAGCAGGGTCTGCGCCGCCTCCTGCGTCGGGAGGCAGGCCGCGCCCTGGTCGTTCGAGAACGGTTGCTCCCCCTCACCCTGGACGCAGAAGCTCTGGGTGACCTCCGTCGAGATGCCGTCGATCGCCGCCTCCGCCTCCTCGCGCGAGGGGAAACACGGATCCGACTCCAGACCGGTGCCCGTCAGGCAGAACTCCGCCTCCTGTCCGTCCTGCGCCTGCTGTTTGTCCACCTCGATCGCGGCGATCGCGTCGTCGGCCTCCTGCTCGTCCCCGAAACAGGGGCGGTCCTGCCCGTACACCTCGCCGGTCAGGCAGACGGAGGAGACGAGCGGGCGCACGGCGGCGGCCTCGAACTCGTCGTTCGCGTCCTGCTCCTGGTCGAAGCAGGCGAACGCGGCTCCGTCCGCGTCGGCGATGCAGTACTGCGTCTTCACGCGCTCCTGGATCGTGCCGCGGGCGAGGCCGGGGATCTGCACCTCCAGGGTGTTGCCGGTAACGAACAGGAGCGGCTCGGCCGTGCCGAACGCGTCGATCCGGTTCCGGATGTTCTCGAGGGCCTGATCCATCACGTCGGGTGGGGTGCCCTCGGGGGCCGACAGGATCACCGACACGCCGCCCTTCAGGTCCAGACCCAGGACCGGTCGGGTGCCCGTCAGGAACAGCGCGGCCCCACCCAGGGCGAGCGCCACGACGAACACGATCGACCCCCACAGCGCGCGAGGCTTCTTCACGGTCGGTCACCGACCTCGGTCATGCCAGCTCCGCCCCGTTGATATGCAGCTTGAACTTGCAGTCGAGCACCTCGGCGGCCAGGCGGCACATCTGCATACGGCCGAGGAAGATCTCGAAGTACTCCATCACCTGACTGATCTGCGTGTCGATCGTGAGCTCGAGCGTTGCCGTCTTGGCCTCCGAGTCCACGCGCAGGAACGACTGCTCGGCGGCGAAGTTCACGCGGTCGTGGATGTCGAACTCGATCTGGCCCGTCTTCCGGACCCGGCTCCGGTGCACGTCGGACTTGTCGGCGAGGATCACGGCCGCCGAGACGGGCGAGATCGCGTAGCCGTTCTCTTCCTCGTGGTTCGCGATCGCCGAGACGATCTGCGCGAGATCGGCGGACGGCACGCGGTCCCGGAGCGCCTGGTAGACGAGCACGCCACCGGTCTGCCCGTGCGCGTACCGGCTGATCATGTTCCCCACGTCGTGGAGGTAGCCGGCGACGCACGCGAGGTTGGCCGTGTGCTCGTCGAAGCCGGCGCGCGTGATGACGTTGTAGGCGATGCGCGCCGTCAGGTTCGCGTGGCGGAACCCGTGCTCGGTGTAGCCGAGTCCCTCCATGACACGGTCGGCCGCGGAGATGAACGATGACAGTTCCGGGTCCTCCTGGACCAGCTCGAGCGTGATCCCGTCGGACCCGGTCTCCGGGACCGCCTCGACGGGTCCCGCGCCGGGTACCGCTTCAGCGCTCACGGTTCCCGGTCGGCTCCCTCGTCGGCCGTGCCGGCGTCCTCGTCGTCGTCCTCGTCGTACGCGCCGTCCTCGTCCTCGACGAAGCGCTGCGCGATGCCCTGCCGCAGCATGCGGACGCGGGTGCCGGGGGCGATCTCCACGGTCAGGACCCCTTCGTCCTCATCGATATCGACGATCGTTCCGAACATCCCGCTGCTGGTCATGACCTCGTCGCCCACCTCGAGCGCGGCGAGGACCGCCTGCTGCGCACGCTGTCGGTTGCGCTGCGGACGGATCAGCAGGAAGTAGAAGCCCACGATCATCAGCAGCGGCAGCGCGAGACCGACCAACGAGCTGCCGGCCTGGCCGCCACCCTCCTGGGCGAGGATCCCGAACATGCTGTGACCAGCCTCCTTGGGGGTGACGAAGCAGCATACAGGCTATCGCGCCGTTCGCAGTTGCGGGCTTCCCGGGTCGTTCAGCCGAGCGGCAGGGCGCCCTCGCGCGCGACGCCGAGGTGCCGGTAGGCGCGTTCGGTCGCGACGCGACCCCGAGGGGTGCGCTGCAGCAGCCCGAGCTGCAGGAGGTAGGGCTCGACAACGTCCTCGACGGTGTCGGTCTCCTCGCCGACGGCGGCCGCGAGCGTCGACAGGCCCACGGGGCCGCCTCCGAACTTCTCCACGACCATCGACAGGATCGCCAGGTCGAGCTTGTCCAGGCCCTGTTCGTCCACCTCGAACAGCTCGAGCCCCGCTCGGGCGACCTGTTCGTTCACGACGCCGTCGTGGCGGACCTGGGCGAAGTCGCGGACCCGCCGCAGGAGGCGGTTCGCGACACGGGGGGTGCCTCGGGAGCGCCGCGCGATCTCCTCCGCGCCCTCGCCGTCCACCTCGACCGCCAGGATCCCCGCCGAACGGCGCACGATCGACGCCAGGTCGACCTCGGAGTAGTAGTCCAGGCGCGGAGAGAACCCGAAACGCTCCCGGAGCGGGAGCGTGATCCGGCCGGGACGAGTCGTGGCACCGACGAGCGTGAACCTCGGGAGGTCGAGCCGGATGCTCCGCGCGCTCGGCCCCTTGCCGAGCACGACGTCGAGCTTGAAGTCCTCGAGCGCCGGATACAGGACCTCCTCGACCGCGCGCGGCATGCGGTGGATCTCGTCGACGAACAGCACGTCGCCGTGCTCGAGGTTCGTCAGGATCGCCGCGAGGTCACCCGGGCGGTCGAGCGCCGGCCCCGACGTCGGCTGGAACCCGACGTCGAGCTCGTTGGCGACGATCCCGGCGAGCGTGGTCTTCCCCAGGCCCGGCGGTCCGGAGAACAACAGGTGATCGGTGGTCTCGCCTCGTGCCCGAGCCCCGTCGATCAGGAGCGCGAGCTGCTCCTTGATCCGCTCCTGCCCGACGAACTCGTCGAGGCGCCTCGGTCGGAGGGCCGCGTCGAACTCGCGCTCCTCCTCGGGCACCTCGGCGTCCACGATGCGAGGTTCGTCGGTCACGGGCGCCCAGCCTATCCGCGTCCCACGTGCCGGAGCGCCTCGCGCAGCAGGTCTTCGACCGGCCGGCCGCCGTTCGACTCGATGCCGGCCATGGCCTCGCTCGCCTCCTGCGGGGACAGACCGAGTGCGAGCAGCGCGTCGCGCACATCGGCGAGCGGACCGTCGACGATCACGATGTCTTCGCCGCCGAGCTTGTCCTTCAGGTCGAGCACGACCCGCTGCGCCACCTTCTTGCCGACACCCGGAACGATCGTGAGCGCGGCGACGTCGCCGCTCGTCACGGCGCGGCGGAGCGCGGCCGGCGTCAGCGCCGACAGGAACGCGAGCGCGACCTTCGGTCCGACGCCGGTCACGGTCACGAGCAGGTCGAACAACTCGCGCTCGTCCGCGTTCGCGAACCCGAACAGGGTCAACGCGTCGTCCCGAACCACCATCCGCGTGTACACGCGCGCGGGTCGGCCGACGGGCGGGAGCTTCGAGAGCGTGGAGGCCGGGACCAACACGTCGTAGCCGACGCCCCCGACGGAGATCACGACCCGGCCGCCGGCGCGTTCGGCGACGTCGCCCTCGAGGAACGAGATCACGTCGCCGCCGCCGTGCGCAGCCTGGACTGGGTCAGATGACAGAGCGCGATCGCGACCGCGTCGACGGCGTCGGGTTCGTTCGGGAGACCCGCGAAGCCGTGGAACCGCTCGAGCGCGTCTCGGACCTGCGCCTTGTCGGCGTTCCCATGGCCGGTGACCGCCATCTTCACCTCGAGCGGTCCATACTCCTCGACGGCCAGGCCCGCCTGGGCGGCGGCGAGGAGCACGACACCGGTCGCTCGAGCGACCCCCATCGCGCTGACCTGATTCTTGTTCCACGCGATCCGCTCGATCGCGACGGAGTCCGGCCGGTGCTCGGCGATCGCAGCCGCGACGGCGTCGTGCAGGAGCCGGAGCCGCGCGGCCTCGGGTAGACCGGTCGGCGTTCGCGCCGTCCCGAGATACAGGAGCTCCGACGTTCGGCCTCGTCTGCCCACCGCGGCCAGGCCGAGGGCGGACAGACCGGGGTCCACCCCGAGCACGCATGACTCGAACACCTGTTCAGTCTCTTGCATGCTCGGTCCCCGGTCAATCACTCGGGGGTTCGGAGACGGAGACACCTCGGAACGGCACCCCACGCGCGGAAACTCACCGCCCGTTCGCCCCATGGCGTTCCGACGGAGCATCCATGCCTCGGTCCGACGCCCGAGGGAAGCGATAGCGTGACGCATGCGCGTCGTCGACATCGTCTCGGTGCTGATCCCCGTGTTCGCGGTGGTCGGTCTCGGGTACTTCGCCGGGGCGAGGAAGATCTTCGACGACGACCAGGTCGACGGCTTCAACGAGTTCGTGTTGGGGTTCGCGCTGCCGGCGATGGTCTTCGCCGGCGTCGTCACGACCTCTCGTTCGGTGCTGATCGGCGACGCGGCACTCTTCGTCGGAGTGACGGCCGTCCAGTTGCTCTTCGTCGGTCTCGGTCTCGTGATCGGTCGGATCGTGCTGAAGCGGAACCTCGCGTCGAGCGCGATCATCGCCCTGCTGATCGCGGTCCCCACCGCCGCGTTCATGGGCACACCGATCCTCGACGACCTGTTCCGCCGATCGACGAGCTCGCTGGCGATCTCCCTCTACGCGATCTCGACCAGCGCCGTGATCTTGCCGGTGACCATCGTGATTCTCGAGTGGGCCACACGTCCGGCCGACGACGCGCGTGGATTCGGCCCCTTGCTCCGCGACGTGCTCGTGCGCACGGGTTCGAGGTCGATGGTGTGGTCGCCCTTCCTCGCGCTCGCCGTCGTCGCGGTGGGATTCGAGCCGCCCGAGCCGTTCGACGCGAGCCTCGACCTCATCGGCCAGGCAACCTCGGCGGTCGCGCTCTTCGCGTCGGGGCTGATCATCGCCCGGTTCCGGCCCAGGATGGGCGTCGAGCCGATCTCGCTCGCGGTCATCAAGAACGTCGTGCAACCCCTCCTGATGCTCGGCCTCGCGATGCTGTTCGGCATCACCGGGGTCGGTCGGAGCGAGGCCGTGATCCTGACGGCCATGCCGGCGTCGGTGGTCGGTCCGATGTTCGCGGTCCGCTACGGCGCGTACGAGTCCGAGTCGGCATCGGCGTTGATCGCCAGCACGGTCCTGTCCGTCGTGACGATGGTCCTCGCCGTCCTGCTCTTCGGCTGAGCGGCGCTCAGCCGAGCTCGGCCATCACGGCCTCGGGGATGTCGAAGTTCGCGTAGACGTTTAGGACGTCGTCGAGGTCCTCGAGCGCCTCGAGCAGCGCGAGCACCTGCTTGGCCTGACCGCCCTCGACCGGGACCGTGCTCTGCGGCAGCATCGTGAGCTCGGCGGACAGCATGGGGATGCCGGCGGCCTCGACCGCCCCGCGGACGGCGCCGAACGCCGCCGGATCCGTCGTGATCTCCCACGTGCTCTCGGCGTCGTTCAGGTCCTCGGCGCCGGCCTCGAGTGCGATCTCGAGCAGCTGCTCCTCGTCGGGCGCCCGGTCCTTCTCGATCTGTATCGACCCCTTGCGCGCGAACATCCACGCCGTGCTCCCGTTCTCGCCGAGGTTGCCTCCGCTGCGCGTGAACGCGTGGCGGACGTCCTGCGTCGTCCGGTTGCGGTTGTCGGTGAGCGTCTCGACGAACATCGCGACGCCGCCGGGGCCGTACCCCTCGTACGAGACCTCCTCGTACCGCGCTCCCCCCTCGAGCTCGCCCGTTCCCCGCTTGATCGCCCGTTCGATGTTGTCGTTCGGGACGGACGCCTCTTTGGCCTTGTCGACCGCGGAGGCGAGGGTCATGTTGCCCTCGACGCTCCCGCCCCCCTCGCGGGCGGCGACCTCGACCGCCCGCATGAGCTTGGCGAACAAGTTGCTCCGCCGCGCGTCCGCCGCACCCTTCTTCCGCTTGATCGTCGACCACTTCGAGTGACCGGACACCTCACACCTTCCCGAGGAGATATGCATGCAGCCGCGTCTCCCCCACGAGCTCGGGGTGGAAGGACGCGACCACCAGGTTCCCCTGCTCGAGGACGACGGGCGCGTCCTCGAGGCGGGCGAGCACCCGGACCTCGGCGCCGATGTCGCGCACGATCGGCGCGCGGATGAACACGCCACGGACGAGATGGTCGACTCCCTCAACGTCGAGGTCGGCCTCGAACGAGTCGACCTGACGGCCGTAGGCGTTCCGTTCCACGGTCACGTCGACGAGCGGGAACAGCGGCTCGAGTCCGGTCACGCGCTCGGCCATGACGATCATCCCGGCGCAGGTCCCCAGGATCGGCATCCCGGCGTTCGCACGCTCGATGACCGGCTCCACGAGCTCCGAGCTCCGAGCGAGCTTCGAGATCGTCGTCGACTCGCCACCGGGGATGGCCAGGCAGTCCACCCTCGAGAGATCCTCGGGCGTCCGGACCTCGATCGGTGACGCGCCGAGCTCGGCGAACGCTCGAGCGTGCTCCCGGAAATCACCTTGCAGCGCGAGGACCCCGGCCTTCATGACGTCCCATGATACGGAGGCTCGCCCGGCGTCTACGACGACACGGTCCCGGATCCCTCACGCAGGTGCCACCACCAGACCGTGCGGCTGCGGCGGCGTCTCCGCGGCGCTCACCAGCCGCGGGTTTGGAGCAGACCTTCCTCGCCGAGCTCCTTGATGTCGAGCCCGTGCATCGGCTCCCCCAGGCCGCGCGAGACCTTCGCGAGCGCGTCCGGGTCCTGGAAGTGCGTCGTCGCTTCGACGATCGCGCGGGCGCGCGGCGCGGGGTCCTCGGATTTGAAGATGCCCGAGCCGACGAACACGCCGTCCACGCCGAGCTGCATCATCAGCGCCGCGTCGGCCGGGGTCGCGAGCCCGCCCGCGGCGAAGTTCACGACGGGCAGCCGGCCCCGCTCGGCGACCATCCGGACGAGGTCGACGGGGGCCTGCAGGTCCTTCGCCGCGCTCACGTACTGCTCGGGCCGAAGACCCTGCAGCCACGACGTCTCGCGCAGGATCGTCCGCTGATGCCGGACGGCCTCGACCACGTTGCCGGTGCCCGCCTCGCCCTTCGTCCGGATCATGGCCGCGCCCTCGGCGATCCGCCGGAGCGCCTCCCCGAGGTTCCTCGCGCCGCAGACGAACGGGACCGTGAACGCCCATTTGTCGATGTGGTGCTCCTCGTCGGCGGGCGTGAGCACCTCGGACTCGTCCACGTAGTCGACCCCGAGCGCCTGGAGGATCTGCGCCTCGACGAAGTGGCCGATCCTGGCCTTCGCCATCACCGGGATCGAGACGGCGTTCATGATCTCCTCGACCTTGGTGGCGTCCGCCATCCGCGCGACCCCTCCCTCGGCGCGGATGTCCGCGGGGACGCGCTCGAGCGCCATGACGGCACACGCGCCGGCGTCCTCGGCGATCCTGGCCTGGTCGGCGGTCGTCACGTCCATGATGACGCCGCCCTTCAGCATCTCTGCCAGCCCGGACTTCACCCGGAACGTGCCGGTCTCGCGCTCCACGGGAACCTCCTCGTGCTGGGTCCGTGCGTGTCGGACCCGCGAGACTGAGTGTACCGCCGGAGGATGGCCGGCTCCCTCGAGGGTGCCGGCGGGCGGAGGAGATCTAGAAGGTCGTCATCTCCGCGACCACCACGTCCCTCGACGACCCGTTGGCCGACCGGAACTCGGTGATGCACCGGTAGGTCACGTTCTTGTCGAAGTGCGTGATGATGTTGACCGTGAAGACGACCTTCTGCCCCGGATCGAGCTCGAACGTGAGCGTGCCTCGCATGTACCGGCTCGTGAGGTCCTCGGCCGAGGGGTCTTGGCGCTTGTGCTTCCCGCGCAGCACCTTGTTGATCTCGTAGGTCCGGTTCCCCCGGCACCCCTGGACGCTGAACGTGTCGGCGGCCGTCCCGTCGTTCTGGATCGTGATCCAGTACCGGATGCCCTCGCCCTCGTTGATGTCGTCGACCTCCGTCTGGTTGCGGCCGCTCGTGTTGTAGATGTTCCTTCCGCGCGTGGGATGTGGAAGCGGGTCGATGACGCAACCCAGGCTCTGCCCACAGAGCTTGATCCACCCGTCGGGTTGGAAGGACGAGCCGCCGAGGTCGACCGACGCGCCGATCCGCCCAGACCCACGCATCGCGACCGCCTCGGCCGCCGCCGTCGCGAGGACGAGCGAGGTCAGTACGGCGATCGTCAGCACGATCCGTCGCGTCACGGCGGCGAGCCTAGTGGAGGTCCCTGCTTCCGCACAAGGCTGCATCGATGAGAAACCAACTCATCGACCGCCTGGCGGCTCGGTTCGTTCGAGGCCCGGCTCTCGCCTAGGATAGGCAACCCGTCGCGTGGAGGAAACGTGAGCGTCGCCGAGGTCCGAGGTCCCACGTTCGTCCGGCCGGACGGCAAGGAGAAGGTGACCGGAGCCGGGTGGTACACCGCCGACCTCACGTTCACCGGGATGGCGCACGCAAGGTTCCGCTACGCGGACCACCCCCACGCGCGGATCCGAGGTATCGACACGACGACGGCCCGTTCGGTGCCCGGTGTCGTGGCGGTGATCACGCAGGCGGACCTTCCGGACGTCCGGTTCGGGGGCCTGGTGCAGGACCGCACGCTGTTCGCGAAGGACGTCGTCCGGTTCGAGGGCGAGATCGTGGCCGGCGTGGCCGCGCTCACCCCGGAGGCCGCGGCCGAGGCCGCGCGCCTGATCGAGGTCGAGTACGAACCGCTGCCCGTCGTGACGGACTTCGTGGCCGCGATGGAGCCGGGGGCCGTGCTCGTCCACCCCGACTGGGTGTCGTACGCGCGGGACGACGAGATGCGCTCGGACGGCAACACGATCGGGTACCACACCATCGTCAAGGGCGCCGCGGACGACGCGATGTCTCGCGCCGACGTGGTCGTTTCGGGTCGGTACGAGTCCGACGCGTCGCAGGGCGTACCGATCGAACCCAGGGCCGTCGTGGCCGAGTGGCGGGGAGACGAGGTCACGATCTGGTCCTCGACGCAGGTGCCATACGCCGCACGGTCCGGTGTCGCGGAGACCCTGCAGATCCCCGAGGCGAACGTCCGGGTCGTGGTCCCACTGCTCGGGGGCGGCTTCGGCGCGAAGTGCGATCTGCACTTCGAGGCACAGGTCGCCGCGCTCGCGCGTGCGGCCCGGCGTCCCGTGAAGCTCGTCTTCTCGCGCGAGGAGGAGTTCCGGGCGATCGCCCAGCGCCGCGAGGGCATCGTGATGGAGTTCGAGACCGGCGCGACGCATGACGGCCGTCTGCTGGCACGGAAGGCACGGCTCATCCTCGACAAGGGCGCGTACTGCGGCGAGGGCGGCTTCCTCGGGCAGATGGCCGCGATGCACGCCTGCGGCCCCTACGTGATCGACAACGTCTTCGTGGAGGCCTTCCTCAATTACACGAACCAGCAACCCTCGGGCTCGGTCCGGGCGCCGACGGCCCCGCAGGTGTGTTGGGCCCTCGAGCAGCACATGGACGAGGTGGCCCGAGCCCTGGACCTGGACCCCGTGGAGCTCCGTCGGCGCACGCTCATCGAGGAGGGGGCCGAGGGGCCGACGCGTCAGGTGTTCGACCGGATCGGGATGAAGCAGACGCTCGAACGAGCGGTGGAGATGATCGGCTACGACCGCGAGCTCCCGGATGACGAGGCGATCGGCGTCGCCGTGGGGTGGTGGCCCTCCTCCGCCGGCGCCTCGGGCGCCTACATCCACCTGAACGGCGACGGCAGCGGCACGATCGTGACCGGCGCTCAGGAGAACGGGAGCGGTGCCGTCATGGCGATGCCCGTGTTCGTCGCCGAGGAGCTCGGCATGCGGCCCGAGGACTTCACGCTCCTGTACCAGGACACCGCGGCCGCGAACTCGGACATGGGCTCGTGCGGCTCGCAGACGACGTTCAACTCCGGACGGGCGATCCTCGCGGCGGCCGCCGACGCGCGCGAACAGCTGCTGGACGCCGCCGCCGCCGAGCTCGAGGCGGACCGCGACGACCTGGAGCTCGCCGATGGTCACGTCCGGGTCACGGGATCGCCGGAGCGTTCCGTCTCGATAGCGGACCTGGCCGGGGCGGCCACGATCCACGGGAAGGGATCGGGCGACGTCCCGGAGGCGCCGGTGGGTGACACGGGGGGATGCGTCGGGCGGGTCGGGAACGAGACGTTCCTGGCCCCGCAGCTGATCACGCAGGCC
Source organism: uncultured Actinomycetes bacterium (assembly GCA_963771385.1). Taxonomy (GTDB): domain Bacteria; phylum Actinomycetota; class UBA4738; order UBA4738; family HRBIN12; genus DASSJM01. The sequence continues at coordinate 93,768 of CAVYTE010000013.1, forward strand.
GCGCACGTGAAGGTCGACCGCGAGACCGGCGTGGTACGGGTGCTGCGGGTGGCCGCCGCGCACGACTCGGGCGTGATCCTCAACCGGAGCGGCGCGGACGGGCAGGTGTTCGGCGGCGTCGTCATGGGCGTCGGCCTCGCACTGTCCGAGGGCACCCAGCTGGACGACGCCGGCCGGCAGCAGAACCCGCATCTCCTCGACTACAAGCTCGTCACGTGCTCCGACGGTCCGCAGATCGAGGTCGATTGGATCCAGATCCCGACCGAGGGAGCCGGCCCGCGCGGCTCGAAGGGCGTCGGTGAACCGCCGCAGGTGCCGACCGCGGGCGCCGTCGCCAACGCGATCGCGAAGGTGCTCGGCGGGCAGGTCCGCAGGTTGCCGATGACCCCCGAACGCGTCTGGGCGGTTTCGCAGGGACGGGACGCGTGACGCGCTCGTTCACGTCGGCGACGACGGTGGAGGACGCGCTCTCGGCGCTCGGGGCTGGTGCGAGGCCGGTGGCCGGCGGGACCGACCTGGTGGTCGGCGCGCGACAGGGCAAGGCACCGCTGCCGGACGCGATCGTGGCGATCGACCGGATCGACGCCTTGGCGGGGATCTCCCGCGCGGACGGTGGTCTGCGGCTCGGGGCGCTCGTGACGCACGAGCAGATCCTGGCGAGCGCGCCGATCCGTGAACGGTTCACCGCGCTCGCCGACGCCTCGGCGATCGTCGGATCGCACGCGACGCGCGCCCACGGCACGATCGGCGGCAACGTCATGAACGCGTCGCCCGCGATGGACACCGGCGGACCGTTGCTCTGCTTCGACGCGTCGGCACATCTCCGCTCCGGGAGCGGAGCGCGCGAGGTGCCGCTCGGCGAGCTGTGGACCGGACCTGGGGGGACGATCGCGGAACCCGACGAACTGCTGGTCGCGGTCGAGGTCCCCCAGCCGCGACCGGTCACCGGCTCCTCCTACGTCCGGCTCGAGTACCGGCGGCAGATGGAGATCGCCGTGGTCGGCTCGACGGCGGTCGTGACGCTCGACGGCGGCACGATCGCCGACGCGCGGGTGGCGATCACCGCGCTCGCCCCCACGATCCGTCGGGTCCCGGAGGCGGAAGCCGCGCTCACCGGCACCGACGGCGGCGCCGAGGCGATCGCGACCGCGGCCCGCGCCGCCGCCGAGGGGTCGTCGCCGATCGGCGACGTCCGGGGCTCGGCCGAGTACCGCCTGGCCATGGCCGAGGTCATCACGCGGCGCGCGATCGTCGCCGCCCTCGCACGCGCCCGGGGCGACCACATGCCCGTTCCCGCCAGCGCCTCCACCGTGGGAACCACCGGATGAGGACCACTCTGTCGGTGAACGGGACCGCCTACGAGGCGGAGCTCGATCCGCACACGAGCCTGCTGAGCGCCGTCCGGGACGTCATCGGCCTGACCGGTTCGAAGGAGGGCTGCGACGATTCCGAGTGCGGGGCGTGCATGATGCTGCTCGACGGCAGGCCGCTGAACTCGTGCAGCTACCTCGCGCTGCAGGCGCGGGGGCGCGAGGTCACCACCGTCGAGGGCCTCACCGACGACGACGGGCTCGCCCCGCTCCAGCGCGCGTTCCTCGAGCACGGCGGCGTGCAGTGCGGCTTCTGCACCCCCGGGATGCTGATCTCGGCCACCGCGTTGCTGGGGGTGAACATCAACCCGTCTGAGGACGACGTGCGCATCGCGCTCTCCGGGAACCTGTGCCGGTGCACCGGGTACGACGGCATCGTGCGAGCCGTCCGCAGCGTCGCCGCGGCCGGCGACTGAACCCGCGTGTCCGACCTCGCCCGCACTTGCATCACGGCGCTCGCGATCTCGTCACTCGTGGCGACGGCGTGCCAGCAGTCGGCGCCGGCCCGGGAGCCCACGCCACCCCCGACCACCCCCGCGCCGGTCACCTCGACACCCGGTCCCGCGTTCGATGCGCACGAACGGTTGGTCGAGCTCGCCGGCAGACGGATCGAGCACGTCGTGTACCTGATCAAGGAGAACCGGACGTTCGACCACATGTACGGCAGGTTCCCCGGGGCGGACGGGGCGCGGACCGGCCTCACGTGCGACGGTCGTGAGATCCCGCTCCTGCGAGCCTCGGACGACACGCCAGGGCCGAACCACTCCTTCGAGGGGGGCCTGACCGCGATCAACGGCGGACGGATGAACTGCTTCAGCGAGCTCGACGGCGGCGAGCACCTCGAGTCCTACGTGCAGTTCCGACCCGACCAGATCCCCGCCTACTGGGCGTACGCGGAGAACTACGTCCTGGCAGATCGGTTCTTCTCCTCGACGTACGGCCCGACGGGCATCGAGCATCTGTTCACGGTCGGCGCAACGACGGACGGGTTCACCGATCACGAACGCCTGACACCACCGGGTCAGTTCGGCACGAACGGGATCCCGCGCGAGTACTGCCTCGACCCGACCGAACGCATGTGGTCCTTCCGACGGCTCGACGCGATCGAGCGCTCGGACGCGTTCGAGCTGGAGGAGCAGGCGCTCGTCGGCGCGCTGAAGGCTCGCTACTGGTTCCTGCGACAGGCCTGCACCGACATCCAGATCCTGCCCGACCTGCTCGAGGACGCAGGGGTGTCCTGGCGTTACTACCTCGGCGACAACGACTACATCAACACGCTCTCGCTCGTGGAGCACGTCGTGTTCGGTCCGATGGTGGACAAGGTCGTGAGCGACGACGACTTCCTCACCGACCTCGCGAAGGGCGACCTGCCGGCGGTCTCGTGGCTGATCCCCGACGTCGAGGTCTCCGAACATCCCGCCGCCGCCTCGATGTGTGTGGGCGAGAACTGGACCGTCGAGATCCTGAACGCGATCATGCGCAGCCCGGAGTGGCGGCGCACGGCGGTCGTGATCACGTGGGACGACTTCGGCGGCTTCTACGACCACGTCCCGCCGCCACACGTCGACCTGTTCGGGTTCGGGCCGCGCGTGCCGATGCTGCTGATCTCGCCGTGGGCTCGGCAGGGATCCATCGCGAGCGACACGCTGGAGTTCTCGAGCGTGCTGAAGATGATCGAGACGATCTGGGGTCTGCCCTCGCTCACCCGACGGGACGAGCGCGCGAGCGACATGCTGAACCTGTTCGACTTCGAAGGGGAGCCGGCGGATCGGCTGCTGCTCGAACCCCGCGACTGCAGCCTGGCGGACTGAGGCTCAGCGCCGGAGCTGTTCGACCGCGATCCAGCTCGGGAGCAGTTGCACCCACGTCCGGCCGGGAGCGAGCTCGATCTGGTTCCCATCCTTGGTCACGAAGGTCGTGACGTCGTCGAGCGAGGACCGCTCCCAGCGTCCGACGATGAGCCTCCCGTCGCGGAGCACGTAGGCCCTGCCCTTCCCCGTGAGCTCGACCTCGGGTGAGGCGTTGCCGGCCGGATCCACGATGGAGCCGTCGGTGACGGTCACGACCTGGATCACCACGTTGGCCGCCGAGACCTGCTCGCCGCCCTCCAGGACGTGCGCGACGTCCCCATGGGAGCGCACCCAGACGCCCTGCCCACGCTTCCAGGTCCAGACCACGTCCGAGACCGACGAGTACGGCAGGTGCACCCCACGAACCCTCCGCGCCTTGCCCTCCCACTCGGTCGAGTACGAGAACAGGCCGTCCGGGGCGCCCTCGCGGGAGCGGGCGGCCTTCCAGAGCGCGGCCGTCGTCGTGTAGAGGTCGTGTGGTGCCGCGCGGGCGGGGTCGCGCGTGTAGGCGTCGACCGCGATGAGGTAGTTCACGTCGACGAGGCCGACGGCGGGGACCTCCCGCTTCACCACGCTCACGCCGCCCGCGTAGCCGAAGACCGCCGGACCGAGCTGGCGAAGGAAATCGGGGTCGGTGGTGCGGCCGCTCCGGACCGGGCCCACTCGGGCCGCGTTGCCGCAGTGGAAGATCGCGATGAACCGCGTGTACCCGCCCTCGACGGGCTCCTCGACCACGATGTCCGCGTCGTTCAGCGCCGCCTGCGGACGCGCCTCCGGGTGGTTCTCGACTTTGATCGCGAGCGCCGGCCGGCTCGGGACGCGTCCACCCGCGACCTCCTCGCCCGTGAGCGGACACGTGGCCTCGGGGTCGACCTCGCTCTGGTCAGCCAGCCCGACACTGACGAGCGTCTTCTGGACGAACGCCGGCGCCTGATCGGGGAAGACGGCGAAGTAGCCCAGCACGCCGCCGAGGACGACCGCCACGCTCGCCGAGGCGGCGACGATCTTGCCTCGGCGCGAGAGTGATCGCTGGTCGGCGCGATGCGATGCGGGCATGGGGGGCGTTCTCCTGCTGTGTCTCGGGTTCCCTGCGTGCGTCCCCTTGGGGGGCGATCCCTTCAGGTCCGGCGCTCGGCCGGACTCGTGAGCCCGGCGATGCTACCCATGATTCGCCGCTCGCTCAACGACCCGGCGCATCTTCGCCGGATCGTCACATCTCCTCCAGCCGCCGGATCCGCTCCTCGATCGGCGGGTGCGTGCTGAACAGACGCTCGAGCGGCCCCGTCCCCTCCCCTTGCACGCGGGACGGCTGGTTGAGCCACAGGTGGGCCGTCGCGTTGTTCGCCGAGTGCATCGGGATGCTCGAGCCGGCCGCGATCTTGCGCAACGCCGACACCAGGCCGGGTGGGTACCGCGTGAGCATCGCTCCCTGCGCGTCGGCGAGGAACTCGCGCTGCCGGGAGACCGCGAGACGGATGATCTGCCCGATGATCGGCGCCAGGACCAGCAGCACGAGGCCGATCGCGAAGATGATCGCCTCGCCGCCGCCGCCGCTCCGGTCGCCGCCTCGGCGGCCTCGGACACCGCCCCACCACCACGACCGCATGAAGAACTCGCTGATGAGCACGATCGCCCCGACGAGCGTGGCGACGATCGTCCCGACCAGGATGTCGCGGTCGACGACGTGCGCGAGCTCATGCCCGATCACGCCCTCGAGCTCGACCCGGTTCAGCGCGCCGAGCAGTCCCTCCGTGACGGCGATCGAGGCATGCTCGGGGTTGCGGCCGGTCGCGAACGCGTTCAGCGCCTGCTCGGGAACGATGTAGACCTTCGGCTTCGGGATGCCCGCCGCGATCGACAGCCCCTCGACGATGTTGTGCAGGCGCGGCTGCTCCTCCGGCGTGACGAGCCGCGCTCGGGTCGAGGCGAGCACGAGCTTGTCCCCCGCGAAGTACGACCCGATCGACATCACGGTGGCGAGCGCGACGGCGCCGACGGCACCATAGGGGCCGGTCGCGTACAGCAGCCCGAGCACGTAGCCGACGGCGCCGAGCAGCACGATCGCCCCGAGGATGAGGACGACCGTCTTCCGCTTGTTGGCGGCGATCTGTTCGTACACGGACTCCCCTACGGGAACTCGACCGTCGTCGGCCCTCGCACCGGCTCCTCGATGTCGAAGAACTCGCGCGGAACGAACCCGAAGGCGCCGGCGACCACGCTCGAGGGGAACGAGCCGATCAGCGTGTTCAGCCGCATGACCTGGTCGTTGTAGAACTGGCGCGCGTACGCGATCTTCGACTCGGTTCCCGTCAGCTCCTCCTGCAGCGCAAGGAAGTTCTCGTTGGCCTTCAGGTCCGGGTACGCCTCGGCGACCGCGAGCAGCTGCCGGACGCCCTGCGTGATGGCGTTCTCTGCGTTCGCCTGATCGGGCACCGCCGTCGCGTCGATCGCCCGGGCGCGGGCTTCCGTGACCTTCTCGAAGAGCTCCCGCTCATGGGTCGCATAGCCCTGCACGGTGGTGACGAGGTTCGGGATGAGGTCGTAGCGCCGACGCAGCTGCACGTCGATCTGCGACCACCCGTTGTCGACGCGGTTCCGAAGCGCCACGAGCCGGTTGTAGATGAGGATCGCCACGACGAGGAGCACGCCGAGGATCCCGAGCACGATCCAGAGCCAGAGCACGGGCCGAATCCTAGCGCGCGCCCTCGAGCGCCCGGTCGTACACGGCCTCGACCTGGGGCACGACCACGTCCCAGGAGTAGGACTCGGCTCGGACACGCCCCGCTTCGGCGAGCGCGGTCGCGAGCGTGGGGTCCGCGAGCACCCTCGAGACCGCGCCGGCGAGCGCCGTGGGGTCGTTCGGGTGCACGAGCAGGCCCTCGACGCCGTCGCGGACGACCTCTCGGTAGCCGGGGATGTCCGAGGCCACGACCGGCAGGCCGGCCGCCATCGCCTCGACGAGGACGATCCCGAAGCTCTCCTGACCGAGCGCGGGTGAGACGAAGACGTCGCACGCGGCGTGGTAGCGCGGCAAGGTGTCGTGGGGCACCGCGCCCAGACGCACGACGCGGCGGCGAACGGCCGGGGACAGCATGTCGAACTCCGTCCGGTCGCGCCCGTCACCCGCGACCACGAGCGAGACGTCCTCGAGCTCGGACGCCAGTCGCTCGAACGCCGCGATCATGACCCCGAACCCCTTCTGGGGATCCAGCCGGTTCACCCACAGGATCTTCCGGTCCTCGGGCAGACCGTCGGCCGGCCTGCGCTCACGGGCGAACGCCGTGACGTCCACGCCGTTGGGAACGATCTCGACCGGTCCGCGGATCACGCGGCGAACGAACGCGGCCGCCGCCTCGGACACGGCGATCCCGGCGTCGATCCGCCGGTGCACCTGCCGAAGCACCGGGCCGGCAAGCTCCATCAATCGCGAGCGGTCCAGGTATGCGTGGAAGGTCGCCACGACCGGCGCGCCCGCGGCGAGCGTGGTCAACATCGACGTGCTCGGCGTGAACGGTTCGTGCACATGCACGATGTCGGGGCCGAACGCGTGCATCGCGGAGCGGACGCGTCTCCACGACCCGGGCGAGAACGCGATCGGCGCAACCGTCCCGTTGTAGGGAACGCGCAGCGACCGACCGACGAGCCGCACCGGTACCGCGTCCGCGCTCGCCGGTCCGAGGACGGCCCCGGGCGCCACGACCAGCACGTGATGTCCCCGTCCCCGCAGCTCCGATGCCAGCTGCCGGACGTGCACCTGCACGCCACCGGGCGCGTTCCAGTCGTACGGACACGCGAGGAGGACCCTCACGCCGGGTTCGCGGCCGCCGGCTCCGGCGTCCGGCGCACCGCGTCGTCCCAGGCGGGCTGGAACATGTGCCAGTCGGTGGGCCTGGCCGCGATCTGGCTCTCGAACCGAGCAGCCATCAGGCGCGTGAGCGCCGTGACGTCCTCCTTGACCACGCCCGTCCGCTCGATCTCGAGGGGCTCGCCGAACCACACGTCCCACCCCTCCGCCGAGGTGTACGTGGGGCACGTCAGGATCGGCGCCCCCGAGGTGAGCGAGAGCAGCGCCGGGCCCGCCGGAACCCTGCGGGCGCCGCCGAACATCTCGACCTCGATCCCGCGCCCGGTGAGATCGCGGTCCGCCACGAGCGCGACCATCCAGTTCTCCGACAGCAGCTGCTTCAGCTGCTGTCCGACATGACCCTCCTTGCTGAGGCCGACGATCCGCATGCCGTGGTCCTCGCGGTTGCGGACGAACAGGTCGTAGAGCCGCCGGGGCCGAAGCTCCTCCGCGACGGCGGCTATCCGGTACCCGTTCACGCCGAACCAGTGTCCGCCCGCATCCCAGTTGCCGGTGTGCGGCAGGACCGCGATGCATCCGCGTCCGGCCTCGAGCGCGCGGTCGACATGCTCGAGGCCGTGCACCCGGCACCGCGCGTTGAAGGCGCCGTCCGGCATCGTCCACAGCCGGAAGGTGTCGAACCAGTAGCGCGCATACAGCTCGAACGCCTCGCGCGTCGCGAGCGCGACCCGCTCGTCCGACGGGTCGGCGCCGAGCACGCGCGCCTGGTTGGCCGCGACGGTCCCACGCAGGTTCGGCATCCAGCGGAACGACGCGCGCCCCAGCGCCTCGAACAACCGCCGCCCGCCGCGTTCGGGGAGGGCGATCGCCAACTGCTCGAAGCTCCGATAGCCCCAGTAGACGGCGGTTTCCCTCAGCGTTTCGTCGTCGCGGCTCACCTTCGCGCGACCTCGAGGACGACGATCACTGACGCTCCTCCTTCGCGACCTGACTCGCCCGAACGCCGCACGCGAGGAGCATGAGGACGGCCACCGTCCACACCGTCCACCCACCGAGACCGCCGATCAGCCCGGCCGAGATGAGCCCGTACCGAAGCGCCGGCGTCACGATGCCCTCCTCGATCCCGTAGCCGAGCGACCCACCGCGGGCTCGGATGTAGGTGGCGAGGAACCCGGCGGCGAGCGCGACGAGCGCACCCGCCGCCACGACGGGGTCGGTCGAGCGGGTCACCCACGCGATCGACCCGAGGACGGCCCCGTCGAACAGCCGGTCGCCGAAGGAGAGCAGGACGCCCGGCCGAGCCGGTCGGTCGGCCGGAGCAGGATGCCGCCGGCGACGAGGGCGAGCCCCGCTGCAAGCGCAGCCCAGCCCGCCGGTTCGGGCTCGCGGATCGAGCAACAGCCACGTCGACACGCCGGTCGCCACCGCGGCCGCCACACACAGGAGCGGGACCACGGCGCGCTCGCCGACGCGCTCGCGCGCGTTCACCTGCGACCACCCGCGCGAGCCTATCACCGGGCCTCGAGCCGGCAGGAAGCCGCCGCGAGCCTCGCGCTAGAATCCCTTTCCGTTCCCCGGCCTGCGAACGGAGAGCCCGTTGAAGACCTACGAAGCGAACGACATCCGCAACGTCCTGCTGGTCGGCCACGGCGGTTCGGGCAAGACGACGCTCCTGGAGGCCATGCTCTTCACGACCGGCGCGACCACGCGGATGGGCAGGTCGAGGACGGCAACACCGTGAGCGACTTCGAGCCCGAGGAGGTCAAGAAGGGCATCAGCGTCTCGCTCGCGATGGCCCCGATCGAGTGGAACGGCGTGAAGATCAACGTCCTCGACGCGCCCGGCTACGCGGACTTCGTCGGCGACGTGCGTTCGGCGATCAGGGCGGTCGACGCGGTCCTGCTCGTGGTCTCGGCGGTCGACGGCGTCGAGGTGCAGACCGAGGTGGCATGGGAGCTCGCGGTCGAGGCCGGCCTGCCGCGCGCGATCCTCATCAACAAGCTCGACCGCGAGCGGGCGTCGTTCCAGAGCGAACGCTCGAGCAGCTCGTGGCAGTCGTTCGGCACGCAGGTCGCACCGCTCGAGCTCCCGCTCGGCGAGGAGCACGACTTCGAGGGCGTCGCCGACCTGCTCGGGCGCAAGGCGTACCGGTACCGCTCGGGGCCGAGCGGCCGAGGAGGGCGACTGGCCCGACGACATCTCGGGCAAGGCCGACCCGCTACCGCGAGAAGCTCATGGAGGCCGTCGCCGAGTCCGACGACGCGCTGATCGAGAAGTACCTCGAGGAGGGCGAGCTGTCCGAGGACGAGGTCGTCCACGGCGTGAAGGACGGGTTCGCCACGGCGCGGATCGCGCCGGTGCTCTGCGCGGCCGCCGCTAAGCCGATCGGCGTCGACCGCGTGCTCCAGTACATCGCCGACGAGTTCCCCTCCCCCGTCGACCGCGGTCCGGTCACGGTCGATCGACGAAGTCCGGCGAGGAGAAGCAGCGCGCCTGCGACTCGAACGAGACCGCTCACCGCCTACGTGTTCAAGACCGTCTCGGACCCCTACGTCGGGCACATCACGATGTTCCGGGTCTTCTCCGGCAAGATGCGGCCCGACGCGTCCGTGTACAACGCGACGAAGGGAACCGAGGAGCGCATCGGCCAGCTGTTCACGCTTGCGCGGCAAGGAGCACGAGACCTGTCTCGGAGGTGCCGGCCGGCGACATCGCGGCCGTCGCGAAGCTCTCGCACACGACGACGGGCGACACGTTCTCGACGAAGGACGACCCCGTGGTGGTCCCGGCCGGCCGAGATGCCCGAGCCGCTGCTCGCGTTCGCGATCGAGCCGAAGACCAAGGGCGACGAGGACAAGCTCTCGACGGCGCTCGCGCGGCTGCGCGAGGAGGACCCGACGCTGCGGATCGAGCGCTCGGACGAGACGCACGAGACCGTGATGTACGGGATGGGCGAGGCGCACCTCGACGTCCAGATCGAGCGCATGAAGCGGAAGTTCGGTGTGGAGGTCACGACGGCGCCGGCGAAGATCGCCTACCGCGAGACGATCCGAGGCGCCGGGCAAGGGGCTCGGGCGCCACGTGAAGCAGACCGGCGGCCACGGCCAGTACGCGGTCTGCAACATCGAGGTCGAACCACTCCCGCGCGGCGAGGGGTTCGAGTACGTCGACAAGATCTTCGGCGGCGCGATCCCCCACCAGTTCATCGGCTCGGTCGAGAAGGGCATCGTGAAGACGATGTCCGCAGGGCGTGATCAGCGGGAACCCGATGGTCGACATCCGGTGCACGCTCGTGGACGGGAAGTTCCACTCGGTGGACTCGTCCGACATGGCGTTCCAGCTCGCTGGGTCGCTCGCCCTCAAGGACGCGGCGCAGCCAGGCGGGCGTCGTCCTGCTCGAGCCGATCGTCGAGGTGGAGGTCGTCGTGCCCGAGTCCCACACCGGCGACATCATGGGCGACCTGAACTCGAAGCGGGCGAAGATCCAGGGCATGGAGTCGCGCCGGCGCGGGCAAGCAGCGCGTGAAGGCGCTCGTGCCGCAGGCCGAGGTGGCGCGGTACTCGATCGACCTGCGCTCGATGACCGGCGGGCGGGCCGCCTTCTCGATGCGCTTCTCGCACTACGAGGAGGTCCCGTCCCACCTCGCGGAGAAGGTCATCGCCGCGGCCCAGCGCGAGAAGGAAGAAGCGCAAGAAGTAGCCAGTCGATCCGCCTAGAGGACCTCGGCCAGGAACTCGAGCACGACGCGGTCGAACTCCTCGGGCCGCCGCAGGTTGATCACGTGATCCGTGTCCGGGATCCGGACGAGGCGTGCGTTCGGGATCCGCTCGAGCGATCGCCGCCGCGATCGGGTCCATCTCGGGCGGATCGTGGTCGGCGGGCAGCGACGAGCGTCGGGACGGCGATCTCGCCGAGCCGCGAGGACGCCGGACGGGTCGAGCTGCTCCTGCGCGCTCTCGTCCATCGTGAGCTCGTGCAGGTTGTCGAACGCGATGTCGCGGATCCTCCGGCCGGCCTCGTCGTCGGTGCCGAGCTGGGCCCACATCGTCTGCGAGCCGGAGGTCCTGCGCACGTTCGAGGTCGCCGGCCTCGATCGCCGCGTCGACCGGGGCATCGCGCTCGGCGTACCACGCCTCCCACGCGGCCTCCTGCTCGGGCGTGCCCTCGAAGCCGCTCGGCGCCGGCGGCGACGAGCACGAGCGCCGCGACGCGGTCGGGGTGGACGAGCGTGAAGTCGATCGCCGTCGCGCCGCCCATCGAGCAGCCGACGAGCGCCGCGCGCTCGATCCCCGCGTCGTCGAGCACGGCGAGCAGGTCGCGCGACATGCGAGTACGGGACGCCGGGTTCGGGACGGCTCGAACGCCCGTAGCCACGCGCGTCGAGCGGAGCACGCGGTACCGGTCCGCGAACAGACGCGAACTGCGGGTCCCACGTCCGCGAGTCCCAGAGGCCCGGGATGCAGGAAGACCACTGCCGGTCCTTCCCCGTCCTCCTCGACGTACAAGCGGGCCCCCTCGACTTCGACGAACCGCGAGCGAGCGCCCACGTCCTCACGCCTCCTTCGAACCTCGGCCGGAGGCTCGCGAAGGTCTCCTCGAGGAGCTCCGGCAGCACGCGCGTCTGCCCGACGACCGGCATGAAGTTCGTGTCGCCGTTCCACCGCGGGACGACGTGCCAGTGCACGTGGTCGGGGATCCCCGCGCCGGCGACGCGGCCGAGGTTCATCCCCAGGTTGTAGCCGTGCGGCTGCATCTCGCCGCCGGAGCGCCTCGATCGACGCCGCGATCAGCGCGGTCGACCTCCGCGTGCTCATCCGGCGTCGAGCGCGCCGAACTCCCCCGCGTGCCGGAACGGCGCGACCATCAGGTGGCCGGGGTTGTACGGGAACGAGTTCAGCATCACGAACGCGCGCTCGCCGCGCGCGAGGATCACGTCGTTCGCGTCGTCCTCCGATGCGGCGAGGTCGCAGAAGATGCAGCCCTCGTCGGCCGTTCGGCTCCTTCGCGGCCTGGATGTACTCCATCCGCCACGGCGACCAGAGCCGTTCCACGCGAGGCTCAGCCCCCGAAGCGCGACTGCGTGAGGCGCCGCGTGCCGGCCTCCTCGACGAGGGCCGTCGACGAACGCGTCGAACGGCACGCCCTTGGTCTCGGTGCCCTCGCGGTCGCGGACCGTGAGCTCGCCCGACTCGATCTCCTTGTCGCCGATCACCAGGACGTAGGGCGCCTTCATCGAGCTGCGCGGCCCGCACCTTCTTGCCGACCGTCTCGCCGCTCTCGTCGACCTCGGGCCGGAGGCCGGCCCCGCGCAGCCGCGACGGCGAGCTCGCGCGCGTGCTCGACGTGCCGGTCGGCGACGGGCACGAGCCGAACCTGCTCGGGCGAGAGCCACGAGCGGGAACGCGCCGGCGTAGTGCTCGATCAGCACGGCGGTGAACCGCTCGAGCGAGCCGAGGATCGCCCGGTGGATCATCACGGGGCGGTGGCGCTGCGTTGTCCTCGCCGACGTACTCCATCCCGAAACGTTCGGGTAGGCCGAAGTCGCACTGCACGGTCGTGAGCTGCCACAGCCGCCCGATCGCGTCGCGGAAGTGGAAGTCGACCTTCGGGCCGTAGAACGACCCCTCCCCCTCGGCGACCCGGTACTCGAGGCCGCTCCGCTCGAGCGCGTCGCGCAGCGCGCCGGTCGCCCGCTCGGCCATCTCGGGCGTCACGATCGTGTCGCCCGGGCAGCGTCGAGAGCTCGACGACGGGTTCGGTGAACCCGAACGTCGCGTGGATCCGACTGCGTGAACTCGAACACCCGCAGGATCTCGTCGACGAGCTGGTCCGGGCGTGCAGATGATGTGCGCGTCGTCCATCGTCCCGCCGCGGATCCGCAGCAGGCCGTGCAGCGTCCCGATCCGCTCGTGACGGTAGAACGTGCCGAGCTCGGACAGCCGCATCGGCAGGTCGCGGTACGAGCGGGTCTGCGACTTGTAGACCAGGACGTGGAACGGGCAGTTCATCGGCTTCACGTAGTAGTCGCCCGTCTCCGTCTGCATCGGCGGGTACATGTTGTCCGGCGTACTTGTCGAGGTGGCCGCTCGTCTCCCACAACACCGACCGCGCGATGTGCGGCGTCACGACGAGGTCGTAGCCGCCGGCGAGGTGCGCCTCCCGCACGTAGTCCTCGAGCTGCTTGCGGAGGATCGCCGCCCTTCGGGTGCCAGACCCACAGGCCCGGTCCGAGCTCGTCCGGGCTCGAGAACAGGTCGAGCTCGCGGCCGAGGCGCCGGTGGTCGCGCTTCTCGGCCTCCTCGAGGCGGCGCAGGTAGGCGTCGAGGTCGTCCTGGCGTCGCCCACGCCGTGCCGTAGATCCGCGTGAGCATCGGGCGCGTCTCGTCGCCGCGCCAGTACGCGCCCGCGAGCTTCGTCAGCTTGAACGCGCCGAGCCGGCCGGTCGGACGGCACGTGCGGGCCCAGGCAGAGGTCCGACCATCCGTCGTTGCGGTACACGGTGACCGTCTCGCCGCCGGCCACCTCGCCCTCCTCGAGCGTCTCGACGATCTCGCGCTTGTACGGCTGGTCGGCGAACCGCTCGAGCGCCTCGGCTCGCGAGAGCTCCTCGCGGATGAACGGCTGGTCCGCGGCCACGATCTCGCGCATCCGGTCCTCGATCTTCGGCAGGTCGGTCTCGGAGATCGGCCCGGGAGCTCGAGGTCGTAGTAGAAGCCGTCCTCGATCGGCGGCCCGATCGCGTACTTCGTCCCGGGCCACAGGTCGCAGACGGCCTGCGCGAGCACGTGCGCGGCTCGAGTGCCGGAGCACGTGGAGTCCGTCGGGTTCGCTCGCGAGCACCGGCTCGGCCGTCGACGTCGGTCCGCGGGACGAACGAGAGGTCGACGAGCTCGCCCTCGACGCGCGCCGCGATCGCCTCGGGCGGCAGCACGGAGCCGACCGGCTCCCCCTCGGGGAGCTCGGTGGTGCGACCGTCGGGAAGCTCGATCTTCGGCATGGAGCGGCCATGATATCGGCCGCCCTGGAGCGGCCCGCCGCTACTCGTACGAGATGGCCTCGAGCACGTTGAGCTTGGCGGCCCGGCGCGCCGGGAAGATCGCGAAGACCACGCCCATCACCGCCGCGAACACGACGTAGATCGCGAGCTGGCCGCCGGGGATCCCGAGCTCGGTGAACCCCTCGGACGCGAGCGCCTGCTGCAGCGCCCATCCGAACGCGATCCCGATCACCACGCCGAAGCAGCGCGCCCATGACCGCGATGATGACCGCCTCCCACCGCACCATCGAACGTGTCTGACGCCGGGTGAGGCCGACCGCGCGCAGCAGGCCCGAGCTCGCGCGTCCGCTCGTAGATCGACAGGTAGAGCGTGTTCATGACGCCGAACAGCGCGATGATGACCGCGAACAGCAGGAGCGCCGTCACGAGGTTCAGCACCTGGTTCAGGAACGTCGCGTACATCTCGCGGAACTCCGCCTGGTCCTGCACCTCGACGTTCGGATACAGGGCTCGAGCGCGTCCTCGAGGTCCGACCGCACCGCGGCGATGTCGGCGCCGTCCTCGCGCCTTGACCAGCACGAAGAGGTCGAGCTGCTGCGCGACGTTCGCGTCGTAGGTCTCGAGCGACGTCGCCTAGTCGCCGATCAGCCCGTTCTCCTCGTAGATCGCGGCGACCTCGAGCTCGACCTCGCCGGTGGCCGGCCACTCGACCGTGACCGTGTCCCCCAGCTCCCATCCGTTGTCGACGGCGACTCCTCGTGGACCGCGATCGTGTCGGGCCGCGACAGGTCGGTGATGGAGCCCTCGAGGACACCGACCTCGGAGACCGCGTCGAACGTCGCCGGATCGAGCCCGGTGACGAACACTGTGCCGTCGTTGATGTGCACCTCTGCCTGGCGGACCTGGGAGACGGTCTCGACCCCCGCGACGCGCACGCATGTCGTCGGCCGCCGCCGTGCTGAAGCCGGCGAACGTCGGCGAGGTCAGGATGAAGTCGGCCCGCAGTGTGCGATCGAGGATCGCGGTCGTCGAGGCCTTCGCCGATGCGCCGAACACCGCGACGAACACGACGAGCCCGAGCCCGATCATCAACGCCGACGCGGTCGCGGCCGTCCGGCGCGGGTTCCGCATCGAGTTCTCGCTCGCCGAGCTTGCCGGGGACGCCCGGTCGCGGCGGATCGGATGCGCCGAGGGCGGCGGCCACGGGCCGCGCGATCAGCGGCGTGAGCATCGCGACCCCGATGAACGTGAACGCGACGCCCGAACCCGACGAGCTGGAGCGCGTTCGCCGGGCTGCCGAACAGCCCGTACAGCAGCGGGATCACGCCAAGCGCGAGGACGATCGCGCCGGCGATCAGCCGGAAACGGAGCGACCGTCCTGGGCGGTCCTGCGCCTCCCGGAGCGCCTCGATCGGGGCGACCCGGGCGGCCCGGCGCGCCGGGACGATCGCGGCGATCACCGTGACGAGCGTCCCCACAACGATCGAGACGATGAACGTGCGAGGCAGGATCACCGTGCCGGACGCCGGGATGTCGAAACCCGTCGCGTTCAGCGCCGACTTCAGCAGGATCGCGATGCCGATCCCGACGAGCACACCGACGATCGATGACAGGACGCCGATCACGAACGCCTCGATCACGACGGAGGTCATCACCTGTCGCCCGCTCGCCCCAAGCGCTCGGAACAGCGCCAGCTCGCGTGTGCGCTGCGCGACGATGATCGAGAACGTGTTGAAGATGATGAACGCTCCCACGAACAGCGCGACGAAGGCGAACACGAGGAACGCCGTCCGCAGGAAGCCGAGGCCCGTCGCGACCTGGTCCTGGGTCTCGGAGATCACCGTCGCGGCCGTCACCGCCTCGACCCCGTCCGGGAGCACCTCCGAGATCTCGCGCTGCAGCTGTACGCCCGAGTCCCCCGGCTCGGCTACGACCGAGATCGTGTCCAGCTGGCCCTCGCGCCCCAACACTTGTTGCGCCGTCGGGAGGTCGAACAAGGCCCAGGTCGCGCCGAACAGGCTGCCACCGTCGCCGTAGCCCGCGACCCCCACGACCTCGAACTCGCCCGGCGGTCCTTCGAACAGGATCTGCACGCGGTCGCCTACCGCGATGTCGCTGGTGTCGGCGGTGCTCGCGTCGATCACGACCTCGTTCGGGCCCTGCGGCGGCCGCCCGCCGGGCCGGATGCGTGAAGCCGCTCAGGTCGTTCCAGGACGAGGCGGCGGTCGGCGGCCCGAACGTCCCGATGACTTTGCCGGTCGCGGGATCGACGATCTGCGCGTACCCGATCACGTCCCCGACAGCGCGCGCGACGCCCGGCACCGCGGCGACGTCCTCGAGCACCGACTCGGGCATCGGGTCGCGCTCCTCGAGGCTGCTCGTCTGGGCGGTGAAGGCGTTCTCGCTGCGCACGAGCACGTCGATCGACGAGTACCCGGTGTCGACCAGGTCGTTGAAGGCGCTCGTCATCGTGTCGGTGAGCACGAAGGTCCCCGCCATGAAGCCGACGCCGAGCACGACCGACAGCCCGGTCAGGAGCAGCCGCACCTTCCTCGCGAGGAGGCTTCGGATCGCCGCGCGGAACACGTGTCAGCCCTCGAGCGACTTCAGGCGGTCGAGCACGCGGTCCGTGGTGGGCTCGAGCATCTCGTCCACGATCCGGCCGTCGGCCAGGAACACCACCCGGTCCGCATAGCTCGCCGCGCTGGCGTCGTGCGTGACCATCACGATCGTCTGACCGTGATCCTTCACCGCGCTCCGAAGGAACGTCAAGAGCTCCTGGCTCGCCTTCGAGTCCAGGTTGCCCGTCGGCTCATCGGCGAACACGATCTCGGGCCGGCTGACGAGCGCCCGCGCCCCCGCCACCCGCTGCTGCTGCCCCCCGGAGAGCTCGCTCGGGCGGTGCGAGAGGCGGTCGCGGAGCCCGATCGTGTCCACCACCTGGTCGAACCACGCCTGATCGGGCTCGTCTCCGGCGATGTCGAGCGGAAGGGTGATGTTCTCACCGGCGGTGAGCGTCGGGATCAGGTTGAAGGTCTGGAAGATGAACCCCACCTTCTCGCGGCGGAGCACGGTGAGCTCCTTCTCGGAGAGCGTCGTGAGGTCGACGTCACCGATGAACACGCGGCCCTCCGTCGGCGTGTCCAGGCCCGCCATGCAATGGAGCAGCGTGGACTTGCCGGAGCCCGAGGGCCCCATGATCGCCGAGTAGCGGCCCCGCTCGAACGCGACGGTGACCCCGTCGAGCGCTCGGACGGCCGCGTCACCCTCGTCCGTAGACCTTCGTGAGCGCCTCGGCCCTTGCGGCTGCATCGATACGGGCATCGGGCGGTGCCATCTCGTTGATCGCGGACATCCGGGCTCCCCTCGGGCTGGCCTTCCGTGTGGGCGCGGCAGGTTTCGAACCTGCGACCTCTCGCGTGTGAGGCGAGCGCTCTCCCGCTGAGCTACGCGCCCGAGCGCGCAAGCCTAGCAGCCGCCCCAACCGCCCTCAGGCCGGAGAAAAGGAGACGGCGGCGCGTGCCCGCGTCGCGCCGCCGTCAGTCGCCGAGCGAAGCCGCTCGGACGCTCCGGAGGGGACTATGCACTGCGGGAGTCGTCCGCGCAAGCCCGCGAATCCGTCATCCTGCGTAGCCCGTCTGGGCTCGGCCGTCCGGCAGCGGCGCTGGTCACGGGCTCCGGCTCGAGGCCCGGTCCCGGACCCCCTCCGGTGGCATGATGCCCGCATGGACACCGGTGCGGGCTCGGATCGCGAGACGCTCGACGCGTCCCGGCGAACGTACCTGGCCGAAGAGCGGACGCTGCTCGCCTGGTGGCGATCGGGGCTGGCCGCGATGGCCGTGGCGCTCGGCGTCGGCAGGCTGCTGCCGGCGCTCCTGGACGCGTCGTCGCAGGCTCCGTTCGTCGCGCTCGGTGTCGGCTACGCGGTCCTCGGCCTCGTCCTGGTCCTGTTCGGTTCGGCGCGCGAACGAGCGCAGGCCAGCGCGCTCGCGCAGGGCCGGTTCGCTCCCCTTCCGAGGTGGGTCGTGGGCGGCCTGACGGCCTACCTCGCCGTGCTCGCCCTGGCGACGATGGCCCTCGTGTTCATCGAGTAGCGGGGCACGCTCAGGCGAACGGCTTGCCCGACGGCTCGGCTCGAGGGGCGGCGATCGACGGCGCGCTCTCCACGCCTCCGGGGACGAACATCGCCGCGCGGATCGTCAGACCGTGGATCACCAGGACGTTCAGCGCGATCACGATCACCGATGCC
This sequence comes from uncultured Actinomycetes bacterium, assembly GCA_963771385.1. Classification (GTDB taxonomy): domain Bacteria; phylum Actinomycetota; class UBA4738; order UBA4738; family HRBIN12; genus DASSJM01. The sequence continues at coordinate 112,040 of CAVYTE010000013.1, forward strand.
AGCGGATAGGCGCCGATCGACAGGAACGCGATCAGCGATGAGGCGCTCGCGACGATGATCCCCAGCGTGCGACCGCCGGAGGCGCGCCCGAGGATCATGTACGAGGCCGCGATCTGCAGGATGCCGAAGATCAGCCAGACCCATCCCCAGAACGCGAGGTTCGAGTACAGCAGCCCGGCCTCCGAGAAGTACTCCTTCTTGAAGATCGCTCCCAGACCTTGGATCCCGTGGAAGAACCCCGCCAGCGCGAACAGCGTGGCGGCGAAGGTCACGATCCCGGTGCTCTGCTCTCGTTCGGCCATGAGCCACCCCTCTTGAGCGTTCCTGGGCTGCGTTGTACCACGCGCGCGCGTCCCTTCGTCCGATGCCGATCGCAGCCTGCTCGGCTCGGCTCACGGTGGATGATGTGGGGTGTGGATCGGGCCTCGGCGACCGCCATCCTGCGCGACGCGGGGAGCATCGCCGCGACTGAGGAGGCCGACGAGCTCCTGCGAGCCGCGGGCGATGACGCGGACATGCTGGAGGATCTGGTCGCCCGCCGAACGAGCGGCGAACCCATCGCCTGGCTGACGGGCACCGTGACGTTCTGCGGGCGCAGGCTGTTCGTCGCGCCGGGCGTCTACGTGCCGCGACGACACACCGAGGCACTCGCGCGCAGGAGCCGCGACCTTCCTGCCGTCCAGCGGTGTGGCGGTGGACCTGTGCACGGGCGCCGGGGCGGTCGCCGCGGTGCTGGCCGCGGCCGTCCCGACGGCGCGCGTGCTCGCGACCGAGCTCGACGGGACCGCCGCGGGATGCGCCCGACGCAACGGGGTCGAGGTGTTCGAGGGGTTCCTCGACGACCCGCTCCCCCGCGCGTTCGAGCACCGCGTGGCCGTGATGACCGCCGTCGTCCCGTACGTACCGACCGACTCGATCCGCCTGTTGCCGCGCGACGTCCAGGCCTTCGAGCCTCGGCTCGCCCTGGACGGGGGGCCCGAGGGGACGGACCTGCTGATCGAGGTCGCGCGACGCAGCGTCGGCTGGCTGGCTCCGGGCGGGTGGCTGCTGCTCGAGTTGGGCGGCGATCAGGCCGAGCCGATCGGACGCCTGATCCGCGACCTGGGATTCGAGGACGGACGGGTGCTGGTCGACGAGGACGGTGACCCCCGCGGGATCTGTGCTCGCCTCGCACATGCGTGAGTAGGCACCGGATCCCCTGACTCAAGCCCGTATCGATCGCTGCCGAGCCTTGCATCGTGGGATCCAAGCGCTCACGCAGGCGGAAGGCTTGGCGACCGAGACCGGTCGGCAGCCCGAACTCGAGCAGCCCACGCACGAGCTCGACGCCCGCATCCAGTGATGCGGCTCCCGTCGGGGAACCCCCCGAACCGTCGGTCGCCGAAGCCTCCGACGAGGTGACGGCGCCCTCCGAGATGCCCGAGCCTGCGGGCGACTCCGCCGAACCGTCGGTCCCTGAGGCCTCCGACGAGGTGACGGCGCGCTACTGGATGCCCGAGCCTGCCGGGGAGGCCGCCGAACCGTCGGGCCCGGAGGCCTCCGACGAGGTGACGGAGCCCGAGCCCCAGGGCGAGCCCACCGAACCGTCGGGCCCGGAGGCCTCCGACGAGGTGACGGAGCCCGAGCCCCAGGGCGAGCCCACCGAACCGTCGGGACCGGAGGCCTCCGACGAGGTGACGCTCTCCGAGACGCCCGAGCCTGCCGGGGAGGCCGCCGAACCGTCGGGCCCAGAGGCCTCCGACGAGGTGACGGTGCCCCCGGAAACGCCCGAGGCCGAGGTAGCGGTCGCATCTCTTGCTTCCGGCGCCGGCTCCGAGCGTGGGAACGAGGTGCCGAAGCGCACGATCGCGGTCGTGACGGCCCTGATCTTCGCGCTGGCCTCGGTCGGGGTGGCGTATGGGGTGTTCCGAGGCGACGGAGCCGAGGGTGCCAGCGGCCCGACCTCACCCGAGCCCGGCAAGTCGAACTCGAAGGGCCCCGGCAAGTCCCAGAGGGCCAGCCGGGCAAGAAGGGTGCAAAGGGCCACGCCGCGGACCTGGTGATCGTGGACCTCACCCGCACGCATGTCGAGGTGAAGAACGTCGGTGATGGCCGTGCGGGCCGCTTCACCGTCGCGGTGGAGCGCAGGAGCTTCGTGGTCGAGGACGGGCTCCGCGCGGGCGAACGCGCGAGCTTCCGGTTCCTATGCCGCGAAGGCAAGCTCACCGCCGTCGCGGATCCGGACGATCGCGTGGACGAGTCGGACGAGCGCGACAACGAGTTGACGGCCGGACCGTTCGAGTGCCGTGGGTCGGACCAGCCTCCCTCGGACGATCCCTCTCCATCGGACGACCCATCGACACCGGATGACTCTCCTCCCTCCGAGGACCCGACGCCGCCGAACGACGGCCCCTCGCAGGGCGAGGGACCCGCAGAGAAACCAGATCTCATGGTCCGCTCGCTCGCGAAGGATCGGATCGTCGTCGCCAACATCGGGGAAGGAGCGGCCGACGACTTCGTCGTCGACGTCGGCGCGGCGGGAAGGTTCCGCGTCGGTCGCCTGAGCCCGGGAGCGACCAAGACGTTCACGTTCGGGTGCACGCGTCGGCCGTCGGCGAGGGTCGATGCCGGTGGCGACGTTCGGGAGTCGAACGAAGGCAACAACGACAGGACCGGAGGTCCCTTCACATGCCTCGCGGACCTTATCGTGTCGGCGATCGAGGCGCGCAGCGTGACGATCAAGAACATCGGCGTTGGCCGCGCGCGTTCGTCGATGGTCAATATCGGAGGGAACAGCTTCCGGGTACCGGCAATCGCACCCGGCGGGCAGTACGGGCTCGGCTACCAGTGCCTCGGCGGTATCGTCCACGCGACCGCCGACGCTTTCCACGAGATCCAGGAGTCGAACGAAGGGAACAACAACGCCTCAGGTCCGGTCGGAGAGTGCGAGGCGCCACGCCAGACTGCCGGCCTCTCCTTACGTTCCGCGCTGAGGTCGCTGGAGACGTTCGAGGATCGAACCTCTGACCTGTTCCGCGTCAAGGTCCCAGAGCATCCAGACAATTCGCGATGGTCTTGAAGAAACGGACTGCCGCAACGCTGCCGCTTGGTGAAGGATCGGACAGACTTCGAGCATCTACCGTCCTCTCATAAGGATCTCTTTCAGTGTTCGAGTCAGGCTCGGCCGGTGTGCCACATTCGTTGATCCCATACCTACGCCGGTTGCAGCTTGTCGGCAACGCGAAGGGGCCTCGCTTCGTCACGCAGCCAGTCGGTCCGCAGGACGAGAACGCACCTGAGACATGGATCGCGAGGCGAGGTAGGGCCTGACCGTCTTCCTCGAGCCATTGTTCCGGCCGAGATGGGGTATGACTCGTACGTCCCGGAGAGACGGGCACCTCATGAGAGGGGGTCGAGGATGGCCACCCCCGTCGGGCTCGATCGTGGAGCGCGGGCCCGGGGACCTCCCTGATGCCTCGTTGACCTCGCACACGACGACGCGAGAGAGAGGCTCAGATGAAGAAACTCGCCATCCTGTTCGCGGCGCTCGCTCTTGTCGCCATCACGACCGCGAGCGTGAGCGCGGACGACAAGGAGAAGACGGTCAAGATCCGTGGCGTGGAGCGTTTCGTCCCCAACGAGCTCTTCGCGAGCAACCTGCGCTTCGTTCCGGGGCCTATCCAGGTCAAGTCCGGAGACACCGTCACCTGGGTGAACGACAGCGACCTGCCCCACACGATGACTGTGGTTGCGGATGCCCCGGACGATGTCTTCGAGGTGTTCTTCTGTCGTGAACCCGGCGGGGAGTGCCGGGCGGCCACCGATGGGCACTTCACCACCCCGCCGACCTTCGTGCTGAACGTCGGCGCTCCGGGGTTCGACCAGGTGGGCGATTCACTGCTCATCTTCGACCCGGGCGCTTCGGTGAGCACGGTCGTCTCTGCGCCCCCGGGTTCGCTGCTCGAGTACATCTGCGCATTCCACCCTTGGATGCAGGGGTCGATCGCAGTCTCGTAGAGGCCAAGATCGATGAAGGGGAGGGCGGGAATGCTCCGCCCTCCCCGAGCGTCGATGGATCAGGTCGTCGAACCGCCGCGACGACGCGACGCCGCCCCGGTGACGTGGATGGCTCGTGGTGCAGGGTCAGTGCGAGTCACTCCACCACTGCAGGCTTGGGCGTTGCCCTGTTCCCAGAGTGGGACTGGATCACGTGTTCAGCCGGTACCACTCCGCCCACGTGACTGCGTTCTCGGGCTCGCTCACGGAGTCATCCGGGTTGCGGAACCGGTAGCCGTGGGCGATGGCCTTCGCCTCCCAGACCGCCCTGCACTCGGGACAGGTCCACCGATCGTCTCCAGGCGGCCTGTCGTCGCGTGGCGGGTTGCAGTCGTGCATCTCCACTGGGACATGCTAGAGCAATGCCCTGTCCCTCTCGCTCGGTCCAACGCATTGAGGCTGGGGACATCGCGTGATGCCGATCCTCACGAGTCTGCCCAGCCAGCGCGCCGCGATGTCGCGCCATCGTGGATAGCGACGTTGGGACGCCTCAATCGGCCTCCTCCGCACGCCGACAATCCGGACATGGTCACGACGGATGCCGACAGAGCATCTCTCATCGGCCGTGCGGCGCTCGCGCTGCTCTTGGCGGCAGGCTTCTACGCACTCGCCATCGCGATCCTCGCTGGGCTCGGTTTCATCATCTACCTCGAGGCTACGTCGGAGAGCCTCTCGATCGGGATCACGATCATCGCGGGACTCGGGATCGTCGGGATCGTCGGCGGCGATCGTCCCGAGGCATCGGAGGTTCAGCGAGCCCGGACCTCGCGTGACCTCCGATGACCAACCGCGACTGTTCCAGGAGATCTCGCGTGTGGCCATCGAAACGAAGAGCCCGATGCCTCACGAGGTCTACATCGGTGCCGATCTGAACGCTGGAGTCGCCCACGTCGGTGGTTTCGCGGGGATCGGTGCGCGGCCCGTCATGTTCGTTGGCCTGCCGTTGATCGCCTCGCTGACCGTCTCGGAGCTTCGAGGTGTGCTCGCACACGAGTTCGGCCACTACGTGGGTGGTGAGACCAAGCTCGCACCGGTGATCTACCGGACCCTGGGCGGGTAGCGAGAACGGACAACCCCTCTCCCAACGATTCGGTGGGTCCGCGCTCGCTGCCATCGAAACGTATTCGCGACGGAGTCCGTTCAACAGACGGAGGCTCACGCCCGGCCTGCGAAGCGTCGAGCCTAAGTTCGCGGAGTCAGGATCCTCCGCTTCGGCATGGTCGGCCACCGTCATACCCGCGTGCCGCAGCGCCCAATCGAGCGCGAAGTCGGCGACCGACCCCTCCACCCTAGGTCGTTCGAGATTGAGAGGACAGGGTCAGGTGACCCGACGGAGAGGTTGAACCGAATCGGGGCGCGCGAGGGTGCCGTTTCTTGGTGTCTCCTAGGAACCTCCCAACAGGATGAGCTTGGAAACCGGTGCGTTACGTCGCAGCAGGCGCCCCGAACCACGTGGTGAGCGCGTCGGCGAGGCCGCGCTGAGTACCCTCTCCCACCCAGGCCACATATCCGTCGGGCCGGATCAATGCGGCGGTGGGAGCGGTGACCGCCCCGAGCGCCGGAAGCTCCCACGAACCGTCGTACGAGGCGTCGAGCAGCTGGACCCGATCCTCCCATGGGGTGATGTCGAAACCGCCGGGCTCACCGAGATCGAGGAGCACCGGCCGGGCATCGTGCAGCAAGGTGAAGACGCGCAGCGGGCCGTCGGCGGTGGCCAGGTCGAGATCGGGCATGCGGCGTCCGAGCAGCGGGTGACCCTCGCCGAGGTCGTAGTGGACGCCGAGACCGGACATCTCCGCGGCGAGTCGTTTGCGAGGCTCGTCCATGCTCAGGAGCTCGGAGACGACGTCGCCCACGGCCTCGATGCGGTCGTCCGGGCGGCTCAGCGCGACCTGCGCCATCGTGGTTCGCAGCACGCGGGCGGCGACCGGGTGCCGCTCGGCATGGTAGGTGTCCAGGAGGCCTTCCGGCGACGTCTTGAGGACCACCTGGGCCAGCTTCCACCCCAGATTCACCGCGTCCTGCAGACCGATGTTGAGACCCTGTCCGCCGACCGGGTAGTGCACGTGTGCGGCGTCACCGGCCAGCAGGACGCGTCGGTCGCGGTAGGCAACGGCCTGCCGCGTCATATCGGTGAACCGGGAGATCCAGGTGGGGCTGTGGATCCCGAAGTCGGTCCCGTAGACGCCGATGAGCGCCTCGCTGAGATCGCGCAGGGTGGGTTCGTTCGTGGATCCAACGTGCTCCTCGGTCACCCCGACCCGCACCGGCCCCCGGTCCGCATAGACCACCTCGCCGTCGCGGATCTCGTACTCCACCCGACCGATGCCATGCGCGCCGCGGGCGTCGCGGCGCATGCCCAATTCCGGCTCCTCGGCCATCTCGACCTCGGCGATCAGGCTGCTCGTCGTCGGATCCCACCCTGCGAACTCGATGCCTGCCGCCTTCCGCACGACGCTGCGTCCTCCGTCGCACCCGACGAGGTACTCCGCCCTGAGCGACCGGTCGTCGGAGAACTCCACGTCGACGCCGGTGTCGTCCTGCGTGAATCCCGTCACTTCACGTCCGCGATCGATCGCCACCGGTAGCTCACCGACCCACTCGGCCAGGAGGCGCTCGATGTGGTTCTGCCAGAGCCCCAGCCCGTAGGGGTGTCGGGTGGGAAAGTCGCTGATGTCCAAGGGGGTCCCGGCGAACGCTGCGACCTGCGCCACCTGTCCCTCCGAGAGGAACCGATCGGCGATGCCTCGCTGATCGAGGACCTCGATGGTGCGTGCGTGCAAACCACCCGCACGGGAGCCGGCGAGGTCCTGGCTGGCTCGCCGCTCGACGACGGCGACGTCTACGCGCGCCAATGCCAGCTCGGCCGCCAACATCAGCCCCGTCGGACCTCCGCCGGCGATCACCACCGCGTGCTCGGTCATAGCCGCACCCCGGGCCGGCATCACGCCGGCTGCCATCAGCGCATCACATCGCTCGCCCGCCGCGGCGGCCGAGTGGCGCAGGAACTCCGACCTGGGCCGCTACAGCCTGAACAGCTCCCGCGCTGTGAAGGCGGTGTCGGGGAAGTCCGCGAAGACGCCATCGACGCCCAGCCCGTAGAACAGCAGGTACTCGTTGATCGGGTTGCCCCCGAAGTCGCTCGCCAGCCGGCGCTGCTCGTTGCGGAACGTCCACGTGTGGATCAGCAGGCCGTGGTCGTGCGCACGATCGACGAGATCGGTCGGCGGGAGCAGCACGCGGTCGGTCTCGTTCACGAGACCGTCGCCGTTCGCGTCCGCGACCGTTCCATCTGGATTGAGAGCGATCGCGCGCGAGCTGACGATGTACGGCTTCCAGGGGCCGATGCCGTCGGCATACGTGCTGATCTCCTCGAGGCCCTCGTCGGTCACGAAGAAGCCGTAGGTGCGGCTCTCGAGCTCGGGATCGCCGGAGACGGTCCAGTCGTACGGGCGGTCGAACGGCGGTGCGTACGTGATCGTCCCGTCCGGGGCAACGTCGTTGGCATCCACCAACTGGACCAGGCGCACCGGGGTAAGCCCGTTGAGCACCTTCAGGTTGGACTGCTCGAAGGACTGGATGAACACCGGCGCGCGGCTATGGTTCCAACCGGCCGCCTGCAACACCTTCACGAGCGGGGGCTCGAGCGGAAGTCCGAGGTCCGCGTGGTAGGTCGGATGCTTCGTCTCTGGGTAGACGCCGATCTGACGGTCGAGCTTCTTCGACCAGCGCTGCGCAAGGGCGATGACCTGGCTGAGTGTCGGGATCTCGAAGCGGCCGTTGAACTGCTGCGGTCGCTCGGCCAACGGTTGGACGGCGCGCAGGGTCTTGATCTCGGCGAGCGTGAAGTCGGAGGCGAAGAAGCCGGTCTCCTCGACCCCATCGACGACCTTGGTCGTCTCCCGGTCGGCGAACTCGGGATGGCTCGCCACGTCGGTCGTGGAGGTGATGTTCGGCTCGTGGCGGGCGATCAGCTGTCCGTCCTTCGTGGCCACGAGGTCCGGCTCGATGTAGTCCGCGCCGAGCTTGATCGCGAGCTCGTACGACTCCAGCGTGTGGTCGGGCAGGTAGCCCGCCGCGCCGCGGTGCCCGATGACGAGTGGAGACTCCTCGCGGACGCCCCCGACGCCGAATGCCCACATGGCGGGAGCCGCGACGAGCAACAGCCCCACCACGCCCGCGAATACTCGAGTCCATCCTCTGCGAGTTGGTCTCATGGCCGGGAGCCTCCTCAGGTCGCGTGTAACACGAATCTAGCCGCCGGAACTTCGTCGGGCAAACGGAACCCCCCGCGGCCTTCTTGACCGCCGCTTGCAGACTCGCTCGAGCGGGGGTCGATCGTCGCGGTCTGGGCAGGCAGCCAAGAACACGCGCTCTCTTGCATACACCTATTGAGTCCGGGGTAGCAGATGAGAAGCCACGACGTCTAGGGGGCGGAGCCGTGAGTGAGCTTTGGGGTATCGCTCGGTTCAGGTTTGATGAGGGCAAGCTCGAGGAGTTCAAGCGCCTGTCCACTCAAGCCATGGAGATCGTGCGGACCAAGGACACCGGGACGCTGCAATACGACATCTACTTCAATGACGATCAGTCCGAGTGCGTCGTCCTGGAGCGGTACAGGGACTCCGAGGCGGCCATCGAGCATGCTTCGAACCTTGGCGACCTCTTCGGGGCAGTCCTTGCCACGGTCACCGTCGTGCATGGTGAACTCCTCGGCGAGCCGAGCCCAGAGCTGAGAGCGAAGTTGGCCGGTAGCGAGGTCCCGGTTCTCTTCACGCCGTTCCTGTCGATGTAGGCCTGCTCGCCATCGGGTTGAAGAGCTTCTCTCGGACCTCGGCTCAAGAACGCCGGAAGGCTCCGGGCCCGGCATCCATACCGGCTGTCTGTTCTCTACAGGGTTCCGGTCAAGTGATCCGTTGCATCAGGATGAAGACTTGACACCGAGGCCGACGCTCGAGCCCGAGATCACAGCCGACGCGGGGAGGTGGTTGTGACGAAGGATGCGATGGATGGCAACACGCCGCTCGACGAACTCGCTCGGCGCGCGAACGTGCCGAGCGAGTTCGTTCGGCGCATCGCAGCACTTGGTGCGCTGAGCGACGACCTCTCCACTGCGCTCAAGCGAGAGCTCGGGCGGGCGCGGCTTCTGTACGCGTGGTCGCAAGCCGGGTTTCCACCCGAGACCATCATGCGCCTCGTGGAGCAGAGGGCCCTCTCGATCACGTTCCTCGACGCCCCCGCCCTGGCGGCCGGACGAGTCGATCGCCGGTACGAAGACATCGCCGCCGAACGCCGCGTCCCCGAGTCGCTCGTGGAGCGCCTTCACGAGTCGATCGGCTTCGAGCCGCCGAACCTGCACGATCGCGCCGGGGAGGACGACCTCGCACTGCTCGACGTCATGGAGCTCTTCCGGAGCGTCGACGTCCCGGATGAAGCCGTCGTCCGGCTGTTTGCGGTCTATGCCGATGCCGTACGCAGGCTCGCGAAGGCCGAGGCCGAGCTTTACGAGGCGAACATCGAGGAGCGCCTTCGAGCGAGCGGCATGACCGAGCGAGAGCTGATCGAGTTCGGAACCGATTTCGGCAACCGCGTCTCCGCAGCGCTCGAGCGGGCGCTCGTCATGGTGTACCGACGACACCGCGTCCATGCCTGGATCGAGCACTCCGTGAACCATGTGGAGGCCGCGCTGGAAGCCGAGGGGATCGAGAGCCACGTCCCACAACCGCCGGCGATCTGCTTCGTGGACCTCACCGGGTACACGCGGCTGACCGAGGAGCGCGGCGATCGATTCGCGGCCGACGTCGCCGCACAGCTCGCGTCCCTCGTGAAGGATATCTCTCGCCGTCGGGGCGGGAGCCCGATCAGGTGGCTGGGCGATGGGGGCATGTTCCTCTTCCGTGACCCCGCCCGTTCGGTGGAGGCCGGCCTCGACATGGTCGAGCAGGCTGCGGCGATCGGGTTGCCGCCGGCCCACATCGGGATCCACGCCGGTCCGGTGATCTTCCAGGACGGCGACGTATATGGGCGGATCGTCAACCTCGCCTCGCGACTCGCATCGGTCGCGCAGGCCGGCGAGGTAGTCGTGAGTGCGGCGGTCGCGCAGAGGGCCGAGGCAGTCAGGTTCCACGACATGGGCCAAGTAACGCTCAAGGGTGTGGAGGTCCCGATGCAGCTGTTCCGCGCCCTTCGATGACCGGTGCGACATCCCCTCCGTCGATGTGTCCACCGGAACACATCGTTCTCGGCGCACCCCGGCGTGGGAACCACCGGTCGAGCGCTCCGACGTGCCGCCGGAACCGAAGGATCTGCGCGCATGTGAGGTCGAGCCGACGCCTAGTGACGTCATCTCACCCAGTAGTTCTCGTGATGGCCGCGCCAAGTGGTAGAGCTAGCATCCTCGCCGTGCCGGGTGATTCCTCCACAATCGATCGGATGGACCAGTGAGCGCACCGCCAACTGCGGCAGCCCGGGGCCCGTCGGCGCCCCGTAGCAGAGCTGACGCCCTGAGCCGGCTCCCCATCGCGGTCGCGATCCTGGCCTACGTCGCCGTGATCGTGGGGACCGTCCTCGCGATCCCCGCGATGCAGCGGGTGGGATTCAGCGCCATCTACGCGACGGACCTGCTGATCGGGGCGTCGTTCACGACCATCGGGCTGCTCGTGGTGCGCCGCCGCGCCGAGAACAGGATCGGATGGCTCTTCCTCGCGATCGGGGTCATCGAGGCGCTGACTGCGGCAGCGAACCATTACGCGATCGTCGCGCTTACCGGATCGCCGGGACTGCCTGGGGGCGTTTGGGCGGCCTGGTTCGCGTACTGGTCCGTCAGCCTCGTCGTCCCGTGTGGGCTCTTCCTGCTGCTGCTCATCGTGTTCCCGGACGGACGCCCGATCTCGCGGGCGTGGTCGTGGCTGGCGCGTGCCGGACTTGTCTTCTCCATCCTGTTCGCTCTCTCGGAGATGCTCCTCCTCCCGCGCATGGAAGTCACGACGGAGATCGAGATCGACAACCCGACGAACGTCGCGAGCTCCGATGTCCCCGAGAGCGCGTGGCTTGCCGGGATGCTGATCCTCTTGGGCGGCGTGGCGGCACTCGTGGTGCGCTACCGCCGGTCGAGCGGCGAGGAGCGACAGCAGCTCCGCTGGTTCGTCTTCGCCGTGACGGTCGCGATCGGCTCGCTCGCCGTCCTGTCGGTCGCCTACTTCCTCATCGGCGCACCGGAGCCCGAGCCTCGATGGTTCGTCGTCACGGCCACACTCATCCCGCTGATCGGCGTCGGGATCGGAGTCCCAGCCGCGTGCGGCGTCGCCGTCTTGAGGTATCGGCTCTGGGAACTGGACGTCGTGATGCGAAAGACCGTGGTCGTCGCGCTCGTGACGGGAACGATCACGGTGCTGTATGTGGCGATCGTTGGAGGACTCGGGGCCCTCGTCGGGTCGCGCCTCGACTCCGCGCTCGCGTTCTCGGCTGCGGCGGTCCTCGCCGTAGCGTTTCAGCCGATACGGAAGCGAGCCGGTCACCTCGCCGACCGGCTCGTGTACGGGAAGCGGGCGACGCCGTACGAGGTGCTCTCCGGGTTCTCCGAACGCGTCGGCGAGTCATACGCCGCCGAAGACGTCCTGCCGCGGATGGCGCAGATCCTGGGTCAGGGCACCGGGGCGGACACGGCGACCGTGTGGCTGCTCGTCGCCGGCGAGCTCCGAGCTGAAGCATCTTGGCCGAGGGACCGGGCTTCCACCTCCTTCACTCTCGAACGAGATGGCATTCCCGACCTGGGAGAGCCCGCGTTCGAGGTGCGGCACCGAGGTGAACTCCTCGGCGTCCTCAGCGTCTCACTGCCCGCGAGCGATCCGATGGACCCGGCGAAGGAACGGCTCGTGCGCGATCTCGCGTCGCAGGCCGGGCTCGCACTGCGGAATGTGCGGTTGATCGAGGAGCTCCGCGCGTCACGACAACGGCTCGTCGCCGCCCAGGACGAGGAGCGGCGCAAGCTCGAGCGCGACCTGCACGACGGCGCGCAGCAGCACCTCGTCGCACTCGCGGTGAAGACGCGGCTCGCATCGGCGTTCGTCGGCAAGGACGCGGCGAAGGAGCGGGCGATGCTGGCCGAGCTCCACGACGGACTGGGCGACGCGCTGGAGACCCTGCGGGACCTGGCGCGCGGGATCTACCCGCCGCTGCTCGCCGACCGAGGCCTGGCCGACGCGATCGAGGCGCAAGCGCGACGATCGCCGTTCTCGGTCGCGGTCGACTCCGACGGGATCGGACGGTACCCGCGCGAGATCGAGTCGGCGATCTACTTCTGCTCACTGGAGGCGCTCAACAACGTCGCCAAGTATGCGGGCGCGACGTCCGTGCTCGTCCGGCTGTGGCACCACGAGGACCAGGTCGCCTTCGAGGTGCGAGACGACGGGCGTGGCTTCGACGCCGCGGCGACGAGCTACGGCACCGGCCTCCAGGGGATGGTCGATCGGATGGACGCGATCGGCGGCACGATCGACGTGACGAGCGAACCGGGCGCAGGGACCTCGATCGTGGGGCGCGCCCCCGCGACGCCAGTGGCATCAGGGTCAAGAGAGGCGAACGCCGTACTCGACCGCGAACATGCCCCAGATGAACATGTCGACGGCGGAGCGGGTGCGTAGCCACTTCCGACAGCTCGAACAAGACCGGCGCAAGCAACAGCGGGATGGTGGCCATCGCCAAGACCTCTTGGTGGGGCGCTAGGCGCGAGGCACCGAGTGCGTACCGTGCCTGCGCGAGCCGAGCCCGGCACCCGAGGCCGAGCATTCCAAGCGTTCTCCATACGACCGGTCGTAGGCTCTCGCCCGTGCGTGACTCGACGTGGAGCGACGTTGGGATCCCCCTCGAAGGGCGCGGCGATTACGGTCGGCCGGTGCGGCTCCAGATCCTCGGGCCCCTGCAAGTCACCGAGGGGAACGGCCCGATCCCACTCGGGGGCCCCAAGCAGCGTGCGGTCCTCGCCCACCTGCTCCTGCGCGCCAACCACCTCGTCCCGACCGAGGTCCTGATCGACGACGTCTGGGGAGACGAGCCACCGGAAGCCGCCCGGAAGTCGCTTCAGGCCTACGCCTCCAACCTCCGGAAGGCCCTCGGCTCTGAGCGCCTCGAGGGCAGCCGCGCCGGGTACGTCCTCCACTCCGACCCAACCGAGGTCGACGCCTTCCACTTCCAGACGTTGCTGCGTGACGCCCGGCGGCTCCTGCCGATCGAACCGAAGGCGGCGGTCCGCGCGTTCGACGAGGCGCTCGCCCTGTGGCGCGGTCCGGCGTTCGCCGACCTGGCCGAAGAGGGCTCGCTGGTCGCCGAGGCCGCCCGCCTCGACGAGCTCCGACTCGCCGCGATCGAGGACCGGTGCGAGGCGCTGCTCACGCTCGGCGAACACGCCGAGGTGATCGGCGAGCTCGAAGCGCTCACCGTCAGCCACCCGCTCCGCGAGCGCCTATGGGGGCAGCTCGTGCTGGCGTTCTACCGAGCCGGCCGCCAGGCGGACGCGCTGGCCGCGTACCGGCGAGCCCAGGAGATCCTGGCCGACGAGCTCGGTATCGACCCCTCACCCGAGCTCCGCCGGCTCCACGAACGCATCCTGCAACAGAGCCCGGAGCTCGAGATCAGCGGCTCGCCGCTCCGCGGGTACCGGCTCCTCGAGCGCATCGGCTCCGGCAGCTTCGGCGCCGTCTGGCGCGCGCTCCAGCCCGAGGTGGGCAGAGACGTGGCGGTCAAGGCGATCCATCCGCACCTGGCGAACGATCCCGACTTCATCCGCAGGTTCGAGACCGAGGCGCAGATCGTCGCTCGCCTCGAGCATCCGCACGTTGTCCCGCTCTACGACTACTGGCGCGAACCCGGCGGGGCGTACCTCGTCATGCGATACCTCCGGGGCGGGAACCTCGCCCAGAGCGATCGGCTCCGGTCCGCTCGAGCCCGAACGGGTCGGGAGGCTGCTCGACCAGGTGGGCGGCGCGCTCGCGGCGGCCGACCACCAAGGCGTCGTCCACCGCGACGTGAAGCCGAGCAACATCCTGCTCGACGAGGAGGGCAACGCGTACCTCGCCGACTTCGGGATCGCGAAGGACACGACCGCGCCCGACGCGACGGAGCCCGGGACAGTCCAGGGGACGCTCGCCTACCTCGCGCCGGAGCAGATCCGCCGGGGGACGGTCACGCCGCGGACCGACCTGTATGCGCTCGGCGTGGTGCTGTACGAGGTGCTCGTCGGCGAGCACCCGTTCAACGACGTGCCCGCCATGACGGTGCCCGACCGCCACCTGCATGAACCGCTCCCCTCGGCCCGAGAACGCCGGCGCGAACTGTCGCCCGGCGTGGACCAGGTCATCGCGACCGCGACAGCGAAGGATCCCGATCTCCGCTTCCGCGACGCGCTCGAGATGGCCGCCGCGTTCCGAGAAGCGATCACGCCGGGGCACGCCGTCGCGGCGCCGACCGGTCCACCCATCAAGGTCCGCAACCCGTACAAGGGCCTGCGCCCGTTCACGGAGGCGGACGCGAACGACTTCTTCGGACGCGAGGCCTTCGTCCAACGGCTGCTGGAGCGGTGGCGTCGTCCGTCCGGCGCCTCGCAGGCGCGGTTCCTCGCCGTCGTCGGACCGAGCGGGAGCGGCAAGTCCTCCGCCGTTCGTGCGGGCCTGGTTCCCGCCCTTCGAGCCGGCGCGATCGACGGCTCGGCCGGGTGGTTCATCACCGAGATGGTCCCGGGTCGCCATCCGATGGAGGAGCTCGAGGCCGCGCTCCTCCGCGTGGCCGCGCAGCCGCCGCCAGGCCTGCTCGGTCTGCTCGAGTCGGGGCCCCGTGGTCTGATCGACGCCGCCGACCGGATCACGCCCGAGGGATCGGACCTCGTCCTCCTCGTCGACCAGTTCGAGGAGGTGTTCACCCTTACGGAGTCCGAGACCGAGCGGTCGCTCCTCCTCGAGAGCCTCAGGGTGGCCGTGGCCGACCCGGCGAGCCGTGTCCGGGTAATCGCCACGCTCCGCGCGGACTTCTACGATCGGCCGCTCAACTACCAGCGGTTCGGCGAGCTCCTCGGCGTGCACACCGAGGTGGTGACGCCGCTCGCGCCCGACGAACTCGAGCGCGCGATCGTCGGGCCGACGGAACCCCTCGGCCTGAGCGTCGAGCCCGCCCTCGTCGCCCATATGGCCTCGGACGTCGCCGAGCAGCCGGGTGCGCTCCCGCTCGTGCAGTACGCGCTCACCGAGCTCTTCGAACGGCGCGACGACGGACGGTTGGCGCTATCGGCCTATCGGGACATCGGCGGTGTCGCGGGTGCGCTGGCGGCCCGGGCCGAGCAGCTCTACACGAGTCGGGACGCGGCCGGCCGCGAGGCGATGCGTCAGCTCTTCCTCCGCCTGGTTACGCTCGGCGAGGGAAGCGCGGACACGCGACGCCGGGTGCCTCGGTCCGAGCTCGCGGGCATCGAGGTCGAGCCCGAAGCGATCCGATCGGCGCTCGACGCGTTCGGCCGGCATCGCCTGCTCAGCTTCGACCGGGATCCGGCCACCCGGGAGCCGACGGTCGAGGTCGCGCACGAGGCCCTTCTGCGCGCGTGGCCGCGCCTGCGCGGGTGGATCGAGGCCGCGCGCGAGGACCTCCGCACCCTCCGACGCGTGTCGGACGCGGCGACGGAGTGGAGGGCGAGCGGACGCGATCGGAGCTACCTCCTGACGGGTTCGCGACTCGAGCAAGTCGAGACGTGGGCCGCCTCGACGGGCCTGGCGATCGGACACACGGAGCGCGAGTTCGTGCGGGAGAGCCTGTCGAGGCGGGAGGCAGAGGTCGCCGCGGAGACGGCGAGGGCGGCGCGAGAGCAGGGGCTCGAGCGTCGATCGACCAAGCGGCTTCGTGCCCTGGTCGCCGTCCTGACGGCCGGCGTCCTCGTGGCGGGAACGCTCACGGCCATCGCCGTCGATCGGAACTCGACGGCGCAGCGCGCCACCCGCCTCGCGTTCGCGCGCGAGCTCGCGGCGGCGTCCT
Organism: uncultured Actinomycetes bacterium; assembly: GCA_963771385.1. Taxonomy (GTDB): domain Bacteria; phylum Actinomycetota; class UBA4738; order UBA4738; family HRBIN12; genus DASSJM01. Next base: position 128,084 of record CAVYTE010000013.1, read on the forward strand.
TCGCGAACCTCGAGGTCGATCGGGAACTCGCGGTGCTGCTCGCCCTCGAGTCGCTGCGCATCAACGACGGGGTCGCGCTCCCCCAGGCCGAGGAGAGCCTTCGCCGTGCCGGAACCGCGGTCGCGATCGACGCGGGCAATGTCCTCGGCCGCGGCGTCAATGACGTCTCGGTCGCGTCCGACGGCAGCGCGGTTGCGGTCGTCGGAGGCGACGGCTCGGTCGGCGTGTGGGACCTTCCGACCGGCCGGCGGACCTTCGTGGACCCCTCGCCGGAGCCGTGCGGGATCTCCAGCTGTCCAGATGTGCACTCTGTGTCCATGAGCGATGACGGATCCACCCTGGCCACGCTGACCCCGGCCACGTCGGAGGGCTACAACGTCTTCCACGTGTGGAACCTCGCCAGTGGTCGCGAGACCTTCACGGTCGCGCCGACACCCGGGTTGTTCGACCAGGGGTTCGTCCTCCTCAGCCCCGACGGGAGCATGCTGGCCACCGGGGAGTGGGACACGATCAAGATGTATTCCGTCGGAACGGAGCGACCCATGTGGACGCTCGAAGGGCTGGGATCGAACGCCGCGCTGAGGTTCCTGGGATCGACCCCCTCGCTGAGGTTCAGCCCCGACGGGAAGCATCTGCTCTTCGGCATGTCGTATCCGAGTGCCGACGGTGGGCCCGGACTCATCGATGTCACGACGGGTACGGCCGTGTTCCTCGTCCGGACTCGCTCGCTCGAAGTGGGGCGGGGCGGTATGGGCGGCGAGGCGTCGTTCAGCGCAGAAGGCGGGAGGGTCGCGTTCATCGGGGGCCCTCCCGCCGACCAACCCGGTGGCGGAGACCTCATGGTCTGGGACGTCGCATCCCGGAAGCAGATCGCCACCATGCCATCGATGGACGGCCCGGTCGCTCTGAGCCCGGACGGGAGCGTGGTCGCCGGGACGGGCGTGGACGATCGGGGCGCGGTCAGGCTGTTGGACGCGGAGACGCTCGAGTTGATCGACACGTTGCGGGGCCATGCTGGCTCGACGGTGACGCAGATCTCCTTCGCACGCCGGGGCAGCAAGATCGTGACCGCGAGCCTCGACGGAACCGTGCGCGTGTGGGATGCGCGGACGGGAGAGCTGATCTTCACGCCGCCCGCGGAGCCGACCGGCGTGGAGTCGGTCGCCTTCAACGGAGACGGCTCGCAGATCATCGTGATCCATGCGGATGGGAAGATTTTGGCGTACCCGGTCGCCCTCGAAGACTCGATCGAGTTCGCCCGCTCACGTGTCAACCGTTCGCTGACGGCCGAGGAGTGCCGTGAGTACCTCCACGTCGAGACCTGCCCCTCGACCTAGCTTCCTATTTGAGCGGACAAGGGTGCTCCGCGATGCTGCTCTGCATGACCACCCGGGTGACCGAGAGCGTCGGGATTCCGGGGGTCTGGAGTCAACCGGAGGGGCAGGGCCTCTGACCTGGGGTTTCGTGGTGGGCGCTAGAGGATTTGAACCTCTGACCTCTTCCGCGTCAAGGAAGGAACGCGCAACGCTGTGACCAGCACGTTCGCAGGTCAGGAGCGGTTGGGGCAGTCACAGGAGTACCGCTGAGTACCGTCCAGTTCCGTCGGCTCCTTGACCAGATGTTGACCAAGATCCAGCGCAACTGCGAGCTCAGAGCCTGAGGCGGGCGACCGCGTGTTCTCGGCTGCGGATGGTCTTGCATCTGATGGATTAGGAAGTAGGAGGCGCGAAACCGCATCCTCCTCGTGATCCAAGTCGTGCGGGTGATCGACTGGAACGCCTGATCGGGGGCGATCCTCCCTACACGATTCGGGCTCGATCCTGCCCTGGGGAGTGTGAAGGTTCACGATGTGCCGGTGGCCGGTCCCCGCGATGCCGTCGAACGTGTGTGGCGGGATGACGGCCCTCGGCTGTGGCGGTCGCTGGTGGCCTTCGGCGGCGATCAGGAGCTCGCGAGCGACGCGATGGCCGAGGCGTTCGCACAGGCCCTCGGCCGAGGTGCCGCGGTCGAGGCTCCCGATCGCTGGATCTGGCGCGCGGCCTTCCGGATCGCGGCCGGTGAGCTGAAGGAGCGTGGTCGGGTCGCCGCGTCGGACGGCCATGTTCCCTGGGTGGGCATGCCCGAGCCCGTCGCGGATCTCGTCCGCGCGCTCCGAACGCTGAGCCCGAACCAGCGGGCCGCAGCGGTGCTCTCGCTCTACGCGGACATGTCCACGCGAGACGTGGCTCGGATCCTTGCGTGCAGTCAGGCCACGGTCCGGGTCCACGTTTCCCAAGCCCGACGACGACTTCGCACCTTGCTGGAGGAGACCGATGAGTGATCTTCGAGAGCGGTTCCGGGCGCTCGACGCCCTCGAGGTGCCCGACGTCATGTCGCGGGCGCGGATGATGGGACCCAAGCCCCCTGAGCCCGACCGCGAGCCCCCGATGCGACGGGTCGGCGCGCTTGTGCTCGCGGCCGTGATCGCGATCGCCGCGGTGGTCCTGGTCATCCGAGCCCTCGACCAGCCGACTCGACCGGCCGACCCCAGCCCCACCCCGCCTGCGTTCCGGCAGAACGGCGAGGTCATCACGCATTCCAGCGATGCCTACGAGGAGGGCGACCTCGTCGCCGTGGACCCGGAGACGGGTGAGATGCGCACCCTCGTCGCCGCCGGCGCGCTGGGAACCCCAGGGCAGTGGGCTGCCGGCGACGCGGCGACGATCGGCGACGCGGCCTGGTCCGCCGACGGGCGATGGGTCGCGTTCGAGTTCGTGGGATGCCACGGCGACGACCTCTCCTCGGCGGACCTCGGCGTCGTTGTGCTCGACAAGCCCGACGGGCTCTGGGTGACGAACGGGGTGGACGAGCCGCGGCAGTTGGTGACGAGGCCATGCTCCGAGGACCCGAACCTGTTCCTCCTTGACAATGACGAGCATTGGGAATGGTCGCCGGCCGGCGCGCAGCTGGTGTTCGCACGCAGGTCCATCGATGGCGACACGCTGTTCCTCATCGATCCGGCGACCGGTGATCGAACCGACCTCGGGAAGGCGGCTGGTGTGGTGACGTCGCTCGCGTGGTCACCCGACGGGACTCGGATCGCGTACGGCGCGGTGCCGACGGGGACGGGCGACACTACTCGCGGGCCGCGCAAGGGTCGGTCTATTCGGTGGACGTGGGTGGCGGCGAGCATGCCCTGCTCGCGAGCTCGGTCGGGCTCGTGTCCGGGGGAGAAACCGGATCGGGGATCCGGTGGTCACCCGACGGTGCGCGCATCGCGGTCACGGCCGAGTCTGACGACAACAGCAGGCTGTACCTGATGAACGCGGACGGATCGGACCTCGAACTGCTCACCGAGGGTGTCGTGATCGAACCATCCTGGGAGTCACCGAACGTCACGTGGTCGCCCGACGGGACCAGGATCGCGTACGCGACGTCCTCGGGAGAGACCGGAGGACCCGACGTGCTGCAGGTCTGGAACGGGTCGCCCGATGGCTCGACCCCGGTCCTGGTCTTCGAGTCGGCCTCGCCATCCCAGGGGTTGGCAGGCGGTCCGGTCTGGTCACCGGACGGGACGCGGATCGCCTTCCGGTACTCCCTAACCGAGGAACGGGTCTGGCTGGTCGCCAACGCCGACGGGATCCGACGACGCCCGCGAGATCGACGAACTCCGGTACCTGAGCTGGCGAGGAGGCTGGTACTTCTGCGAGTGCTACGGCTAGTGGCGCGCTCGGCGGTACCCATGACAGGAGGACTCGGATGCGCTCATCCGCACTTCGGACCCTGATCGCAGCGATGGCGATCCTGATCGCCGGGTGCACCACGTCGGCGGAATCACGCCCGACGTCGGCGAGCCCCGCCTCGGCGGTCGGCGCGAGTACGACGCCGGCGGAGCCCGTCTCGACGGCCGACGCGGGTCCCCCGGTCCCGAGCCCCCACCCCCCGATGACGAGTCTGGGCGACTTCCCGAAGTTCCCGCCGGGCTCCCTCCCCGAGTCTGTTGCCGCCTCCCTCCAAGCGGTGCTCGACGGGGCGGTGGAGGAGGGCACCTTCGCCGGGGTCACGGCCGCGGTCATCGTCGGCGGCTCGGGAAGTTGGTCGGGGGCCGCGGGCCTTGACGATGAGAACAACCCCACGCCCCCAGACGCTTCGCTCCCCACTGCCAGCGTGGGCAAGACGATCATCGCCGCCCAGGTGCTCCGCCTGGCCGAGCAGGGGGAACTCGGACTTGATGACCCCGCCGCGGACTATCTCCCGAGGGAGCTCGAGTCCTTCGACATGAACGGCGCGACGGTCCGGCACCTCCTCAGCATGCGGAGCGGCATCCCCGATCCGGATCTCCCCTTTCTGGAGCCGCTCCCGACGAAGATCGAGTACTTCCAGACGTTCACCGACGTCCGCGGCGATCCCGCGGGTTGGTGGAACCAGTACTCGAACACGGACTTCGTGTTGCTCGAGGTGATCCTCGAGGCGATCGCAGATCGACCTCTCGAAGAGGTGCTGCGGGACGGCGTCCTGAGCGGCCCGGGACTCGGTCCGCTCCGCCAGACCGCGTCCGGCTCGATCGCGTTCGATGCGGTGAGGGAGTCCGACTCCGCGTCGCTCGCGCGGTGGGGCTACGAGCTGTACGGCGGATCCGTGCTCTCTGATGCCTCCCTTGGCCAGATGACCGAGTTCTATGACGGGTACGGCCTGGGCGCGGTCGACTTCTCGCCCCTTCCGGGCCTCGACGAGGCGACGATGGAGTCTCTGCCCTGGTGCTGCTATGACGTCCCGGCGATCGGTCACGGCGGAGCGGGAACGATCGACGCGCTTGCGCTCGTCGCGTTCCCTGAGACGGATACCGTTGTCGTGGTTCAGGCCCGACACGCGGGTCTGGACGACGTCCACGAGGTAGTGCGAGCCTTGAGAGACGCGGTGCAGCCCTGACCCGGGCATCCAACGCAGGCCAGATGTAGCAGCGCGGAGTCCTCGTGTGTTCATGAGCCATGATGGATGGCTCGCTCCGAGCCCTTCCGGGCGCCCCGGCGTTGGAGAACGAGGTGGCCGAAGAACCGCGCAGGTTCGAGGACTTCTTCGGGTCCGAGCACGCGCGCCTCTTCGGAGCCCTGTGCCTGGTCACCGGGGATCGCCACGAGGCGGAGGAGATCTTGCAGGACGCCTTCCTCCGCCTGTGGGAACGCTGGGAGCGGGTCGCAGGTCTCGACGATCCATCCGCGTACCTGTTCCGAACGGCGATGAACGTGTTCCGCAACCGGTACCGGCGCGTGCACCTCGGCGTGCGCAAGACGCTCAGCCTGACCCCGAGCGAGGACGCGTTCGCGACGGTGGAGGACCGTGACGTCGTGGTCCGCGCGCTCCGCCAACTCACGCCCGACCAGCGAGCCGCCGTGGTCTTGACCGGCTACGTGGGCCTCACGTCTGAGGAGGCGGGGGAGATGCTCGGGATGCGAGCCGGCACCGTGCGGACGCTCGCGACCCGAGCCCGCGCCGCGATCCGCGAGAAGGCAGGTGAGCGTACGTGATCGACGATCGCGATCTGTTCGAACGCGCGGCTCAGCGGTTCGCTCCGGCCGAGGGCTCGTTCGAGCGCCTGCTTGATCGCCGCGACCGCAAACAGCGGAACAAGCGGGTGAGCGCGGGCGTCGTCGCTCTGCTCCTGGCGGTCCTGGTCATCGGCGCCGCGCTCCGCGCGATCGATGCCAGCAGGACGGCGCCGGCGACGCCGAACCCGCTGCCCCCCTCCGCGAGCAACGGGGACATCAGTTTCGTCGGCAGCAACCTGATCGATTTCAGCGATGACCTCGACGACTCCGGGATCCTGTTCGCGGTCGATCCGGCGGGGGGGAAGCCACGGAAGCTGCTCGATACCGAGTGCCCATCCGACCCGGACGTGACGACGTCATGCGGACACTTGGGCATCGGGAGCGTGGACTGGTCACCGGATGGGACGCGCATCGCCTACACGCTCTTCGGAGGACCCGGAAATGCTGGGGAGCGCGGCGGGATCTACGTCATGGTGATCGCAACCGGGCAGGTCCGTCAGCTCACGTCCTGCACGGATCCGTGTGTCTACCAGGACGATCTCGATTGGTCTCCAGACGGATCTCGGATCGGGTACACCGAGTCGGATCCCGACAGTTGCTCGCGGCCGTCCGATACGTTCGACGGCGCGTGTCACTTGCTCTACTCGATGGCGTCTGACGGCACCGATCGCAAGATGATCCCGACCGGATCGGTCGTCGACCCCGTCGATCCGAGCTGGTCACCGGACGGAACCTCCATCGCCTTCTCGGCTCGGGCCGGGGAGGACTGGTTCGTGTACACGATGGCGCTCGACGGGTCGGAGCCGGTCCGGCTCGCCGCCGACCTCCCCTCGCTCCGGCCGACCCAGCCGGCCTGGTCGCCGGACGGCGCGACGATCGCCTTCGTCAGCGGGCACGATCCCGAGAACGGGCTGCCCTTCACCTTGTGGTCGATGGGACCCGACGGCTCGGAGCGCCGGCGCCTCTACGACAGCTGCTGCATGTTCGGTGGCGCTGGGTACGGGGCCCAAGGTCCCGTGTGGTCGCCCGACGGCGCGCGGATCCTGATGTTCCAGGGCACCGGCGGGGCACTCCAACTGATCGATCCGGGATCTGGGGACGTCTTCGAGATCCCAACGAGGAAGCCGACCGGGCCGATCGCCTGGCAGCCGGTGCCGTAGGAACCGAGGGGAAGGGGCAGACGATGTGGAAGCGGCAGGGCACCGTGCTGGTGGCTGCGTTCGTTCTGGCGATCGCCGTGGTGGCGCTGGGTTCGGACCGCGCGAGCGGACAGGGCGACGTCCACGTCCTGATGCCGGCGGGACAAGGCCGTGCTTCGACCATCGATGTCGTTGGTGGTCCTGGGCTGAGCATCGGCGACGGAGTGGCGTCGCGAGGCCCGCTCGTCGACGCGCAGAGTGGCCAGCCTGTGGGGTCCGTGTACTTCGAGTGCACCGTGATGCGGAGGATCGGCCTCGAGGAGGGCCTGTGGCGCTGCAGCTACCACCTCAGGCTCGCAGAGGGCGCCATCGTTCTCGAGGGTCTCGACCCCCGCGGGGTGGGCGCATCGACGTTCGCAGTGGTCGGCGGCACGAAGGCGTACCGGGGAGCGGCGGGGGATGCCGTCTTCACCGATTCCACGGACGGGACCGACATCGTGGTCACGCTGATCTAGGCCAACCTGCGGATCGCTGGTCGCGCGAGCCCGCTCCCGCTTCACCTCCTCGAGGGTCTTGAACTCCTTCCAGCGCTGTTTGTGGCCGGGTCACGCCACGTGATCAAGTACTTGCCGTTCGTCTTCTTGTGGATGTCGGTCGCCCACCCTCTTCCGCGACCTAGTGGACACCCTCATGTCCTCCGCCATCCGGCTCCCCCCGAGTCGGGTCGCCTGACAGGCGCTGGACGCCGTAGGGTTCGGGGACCGGTTCCAAGCAGCCCGAAGCCCGTCGCCGGATCCCGGTTGACCTCCGTTGACCGTTTCGGGACGCGGACACTGATCGGTCCCGAGAACACCGGACGCGAGAGAGCCCTGACCAGCGACGTTCCTGGTGGGCGCTAGAGGATTTGAACCTCTGGCCTCTTCCGCGTCAAGGAAGATAGAACCCCTGGTCAGGGGCTTGGGGTGTTGCTAGAGGCACGGAGTGCAACGGTGGGACACCCTGAGAATGTGTGGGCACGTTACCCATCGAGTGACTCATCCGTTGACTGAGTGTTGACCCATGGGTGTTCGGGTGGCATCTACAACTCGAGCTGCTGGCTCGCGAGATAGTAGTAGTGCCCCCGGCGCTTCATGAGCTCCTCGTGGTTCCCGTGCTCCACCAGCCTCCCTCGCTCGAGAACGATCAAGATGGGCCTCCCGACCAACGGTCTACGTGGAGCGTTGTTGGCGGATCGAGAAGGTGGCGGACCGTCTGTTTGAGGGGGAGGAGGCGGTCCTCCACGTGATGGGAGAGCAGATAGCGAGCGAGAAACGCCGCAACCCGTGGACATCCGCCCGGGGGCAACTTGCCCGGCCTAGAGACGCCGCAACCCGTGGACATCCCTGCACTCATCGCCGCCGGCCCGATCCTGCCTTGACGAGCGAGAAACGCCGCAACCCGTGGACACTCCGAACCGTGGCGGAGCCTCTCAGAGAGAGGCTCCCGGGGCAGTCTGTTTGGACTCCAAATCGCGGTCATTCGCTAGAGGGGTAGGAGATAGGGGGGTCCCGAAACGCCGCCCCCCCCTCCCGGGTCAACTCCGCGGGCTCATGGAACGGGGCACGCCGCCCCCGCGGGGAGCAACCCCGAGACCAGTTCCCGGTCTGGGTCCGGCAAACGCCGCGCCCTCGGGGGACAACGTCGAGGCCGACGTCCGTGTTCAAGGAACGGCCTAACGCCGCCCACCGACTGCTGATCCGCCGAGACGCCGAGGGAGCCCTGTGCGCCAGGAGCGTTTGGGCGTATCCACGAGTGGATAGTTCCGCTTTTTCGCTGCCAGCGGCCGCCCCGAGCGGCCCGAAAGGGGGGTGCAGGCCATGGCTGCGATGTCACGGCTCTGCGACATCGACCACGTGCGGCCGGCCATCGGGTCGATCCAGGTCATCCGACCGGGTCAACCTCCCGAGACCCTATACCTGTGCGAGGAGCACCTGGCCGAGCGCCGACGGATGGGATCCGGCCTCGGCTCGGGCTTCGGCGGGCTGGGGATGTTCGACGACTTCTTCTCCCGCTTCTTCTCCGACTCGGCCGCCGGTGCCGCAGCTGGCGGGGGCGGCACCAGCGGGGCTCCCCAGCGACGCGGCGTCGAGCAGATCGACGTCACCGAGCGCTTCAGCGACGCGACGCGGGAGCTCCTGCAGCGGGCCGCCCAGACGGCCGCGACGTGGGGGAGCCTCGATCTCGACACCGATCACCTCCTGATCGGTGCCCTCGGCGACGAGGTGGTGATGCACCTGCTCGATCAGGCGGGGCGGATCCGAAGTCGATTGCCGCGGAGATCGAGGACGCGGCCGAGAAGGGTCAGCCGCTCGATGTGGCGCCCTCGCTCGCGCCGGACGCCAAGCGCGCGATCCTCGGGGCGTACGAGGAGGCGATGGAGCTCGGCGCGTCGTACATCGGCCCGGAACACGTCCTGCTGTCGCTCGCGCGGGACGAGGACGCCGAGGCCGGCGCGACCCTTCGGAAGTTCGGCCTCTCGCACACCAAGCTGCGGGGCCTGGTGGTCCGCGGCGTCGATCGCGAGGGACAGGCGAGGGAGCGGAGCACCACCAAGACGGTCGACGAGTACAGCCGTGACCTGACCGAGCTCGCTCGCGAGGGCAAGCTCGACCCGGTGATCGGACGGGCCGACGAGATCGAACAGACCGTCGAGATCCTGTCGCGGCGCACGAAGAACAACCCGGTGCTCATCGGTGATCCCGGCGTCGGTAAGACCGCGATCGTCGAAGGCATCGCCCAGCGGATCGTGAACGACGAGGTTCCCGAGACCCTCGCCGGGCGCCGTCTCGTCGCGCTCGACCTGGCGGGGATGATCGCGGGCACGAAGTACCGAGGAGAGTTCGAGGACCGCCTGAAGTCCGTGATCGACGAGATCCGCGACAACAGCGACCAGTTGATCGTCTTCATCGACGAGATGCACACGGTGGTCGGGGCCGGCGCGGCCGAAGGCGCGATGGACGCCTCGAACATGCTGAAGCCCGCGCTCGCGCGGGGCGAGCTCCACGTGATCGGCGCGACGACGATCGACGAGTACCGCAAGAACGTGGAGAAGGACGCGGCGCTCGAGCGCCGCTTCCAGCCCGTGCTGATCCGCGAACCAACGGTTGACGAGACGATCATGGTGCTGCGGGGGCTCAAGGATCGGTACGAGGCCTTCCACCGGGTGCGGATCCCCGACGAGGCGATCGTCGCGGCCGCCGAGCTCTCCGACCGCTATATCGGCGATCGGTTCCTGCCGGACAAGGCCATCGACCTCATCGACCAGGCCTCGGCGCGCGTCCGCCTGCGCGCCAAGACCAAGCGGGTCGACACGAAGGCGATGGAGGAAGAGATCGGCCGCCTCGAGCGTGAACGCGATCAGGCGGTGGGTGCGGAGGACTACGCCAAGGCGAACGAGCTGAAGACGACCCTGCAGGAGAAGCAGGACGCGCTGTCCGGGCAGAAGCACCCGCGCCAGCGGGCGCCGGAGGTCACCGTCGAGGACGTCGCGGAGGTGGTCTCACAGCCACCGGTATCCCCGTCTCGCAGCTCACGCAGGAGGAGCGCGACCGGCTCCTCAAGCTGGAGGAGCGGCTCCACGAGCGGGTGATCGGTCAGGACGAGGCCGTGGAGGCCGTCGCCGAAGCCGTTCGCCGTGGGCGGGCGGGTCTCGGGGACCCGAAGCGTCCCGTAGGGAGCTTCCTGTTCCTCGGGCCGACCGGCGTCGGGAAGACGGAGCTCGCGAGGACGCTCGCCGAGGTCCTGTTCGGCGACGACGACCTGATGATCCGGTTCGACATGAGCGAGTTCCAGGAGCGGCACACCGTCAGCCGGCTCGTCGGGGCGCCGCCGGGGTACGTCGGCTACGAGGAGGCCGGGCAGCTCACTGAAGCGGTCCGGCGCAAGCCCTACTCCGTGGTCCTGCTTGACGAGATCGAGAAGGCGCATCCCGACGTGTTCAACCTCCTTCTGCAGATCCTGGACGACGGACGCCTCACCGACGCCCAGGGCCGCACCGTGGACTTCAAGAACACCGTCGTGATCATGACGAGCAACCTCGGCGCCGAACGGATCCAGGCGCACGCCCGGCGCAAGGAGGACTTCGAGGAGCTGAAGGAGGACCTGATGCAGCTCCTGCGGTCCCACTTCCGGCCCGAGTTCCTCAACCGGATCGACGAGATCATCGTGTTCCGGGCGCTCACCAAGGAGCAGGTCATCCAGATCACCGAGCTGCTCCTGGACCGGGTCCGGCGGCGCCTGCGCGCGCAGCGGATCGAGCTGACGTTCACGTCAGAGGCGGAGGCCTTCATCGCCGACCGCGGGTACGACCCCGAGTTCGGGGCCCGCCCGCTGCAGCGGACGATCCAGCGGCTCGTGGAGAATCCGTTGTCCAGGATGCTGCTGGACGGGGCCATCGCGGAGGGCGACGCCGTCACGGTCGGTGTGGTCGACGGAGGGCTGGACTTCGACGTGCGGAGGCCCGCCGGGTCGGAGAAGGACGAGAAGTCCCGCAAGGACGGGAAGTCGGACGAGGAGAAGGAACCGGTCGCAGACGCAGGGTGATCGAGCGAAGAAGCAGCTTCGGCTCGGGCTGGGCCAGGTCTTTCGACATAGGCAGGTATTGGAGCTACAACACGGCGATGGAGACGTCATTGCTGTGCTTGCAGCAGAAGGGGAGCCGAGCGACTCGACATGGCTGGAGCTCCACTTAGGGTACGGAGCCGTCACGACGTCCTCGTCAAGTCCCTTAACTGTGAGCCGCGCGGCGTCGTTGGCTTCCAAGTCGATGAGGACCTCTACTATCGCTGGGTGCGACCGATGGAGCTGGCCGATGCTTCGCGCTCGCTCTTCGGGAGCGGCCGTTAGGTTAGCCAGTAGGGCGGACAGTCCGGACCTTGGTGAGTTCGCTCTAGGTGGAGCCTGAGCCGCTGCTCGAACGGGAGCAGGGGCTTCGTGGCAGGGTCCGTACTCGTTAGCAAGAGCCGTCCAGCGGTTCCGTGCTCGGTACGCAGGGGCTAGGAGGATGAGTGAATGTGCCCCCGCCTGCCTTAATCGTGCCGTTCTCTGAAAGTCTCAGCTGAACGTCCTGGACGACGAAGAGCGCCAATTCCTGCATCGGGCTGGACGATAAGCGATGACCGACTTGATAATCGGTCACATAGGTTCCTGCCCGTCGGACGGTCGAGCCTTGACCTCAACATGAAGGTCGTCTGGTTCAACCGCGAACGCTGAGCTACCGGTCGATGTCGCCGACGATGTAGAAGATCGAGCCGAGGGTCGCGAGCAGGTCCGGCAAGAGCATGCCCGGCAGCAGCGCGGGGAGTACGGAGATGTTCGAGAACGACGCCGTTCGCATCTTGAGCCGGTACGGCTCCTTCTTCCCGTTGCCGACGAGGTAGTAGCCCATCAGCCCGAGCGGATTCTCGGTGCGCACGTAGACCTCGCCCTCGAGCTTGAGCGTCTTCGGCACCTTGGGAGCGACGTACGCTCCGGGCCGGAGGCGGTCCATGCACTGCTCGATGATCCGGCAGGACTCGTGCATCCGCTGGTTCAAGACCCACAGACGATCGTACGAGTCGCCGTTGCGGCCCACCGGAACATCGAACTCGACCTCGCCGTACATCGCGTAGGGCTCGTCCTTGCGGGCGTCCATCGGGACCCGCTCGCCTGCAGGGTCGGCCCCGAGCACCCGTAGCCGATCCCCATCTCGGGCGGGATGACGCCGACCCCGCGGGTCCTCGCGAAGACGATCTCGTTGCCCATCACGAGGTTCTCGAAGTCCTCGAGCTTCTTGCGGATCTGCTTCAGCACCGCGGCCGACTGCTTCAGCCACCCACGAGGCAGGTCGTCCCTCAGTCCACCGGGTCGACGTAGGCGTAGTGCATCCGGGACCCCGTGGCCGCTTCCATGAGCCCCTGGATCAGCTCACGCTCGATGAACGCGTAGAACATCGGCGTCATCGCACCGAGCTTGAGCGGGAACGAGCCCGTGAACATCAGGTGGTTGAGCACCCGGTCCCACTCGGCGAGCATCGTGCGGATCCAGCTCGCCCGCTCGGGAACCTCGATCCCGGCGAGCTTCTCGACCGTCAGCACCCAGCCGAGCTCGTTGTTGAACGCGGACAACCAGTCGTGCCGGTTCATCAGTACCAGGACCTGGCGGACATCCCGGTACTCCGCGAGCTTCTCCGCCCCCCGATGCATGTAGCCGATCACCGGATGGGCTCGGATGATCACCTCGCCGTCGAGCTCGAGGATGATGCGGAGCACACCATGTGTCGACGGGTGCCCCGGGCCGATGTTGAGGATCATCTCCTCGGTCCGGAGCGTCCCCGGAGGAACGATCTCGATGCCGATACCTTCGCCCCGCAGCATCCAGCTCTCGGCGGCGGCGTTGAATGCGGCGCGTTCCTCGGGGTTCACCGGTCCTCACAGCCACGGTGGCGTGTACGCGCCCAGTTGGTACAGGATCGCCGCCATGTCGTCGGCGGCCCACTCCTCGACGATCATGCCGTCCGCAAGTTCGATCATCGCGTGCTTCCCTCCGACATGGCTCCTCCTCATCTCCTCAACGAGCGACGCGGTGGACCGAGTCAGGCGAGCTCGGTGGTCTAATCCACGTACGGTCCGTTGAAGCGGGCTTCTCCGTAGGGCTGCCCGGCCATGACAAGGAACCGAGTTCCTGGAACCGCCTCGACAACCCGGAGCGACTCACCCGGACCCAGCAGGACAAGCTGCGGAGGCGCTGCTCGGCGTCGGTTTGCCCCGAACGCGGCCTCGCCCTCGAGCAGGTACGCGAAGCCCTGGAACCCGGACGGCACCGGAGTGCTGACTTGCCCGCCGTCGGGCAGCTCGATGTCGAGGATAGCGCCGGGGTCCCAAGCTGCACCGGAGAGCCCTCGCCGACCAGGACCCGAACGATCGCGTCCCTTTCGTGCCGAACGGGATCGCCTCCGGCTGGAGCACCTGAGCGCTCGGATCGACCTGCTTGTCCTTCCGGGCCAGGTTGACCCAGAACAAGACGCCGCGGAATTCCGTGTCCCCGCTACCCTCCTTGATCTCGTCTTCCCCGGGTGCCCGCGGCGTGCCACCGCGCCTCTCCCCGTCCGGAGCGCCAGCAGGGCTCCCGCGGATAGGCGCGCCCGCTCGATCGCTCCGTCCGGCCCGGTGCTATCGCCGAGTGCTGGCCGAGCCCTCGATCACGTACCAGAGGTTGTCGAACCCGCGGTGGAGGAGTCCTCCGTATCGACCTTCCCGAGACCTCCGACAGCCGCATCCATCCCTCGTGCACGAGGATGAACGGATCGACCCGCTCGTAGGGCACCAGACGGGAAGGGAGCGCCTCCAGGACCGGGGAACCCCATCATCCGGATCAGCGCAGCATCCTCCACGAGGACCGCGTCTCGCGCTGCTGCCTCAACCTGCTGTCTCATGTTCCTCGTCTCCCCTCCTGGTTCTCGAGCCTCGTGGGTCGGTTGCGGAAGCACTCGCCACCGCGACCGCCATCTGCGCATCTCCCCTAGGCGGCGGACGCCTCCTCTAGGGTGTTGTTTCGTGCAGGCTCGGGAGGACGCTGGCGCATCGCGAGGACCAGACCGCCGCTACCCCGGCGAGCCCGAGAGCCGCGAGGCCCCATTCGGGCCCTGCGATGCTCCAACCGACGAGGTGATCGATCGAGATCTCGCCCGGGCCGGTGGACGCCAGGGCGACTGCGGCAGCGACGATCAACAGATTGAACTCGAAGCCGCCATTCGAGTTGAAGAACCCGTTCCTCCAATGGACGGTTGCGATCGCCACCAGCATCACAGGGCAACCGCGGCCGCACCGATGGGGGTGGAACGGCCAAGAACGAGAAGCGCGCCGCCCCCGAACTCAGCGAGCCCGGTGATCGCGGCATACAAGCGAGCGGGCCTCAGCCCCAT
>CAVYTE010000014.1:0-8088 GCA_963771385.1 uncultured Actinomycetes bacterium
CGGTACCTTCTCCCACCTCGCGGAGCAACCGACGGACGGCGCCGGCGGAGGGGAGGGACAGGGCCCGTCGCGCGAGATCCTCGGCGCGCGCGAGGTCGGTCGTGCGCACGGCGGCTTTCACACGCGGGATCGCAGGTGAGCTCATCGAGAGCTCGCGGACACCAAGCCCGATCAGGAGGCTCGCCGCGAGCGGGTCGCCGGCGAGCTCGCCGCACACGGACGTCCACAGACCCCGCGCCGAACCCGCAGCCGACGTCCTGCGGATCAGCTCGAGGATCGATGGATCGAGCGCGTCGGCGAGCGCCGCGACCCGATCGTTCCCGCGTTCGGCGGCGAGCGTGTACTGCGTGAGGTCGTTCGTCCCGATCGAGAAGAAGTCAACCTCCGCGGCGAGATGGTCGGCCAGGAGTGCGGCCGACGGGACCTCGACCATGATCCCAACGGTGAGTCGCTCGGGGACCCGCCGGCCCTCCGCGGCGAGCGCGTCGCGGGCTCGGTCGACGGCGGCTCGCCCCGCGCGGAGCTCGTCCACGCTCGCGATCATCGGGAACATCACACCCACCGGGTGATCGGCCGCCACACGCAGGATCGCGCGCAGCTGTGCATCGAGCAGCTCGGGCCTCGCGAGGCTCAACCGGAAGCCTCGAACACCGAGGAACGGGTTCGCCTCGGCCGGCTGTTCGAGGAACGGGAGCGGCTTGTCGGCTCCCGTGTCGAGGGTGCGTACGATGAGCGGCCGGCCGGCGAGCGCTTCGGCCGAGGCTCGGTACGCGGCCTCCTGATCGTCCTCGGTCGGCATCGCGTCGCGCTCCATGAACAGGAACTCGGAGCGGAGCAGCCCCACCCCGTCGCACCCGGCCCCGACCGCGGCCGCGATCTCGCTCGGCGAGCCCACGTTCGCCGCGACCTTGATCAGCACGCCGTCCCGCGTCGCGGCGGGAGATCGAGCGGTCGCGCTCGCCGCACGCTCCTCGGCTCGTCGTTCGCGTGCGCGAGCCTCGGACGCCCGGAGGTCGCCGGGGGACGGGTCGACCCGCACGATGCCCGTCTCGCCGTCCATCGCGAGCATCGTGCCCTCGGCCAACTCGAGGATCGCCCGGCCCGCGCCGACGATGGCCGGGACCCCGATCGATCGGGCGAGCACCGCGGCGTGCGACGTGGGACCGCCGAAGGCCGTGACCACGCCGAGCGCCACCGAAGTGTCGAGCGCCGCGACGTCGGCGGGCGCGAGGTCGGCCGCGACCAGGACCCCAGGTGCCTCGAGTCGCGCTCGCGGCGGCTCGACCTCGAGGAGCCGCGCGAGGACCTGAGCGCCGACGCTCCTGAGGTCGGCGGCCCTGGCGCGCTGGACCTCGTCGTCGAGGCCGGCCCAGGCCCGGGACATCTCCTCCACCTGGTCGCGCCAGGCCAACTCGACCGCCTTGCCCTCCAGGATGGCGCGCCGCACCGGCACGAGCAGCGCGTCGTCCTCGAGGAACAGGAGGTGCGCCTCGAAGATCGCGGCCTCGTAGGAGCCGGCGCGGTCTGCCACCGAGGCGCGCTGTACGTCGAGGTCGTCGCGGACCGACCGTAGGGCGGCGTCGAGCCGCCGCTCCTCGTCGGCCGGGATCCCAGGGGGGCGGTCGGGGATCTCGAGGTTCGGCACGTGGACGTGGCGGAGCGGACCGACGGCGATCCCGGGCGAGGCGGGCAAGCCCCGTAGACCATCGCCCGAGGCCGCTGCCGGTGGAGGTGGAAGCGCCCCGAGGTCGGTCTGCTCCACCTCCTCGTCGAAGTCGCGGGCGGCAAGGGCTCGGATCGCCTCGATCGCGGCGCCCGCCTGCGGTCCCGACGCCGAGACCTCGATCTCGTGACCGCGGGTCACGCCGAGCGTCGCGACGGCGTTCAGGCTCCGGGCGCTGGCCGGACCTCGACCGGCGGTGATGTTCGAGACCCGGACCGTCGCGTCGAATGAGGAGGCGGTCTGAACCAGGCGCGCGGCCGGCCGGGCGTGCAGGCCGTGCGGATTGGGCACGGTCAGCCGGACCGAGACCTCGGCATCTTCGGCGGGTGCCGGGCTCGCGCCGGGCTGCGGCGCCGTCTCGAGCCCAAGGTGGGCGGACTTGCCGCTGAGTCCGCCCCGTGCCTCGTCGGCCACCTCGGACAGACTCGAACCCAGCCGAGCCGAGACCGCGGCCGACACGGCCCCCTCGACGAGTGGCGCGTCGGACAGGAGCACCTTGGAACGCCGCGCCTCGGACAGCAGGTCCAGCGCCATCTCGGCGGACAGGACGGCGCTCCCAAGATCCATCAGGACGAGTACGCCGGCGTCGGACCAGGCCCGTTCGATCGCACGCATCACGAGCACCGCATCCGTTCCCGTCGACCGGCCGGGGTCGTCGAGCCCACCCGCCGTCTCGATCCGGACCTCGGGACCACCCATCTGCCGCGCGAGCTCGGCGGCACCTTCGGCCACGGAGTGACTGTGCGAGACGATCACGATGCCGACCATGCGCGCTCCGCCTCAGGCTCTGGAGGCGAGCGCCGCGACCAGGACCGTCCCGTACGTCACGGTGATCGCGCCCAGGACCAGGAGGGCACGGTCGATGCGCCGACGCCCGCGCTCGCCGAAGCCGAGGTCGAGCAGGACGCTGCGGATCCCGAGCATCGCATGGATCGTGACCGCCACCAGGAACAGGACCTCGACCACGAAGATGACCGGGGTGGCGACGTAGTCGAGCACCTGCTCGTACGTGCGGAGACCGCCGGTGCTCCGCACGACGAAGTGGTGCGCCATCATGTGCACGGTCACGAGGACGAGCAGCGCGACGCCGGTGAACGCGGTCCACCGCCAGGCCCGCGTCTGGCCGGCGTGGACGGTCCGCGTCCGTGCGCCCATCAGGTTCCGCCCAGGATGTGGAAGGAGCCGACCGCGAGCACCACGGTTCCGATCACGCCGCCGGCCCACCAGAGCGCCCGGTGGCGGTCGGGCACGAACCCCGTTCCCACGAGCGTGACCCGAACGCCGTTCAGCCCGTGGTACAGCAGCCCGAACAGCAGCAGGACGTCCAACCACAGGAAGATCGTCGTGGTCGCCAGACGCAGGAAGTCACCCCACGCGCGCTCACCGAACAGGAGCAACGACAGGACCCCGAGGTGCAGGTATAGGTAGGCGATCAGACCCAGCCCCGTCACCCGGTTCGCGACGAAGGCGATGTGCCCGAGGCCTCGCCCTCTCGGGTCGAGCCACCCGATCGCACCCGGCCCGAGACCCTTGCGCTGCACGGGTCCGAGCGCCTCGCGTTCGGCGCGCCAGGACGCGTCGTCGGGTGGGTCGATCATGTCGGCCCTCGGTTCGCCGCCCTCGGCTCGCGCCCGAGGAGCGAGCCTCGCAACGCCATGATCCGCGCGGCGGGGTTGACGTTCGACGGGCACGCCTCCGTGCATTCGAAGATCGCGTGGCAGCGCCACGCGCCGTCCGGGTCGTCGGCCCAGGTCAGCAGGTCCGCGACGTCGGTGCCCCTCGGCTCCTCGACGATGCGTTCGGCGAACGCGAGGGCGGCCGGACCGACGTAGCGGCCGGTCGTGACCACCACGGGGCAGGCCGAGAGACACAGGCCACACTCGATGCAGTCCTCGAAGCGCTCGTAGCCGTTGATCCCCTCCGGCGGCGAGGAGCCGTTCGTGAGCTCGCTCCGCCGAACGATGGGGTGCTGATCCGGGAAGCGCTCGTACACCGACCGCATGTCGACGACGAGGTCGGCCAGCACCGGGACGTTCGCGATCGGCTCAACCGTGATCTCGATCCCCAGGTCGCGGACGGGTGTGACGCAGGCGAGCGCCTCGCGACCGTTCACCCTCACGCCGCACGTCCCGCACGAGGCATGGAGGCACGAGTGCCGGAGCGCGAGGGTTCGATCGCGGTGCACCCGGACCCAGACCAAGGCGTCGAGCACCGTGGTCCTGGGCCCGACCGGCACGTCGAACGCATCCACGTGCGGCCCTTCGTCCCCTCGCTTGAACCGGAAGACGCGGAACCGCCGCGTCGGCCGCCGTCCGGTCGCGCTCACGTCACGCGGCCTCGTAGAAGGCGACGTGAGGCAGGAGCACGGTGTCCCGGGTTCGGCACTCCGCCTGCACGCCGAGCTTGCGGCACACGACGTCCGCGCAGAGCTCGGCCATCCCACGCAGCGTGGTGGCCTTACCGCCCGTGATCGTGACCAGACCCTCCACGCCGTCGGCCTCGGCGTGATCGATCGTCTTGAAGGTCCGAGAGAGCTCTCGGCCCGAGTCCTCACCTTCGCTGGAGCCGATCAACGGCCGCGCGGCCGACCACGCGGCACGGAACTCGGCCGTGGTGATCGAGGGGACGAGCTTCGCGCCCTCCTCGACCATCCGCGCGACGTGATCCTCGGGCACGTCCAGCTCCTCGGGGTCCTCTACGCTCCACGAGCTGGTACCGACGATCGTGAGCCCTCGCTGGGGGACGACGATGTCGCCGTCGCCGGAGCGGTGCATCCGGTTCAGCACCATGTTGCACAGCCGACCACGGAGCGCGAGCATCACGCCCGGTGAGGGCCGGATCGGGACGTGGAGCCCCGCCATCGCGGCGAGCTTCCCGCTCCAGGGCCCGGTGGCGTTCACGACCAGGTCGGCTCGGATCTCTCCGACCCTGCCGGTCACGTGGTCGAGCGCCACGGCCCCGCTCACGACCCGGTCCTGCCTGACGAGGTCCACGACTTCCACGTAATTGCGGAGCTCGGCGCCGTTGGCCTTCGCGGTGGCGAAGAAGCGGAGCGGCATCCGCATCGCGTCCATCGTGGCGTCGGGAACGCGGACGGCGGCCTTCAGGCCGGGATGCAGGTTCGGCTCCAGCCGCAGGGCCGCGTCGCGATCCAGCTCCTGCGATCGGGATCCCGGCCTCCCGGCACCCCGCGACGAAGTCGTCGTGGTAGTCCATGTCGTCGTCGGTGAGCGCGACGAACAGGCCGTCGTTCTCCTCGAAGGATCCCGGGCAGATCCGACGCAGGATCCGGTTCTCCTCGATGCACTCGTTCGCCGATGCCGGATCGCTCACCGCGTAGCGCGCGCCCGAATGCAGCAACCCGTGATGTCGTCCGGTCGTACCGGAGGTGAACTCGCCGCGCTCGACGAGCGTGACCCTGAGGCCTCGGAGTACGAGGTCGTGGGCCAGGGCCCCGCCGGTCCCGCCGCCGCCGACGATCAGGACGTGAACCGGCGAGGTCCGCGATGCGAGAGCGCTCATCGACACCATCCTCGCATCGCGGACCGCGTGATGGTCTCAGTCGTCCGATCGGGTCTGACCCTCGGCGAACGAGCCCTCCTCGTGCTCGTGCTCCTCCGGGTCCTTCTGTCCCTCGGCGAAGTCGCCGTGTTTGTCCTCCTCGGGATGGGGATGCTCCTCGGACTGGCCTTCCGCGAACGTCCCCTCGTGATGCTCGTGCTCCTCCGAGTCCTCCTGTCCCTCGGCGAAGTCGCCGTGCCGGTGCTCCTTCTCCATCGCGACCTCCGATCGCCTGCCCTCGCCCGATCCGTCTGCGAGCACGGGTGAGACGTTACGTGGCCCAATCGAACGTGCGGGTCACCGCCTTCTTCCACTGTGCGTACTCGCGCTCGATCTCGGCCGCATCGGCCCCGGGGGTCCATTCCTTGTCCTTGCCCCAGTTCTGGCGGAGGTCCTCGTACGAGCCCCAGAAGCCGACCGCCAGACCAGCCGCGTACGCGGCGCCCAGGGCGGTGGTCTCGGCGACCTTCGGGCGGATGACCGGCACCTGGAGCGCGTCGGCCTGGAACTGCATGAGCGTGTCGTTGTAGACCATGCCGCCGTCGACCTTGAGCTCCTTCAGCTTGACGCCGGAGTCCGCCTCCATCGCATCGTTGACCTCACGCGTCTGCCACGCGGTCGCTTCGAGGGCCGCACGGGCGAGGTGACCCTTGTTCACGTATCGCGTCAGGCCGACGATGGCGCCGCGTGCGTCGCCACGCCAGTACGGCGCGAACAGGCCGGAGAACGCGGGCACGAAGTAGATGCCGCCGTTGTCCTCCACCGTCTTGGCGAGGTCCTCGATCTCCGGGGACGTCTTGATCAGGCCGAGGTTGTCCCGCAGCCACTGCACGAGCGCCCCGGTGATCGCGATCGACCCCTCGAGGCAGTAGACCGCGCGGCTGATCGCCGAGCTTCCACCCGACCGTCGTGAGCAGCCCGCTCTTGCTGGGGACGATCTCGGTCCCCGTGTTCAGCAACATGAAGTTTCCGGTGCCGTAGGTGTTCTTGGCGTCGCCGACGTCGTACGCGGCCTGGCCGAACGTGGCGGCCTGCTGGTCGCCGAGATCGCCGGCGACCGGGATGCCGCCGAGCGAACCCTTCGCCTCGCCGTAGACCGCCGAAGAGGGCACGATGTCCGGCAGCATCGAACGAGGGACGCCGAACGCCGCCAGCTGACCGTCGTCCCAGTCGAGGGTCTCCAGGTCCATCAGCATCGTCCGGCTCGCGTTCGAGACATCCGTGACGTGCACCCCGCCGTCGGGTCCGCCCGTGAGATGCCAGATCACGAACGCGTCGATCGTGCCGAACAGGACCTCGCCGGCCTCGGCTCGTGCGCGGACGCCCTCGACGTTCTCGAGGATCCATTTCGCCTTCGTCCCGGAGAAATACGTTGCAAGGGGCAGGCCGACCTTCTCACGGAAGCGATCTTGCCCGCCGTCGGCCGAGAGCTCGTCGACGATGCCCTGCGTGCGCGTGTCCTGCCACACGAGCGCGTTGTGGACGGGCTCGCCGGTCGCCTTGTCCCAGACCACCGTCGTCTCTCGCTGGTTCGTGACGCCGACCGCCGCCAGGTCGCTCGCCGCGATCTTGGCCTTGGCCAGGCCGCCGTCGATGACCTCCTGAGTGCGTTGCCAGATCTCGTTCGGGTCGTGCTCGACCCACCCCGGCTTCGGGTAGATCTGCTCGTGCTCCTTCTGGTCCACGCCGACGACGTTGCCGCCGTGGTCGAAGATCATGAATCGGGTGCTGGTCGTTCCCTGGTCGACCGCCCCTACGTAGTCCGCCATCGCCCAACCACCTCCTCCTCCGTCGTCACGGCTCCTCGTCCCACGTCTGGGCCACCGTTCGCAGGAGCAGCCACGATGACGTCGCACCGGGATCTTGATGGCCGGCGCTCCGCTCGCCCAGGTAGCTCGCGCGCCCCTTCCTGGCTACGAGCGGGATCGTCGACGTCATGCCCCCTTCGGCGGCCGAGGCCGAGCGGTGGAGCCCGTCGCCGAACGAGGCTCCCTCGCCGACGGCTTTCCGGAACGCGTCGCGGGCGGGCGCGAGCGCGTCCACCATCGTCTTGTCCTGGAGCTCGGCCTTGCCCCTGGCCTGCACGCCTTCGACCGCGGCCTCGAGCGCTCGAGCCCAGTCGTCGGGCTCGAGCGCGCTCTTGCCGAGCGTCGCCGTCCCCAACCGCAGGAACAGCGTTCCGTACAGGGGTCCGCCCGCCCCGCCGACCGTGGAGACCAGGGTCGTGCCCACCGACTTGAACAGCTCACCGATGTCGCCCTGCGGGCCGTCGAGCTTGGCGAGCGCGGCCTGCATGCCGCGGTCCATGTTGATGCCGTGGTCGGCGTCGCCGATCGCGGAGTCGAGCTGCGTGAGGTACTCCTTGTTCTCCGCGATCACGCCAGCGTACGCGCGGATCGCGCGGACGACGTCGTCGTACGAGACGCTCAACCTCTGCCCCCCGAGCTCCACGGTCGAGGCCGCCCCGCGGCGTCGAACAACGTCACACCCCCCATCGCAGGCCGGGTGTCTTGACCGGCGCGTCCCACAGCCGAACGAGAT
Organism: uncultured Actinomycetes bacterium; assembly: GCA_963771385.1. Lineage (GTDB taxonomy): Bacteria > Actinomycetota > UBA4738 > UBA4738 > HRBIN12 > DASSJM01. The sequence goes on from CAVYTE010000014.1 coordinate 7,826, forward strand.
CGTCCGAGACCTTGAGCAGGGTGATCGAGCACCCCGCCATCTCGAGCGAGGTGATGTACGAGCCGATCAGGTTCCGGGCGATCGTGATCCCGCGGCCCTTCAGGAACCCCGCGAGCTCGTTGAAGACGATGTACAGCTCGATCAGCGGGGTCCCTCCCATCCCGTTCACGAACGCAAGGACGTCGTCGCCCTTCTCGAACGGCAGGTCGTCCACCACGGCCGTCGCCATCATCTCAACGATCTCGGCGACGGGCTTCAGCTTC
>CAVYTE010000015.1:0-604542 GCA_963771385.1 uncultured Actinomycetes bacterium
TGACTCCGACCCGCCGGAGGCCCGGCTCGCCCCCGATGATCCGGATCGGTAGCTCCTCCCGGCCGAGCCACTCGCGGAGCCGCTCGCCGTCGCCGGCGACCTCGACCCAGGCGATCCCCTCCGCCCGGATCCCATGGCCGCCCCGAGCGCGACCCGGATGCAGCCCCGCCGGGACGTCCCAGGTGATGAAGAACGGCATCCACGGCTCGCGGACCGGACCTCGAGCCCGGCCATACCTCCAGCGGAGCACCTCGCCGTCCGGACGCTCGCGGGTGCCGGCGTGCACGGGCAGGTCCAGTCGCTCGGCGACCGCTCCGACGTCGTCGGCGGCCGCGACGATCGCGCACCAGCCGTCCCGATCGACGGTGCACTCGAGCACCTGCCGTCCGAACACGGTCCGCTCGGCCTGGTCCGCATCGACCACCGCGATCAGCTCGATGTACTGGTCGCCGAGCGGGACGATGCGGTTCGCGGTTCCCCACCCCGGGTGCCGCCCACCGACCGACGAGTCGAGGCCGAACACCGTCCGGAAACGCTCCGCCGCCGAGTTCAGGTCGCGGACGGCGTAGACGACGTGATCGAGCCGGAGCACGCGCACACCCTAGCGAAGGAGCACCCCTAGACTCGTCGGGTGCTCCGCCGACCCGCCGCGACGCTCGTCGTCGTCCTGCTGTTCCTGCCGACGAAGACATACGCGCAGGAGGGATTCGAGCTGGCGGTGGACGGGTTCGGCTTCGCCGCGAACGTCGCGTTCGCCCCGGACGGGACGATGTTCGTCGCCGACAAGGACCGAGGGGAGATCCGCGTCGTTCGCGACGGGGAGATCCTGCCCGAACCGTTCTCGACGGTGGACGCGGACAGCCCGGTCAACGAGATGGGGCTGCTCGGCGTCGCCGTGGATCCGGAGTTCCCCGTGGAACCGTGGGTCTACGCGTACTACTCCGACGCGACGGACGAGCGGAACCGTCTCGTGCGCTTCCGGGCCGACGGCGACGTCGCGGTGGAGCGGGAGGATCTCCTCGACCTGCTTCCCACGACTGCCGGCTGGCACAACGGAGGCGATCTGGCGTTCGGACCCGACGGCAAGCTCTACGTCTCCGTGGGCGAAGGTCACCAGGCGGCCCTCGCGCAGTTCGAGGACGGACTCGGCGGGCGGATCCTTCGCCTGAACCCCGACGGCACGGTGCCGCAGGACAATCCGTTCGGTCCCGACAACCCCACCTTCGCCCACGGCATCCGGAACTCCTTCGGGGTCTGCTTCGACCCAGAGAGCGGCGAGCTCTGGGAGACCGAGAACGGCCCCTCGACCGACGACGAGGTCAACCTCATCGAAGGCGGTGGGAACTACGGATGGCCCGTCCAACTCGGCCCCGGAGGCGAGCCCGAGTTCGTCGACCCGGTCTTGAACTTCCGCGAACCGATCGTGATCACCGGGTGCGCCGTCGCGGACGGCGACCTGTACTTCGGCGAGGGGTACGCGGGCAACCTCCACCGGATGCGGATCCCGGCGGACGTGGCCGACCCGACGCCGCAGGACGAGATCGTCGCGACGTTCGAACGCGGGATCACCGACGTCGCCGCGACGCCGGACGGGACGATCTGGGTCGTCACGCCGAACGCGATCTACCGCTCGATGCAGGTCCTCGTGCCCGCGCCAAGGGAGACGTCGTCCGGCGCCGCGACGGGGGGCACCACCACGGGTGCCGCCGAGACCGGCGCCTCGGCGTCGCCATCACCGGCCGCCGGCACCGGACGCCTCGGTGGTGCCGGGGTCATCGTGCTGGGGCTGCTGATCGGCGGGTTCCTGCTGCTCCGGACCCGGCTGCTCCGGCGCCAGCGCTAGCCGGTACTCGAACCCCGCGGGCGTTTCATGTACGCGACCGTGGACTGCCCCCCCATCGGGTTCTGGATCTGCGCGACCGAGACGAGCTCCCAGCCGTCCTCGCCGAACGTGTTCAAGATCTCGCCCGGGTTGTGTTCGAGCAACGGGGCCACGAAGTACTCCCAGCTCTGCATCAGGATCCTCCCTCCAGTCGTCGCTTCGTTCGCTTCATGCACACGCCCATCACGACGGTGACCCCGCCGGCTTCGGCGATCCGCCTCGCGTCGTCGTTCACGATGCCGTCCTGGAGCCAGAGCACCTTCACGCCACGGGCGACGGCCAGCTCGGCGATCTCCGGCGTGTGTTCGGCGCGACGGAACACATCGACCACGTCGATCCGGATCCGGTCGGGGACGTCCACGAGCGACGGGTACGCCCGCTCGCCGAGCACCTCGGTCTCGTTCGGGTTCACCGGGACGATCCGGTATCCCCTCGCCTGCAGGTACGCCGCCACCTCGTTCGAGTACCGCTCGGGGTTCGAGGACAGCCCGACGACGGCGATCGTCTGCGCGTCACCGAAGATCGCGCGCAGCTCGGCGTCGTTCGGCAGGTACGGCTCGAGCTCGGGATCCACGTCGCTCATGCCGTGACCCCGCTGCGCAGGGCGTCGAGCAGGCCGTGCAGGATCTGAGCCGTCGCACCCCAGATCGTGTTCCCATCGGCCATCGGATACGCGAAGCCGCGGTAGACGTGACCGTCCCGAGGCCACTCCACGGTGGTCTCGAGCGCGTCCAGCTCGGCCATCGGATAGCGGAGCACCTCGGCGATCTCCCCCGCGTTCGGCCGGAAGACGACGCCGTCGTCGAGCACCCCGACGAAGGGAACGACCAGGATCGAGGACACGAACGTGTGGACCGGCGCCATCGACCCCATGATCTCCACGGCGTCCGGCGGCACCCCGAGCTCCTCGTCGGTCTCGCGCAGCGCGGTCGCCGCGAGGTCCTGGTCCCCGTCGTGACGGAGCCCGCCGGGGAACGAGATCTCGCCCGGGTGGCGCGGGAGGTGCTCGGTGCGCCGGGTGAACACGAGCCGGTCACCCTGGACGACCGGGAGCAGGACCGCGGCGAGGCGGTCGCCGGCGGCGGGTTCCGGATCCGGCCGCGGAGGAAGCAGCGCGGGGAGGCGCTCACGGAGCTCGCTCGGGTACATTCGCCGCCATGGTAGATGAGGCCGTCGTTCATCCCGGGGGGTCGGACGCTGCGGGGGACGCCGTTGCGGACGCCGTCGACCCGGACGAGGTCGTGCGGTTCGCCCAGGCGCTCATCCGAACACCGAGCGAGAACCCCGGTGGGAACGAGGAGGAGGTGGCCGCCGTCGCCTCGTCGATCCTGGATGACCTCGGCGCGGCGCCGCGGATCGTCCGCGGCGACGCGGGGCGCCCGAGCGTGGCGGCTCGCATCGGCGACGGCGGGCACCCGCGGCTCGCCTGGAACGGCCATCTCGACGTGGTCCCGGCCGGCGATCCCACGAGCTGGCGGCATCCACCGTTCGCGGCCGAGATCGAACACGGGCGCCTCGTCGGGCGCGGTGCCGTCGACATGAAGGGGGCGGTGGCCGGCGCCCTCGCGGCGATCGCCGCGATCCGGAGGTCCCGGACCGAGCTCGCGGGCACGCTCGACCTGCACCTGGTGGCGGACGAGGAGATGGCCGGGATGCACGGCACGAAGGTGCTCCTCGAGCAGGGTCTGCTCGATCAGGATGCCGCGATCGTCGGCGAGCCGACCGAGCTCCGGCTCGCGCTGGCCGAGCGCGGAGGCGCCTGGATCCGCGCGACGGCGCGAGGACGGGCCGCGCACGGCTCGCGTCCGCACCTCGGCGTGAACGCGATCACGTCGATGTCGAGGTTCCTCCTGCGGATCCAGGAGGTCCTGCCGGACATCGAGCACCCGCTCGCCGGCCGGCCGACCGTCAACGCAGCGATCATCGAGGGTGGAAGCGCTCCGAACGTGGTCGCGGACCGCTGCACGGTGGAGATCGACCGGCGGATCGTCCCGGGCGAGACCTCGCCCGAGGCCGTGCTCGCGCCGTTCGAGCGCGTGGCCGACGAGATCCGCTCCGAGCATCCCGACGTGGACCTGTCGTTCGAGATCCACCTGTGGACCGACGCCGCCGAGGCGGATCCGCGATCGCCCATCGCGGAGGCATGCCGGGCCGCCCTCGAGACGGAGACCGGGGACGAGCCTGCCGACGAAGGGTTCACGGGCATCACCGATGCGCGCTTCTACCTGAACGATGCCCAGATCCCGGCCGTGCTGCTCGGACCCGGTTCCCTCGGGGTCGCCCACACCGCGAACGAGTCCGTCGCGACCGACGATCTCGTGACCGCGGCGAGGATCTACGCGCGGGTCTTCCGCGCCTTCCTCCGGCCCTCCTGATGGAGCGGTTCGACGTCTTCGTCGTCGGCGGAGGCGGGACCGGGTCGGAGATCGCCTTCCGGATCGCGCGGCACTCGCAGCTCCGGGTCGCGATCGCCGAGCGCGACAAGCTCGGCGGCGAGTGCAACCACTACGGGTGCGTGCCGACGAAGGTCATGCTCCGGAGCGCGAGGATCGCCCGGCTCGCTCGCGATGCCGGGCGGTACGGGGTCCGGATCCCCGAGGTCGACGTCGACTTCGCCGCGGTGCGCCGGCGGGTGCGCGACGTGATCGAGGACCAGTCGGGCGAGGGAGCCCGGCCGTTCGAAGGGGCCGGGATCACGGTGTTCCTCCAGGAGGCTCGCATGGTCGGCGAGCACCGTCTCGAGCTCGCCGACGGCACGGAGATCGAGGCGGCGCACATCGTCCTGTCGACGGGATCCGAGTCCACCGTCCCGCCGGTGCCCGGTCTTGCCGAGGGGCCGTACTGGACGAACCGGGAAGCGATCTGGAGCCCCGACGCCGTCCCACGTTCGCTCGGCGTGATCGGGACCGGCGCGATCGGGATCGAGTTCTCGCAGATCTATGCGCGTTTCGGATCGCGGGTGACGGCGATCGAGGCGCTCCCGCAGATCCTGCCCGCCGAGGACGAGGAGGCCGCGGCCGCGCTCGTCCCCGCCCTCGAGGAGGAGGGGGTCCGGCTGCTCCCGGGCGCCGAGCTCCGGCGGGCCGAGCACGCCGGGGGCCGCTGGCGGCTCGAGGTCACCGGCGAGCCGTCGATCGAGGTCGACGAGCTCATCGTCGCGACCGGGCGGCGGCCCGTGTTCGACGTGCACGACCTGGAGGCGGCGGGCGTCGAACTCGACGACTCGGGCAGCCCGGTCCTGTCCGACACGCTGCGGACCACCGCCCCGAACGTCTGGGCGGCCGGCGACGCCACCGGCGACCTCCTGTTCACGCACGTGGGGTCGTACGAGGCGGCGCTGGTCGTCGACGACATCCTCGGGAACCCGCGGCCGCGCGACTACCGGGTCGTCCCGCGCATCACCTTCTGCGACCCGGAGATCGCGAGCGTCGGCCTCACCGAACGCGAGGCGAGGGAGGCGGGGATCGACGTCCGGACCGCCGTCCTGCGCATCGACGACAACGAGCGGGCACATATCGATGGCCGGACCCACGGCCTGGTCAAGCTCGTCGCCGACGCCCGCTCGGGTGCGCTGCTGGGCGGACACATCGTGGGCGAGGAGGCCGGGGCGATGATCCACGAGGTCGTGGCGGCGATGGCCGGCCGCATCTCGTTCGCGGAGGTCGGGGACGCGATCCACGCGTACCCGACCCTGTCCGAGAGCGTGAAGGGCGCCTTCGAGCAGCTGACGGACCGGGACTGACGGTGCGTGGAGGTATCCTTGCAGCCATGGAGCAGACCGCCACCGTCATCTCGGTGACCGATCGCGCGGCCGCCAAGATCCGGCAGCTGGCCGAGCGAGAGGGGCGTTCCGAGCCGGTGCTGCGCGTCCGGGTCGTGGCCGGCGGGTGCTCCGGCTTCTCATACGTGCTCGGGTTCGAGGACGGACCCGTCGCGGACGACCACGTGGTGTCGGCGGCCGAGGGCGTCCGCGTGCTGGTGGACCCCAGGAGCGCGCCGATCGTCGAGGGCTCGACCCTCGAGTTCAACGGCGCGCTCCTCGGCGGCGGCCTCAAGATGCTGAACCCACGCGCGAAGCACGAGTGCGCGTGCGGCGATTCGTTCGCGATCTGAGCCTCGCGGCTACGCGACCTCCACGGTACCGGTCATCGTCGGGTGGAAACGGCAGACCCACCCGGTCGAAGCCGAGACGTCCACGGTGACCGTGGCCGACTCGCCCCCCGCGATCTCCTGATCGACGCTGCCGTCATCGAGCGTGAACGTGTGGGCCGCATCGTCGTCGTTCGTGATGGTGACCTCGGTCGGACCCGAGACGCTGATCGTGTTCGGATCGAAGGTGAAGTCCGCGATCGTGATCGCCACGGCTCCGCCCGCACCCGTTTCGGTGCCGGTCGTGCCGGTCGTGCCGGTCGTGCCCGTCGTGCCGGTCGTGCCGGTCTCCTCCCCGCCTCCGTCGTCGTCTCCACCACACGCGGCGAGCACGAAGCCGAGCGCGAACACGACGGCAACCACTTGGAACCATCCTCGCTTCCCCATCGTCACCTCCACCGGTCGACTTCGACCACCCTAGAACAGGCTGTGAGATAGCGGGACCCGATGCCTCGGGGGCGGTCGACCGGGCTCACGGCCATGCCGGATAGACTGCCGCCCGGCATGCCCACGAGCGCCGACAAGACCCAGTGGAACCACCTGTATCACGAGGTCGTGGCCACGGGCCTGTGCACCGGCTGCACCGCGTGCATCGTCGCGTGCCCATTCCACGTCCTCGGGTACGAGGACGACGTCCCGGTGCAGCTGCAGGAGGACGGCCCGGATCTCTGTTCGCACGGGGATCGCGGGTGTTCGCTGTGCACGCTCGCCTGCCCTCGGTTCCGCGATTGGGAGTCGGAGATCGACCAGCTGCTGTTCGGCCAGACGCGCTCGCCCGAGGAGGTCATCGGGAAGTACCAGGACATCGTGCTCGCCCGCGCGACCGAGGCGGAGGCGCTCGCGCACGGCCAGGACGGCGGGGTCGTCTCCGCGTTGCTGCTGTGGGGTCTGGAGAGCGGGGAGATCGACGGGGCGCTCACCTCCAAGCTCTCGGACGACCGGCCGTGGGATGCGGAGCCCACGGTCGTGACCGATGCGGAGGGCGTCCTGGCCACCGCCGGCTCCCGGTACACGTACTCGGCGAATCCGCTCGCGCTCATCAAGGCGGCCGAGATGGGCCTGTCCAAGCTCGCGCTCGTCGGCATGTCGTGCCAGGCGAGCGTCACGGGATCGCTCGCCGCTCGCCGGGTGAACAAGTGGGCGAAGAAGATCGCCTGGACCTTCGGCCTGCTGTGCTCGAAGAGCTTCACGTACGACGGGCTGATGGTCGAGATCGCGCAGCATCGGCTCGGCATCGAGCTCGACGACCTCGTTCGGGTGAACGTGAAGGGCAAGCTGCTCTTCTACACGAAGGACGGCGAGGAGCTCACGTACTCGCTCAAGCAGGCGCACGAGTTCACGCGACCGGGGTGCCTGCACTGCCCCGACTTCGCGGCCGAACACGCGGACATCTCGTTCGGCGGGCTCGGACAGAGCGACGGCTGGACGCTCACGATCATCCGGACCGATGCGGGTCGCGAACTGTGGGACCGGGCGGTCGCCGACGGGGTGGTGCAGTGGCGGCCCGGCTCGGAGGACGAGGCCGCGATCGCTCTCATGGCCAAGCTGTCCGCGAAGTCCAGGGCTCGATGGCTGCCGGACACGGGGTGGGGGTCCCCCGGGACGTTGCCCGAGCCCGCCCCCGCGCCGAAGAGCGCATGAGGCCGGGGCCCGGTCCCGTGGGCCCGGCCCCTTCAACGGAGACCCCGCGCCTCCGATAATCCGGACAAGGGTGCGCGGTCGAGATCCGGAGCGCGCCCGAAGGGAGTCAGGTGGATACCGCGAGGGCACGAGCCGAGGCGGCGCTGCGTCATGACGCGACGCTGGAGGCTCTCGCGTTCGCCGCGCAGCGGTTCCTGGAGGAACCGTCCTGGGAGCGGAGCATCGGCCAGGTCCTGCGTCGTCTCGGCGAGGCGGTCGAGGTGTCCCGCGCGTACGTGAACGAGAACCACGATCGCGAGGGGACGCTCGTCACGAGCATCCGGGCCCGGTGGCTCGGCCCGGACATCGGCAGCACGGTCGAGATCGGGGAGGAGCTCGACTACGCGGGGTTCGAGCGTTGGGTGACGATGCTGTCTCGGGGGGACGTCGTCGCCGGCACGGCGTCGTCGTTCCCCACGACCGAGCGGGACACGCTCGCCGACCACGACATCCGGTCGGTGCTCGTCGTGCCGATCCTCGTCGAGGGCTCCTGGTGGGGGTACATCGGCTTCGACGACTGCTTGCGGGAGCGGGAGTGGACGCAGGTGGAGATCGACGCGCTCCGCGCGATCGGTGGGACGCTCGCGTCCGCGATCATCCGCGAGCGCTCGGACCGGCAGCTCCGGGAGGCGGAGGAGCGCTTCCGCCGCATCGTCGAGACGACGCCCGCGATCACGTATCAGGAGGACCTGACGAAGGACTACGGTGACGCGGGCTCGGTGCTGTACGTGAGTCCGCAGATCGAGACGATCCTGGGCTACACCCCGCAGGACTGGGAGCAGATCCCCGGGTTCTGGACGCAGGTCATGCACCCGGACGATCGCGACCGCGTGGTGCAAGAGGCGGAGCGCACCGGGCGGACGGGCGACGCCTACAGCCAGGAGTACCGGATGATCGCCGCAGACGGGCGGATCGTCTGGTTCCGGGACCAGGCCGTGCAGATCCGCGACGAGGACGGTCGGCCGCTGCTGTGGCAGGGGGTGATGCTCGACATCACCGAGCGCAAGGAGGCGGAGGCGCGCCTGCGGGAGGCCGAGGACGTGTTCCGAGCGCTCGTCGAGCACCTGCCGGCCGTCGCCTACCGGGAGGCGCTGCTGGCCTCTCCCGAAGAGTTCTACATCAGCCCTCGCGTCCAGGAGGTCTTCGGCTACGCGCCTCAGGAGTGGACGTGGACCCCCCGGTTCTGGAGCGACCGGATCCATCCCGACGATCGCGATCGCGTCCTCGTCCACGACGAGGAGACGAACCGGACGCACCGGGCCTTCACGATCGAGTACCGGTTCCGCCACGCCGACGGGTCGTACCGGTGGGTCCACGACGAGGCGACGCTGGTCGAACGAGCCGACGGCGGCTTCTGGCAGGGCTTCCTGCTCGACATCACCGAGCGCAAGCGGGCCGAGACCGCGCTCGAGGAGGCGGAGGAGCGCTACCGGCTCCTGGTGGAGCGGGGACCGTTCGTGATCTACGTCCAGGACGTCGATCCCGACACCGGGGCGTCGGTCACGACGTACCTCTCACCTGCGAACGAGGCGCTCGTGGGGTACGCGCAGGCGGAGGTCGAGGCCGATCCCTCGCTGTGGACGCGTCTGATCCATCCCGAGGACCGGGAGCGGGTGCTGTCGCGCGACCGCGAGACGAACACGTCGGGCGAGGACTTCACCCTCGAGTACCGCATGGTGCACAAGGACGGACGGATCGTCTGGGTCCAGGACGTGGCGACGCTCGTCGAGGTCGCCGGGCGGCGATCGTGGCAGGGCTTCCTGCTCGACGTCACGGGCCGCAAGGAGGCCGAGGCCAAGCTCGCCCGTGCCCTCGAGGTCGAGCGCGAGGCGACGCATCGCCTGCGTGGGCTCGACGAGATGAAGAACACGTTCCTGCAGGCGGTCTCGCACGACCTTCGAACACCGCTCGCGGCGATCCTCGGGCTCGCGGTCACGCTCGAGCGGACCGAGGTCGAGCTCGATGCCGGGGAGATGCACGACCTCGCTCGCCGGATCGCGGCGAACGCCCGGAAACTGGATCGGCTGGTCACCGACCTGCTCGATCTCGATCGGCTCGCGCGGGGGATCGTCGAGCCCAAGCTGCTCCCGACCGACGTGAGCGCGATCGTCCGCCGCGTGGTCGCCGAGTCGGAGCTGTCTGTCGCGGGGCGGGTGCAGGTCGATGCGGCACCGGTGACGGTGGGCGTGGACTCCGCGAAGGTCGAGCGGATCGTCGAGAACCTGCTCGCGAACGCCGGCCGCCACACGCCGGTCGGCGCGCGCGTGTGGGTCGTCGTCGAGCCGACGCAGACCGGGGTGCTGATCCGCGTCGAGGACGAGGGTCCCGGCGTCCCACCGGCGATGCGCGAGGCCGTGTTCGAACCGTTCCGACAGGGCCCGGGCGCCCCCGAGCACGATCCGGGCGTCGGCATCGGGCTGGCCCTGGTCGCGCGGTTCGCCGAGCTGATGGGCGGTCGGGCATGGGTCGAGGATCGCCCGGGCGGCGGCGCGTCGTTCCGGGTCGAGCTCGCCGACGGCCCCACGACGGCGGCCGAGGTCGGGACGGCCGGCTAGCGCGAGCTCCCCGGGTGCCCGACGCTAGCCGGCGGCGGGCCAGGCGGCCACGACCGGATGGTCGACCCCGCCCGGTCCGACCTGGGCGGCGCCGCCAGGAGAACCGACCCCGCTGACGTCGTCGTTGAACCACTCGGCGTTGATCGGCGTGAACCGCTTCCACTCGGCGGGGACATCGTCCTCGTAGAAGATCGCCGTCACCGGGCACACCGGCTCACACGCCCCGCAGTCCACGCATTCGTCCGGGTGGATGTACAGCATCCTCGGGCCCTCGTAGATGCAGTCCACCGGGCACTCGTCGACGCACGCCAGGTCCTTCACGTCGATGCAGGGCTCACAGATCGTGTAGGTCATCGGCCTCCGTGCTCCTTTTCCCCGTCGACACGGTGTAGACCTTGCAAACCTCAGTCTACGTGCCCGGCATGGGTTCTCACCACGAAGGATCGTCCGGTTGCCGCCGGTCGGTCGGGGCTGGCATCGTCGATCGATGGAGCCGGTTCGATTCCGCACCGAGGACGGCGTGTCGCTCGAGGGCGAGCTGCGGATGCCGGAGGGCGGCGCTCACGCTTCGGCGGTGCTGTGTCATGCGCACCCTCGTCACGGTGGGAGCAAGGACCATCCGATCCTGTGGGCGATCCGCAACGAGCTCGCGCATCGGGGGTTCGCCGTCCTCGTCTTCAACTTCCGCGGGACGATGGGCAGTGCCGGGACGCACGGCGGCGGCCACGCCGAGACGAGGGACGTGGCGGCCGCGATCGATCGGGTGCGCGAGGCGACGGACGGGCCGACCGTCATCGTGGGGTGGTCGTTCGGGGCCAACGTCGCCCTCCGCGAGGCCCTGGACGACCCGCGGGTCGAGGCCTTGGCGCTGATCGGCCTCCCGCTGCGGCACGATCTCGACATCCCACCCCCGCCCGGCCCGGCCGACCTTCGCGTGTGCCGCCGTCCGGTGCTGCTGCTCTCCGGGGAGCACGATGCCTATTCGCCGGAGTCGGACCTGCGCGCCCTGGCCGCGGCGTTGCCAGACGCGGACGTCGTGATCGTCGCGGGAACGGACCACTACCTGTGGCGCCGGGAGCGCGAGGCAGCGGGGATCGTCGGGACGTTCGCCGAGCGCGTGCGCGCCGGCTAGCGCTCGCCGCCGCTGCGATCGTTCGGACGCCGGCGGCCGAGCGCCCGCATCCAGATGAACGGCAGGAACAGGAACGTGAACCCGAGCAACCTCGGGAACAGGTACCCACCGAGCAGCACGGCAACGATCGTCATGACGACCCAACTCGCGGGGTTGCCCCACCACGGACGGGTCGGGCGCACCGCGGCCTCGCGCCGGAGCGTGAACACGACCAGGACGACCGCGACGAACAGGACCGCGGGGATGAGGATGAGCCAGAGCGTCCCCATGCCCCCAAGGGTACGTCCTGGACGGCCTAGATCAGCGAGCCCTCGACCTCGACGCCCTCGCGCTCGAGGTCGGCCACGAAGGCGCCCGATTCGAACGCGGTCTCGGGCGGGTGCACGCCCGGGGCCACGCGGCCTTCGGCGAGCCACCGGGCGGTGACCGCGATCGGGATCGCGGTGCCGAACGCTCCGGCCGACAACCCCTCCGGCGAAGGACGGAAGCTCGCGAGCGCCTGGTAGACGGCCGGCGCCCCGTGGGTGGCCCCGGCGACACGAACGTCGATCACCTCACGGTCCGCGGGCTCAACCTCGGCGACCGACAGCTGATCCAGCACCGCCACCAGCACCTCGCGAGGCACTACGGGACCACCCGGCGTCAGGACGGGATCTCGCGACGCGAGCCCGACCCGGACGAGGAACGCGAAGCCCTCGTGGATCGGCCGCGGGAGCGCGAGCCGCCACCGGACGTTTCGGACGCCGGGGATCGTCCGCGGGAGCGTGGCCGGCTCCGAGTGCAGGGTGTACATGGCCGGCTGGGTGCCAACCGGTTCGGGGAACTCCCAGTCGATCACGCCGGAACCCGCGGGCACCTCGCGCAGCTCGCCGTCCTCGAACACGACGGCGGGCAGCGTGAACTCGTCAAGGATCGTCTCGGCGGAGTACGGCACGCCGAACTCGCCGCCACCCTCGGACAGGTCCACCGAGCCGTTCACGAGGTCGATCGAGCGGACCGAGCCTGCGTCGAGCATGTCCGCGCCGAGCCGAGCGAGCACGTTCGTGATGCCCGGCGCCGACCCGATCCCCATCACCGCTGACAGCCCGGCGTCGCGGAACCGCTCGTCGAGCTCCCATTGCTTCAGCGTGACGTGGTACAGACCCCCGAGGTCGGCGTAGTGGCACCCCGCCGCGAGCGCCGCCTCCATGACCTCGACGTTCAGCCTGTACGGCAGGCACGCCGCCACCGCCGAGACGTCCTTCAGCACCGAGGGAAGCTCGCCGGCGTGTGCGTCGAAGCCGCGCGCCCGCGCGCCGACGCGTTCGGCGACGCGGGCCGCGCGACCCTCGTCGACGTCGATGACCAGGAGCTCGACGTCGGGGTGCCGCGCGAGCAGGACGGCCGCGGCGCTGCCCATCGCGCCGGCCCCCAGGACGGCGATGCGGCTCACGCGTGTTCCGGGATCACAGGGGCACGTGCGAGAGCACCATGATGCGCGGCTCGGTCATCTCCTCCATCGCGAACCGCAAGCCCTCGCGGCCGAACCCCGAGTCCTTCGACCCGCCGTACGGCATCTGGTCCGCGCGGAACGCCGACACGTCGTTCACGATGAGTCCGCCGACCTCGATGTCGCGGTGCGCCTGGAAGGCGCGGTTGATGTCGTTCGTGAACACGCCGGCCTGGAGCCCGAACCGCGAGTCGTTCACGGTCGCGATCGCGTCGTCGAACGTCTGGTACGGGCTGATCGTGACCACCGGGCCGAAGACCTCCTCGCGGCAGATCTTCATCTCCGGCCGCACGTCCGAGATCAACGTCGGCTGGAAGAACGGTCCCTCGCCGGTGCCGCCGGTGAGCACGACCGCGCCCTGCGACACGGCCTCGTCGACCCACTCGCCGATGCGCTCGACCTCGCTGCGCTGGATGACCGGCCCGACGTCGACGGTCGGGTCCATCGGGTCGCCGACCTTCAGGCTCTCCACCTGTTTCACCAGCCGAGCGGAGAAGTCGTGGTAGACCTCGGACTGGACGAGCACCCGCTGCACGCTGATGCAGCTCTGCCCCGCCTGGTAGTAGCCGCCGAAGGCGACGCGCTGCGCGGCGAGGTCCAGGTCGGCGTCCGAGTGCACGATCACGCCGGCGTTCCCGCCGAGCTCGAGCGTGACGCGCTTGCGCGGATCGAGACCCTTCAGGTACCAGCCGATCTCGCTCGAGCCGGTGAACGAGATCTTGCGGAACCGGTCGTCCCTGGCCATGCCGTCGGCCACCTTCGAGGGGACGGGGAGCACCTGATACATGCCCTTCGGCAGGTCGGTCTCCGCGAAGAACTCGGCGAGGCGGAGCGCCCCGATCGGCGTGGTCGAGGCCGGCTTCACCACGATCGGGGCGCCGACGCCGAGGGACGGCGCGACCTTGTGCGCCACGAGGTTCAGCGGGAAGTTGAAGGGCGTGATCCCGAGCACCGGGCCGATCGGGAACCGGCGCAGGAGCCCGATCCTCGATCCGAGCGACGCCTCGGTGTCCAGGCGCATGAGCTCGTCGTCGCCGTGACGGATCACCTCGGCGGCCCACCGGAACGTGGCGCCGGCGCGCGTCGCCTCGACCGTGGCCCACTTGAGCGGCTTCCCGCCCTCGCGGGCGATCAGCTCGGCGTTCTCGGGGATCGTCTCGCCGAGGCGCCTCGAGACGTGCATCAGGGCCTCGGCCCTCGCGTGCACGGGCAGGTGCTTGGACTCCTCGAACGTCGAGGCGGCGGTGGCGACCGCCTCCTCCACGTCGTCCGCGGTGGGGACGCCGATCTCGGCGACGACCGCGTCGTCGTACGGGCTCCGGACCTCGAACGATCCCTCGCCCGTCCGCCACTCGCCGTTCACCAGGTAGGGACGTGCCGGCATGGCCTGCCTCTCTTTCCTTCCGTCCACGGGCCGCGGCTCGCCGCCGCCCGTGTCGCTGGTCGAGCTAGTCGAGCGACGCCATCACGTGCTTGACGTTCGTGTACTCCTCGATCGAGTAGATCGACATGTCCTTGCCGTACCCGCTCTGCTTGTAGCCGCCGTGTGGCATCTCGGGCGTGAGCGGGATGTGCGTGTTGATCCACACCGTGCCGAACTGGAGCCTGCGCGACATCCGCAGCGCCCGGCCGACGTCGCGGGTCCACACCGAGGAGGCCAGCCCGTACTCGACGCCGTTCGCCCAGGCGAGCGCGGTGTCCTCGTCGCTGAACCGCTGCATCGTCACGACGGGCCCGAACACCTCCTTCTGCACGATCTCGGCGTCCTGTCCGACGTCGGTGACGATGGTCGGCGAATACCACGAGCCCGGCTGGTCGATGACCTCGCCGCCGGTGTTGATCGTGGCGCCCGCGTCGCGCGCGCGGTCGACGAACCCGCGGATCCGTTCGAGCTGCGCGTCGGAGACGACCGAGCCCATCGCGGCCTCGTCGTCGAAGATGTCGCCGACCTTCATCTCGGAGACCTTCGAGACGACCTCGGAGACCAGGTCGTCGTAGACCTTCGGACCGGCGAGGACGCGCGCGGCGGCGGTGCAGTCCTGGCCCGAGTTGAAGAAGCCGGCCACCTGGATCCATTCGGCCGCCGCCGAGACATCGGCGTCGTCGAACACGATCACCGGCGCCTTGCCCCCGAGCTCGAGGTGCACGCGCTTGAGCGTGTCGGCGGCGTTCTTCGCGATCAGCTTGCCGGTGGTGCTCTCCCCGGTGAGCGAGACGATCCCGACATCGGGGTGCTTCACGATCGCGTCGCCGACCGGCACGCCGTCCCCGGTCACCACGTTGAACACACCGGGTGGGAAGATCTCGGCCTCGGCGACGAGCTGCGCGAAGCGCAGGAGCGTGAGGGGCGTGTTCTCGGCCGGCTTGATCACGATCGCGTTGCCGGCCGCGAGCGCCGGGCCCATCTTCCAGGTGGCCATGTAGAGCGGGTAGTTCCACGGGGCGATGAGCCCCGCCACGCCGATCGGCTCCCGCCGGAGGATGCTCGTGTAGCCCTTCATGTACTCGCCGGCGGCCAGCCCTTCGAGGAACCGGGCGCCGGAGGCGAAGAAGCGGAACTGGTCCGCGATGACCGGGATCTCCTCGGACATCGTCAGCGCGAGCACCTTGCCGACGTTCTCGGACTCGAGGCGCCCGAGCTCCTCACCGTGCTCCTCGACGAGGTCGGCCATCTTCAGGAGCGCGCGCATCCGCTCGCCGGGCGTCGCGTCGAACCAGGTCTCGAACGCGGTCTTCGCGGCCCGCACGGCCCGGTCGACGTCCTCGGCGGTGCCCTCGGGGACCTCGGCGATCGCGTCGCCGTTCGCGGGACTGACGATCTGGCGGGTGTTCCCGTCGGAGGCGTCGACCCACTCCCCCCCGACGTACATCTTGTAGGTCTTCACGTCCGCCATCGATGCCTCCCCTTGTAGCGCCCGAACCCGCGCGACATCACAGAAGATGCTGTGGTCCAAGTATGCCGAAATCCCTAGATCCGGGGCCAGCGGGCATGACGGGGGTTTCGCTACCGCGCAGCCCGGCGTACGCTGAGCGACAGGGAGGTGGTGCTCGTGCAGCGCTACCTGGTGGTGGCCAACCAAACCCTCGGAGCCGAGACCCTCGCCAACCGGCTCCGCGAGCTCGCCCGGCACGATCCGACGTCGTTCTTCCTCGTGGTCCCCGCCACGCCCCCTCGCGACCACCTCTGGACCGAGGGAGAGGCGCGGGCCACGGCGAGGGCGAGCCTGGACGCGGCGATGGGACGCTTCGCGAGCCTGAACGCCGAGGTGGAGGGCGAAGTCGGCGATGGGAACCCGATGCTCGCGATCGGCGACGCGATCCGCGACCACGGGCCGTTCGACGGGATCGTGATCTCCACGTTCCCGAAGGGCCTGTCGAAGTGGCTGAAGGTAGACCTGCCCCACCGCGCCGAGGCGGCCTATGGGGTCCGCGTCGAGCACGTCATCGGCGAGCCGGAACCCGCCGCTTCCGGACGGCACGCCCGCAGGCACTGAACCCCGGCGCCGGCGCGTTCGTCCCTCGCCGGGGCGTGGCAGACTGAGCCTTGACCATCACGAGGAGGCTCGAACGCGTGGACATCCCGCAGGAGCGCAAGCTCGTCACCGAGATCCCCGGCCCGAGGTCGCGCGAGTGGTTCGAACGGCGGGCGGCGGCGGTGCCGCAGGCGGTGTTCAACACCCACCCGATCGTCACCGCCCGGGCCTCGGGCGCGATCATCGAGGACGTCGACGGCAACCGGTTGATCGACTTCGCTACCGGGATCGCGGTCCTGAACGTCGGCCACACATCGCCCGACGTGGTGAAGGCCGCGCAGAGACAGCTCGAGCTCGACACGCACACGTGCTTCCACGTCACCGCGAACGAGCCGTACATCGAGCTCGCCGAGCGGTTGAACGCGCTCGCTCCAGGGGACGCGCCGAGGAAGACGATGTTCGCGAACTCCGGCGCGGAGGCCGTCGAGAACGCCGTGAAGATCGCCCGCAAGGCGACGGGCCGCCAGGCCGTGGTCACGTTCGACCACGCCTTCCACGGCCGGACGCTGCTCGCGATGTCGCTCACGGCGAAGGTGATGCCCTACAAGCAGGGCATGGGCCCGTTCGCCCCCGAGGTGTACCGGCTGCCGTTCGCATATCCGTACCGCTGGCCGACCGGCCCGGAGCGCTGCGCCGCGGAGGCGCTCGCGTACGCGCGGGAGGAGATGCACAAGCACATCGGCGAGGACAACATCGCTGCCGTCATCGTCGAGCCGATCCAGGGCGAGGGTGGCTTCATCGTTCCGGCGCCCGGGTTCCTCTCCGGACTCGCGGACTTCTGTGCCGAGCACGGGATCCTGTTCATCGCCGACGAGATCCAGAGCGGGATGGGTCGCGCCGGCCGGTGGTTCGCGATCGAGGACGAGGGCGTCGTGCCCGACCTCATCACGATCGCGAAGTCGCTCGGCGGCGGCCTGCCGATCAGCGCGGTGACGGGACACGCGGACGTCATGGACGCCGTGCACGTCGGCGGGCTCGGCGGGACGTACGGCGGCAACCCGGTCGCGGCGGCCGCCGCGCTCGCGGTGCTCGAACAGGTCGAGCGCGACGACCTGCTCGAGCGCTCACGCACGCTCGGCGAGAAGGTGCTGGGACGCCTGCACGAGATGCAGGACCGGCACCCGGTGATCGGCGACGTGCGAGGCCGCGGGATGATGACCGCGATCGAGCTCGTGAGCGATCGTGAGACGAAGGAGCCGCTCGACGGACCGAGCGGCAGCGCGATCGTGCAGCGGTGCCTGGAGCACGGCGTCGTGATCCTGAAGGCGGGGACCTACGACAACGTGATCCGGTTGCTGCCGCCGATCACGATCGACGAGGACCTGCTCGAGGACGGCCTCGGGATCCTCGACGACGCGATGAGCGGGTAGCGAGCACCCGGCTGCTACCGTCGGCGGCGTGGCCGACGAGCAGAGCCAGCCGCCCGGCGAACCGACCGAACGGCACGAGGCGGAGCACCGGCGGGCGAGGATCGGCGCGGCCGTCCGTGGGATCGCGATCGACTTCACGCCGCTGCGCACCTCGCGCGACTTCCGGCTGCTGTGGCTCGGGCTGCTCGCCTCGACGTTCGGGTCGCAGTTCACGATCGTCGCGACGTACGTCCAGGTCTTCGATCTGACGGAGTCGGCGGCCGCGGTCGGGCTGCTCGGCCTCGTGGGGTTCGTCGCCCTCGTCGCCGGGACGCTCGCCGGCGGGACGTTCCTGGACGCCGTCGACCGACGGAAGATCCTGCTCGGGGCGCAGCTCGGGTACCTCGTGTCATCTGGCCTCCTGTTCGCCGGCGCCCTCGCCGGGGACCCGCCGCTGGCCCTGATCTACGTGGCGGTCGCGGGGATCGCCGCGACGACCGCCCTGGACGGTCCGACCCGGGGTGCGATGACCCCGCGGCTGATCCCGACCGAACAGCTGCCCGCCGCGGCCGCGCTGAACCAACTCACCTGGAACGGCGCCGGCCTGATCGGACCCGCGCTCGCCGGGATCGTCCTGGCCGCAGGCGGCGAGGATGGGTTCGCGTGGGCGTACGGGATCGACCTCGTCTCGATCCTCCTGCTGCTCGCGGCGTCCGCGGCCGTCCGCCCGATGCCGCCCGCCGCCGGCGAGCGGGTCGCTGCGGGCTGGAAGGCGGTGCGTGAGGGGTTCGCCTACCTCAAGGGGCGGCAGGTGCTGCAGTCGACGTTCATGATCGACATCATCGCGATGGTGTTCGGCATGCCTCGCGCGCTGTTCCCGGTGCTCGCGCTCACGCAGTTCGACGAGGGCGCGGAGGTCGTCGGGCTGCTGTTCGCGGCTCCGGCCGTCGGCGCGTTCATCGGCGCGGCGACGACCGGGTGGGTCGGTCGCGTCCGGCACCAGGGCCTCGCGGTGATCTGGGCCGTCGTGGTGTGGGGCGCGGGCATCACGGCGTTCGGGCTGGTGGACTCGAACCTGTGGCTGGCGCTGTTCTTCCTCGCGGTCGCGGGAGCGGCGGACGTGATCTCGGCCGTGTTCCGCAACACGATCCTCCAGGTCACCGTACCGGAGCACCTGCGCGGCCGGCTGTTCGGCATCCACATCCTCGTCGTCACGGGCGGTCCGCGGCTCGGCGACCTCGAGGCCGGTCTCGTGGCGGCGGCCTTCAACCCGACCGTGTCCGTGGTCTCGGGCGGCCTGCTCTGCATCGCGGGCGCCGGGCTCGTCGCGTGGCGCGTCCCCGCGTTCCGCCGGTACCACGCGGGCGAGGAGGGCTGACTATGCTCGCCGCGTGGCCGGCTCGCGCGTCGTCGTCGACGAGGTTCGCGTGCTCGACGGACCGAACCTGTACTTCCCCCGCCCCGCGATCAAGCTGACGATCGGCGTCGAGCCGTGGCTCGCGATGAACACCGACCGGTTCGCCGCAGCCGTCGCGCGGATCGGCTCCGGCGGGCGGACCGGCGAACCGAACAGCGAACAGCGGCGCAGGGCGGTCGCGCGGATGGCCGCGCACCTGACGAAACGACTCGCCGGGGCGAGCGATATCCGCCTCGGCGTGCGCAGCCGGCCGGGCCCCGAGCCGAACCAGGTCGTCGTGTCCTTCCCGTGGCGGCGGCTCGGGACCGCGAAGGCCGCCGCGAGCCAGGTCGTCCGGCTGCTGGACGCGGCGCTCGACGGGCGGCGCTCGGTCGACCGAGCGGTCTCCGAGGCGGCCGCGCGGGTGTCGCGGGCCAGGGCGGGGGACGAACCGGGCGTGCCCGACCCGACGATCCCGACGATCTCGATCACCGGCACGAACGGCAAGACCACGACGGTTCGGTTGCTCGCGCATCTCGTGCGTTCGGCCGGCAAGCGGGTCGCATACTCCTCCACCGACGGCGTCTTCCGAGGCGACGGCGAGCTCGTCGAGGCCGGCGACTACTCGGGGTTCGGTGGCGCCGCCCAGGCGCTCGACCAGCATCCCGACGTCGCGGTGCTCGAGACCGCGCGCGGCGGGATCCTGCTCCGAGGGATCGGCGTGCTGCACAACGACGTCGCCGTCGTGACGAACGTTTCCGAGGACCACCTCGACCTGCACGGGATCCGGACGCTCGATCAGCTCGCCGAGGTGAAGGCCACGGTCACGAAGATCACGCGGCCGGATGGCTGGGGCGTGCTGAACGCGGACGACCCCCGCGTGCTCGCGATGCGCCGGGGCGCGACGGGCAGGCCGTGGCTCTGCTCCCTCGATCCCGACCACCCGGCGATCCGCGACGCGCTCGCCGAGGGCGGCCGCGCCACGGTCCCGCTCGACGGTTGGATGACGGTGTTCTCCGGCTCGAGGTCGTGGCCCCTCGTGCAGATGCTCGATGTGCCGGTCACGATCGCGGGGATCTCGCGCCACAACGTGATGAACGCGTTGCAGGGCGCCTCGGCCGCCCTCGCGATCGGGTTGCCCGAACGCGCGGTGGTCCGTGGGCTCCGGTCGTTCGTCATGGACCCGGACCGCAACCCCGGACGCGCGAACCTGTTCGAGGTCCAGGGGCGGATCGTGGTGCTCGACTACGCGCACAACGAGGCCGGCATGGCCGGGCTCACCGAGATCTGCAACGGTCTGTGCGTCCCCGGTTCCGAGGTGTGGCTCGCGATCTGCACGGCCGGCGACCGCACCGACAAGATCCTGCACGACTTCTCGTATCGGGCGGCGCGGGGCTGCGACCACATCGTGATCGCCGAGCTCCACCGGTACCTGCGCGGGCGCGAGCCACTCGACATCATCGAACGCCTCACGGCTGGGGCGCGCGAGGGGGGAGCCACCGAGGTCGACGTGTACACGGACGAGCTCGCCGCGGTGCGAGGGATCCTCGGACGATCGCGGCGGGGCGACGTCATCGGCGTCACCGCGCTCGGCATGCGCCCGGAGCTGTTCGCGTGGCTGGAGGAGGCGGGCGCGAGGCCGATCACGCCCGCGCGCGTGAAGCGACTCGTTCGCCTCGCGAGCGCGCCCGTCGGGACCCCGCGAGGGGCGTGAAACACCGGACCTCCGATCGGCGAGGCGGCCCGGGCACCTCCGGAACGACCGTGGACCTGGGACTTGGCGTCGATCCGCCACCTCGGCGATGCTCTCGCGATCCGACGACGAAGGGATGCGTCATGGACGACGTAGACGGCAAGGTCGCGCTGGTGACCGGCGCGAGCGGCGGGATCGGCGCCGCGATCGCGCGATCGCTCGCCCGCCAGGGCGTCCGCTTGGGGCTCGCCTCGCGAAGCGGCGACGACCTCGGGATCGCGGAGGCGGTCGCCACGCCCTGCGACGTGCGCGATCCGGCAGCGGTCGGCGCGCTCGTCGAGCGTGTCGTCGAACGGTTCGGCCGGCTCGACATCGTGATCGCCAACGCGGGGGTGGGTGCGTACGGCCCGTTCCTCGAGCTCGACCCCGGGCACATGGAGGAGATGATCGACGTCAACGTGAAGGGGACGCTGTACACGGTTCGCGCCGCGCTCCCCCACCTGCTACGGAGCGGCCAGGGCGACGTCGTCACCATCGCCTCGGAGGCCGGGCGCCGCGGCCTGCCGCTCGAGGCGGTCTACTGTGCGTCGAAGTTCGCGCAGGTTGGGTTCACGCGCGCGCTGGATCACGAGTTGCGGCCGCAGGGGATCCGGTGCACGAACGTGTGTCCCGGCGGCGTGGCGACCGAGTTCGCGATGGGACGGGGCCGGACGCCGGACATGCCCGAGCTCGCCGGGATGATGTCGGCCGAGGAGGTCGCCGAGGCGGTGCTGTTCGTGCTCACGAGGCCGCGCACCCACCGCATCCTCGAGGTGGCGTTCCGACCGATGACCGAGGGGTCCTGGGGATGACGGGCGACCCGCTCCGCTGGGGGATCCTCTCGACCGCGGACATCGGCGTGCGCAAGGTGATCGCCGCGACCCGAGCAGCGGCTCGCTGCGAGGTCGTCGCGATCGCCTCCCGCGACCGGGAGCGGGCCGAGGCAGCCGCGTCCGGGCTCGGCATCGAGCGCGCACACGGTTCGTACGGAGATCTCATCGCGGATCCCGACGTCGACGCGGTCTACATCCCGCTGCCGAACCACCTCCACGCCGAGTGGACGATCGAGGCCGCTCGAGCGGGCAAGCACGTGCTGTGCGAGAAACCCTTGGCGATGACCGCGGCCGACGCGGAACGCATGATCGAAACGTGCGGCGCGGCGGACGTTCTCCTGATGGAGGCGTTCATGTACCGGTTGCACCCCATGTGGGAGTCGGTGCGGAAGCTCGTGGATTCGGGCCGGATCGGTGAGCTCCGAGCGGTGCAGAGCTGGTTCTCGTACTTCAACGACGACCCGGCGAACATCCGCAACATCCCCGAGACCGGCGGGGGTGCCCTGTACGACGTGGGCTGCTACTCGGTGAACCTGTCGCGGATGCTCTTCGGTGAAGAACCGGTGCGCGTCCGGGGCTCGGTCATGCACGATCCCGCCATGGGCATCGACGTGCTGACGTCGGGGATGCTCGATTTCTCCCGGGGCGGCGCGTCGTTCACGTGCTCGACGAGGGCCGAGCCCGACCAACGCGTGCACGTGTACGGCACGGGGGGGCGGATCTCGGTCGAGATCCCATTCAACATCCCGCCGGACCTTCCGACGCGCGTCTTCCTGACCTCGGGTGGGGATCCACCGGTCCGGCCCGACACGGAGGTGCTCACGTTCGCCCCGGCGGATCCGTACACGGTCCAGGCCGAGCGGTTCGCGGCCGCCGTGCTCGACGGCGGCCCGGTCCCGATCCCACCGGACGACGCGGTCGCGAACCTCCGCGTGATGGAGGAGCTCTTCCGGGTGGGTTGACGGCCCCACGACCGGCCTCGCGCCATGGCATCATCCGGGATCGAACCCACCCGATGAAGACCCTCGACGCACCCGCGCACCCCGGCCCCGCGAGCGCTCCCGCTCGCGCGATCCGCCTGGGCGCCCGGCACTACCCGCTGTTCCTGCCCAGCCTCCGGGATCCGCGGCTGCACCTCGCGTGCGTGATCATCTCGATCCACATCCTCGGGCAGCTCGGCCTTCACTTCCGAGTGTCGGTTCCGCAGATCCTCGTGGCGATCTTCACGTGCGCGGTGATCGAGGTCCTCTGGACGTTCCACCGCACGAGCGCCTTCGTGTGGCCCGCGAGCGCGATACTGACCGGCAGCGGGGTTGCCCTGATCCTGCGCGTCGCCGGCACCGAGCCCGGCGCCCACTGGACCTGGCACGGCTGGTACGTGTTCGCGGCGGTCGCCGGCGTGTCGCTGTTGACGAAGTACGTGATCAAGTACCGCGGCACCCACGTCTTCAACCCATCGAACGTCGGCCTGGTCGCGGCGTTCCTGTTCTTGGGCAGCACGCGCGTCGAGCCCCTCGATTTCTGGTGGGGCCCACTGGACGTCTGGCTGATCCTGGCCTACGCGATCATCCTGACCGGAGGCCTGCTGATCACGGCGCGCCTGCGCCTGCTGGGGATGTCGGCGGCGTTCTGGGTCACGTTCGCGGCAGGGCTCGGGCTGTTGGCCGTCTCGGGACACTGCATCACCGCTCGCTGGTCCGCGGCCCCCGTCTGCGGCGCGGAGTTCTGGTGGATCGTTGCCCTGTCCCCCGAGATCCTGATCTTCCTGTTCTTCATGATCACGGACCCGAAGACCACGCCGCGTGGGCGCACCGCGCGGATCGTGTTCGGCGCCGCCGTGGCGGTCGTGTCGACCCTCTTGATCGCGCCGCAGACGACGGAGTTCTCCGCGAAGGTCGCGCTGCTCGCGGGCCTCGTCGTTCTCAGCATCGTCCGTCAGCTCGTGGCCCGGTTCGCGCCGGCGGTCGACACCGAGGAGGACGCGCTCCGCGGATCGGCCGCTCGGCTTCTCGGCTCGGCGTCCGGGCAGGTCCACCCCCCTCGCGCGTTCGCGGTCGGCGCGCTCGGGGGGTTCGTCATGGTCGCACTCGGCACCGGCATCGTCGTGGCGGGTACGCCCGCGCGGGAGCCGGCGGTGGATACGACCATCGCGGAGGCGCCGCCCGAGGTCACGGCGCACGTCGACCCGGCGTCCCTGCCGGCCGTGACCGTCGACCCCGACATCGCCGACCTGAGCCGGGAGCTTGCGGAGGGCTCGGCAGCGCAGGACCTGGCGGTGACGCTCGCGGAGAACCTCGAGTCCGAGGCGCAGGCGCTGCTGGACGCCGACCCGCGCCTGCTGACCGCGGTCGATTACGGCGATCGGCTCGCGGAGCTACGCGCTGAGCTCGACGACGCGCTGGCCTCGCGCACAACGACCGTCCGTCGCTACACGTTCGACGAGCTCCACCTCGTCCCGATCTTCGCGCCCGGCGATCAGAGCGGCCTGAGCCTGGGGTTCGAGGCCCGCGGCACGGTCGAGATCGTGACCTTCGAGGACGGAGAACGCACGGGCACCCGCACGGAGCCGCTGGAGACCACGTACATGCTCAGCCGTCCGACCGGGGGCCGGTGGTTGACGATGGGGACGCTGCCGTTCGGCGAACGCACGCTCGAGCCGAGCGGCTGATGGTCCGGTGGTGACGAAGAGGATCGAGCATCCCCCCACCAGCCGGACGCAGTCGTAGCCCTCGAACGATCCGGTCTCGGCGTCACCGCACGCCGAGGAGCAACTCGATGGTGAGCTGGTCGAGGCGCTCGTACGGCTGGCCGCGCGCGGCCATGGCCCGGCGGTCCAGGTCCAACTCCTCCAGCGCTTTCGCCCGCTCGTGCGTGTACGCGCCGAGGAGCGACGACACCGAACCGTCGTCCTGGGTGATCCTCGCCACGAGCTCCTGGATCTCCGGATCGGCGTTCCAGCGCTCGGCCTTCTCCTTCAGGATCAGGTAGGTCCGCATGCACCCGCGCGCGAAGGCCTTCACGTCGTCGTAGTCCGAGGTCCGGTAGGCGTGCGCGTCGAAGTGCCGGCTCCCTTGGTACGCGACGTCCTCGAGGAGCTTCACGAGGAAGAATGCCGCCTTCGGGTTCGCCGAGCCGAACCGCAGGTCCTGGTCGTAGCGTCCCGGGATCTGGTCGTTCAGATCGATGTGGAACAGCTTGCCCATCGCCCACGCCTGCGCCACGTGGTGCGTGAAGTTCAGGCCGGCCATGTGCTCGTGGGCGACCTCCGGGTTCACGCCGACCATCTCGGAGTGATCGAGCGTCGAGATGAACGCGAGCATGGCACCGGTCGTCGAGAGGTAGATGTCGCCCCGAGGTTCGTTCGGCTTGGATTCGAGCGCGAAGCGCAGGTCATAGCCCTGATCCTTGACGTACGCGCACAGGAAGTTCATCGCGTCCCGGTACCGGCCGAGCGCCACCAGCGGGTCCTTCGAGGAGTCGGTCTCCACGCCCTCGCGGCCGCCCCAGAACACATAGGTCGTCGCACCGAGCTCCACGCCCAGATCGATCGCCCGCATGGTCTTCTGCAGCGCGTACGCGCGGACCTTCGGGTCGTTCGCCGTGAACGCGCCGTCGCGGAACACGGGATCCCGGAACAGGTTCGTCGTGGCCATCGGCACGACGAGACCCGTCGCGTCCAACGCCTTGCGGAAGTCGGAGACGATCTGATCGCGCTCGTGCGGGCTCGGCGTCGATCGGCACGAGGTCGTTGTCGTGGAAGTTGACGCCCCACGCCCCGACCTCGGCGAGCAGCTCGACGAGCTGGACGGGTGAGAGCACCTCCCGGACCGGCTCGCCGAACGGGTCGATCCCGATGTTGCCGACGGTCCACAGGCCGAACGTGAACCGGTGTTCCGGTCTGGCCTCGTACCTCATCCGAACCACTCCCTTCGTCAGTTCATGGTCATCGCGCGATGCGAGCCGAGGAGGAACGGCGGCAGCCACGCCGGGATGTTCGAGAAGGGCAGCACGTCGGGATGGAGCTCGATCCCGAGGGCCTCGGCCATGAACCTCCGCCGCGCCCGGATCCGGTCCCACGCCGCGGGGTAGCGCTCGGCGAACGCCGCCCGAAGGCGCTCGTCGGCGAGCGCCACGCCGTCCTCGATGTTCGTCGTGAAGTACTCGGTTCCCGTCGCGGGGATCACGTCCACCTGGAGCGCCATCCCCGATCGCAGTTCGATCGTGGATCCGGGGCCGATCGGGGAGTTGACCCACTCGTCGAGATGGAGCTGGTGCCCGGGATTCAGGAAGATGCCGAAGAACGGGTCACCGAGGTGCCGCTGGATGATCTCGTGCAGCGCGCCACCGGTCTGGCCGACGTGCAGCGCCCCGTACCATTCGGCCACGGCCCCGAAGTACGGGCCGACGAGCCGTCCGACGTAGTCGCGGATCGGTTCGGGCAGCTCCGAGCCGTCCTCGACCACGAATCCGGCGCGGCAATTGAGCGCTCCCCAGATCCCGAATGCCACCGTGAAGCGGTCGCCGCGCCCGATCGGTCGGTCGCGCGGGCTGAGCAGTCCGAGCATCGCACGGTCGCCGCTCGTCAGCATCAGGTGACACGAGAGCGGTGTCCCGTTCCATTCGAGCAACCGCACGGCCTGGTCTTCGCGAAGGCCGGGGCGCAACCCGAGGATCAGGTTCCGGATCCCGTTGGAGGTCTGGCACGCCGCGTGTTCGAACACCGCCAGCTGTTCGACCTCGTTGATCACGCGAAGGCCGTCGGCCGCGTCGGTCAAGAGGAAGCCCGCGTTCTCGACGGTGCCGGACCCGACCATGGCGCGCACCGCGTCGACGAGGTACGCGGGGATCTCGATCCGCTCGCGGTCGGCGAACTCCTTCCAGCCGACGACGCCGATCCGGTGGCCCTCCCCGAGACCCTCGTCCGCCAGGATCTCGGTGAGCGACCGGAGCGATCTCGCGGCTGGCTCGGCAGGCTGAAGTCCTGGAAGAGGTGAAGCCGCATGGGGAGCGGCGCGGCTCCCGCCGTGCCGATGCACTCGTTGCCGACCAGGATCGCGGGGTCGCCTGAAGCGCCCAGCACGAGCAGCGCCTCCTCGAATCGCGGGTCGAATCCGGTCAGGTAGGCGAGGTTGGCACTGTGCTCCCGGTCGGCGTACACGAGGAGATGGTCGTAGCCGTGCTCGTCCGCGCGGGCTCGGAGCCGCTCGATCCGGTCGCGGTGGATCGCGACCGGGATCTCGGGCGCGGCCTCGGGCATGCCGAAATCCGGGAGGGTGATATCGGACAGACGTGCGGTCCTCGTCATGACCCGTTCGTCCCGTCGGGGAACCACGGACGTGGCTCCGGCGCGCCGCGCTCGATCGTGGCGAACCCGTTCACGGGAAGTTCGAGCCACGGACCGACCTCACCGTCGGGCCACACGACGCGGACACGAGCACCGTCCACGGCTCCGAGCCCGAAGTGGATCCACCCGAGCTGCCCCCCGGCGTGCCCCCCGCCGATCGTGACCTCGCGCCGGATCGTCCGGTCCCCCGCTTGCACCTCGACCCAGGATCCGATCGCGTCGACGTTGGGCGCCGGCTGCTCCGGCCGCAGCGCAACCCAGTTGCCCATGGGCTCCGGCTGCGCAGCGTCGCCCCATCCCACGTTCCGCCAGAGGGACACGTTCTCCCGCCGGTTGACGAGGACGATGTCCAGCATCCCGTCGAGGTTGAAGTCCGCGAGCGCCGCGCCGCGACCACGAGCGAACGAGACGATGCCGGCGGTCATCCCACTCTCGACGAACGTCCCGTTCGCCTGGCCGAGCAGGAGATTGCTCGGATCCTTGGCCGCGTAGTCAGGCTGCGCCTCCACATTACCCTTGGAGACGAAGAGATCGATGAACCCGTCGTTGTTCACGTCCTGGAACTCGGGATGCCAGGCGGTGGACGGGAAGGTGTCGCCTCCCGTGTATGGCTTATGCGCCGTGACCCCGCTCCGCAGCCCGATGTCCCGGTAGTTCGGTTCACCGGGCCCGGCGGCCAGCGTCTGGAGCTTGTTGTCGGCCTGGCTGGTCAGGTACACCTCCGGCAGGCCGTCGCCCGTGACGTCGTAGCTCGCGATGCCCATGCCCCAGATCTCGAGGTGCTGCCATCCGTCGTCGGCGGCATAGAGGCGAGGCGCCTCGCCATCCTCCACGCGCCACAGTTGCTCCTCACCGTCCACGTAGTAGTGCCGATCGTTCGTCATCCGCAGATCGCTCCGCCCGGACCGATCCCAATCGCTGAACAGGACAGAGAGCGTGCACCAGCCTGGGCTGAGCGAGATCGGATCGCCGTACACCGACGAGCCCTCCTCCGGCCTGACCAGCTGGTTGTCGGCGCACGTCGCGTGATCGGAGTCGCGCAGGTCGAGGTAGTTGCCGAACGCGAGGGTCGGCAGCTGCGCATCGGCTTCCCACGTCGCGCTGAAGGCCGCGGTCCACGCGTCGCCTCCGTCGAATCCCAATGCCTCGTTGGCTCGTTCGAAGCGGCAGTCGCCCGTGCCGCGAAGCAACACGTCCTCGCCGTATCGAAGGACGGCGAGGTCGGTGATCGCATCGCCGTCGACGTCCAGCGGATACGCGCCGACGACGTCGGTCAGATCGGTCGCCGGATCCGGGACCGGCGCGAACCGCAATGCCGCGCTCACCGCGCTCTCGTTCCGGTACAGCGCAGCGGGGTTCGACCCGCCGGCGAGATACAGGTCCGGTCGTCCGTCCTCGTCGCAGTCGAATGCCGGCGACGCCTCCCCCGACGAAGAACTCGAAATCGCCGTCGTAGACGTGATGGATGCCCGCGGCGTCGGCCTCCTCGACGAAGCGCGGCGGAGCCAGTCGTCGCGGGGCCGTCGGGCCCGAACAGACCCACGGCGACCCAGACGGCCGCCATCGCGACCAGCGCCCCGCCGGCGACACCGAGGATGAGCCAGGTCATACCGGACGAGCGTCGACCCGAACCCCGGTCGGCCCCCGTCATCCCACCGCGCCGTCGTCGTGCTCGGGCTGTTCGCTCATCGTCCTCTCCCGGTTCCGGAGATCACACGCGCCCCGCCGCTCCGACGGTCGACCCGCGCCGGGTCGGCGATCACGCCCGAGAGCACGAGCTCGGATGCACCGATCAGGGGGGCGTCCGAGCCCAACCCGCTGCAGGCGATCGTCGTCATCCCGCCCGGGGCATCAAGCGTCACGAGCCGGGCGCCCTCGATCACGGACGATTCCAAGGGGCCGTAGAGCCGATGGTAGAGGCCCCCGAGGACGACCAACTCCGGGTTGAACAGGTTGATGAGGTTGCCGATGCCGATGCCGAGCCAGCGACCGACCTCGCCGACGGCTTGAAGTGCGGGCGCGTCCCCAGCGGCCGCACGTTCGGCGATGTCTTCGATGCGGCCGGTCCCGTCACGCATGCCCGCGTGGCGCAGCAACGCCCCCTCCCCGGCCTCCGCCTCCCAGCAGCCCCTCGCTCCACATCGACACTCCGCCCCGTGGGGGTCGACCACCATGTGCCCCGCCTCACCCGCATATCCTGCGGACCCGAGCAATGGCTTCCCGTCCACGATCACTCCGGCGCCGATCCCAACCTCTCCCGACACGTAGATCAGGTTCTCGACGCCGGCGTGGACGCCTCGACGATGCTCCGCGAGTGCCCCGAGGTCGGCCTCGTTGGCCGCGAGGACTGGAACATCGAGCGCGAGTTCGCCGGCGAGCAGGGACGCGAGCGGAACGTCGCGCCACCCCAGGTTGGGCGCCAGATGGACGAAACCGTCCGCCCGGCGCGTGATGCCGACGACGGCCACGCCGACGCCGACGAGGACGCTCTGCGCCGGGAGCGAGTCGAGGAGGGGTCCCGCCAGCTTGGCGACGTCCTGCGACGTCTCTTCGGGAGTGAAACGCCCCCTCGGTCGGCTCACCCGAAGCCGGTTGTAGACGTGTCCACCCAGCCCCACCGTCGCGACCGCGATCGAGTCCACGGCGAGCTCGACGGCGAGCGCGGTCGCGCCCTCGGGTTTCGCGTGGACCGTCGGCGACGGCCGTCCGGGGCCGGTCGGAGCCGGCCCGGCGCGCTCCTCGACCAGGCCGAGGTCGGTGAGCTCGCCGAGCAGATCGGCGATGGTCGACCGGTTCAGACCGGTCGTGCCCGCCAGCCCCGATCGCGAGAGCGGACCCGAGAGGTGAAGGGGTTCGACCACTGCAGCGAGGTTGTGACGCCGGAGCTCATCGGCGGCTACCCCCCGACGCCGGCCGGTACTACCGCCGATCGGGTTCCCGCCGCCGTCCTGGCCGACGAGCGGATTTGTTGGGGACTCCACGTTCGCACCTGTTCCGTCGGGTTCGGGGCAAGATGGTGGGCGGTCGACCCGTGTGCCGCGGGAGAACGGCGCCTCCAACCTCACTGGGAACGCAGCGTATCGAGCGTGTCGAACACGCGCAAACGGAACCCCGGTGGCCTCGCAGGTTCAGGCTGGATCGGAGTCGTCGCTGCGCACCTCGCTTTTGTTGCGCCCTCCGGTGAATTGTGCAATCGTGGCCCGCGGCCCAGCCCGCCCATCTGCGGACGCGGGCCGACACACAACATGTCGAGTCGGTCTACGCTGGCGAAGCCACGACGGCACGTTCGGTCGTACGTGGAGGTGAGGGATGGCGCTCATCGGATGATGCCATCCGGAAGGGGGGGTACGTGTTGAGACGTCGCGTATGGGCGATCCTCGCCCTGTCCATGTTGGTCCTGGCTGCGTGTGGGGGCGACGATGGCGACGGAGGCGGAGGAGGCGGTGGCGGCGAGGAGGATCTCGTCGTCGGCATCTCCTGGAACAACTACGCTCAGCCGCGCTGGGCCAAGGCCGACGGGCCGGCGATCATCGAGGCGGTCGAGGCCGCGGGCGGAACGGTGATCGAGACCGACGCCAACGACTCGTCGGAGCAGCAGCTCGCGGACGTCGACAGCCTGATCAACCAGGGTGCCGACGTCCTGATCCTCCTCGCCAAGGACGCCGAGGCCATCCTTCCGGCCGTCACGAGGGCGACGGAGGCGGGTATCCCGGTGATCGGATACGACCGGCTCATCGAGGACGAGAACGCGTTCTACATCACGTTCAACAACGAGCAGGTCGGGACGATCATGGCGGAGGAGATCACCGCGGAGGTGCCCGAGGGCAACTACGCCATCGTCAAGGGACACTCCGCCGACCCGAACGCCGACTTCCTGCGCGGAGGGATGACGCCGGTCCTCGATCAGTTCCCCGGGATCGACATCGTCTGCGAGGACTACAACGACGACTGGGCTACGGAGAACGCGCTTGCCATGATGGAGGCCTGCCTGGCCGCGAACAACAACGAGATCGACGCGGTCATCTCCGAGAACGACAGCATGGCGACCGGTGTCGTCGCCGCGCTCGACGCGGTGGGTCTGGCGGGGACCGTGCCCGTCACGGGCCAGGATGGTGACGACCCCGCACTGAACCGGGTCGCGCTCGGCACGCAGTTGGTGTCGGTGTGGAAGGACGCGTTCGCGCTCGGGCAGACCGCGGGCGAGGTCGCCGTCCAGCTGGCAGAGGGCGTCGCCCTCGAAGACATCGTGGCTCCGGACGATCTCCAGGACCACGTCGCCCCGGAGGCGGGCGTCGAGGCGCAGCCGTTCACCACGCCGGGCGGGCTCGAGGTGCAGTCGATCGTCCTCAAGCCGACACCGATCACGCTCGAGAACCTCAACCTCGTGGTCGATCTCGGCTGGATCACCACGGACGTCCTGTGCGCGGGCGTTCCGGCCGGAACGGTGGAGGTCTGCGGGTAGTACGAGGACCGAGAGTCGACCGTGCGCCCTGCGTCGGGTAGCCTCGGCGCAGGGCGCACGCGTGCGTCCGATGCGGGAGTGGGCCCATGACCCAGGTCTCTGAAGCCCCCGACGCCACCCTCACCGAGCCCGGAAGTGAAGGCGAGAGGGGTCCTCGGCGGTTCGGCCGCCTCCTCGGGGATCTCGAGATCGATTTCCGCGTCTTCGGGATGGTGCTCGCGCTTGCCGTGATCCTCATCGGCTTCGGCATCAAGACCAACGGCAGGTTCCTCGAACCAGTCAACATCGTGAACCTGGCCGTGCAGTCCGTATCCATCGCGATCATCGCCACCGGGATGACGCTCATCATCGTCTCGCGCAACATCGATCTGTCCGTCGGGTCGCTCGTCGGGGTCGTGAGCATGGTCTACGCGCAGCTGATGCACACATGGTTGCCCGGGTGGATCGGCTTCGATCACCCGTTGATGTGGATCATCGCGCTGGCAGCGGGCATCGCGCTCGGCGCTACGATCGGCGGACTGCAGGGATTCATCATCGCGTACGTCGGGGTCCCCTCGTTCGTCGTCACCCTCGGGGGCCTGCTCGCCTTCCGCGGCGCCACGTGGGCGGTCACCAAGGGCGTGACCATCTCGCCGGTCGATCCCACGTTCCGGCTGCTCGGTGGCGGTCCCGAGGGTTCGATCGGCGGGACCCTCAGTTGGGTGCTCGGCATCGTGCTCTGCGCCGCGATCGTCGTCTTCGTCGTGGTGAACCGGCGGCAACGGCGGAGGTTCGGCTTCCCGCTGCGCCCGATGTGGGCGGAGACGTTGGTCGCGGGCTTCGGCTGTGCGGCCGTTCTGGGCCTGATCTGGATCTTCAACGCCTACAAGTGGCCGGAGGCGCTGGCCGAGCGGCACGCCGAGGAGACCGGCACCACCATCCCCGCAGGCGGACTTCCGGCGGGTGTCCCCTGGCCCGTGATCGTCCTCATCGGCGTCGTCATCGTGATGACCTTCCTCGCGACCCGCCGACGCTTCGGTCGGTACGTGTACGCGATCGGCGGGAACCCGGAGGCCACGGAGCTCGCCGGCATCAACACGAAATGGACGATCATGAAGACCTTCATCTTGATGGGCGTGCTGTGTGCGCATCAGCGCCGCGATCGCCACCGCTCGGCTCGACGGCGCCACCCTCGATCTCGGTGAGGGATACGAGCTCTACGTGATCGCGGCGGCGGTGATCGGCGGTACGTCGTTCGCGGGCGGGATCGGGACGATCCCGGGAGCCGTCCTGGGCGCGCTGGTGATGTCGTCACTCGCCTACGGCTTGAGCTTCATCGGCCTGTCCGCGCCGATCCAGGACATCGTGGCCGGTGTCGTTCTGGTCGCCGCGGTGGCCTTCGACACCATCAATCGCCGTCGGAAGGTGAGGAGGTAAAGTGGTGGATGCCACGCCCGAGCGCGTGCCCCTGGTGGAGCTGCGTGACATCCGAGTCGCCTTCGGTGGCGTCCACGCGGTCGACGGCGTCACGGTCGACCTGTACCCGGGTGAGGTCGTCGGCCTGGTCGGCGGCAACGGCGCCGGCAAGACGACGCTCATCAAGACCCTCTCGGGCGCGCAACCGGCCGACTCGGGGCAGATCTTCATCGACGGTGAACCGGTGACGATCTCGAGCCCGAGGGACGCCAAGCCCCTCGGGATCGAGACGATCTACCAGACCTTGGCGCTCGCGGACAACATCGACGCTCCCGGGAACGTGTTCCTCGGACGCGAGGTGACGACACGTTTCGGGAACCTCGACGACAGCGCGATGGAGGACGCGACCCGCAAGCTGATGCACCGGCTCAACCCGAAATTCAAGACCTTCGTCGTTCCGGTCGAGTCGCTCTCGGGCGGCCAGCGTCAATCCGTGGCGATCGCCCGCGCCGTCCACTTCAATGCCCGGATCCTGATCATGGACGAGCCGACGGCAGCCCTTGGCCCCGCGGAGACCAAGCAGGTCACCGAGCTCGTCAAGCAGCTGCAGCAGGAGGGGATCGGCATCTTCCTCATCAGCCACGACATCCACGACGTGTACGACCTGGCCGACCGGATCAGCGTCATGCTGCAGGGGAAGCTCGTCGGGACGGTCAACAAGGAGGACGTGACGGTCGACGAGGTCCTGGCCATGATCATCCTGGGGAAGCAGCCGGGCGAGGTGACCCAGAAGGACATCGCAGAGCTGCACTGAGGCGACCTCAGGGGACGCCGAACGGCGGAGCGCTCATGCGTTGGCGCCGGACGCGAGCGACCGATGAGGGTGGTCCGGATCGACGGACGTGGACGGTGACGATCGCCATCGTGGCCGAACACGCGCGTGGCGACGCCGAGGTGTTCAAGGAGATCCGCCGCGGCCCCCTGCGCGACGGACCGCCGACCCGAGCGAACAACGCTCGCCGATGATCGTGCGTGAGGCGCCACTGGGGGGAGACAGGGAAGGAGGGGCGCGATCGTGTCGATCGACGAGACGGATGTGATCAGGGTCGGCCTGATCGGATACGGCCTGGCAGGAGCGGTGTTCCACGCGCCTCTCATCGGATCGACACCCGGGATGGCGCTGCACTCGGTCGTGACGAGCGATCCGGAGCGACAGGCGCAGGCGAAGGCCCGGGATCCGGACATCCGCATCCACGATCGCGTCGACCCGCTCTGGGAGCGTCCGGGCGACCTGGACCTCGTCGTGGTGGCGACTCCGAACCGGTTCCACGTGCCGCTCGGCATCGCCGCGCTCGAAGCGGGTCTGCCGGTCGTCATCGACAAGCCGATGGCTCCCACGGCGGACGAGGGGAGGCGACTCATCGCCGCGGCGGAGGAGCGTGGGCTGCTCCTATCCGTCTTCCAGAACCGGCGATGGGACGGAGACTTCCTCACCGTACGCAAGCTGCTCTCGGAGGATGCGCTCGGTCCGGTCGTCCGGTTCGAATCCCGGTTCAACCGATGGCGGCCGGCGCTGCAGCGGGGGGCGTGGCGCGAACGCGGTGATCCGGAGGAAGCGGGCGGGCTGCTCTTCGATCTCGGGAGCCACCTGATCGACCAGGCGGTCCAGCTGTTCGGGCCCCCCCTCAGCGTGTACGCGGAGGTCGACCGCCGCCGAGCCGGCGCCGAGGTCGACGACGACGTCTTCGTGGCGCTGCGCCACGGGCATGGCGTCAGGAGTCACCTGTGGATGAGCGTCCTGGCGGCGATCCCAGGGCCGAGGATGCGTGTGCTCGGTCTGCAGGCCGCGTACGAGAAACACGGACTCGACGGACAGGAGGAGGCCCTCGACGAGGGGTCGCGCCCCGACGACCCGGCCTGGGGTCGTGAGCCCCCCGAGCGCTGGGGACGGCTGTCCACCGGCGACGACGCACGCACCGTCGAGACGGAGCCCGGTGCCTACGCGGAGTTCTACCGGAGGGTGGGGGGATCGCTCCGAGACGGCGAACCGCCGCCGGTTGATCCGGAAGACGCCGTTGCGGTGCTCGAGATCATCGGGGCCGCGTTCGAGAGCGCCCGGACCGGGCACGTCGTCTCCAGCGGCTGACGAGATGCGTTCCGCGGAGCCCGACCGACTGCGACTCCCTGCCACCGTTCCTCTGAACGTGTAGAACGGTCCCGCATGGGCACGTTCCCCTCTCCCGGCGGCGAGTTCGCCGGATACAGGATCGAGAAGGTGCTCGGCCGTGGGGGCATGGGGGTCGTGTACCTCGCCGAGCACTCGCGGTTGCGGCGCAAGGTGGCACTCAAAGTGTTGCCTCCGGAGCTCGCCGAGGACGAACGGTTCCGCGAGCGCTTCATCCGCGAGTCCGAGCTCGCGGCCTCGCTCGACGATCCGAACGTCATCCCCATCTACGAGGCCGGCGAGCAGGACGGCGTGCTCTTCATCGCGATGCGATACGTCGACGGGAGAGACCTGAAGGAGCTGATCGAGCGGGAAGGTCCGCTCGAACCGCATCGCGTCGCCGCGATCGTCGGACAGGTCGCGAGTGCGCTCGACGCCGCGCATGGCAAGGGTCTCGTGCACCGCGACGTCAAACCCGGGAACGTGCTGGTGGCACCTCGGAGCGGCGGATCGGTCCCGACGGAGCACGTGTACCTGACGGACTTCGGCCTCACGAAGCGGGCGGCATCGGACTCGGGGTTGACGGGGACGGGCGTGTTCGTCGGGTCGCTCAACTACGCGGCGCCCGAGCAGTTCGAGGGGGGGACGCTCGACGGCCGGACCGACGTGTACTCGCTGGGCTGCGTGCTCTTCGAATCCCTCACCGGGGTGCCGCCGTTCCGCAAGGACCAGGACGCCGCCCTCATGCACGCGCACCTGCATCAAGCGCCTCCGAGCGCGACGGCGCTGCGTCCCGAGCTGCCCCCGGCCGTCGACCCCGTGATCGAACGAGCCATGGCCAAACGGCCGGATCAGCGGTACCCGACGGCCGGCGGCGTCGCCGGCGCGCTCCGGGATGCCGTGACCGGGGCGGGGGCTGCTGGCGAGGGTCCACGTCCCGGCCGGCGATCGCCGCGCGTGGCTCGCCGCGGCCGCGGCGATCGCGGCGGTCGCCACGATCATCGTCGTCGTCGCGCTCTCGCGGGGGGACGGAGGCTCGGGCCACTCGCCCACCCCATCGGCGTCGGGTGTCGCTCCCGGTCAGCCGCCGCCACCGAGCTCGGTGAACCGGATCGATCCCGCGACCGGCGCGGTGACGCTCACCGCCAACGGCGTGATCGGGCTCGGGGCAACGAGGACCGTGGACCCGTCGCTCGCCGTGGGCGAGGGCGGTGTGTGGGCGCTGACCTGGGCCCTGAGCGCTCGCCCATCCCTGACGGCGATCGACGAGACGACGGGCGCCGTTCGTGACCGGATCGCGGTCAGTCCGACGTCCTTCGGGGGGATGGCGCTGGCCGTCGCCGATCGCACGGTCTGGTTCACCGGCGGCGACGAAACCGGGAGCGTGTCCAGGATCAACCCGGCCACCCTGGAGCCACTCCCTCCGGTCCTGGTCGAGGGGGGCGAGGTGAGCGATCTGGTCCTCGGCGGAGCGGTCCTGTGGGTCGGCTCGGACGCCGATTCGCTGACCGCCTTCGACGCCCTGACCGGCGGCGAGCTGATGCAGGTCCAGCTCGGCGCTTCACCCGACGAGCTCGCGTTCGGAGCGGGATCGCTGTGGGCGCTGGACCAGCTCGGGAACCAGGTGGTCCAGATCGATCCGGCAGACGGCGCGATCGTCCGCCGGATCGACGTAAGCGGCAACCTCGAAGACATCGCGGCCGGCGACGGGGGGGTGTGGGTCCTGGACGATCTCGCCGGCACCGTGGTCCAGATCGATCCGGAGACGGGGGCGGTGGGCGATCCCATCCGCGTCGGCCCGGAGCCGTCGGCCATCGCCGTGGGCCTGGGCGCGGCGTGGGTCGCCGACCAGGGCGACGGGAGTATCTACCCCGTGGATCCACAGACCGGCGCCGAGGAGCCGATCGAGGTCGGCGCGCCGCTCGTGGCGGTGGCGGTCGACGGGTCGAGCGAGTCGTTGTGGATCGCCGTGCTCGACGCGACCCCGTGAGGCGAGCTCACGCTCGCGCCCGGGCGCACCCCACGCATCGCACGGCCCACGGGATCGCATCGAGCCGCTCGGGGGCGATCTGCAGGCCGCACACGTCACAGACCCCGTAGGTCCCCTCCTCGAGCTTCGCGAGCGCCCGCTCGACGTCGCGGAGCTTCGCGTCCAGGTGCTTCGCCGCGTCGACCTGCGCGATCCGCTCGACCGCCTGGGTGGTGCCCTCCCCCACCCGTTTGCCGAACGACACGGCGGCCATCGGGTCCCGGGGCGCGGCCGTCAGCTCGTCGAGCTCGGAGCGGAGCCCGTCTCGGGCACGTGTGAGCACCTCGCGGGTCTCGGCGGGATCCATCGCTCAGACGCCGAGGAGGTCGGGGTCGCCGCCGGCCGACTCCATGTGCCCGTTCCCGCCGCCGGTCGCGAAGATCGTCGGCGCGGCGAGCGAGCGGCGATCCTCCAGCTCCTTGTAGACCTCGGTCGCGTGGTCCACGCAGAGCACGACCAGGTCTCCCGGCCGCGAGCGATCGAGCGCCCGGCGCGTGGCCTCCATCTCGTCGGTCACGATCTCGGCGTTGCCGACGCGGGCGCCGGTCGCCATCGCTTCGCGGACGCCCTCGAGCACGAGTCCCGCGGTCTCGCCGCGCTCGCGGCCCCGCGTGCTGCGGTCCTCGCGGATGATCACGTCGTCGAAGTGCCGGGCCGCGACCCTGCCGAGCTCGCGCATGTCCTCGTCGCGCCGGTCGCCCGCGGTCGCCACCACGGCCAGGCGCAGGTTCGCGCTCCACGAGGGTTCGCCCGGACGCCCGCCGTTCGGCGCATCGCTGGTCAGGCGCTCGACGAAGTCCCCGAGCGTCGCCAGCCCCGCGGCGTTGTGCGCGTAGTCGATGATGACCCGAACGCCGTTCATGTCGAACACGTTCAGGCGTCCGGGCGCCTGGTAGATCGAGGTCGTGAACGAGCGCAAGCCTTGACGGATGTCGTGCAGGTGGGCACCCGCCGCGTGCGCGGCCGCGGCGACGGCCATCGCGTTCTGCACCATCATCCGGGCGCGCCCCTCGAACGTCGCCGGAAGCGTGTGCACCCACGCGATCGGCATCGTCCGGCGCCCTTCCCGGATCACCATCATCTCGCCGAGCGGCCCCCGCTCCAGGGTGACGGCCTTGCGACCGCGCCGCACCCACTTCTCGATGAAGTCGTGCTTCTCCTGCATCGAGAACAGGATCACGGAGCCGCTGCACGCCTTCCGCATCTCGAGGACCAGGGGATCGTCGGCGTTCAGCACCGCGTAGCCGGTCTTCGGGACCGCCTCGACGACGACCTGCTTCACCGCGGCGAGCTGCTCGAGCGAATCGATGCCCTTCAGCCCGAGGTGGTCGCCCGTGACGTTCAGAACGACCCCGACGTCGTTCCGCCCGTACCCGAGCCCTTCGCGCAGGATCCCGCCACGCGCGGTCTCGAACACCGCGAAGTCCACGCGCGGGTTCTGCAGCACCATCTGCGCCGACTTCGGGCCGCTCGCGTCCGCGCGCTTGACCAGGCGCTCGTCGATGTAGATCCCGTCCGTGGTCGTCATCCCGACCGAGCGGCCCATGCCCTTGAAGATGTGCGCGATCATGCGCGTCGTCGTGGTCTTGCCGTTGGAGCCCGTCACGGCCACGATCGGGATCCGCGAGGGTGTGCCGGCGGGGAACAGCAGATCCACCACGTGCTTGGCGACGAACTGCGCCTCGCCCTCGGTCGGATGCGTGTGCATCCGGAAGCCCGGCGCGGCGTTCACCTCGACGATCGCGCCGCCGGTCTCGCGTACCGGCTGCGTGATGTCCGGGACGAGGAAGTCGATCCCGGCGACGTCGAGGCCGACCACGCGGGCGGCCTCCTCCGCGATCTCGACGTTCTCCTCGTGCGCCTCCCACGTCCGGTCGATCGAGATCCCGCCCGTCGACATGTTGCCGGTCGCGGCGAGCTTCACGAACGTCCCCTCCGCCGGCACGTCGTCCAGCGCGTGCCCCTGTTTGCGCAGCAGGTCCACGGCGGCGTCGTCGACCTTGATCCGCGTGAGGACCTTCTCGTGCCCGATCCCGCGGCGCGGGTCCTTGTTCGCGAGCTCGACGAGCTCGGCGACGGTGTGCTCGCCGTCGCCGAGCACGTGTGCGGGGACCCGCTCGGCCACCGCGACCATCCGACCGCCCACGACGAGCACCCGGTAGTCGTTGCCGGTCACGTAGCTCTCGACGACCACCTGCCCGCGCCGCGCCTCCGCGACGGCCCGCTTGAACCCGGCCCGGATGTCGCCGCGCTTGCGCAGGTCGAGCCCGACGCCTCGGCCGTGGTTGCCGTCGAGCGGCTTCGTCACGACCGGGAAGCCGATCCGTTCGGCGGCGGCGATCGCCTCGTCCTCGGAACGGACGATCTCGCCGCGTGGGACCGGGAGCCCGGCGGAGGCGAGGAGCTGCCGCGTGACGTCCTTGTCCCCGGCGATGTCGACCGCGAGCGCCGACGTCTTCGACGTCATCGTCGCGCGGATCCGCTGCTGGTACCGGCCCCAGCCGAGCTGGACGAGCGATGCCTCGTTCAGTCGGATCCACGGGATGTCGCGGCTCGCCGCCTCGTCGATGATCGCCTGGGTCGAAGGGCCGAACGCACGCCGTTCGGCGAGCAGGATCAACGATTCGAGCTCGGCGAGGAAGTCGAAGTCTCGTTCGGGCGAGACGAGATGGTTCACCAGCCGCACGGCGAGCTCACCGGCCGCGATCCCGACGCGCTCCTCCCAGTAGCCGTAGATCACGTTGTAGCGGCCGGGATCGCCGGCGCTCCGCGTCTTGCCGCGGTACACGTGCGCGCCGGACTCGCGCTGGAGCTCGATCGCGATGTGCTCGGCGACGTGCCCCGCCCAGGTGCCTTCGCGCAGTCGCTCACCGAAGCCGCCTCGCCTGCCGAGCGAGCACGAATGCTCCGCGATCCCGGGGAGCATCTCGAAGAGCCCGTCGACGAAGCCGGGGATCGTGTTCGAGGGCCAGTCCTCGAGCGCTCCGAGGTCGACGAGCAGCCGGATCGCCGGGTCGTACGACCAGAAGTTCGGGCCGCGGAAGACCTGGGCCTGGACGATGCGCAGATCCGGCGCGAGCGGGCGCTTGTCCTGGACCGGCTCTCCCTTCGCGCGCCGCCGATCCGCGCGCGTGCGGGTCCGGCTGTCGCTCACTCCGATGCCTCCCGCTCCTCCCCGGGCGCGCCCGAGAGCAGCGTCCGAGCGCGCAGGTCGAACCACGCGCCGTCCGGCAGCGAGTGGACGATCGCCCCCGAGACCATGATCGGCCGGTGCGCCTTCGCCTGATGCGCGTCGGTCAGCACCCGGGAGCCGTCCAGGAGCGTGACGGCCCCCTTCCCCACCACCTCCATCGTCCGGTCCGCGTAGACGATCGCGCACGTGTCCTCGTCCAGCCCCACCCCGACCAGCGAGGGTGACTGCGCGACGACCGCGAGCAGCCGGCCGAAGCGTCCGCGCTGCTCGAAGTGCTGGTCGATGACCACGCCGTCGAGGACCCCCAGGCCGGCCGCGAGCTGCGCCATCCGGTTCTTCGGCGTCTCACCCGGGCGGCCGAACGCCATCATGTGCGCCGCCATCGCGCTCGCACCCGCCGAGGTGCCGGCGAGCACCGCGCCGCGGTCGTGCGCGCGATGGATCGCGTCCGCCAGACGCGTGCCCGCGACCACCGAGGACAACCGCAGCTGGTTCCCGCCCGTGAGGAACACCCCGGTCGCTCGGTCCAGCGCCTTCCAGACCGCCGGATCCTCCGCCTGCTCGCGCTCCTCGGGCCGCACGCCGGTGACCCGGTCGATCCCGAGCTCGCCGAACAGCTCCCGATAGCGCTGCGTGGCGAGATCGCCGAGCGAGGACGCGGTGGACACGACGACCACGTCGCCCTGCGCCCCACCGGCGAAGGCCGAGAACCGCGACAGGATGGTCCGGTTCCGGACCTTGTCCTCGGCTCCCCCGATCAGCATGACCGGGCCGGCTCCGCCCAGGGGTCGGAGCACGGGACCGGAGGGCTCATGGGCAGGCGTCACGGACGAAGTGTACGTGGACGAAGGTCGCCGACTCAGCTGGGACGAACGCTTCGCTGCGGATCGCCGGGGGGCCGAAGGATGAGCTGGTCGTGGGGCTCGACGATGTCCACGGTGCCCTCGAGCCCGGCCTCGACCCAGATCTCGAACCCCTCGTGCTCCACGAGCACGTCGTCGTCGCGCCGCTCGTCGGTGAGCTCGAACTCGACCCGATCCCCGTCCCGCCGCACGCGGACGGTCGCGTCCGGGTTGAACCTGCGGGCGGCCTCGTGCGACCGCCGAAGGATCTCGACTGCCCAGTCCGTGAACTCGAGCGCCATCGTGCGCCCATCGTACGGAGTCCGTCAGTCGCCCAACCGCCGCATGCGGTCTCGGAGATCCCGGCGGGAGACCCAGTCGTCGGGCCTCCGCGAGTCCCGGCCGAAGAGGCCCGCGGCCACCCACAGGAGCACGAGGACCAGCACCGTCAGCACCGCGCCGATCGCGTCCACCCCCTCACCTCCCCTCGCCGATCAGGCGCCGCCCCGCCCTGAGGAGCCGGACACGGACGGCCGGTCGAACACGCCCCGCCCGACGGCGCCGCCCAGCCTCTTGGAACCACCGTGCCGCGCCAGCCGGAGGCCTCGGCCCGATGGTTCGGCTCGTCCCCAGCGGCGTCAGCACGCGATCACCTCCTCGTAACCTGTGAGCATCCTATGCAGGTTAGGGTAACTTGTCAACCGATTTCGGCGGTGTACACTCCGTTCGGTGGCGATCTCCGACCTCACCCCGCACGACACCGCTCCCTCGGCTCCCGGCGAGCTGGAGCTCCTCCAACGGTTCCTGAACCTGCACGTCCACGACGAGCAGGACCGCCACGTCGACCCTCCGCCGGAGATGCTCCGGGCGTTCCTGATCGAACGAGGGCTCCTGCGGGACAGCGAACGCGTGACCGAAGCGGACCGGCAGACCTACCTGCGGCTCCGCGGCGCGATCCGAGACATGATCGAGGCCGACGGTGGCGCGCCGATCTCCAAGCGACACGCGAAGACCCTGGACGAGATCGCGGTCGACGCCAGCCTGCACCCGCATTTCCACGCGGGCCGGCCCCCCACGCTGGAGCCGAGCGGCTCCGGCGTCGCCGCCGCGTTCGGCACGATGGTCTCGATCGCCTTCGTGAGCACGTTCGACGGGTCCTTCGAACACCTGCGCCTGTGCGCGGACGAGACGTGCCGCGC
Organism: uncultured Actinomycetes bacterium; assembly: GCA_963771385.1. Lineage (GTDB taxonomy): Bacteria > Actinomycetota > UBA4738 > UBA4738 > HRBIN12 > DASSJM01. The sequence goes on from CAVYTE010000015.1 coordinate 42,359, forward strand.
GATCTTCTACGACCGCTCCAAGAACCACTCCGGCCGGTGGTGCTCCATGGCGACCTGCGGGAACCGAGCGAAGGTCCGCGCCTGGCGCGAGCGCCGGCGCACCGAAGCGTGACCTCCCTCGAGCTTCGCCTCCGCGGCGGGGGTGGGGAGCCGGTGGACCTGGTTCGAACCCTGAACTCGCACGGCTTCGTCGACCTCCCGCCGATGCGCCCGGCTTCGGACTACCGCTCGGTCGAGCTCACCCTGCGGACCCGGCGAGGGCGGCCGAGGACGGTGCGGCTCGAGGAGGGGCGGCGCGGGTACGCGAGGCTCACCGTGTTGGGACCGGCGGTCTCGAGCGCCGTCGCGCGCGATCTCGAGGGGACGGTGCGGCACGTCCTGCGCCTGGATGCCGACCTCTCCGGGTTCTACGAGACCGCGTCCGCGGATCCCGAGTTGGCCTGGGCGACGACGGGCGCGGGCCGGATGGTGCAGAGCCCGACGGTGTTCGAGGACGTCGTGAAGACGATCTGCACCACGAACTGCGCGTGGTCGGCGACGATCCGGATGGTGCACGCCATCGTCGAGCATCTCGGCGAACCGGCCCTCGGCGCTCGCCCGGACGGCCCGTGGGGCCGCGCCTTCCCGACGCCGGACGCGATGGCCACCGCCGGCGAGGCCTTCTACCGGGACGTCGCACGGGCGGGCTACCGGGCCGGGTACCTCGCGTCCCTCGCCGGTTCGGTCGCGGCCGGCGAGCTCGACCTGGAGCGGTTCGCGCGTGCCACACCCGAGGAGCTGCCCGACGAGGAGCTCGAGGCGCGCCTCCTGCAGATCCCCGGCGTCGGGCCGTACGCGGCCGCCCACATCATGATGACGCTCGGCCGGTACCACCGCCTGATCCTGGACTCGTGGACGCGACCGACCTACGCGAGGAAGGTCGGTCGGCGGACGGTGACCGATGCGACGATCGCTCGGCGCTTCCGTCGGTACGGGCCCCAGGCCGGCCTGGCCTTCTGGTTGTTCCTCACGCGCGACTGGGTCGACTGAGGCAAGGCCGAGTCCCCACGTGGGCCGGATCGTGGGGGGTTGTCCCCGAGGAGACTGCGGCGCATACTTCCCGGGGCCCTCAGCCCTGCTCGGACGACCGCACCAGCCTGGAAGGACCCGATGAGCGAACCGTTATGGCCTTCCCGCGCCCCGCTCGAAGCGTGTTCGCCTACTGGCGTGCCGAGCGTCGAACGCTCCGCCAGGGCCTGGTCGCGCTCGTCCTGTCCACGCTCGCCGGCTTCGTCGCCGGCCTGACGCTCGCGCATCTCACCGGCAGGCTCGAACAGCTCCCCGGCCTGATCGTCTTGATCCCGGCGGCCGTCGGGATGCGCGGGACGATCTTCGGAGCCATGGGAGCCCGTCTCGGTACCGCGAGCGCGGCCGGCACCTTCGTCCCGAACCTGGAGCGCGCCGGCCCCCTGTACCGCAACGCCTACGTCGCGGTGGTCACGACCCTGTCCTCGGCGTTGTGGCTCGCGCTCCTGGCGAAGATCGCGAGCGCCGCGTTCGGCCAGCCGTCGATCTCGATCTGGGGCCTCGTCACGATCTCGGTCGTGGGAGGGCTGCTCGGCTCCGCCATGATCCTGCTCGTCACGGTGGTGCTCGCCGTGTTGTCCTTCCGTCGTGGGTGGGACCTCGACGCCGTCTCGACCCCGATGGTCACCGCGCTGGGGGACGTGGCGACCCTGCCGACGTTGTTCCTCGCGTCGCTCCTGCTGGAGGACCCCGCCGTGAACGCCGTCGCGTCGGCGGTGTGTCTCGTCGTCGCCCTGTACGCGACGATCCGCTCGTACCGCGTGGACGTCCCAGGGGTCCGAAGGATCGTGCTCGAGATGACGCCTGTGATCCTCCTCACGCCGATCCTGGACGTCTTCGCCGGCGGCCTGCTGCAGGCACACGAGCCGGAGCTGCTCGCCCTCCCCGCCCTGCTCCTGATCGTCCCGCCGTTCGTGTCGCAGGCGGGTGCGCTCGGTGGGATCTTCTCCTCGCGCATCGCGTCGAAGCTCGAACTCGGCGTGATCCGCCCCCTCGCCCGGCCCGAGCCGCCCGCGCTCCTGGACGCATCGCTGGTGGTCGGTTTCGGCCTCGTGGTGTTCACGTTGATCGGCGCGATCGCGTCCGCGCTGGCGGCCGCGACCCACCTCGCGGGTCCCGGCACCGGCCGGATGATCGGCGGGACGTTGCTCGCCGGCGCGATGACCCTGCCGCTCACGATCGTGGTGAGCTACGGGGTCGCGATCCTGTCCACGCGGCACGGCCTGGATCCCGACAACGCGGGGGTGCCGATCATCACGAGCGTGATGGACCTGTCGGGCGTCGCCGCCCTCCTCGTCGCGATGTCGGCGCTCGGGGTGACACGTGGTTGACGTCGCGCTGCGCCGGCGGGCCCGGAGCCTGCTGTCGTTCTGGCGCGCCGAACGGCGAACGCGGCGGCAGGGCCTCGTCGCGCTCGTCCTGTCGACCCTCGCGGCGTTCGCGGCCGGGATCACCCTCAGCGCGATCACCGGAACGCTCGAGGAGCTCCCGGGGCTGCTGATCCTGATCCCCGCCGCCGTCGGCATGCGCGGCGTCATCTCCGGCGCGACGGGCGCCCGCCTGGGCACGAGCATCGCCACCGGGTTGTTCGAGGTCTCCTGGCGTCGAGGCGGGGTCCTGCGTCACAACGCGATGGTCGGCGTCGTCCTGACGCTCGCGTCGTCGCTGTACATCGCCGCGCTCGCGCGGCTCGCCGCCGTGGTGTTCCACGAACCCGGCATCCCGCTCACGGACCTGGTCACGATCTCGGTCGTGGGCGGCGCGATCGGCGCGGTCCTCGTGCTCGTCGCCACGATCGGCCTGGCCGTCGTGTCGTTCCGACGCGGCTACGACCTCGACGTCGTGGCGACGCCCGTCATCACGGCCGTGGGCGACATGGTCACGCTGCCGGCGCTGTTCCTCGCCACGTTCCTCGTGCGCTCGGAGTTCGTGAGCAACCTCACCGCGTTCCTGTGCGTCGTCGCCGCGCTCGCCGGCATCGTCGTCGGCATCCGAGCGGAACCCGGGATCCGCCGAACGCTGGCAGAGATGACGGGCGTGCTCCTCGTCGTGCCGATCCTCGACGTCCTCGCGGGCACGCTCCTCGAGTCGCAGTCCGAGCGGTTCTTCCGCTACCCCGGCCTGCTGCTGCTCATCCCGCCGTTCATCTCGCAGGCGGGAGCGCTCGGGGGCATCCTGTCCTCGCGGCTGTCGTCGAAGCTCCGGCTGGGCGTCATCACCCCGAGGGGACTGCCCGAGGCGCCGGCGGTCGTGGACGCGACCCTCGTCGTCGCCTTCGGCATCGCGATCTTCACGTTCATCGGTCTGTTCGGCGCCGGGCTCGCCGAGGTCATCGGCGAGGCGGCGCCCGCGGTGGCGATCACCGTCTGGGGCACGGGCCTCGCCGGGTTCCTCCTCCTGCCGGTCATCCTGCTCGTCGGGTACTACCTCGCGATCGGGACCGAGCGGTTCGGGCTCGACCCGGACAACCACACCGTTCCGCTGTGCACCGGCCTCATGGACCTGGCCGGCATCGTCGCCTTCGTAGCCGCTATGTCACTATTGGGGGTCTCCATCGATGGATGAACAACCGAAGAGCGTCAAGGACCTGCTCGTGGAGGCGAAGGATGCCTCCGAGCTCATGGTCGACCTCGCCTACGCGGCGGTCTTCTTCGACGACGAGAAGCTCGCCCGAGAGGTCGAACGGCTCGAGGAGCGCATGGACGGCCACCTGCGCCGGCTCCGCGAGGTCGCCATGCTCGCCGCACGCAGCCCCGAGGACGCCGAGGGGATGGCGGGCGTGCTGTGGATCGCCGACGCGGTCGAGAAGATCGGCGACGCGGCCTCGGACATCGCTCGCGTGGTCGAGGCGCGGCTCGGGATCCCCGACGCGCTGCGCCGCGACCTCCGCCACGCCGACGAGATGACCGCGCGGGTGAAGGTGCGGGAGAGCGCCGCGGTGATCGGGCGCTCGCTCCGCGAGCTCTCGCTCCCCACCGAGACGGGGATGTGGGTCATGGCGATCCGCAGCGGGATCGAGTGGCAGTTCGATCCCGGGCCCGACGACGTGCTGTCCGAGGGCGACGTGCTCCTGGTCCGCGGTCCCGAGGAGGGCGTGGCGCTCCTGCGCGAGCTTGCGGCGGCTTCACCCATGCCCGCGCCGCCGGACGAGGACCTCCCCCCGCTGTCCGAGCTGGACCGGGCGGTGGACCTGCTCATCGAGCTGAAGGATCTGTCCGAGGCCGCGGTCGGCATGGCGTACTCGTCGATCCTGTTCAACAACCGCGCCCTCGCGGCGGAGGTCGGCGCGCTCGAGGCACGCAGCGACATCCTGCACGACGAGCTCGAGTCCTGGGTCCTTCGGGCGGCCCCGGAGGCGCGCAACGTGGACGACCTCCGAGGTCTGCTCCGCCTCGGAAGCGCGAGCGAATCGATGTGCGACGCGGCCCGAGACCTCACCTGGTACGTGGAGCGGGGCGAGCCGCTCCACCCGGTCATCCAGCTCGCGCTCGAGGAGACGGAGGAGACGAGTGCCGAGACCGTCGTCGACGCCGGAACCCCGGCCGACGGGCGATCGCTGAAGGAGCTCCGACTGGAGACCGAGACCGGCATGTTCGTCCTCGCGGTGCAACGCGGCCCGAGGTGGATCTACCGCCCCCGAGGGACGTTCGTCCTGCGTGCCGGGGACCGGATCATCGCCGTCGGTCCCGAGGAGGGCGCCGAGGCGCTCGAGGTCCGCTGTCGCATCCCGGCGCCGGCCGCCGGCTGAGCGTCCGTTCAGACCCGGACGTCCGAGAAGCGCAGGTGCTCCTCGGTCAGGCGGACCTCCTGGACCTCGGTGGCTCCCTGCTCGGCGAGCCACGAGAGCATCCGGTCGACGAGGCGTTCGGGCGCGGAAGCCCCGCTCGTGAGCCCGACGACGTCGGCGCCTTCGATCCATGCCGGATCGACCTCCGTCTCGTCGTCGACGAGGTGGGCGGGCGTCCCGAGCTCGCGGGCGACCTCGGCGAGTCGGTTCGAGTTCGATGAGTTGTCCGAGCCGATCACGAGCACGACGTCGGCGCGCCGCGCGATCTCCTTGATCGCGTCCTGCCGGTTCTGCGTCGCGTAGCAGATGTCCTCTCGCGGCGGTCCCTGGATCGCGGGGAACCGCTCGCGCAGGACGCCGACGATCGCGTTCGTCTCGTCGACCGACAGCGTGGTCTGGGTCAGGTACGACAGGTTCTCTGGATCGGGCACCTGGACCGTCCGGGCCTCCTCGAGGTCCTGGACCAAGATCGTGCGGTCGGGAGCCTGGCCGGTGGTCCCGACCACCTCCTCGTGACCCGCGTGGCCGATCAGCAGGATCGTCTGGTCGTCGCGGGCGAACCGCAGGGCCTCCAGGTGGACCTTCGTCACCAGCGGACAGGTGGCGTCGAGCACGAGGAGACGCCGCTCGGACGCGTTCGTGTAGACGTCGGGAGCGACCCCGTGTGCCGACAACACCACGACGGCGCCCTCGGGAACCTCCGTCTCCTCCTCGACGAAGATCGCTCCCTTCGCCTCGAGATCGCGGACGACGTGGAGGTTGTGGACGATCTGCTTGCGGACGTAGACCGGCGCGCCGTGCGTCGCGAGCGCTCGTTCGACCGCGTCGACCGCGCGGTCGACGCCCGCGCAGTACCCGCGCGGGGCGGCCAGGAGCACCGTGGTGGGCACGCCGTCATCGTACCCGCTGGCTCCTCGGTGACCGTTGGTCACTTCCGTGTCGTAGGCCATCGGTAGGATGGCCGACGACGTATCCGGACGCCTCGTCCGATCCCCCGCCTCCTCAGCGTCTTCCTCCACGCCCGGTGGAAGGAACACGCCCGACGAGGCCGGGGCTCGGGGACGCGGCGAGCGGGGACGTCCACAGGTCACACGGTGTCCGAGTTCGAGGAGGTGATCAGCACCCATGACCTGCCGCGGGCCGTCTCGGCGAGCACGTTCGAGACCGGCTCGGACCCGGCCGCCAGCCGGGAGCCACCGCGGGGGTGGAACCATGCATGATCCGACGTCATATGGCGCACCGCGCGTTCGTCGCGGTGCTCGCGAGCGCCTCGCTCCTGTCCCCGGCTCACGCGGCCGTGGCGGCCGAGGCGGATGGGGTCCCGAGTCTGGTCTGCGACATCGACTGGAGGCGGGGGACCTGGCACATCAAGCGGCTCATCAGATGCGCAGCCCGCCGGTGGGACAGCCCCGGCGCCCCGGCGAAGGCGGTGGAGGTCGCGAGCTGCGAGTCGCACCTGCGGCCGGGCGCGTACAACCCGAACGGGTACGCGGGCCTGTTCCAGCAGTCCACCCGATACTGGCCGGAGCGTGCCGATCGGTGGGGTCAGCCCGATCGTTCGGTGTTCAACGCCCGCGCCAACATCATCGTCTCGGTCCGTATGGCCCGCGCGCTGGGTTCGTGGAGCGCGTGGGCCGGTTGCGGCTGAGGTGATCCGGCGACCACCGGGTCGGGCGCGGGGCGCCCGACCCGGATGGCGTCCCTACGCATCGACTCCTCCGATACCCGGCCTGCCGAGGACCGCGCCCCGCACGTCCTGGAGGGAGGCGACGACCACGCTCGCCCCCGGCAGCGGGCGATCCGCCACGACCCGGAGCGTGGGCAGCGCTCGGAGCGCGCCCCGCACGAACGCCTCGAACGGTCCGAAGACCACCACGACGTGCACCAGCTCCTCGCGCAGCTGCCGCAGCGCCTCGGCCTCGTCCGTCGCGCCGGGCGCGAGCTCCCACTCCGCGGAGACCGACGCGCGCTTCAGCTCGGTCAGTGCGCCGGCGTCCTCGGCGACGCACAACACGCGGAGCGCGGTACACACGCTCAGAGCCACTGACGCTTGCGGAACGTGCGGTAGAGCACGAACGCGGCCGCCGCCATGACCGCGAGCGCGAAGGGGTAGCCGAAGAACCAGCCGAGCTCCGGCATGTGCTTGAAGTTCATCCCGTAGATGCCGGCGATCAGGGTGGGGATCAGGATGATCGCCGCCCACGCCGACAGCTGCTTCATCACCACGTTGAGCCGGTTCGAGACCTGGGCGAGTTGCAGCTCGCGAGCCGAGCTCAGCAGGTCGCGGACGTTGTCGAGGAGCTCGAGCGAACGGATCACGTGGTCGAGCACGTCCCGGTAGTACGGCAGGAGCGGCGGGGTCGCGATCGTCGAGGACTCGAGGATCAGATCCACCGCCTCGCGCATCGGCGCGGCGAGCCGGCGGATCCGAACGACCTTCTGCCGGAGACGGAAGATCCGCTGAGCGAGCAGCCGCGTCGCCTCGGCGTCGTTCCCGTCCTCCTGCTCGGCCACCGCGTCCTCGATGTCGTCCGAGTGCTCCTCGAGCCGATCGATCGTGTCGAGGTACCCGTCCACGATCTCGTCGAGCAGGAGGTAGAGGAGGTACCCCATGCCCTCGCCGGCGACCTCGCTCTCGACACCCAGCCTCCCCTGCACCTTCGTGAAGTCGAACAGCGGCTCACGCCGGACGCTGACGAGGAACTGCTTCTCGGCGGCGAACAGATGCACCTCGCGATCGACGAGCTCGCCCGCCTCGTCGATCTCCAGACCGTGGGCGACGAGGAACAGGTGGGCGGGGTAGAAGTCCACCTTGGCCCGCTGGCCCCAGTTCCGGCTGTCCTCCACGGCGAGCTCGTGCAGGCCGAGCTCGTGCTGCAGGGTCCGGAGCTCGGCGTCGGTGGGATCGACGACGTCGAGCCACACGCGGTGCCCATCGTTCCGGGCGGTGGCGACGACGGCCGCGTCGAACGGGATCTGGTCCTCGAGCGTCCCGTCGCGGACCACGCGGCATGTGATCACGGCGGCGCGAGCGTATCGCAGCCCTCCACCCACGGCTGCGAACATGGGCCGGTGCATCACCTCGAACCGCTCATGGCCTTCTGGCGCGCCCAGGATGCGCTGTTCGAACGCGTCGAGCCCGCGTGGTGGGGCGCGGTCGTCTCCGATGCCCGCTACCCCGCGGTCCAGGAGGCCAACTACGCCCGCGTCGAGGCGACCGAGCCGGTCGGGCTCGCCGAGATCGAGGCAGCGCTGCTGCCGGCGCTCGCCCGCGGCCGCAGCCCGAAGTCGCACGTCGTCGTCTTCCACCCGGACGCGCAGACGGACCTCATCGCCGAGGCGAGCACCCGGGGCGAACGCATCACCTTCGACCTCGTGATGGTCCTCGAGGCGGCGGGCGGTGGCCCCGCTGCGGCCGCGCAGGAGGTCGCCGCGTTCGACCGGGCCTTCTGGTCGGAGCATCGTTCGTCCCTGGAGCTGTTCGACATCCACGGCGACGAGGTCCTCGACCAGCTCCAGGCGATCGAGCGGGACCGGATGATCCCCGCGGGCCGGCGGTGGTTCGTCCGGCGAGGCGAGCGGCGGGGCGACGGCCGCCCGATCGCGTTCGCCGGCCTCCTCGTCCTCGAGGGCGTGGGGTACCTGGACCACGTGGTCACGTTCCCCGACGCGCGCCGTCGTGGACACGCCGAGGCGCTCACGCGCACGGCCGTCCTCGAGGCCGCCGCCATGGGAGCGGAGCGCATCTACCTGCTCGCCGAGCCAGATGCAGACGCGGTCCGCATCTACGAACGCGTCGGGTTCGAGCGAGCCGGACACCTGGCGAGCTGGCTCACACCGATGGGCTGATGGATCCGGGGTGGGGGCTACGCCCGGGCACTCGGGGCCGGTACGTACCGGGCCGAAAGGACCCGGCCATCGGGGGCTCGTTCGAGCACCCACTTCGAACCCTTCGCGAGCCCGCGCGTCCCGCCGATCGGGACACCTTCGACTTCGAGGCGTTCGATCAACCCCTCGATCTCAGGTCCGTGCGCGCAGAGCAGCGTCGGCACCGGATCCAGGTGGCGGATGAACCGCTCGACCTCGTCCAACGGCTGCCCCTCGGCGAGCTCGGGGGCGAGCTCCAGCCGGATCCCGCGAGCCCGCGTGAGCGGCTCCACCGTCTGCACGCACCTCGTGAACGGGCTCGAGAGGACCCGGTCCAGATCGATGCCCTGAGCGCGCTCGACCAGCCGGAGGGCCTGCTTCCTTCCGCGGCGAGTGAGGGGGCGCTCTTCGTCGGGGCCCTCTTCCGGCGAACGCTTGCGCCCGGCCTTCGCGTGTCGGAGCAGGTAGACGACCCCGGACGTCACCCGGGTCATGGCTCGGTCGAGCACGCGCCGGTCGTGGTCGTACGTCAGGAGATCTCCGGCGTCCGCCGCCGGGACCCACTGCAGCTCGTCGACCTCGTCGCCGGGGACGAACGTCCCACCGTCGGGATCCATCGCGAAGTACCGGACCACCTTCGGCCGGGCATGCCGGTCGAGGTAGGTCACGGCCCCGACGCTCCGCACGATCGTGCACCGCAGGCCGGTCTCCTCCTCGACCTCGCGCAGGGCCGCGGTCGCGAAGTCCTCGCCGTCGTTCAGCTTGCCCTTCGGGAACGACCAGTCGTCGTACCGGGGGCGGTGGACGAGCGCCACGAGCGGGCCGGACCCGTTCGTGCGGAGCACGATGCCCCCCGCCGCCCGTACGAGCTCGGTCACGCCCAGAAGCGTAGTCGCTTGCGCGACAGCGCCTTCCATGCTGCGGGCCATCGCGCTCGGGCCTCGGCCGCCGCCTGGGCCTCCATCGCCACGAGTTGTCCGGCCACGAACGCGTCACCGTCACCGGAAGCGACCTCGCGCAGCCACGCCGCCGCGACCACGGAGTCCTGATGCTGGCCGAGCACCTCCTGGAGATCGGCAGCGGCCCTCGCGAAGGCGTCGGCACGCTTGCCGAACACCGGCGCGACGGCTTCGGCCGCGTACCGGATCCGTTTCGTGCGGATCCGCAGCGGCGTGCAGGGAGGCATCGGTGGGGTCGTCCTTCGCCAGCTGCGCCGCGGCCTGGACGTGTTTCCACGGCCCGTCGAGCATGGACCGGCATGCGGACGCGGCGGGGAGCGACGCGGCCTCCTCGAGTACCCGAGGCTCGTCGGCGGCGTCCACGAGCTCGTCCAGCAGGGACGCGTACGGCGTCGCCCGCAACGTGGACAGGAGCCGATCCCGCGCCTGCTCTCGGCGGGGGTCGAGGCCCTCGAGCAGCCGCGCCCCCGCCTCTCGGTCGGCGGCATCCAGCGTCTCGATCCGGTGCCGGAGACGGTCGCGCAGGACCTCGGCGTCACGCACCGCTCCCAGCTCACCACCGAGCCCGCGGAGGTCATCGCGCAGCCGGCCTGCCCAGGCGGGGTCGAGGACGTCGCGGAAGGTACGCAGGTCCGAGCGCAGCCTGCGGGTGGCGACGCGAGCCTGATGGACCGCCTCGGGGTCGTCCCCGAGCCGAACCCCGGCGTCGTGCCGCAGGAGGCGCGCGATCGATGCCGCGAGCGCGTGACGGACCACGTCGGTGACCGTCGCGTCCTTCCCGAGATCCGGCGACCACGACGTCGGGCGGCTCCTGCGCTCGAGGCCCGAGCGCGCGGACGAGCTTCGTGCACGTTGTCCACCGGCCCGACCCCGGCGGCACGCAGGCGCTCGACGATCGTCTCCAGCGACTCCTCCGGGGCGGCCTCGGCCAGTTCCACCTCCACCTCTCGGAACCGCGATGCCACCCGGCGTCCCTCCATCACCGACACCTCGTCATCGGTGACCGTCGCGACCGGACGCCCCAGCTCGTCGGTCACGTCCACCTGCGTCCGGCGCGTCTGCAGCCTGGCGACCGGCCCGAGGTCGGCGCCCCGGATGTACGCGCGCAGGAGGTCGGCGGCGGCGACCGGGAGCCGGCGCGGGTCCTCGCCCTCGAACTCGTGCTCCTGCCGGACGAGCGCGATCCCCGCTCCTCCGCCGGCAGCTTCACCGTCCACCCCTCGCCCCGGCGCTGGCGCAGGCTCGCCCCCCACCGGACGATCCGAAGATCCGGCGTGTCCACGTAGACCGTGACCAGGCGCTGTGGGTCACGTTGCTCGGCGTGCAGGCCGTCCCCCGAGAGATCGGGGAGCCGGAAGCCGGGAGGCGCGGCGAGCTTCGTCTCCCGCTCGAGGTTCACTGGCGTTCGCCGCGCGAGCGCGCGACCGCCAGCTCTTGCAGGCGCTGCTGGGCGTCGAGCCCCCGCTCGCCGGGAACCTTCGTCCACGCCCCGTCGGAGTCGAGCGTCCACGCCAGGGTGTCGTCCTGCAGGAGCACGTCCAAGCTCTCGTCCAGCCGGCCGGCCAGCGCGGGATCGGAGACGGGGACCAGGGCCTCGACCCGGCGGTCGAGGTTGCGCTGCATCAGGTCGGCGGAGCCGATGTAGTGGGCGCGCTCCGAGGCGTGCTCGCCGAAGCGGTAGATCCGCGAGTGTTCGAGGTAGCGGCCGACGAGCGACCGCACGCGGATCCGCTCGGACAGGCCCGGGATGCCCGGGCGCAGGCAGCAGATCCCGCGCACGATGAGGTCGATCTCGGCGCCGGCCTGCGACGCCTCGTAGAGCGCATCGACCATGTCGGGATCCACCAGGGCGTTCATCTTGAACACGATGCGACCGCCCTCGTGCGCCTGCTCTCGGATGAGCTCGAGCATGTCGGCGCGCAGGTAGTGCGGCGCGACGAGCAGCGTCCGGTACTCGCGCTGCCGGCTGTACCCGGTGAGCAGGTTGAACAGGTCGGTGAGGTCGGCCCCGATCTCGGGGTCGGCCGTGAGCAGCCCGATGTCCTCGTACAGCTTGGCGGTCACCGGGTTGTAGTTGCCCGTCCCGACGTGTGCGTACCGGCGGATTCCCCCTCCTCGCGCCGAACCACGAGCGAGATCTTCGCGTGCGTCTTCAGACCGACCACGCCGTACACGACGTGCACGCCGGCCTTCTCGAGTTCGCGTGCATACGTGATGTTCGCCTCTTCGTCGAAGCGCGCCTTCAACTCCACGAGCGCGACGACCTGTTTGCCGAGCTCGGCGGCGCGGACGAGCGCTCGCAGGATCGGGCTCTCCTGTGTCGACGTCCGGTACAGGGTCTGCTTGATCGCGAGCACCGCGGGATCGTGCGCGGCCTGTTCGACGAACGCCTCCACCGACGACGAGAAGGAGTCGTAGGGATGATGCACGAGGACGTCGCCCGCACGAAGGACGGCGAACACGTCGACCGGGTCGTCGCCTCCGGCGAGACGCGGCGGCGTCACCGGCACCCACCGTTCGTGCTTGAGCTCCGGGCGGTCGAGCGCGACGAACGACCAGAGGGACCCGAGGTCGAGCAGCCCGGGCGTGACGAGCACCTCGGCCTCCTCGAGGTCGAGCCTGCGACGGAGGAGGTCCAGCACCTCCGGGCCCATCGTCTCGTCGACCTCGAGCCGGACGGGGCTCGCGCCGCGGCGCCGTCGGCGGATGACGGTCTGGATCGCCTCGAGCAGGTCGGCCGCCTCGTCCTCCTCGACCTCGACGTCGGCGTCCCGGGTCACGCGGAACGCGTGGTGCGAGACGATCTCCATCCCGGGGAACAGATGATCGAGGTGCGCCGCGATCACCGTCTCAAGCGGAACGAAGCGCTCACCGCCGGGCAACGCGACGAAGCGCGGCAGCAGCGGGGGCACCTTCACGCGCGCGAACCGGCGTTCGCCGGTCATCGGGTCGCGGACGATGGCCGCCAGGTTGAGCGAGAGGCTCGAGATGTAGGGGAAGGGGTGTGCCGGATCCACCGACAGCGGCGTGAGGACGGGGAAGATCGACTCCGTGAACTCCCGCTCGAGGAACTCCAGCTCGGAGGGCTCGAGGCCCTCGGGCGACCGCACGAGCTTGATCCGCTCCTTCTCGAGCGCGGGGACGAGCTCGGCCCCGTACAACTCGGCGGCGCGCAGGCACAGCTCCTGCGAACGCTCGCGGATCTCGGCGAGCTGCTCGGCCGGCGTCCGGCCGTCGGGGGCGGCCTTCGTGACCCCCGCCTCGACCTGCTCCTGCAGCCCGGCGACCCGGACCTGGAAGAACTCGTCGAGGCCGGTCGAGAAGATCGCGACGAACTTCACGCGCTCGAGCAGCGGGAGCGCGGCGTCCTCGGCCAGCGCGAGCACCCGAGCGTTGAACTCGAGCCAGGAGAGCTCCCGGTTCAGATAGCGGGAGCCGTGGGCCAGATCGTCGGTTGGGGAAGCGTCCATCTCGATCCAAGCTCGTGTGGGGCAGCGGACGGGCAGGGACCGAGATTATCCACCAGTCGGCTCCACAGTCCAAGCCCCGGACGTGCCCGGTCCGGCTGGGCCCGGCGCGTGCCTCAGTCGACGAACTTGTAGCCGAGGCCCCGGACCGTGAGCAGGTGCACCGGGTGGTGTGGATCCCCTTCGAGCTTGCGCCGCAACCGCTTCACGTGCACGTCGAGCGTCCGCGTGTCCCCGAAGTAGTCCGCCCCCCAGACCTCCTCGATCAGGAAGTCGCGCGTCAGGAGCCGCCCCTTCCGGCGCAGGAACGCTTCGAGCAGCTCGAACTCCTTCGGGGGCAGGGAGACCGACTCCTCCCGGACCGAGACCTCGTGACGCGCGACGTCCATCCGGACGGGGCCGCCCGCAAGCACGTCCTCGACCGGCGTCGAGGGGACGTGCACGAGGGTGCGCCGGAGGTTCGCTCGCACGCGCGAGACGAGCTCGCGCATCGAGAACGGCTTCGTGACGTAGTCGTCGGCGCCGAGCTCCAGCCCCGTCACCTTGTCGGCCTCGGAGTCCTTGGCCGTCACCATGATGATCGGGACGTCGGACTCGGAACGGAGCATCCGGCAGACGTCCAGACCGGACAGCTCGGGCAGCATCAGGTCCAGGATGACGAGCGTCGGGGTCTCGGCCCGGAAACGCTCGAGCGCGCGGCGGCCGTCGGTCGCGACGGAGACCGCGTACCCCTCGCGCTCGAGGTTGTATCGGACGGAGTCGGCGAGCGCCTCCTCGTCCTCGACGACGAGGATCCGGGCGCCGTTAGTCGGCATCGGCGCCGACGCTCCCGGGGTGGGACGCGTCGGTGAACTCGTGGAACTCGCCCGTCACGAGGAAGGACACCTGCTCCCCGATGTCGACCGCGTTGTCGCCGACGCGCTCGAGGGCCCGCGCCGCCAGGTTCATGTGCATCCCCCAGTCGAGCGCGCGCGGATCGTCGGCGAGCTTGGCCACCTCGAAGGTCATGTTGCGGTTCAGCCGGTCGACCGGGTCGTCCATCTTCGGCAGTCGCTTGCAGAGCTCCATGTCGCGCCGGCGGAGCGCGTCCATCGCGACGTGCACCATCTCGACGGCGATGTCACCCATCTCCGCGATCTGCTGGACGATCGTCGCGTGGCTCGGCAGGTCCCTGGTGAACTGGTACATCTTCGCGACGTTCACCGCCTGGTCGCCGATCCGCTCGAGGTGCAGGCTCGAGTGCATGATCACCGAGATGAGCCGCAGGTCCGCGGCCACCGGCGCCTGCAGCGCGAGGAGGGCGAGCATGCCTTGGTCCAGCTCGAGGTAGATGCGATCGATCTCGTCGTCGCCGGCGACCACCTGCTCGGCGACCGCGTCGTCGTGCTCCACGATCGTCCGCACCGATCCGGCGACGGCGGTACCCGCGAGCTCGCCGAGCGTCAGCAGCCGCAACTCCATCTGCTCGAGCTCCTCGTGGAAGTGGGGGCGGGGCATCAGCCGAACCTCCCCGTGACGTAGTCCTCGGTCCGTTGGTCGGTGGGGTTCGTGAAGATCGTCTCGGTCTGATCGAACTCCACGATCGTGCCCGTCCGATGCCCGGTCTCCTCCTGCACCTCCACGGTGAAGAATGCCGTTCGATCCGAGACGCGCGCGGCCTGCTGCATGTTGTGGGTCACGATCACGATCGTGTACTCGGAGACGAGCTCCTGCATCAGATCCTCGATCCGCTGGGTCGCGATCGGGTCGAGCGAGGCGCACGGCTCGTCCATCAAGATCACGTCCGGCCGCGTCGCGATCGCCCGGGCGATGCACAGCCGCTGCTGCTGGCCCCCCGAGAGCGCGAGCCCGGACTCCTTCAGCTTGCCCTTGACCTCGTCCCAGAGGGCGGCCCGGTGCAGCGACTCCTCCACCAGCTCGTCCATGTTCCCCTTGAACCCCGCGATCTTCGGACCGAACGCGATGTTGTCGTAGATCGACTTCGGGAACGGGTTCGGCTTCTGGAAGACCATCCCGATCCGACGCCGAACCTCGACGGCGTCGACCTTCGGGTCGTAGAGGTCCACGCCGTGATAAAGCACTTCGCCTTCGATCCGAGCACCCTCGATCAGGTCGTTCATACGGTTCAGGCATCGGATGAACGTGGTCTTCCCACACCCCGAGGGCCCGATGAGGGCCGTGATCTCGTTCTTGAGGATCGGGAGGGTCACGTCCCGGAGGGCCCGGAAGTCCCCGTAGAACGCCGAGACATCCCGGACGTCGAACACCACTTCCTTGGCCACGTCCTCGGCCACCGAGACCCGAGCGGCCGGGATCTCGATCCGGGTCTGACCTTGATGCCCGGCCTCCGCGACGCCGACATCCTGCGTCTCCTGCGTCAGGTCCATGGAGTCACCACTTTCGCTCATACCGGTTCCTCAACAGGATGGCGGTCAGGTTCACCACGAAGATGAACACGATCAACACCAGGATGGTAACGGCCGCCAGCTGCTGGAACTCCTCTTGTGGCTTCTTGATGTACGCGAACACGAGCGTCGGCAGCGACGTGAATCGCTGTTGGAGGGAGTCCACGACGCCACCCTCGGTGGCGAGGAACCCGGTGACCGCCCCGACCATGATCAGCGGCGCCGTCTCGCCGAGCGCCCGCGCGGTGGACAGGACCGAACCGGTCAGGACGCCGGGCGCCGCGTACGGAAGCACGTGGCTCCGGATGACCTCCCACCGCGTCGCTCCGACCCCGAACCCGGCCTCTCGGATGCTCTTGGGGACCGCTCGAAGCGCCTCTTGCGTGGTGATGATCACGATCGGCAGGACCATGATCGCGATCGTCAGCCCACCGGTGAGGAGGCTACGCCCCTCGACCGAGCCCGGGCCCGTGAACCCGCCCAGCAGCTCCACGAAGATCGCGAGGCCGAGGATGCCGTACACGATCGCCGGGACGCCCGCCAGGTTGCGGATGTTCGTCGTGATGAACCGGCTCAGCCGCGAGTCCTTCGCATACTCCTCCAGATAGATGGCGGCGCAGACCCCCAGCGGGAGGGCGATCACGATCACGAACGCGCCGATGTAGAGGGACCCGATGAGCGCGTACTTGATCCCCGCGTTCGCGGGCAGGGAGGAATAGGCCGACGAGAAGACCTCACCTCCGCGTTCGCGCAGGTAGGGGATCGCCGTGCGCGCGACGTCCAGGAGCAGGACGAGCAGGACGGCCAGCGCGAGCACGAGGGTGAACAACAGGAGCGCCTGGAACACGATGCCCCAGACGTCCGCCCTCCGACCCGACAGGGCGCGCCGCACCTGGTCGGTGGCCGCGGATGAGGCCCGCTCGACCCGGGCGGCCATCAGTACTGCCTCCGGACGCGGCGGACGTACGACTCGGAGATCGTGTTCAGCGCGAGGGTCAGCAGGAACAGGAGCAACCCCACGAAGAAGAGGCTGTAGTACGCCGGCCCGGTCCCACGCACCTGATCCGAGCCGGTCGCCAGCGAGGTGATCGCCGCGGTCATGGTCTGGCCGCCCTTCAGGGGGTCGATGGAGAACAGCGATCCACCCGTTCCGCCGGCAACGATCGCCACGATCATCGTCTCGCCGATCGCGCGGGAGATCCCGAGGAGCAGCGCCGCGGAGATCCCGGAGACGGCGGCCGGCATGACCACGCGGATGCTGGTGGTCCGCCGCCGGGCACCGAGGCCCACCGACGCCTCCCGCAGCGACTGCGGTACCGCATGCATGGCGTCCTCGGCGACCGATGCGACCAGGGGAGTGACCAGCAGGCCCACGGCGATGCCCGCGGCGGCGATGTTGAACAGCGGTTGGTCGCTCCCGAAGAACCGCTGGATGATCTCCGGGCTGATGAAGCGGATCGCGAAGAAGGCCATGACGACGCTCGGGACGGAGGCGAGCGTCTCCAGGATCGGCTTGAGGAAGCGCCTCGCCCTCGGCTTCGCGTACTCGGACAGGTACAGCGCTGCCCCCAGGCCGAGCGGCGCCGCCACGAACATCGCGATGATCGAGACCATGAGCGTGCCGGCGAAGATCGTCTTGATGTCGAACAGGTTCCGACGCGGGAACCACCCATCGGACCAGAGCGTGCCGAACTCGACCCGCCGCAGGAACTCGAACGCACCGCCTGCGAGGGACAGGACGATCGCCACGCTGATCACGATCGACAGCAGCGCGGCCCCGAGGAACAGTCCCCGCATCGTGCGCTCGCGTCGGCGACGAGCCTTCGCCCCGGTCAGATCCGCCAGGGTCAGCCCGCGGCTCTCGCTGACGACTGCCTGTGACACTCCGCTCGTCCCCTCTTCGGTTGCTCCTTGAGTCCCGGGCAGTCCAAGACCGGGTTCCGTGTGCTCGGGGAAGGGCCGGGAGCCCGGCCCTTCCCACAGTCACCGGGACCTTACGCTGCCGCGGTCGTCCACGCCGAGCGCGCGGCGTCGATGCGATCGGCCGGGAGGCTGATGTACTGCACCTCCTCCACCGATGCAAGTCCCTCGTCGGTCAGGTAGAAGTCGACGAACGGGCCGAGCGCTGGATTCTCGGCGAGCGCCACGTCGCTGACGTACAGGTACAGCGAGCGCCCGAGTGGGTAGGACCCATCGATCACCGTCTCGGCCGAGGGAGCCACGCAGCCCTCGCCACCGTCGACCTCGAACTCCTTGATGGAGTCACCCGCGTTCTCCGCGAACGCGAAGCCGACGAACCCGAGGCCGCCCTCGGTCCCGGCAGCGTTGTCGATGATCACGTTGTCGTCGGCCGAGGGCTGGTAGTCGAGACTGAGCCCACCGGCCAGATCCTCCTCCACGCCACGCTCCTCGGCCAGGTCGTCGGTCCCCACGATGTCGATGAACGAGCCATAGGTGCCGGACTCGTCCCCCGGGGCCACGATCGTCAGCGAGAGATCGGGGAAGCCTCCGTTCCCACCCACCTCGGCCGCCAGGGCATCGGCGTCCGACCAACTCTCGAAGCCCTGGGACTCGGGCCCGAACAGGGCATAGAGGTCACCGAAGTTCAGGCAGGTGAGCGGGTTCGCCGGGTTGGCTACGATCGACAGGGCATCGAGCGCGACCTCGATCTCGATCGGCGTGATGCCGTTCTCCGAGCAGGCCGCGACCTCCTCTTCGTCGATCTGACGGGAGGCATCGTTGATGTCGGTCTCACCGTTGCAGAACAGCTCGAACCCGTCGCTGGTCCCCGGTCCGTCGACCGCGATCGTCACGCCCGTATTCGGCCCCCTGGAACTTCTCCGCCACGAGCGACGTGATGGGCTCGACCGTGGACGAGCCCGAGATGTTCAAGGAACCGGTGATCTCCTCCGAGGTCGCCCCGGTCGCGTCGCCACCGTCGTCGTCCCCGCCGCACGCCGCCGCGACCAGTGAGAGCGACATCGCCGCCGCGACCAGCATGAACCACGTCCTGCCCTTCCCCATCCGGTCCTCCTCCTCCATCCGGCCGATGGACCCTCGCCCCACAGGTATCCGCGCGGACGCTATCGGCCGGTCGTGAACGACCCCCGGCGCCAACGTGAACGCGTGGTGAACGAGGGCCCGGCGTGTGAACGGACCGCGACGCCGCTCCCCGACCGCGTCGAACGCGGGAACGGTGCGCGAACCGGGCGTGAACGCCTGCGCGGCGCATCTACACTTCCCGAGCGATGGACGCCCTCCTGGTCCTGGCGGCGGTCGGGGGCGTCGTGCTCGGCCTGGTCGGCCTGGCGCTGGCCGCGCGCGATCGGTCCAGGGTCCGCGAGACGGCCTCGGTGGGCGCTCGGACCGAGCGCGAGCTCCGGGCCAAGGCGGAGGTCTCGGAGGAGGAACGGCGCTCGTCCGCGCTGATCCTCTCGTCGATGCAGGAGGGTGTGCTCCTGTTCGGCACCGACGACCGCGTGCGGTTCTCGAACCCGGCCACCGAACATCACCTCGGCTTCCAGCCGGCCACGGTCGACGGCCTCCTTCCGCTTCCCCTGCAGGAAGCGGTCCGCAGGGCCGCGTCGTCCGAGACACCGGTCACGACCGAGACCGAGCGCGGGTCCCCCACGCGGTACCTGCGTGGGTCCGCCGTTCGCACCGAGGACGGCTCGGTGGTCCTGGTGATCCGCGACATCACGCAGACACGCCTGTTGGACCAGGTCCGACGGGACTTCGTAGCCAACGCGTCGCACGAGCTGAAGACCCCCGCCGCGTCGATCCAGGCCGCGGCCGAGACGATCCGCACGGCGGCGCTCGACGACCCGTCGGTGATCCCTCGCTTCGCTGCCCAGCTCGAGCGCGAGTCGGCGCGCCTGTCCCGGATCGTCTCCGATCTCCTCGATCTGTCGCGGCTGGAGTCGGGGAGCGAGCTCGACGAGGCGGTGGCCCTCGACGCGATCCTGCGGGACGAGGGCGAGCGGTTCGAGGAGCCGGCGGCGGAGGCAGGCGTGGCGCTGACGATCGAGACCGAACCGATCTCCCAGGTGGTCGGATCGCCGCGCGATCTCGCGCTCCTCGTCCGCAACCTCGTCGACAACGCGATCCGCTACACGCGCCCCGGCGGCCGGGTGGACGTCTCGCTGATCCCCGACGACGGGGCGGTCGTGCTCACCGTCGAGGACACGGGCCTCGGGATCCCGACCCGTGACCTCCCTCGCATCTTCGAGCGCTTCTATCGGGTCGACCGAGCGAGGTCGCGAGAGACCGGCGGGACCGGGCTCGGCCTGTCGATCGTCAAGCACGTGGTCGAGAACCACGGCGGCAGCGTCGAGGTCCGCAGCGAGCTCGGACGCGGGACGCGGTTCGAGGTCCGGCTGCCGGCCGCCGGCTGACCCGCCGCGGGTAGGCTGCCCGCATGACGACCCTCGTGCTCGTTCGGCACGCGCAGACCGACGCCGCCGGCAAGCGCCTGACCGGGCAGGCGCCGGGCGTCCACCTGAACGACCGCGGCCGGACCCAGGCGGCGCGCCTCGTCGAGCGGCTCGACGGTCTGCCGATCCGGGCGATCTACTCGAGCCCCCTGGAGCGCAGCCGAGAGACCGCGGCGCCGCTCGCCCGGGCCCGCGGGGTCCCGGTCCGCGTCCGCCGGGCCCTGACCGAGGTCGGGTACGGGGAGTGGACCGGCCGGTCGATCTCGTCGCTCCGGCGGACCCGTCTGTGGCGACAGGTCATGGCCACCCCGTCGACGGTGCGCTTCCCCGGCGGGGAGAGCCTGCTCGAGGTCCAGGACCGGGCGGTCTCCGAGGTCCTGGGGATCGCGAAGGCACACGGGCGCGAGGTGGTCGTCGCGATCTCGCACGCCGACGTGATCCGGCTGCTCGTCGCCCACCTGACGGGCATGCACGCCGACCACCTGCACCGCCTCGTCATCGACCCGGCGTCGATCACGGTGTTCGCGCTCGGCGACGGGATCCCCCGCCTGCTGCGGATCAACGACACGGGTGAGCTCCCGGGACGACGGACGCGAGGCGCCCAGGTGCGAGGATAGGTTCGTGGAGCTCGAGCAGGTCGACAAGATCACGGCGGGCGCGGTCGGCGAACCCGGCGAACGAGCGTTCTTCGTCCAGGCCCGCGCGGGCGAGCGCCTGATCACGATCGCCGTGGAGAAGGAACAGGTCGAGCTGCTCGGCACCTCGATCCTGGAGATCCTGGCCACCGTCGGTCGCGAGACCGGCGAGGGCCCGCCGGAGGAGGAGCTCGATCTCGAGGCCCCGATCGAGTCGCTCTGGCGGGCCGGACGCCTGTCGATCGGATACGCGGAGGATCGCGACCTGCTGCTGCTCGAGCTCGAGGAGCTCGTCGACGATCCCGCGGGCGACGACCCCGAGGCCGAAGGGGCCGAAGAGGAGGAGGCGCGAGCCGACGCGCCCGAGCCGGCCCGGGTCAGGATCTGGGCCACCCGCGAGCAGATGTTCGCCCTCGCGCGTCACGGCGCGGCGGTCGTGGCGCGAGGTCGTCCGCGATGCCGCTTCTGCGGGAACCCGATCGATCCCGAGGGGCACATGTGCCCCGCGATGAACGGCCACCGGGAGGCAGCGGGACGGTGAGGCCCGGTGCGGCGCGCCCGGAACCGGTCGAGCCGGCGACCGACGCGGAGGCGCTCGCGCTCCTGCGGCGCGGCGAGCTCGAGGTCCTCGGCCTGCTTCCTCGCGCGTCGAACTTCACGTTCCTCACCCGCGTGCACGAGGGCGCCGCCCAGACCCTCGCCGTGTACAAACCCCACGCGGGCGAGGCACCCTTGTGGGACTTCCCCGAGGGGTCACTCGCGGAGCGCGAGGTCGCCGCCTACGTCGTCTCGGACGCCCTCGGCTGGCCGTACGTGCCCCCCACCGTGCTCCGCGACGGCCCGCACGGCCCGGGATCGGTCCAGCGTTTCGTCTCCTTCGACCCGAACCAGCACTACCTCACCATGCGCGAGGAGCGACCGGACACGTTCCGGAGGATCGCGCTGTTCGACGTCGTGGTGAACAACGCCGACCGGAAGGCCGGCCACTGCCTGCTCGGGCCGCGACGGGGTGTTCGTCGTCGACCACGGCGTGTGCTTCCACGAGGAGCCGAAGCTCCGCACGGTGATCTGGGACTTCAGCGGTGAACCGATCCCCGAGCCGCTCGCGGAGGACCTGCGTTCGCTCACGCCGCTCGTGCAGCGCGGGCGCGGTCCGGGACCGGCTGCTCGAGCTGCTCACGCCGGCCGAGGTCGACGCCACCGAGGACCGGCTCGGATCGCTCAGCGACGCGGGGCGGTTCCCCGAACCGGGACCCGGCCGGGCGGTCCCGTGGCCGGTCGTGTGACCCTCCCCGACCTCCCGTCTCACGCCCCGCCGCGCCTGGCCGTTGTTCCCCACAGATGAGGCATCCGAGCATCGAGCTTGCCGCCGTTCCAACGCCTGCTCGACGACCACCGGGCCGACGTGTACCGCTTCCTCGTCGCGGCCGTGGGCCGGCAGGCGGCGGACGACTGCTTCCAGGAGACGTTCCTGTCGGCGCTGCGCGCCTACCCGAGCCTGCGCGACGCGAGCAACCTGCGGGGCTGGCTGCTGACGATCGCTACGCGCAAGACGCTCGACCACTGGCGAACCGAGCGGCGACGGCCGATCCCGGTCGAGCGGATCCCCGACCTCGCCGCCCCCGAACGTGCGGACGGCGATCGCGGAGCTCTGGCGGGCGGTCGGAACGCTCCCGCCGATGCAGCGGGCGGCCGTGATCCATCGGTACGTGCTCGACCTGCCGTATTCGGAGGTCGCGCTCGCGCTCGGTTGCTCCGAGGAGGCGGCTCGCGCGAACGCGTACGAGGGTCGCAGGAAGCTCCGTCAGATGCAGGAGGTCACGAGATGAAGCCGAGGATCGAGTGGGACGAAGCGCTGGAGCTCGCCTCGAGGCGGGCGGTGGACGCGACGGTCGCGCGCGCCCGGAGGGCGGGTCTGGTCGACGTCGGGTACTCCGTCGCCGACTCGCCGGTTGGTCCGCTGCTCGTCGCAAGCACCCGCGCGGGCCTCGTGCGGTTGGAGTACCTCGACGACGGGATCGACGACGTGCTCGAGGAGCTGTCGGACATGCTCTCGCCGCGGGTGATCGAAGACGCCTCGCGCACCGAGCGCGCGCGCCGGCAGCTCGACGCGTACTTCGAGGGGAGGGTTCGCCGGTTCCGGACCGCACTCGACTGGTCGCTCGCACCGCAGGGGTTCTCGCGACGGGTCCTCGAGGAGACGGCGGCGATCCCGTTCGGATCGGTCTCGACGTACGGCGACGTCGCCAAGCGCGCCGGCAGCCCACGAGCCGCGCGGGCGGCGGGCAACGCGCTGCACGACAACCCGATCCCGATCGTCGTCCCCTGTCACCGCGTCGTGCCGACGGGCGGCGGCATCGGCCGATACGGCGGGGACGAGTGGCGCAAGGAGTTCCTGCTCCGCCTGGAGGGAGCGCTCGGAGACTGAGGCGGCCGTGCGAACATGCACCCCGTGCGGCGCGGCTCCCTCGTCACGGTGCTCACGATCGCCGCGCTGGCCGCGTCCTGCGGATCCGAGGCATCGCCCGAGCCAGCCGGACCGACCTCCTCGTCCGTCTCCCAGGCCGACGCGGACGCGATGATCGGGGGTCTCTGCGAGATGTCGGGTGAGATGCGCGACGACCCGGCCGCCGGACGGACCGTCTTCTACGACCGCGTGCACGAACGCCTGCACCGGATCGCGGCCGACGCGCAGCCGATCGACGCCGCCTTGGCGGGAACCCTGCTCGAGGCCAAGCAGCTGGTCGAGGCCGACCTCGAGGCCGACCTCGAGGCCGCCGCCCCGCCTCCCGGCTACGGGGAGCACGTGGACCGGCTCCTGAGCGTCACGCAGGAGGCCGTCGTCCTGCTCGGGCTGACCGATCCCGGCTGCAACGGCTGACGGAAACTCGGTCGCCGCGGGAAGATGGGAGGCGTGATCCCCCGCCGTCTCGTCGTGCCCGCGCTCGCGCTCGCCCTCGCACTGACGGCGACCGCATGCTCGAACGGCGACGATCCGGTGCAGCCGACCGGACCGACGGCTGCGGCATCCGCGATCGTCGCCATCCCGGCGAGCGCGGACCTGTACGTCGGCGACCCCCAGCGGGTGGCGCTCGGGATCGTGACGCACGAGGGTGGCTTCGTGAGCTTCGGGACCGGGGAGTTCGACTTCGCGTTCGTCGGAACCGCCGCCGGGTCGGCCGAGCAGCGGCCGGGTCCGAGCGCGTCCGCCACCTTCATCCCGACGTATGGCTCGCCCGATCGCGACGGCGGGCCTCGCGTCACCACGGGCTCGGAGGGCCGGGGCGTCTACCAGGCCTCCGACGTCGTCTTCGACGAGGCCGGCTTCTGGACCGCGACGGTCACCCTCGACGTCGAGGGGATGGGCGTGCAGCGTGCCGAGGCCACCGTGACCGTCGCGGAGGCGCCCGCGATCCCTGCGCCCGGCGATCCGGCCATGCCGACGGAGAACCTGACCGTCGACTCGCAGGACGTCCCGCTCGCGGCCATCGACTCGCGGGCGGCCACACGGGGAGTGGTCCCCGATCCGGAACTGCACACGTGGACGATCGCGCGGGCGATCGAGGAGGGCCGCCCCGCCCTCGTCGCGTTCGCGACGCCCGTGTACTGCGTGAGCCGCTTCTGCGGGCCCGTCACCGAGATGGTCGAGGACCTCGCGGATCGGTACGCCGAGCGAAGCGGAGTTCATCCACGTCGAGATCTTCCTGCGACTACCAGAACCAGGTCGTCAACGACGCCGCGCTCGAGTGGCTCCAGCTGCCCGACGGCTCGCTCGTCGAGCCGTGGTTGTTCCTGATCGGTGCGGACGGGACGATCGTCGACCGGTGGAGCTCGATGTGGAGCGAGGCCGAGGTCGAGGCCGCGCTCGAGGCGCTCCCGCCGATGGACGCCTAGGCCGC
Source organism: uncultured Actinomycetes bacterium (assembly GCA_963771385.1). Lineage (GTDB taxonomy): Bacteria > Actinomycetota > UBA4738 > UBA4738 > HRBIN12 > DASSJM01. Next base: position 66,876 of record CAVYTE010000015.1, read on the forward strand.
CCCGAGCGAGCCCCGAACCGGTCCCGGCGGAACGTCGAAGCACCCGTAGGATGGCCACCATGTCCGAGGAGCCGCTCCCCGCCGCACCCGCGCCCGCGGTCGAGGTCTGCTACCGGCATCCCGGCGTGCAGACTCGGGTCCACTGCACGCGCTGCGGGCGCCCGATCTGCCCCGACTGCATGATCCAGGCGCCGGTCGGCTTCCAGTGCCCCGAGTGCGTGGCGGAAGCGCGCCGCGAGTTCAAACAGGGCCCCGGCAGGGCCCTCCGCGGTGGGATCGGGGTCACCCAGGTGTTGCTCGCCGTGATCCTCGGCGTGTTCGTCCTCGAGGTTTTCGTGGGCGGTCCGGGTTCGCTGCTGACCGGCCCGGATCAGCAGGCGCTGTTCGATCTCGGCGCGATGTTCCCGCCCGCGATCGCCGCCGGACAGTTCTGGCGGCTGTTCACGGCGATGTTCCTGCACGCCGGCCTGCTCCACCTCGGCTTCAACGCCTACGCCCTGTGGTTGTTCGGACGCCAGGTGGAGTCGGCGTACGGCCGGACGTGGATGTTGCTGATCTACCTCGTCTCCGGGTTCCTGGCGACGGTCGCCTCCTACGCGTTCGGGCCGATCTCGGCGCTCGGGGTCGGTGCGTCGGGGGCGATCTTCGGGATCTTCGGGGCGTTCATCGCCTACAACTACCGCCGGCGCCACCTCGCGCTGCGCGGCCGCGAACCTCCGGATGGCGATGACGCTGATCCTGCTCAACCTGCTGCTCGCGTTCGGGTTCGCGCGGATCGACTGGCGCGCGCACCTCGGGGGCCTCGTCGTGGGGTTCCTCGCCGGCTACGCGGCGGAAGGGATCGGGTCGGCGGGCCAGCGTCGCGCGGTGCAGGTGCTCGGGTTCCTGACCCTCATCGGGGTGGGCGTGGCGGTCGTGGTGTGGCGGACGAACGACATCCGAACCCTCTTCGGCCTGTAGCCCGACAGGAGTCCCCGACCGCGCTCAGCCGCGGCGGTCACCGATCCCGTAGACCCCGCCGCCGCGGGTCCCGACCCAGATCATCCCGTCGAACACCGACGGCGTGGACTCGATGCACGACCCGAGCGAGAGCGACCAGAGCTCGGGCGGCTCCCGGAACGGCTTCGAGATGTCGAAGGCGTGCAGCGTCCCCCCGCAATCGCCCTGGAGCAGGACGTCGTCGACCGGGACGGGCGAGGACCAGGTCGGTCCCGCGAGGTGGATCCGCCAGCGCTCGCGACCCGTCGCCGCCTCGAGCCCGATCAGGTCCCCGTAGTTCGTGGCGATGTACACCATCTCGCCGTACAGCGCCGGGGTGGCCCACGCGCCACCCGCCCCCTCGGATCCGCGCTCGGGGATCGCGAACGACCACACGAGCGGGTCCCGGCGGCGATCCGGGTCCAGCTTCATGAGCTGCCCGACCTCCTCCGCCCGCGAGGAGAAGCGCTCGAGCTCGCTCGCGACGAACAGGTCGCCCTGCTCGTCGATGACGACCGAGGCGTCGGTGTCCTCACCGGTCCAGAAGCGGAACACGCGTCGTGCCCCACGGCCGCCGTCGAGGACGCGCGAGATGTCCCAGCCCTGCACGAGCCCGCCGGAGTTCGCGAAGTACGCCACGCCGTCGCGGAACGCGACGGAGTTCTCGATCGAGACGTTCGAGCTCGGCAGGGCCGCGAGCAGCTCGTCGTCATACCCGGGCACGGTGAGCACGACCTTCGGGTCGACGACGACCTTCCCCCGGTCGTCGTACCCGCGGTGCAGCCGGATCACGTGGAACCACGAGTTCTCGCCGCCCTCGAGGAGGTAGTCGCCCACGACGAGCGGCGCGCCGTCCCAGTCGTTGTTCCACACGGGGTTCGGCACGCTCGAGTTCGCGTCGAGCTGCCACAGGACGGTGGGCTCGGCCCGGTCGAGCGCGATCACCCGCAGGAAGTCGTCGCGCGACCCGGCGTAGTAGAGCGGATACCCGTCGGGGTCGCTCGTCGCCGAGCCCTTCGCCAGGTCGCCGGTCTGCAGCGCCGGCCGGACGGGCTCCCCGTTCCTGCCGTCGAGGAAGTGATACGCGCCGTCGTACGCGTTGATCCGGACCTCGACCTCGCCGTCGTCGCCGACGAGCACGTTCGGCTGGCCCGTCCAGCCGGTCCCGCACCACAGGCGCACGCCCTGCTCGTCCGACGAGTTCGAGCACAGGTTCGCCTCGGCCGGGTACCTCCAGAGGATCCTCGGGTCCATCGGGACCGGTCCCTGCCCGTAGTAGGAGCGGGACGCGTTGCCCCGGAACGTCGTGATCCCGTCGAACGTGGTGTTCGCGGGCTCCGGGCTCGGCTCGGGCGTCGGGCTGGGCGAGGGAGGCGTCGTCGGCGAGTTCGACGGCACCGGCGACGCGACGGTGGGGGCCGGCGAGGCCGTCGCCTGGGCGCCCTCGGACGCGCCGAACGGCCAGAGCTCGAGCCTGCCAGGCGAGGACCGCGAGCAGCGCGAACGCGAGCAACCCGATCGGGACGCCGGGGGGATACGGGTACGGGCGGCATGGCGCGCTCGGCGCCGCTGAGACATCCCGGGCATCATCCCACGGGCTCCCGTGGGATCCGTGGCGCCGCTAGATCGGGCCCTTCGATGCCGGATACGAGCCGAGGACCTTCAGCATCGAGGTGTGCAGGCGGACCTCGTCGAGCGCCGCGGCCACGTTCGGGTCCTCGGTCGAGCCGTCGAGGTCGATGTAGAAGACGTACTCGAACGGCGCGCCTCGGCGGGGCCGGGACTCGAGCTTCGTGAGGTTCACGCCGCGGTCGGCGAACGGCTGGAGCGAGCGGAACAACGAGCCCGGCCGGTCGTCGCCGGCCATCACGAGCGAGGTCCGGTCCGCGGGTCCGAGCCCCGCGTCACGGGTCCCGATCGCGCCGAACTTCGTGAAGTTGTCCGGATAGGTCTGGATGTGCTCGGCCAGCACCGTCAGCCCGAGGTTCGAGCCGGCCTCGACGCTCGCGATCGCCGCCTCGTCGGTCCGGCCCGCCTCGGCCACCAGCCGGGCTCCTCCCGCCGTGTCGTGCACCGGCACGGGGTCGATGTGATGGGTCGACAGGAACTCCTCGCACTGCGCGAGCGCCTGCCAATGGGAATAGGCGCGGGTGATCCCCTCGAGTCGTGCTCCCGGCGGGCCGAGGAGCGCATGGTCGACCCGGATCGTGACCTCCCCGACGACCTGGACGAGGCTCGAGCGCAGCAGGAGGTCGTACGCCTCGTTCACCGAGCCCGCCTGGGAGTTCTCGACCGGGACGACGCCGAAGTCCGCCTCACCGCTCGTGACGCGGGAGAAGGTCAGGCGGATCGTCTCGCACGGCAGTGGCTCCGCGTCCGGGAACAGCGCGCGGACCGCGCGTTCGCTGTACGCGCCGGGTTCACCCTGATAGGCGACCTTCGACATCCGCGAAGGGTAACAGCGAGGTCCCGATCGCCGGGGTCAGCGATGCCCGACCACCGGTCGGAACGACGGGCGGTCCGACGGCTCAGGCGAAGAACTGGTCGTAGATGTGGATCGCGCCCGGGCCCAGGATGATGATGAACAACGCGGGCAGCACCATGAAGATCATCGGGAACAGCAGCTTCACCGGGATCTTCTGTGCCTGTTCCTCGGCTCGCTGGCGCCGCTTCGTCCGCAGCTCCTTCGACTGGGCACGCAGGACGTTGGCGATCGAGACGCCGAACATGTCCGCCTGGATCATCGACAGGACGAACCCCTGGAGCTCGAGCACGTTCGTGCGGTCGCCGATGTGGCGGAACGCGTCCGTGCGCGAGACGCCGATCTGCACCTCCTGGAGCAGCCGGGCGAACTCGTCGGCGAGCGGCCCGGGGACGTTCTTCACGACCTGGGCGATCGCGGCGTCGAACCCGAGCCCGGCCTCGACGCTGATCGTGAGCAGGTCCATGACGTCGGAGAGCTGCTTGCGGATCATCTTCTGGCGCCGGGTCGCGAGCGCGTTCACCTGCGCGCTCGGGACCGTGTACCCGAGCATCGCGAAGACGACGATCGTGATGAGCCGGAACATCGACGGGATCGGGAGCATCGTCGTGATGAGCGCGCCGCCCACCAGACCGGCGATCGCGCCGATGATCTTCAGCGCGACGACCCGCTCGGCGTCCCAACCTTCGGGGTTGCCCGCGAGGATGAGCTTCTCCTCGATGCGGTCGGCCAGGTTGAACGGGAGCAGCCGCCCCACGCCGCGCCCGACCTTCTTCGCGGCGGGCATCAGGACACGGTTGACGGCCGATCCCTCGAGCTGGTTCTTCCGCAGGTCGTAGCTCCCCTCGACCGGACCGATCTGGGACTGCAGCAGCGCGACCGGGCGGTTCCGCTCGCGCGTGCGCATGTCCATCACGAGGAACACCATGAGCACGCCCATGAACGTGCCGGCCATCGCGAGGAGCAGCCAGAGGTTAGACATCGATCTTCACCATCCGAGACATGACGAAGATGCCGAGCCCCATCCAGAACGCCCCGGCGATGAGCAGCGCCCTGCCGGGGAGCGTCGAGAACAGGGGCTCGATGTACTCCGGGTTCACCATGGCGATGTAGACCAGGATCCCGAAGGGCAGGCACGACAGGATCCACACGGACAACCGTCCCTCTGCGGACAGCACCTGGACCTGTCGGCGGATGTAGGCGCGCTCGCGGACCGTGTTCGACACGATGTCGAGCACCTCGGCGAGGTTCCCACCGACCTGACGCTGGACGTTGATCGCGATCACGGCCCACTTCAGGTCCTCGCTGCCGACGCGCTCGGCCATCGCCGTCATCGCGTCGTCGATCGGACGTCCGAGGCGGATCTCCGCCACGACCCGCTGGAACTCACCGGCCGAGGGCTCCCCGATCTCCTTCGAGACCGTGTCGAGCGCTTGCAGGAACGAGTACCCGGCCCGCAGCGAGCTGGCCAGGACCGACAGGGTGTCGGCGAGCTGGTCGACGAAGGCCTCCTGGCGCTTGCGCAGCGACCGTCCCATCCACACGTACGGGATCACGCTCGCGAACCCGGCGATGAGCAGGACGAACACGATGTTCTGCAGGAAGATCGCCGCCACGATGCCGGCGATGAGCACGCACAGGACCATGATGGCGATGAACTCGCCCGCGAGGATCGGCATGCCCGCCTGCTCGAGCTTCGCGTCGAGCCGGGCGCCGACCCCGGTGACCTCGGCGAACCGGTGGCCCACCTGCGCGAAGGAGTCGGGCACCCACGACGAGGTCACGACCGGCGCGCCGTCGTCCGTCGATCCACCCCGCTTGCGCCCGATCCGATGCTCGAGCGCCTGGCGCCGCTTCGTCCGGGCGCGGACGCCCATGAGGAACGACACGAGGATGAAGACGCCGAAGAACACCGCCCCGAGCGCGACGAGGAGCGTGACGTTGGAGCCTGCGAAGAGTCCCGCGATCACGCCGGCCGTCCCCCGAGCTGGAAGACCTCCGGAGCGATCGCGACGCCGCGCTCGGCCAGCTTGTCGACGAACCGGGGACGAAGGCCGGTCGCCTTCAACCCGCCGAGGAACTTGCCCTCCTCGTCGATCCCGGCGCTGTAGTCGAACAGGAAGATGTCCTGGAGGGTGATGATGTCGCCCTCCATCCCGGCGATCTCGGTGACGTGGGTCATGCGCCGCGTCCCGTCCTTCAGCCGCGACTGGTGCACGATCAGGTCGAGCGCCGACGAGATCTGCTCGCGGACCGCCCGGATCCCGATGTCCATCCCGGACATCAGCACCATCGTCTCGAGGCGGGCGAGCGCGTCGCGCGGCGAGTTGCAGTGGATCGTGCTGATCGAGCCGTCGTGGCCCGTGTTCATCGCCTGCATCATGTCGAGCGCCTCGCCGCCACGGACCTCCCCGACGACGATGCGGTCGGGGCGCATACGCAGCGCGTTGCGGACCAGGTCGCGGATCGCGACCTCTCCCCGGCCCTCGATGTTCGGTGGGCGGGACTCGAGACGAACGGTGTGCGGCTGCTGCAGCCGGAGCTCCGCCGCGTCCTCGATCGTGATGATGCGCTCGTCCTCGGGCAGGAAGGACGAGAGCACGTTCAGGGTGGTCGTCTTGCCGGCGCCGGTCCCGCCGGAGACCAGGATGTTGAGGCGTCCGCGCACGGCGGCATCGAGGAGCTCGACCACCGGACGCGTCATCGTGCCGAACGACACGAGGTCCTCGGCCTGGTACGGGTCGGCCGCGAACTTCCGGATCGTGAGCGCCGGGCCGTCGATCGCGAGCGGCGGGATGATCGCGTTCACGCGTGAGCCGTCGGGCAGGCGCGCGTCACAGTAGGGCGAGGACTCGTCGATGCGGCGGCCGACCTTCGCGACGATCTTGTCGATCGTGCGGCGCAGCTGCCCCTCGTCGTGGAACTTCGTGCCGGTCCAGTACAGCTTGCCGGCGCGCTCCACGTAGATCGACTCCCAGCCGTTCACCATGATCTCCGTGACCTCGGGGTCGCGGACGAAGGGCTCGAGCGGCCCGAGCCCCATCACGCTGTCGCCGATCTGGCGGACGATCAGCAGCTTCTCTTGCGCGGAGAGCCCGGACTCCTCGTCGTCCAGCAGCTCTCGGAGCCGCTGGTGGACCAGACCCTCGAGCTCGGTGTCGGACATCGAGGCGTCGAACAGCCTCGGGCCGAGCACCTCGACGAGCCGGTCCTGGACCCGGGTCCGGATCTCGGCGATCCGGTCCCGCTGCTGTGCCTTGGCGAGTCGATCTGCGAGCGTCATCGTTCCTCCCTGATGGTTCAGTGACGCCGGAACAGGCCTCGGCGCTTCCCGTTGGCGGCGACGAGCTCTCCACTCGTTCCGTTCTCTTCGTGCACGTCGCTCTGCATCGCGATGAACCGGTGGGCGAGCTTGCGGATGCTGTTCGAGACGTCCGAGCTCGGCTCCTCCAGGTAGACCGGCCGGCCCTTGTTCAGCGACATCGGGACGAGCCGGCTCGACGGGATCATCGTGTCGACCTGCACCTTCATGACGCGCTCGACGTCCCCGGCGTCCAGCCCGACCTTGCTGTCCGCGCGGTTCAGCACGATGCGGAACCGTTCGCGGGGCAGCCCGATCGAGATGAGCGTCTCGAGCGCCTTCGACAGGTGCTTCACGCCCACGACGTCGAGACCCGTCACGAGGCAGATCGCGTCGGACAGGTCGAAGGTCGCGAGCGCGAGGTCCGTGTAGTCGGCCGAGGCGTCCACGACCACGAAGGCGAAGTTGTTCCGGAGCACGCGCAGGTACTTGCCGACGGCCTCGCCGCCGGGCGCCTCCATGGCCGGGTCGGCCACGCCGCCGAACGCGAACAGGTGCTCCGAGACCTGGGTCGCGCTCTCGTAGATCGTCTTCTTGTCGGCGCCCTCGCCGAGCGCGATCAGGTCGCCGACCTGCCGGTTGGGCTCGAGCCCGAAGTAGCTGAAGACGTCGCCCATGTCGACGTCGAGGTCCACCACCGCGGTGTCGCGCCCCGAGAGGTCGGCGACGGCGGCGGCGATGTTCGTCGTCAGGAAGGTCTTGCCGGCGCCCCCCTTGGAGGAGAACACCGAGATGACCGTGCCGCGATGGCGGGCCTGGCCGTTGCTGGAACCCCGCGCCTGGCGGAGGTTCGTCGCCCACGTGATCGCCCGCTCGACGGCGTCGCGGAGCTCCTCGCTCCCCTGCGACAGGTCGACGACGTCCCGGATCCCGGCGCGCATCGCGGCGGACAACAGCCCGTTCCACGACTTGTCGCGGACCGCGACGATGGCGATCATCGGCGCGGTCCGCCCCACGAACTCGGCGAGGCCGAGCGCGTCGGGGTCCTTCACCTCGGGCGACAGCACGAGGACGTCGATCGTGTCGTTCGTCTCGACCAGGATCTCCTCGGCCGCCGTCACCGACTGCACGAAGCCCACGTCCTCCGGCTCGACCTCGAGGGCCCTGGCCAGGGTCGTCCGGAACGACTGCGGCGTGCCGACGGCGATGACGGATTGCAGCATCGCTACTTCGTCTTCTCGGGCAGGAACAGCTGGGCCACGGTCAGCGGCGCGAGATCCACGCCGGCCTCATCGGGCGGCAGCAGCGACGTGTACACGCGCCCCTTCTCGAGCGCGAAGACGAACTGCTGCGCCTCGTCGGGCAGGAACGCCAGCGTGAGCAGGACGTCGCCGCCGGTCGAGGCCGACACGGTCCCGTCCTCGTTCACCGTCTGGGACACGCGGAGCACCTCGACCTCCGGGACCAGGACGACGGTCGTGTCGAACACCGGGACGTTGGCCTCGCTGAGCTGTGCCAGCTGCGAGGGGTCGTTCGCCTTCTTCAGGAAGTTCTTGTCGAGCAGCAGCAGGCTGATGCCCTCGAACGTCGCGTAGATCGTGATCCGATCGCCGCCCGCGAGGGCGCCCGAGATGGCGCGTGGGCCCGCGAGCGAGACCGAGATGGCCTGATGCCCCTCGGGGATCCCGAGCACGCCGCCGGGGATGAGCCCGCCCTGGATCCGGGACTCGGGGATCTGCTCGCCCGCGAAGATGTAGGCGCTCGAGGTCCGCCCCCGCAGCTGCGAGAGGTCGGAGACGGCGCCCTCGACGAGGGCCTCCGCCGGGACCTGGATGATCTGGAAGCTGCCCTCGGACAGGAGCCGGTCGAGGTCAGCGTTCGCGGCGATGTCCACCTTCGAGACGATGACGTCCTGCAGGTCACCTCCCTGGATGGCCTCCTGCTTCACACCGCGCGAATACAAGAACACGCCCGCCGTCGCGATCGTCGCGAGGATGAGCGCCAGCACCACGACCAGCCCTCGAGACCTCATCTCGGCAACCTCCCGTTCGCTCTGTTCACCCTGTTCACCCTGTTCATCGACCCGTCCGAAGTTCCCTTGAGCCCGCCGTGAAGGGGTTCGGACCGGGCGGATGGCCTGGAGGCGGGATCCGGGGGGGTGCCCCGATCACCGATCGCCTCGTCCGCCCATCCCGGTCGGACCTCCCAACTGCGTTCACTCCCGAATGACGGGGCTTGGAGAAACACTCGTCGGCCCCTCGCTCCTCCCTCCCGCCGGAAGAGCGAGCGGCCGACGAAGGCCGCTCTTGCTTCAGAGTTCGTTACGAACCAACACCCTGCAGTTCGGTCTCAGCGTCGGTGAAGACACCAGAGATCGCGGCACCCAGCGCCGTCGCGGCCAGCACGATGGCCAGCGCGATCAGAACGAGCAGGAGGCCGTACTCCGTGGCCACCGCACCGTCCTCACGGGGGAACCGAGCGCGGACGTAGTTCACGCCTGCGTAGAGGATCGAGAGCATATGCACCTCCTTCCCGTCAATCGCCGCCGGCCCAGTGGCCGACTCCACGGAACGAACGGTACGGGTGAGCCGGTACGTACCGCTATTCCGAGTTCCACGGAGACCACGTACGTCGTTCCACGTAATCCGTTGACGGGACTAACGGGACGCATCCGCCGTCACCAGACCGGAGAGCGTCGCGACGCGGACCGCCGCGACACGCGTGCGGACGCCGAGCTTCCCGTAGATGCGCGAGAGGTGGGTCGTCACGGTTCGCTCCCGAACACCGAGACGGTCGGCGATCTCCCGGGCCGTGAGCCCCTCGGCGGCGACGTTCAGCACCTCGCGCTCGCGATGCGTCAGCCGGTCCTCCGCCTGGCGCCGGCGCTCGAGTCCGCTCGCGATCTCGGCCACCCACTCGCTCGGCGGCCCGGCGAGGACGATCTCGCCGCCGGCCGCCTCGGCCAGGCGACTCGAGGAACACCCGCGGCTCGACGTTCTTGTCCACGAACCCGTCCGCCCCGCAGAACAGCGCCCGGGAGATCGACATCGCGTCCGACTGGGCGCCGCACGCCAGCACCACCTGGCTCGGGTACCGCTCGCGGAGCGCGCGGATCAGCCAGTAGGCGTCGTGCGCCCCCTCCAGGCCGAGGCCGACGACCGTGATCGCGCCGTCGTGTCGCACGCGATCGATCGCCCGGAGCGCGTCGTCGGCATCCCCCGCCTCCGCCAGCACGAAGAAGCCGGTGCTGCCCTCGATCAACTTGCCGAGGCCGGCTCGGACCAGCGGCAGGGGCTCGACGAGGACGACGCCGAGCCGTGGCGGCGGGTCCAGCTCGGGGGCGCCCATCGGTCCGCTCACCCGATCCGGATGAGTCCGAGCTCCGAGGCCCGCGCGAGCGCCTGGACGCGGTTGCGGGCCCCGAGCTTCCGGTAGGCGTTGGCGAGGTGCGTCTCGACGGTCCGCGGCGACAACGACATGCGGGTCCCGATCTGGCCCACGGTCAGCCCGAGGGCGGCCTGCTCGAGCACCTCGAGCTCACGGGCCGTCACGTCCACCCCCGCCGTGCGCTCCCGCGCCTCGTGCGCGCGGCGGCCGAGCTCGGCGATCGCACCTCGTTGGTGCGCCGGGCTGAAGGCGCGTTCGCCGCTCGCCACCCGCCGGAGCGACTCGGCGATCGAACGGACGCCGGCCGTCTTCTCGAGGTAGCCGTCGACACCGGCGGCCACGCTGTCGAACACCGTCTCGTCGTCGGTCCGGGCGGTGAGGACGAGGATCTTGATCGGGAGCTTCTCGGACCGCACGATGCGCGCGAGCTCGAGCCCCTGGATCTCGCCGGGCAGCATGAGGTCGAGCACCATGAGGTCGGGCTGGAGCCGCCGGCAGATCTCGAGGGCGGTCGTCCCGTCCTCGACCTCGCCGACCACCTCCAGGTCCGGCGCCTGATCGCACGCGATCGTGATCACGGACCGGAGCACCGGGTGGTCCTCGACGACCAGGACCCGCGAGACGGCGAGCGGGGGCTCGGTCCGGGTCAGCTCGGCGGCGACATCGCTTTGCGCGGTCGTCACGCCGGCCTGCTCGTGGTCGCGAGCCCGTGGCGCCAGGCGAGCGTCACGGCCTCGATCTTCGAATGCACGCCGAGCTTGGCCAGGACGCTCTTCACGTGGCTCTGCACGGTCAGGGCGCTGATGCCGAGCGACGCCGCGATCTCGGACGCGGTCTCCCCCGCCGCGAGTCCTTGGAGGATCTCGGTCTCGCGTGGCGTCAGCCGGCGGAGCGCGGCCTCGCCGGGCGAGATCCGGGGCCCGCGGAGCTGCTCGACCACGGCCGCCAGGTCCCGCTCCGGCATGACGATCTCGCCGGCCGCGGCGCGGCGGACGATGTCCATGAGCTCCTCGACGGCGCGGGTCTTCGGGACGTAGCCGCACGCGCCGGCGGCGAGCGCCTCGGCGATGACCTCGGGGCTCTGGACGGCCGTGAGCAGGACGATCTTCACCTCGGGCACGGCCTCGCGGATCCGCCGGGTGGCCTCGATCCCGTTCGTCCCGGGCATGTCCAGGTCCATGAGGACGACGTCCGGCGATTCACCGAGCATCTCCATCGCCTGATCGGCGTCCTGCGCCGAGCCGACCAGCCGGATGTCCGGCTGCCGGCCGAGCAGCAGGCCGAGCGCCTCGGAGAACATCTCGTGGTCGTCGACCACGAGCACACGGATCACACCTGCGGGCTGGCTCATCCTCTCGTGTGAAGCATCGGCCGTTCTCCCCCGTGGTTTGAGTGCCGGGGAGGTCCTTCGACGCGAGGCACCTAGACTGGGTTCGATCGCATGAACCGGCTCGCCGACCAGACCAGCCCGTACCTGCTCCAGCACGCGGACAACCCGGTCGATTGGTTCCCCTGGGGCGAGGAGGCGCTGGGGCGAGCCCGTGAGCGAGACCGCCCGATCCTGTTGTCGATCGGCTACGCCGCCTGCCACTGGTGCCACGTGATGGAGCGGGAGTCCTTCGAGGATCCGGACGACGGCCGCCCTCATGAACGAGCACTTCGTCTCGATCAAGGTGGACCGCGAGGAACGCCCGGACCTGGACGCGATCTACATGGACGCGGTCCACGCGCTGACCGGGAGCGGCGGATGGCCCCTGACGGCGTTCCTGCTGCCCGACGGCCGGCCCTTCTACGCGGGGACGTACTTCCCGGACGAACCCCGGCACGGCATGCCGGCGTTCAGGACGGTGCTCACCTCGATCGCCGACGTCTGGGCGAACCGCCGCGACGAGATCGAGACGCAGGGCGCGCGGATCGTCGGAGCGATCGACCGAACGGCCCGGCTCGCGGCCTCCCCCGAGCCGCTCACCGAGGAGATCCTGACCGGCGCCGTCTCGTACCTGCGGCGATCGTTCGACCCGCGCTGGGGCGGGTTCGGCGGCGCCCCGAAGTTCCCGCAACCGATGACGCTGGAGTTCCTCCTGCGGATGCACCTGCGGGGGAACCCGGACGCGCTCGAGCTCGTGACCCGGACGCTCGATCGGATGTCGGCCGGCGGCATGTACGACCAGGTGGGGGGCGGCTTCCATCGGTACTCGACCGATGCCGGGTGGCACGTGCCGCACTTCGAGAAGATGCTCTACGACAACGCGCTGCTCGCCCGCCTGTACGTCCGCGCGTGGCAGGTGACACGGCACGAGCCGTACCGCCGCGTCGCCGTCGAGACCTGCGAGTACCTGCTGCGCGAGCTCCGGCAACCCGGCGGCGGGTTCTCCTCCTCCCAGGACGCGGACAGCGAGGGTGTCGAGGGGAGGTTCTTCGTCTGGTCGTGGGCCGAGCTCGTCGAGATCGCCGGCGAGACGGTCGCGGGAGCGCTCGGCGCGATCCCCGAGGGCAACTGGGAGGGCACGAACGTGCTCTGGCGACCGGTCCCGCTCGAGGACGTGGCAGCCGAGCGCGAGGTCGACCCCGGCGAGCTCGCCTCCGACATCCAGCGCGCCCGCGCCGAGCTGTTCGAGGTCCGGGAGCGGCGCATCCGCCCGGCGACCGACGACAAGGTCCTCGCGGCCTGGAACGGCATGGCGATCTCGGCGCTCGCCGAGGTCGGGCGGGCGACGGGCGAACAGAGGTTCGTCGACGCCGCGGTCGACGCCGGCATCGTTCGTCCTGTCGGAGCTGCGCGACGGCTCGGGCCGGCTCGTGCGGTCCTGGCGGCGAGGGGCGGGCCGGGACCCCCGCGTTCGCGGACGACCACGCGCTCATGGCCGAGGCCTGCCTCACCCTGTACGAGACGACCTTGCAGCTCCCGTGGTTCGAGCACGCGCGGGGGCTGGCGGACGAGCTCCTCCGACGGTTCCACGACGAGGAGCGCGGCGGGTTCTTCCAGACGGGCGAGGACGCCGAGGCGCTGGTGGTCCGGCCGAAGGAGCTCACGGACAACGCCGTGCCGAGCGGCAACTCGGCGGCCGCCGACGTGCTCCTGCGGCTGGACCATCTCACGGGCGATCACGCGTACGAACGCGGGGCGGTCGGTGCGCTTCGGCTGGTCCGCGACGCGATGGCGGGCGCCCCGGGGGGCTTCGGACACGCGCTCGGGGCCCTCGACCTGTACCTGTCGGGCGTCAAGGAGGTCGCGATCGTCGGTGACCCCGACGAGGAGACGACCCGAGCGCTCGCGGCCGAGGTGACGTCGGAACGGTTCCTGCCGAACCACGTCCTGGCGGTCGCCTCGCCCGAGGACCCCGCGTCGTCGGCGGCGGTGGCGCTCCTGCGCGATCGGCCGCAACTCGACGGCAAGCCGACCGCCTACGTGTGCGAGCGCTTCGTCTGCGCGCTCCCGGTGACCACCCAAGAGGCGCTGATCGAGCAACTCACGGCCTGACGGCGAGCCGACATACGGCTTGACACAGGCACCGGTAAGCGGTAACTTACGGTAAGTCATGAGTTACCAAGAGGCGACCGCGCAGGTGCTGGACGCGCTGGGCGATCCCACGAGGCGAGCGGTGCTCGAGGTCCTCCGGGGAGGAGCGCGGCCGGTCGGCGAGATCGCGCGCCACCTGCCCGTGAGTCGCCCGGCCGTCTCGCAGCACCTCCGCGTCCTGAAGGAGGCGGGGCTCGTGCGCGACCGGCGAGAGGGAACGAGGCGCCTGTACGGCGTCGACACGCAGGGCCTGTCGGCGCTGCGCGAGTACCTCGAGTCGTACTGGGACACGGCGCTCGCCGCGTTCAAGGAGGTTGCCGACGACGAGGCGCCGGCCGGTGAAGGAGGAGGACGCACATGAACCCGATCGAGCCGATCCGCGCGAGCATCTCCGTCAAGGCCGAGCCCGCTCGAGCGTTCGAGCTGTTCACGGACGTGATGGGCGCGTGGTGGCCGGTCGAGCGGTACTCGCGGGCCGTGGACGAGTTCGAGGGCGAGGACGTGAAGGTCGAGCGCGTGGAGTTCCAGCACGGGAGTCGGCGGGAAGGTGCTCGAGCACCTGTCGAACGGCGAGGTCCTGCCGTGGGCCGAGGTGCTGGTCTGGGAGCCACCCTCCCGGCTCGTCCTCGCGTGGAAACCGAACGCGACGGAGAACCCACCGACCGAGGTCGAGGTCCGCTTCTCCCCCGACGACGCCGGGACGCTCGTCGAGCTCGAGCACCGAGGCTGGGAGCGGCTCGGCGGGCTCGCCGAACAGGCGAGGTCCCGCTACGGCGCCGGATGGGCCTACACCCTCGAGCGCTTCCAGGAGGCCCTGGAACGGGAGGTGGCGTGAATGCACGCGTTGATCGGAACCGAGCTGTCGACGCTTCGCGCGCGCGATCTCCGCGCGGAAGCCCCGGATCGGCACACGGAAGGCCGTCGCACTCCGCACACGCGGTACTCCACACGCGCTCGCCCGAAGCGTAGCGACACCCTCAAATCACCTCACCGCGTGACCGATAGGAAAGGACATGTCGGTCACCCAGCGCGGCCTCCGCGATGCGGACGCGGGCGGCCTCCAACCGGAAGCGCCCGCGACCGCGATCGAGCTGTCGATCGTCCTGCCCTGCCTGAACGAGGCCGGCACGCTGGGCGCGTGCATCGAGGCCGCCCGGTCGGCGCTCGAGCGGCTCGCGATCGAGGGCGAGATCGTCGTGGCCGACAACGGCAGTTCGGACGGCTCGATCCAGATCGCCGAGCGCATGGGCGCGCGGGTCGTTCCGGTGGCGGAGAAGGGATACGGCGCGGCCCTCCTCGGCGGCATCGCCGCGGCGCGCGGACGGTTCGTGATCATGGGCGACGCGGATGCCACCTATGACTTCGAGGCGATCGAGCCGTTCGTCGAACGGTTGCGGGCGGGCTACGACCTGGTGATGGGCAACCGGTTCGCCGGGGGCATCGCCGACGGCGCGATGCCGTGGAAGAACCGATGGATCGGCAACCCGGTCCTGACGGGCCTCGGCCGTCTGTTCTTCCGCAGTCCGGTCGCCGACTTCCACTGCGGGCTCCGTGGCTTCCGCAGGGACGCGATCCTCGAGCTCGACCTGCAGACGACGGGGATGGAGTTCGCCAGCGAGATGGTCGTGAAGGCGACGCTGAACGAGCTGGCCGTCACCGAGGTCCCGACCACCCTGTCGCGCGGCGACGAACGACGGGCCTCGAACCTGCGGCCGTGGCGCGACGGCTGGCGGCACCTCCGGTTCCTGCTCGCGTACAGCCCGAACTGGCTCTTCCTGTATCCGGGGCTCGTCCTGATGGCGCTCGGCGCCGCCGCGACGGTCTGGTTGCTCCCCGGACCGCGGGTCGTGGGTGCGGATCACGTTCGACGTGCAGACCCTGTTGCTCGCGTGCATGACGATCGCGATCGGGTTCCAGGCGGTGCTGTTCTCGGTCCTCGGCAAGATGTTCGCGTGGAACGAGGGGCTGTTGCCGGCCGGCGACCGCTTCCGGAAGTGGTTCCCGTACCTCAAGGTCGAGGTGGGCCTCGTCGTCGGGTTCGCGGTGATCCTCGCGGGTGCAGCCGGCTCGATCTACGCGTTCGTCCGGTGGAGCGAGGTGTCCTTCGGCGCGCTGGACGTCTCGAGCGCGATGCGGATCGTGATCCCCTCGCTGACGGCGCTGCTCCTCGGCGCCCAGATCGTGCTCGCGAGCTTCTTCCTGAGCCTGTTGGGGCTCCGCCGTCACCGAACCGACGTGCCGGGCGACGTGCCGTCCGAGGCACCGCCGTCGTTCGGCACCCGGGCCACGCAGATGATCGACTGACCGAACGGCGGCTTCCACCTCCGCTCCATCAGCCGAACCACGGGGACCACGAACCGGTCGTACACACCGACCAGGTTGCTCCTCGGGCTCGCGCATCCGCCGACGCGGACCGCCACCCACCACGCGAGCCCGCCGAGGAAGTTCACGGGGTGGAGCACCTCGACGGCGAGGCCGGACGCGACGACGGCCGCGCGGAGCGTCTGCGGCGTGTAGCGCCGGACGTGACCCGCGGCGCGGTCGTGCGGCCCGTACAGGCTCGGGTAGGCGGGGACGAACAGGACGACCGAGCCACCGGGAACGACCTCGGCCGTCATCCGGCGCAGGGCCGCCACGTCGTCCTCGATGTGCTCGAGGACGTTCACGGCCAGCACCGTGTCCACCGGCGTCGTGACACGCCGGTCCTCGCGCAGGTCGAAGGGCTTGACCTCGATGTCCGGAGCGGCCCTCGAACCGCCTCGAGAGCTCCGCGAGGCAGTCAGGGTCGACGTCGGTGACGACGAGGCGCTCGTAGCCCTCGAGTCCCTCGGCCAGATCGCCGAGCCCGGAGCCGACCTCGAGGATCGAGGGTCCGAGGTGCGGCTCGAGGAGGTCCAGGAGGTAGCGGCGGTACCGGACCGCGTCGGACATCACCTCGAGGCCGAGGGTGTGGTGCGGCTCCTCGGCTTCTGGCGGCCCCGCCGGCGTGTCGGACGTCCCTCGAACCATGTGGCTCCCTCTCTCGGTGAACGGCTCGACTCCTACCTCGGCCGTACGCGCCGGCCGGTTGAGCGCGCCGCGCGCCGGCCGCGAGGCCGGGCGCGTCGGGGTTAGGCTCGTCGGTCGTGATCGTGCTCCGGGTGATGTTGTTCCTCGCGGGCGCGGCGATCGTCGTGCTGGTCGTCCGTTCCGTGATCGGGACGTTCGTCGTGCCTCGCCCGCTGCGGACGTACTTCGCGCGAGCGGTGTTCGTCCTGGTTCGCCGGATCTTCCGACTCCGAGCCAACGAGCGACACGACTACGCGCAGCGGGACCGGGTGATGGCGTTCTACGCGCCGGTCGGGCTGGTGGTGGTGCTCGCCTCCTGGGTCGCGATCCTGCTCGCAGCGTTCACGATGATGTTCTTCGCGATCGAGGACGTGAGCGGCCTCGAGGCGTTCGCGATCGCCGGTTCGTCGCTGTTCACCCTCGGCTTCGCGAGCCGCGACGACCTCCCCTCCGTCGCCCTGTCGTTCGTCGCCGCCGGGGTGGGCCTGACCGTCCTCGCGCTGTTCATCACTTACCTCCCGGCCACGTACGTCGCGTTCCAGCGACGGGAGCGCGGGGTCAGCAAGCTCGAGGTCCGCGCCGGCTCGCCGCCGAGCGGCGTGTACCTGATCGACCTCGCGTGGCGTGTCGGACGATTCGAGAACCTCCCCGGGCTCTGGACGGAATGGGAGGACTGGTTCACCGACGTCGACGAGAGCCACGGGTCGTTCCCAGCGCTCGCCCACTTCCGGTCGCCCCACCCGGAGGAGTCCTGGATCACGGCGGCCGGCGCGGTCCTGGACGCCGCGTCGCTGTTCGACTCGATCGTGGACGTCCCGAGGATCCCCGAGCCGCAGTTCATGATCCGCTCCGGCTACCTGTGCCTTCGGCACCTCGCGGCCTTCTTCCGGATCCCGGTCGAGGACGACCCGAGGCCCGACGACCCATCTCGGTCACGCGCGAGGAGTTCGACGAAGCCTACGAACGGCTGCGGGATGTCGGCGTTCCGCTCCGAGAGCGACCGCGAGCGGGGGTGGCGAGACTTCGCGGGGTGGCGCGTCAACTACGACGAGGCGCTCGTCGGGCTCGCGCGCCTGACGATGGCGCCGCCCGCGCCGTGGTCCTCCGACCGATACGACGACGTCCACTACGTACCGCCCGCGTTCCCGGGCCGGCGCCGAGGACCGCGGCGGTAGACTGCCCGGTCTTCCGACCGAGAGAGAGGGCCGACATGACCACCGCCACGTTCGTCACCTCGATGGGTTCGTTCACCGTCTCGCTGATGCCCGGGCACGCGCCGAAGACCGTGACGAACTTCGTCGAGCTCGCGAAGGGTACGAAGCAGTGGACCGACCCTCGGGACCGAACCGCGCGTACGGAGCCGCTCTACGACGGCACGATCTTCCACCGCGTGATCGGCAACTTCATGATCCAGGGCGGTGACCCGCTCGGGACGGGGACCGGCGGGCCGGGCTTCCAGTTCGAGGACGAGGTGCCGCCGGACGGCCCACGGTTCGACCGGCCGGGCCTGCTCGCGATGGCGAACGCCGGGCCCGGGCACGAACGGGAGCCAGTTCTTCGTCACGGTCGCGCCGACCGACTGGCTCACGGGCAAGCACACGATCTTCGGCGAGGTCACCGAGGGCTTCGAGGTCGTGGACGCGATCTCGAAGGCTCCGACCGGCGCGAACGACCGGCCCGCCTCCGATGTGGTCCTAGAGCGCGTCGAGATCTCCGACTAGCGGCGCGAACGCGGTCGGAACCGCACGACCCCACCTCCCGTCATGTGTGCGACCGGTGGAACCGGGAGGCGGGATGGCGGTTCGGGAAGCACAGTCATACGCGACGGCGCTCGACGCGAACCCCCGAGAGGCCTTCGAGCGGGACGGCTACGTCGTGCTCGAAGGCGCCCTCTCCTCAGGTGAACTCGGCCGGCTGACCGACGCGGTCGGGCGCGTCCACCGGGTGGAGCGGCCCGACGGCGGTCCGCTCCACCTGCTGGCGTTCTGCGGACGCGAGGCCGCCTTCCTCGAACTGCTGGATCATCCGGCGACGCTCCCGCTCGTGGTCGACCTGCTCGGGCCGAACATCTTCATGTACCACTGCCACCTCGACGTCCACCCGCCCGAACCCGATGGCGGGCGGCGGCCGTGGATGTGGCATCAGGACGGCGGCATCGTGAACCGTGACCTCGAGGGGAGTCCGCGGCCCCGACTCGCCGTCAAGCTCGCGTACTTCCTCTCGGACGTCTCCGAACCCGGCCGCGGCAACTTCGTCGTGTTGCCCGGGTCCCACCGCTCGAACACGATCGACCGGCCGCCGGACGACGACAACGAGCTGCCCGGCGCCGTCCCGATCCTCGCTCGAGCCGGTGACGCGGTCCTGTTCGACCGCCGCCTGTGGCACATGCGAGGGCGCAACGCCTCGGCGATCACGCGCAAGGCGCTGTTCCTCGCCTACACGTTCCGCTGGGTGCGGGCCCGAGACGACCTCGAGGTACGAGTCCGACCTCCTGCACCTGGTGACGCCGGCTCGGGCGCAGCTGCTGGGCGCGGGAGAGCGCGCGATCGACTTCTGGATGCCGGATCGGCTCGACCTGCCGGTAGGGGACGCGGTCCCCGGGCACTGAAGCCGGCCGAGGTCAGAGCTCGCAGAGGCGGCGGAGGGCTCCGTCGGCTCCCGCGCTGCAGGTGTCGGTTCCGGCTCCCCCGTCGATCACGTCGTAGTCCGCACCGCCGCCGAGCGTGTCGTCCCCGCCCTCACCCAGGAGCAGGTCCTCGCCGTCCTGACCCTCGACGACGTCGTTGCCTCGGTCGCCGTTCACGAGGTCGTGCCCGCCCCCGGCACTCACCTCGTCGTGCCCTGCGAGCGCGCAGATCACGTCGTTCCCCTCCGTCCCGAGCAGGTCGTCCACGCCGTCGGTCCCGGTGATCGTGCAGGTGGGCAGCGGCTGCCAGTCCGGCGACGTGTCCAGGCCCGCCTCCTCCGTGAGCCGCGTCTGCGCGGAGCCGTCGGCGTTCATCACCCAGACGTCGACGTTGCCCTGCCCGACCTCGAACGAGACGTACGCGATCCGCGTTCCGTCCGGCGACCACGCCGGGTCGAAGTCCTGGTGCGACGTGGACGCCGTGAGGTTCGTCTCGGTCCCGGTCAGCAGGTCGAGCGAGAACACGTCCGAGGTCCCGTTCTTGCAGCAGCGTTCGAAGACGAGCCTCGTGCCGTCGGGCGACCAGGACGGGTTGCCGTCCACGAACCCGTTCGACGTCAACCGATCGATGCCCGAGCCGTTGGCGTTCATCAGGTAGAGCTCCGGGAAGCCGCCGTCGCGATCGGAGATGAAGGCGATGCGCGTCCCGTCCGGGGACCATGCCGGAGCGCGGTCGGCGGTCCCGGCGGTCTGCGTGGTGAGCTGCGCGCGCCCCGACCCGTCCGCCTTCGCGGCGAAGATGCGGTAGGGCCCGGTCGCGTGGGTCCTGGCCGAATACACGATCCGGGCGCCCGTGGGCGACCACGACGGGTCGCGTTCGGGGACGGGCGTCGTCGTGAGCCTCGTACGACCGGTCCCGGCCGCGGTCATCACGAACAGGTCGGGACGCCCGGTGAGGTTGCCACGGCGCACGTAGGCGATCCGCCCGCCGTCCGGCGACCAGGCCGGTTGCAGCTCGGCGATGTTCGTCCCAGTCGTGAGCCTCGTCGGGTTCCCGCCCGTTGCGTCGAGCGAGAAGACGTCGGCCTCCCCCGTCCGGTCGGACCGGAACGCGAGCAGACCGTTGCTCGAAGGCCAGACCGAGGACTGCGCGGTGGCCGGGCTCGCGAACAGCCCCGCGAGCAACCCGGTGAGCACGACCGCCATGGCCCCGACGAACGCCGACCTCCGCATGCGACCCCCGATAGGATGTGCCCCCGTGAAACCACGGCAACCTATCATCCGGGTGTCCGCGCTCCTCTTGGCAGTGGCCGTGACGGCATCGCTGCTGCTCAGCGGCATCACGACCGATGGGGCGCGGGCAGGCGCGCGGTCCGGCGACCCGCGGGACCCGGTCTCGGGACCCTCGTTGGTGAAGAAGACCCGACGGATCGCCCCGGGCGTCACGTACACGAAGATCACGCAGAAGCGGATCCCGAGGCGGACGTTCATCCTCGAGATCGATCTCACCAAGGCCGCGAGCCTGGACGTGACGATCGCCGACGACGCGCTGCCGTCACGCGAGGCGCTCTCCGACATCGTGCGGCGCGCCGACGCGCTCGCCGGCGTGAACGGCGACTACAGCGGACTCGGCAACCCGGACCACCCGCTCGCGCAGGACGGCGAGCTCCTGCATACGACGAACGCGGCCGGAACGCTGTTCGCGGTCACGCGCGACGAGTCGACGACGTTCTTCGGCAAGCCGAAGGTCGAGGTCAGCGTCACCGACCCCGCCACCGGGCGCGTGTTCACGATCGAGCGTTGGAACGAGGGTGGCCCGCTGCCGGGCGAGTTCGTCGGATTCTCGCCGCTCGGCGGCACGCTCGAGGCTCCGCCGCCCTTCGCGTGCTCCGCCCGCCTCCTCCCCGACGGGCCGCCGCGCGTGGCGCAGCCGGACGGTGTCGAACGCGATTACGTCGTGGACGCCGTGGAGTGCTCGGAGGCGCCGCTCACCCGCAGCGGCGGGATCGTGATCTCGACCGCCCCCGCCACCGACGAGGCGACGGAGCTGCTCGCGCTCGTCCCCGGCACGCCGATGCGGCTGCACTGGACGTTCGGGTGGGCCAACGTGTTCGACGCGGTCGGCGGCGCCCCCCTCCTGCTTCGCGACGGCCAGCCGGTTGGCATCTGTCGTTCGGGGTGCGGGATCCAGCCGCGGACGGGGGTCGGCGTCACGGCGAACGGCAACATCCTGCTCGTCGTGGTCGACGGGAGGCAACGGCGGTGGTCCGTCGGGACCACCGTGGAGCAGTTCACGAGGATCATGCGCGACCTCGGGGCGGTCACCGCCCTCAACCTCGACGGTGGTGGCTCGTCGGAGATGGTGGTCGAGGGCGAGGTCGTCAACCGTCCGTCCGACGGCCGCGAGCGACTGATCAGCAACGCGATCCTCGTCCTGCCGGGGCCCGATCCGGACGAGCCGTAGGAGCGTCCGAAGAGGCCTCAGCCGGCGTGATGCTGGACGTGTTCGTCGAGCCTTGAAGTCAGGCTGTCGATCCGAGTGCCGAGCTCAGCGCCCTGAGCGTCGATCCGGGCGCCCAGATCCGAACCAACTGCATCGATCCTGGCATCCAGACGCGCCGCCAATGCATCGATCCTTCCACCGAGCGAATCGACCCTCCCACCGAGGTAGAAGAAGCCGCCGAACACGCTCGCGGCGAGCAGTCCGATGGCGGTCCAGGCCACCGCTTCCATCAGGTCCTCAGGCTAGCATCGGGGGGCGACAGAAACGGCCCCCCGGGGAACCGGGGGGCCGTTTCTTGGTGTCCGCTCGACCTTAGTTCTCGCAGCCCGAGATCGCGTCGTTGCCCGAGCCGCCGCTGCAGTCGTCGTTGCCGGCTCCGCCCTTGATCTGGTCGTTGCCGGCGCCGCCGGTCAGGTCGTCGTTGCCGTTGCCGCCCAGGACGTCGTCGTTGCCACCTCCACCTGAGGCGTCGTCGTTCCCGCTCCCGCCGGCGACCCTGTCGTTGCCGCCTCCGCCTCCGAGGGTGTCGTTGCCGCCTCCGCCCTTGACCTGGTCGTTGCCGCCTCCGCCGTTCAGGCTGTCGCCGCTCTCTCCGCCGTTGACGGTGTCGGCGTCACCCTGTCCGTTGAGGGAGTCGACACCCGCCCCGCCCTTGAGTGTGTCGCCGCCTGCCCCTCCGGCGAGTGCGTCGTTCCCGCCGCCGCCCGTCAGGGCGTTGGCCACGCCGTCCCCCGTCAGGGTGTCGTCGAAACCGGACCCGGTGACGTTCTCGACGGTGGCCACGTGTCAGTGCCCTCCCCGGTCGCCGTACCGGCACCCAGGTTCACCGTGACGCCGGCCGTCGCGGCAGCGAAGTTCGCCGTGTCGACGTTGTTCCCTCCGTTGAAGGCGTCGTTGCCGGCCCCTCCGATGAGCGTGTCGTCGCCGTCGTCGCCGTTCAGGGTGTCGTTGCCGTCACCGCCGGTGATGGTGTCGTTGCCGGCGCTTCCCGAGATGACGTTGTTCCCGGTGCTGCCCGTCAGGGTGTCCGATGAGGCGCCACCGGTCAGGTTCTCGGTGTTCGTGATCGTGTCGGTCCCGGCGCCGACCGTGTTCTGGGCCGCGGTGACCGCCAGGCTCACGGTCACGGCCGCGGTGGTGGTGGAGTAGCTGGCGGTGTCCGTCCCGGCGCCGCCGTTGATCGTGTCGTTGCCGCCTTCGCCGCGGAGCGTGTCGTTCCCGTCGCCGCCGTTCAGGACGTCGTCGCCGTCGCCACCGTTGATCGTGTCGTTGCCGTCGCCGCCGTTGATCGTGTTCGCGCCCCGTGGAGCCGGTGAGCGTGTCCCCGCCCGATCCGCCGGTGAGGTTCTCGAAGTTCGTAGATCGTGTCGCTGCCGGCGCCGCCCGTGCTCTGTGCGCCCGTGGTCGCCAAGCTGACCGTCAGGGCCGCAGTGATGCCCGTGTAAGTCAGCGGTGTCGGTGCCGCCCCGCCGTTCACGGTGTCGTTGTCGTTGCCGGTGCCGGGGTTGATCGTGTCGCCGCCGCTCCCGCCGGTGAGCGTGTCGCCCCCGCCCCGCCGTTCGATCGTGATGCGCGGCGGCGAACGTACCGCCGTTCACCGTGTCGGCGCCCGCACCGGCGTTCACGGTGAAGTTCTCGACACCCGCCTGCGCGATCGCCGAGCCGTTCATCGCGAAGGGCGTGAAGGTCATGGTGTCGGCGCCGGCTCGACCCGATGATCGTCAGGAGTCACCGGTTCCTCCCGCCAGGTCGATGTCGAAGTCGTCGTCCGCATTGAAGGCGTCCCTCGACTATGTCGATCGTGACAGACTCATTGCCCGTATTTCCGTTGACCTCGATCGTGTGACGTCGCGGTCGACGTGAGTCGAGCAGCTGGCGTCGGCTCGGAGCGACAGTGATATCACCGTTCATCCATCGAAATCGTGGCAGAGTCGCCGGGTCGCCCATGGTAACGATCAAGCGTCGCTCCTCCAGCTGCATTGCAGGTCACGACGGCGAACGCGCGGTCGCGGTCAAACCGACGAGAAGGACCGCCAGTACAAGTGTGGAGACTGCGGCCCCGAGCCGATGACCGCTCGGGAGCGAAGCGACATGCCGTGACTGAAACATCGTGTACCTCCCCGCTCAAGACAGGGCGCCCCCGCGGCAGCCCGACCGGGGCGCCAACCTTATGCAGGGTGACCTGCAGAATCAAGAAGGCCAGATGGGAACCTCCGAGCGACCTACAGCGTCTACTCAGGTTCGGCTTTTCGCGGTTGCGAGCGCGTCGCTCCAGCCATGCGCGAGCCCATCGCCGACGTCGCGACGTCTTCATCAATCGACGTTCGCAACGTTCGACCGAGCGCTTCCATGACACGAGAGAAACGGAACCGGCCCCCTTGCGGGGGGCCGGTTCCGTTGGTGCTATGAGGCGGTCTCGCCTGAGGTACTAGACCAGACGAGCAGCCCTCGAGGCACCCGGACGAGCTGCTGGGTTGCTGCTGCGTCCCACAGCTCGTCGTGACCTCGGTGCCCTTACAGCGGTCCTGGCCGTTACCGCCCTTGCCGATGTCGACGCCGCCGCCACCGAAGATCCGGTCGTTCCCGGCCGCACCCTTCAGCAAGTCGTCGCCGCCGACGCCCCGCAGGACGTCCTGGCCGCCGCCACCCTTGAGGGTGTCGTTGCCGGCGAACCCGGTCAGCGTGTCGTTGCCCGCCTTGCCGACGAGGAGGAAGTTGACGGTCCCTCCACCGGCGAACGGGCCACCTGTGACCGTGTCATTGAACTGCGAGCCGACGATGATCTCGATGAGGTCGGCGAAGCCGTCGTCGCCCTCACCGATCGCGAAGCCGAGGCTCAGGTCCACGTTCACCCCGGCCGGCGAGCCCGCGAAGCTGACGCGGTCCGCCCCAGTGCCACCGAGGAAGGTGTCGTTCCCCTCGCCACCGAGCAGCGTGTCGTTGCCCGGCTGGCCGTCGAGGAAGTCGTCACCGGCAGCTCCGGTGATCTCGTTGCGCAGGTCGTTACCCTCGAGGTTGTCATTGAAGGCGCTACCGATCAGGTTCTCGAGGTCGTCGGCGCCCGACGGGTCGAGGACGTCGAGCTCGACGTTGACACCGGCGGCTGCGGCCGACGCGTCAACCGTGTCGACCCCGGCACCGCCGAAGAACTCGGCGACGCCTGGACCAGGCGCGTTGGCGGTGACGAGCATGGTGTCGTCGAAGCCCGAGCCAACGAACCTCAGGATGTCGTCCCACGTGTCGGTGCCCTGGCCGGTCGCTGACTCGTTCGTGATGTCGATCACCATGCCGGTGGTCGAGCTCGACCAATCGATGAAGTCGGCGCCAGCGCCGCCCTCGACGAAGTCGTCGCCGTCACCGGGGATCATCGTGGCCGACCCACATGCATCGTTGTTCAGCGTGTCGTTGCCCGTACCGGTCTGGAGGACCTCGAAGCAGTCGAGCGGGCCACCACCGGTGCCGACGTCATTCTCGTCGCCCACATCCTGACTGTCACCGTCGCCGTTGGCGTCGGTCCCCGCGGCAACACCATTCACGATGGCCGTGGGGGTCGTGCGGGTGGAGTAGCTGAGCGTGTCGGTGCCGCCGTCGCCTGACAGGAAGTCACCGGGGAAGCTGCCCGGCGAGATGACGTCGTCGCCGCCGGCGCCGGAGAGATCGGTGAACACGGCCGTAACGGCGCTCCCGTCAAGCACGTCGTCCCCTGCACCGCCGTTCACGTTCCACTCGTCCCCGGCGGAGCCGCCCAGGACCTCGCCGGCGGCGCCATTCAGGGTGAACGTCGTGTTCGTGAGGACGACTGTGTTGTCCACATCGTCGTTCAGGTAGAACGTCAGGTCGTCGCCTGCGCCCGTGCCCAGGTCGATGTTCCACACGATCGCCGTGTTGAACGGATCGCCGATCGCCTCGTCGATGACGAACTCCTCGGTACCACTCGGCTGTCCGAGGACGACGATCGAGACGGTGTTCGAGTTCGACGCGCTACCACACGCCAGGAAGCTCGCGGCGCCTGCGTCTGCGTCGAACAGGATCGATCCCGGAGCCGCCGCCGGATCCAGGTCTGGCCCGCCGGCCGGCTCGACCGCGACGGCCACTGGAGTGTTGGCGTCGATCGCGATGTTGACCGTGTCGGTCGCCGGGTTGTACACGCAGGTCCCAGCCGCGAATGCGGCCCCGGCACCCACGATCGCCAGCGCCTGGAAGGCCGCGAGCGCCCCGATGGTCGTCAGGACTGTCGCTACCCTCCCTCGGCGCTGTACTCCTCTACTACGGAGGCTCATTCGAGCTCCTTTCTCTCCTCCAACTACGGATACCTATAGCCATGCAGGGACAGACGCCCTGCCAGGGAAGACGGGCAGATGCTATGTCGCTCACGACTGGCAGTCAACACTCGGCCCGTACTTTCCCGCCTCCGCCATCCACCCGGATGCCACGAAGGCAAGCGCTCCCCTCCTTTCGTCCCCTCTCAAGGCTCTTGTTCCTGCTTAGATAACGAACCCGTGGCCGAAAGGTTGCTTCGGGGGCTTCAGGAAGCAGCGTCTTCGAGCGCGAGGGAACCGGTGAAGATCGATCCATCGGGCCAGACACCGACAGTGGCGCTCACGAAGCCCCTCCAGGGCAATCCCGCTACGGGATGTGGGTGGTTCACAGGTCGAAGGTTCCCTCGAAGCGATACACGATGGCTCCGCTCTCGAGCTCGGTGGTCTCGGCGAGGATCGCCGAGCCGCCGTAGAGGTACGTGCCCGCCCCGGAGATGAGCGTGAGGCGGTAGTCGATCTTGCCACCCTCGGGTGCGACCTCCCCCCAATGCTGTAGGGCGTAGGACCATGCCACATCGCCGGCGGCGTCGCGGGCTCCTCCGCTGAGCACCTGCGAGAACGTGAAGCCGTCGGCCGTGTGGTTCACCTGGCCGCCGATCAGCTCCGAATCGGCGGTGCACGGGCAGTCCTCCACGGAGTTCGTCGAGGATGTGACGTCGAACGACCAGGCGGGGGCCGGTGGCGGCACGGGCGGATCCGTGATGGGCGGATCGTCGGTGGGGCTCGGATCGGCCCGACGGAGAAGGCTCCTCGCTCGGGACCGGATCCTCGCTCGGGCTCGGTTCCGTGGTCGGGATCGGCTCGGCCGGCGGAACCTCCTTCGAGGTCGGGACAGGCAGGGGCTCGTCTTCGGGGAGATGCCCTTCGACGACCGGCTCGGCGGGCACTTCTGCGGGCTCGTCGACGGACGCAAGCCCCTCGGCGATGTCCTCGACCACCGGCGCCATCGCTGCAGCAGCCTCCCGGTTGTTGTCCGTCCGGTGTTCGACGATCTTCGCGGCGCCGACCGTGACGCCTCCCGCGAGCAGGATCGTCATGCCCGCTGCGACCACGCGCTCGCTGATCCCGACCGCGGCGACCGGCGCCGCGGAGGAGGCGGAAGCCGCCGCCACGACTTCGGGCGAACCGCGGCCTGCGTGATGTGCGTCGCGTGCCCGATACGCTCGACGACCCGCTTGCCGAGGTCCAGGACCTTCGCCGCCCACAGGAGCGGCAGCACGGCGATCGCGGTGAGCCGTCCCTTCTCGGTGACCGCGACCAGCCAGCGGCGGCGGAAGCTCGCCTTCGCGCGGTGGATCAGCGCCTTGGCCTGCGAGGTCGAGATGTCCATCTCGTGCGCGATCTCCCGGTGCGACCGGCCCTCGAGCTCTCGGAGCACGAGCGCGTCTCGGTGGGTCACCGGCATCTCCTCGAGCACGGAGAGGACGAGGTCGCGCTCCACGAGGCGCTCGTAGGCCGCCTCGGGCGAGTCGCCCTCGTCCTTCAGCTCGGGGGCGTCGGTGCCCTCGTCCTCTTCGAGCGGCCGGCGTCCCTGCCTGCGGATGATGTCGAGCGAGACGTTCTTGGCGATCCTCGCCACCCACGGGACAGCGCGTACCGGCCGTTGAACCGATGCAGGCCCTGGAAGACACGGATCATCGTCTCCTGGAGCGCCTCGTCCGCGTCCTGCTGGTTACGCAGGAAGCGCAAGCAGACGCGGCGAGCGAGCGGGCTGTACCGGGTGTGGATCTCGACGTAGGCCTCGGGGTGTCCGGCCTGGAAGTCCAGCACGAGCATGCGGTCGTCCAGGCGCTCGTACGCGCCCTGTGCCTTGCGCTGGTCGGGAACCCGGATGACCACGTTCTTCTCCTGTGTAACGTCGGGGAAGCGTCTTCGGTTGTTGAGCACGAACACGAAGAGTGTTCCCGGCGCTGACCGAGGGTAACACGCGGCCCTCGCCGCCCTGCCTGCGAGCTGCCTGGGATGTCAGTGGCTGGATGTAGAGTTCGAACATGCGTTCGGTCGGTGGCATCCACGTATGAGCGAGCTGCGATCCGCTTCCGACGCGCTCCGGGCGGAGATCCTCACCGAGCTCCCCGACGCCCGCATAGAGGAGGACTTCGAGGAGCTCCACCGCTCGATGGAGCTGCTCGAAGTCGAGCGGCTGCGTCGGCTCGCTGAGATCGAGCGGCGTGGTCTCCATGAGCGCGACGGGTTCCTGTCGGCCGCGGCGTGGCTCGCCTCGAGGTTCAAGGTGGCGTGGGGCGTGGCGCGAGAGCACGTGCGGTTCGCGCGAGCGCTCGACGAGATGCCGGTCGCGCAGCGCGCGCTCGAGGAGGGCGAGGTCTCGATGTCGGCGGTTCGGATCCTCGCGACCGCTCACGACGTGGACCCGGAAGCCTTCCGCCGCGCGGAGGGCCAACTGGTGGAGGCCGCGCGCATCCACTCGGCCGGCGACCTCCATCGGGTGACCACGTTCTGGCGGCAGACCGTCGAACAGGATCGCGCGATGGACGGCGAGGAGCAGCTTCACCTCCGCCGCCGCCTCCACGCGTCGACGACGTTCCTCGGGATGGTGCGAGGCGACTTCGATCTCGACCCGGAGGGTGGGGAGACGCTGCTGACCGCCCTCGGAGCGGTGCTCGATGCCGAGGCGCGCTCACGCGGCGCGGAGGATCACCGAACGCCCCCGCAACGGCGTGCCGATGCGCTCGTCGAGATCTGCCGTCAGTGGCTCGATCTCGCCGACCGACCGACGGTCGCGGGCGAGCGTCCACACGTGACGGTGACCGTCGACGCGGACGCGCTGCGCATGGCATCGGTCGAGGCGGAGCTCGACCACTCGGGGCCGGTCTCGCCTTCCGTCGCGCGGCGGCTCGCCTGCGACGCCTCGATCCGGCGTGTCGTGATGGCCGGGCGTTCCGAACCTCTCGACGTCGGCAGGCGGACCCAGGTCGTTCCGCCGGCGATGCGGCGAGCCGTGATCGTTCGGGATCGTCATTGCCGATTCCCGGGATGCGACCGGCCGCATGCCTGGTGCGACGCGCACCACGTCGTGCACTGGGCCGACGGCGGGCCGACCGCGGTGCGGAACCTGCTCCTGCTTTGCCGCCGCCATCACCGGTTGATCCACCGGCCGCGCTGGTTCTCGTTGGAACTGCTCGACGGCCGCCCCATGTTCCGCCGACCGGACGGATCGCCGCTCGAGGAGGATCGAGCGCCTCCGTAGGGAGCTACGGCGTTGGATCGAGGATCAGGGGCGGGCGCGGTTCCTGCTCGAAGTCGAACGCGAGCGCGAGGTCGCCGAGGATCGCGGCCTCCTCCCGCACCGTGGTTCGCGAGTCGGGGCGGCCGTCCGTCTCGGGGTCCAGGCGCTGGCCGCCGAGGAACCGGTCCTCGATCAGCTTCAGGTAGGCATCGAACGTGAGCACCTGATGGTCGATGTACCCCTGCCTCGCGTACGGGCTGATCAGCAACCCGGGCACACGCAGGCCGTAGCCGTTCTCGTCGATCAGCGGAGGGCGCACGTGGTCGTAGAACCCGCCCCAGTCGTCCCACGTGAGGAAGATCGCGGAGGACTCCCACGACGGGCCGCGCATCACGGTGTTCACGAGCCGGGTCACGTACGCCATCCCGGCGGCGATCCCGCGGCTCGACTGCGGATGCTCGCTCACGGCGTTGCCCGGGACGATCCAGGAGACCGATGGCAGCTTCCCTCGGGCCGCGGCCCGCAGGAAGTCCTCGTGTGTCCGGATGTTCGCCTGCTGTCCGGTCTCGTGCAGGGTGGCGAACCCCGGGAGCGGGTTCTTCGTCGAGGGCGTCGTGCCGCCCTCGGAGCCGTCGTCGTCGTCACATGGCGGGAACGAGCAGGTGCCCGGCGCCACGTAGTAGGCCCACGACACGCCGGCGCGATCGAGCAGCCACGTGATGTCGGTCCACGCGTAGACGGGCGCCTCGCCGTAGTCGAATCGGTTCTCCTCCTCTTTGAGGTCGACGTCCGACACGCACGACATCGGATCGCCCGGGTCGAGGCAGCTCGCCGACCACGCGGAGACCAAGAACAGGTGCGCGGGGAGCGTCCAACTGTCCGTCGGCGCGAACATCTGGTCCTGCAGGACGAACGCGTCGGCGTACGCCCAGTAGTTCGGGATGTCGCGCCGGTCGACGTAGCTCATCACGTCGGGCTGGAGCTCGGGGCCGACGAACTCGGCGCAGGCCGCCGACGAGCGGTCCGTGCACCAGCGGGCGGTCTCCGGCAGCGCCTCGATGAAGCCGTCCATCGCGCCGCCCGCCATCCCCGCGATCGCGGCCGGCCGATCGTGCGGTCCCCCGAGGAAGCGGTCACTCGTCGCGTGGAACATGCAGGACGGGTGACCGAGGACCGGGTCGGGCACGCACTCCACGGGTTCGCCGCGCCGAAGCGTCAGCCCGTCGGCGCCCGGATAGGTCCCGAAGTAGTGATCGAACGACCGGTTCTCCTGCACGATGAAGATCAGGTGGTCGAGCTCGAAGATGCCCTCGGGCTCGGGTTCGGTCGCCGGTGCGGGGCGCGCCGGTCGCGACACGGGTTCCGCAGCGGACCCGGCCGCCGGATCGCCGCGATCACCCGCCGGGGCGAGCGCGAGCGCGGGGGCGAAGAGCGCGAGCGCGACCCCGGCGCAGATCGCGAACCAGCGCACGGGAACGCTACCGAGGCGGAAACGGGGAAGGCGCCTCATCGGCGTTCGAGTGTATCCCCCACTTCACGCAGATCCCGTCAGGGAAACACGGGAGGTCATCCGTCGCCCGACGGCGCGGGAGGCCTAGGTCCATGCGCCGTAGTTGCGCGCGGCCTCTGGCCTGAGCGGTATGCGGGGCCGATACCCACGACACATGGGAACGCTCCGCACGCGCCAACGGAACACCGTCGTCGCGATCGTCCTCGCGTTGCTGCTCGTCTGGGCTCCGATCCTCGTCGGCTCGGGCCGCCCGGCCTCCGCCGAGGACGACCTGAAGGAGACCAAGCAGGAGCTCCGCGAGGCGAAGGCGCGTATCCGCGCGCGGAACCAGCGCCTGAAGATGAACCAGCGCGTGATGAACCAACTCGCCACCCGCATCGCTCGGACGGAGGCGAAGCTGGTCGAGGCGGAGTTCCGGATCGAAAAGCTCGGCAAGCAGATGGTCTCGCTCTCGCTCCAGCTGATCACGCTGGAACAGCAGCTCAACGATCGCAACCGCGAGGCGTACATGACCGCCGGCAACGAGGTGCTGTACCTGCTGACGGCGACCTCGGCGGCGGAGGCGGCGTCCCGGCTCTCGTTCCTGGAGGAATTGAACCGGCGCGACGAGGAGCTGGCGGACAAGGTCGCGGCGACGCGCGCGCGTCGCGCGGAGCTCCAGGCGGCGATCGGCCGGGCCCACATGGAGATCGACGTCGGGCTCAAGCTGATCGAGGCCGACCGCGATGCGTTGCGGAGGAAGATGGCCGAGACCCGCAAGCTCGTGGCGAGCCTGGAGGTACACGTCGAAGAGATCCAGGCGGAGATCTCGCGACTCCGGCCGTTCGGCGCCTGCCCGGTCGACGGCCCCCACGCGGTCGGCGACGGCTTCGGGATCCGGCATCACCACCCGAAGAAGCAGGGCGGCAACCACGTCCATCAGGGCAACGACATCGCCGCCCCCTTCGGGACGCCGCTCGTCGCGGTGTTCGACGGCGTCGCCGTCGCGTCCAACAACAGCATGGGCGGCAAGTCGGTGAACGTGTACGGCGAGTTCGGCTACGTGTACATGGCGCACCTGGACCACTACGGTCAGCTGGGGCCGGTCGAGCGAGGCGACGTGGTCGGCTACGTCGGGACGACCGGGAACGCCAGTGGGCCGCACGTCCATTTCGAGTGGCACCCGGGCGAAGGCAAGGCCGTCGACCCGTACGACTTCTTGATGCTCGTCTGCTAGCTGCGCTCGGCGGGACGGCTCCGGCGGAGGCGCCTTCGGGCGGGTGACGCGACCGTGTGCGGCGCGGCGGCCCGAACACGCCGGAGCTCCGAGGTGAGCAGGTCGTGCACCTCCTCGAGGCGCTCGGTCCCCGTCGAGCGGATGCGTTCGAGCTCCAGGTCGTTCGCCGACCACATCCGGTCGAGCTCACCCTCGATGACGGCGCACAGCCGGCCGACGCCGGCCTCGATCGCGTCGCGGATGCGCTCGAGCTCGCCGGTGGTCGCCACCCGGGTCCGGACCTGCTCCTCGCCGCTCGAGGACCGCATGCGTTTCGCCTCCTCGTGGTTGAGAGACCGGAGGGCCTCGATCTCGTCGGCGAACGTCTCGCGAAGCGCCTGGATCAACGTCGGGATCTTGCGCGACCGCGGCCGCGACCTCGGCGTGAAGGTCGGCGCGGAGGTCGGACCGAAGTTCGGACCGGAGATCGGCGAGCACGCGGGCGAGCTCCTCGGGCGGCGTGTCGGCCGGCGCCTCGGGGATCACGACCACGAGCGGCGTCGCCGCGGCCGCCGAGGCGCGGGCATCCGATTCCTCGACCCACCGTTCGCGCACGTCGACCGAGCGCGGCGTGGCGACGACCGTGACGACCTCCTCCGGCGGAAGCGCAGCCGGGTCTCGGCCTCCGTCTCGGTCCGTCGATGCCGTACAGGTAAGCCCCCTCCGTCGAACACGACCGTAAGACAGGGGTCGGGCCCTTTCAACGACCCTGGGCTAGGATGGTGGTTCGTCCCCGCATATCCGGGAGGTCCCCCGTGAGACGAACGATCCGCTCGCTTCCAGTCGTGTTCCTCGTGGTGCTCATCGCGACCGTCGGGCTCGCGTTCCCGGCGAGCGGGGGCGGCAATGTCAGCAGGGTCAGGATCATCGACAACGGGTTCCGTCCGAACCGGGTCACGATCGACCGAGGCACGGCCGTCCGATGGGTCAACACGGGCAACCGAGACCACACGTCGACCGGATCCGGGTGGAACTCCGGGGTGCTCGACCCGGGCGACACCTTCCGTCGGCGGTTCAACCGGCGGGGCACCTTCGCCTACCGGTGCACGATCCACGCGACGATGCGGGGCACGATCGTCGTCGAGTAGTTCGGAGCGCTAGGCACGGCGCGGCGTCGGCGCGGATCGGCGGTTCAAGCCCGGCCGTCCGCTCCGCCGATACACATCCAGTGAGTCGCTCCGCCGTGCAGACCCGGGGTCAGCGTGTTCCGCGTCGAACCGTGCTCAAGGCCGGAGCGGCCGGGAGCGCGCTCGTCGCCTCGGGCGCGCTCCCCTCCATCGTCTCCGCGGTCCCCGCCTCCGCCGCCGCCCGTGCCCGGTTCGTCTCGAGCGACCAGGAGCTGCACCTGCTCCGGCGGGCGACGTTCGGCGCCTCCAGGGCCACCCTGAAGGAGCTGCGCCGACTGGGCCGCGACGAGTGGCTCGACCGGCAGCTGCATCCCGAGCGCGATCCCCGACCGCGTGGGCGACGACATCGTGCGCCGCTTCCCCGACCTCGACTGGAGCATCCCGACCGCGCTCCAGCGGCTCGAGGGCAGCTGGCAGCTGATGTTCGACCTCGGCGTGTCGACGCTCGCCCGCGCGACGTGGAGCGAGCGGCAGCTGTTCGAGGTCATGGTCGACTTCTGGTCGAACCACCTCAACGTCACGAACCCGAGCGACGATGGTGTGGTTCTCCCGCCACGACTACGACCGCGAACGTGATCCGCCGGCACGCCCTCGGCAGGTTCTCCGACATGCTCGCGGCGTCGGCGACGCCACCCGGCGATGTTGCTGTACCTGAACAACGCCGAGTCCACCTACGACGTCGCCGAACGAGAACTACGGACGCGAGCTGCTGGAGCTGCACACGCGTCGGCGTGGACGGCGGCTACGACGAGGACGACATGCGCAACTCGGCGCTGGTGCATGACCGGGTTCGGGATCAACTGGGACGAGGGCACGTACCGAGTACCACCCCTGGGCCCATCACGTCGGCCCGCTGAAGGTGATGGGCTGGCGCTCGAAGAACGGCCGGCGGAACGGGCAGGCCGTCGGGCTCGACTACGTCGACTACCTCGCGCATCATCCGTCGACCGCCCGGCACATCGCGACGAAGCTCGTGCGCCGCTTCGTGAGCGACGATCCGCCCGCCGCGCTGGTCGAGTCGCTGGCCGAGGTCTACCTCGACAACGACACCGCGATCGTGCCGGTGCTGCGCGCGCTGTTCCGCTCGAAGACGTTCGAGGGGTCGGTCGGCGAGAAGGTCCGCCGGCCGCTCGAGGACCTGGTCGCCACCGTGCGGACCCTCGGGGTCGGACCCGACGCGAACGGGACCGACGGCATGCATCGGCCTGTACTGGATGGTCGAGGGCCTCGGCCAGGCGCCGCTGGCGTGGACCCAGCCGGACGGGTACCCGGACGATCGCCGACGCGTGGCGATCGGCGGGCGGCATGCTCTCGCGCTGGAACAGCCACATGTCGCTGGCCGCGCACTGGTGGCCCGAGGACCTCCGGGCACCGAAGCTCGACGCGCTCGTCCCGAAGCCGCTCCCGAAGACGCACGGCGCGCTCGTGGACGCGCTCGCTCGGGGTCTGGTCTTCCGCGCGCTCTCGGCCTCGCACCGCAAGGCGGTGCTCGGCTTCCTCGGTCGAAGCCCCGGCGATCCGCTCTCGGGCGACGACGAGGCGGTGGGCTGGCGCCTCCCGTACCTCGTCGTCGCTGATCCTCGACTCCCCGTACCACATGGTCCGGTGACCCGATGACCGACGATGCGATGACCGACGACGCGCAGACACCGATGCCACGGCCGCGACCGGAGCCCCGGACCCGCGACTGCGGCTGCCCCGAGTACGACGGGCTGTCCCGCCGATCGTTCCTGCGCATCGCGGCGGCCGCGGGCGCGCTCGCCGGGCTCGCGTCCGAAGGGCTCGCCACGCGCCTCGCGTTCGCCGCCGGGCCGTACGACGGCGACGTGCTCGTCGTCCTGTCGCTCCGCGGCGGGTTCGACGGGCTCCAGGCCATCGTGCCCGGCGGCCGACCCCGACTACGCGACCTGGCGGCCGAACGTCGGGATCCCGCGAGCGCGCTGATCCAGCTCGACGGCATGTTCGGGATGCACCCGGCGATGGCGCCGCTGAAGCCGCTCTGGGACGCGGGCACGCTCGGCGCGGTCCACGCGGTGGGCATGTCGGAGCCGAACCGCTCGCACTTCTCGGCGATGGAGCAGATGGAGCGCGCGGCGCCCGGGACGTCCGCTGCGCACCGGATGGATCGACCGGATGCTCGGGCTTCGCGACGCGCGGGCACGCCGTTCCAGGGCACGCAGGTGGGCGAGCAACATGGCCGCCTCGGCCTTCCTCGGCCCCTCCCCCGAGCTCGCGATGTGGTCCGTCGATTCGTTCGGCATCGACGCGGCATGGGACGCCGAGCAGCGCGCGCTCTGGGATGCCGCGCTCCGAGGTCTCCACGAGGGCGCGCCCGTCGGCGCTCGGGGCAGCCCGCCAGGGTCGCCCTCGGCGCGCTCGCCACCGCGGCCGAGCTCCAGGAGGCCGGCTACCTCCCGGAGAACGGCGCCGGCTATCCCGACACCTACCTCGGCGACGCCCTGAAGGACGTGGCGAGGCTGATCAAGGCCGGCGTCGGGCTCCAGGTCGCCGCGGTCGACTACGGGGACTGGGACATGCACGCCGGGATGGGACGCGTCGACGGCGGCTGGATGCGCGACCACCTGACCGAGCTCTCGGGCGCGCTGTCGGCGTTCGCCACCGACCTCGGAACGCGGATGTCCGACGTCACGCTCATCACGCTGACCGAGTTCGGCCGGCGCGTCGAGGAGAACGGCTCCGGCGGGACCGACCACGGGCACGGGCAGGTCGTGCTCGCGATGGGCGGCGGCGTGGTGGGCGGGAAGGTCCACGGCTCGTGGCCCGGACTCGCGCCCGGCGTCGCTGCTCGACGGCGACGTGAACGCGACGACCGACTACCGCGCCCTGCTGGCCGAGGTCCTCGAGAAGCGCTGTCGCGCCGGGTCGGTCTCGGGTGTGTTCCCGGGCATCGGCTCCGAGCGGGTCGGCATCGTCACACCCCGGCCGTAGCGGCCGACTAGGCTCCGTCTCACGATGCGCGACCGCCTGACGATCGTGTTCATGCCCGAGAGCGCGTACGGCCCGACGAACAACTGCGTCGGGATCGGCAAGGTGCTCGAACGCCGAGGGCATCGCGTCGTGTTCGCCGCGGAGGCGTCGTGGAAGGGCAAGCTCGAGCCGCTCGGGTTCGAGGAGGACCTCGTGGACCTCGCGCCTCCGGCGGAGAGGCGAGCAGGACGCCGGGCAGTTCTGGGTCGACTTCGTCACCGAGACGGCCCCCGAGTTCCGCAAGCCGACGATCGAGCAGCTCTCGACGTTCATCGAGCCGGTGTGGTCCTCGCTGATCGACGGCGCGACCTACTGCCAGCCGCAGCTCGAGGCGATCCTCGATCGCGCGGACCCGGACGTCATCGTCGAGGACAACGTGAACGCGTTCCCGGCGCTGCTCACCCACGGCGCGCCGTGGGTCCGGATCATGAGCTGCAACCCGCTCGAGCTGAAGGATCCCGCGCTCCCACCGACCTTCAGCGGGTACCCGACGGGCGATCCGGACGGCTGGGACGCGTTCCGCGCCGAGTACGAACGCTCGCATCGCTCGACGTGGGAGAAGTACAACGAGTTCGTGGTCGAGCACGGCGCGCCGCGCCTGCCGGACCTCGAGTTCATCCACGAGTCCGACGTCCTGAACCTGTACGTGTACCCGGAGGCGGCCGACTACCCGCGATCGCGCGCGCCGGCGGCCACCTGGCACCGCCTCGGAGTCCAGCGTGCGCGAGACCGAGGAGGCCTGGGACGTCCCCGACGAGCTTCGAGGCGAGGGAGCGCTCGTGTACCTGTCGCTCGGCTCGCTCGGGTCGGCCGACATCGAGCTCATGCGTCGCCTGGTCCAAGTCCTGGCGGACACGCCGCACCGCTACGTGGTGTCGAAGGGCCCTCGCGCGGACGAGCTCGAGCTGCCCGACAACATGTGGGGGGAGGCTCGGCTGCCGCAGACGAGCATCATCCCCCGGTGCGACCTCGTGATCACCCACGGCGGCAACAACACGACGACCGAGGCCCTGCACTTCGGCAAGCCGATGGTGGTGCTCCCGCTGTTCTGGGACCAGTACGACAACGCGCAACGGGTGGACGAGCTCGGGTTCGGCGTCCGGCTGCCCACCTACGCGTTCGAGGACGACGACCTGCGGGGGGCGGTGGACCGGCTGCTCGCCGATGAGGACCTGCGGGCGCGCACGGCGGCGCTCGGCGCGTCGATCCGCACCCAGGACGGGAAGCAGCGCGCGGCCGACCTCATCGAACGCGTCGGGCGGTCGCGCGCCTCCTAGGAAGGCTAGCGGTCGCGAC
The DNA here is from genome assembly GCA_963771385.1 of uncultured Actinomycetes bacterium. Lineage (GTDB taxonomy): Bacteria > Actinomycetota > UBA4738 > UBA4738 > HRBIN12 > DASSJM01. The sequence goes on from CAVYTE010000015.1 coordinate 104,403, forward strand.
CGGTTCGGCCGGCGCGCGGTCTGAGCCCGTGGCCCGGCCCTGCACCGTGGAGGATCAAGGGACGCCGGGACGGTGAGGCGCGTCGATCACCGGGTCGGGCGCATGCCACACGGCCTCGACGTTGTTCAGATGCAGGTCGTTCACGAACGCCGCGTAGTAGCGCTCGGAGTACTGCGTCCACACGCCGGGCTCGCCTCGCGTCGTGGCACCGTTCGCGACGGCGGCCTCGAAGAACGCGTCGACCTCCTCCCGACCCTCGGCGGAGAACGCAACATGCGTCGCCGTGGTCACGGGCTCCCCTTGGCGATCGAGAAGTCGTCCAGGTCTTCGACCCCGTAGCCGACACCGTCGTCTTGAACGTGCAGTTCCTCGTATCCGAGTGGGGCGAGGGCTGCCGTGTAGAGCCGTCGGCATGCAGCCAGGTCTGTGACGACGAAGAGCACGTGATCGACGATGACCCGCCGAACGCTCATCGGTCCAACGCTATCAGAGCCTCGCCTCCGAACTCCCCACCACCGAGCCGAGAGCGACGCGACGGGGGCAGCGGTCGCTACCAGTTCGGCCGGCGCGCGAGCAGGCGGAGCGGCGCCGGCAGGTCGTAGCCGAAGCGGAGGAGGCTCTTCGCGCTGAGTCGGTAGCCCGCGGCGTCGAGCGTGTCGAAGCCGAGCGAGTCCGCCACTCGGTCCACCATGTTGAAGTGGAAGCAGACCGTGATCGCGTCGATGAGCGCCTGCTCGCTCACGCCTGCGTCGTAGACGGCTCGCGCGTCGTCGGGACCGATCGCGTCGGGCTGGAGGGTGAGCTTGTTCACGAACCCGAGGGCCGCACGGAGGCCTTCGGCGACCGGCGCGGTCCGGTAGTCATCGAAGACGGCCTGCGTGAGCTTCCTTCCGAGCTGTGACGACGCGACCGCGCCGTGTGCGCCCGTTCAGAACGGGCACTGGTTGAGATAGGAGGTGTACGCGGCGAACAGCTCGCGTTCGCCGATGCTCCACTCGGACGGTCCGCGCATCACGTCCTGCAGCGGGGAGCTCCACGGTCCGCCCCAGAAGCCGGACCGGTAGTGGATCGTGCGAACGACATCGGGCGCCGGTCGCTTCCGTCCGATCATCCAGATGAACGCGCGGTTCGGCCAGCGGTTCCCGCGGCGAACGTTCGCGAGCCGCATCGGCGATCAGCTCCCGTCCCCGGAGGGCGACGGAGCGGGGGCCTCGGAGGTTCGCGCCGCCTCCATCGCGCCGAGCCCCGCGCGCAGGCGCGCCCGGGCCGCCCCGAACGCCGCGCAGATGCTGAGCTCGAAGATCCGGTCCTCGTCCCAGCCGGCGGCCGTCATCGCGTCGATGTCGGCCTGGGTGATCTTGTACGCATGGAGGCGGATCTTCTCCAGGTAGGCGTCGACCAGCGGATCGCCCACGGGATCGCCGTCCGCGGCCGAGCGTCGAGCCTCGGGCGCGGTGGCACCCGGCCCCTCGAGCAACCGGGCCTCGAGCCTGCGCAACTTCTCGTCGTACCGCGTCCGCACCCGCTACCTCCATCGAAGGGTCGGCGTCCATGGTAACTACGGCGGCCGCCGCCCCGCGCTTGACCGCCCCTGCTCAAGGTGCTCGGCGCGGGTGCCGATTCGGGGCGTGGGCCACAGAGCCGCGGACGCACGCGTCCCGGGACCGGGACGGCGGACGAACGAGCGAGGGGCTGGGATGAAGTATCGGGAGCTCATCGCCCCTGGGCGTGAGGCGGCGGCGGGCGAGGAGGTCCTCGCGGAGGACGTCGCTCCCGAGAACGACCCATGGCCGGCCAGGGCCCGCCGCCGGCTCGAGCAGCTTCCGCCCGACCGCCCGGACCGCCACCTCGCTCCCTGGGGGCTCGTCGCGATCGCCGTCGCGTTCAACCTGTGGATCCTGCGTGCGGAGATCCTGCCGGTCCTGTACGTCAACGACGGCGGGATGCACCTGTCGATGGTCCGCCTGGCGCTCGAGCGCATGCAGGACGGCCACCTCCCGTTCGACGCCTGGTACCCGTACCTGGGCCTGGGCTCCTCGTGGTTCCACCACTACCAGAGCCTGCCGCACATCGTGACGGCGAGCCTCGGGGCGGTGATCGGGCCGGAGCGCGCGTACTCCGGGTCCCTCTACCTCCTGCTCGCCACGTGGCCGATCAGCGTCTACCTCGGCGCCCGCCTGCTCGGGTGGGAGCGATGGGTGGCGGGCGCCGCCGCCGCCGTCTCACCGCTCCTCGTCAGCGTCGGGGACGGCGCCTTCGCCAACGAGCTCCACAGCTACGGCTACGAGTTGCACAGCTATCTGTTCCGCGGCCCGGGTCTGTGGACACAGCTGTGGGCGATGTGGCTCCTGCCGATCGCGTGGGGACTCACGTGGCGGACCGTGAGCGGACGCACGCCGGCCCGGTATGCCTCGACGGCGATCGTCGTCGGGCTGACGGCGGCGTTCCATTTCCTGACGGCGTACCTCACGCTCCTCGCACTCGGCGTGTGGGTGCTGATCCGGCCGAGCGAGTTCCGACAGCGTCTGTGGCGCGCGGCGCTGCTGGGTGTCGGCGCGCTCCTGATCATCTCCTGGGTCGTCGTACCCGCGCTCCAGGACGCCGAGTGGGTGAGCCAGAGTGCGTTCTGGCACGGCGAGCAGTCGAACTTCTTCGATTCGTACGGGGCGCCGAAGGTCCTCACGCGGCTCCTCACCGGACAGATCCTCGACGCCGGGAGGATCCCCGTGATCACCGCCTTCATGCTGATCGGTGTCGCGGTGAGCGTCGCCCGTTTCCGGCGGGACGAACGCGCCCGGGCGCTGCTCGGCGTCATGGGGCTCAGCCTGATCCTGTATTCGGGACGCCCGACGTTCGGCCCGCTCATCGGGCTGCTCCCCGGGAGCGACGGGCTCTTCCTCCATCGCTACGTGATCGGCGTCCAGCTGGCCGGCGCCCTGCTCGCGGGCGTCGGGCTGGCGTGGGCCGCGAAGGGTCTCGCCGCGGCCGTGCGCCGCCGCACGCCGAACGCCGCACCGGCCCTCGCGACGACGGCGGTCGTCGTCCTGTTGTGCTCGCTGCTCGCACCCGCGTGGGCCGATCGGGCCGCGCACGCCCACCTCGGAGGCACGTGGCTCCGGGAGCAGCGGGCGTTCACGGCCGTCGAGGGTCCTCCGTTCCGGGCGTTGATCGAGGAGGCCGAGCGCAACGGTCCGGGTCGGATCTACTCGGGCTTGTTGTCCAACTGGGGACGTCGAACGCGGCTCGGGCACGTCCCGCTGTACCTGGCGTTGCTCGGCTACGACGCCGATGCGATCGGGTTCCTGTTCCACACCACGTCGTTGTCGTCGGACTTCGAGTACGAGTTCGACGACTCGGACCCGGAGCAGTACGAGCTGCTCGGCGTCCGGTACCTCATCCTGCCGTCCGGCCGCGAGCCTCCCGTGGTCGCGGCCCGGCTCGACGAGCGGGAGGGATACGTCCTGTGGGAGATCGAGGGGAACGGCTACCTCGACATCGTCGACACGGTCGGTCCTCCGATCGAGGCCGATCAGGTGACGCTCCACGATCAGGCAGCGTCGTTCCTCACCTCGGACCTGCTGCGGGACGATCGGTACCCGACGATCGCGTTCGCCGGGCGGCCGGCGGCGGAGCCCACCCTCGTGAAGGGGTCGCCCGCACAAGGACCGGCGGGCGTCGTCCGTACCGAGAGCGTCGACATCTCCGCCGGCGAGTTCACCGCCGAGGTGGTCGCCGACCGGGACGCCGTGGTCCTGCTCCGGTCGACGTTCGATCCCGCGTGGCAGGTCAAGGTGGACGGCCACGTGGTCGAGCCGCAGATGGTGGCGCCCAGCTTCGTCGGAGCGCCCGTGCCGCCGGGCAGGCACACCGTCACCTTCCGGTACCGGCCCTTCCCGCGGTACGACGTGTTGTTCGCGATCGGCGTCGTGACCGTGTTCGGCCTGTGGGCGTTCTCGGCGTTCGTGGTGAACCCGCGCGCACGGCGCCGAGCAGCGGCAGCGCGTTGAACACCGGCGCGCTGACGATCGTGCCCGGGGTGGGACTCGAACCCACATGGCTTTTCAGCCCTCGCTTTTTAAGAGCGATGCGTCTGCATTCCGCCACCCGGGCGAAGGCTAGCCTAGCGCCTAGCGTCCCTCGCGGATCCTGACCTTCTCGAGGTACACGGCCTCCGACGGCTGTTGACCGGCGATGCCTCCCTCGGGGTCCAGGATCGGCACCTGCAGGATCTCGCGAAGCACGTCGAGGCCCTCGGTCACGCGTCCGAAGATCGTGTAGCTCGGGTGGCAGGCCCGACGCGTCCGGGCCGGTCACGAAGAAGAACTGGCTCCCACCGGTGTCCGGCGCGCCGCTGTTGGCCATCGCGAGCACGCCGGCCTCGTACACCTCGTCGCCCGTGAGCTCGTCGGGGATCGTGTACCCGGGCCCCCCGTTTCCTACCCCGGTCGGATCCCCGCCCTGGACCACGTCGAGCGACTCGTCCAGCCGATGGATCCGCTGCCCGTCGAAGAACCCCTGCTGCGCGAGGAAGACGAACGAGTTCACGGTCTCCGGGGTCTCGCCCGCGAGCAGCTCGACCACGATCGGGCCGCACGAGGTCTCGATCTCGGCCGTGTAGGTCTGACCGCGCTCGACCACCTCGCCGGGTGATGCGAACTGGGGCTTGGGTCGGAGCGCCTTCGGCGGTTGCTCGCCGCCGCAGGCCACCTCCTCGGGCCCGGGCTCGGGCTGCACGGTCCCGATCTGGCTGCCGGGTTCCGCAGTGGCCCCGGTCGGCCCCGTGGAACCGGTCGGTGCCGTGCCCCCGGTGGCCGCGGAAGACGGCTCGTCGTCTCCGGGCACGAACGCGACGAAGGCCGCGATCCCACCCACCAGGGCGATCACGAGCGCGACCGCGATCGTCCTGGTCTGACGCCGGCGCTGCTCCTGGCGACGTTGCTCCTGACGGCGGGCGTGGTGCTTCGCGAGATGGCGGTTCCGGGTGTTCTTCGGCACGGCCGCCCAGGTTACCGAACGACCATCGGCGAGGACATCCGTTACCCCAGCATCTCCAGCACGAGGCCGTCGAGGATGTCGGTCTCGGAAACGAGCGCGTCGTCGAACCCGAACCGGCCCATCACCTCGACGAGGATGAGCGCCCCCGCGACGATGACGTCGGCTCGCCCGGGAGCCATGACGGGAAGCTCCGCGCGTTCGGCCGTGCGCATCGCGGCGAGCCGTCCCAGGACGACGTCCGCATCCGCGCGGCCGAGCCGGGTCCGATGGATCCGTTCGGGATCGTAGGAGTCGAGGCCGAGCGCGATCGCCTGCACGGTCGTCGCGGTTCCGGCGACGGCGATGAGCGTTCGGGCGTCCTCGACGGGGACGGCCGACCCGACCCGGTCGAGGATCTCGGCGACGGCCTCGCGGATCGCGCCCAGTTCCTCGGCCCGCGGTGGATCGTCTCGGACGAACCGCTCCGTGAGCCGAACGCTCCCCATCTGCGTCGAGGTCGACGCGACCGGACCGTCGGACCCCACCACGAACTCCGTCGACCCGCCGCCGATGTCGAGGACCAAGTACGGGGGCGGTGCCCCGGAGCCTTCCGCCCCCAGGCCCTTCGTCGCGCCGAGGAACGACAGCGCCGCTTCGCGCTCACCGGTGATCACCTCGAGCTCCGACCCCGTGAGCTCCCGGACGCGGCCGGCGAAGGCGTCCCGGTTCGAGGCGTCGCGGACCGCCGCGGTCGCCGCCACGCGGATCGTGCCGGCGTGGAGTGCTCGCGCGCGGCGCGCGTAGCGCTCGATGACCTCGAGCGTCCGGTCGAACGCCTCGGGCGCGATCGCCCCGGACCGGTCGACGTCCTGCCCGAGCCGCGTGATCACCATGTCGCGCGCGAGGTCCTCGAACCCGTCGTCCGTCGGTTCGGCGACCAGCAGCCGCGTCGAGTTCGTGCCCTGGTCGATCGCGGCCAGTCGCCCGTCGCGCTCGGCGTGGACCGGCTCCACGCGCTCCGCGACCCACGCCCCGACGACGTCGTCCCCGCCCGCCAGGTGGTTCGCGTAGTGCGCGTGCAGACACTTCACGCCGGTCCGGGTGCCGCCGACGCCGCCGAACGACCTCGCCGCCGGATGTCCGCGTGCGCGTTCGCGCGCGTATCCCTCGTGCGCGCGGGCGAGTCCGTCGGCGAGGTCCGGCTCGTCCTCCGCTCGGCGGTTCAGTCGACCGATCCACCCCTCGGCCTCGCAGCGTGGACACGGCGCGGACCGCATCGGGACACGTCAGCCAGAACAACGTGGGGAACGGTCTGCCGTCCGGGTCGAAGGGGGCGTTCCGCGTCACGAGCGGATGTCCGACCCCGCATCGAGCGACCACGGTGAACGGGACGACGGGGTCGCGGCCAAGCTGCTGGGCGACGATGAGGCGGTCGCTCCCGCGGAGTTCGCCCACGCGGGGCGCTACTTGCGCTTGTGCTCGATCGACCGCTTGTAGTCCACCTGCCGCTCCTCGCTGGAGCGCATGAACTTCTTCAGCATCGACTCGAAACCCGGATCGGAGCCTCGGCGCTGGCGGGTCGGGGCCGGATCCTGGAGGGCCTTGATCGACAGGTCGATCTTGCCGTCCTCCTTGATCGCGATGACCTTCGCCTGGACGACGTCGTTCTCCCGCAGGTGTTCGTGGACGTCCTTGACGTAGTTCCGGTCGATCTCGGAGATGTGGACGAGCCCGACCTTGCCGCCCTCCAGCGTCAGGAAGGCGCCGTACGGGGTGATGCGGCTCACGGTCCCATCGATGACCGCACCGACCTCAAGGTCTGCCAGGATCTCCACCTCCGTCACCCCGGCGAACCGCCGGGGGCGGTCAGTGTCCCATCGGCTCGTCGGGGCCGTCAATCCGAGCAGGTCGAGGGCCGCTCAGCAGCTGGCAGCGCTCGAGGAGCCGGGCGTCACGAACAGCACCTCGCCCGGAGCGACCATCCCGAGGCACGCGCGAGCGAGGCGCTCGAGCTCGGCGGGGTCGCGCAGGCTCGAGATCTGGACGCGCAGATCCGCGTTCAGCTCCTCGAGCTCGGTCGCCGTGCGTTCGAGCTCGGCGATCCGGTCTCGCTCCGCGAGGTACTGGCGGGCCGGCACGGCCGCCATGAACCCGAGGATCGTCAGCACCACGAGCAGGACCGCGGCGCGACCCGTGAGACGAGGCCGGTCGCGCTCGATCCGCGGGCGGCGCGTGCCGGTCGCGGCCTTCATCGGGCGCTCCGTCGGATCGCCGAGGGGCCCGCGTACCGCGCCTGCTCTCCGAGCTCCTCCTCGATCCGCAGGAGCCGGTTGTATTTCGCGGTGCGTTCGCTCCGGGTCGGCGCGCCGGCCTTGATCTGCCCGGCGTTCGTCGCCACCGCGATGTCCGCGATCGTCGTGTCCTCCGTCTCGCCCGACCGATGGCTGATCACCTGGCCGTACCCGTTGCGTGCGGCGAGCTCGATCGTGTCGAGCGTCTCGCTCAGCGTGCCGATCTGGTTCGGCTTCACGAGGATCGCGGTGCCGACTCCCTCTCGGATGCCGCGCGCCAAGCGGTCGGGGTTCGTCACGAACACGTCGTCGCCGACGAGCTGGCACCGCGACCCGAGCTCGGACGTCAGCAGCGACCACCCGTCCCAGTCGTCCTGCGCGAGCGGGTCCTCGAGCGAGACGATGGGGAACCCGTCGAGCAGACCCATCCAGTACGTCACCATGTCGGCCGCGGACCGCGCCGCGCCCTCGAACCGGTACGACCCGTCCCCGTACAGCTCGCTGCACGCGGGGTCGAGCGCGAGGGCCACCTCGTCCCCGGGCTCGAGTCCGGTTGCCTCGATCGCGCGAACCAGGGTCTCGAGCGCCTCCGCGGCCGTCGCCAGCTCGGGGGCGAACCCACCCTCGTCTCCGACCCCCGTCGACAGGCCCGTCGAGCGGAGCTCGGCCTTCAGCGCGGCGTAGACCTCGGAGCCCCACCGAAGCGCCTCGGACAGCGACGCGGCGCCGACCGGCGCGAGCATGAACTCCTGCAGCTCGAGATCGTTGTCGGCGTGCGCCCCGCCGTTGATCACGTTCATGAGCGGGACCGGCAGGACGTGCGCGTTCGGACCACCGAGCGCGCGATACAGCGGCAATCCGAGCGAATCGGCGGCGGCGTGCGCGACGGCCAACGAGACGCCGAGCGTGGCGTTCGCGCCGAGGTTCGACCGATCGGCGGACCCGTCGAGCTCGAGCACGCGCCGGTCCACCTCCCGCTGATCGAGCGCGTCGAGCCCGACGAGCGCGGGCCCGATGACCTCCGAGACGTTCGCGACCGCCCGGAGCACGCCCTTGCCGCCGAACCGCTTCGGGTCCTCGTCCCGCAGCTCGACGGCCTCGTGCTCGCCGGTCGATGCACCGCTCGGGACCGCGGCCCGTCCGAAGGCGCCGTCGACGAGCGCCACGTCGACCTCGACGGTGGGGTTGCCGCGTGAATCGAGGATCTCGCGCGCCCGAACGGCCTCGATGAGGGACATGGGGTGCAACATCCTACGGCCGGCCCGGGCCCGAACCGAACATCTGCGGTCAGGTAGCGTGGGCCAGATGGAGCCCGAACCCGAGCGCTGCTGCTTCGACGACTGGGTCGACGACTGGGTCGAGCAGGCCCGGAAGAAGGGCGTGGCGCGTCGGCTGACATCGAACCTCCTCGAGGCGCTCGACGACGCCGGGCTGGACGATCGGACGATGCTCGACCTCGGCTGCGGGATCGGCGACCTGTCGATCGCGGCGCTCGAGCGTGGCGCGACGAGCGCGCGCGGGTACGACCTGTCGCCCAAGGCCATCTCGGCGGCGCGAGCGCTGGCCGAGGAGCGCGGCGTGACCGCGCGGACGGCGTTCGAGGTGGGCGACGCGTCGACCGCCGAGCTTCCCCCGGCCGACGTGGTCGCGCTTCATCGTGTGTTCTGTTGTTATCCGGACGTCCGGGGGCTGCTGGAACGGTCCCTGGCCGCGGCGGGGTCCGTCTACGCGTTCACGGTCCCCAGTTCGAGCGGGATCATCGGCCGGTACGAGCGCGTCCGCGCCGCGATCGCCAACGCCTGGTACCGGCTGCGGCCCCGGACTTACGGCGGGTTCCAGGTGTACATCCACGACCTCGGCGCGATCGACCAGCGTGTTCGCGCCGAGGGGTTCCGCCTCGCGCGGCGCGAACGTCGCCGCGTCGTGTGGCAGCTCGCCGTCTACACCCGCTGACGCTCGACGGCCGCTAGCCTCGCTCGCGTGGACGGGCACGCAACGCCGGATCGTCCTCGAGCCGACGGCGACCTGGTTCGATCTCCACGGCGAGCGCTCGTCGTCGGGATCGCGATGCTCGGCGTGGCCGGCGTGTTCACGTCGCTCGTCGCCGTGGATCCCGGCTCCCCCCCGCTGGTCGGCGGCATCGACCGGACGTGGCGCGAGCTCGCGCTTGAGGCACCCGGTTGGCTCCAGGGCGTGAGCCGCGCGCTGAAGGTCCTCGGATCCGGGCTCGTCATGGTCCCGCTCCGGATCGCGGTCGCGATGTGGCTCGTTGCCCGGCGGCGCCGTTACGACCTCGCAGCGTGGCTCTTCGCGTGGGCGATCGCCGACCTCCTCACCTTCGCGCTCAAGCCCGCGATCGACCGCGTCCGTCCCGACGGCAGCGACGCCTCGTCGTTCCCCTCGGCCCATGCGAAGACGGCCGCGCAGGTGGCGTTCGGGCTCGTACTCGTCCTCACGAGCCCATGGCGGAAGCGAACCGCGTGGTGGCTCGTCGCCGTCGCCTGGACCGTCGCGATGGCCGCGTCGCGCACCGTCCTGGACGAGCACTGGCTCTCGGACGTGGTCGCCGGTTCGTTGCTCGGGGCCGGATGTGCGATCGGCGTCGCCGCCGTGATGCAGCTGCGCCGCGGGTCCGCGGCCTAGCCGCCGCGGGCGGCTCGGAACAGCTCGCGGATCTCGGACTCCGACATCGCGTCGAGCTCGAGCCCTCGTTCGGCGGCGAGCGCTCGGAACCGCTCGTAGCGCTCGGCGAACCCGCGGGTCGTCCGACGCAGGGCGCTCTCGGCGTCGACGCCGAGGCGACGCGCGACCGAGACGGTCGCGAACAACACGTCGCCGATCTCTTCCTCGGCGTTGTCGGCGTCGGTGTGCGTCTCGAGCTCGTCGACCTCCTCGCGGAGGGCTTCGAGCGCGGAGTCAACCGAACGCCACTCGAACCCCCATCCGGCCGCACGGCGTTGGACCTTCGCGGCGCGGGCGAGCGCTGGCAGCGTCTCGGGGATGTCGTGCTCGAGGGCCTGCTCGCCCTTCTCGTCCGCCTTGATGCGCTCCCAGTTCACGAGGACCTCGGCGGCACCCTCGACCTCGACGTCGCCGAACACGTGCGGGTGTCGGCGGATCAGCTTCTCGACGATGCCGCGCGCGACGTCGTCCACGTCCCACGCGCCCTCGTCCGCGGCCATCTGCGCGTGGAAGACCACCTGCAACAGCACGTCACCGAGCTCATCGCGCAGGCGATCGCGGTCCCCGGCGTCGATCGCGTCGAGCGCCTCGTGCGCCTCCTCGAGCAGGTAGCGCGCGAGGGAGCCGTGCGTCTGCTCCGCGTCCCACGGACAGCCGCCGGGACCGCGCAACCGCGCCATGACCCGCACGAGGTCGAGGAGCCGCTCACCCCCCTCCGATGCGGGGACCGGACCTTCGGGGACGGAACGGAGTAGATCCTGATCGTCCGTGGTCACGACCCGGACGTCGGCCCCGACGTTGCTCCCGTCGGGGAGCCCGCCGGGCTCTCCTCGGTGCTCCGAACCGCGAGCACCTCCCCGGTCTCGGCATCGAGCTGTCCGAAGCGCGGGTTCACCTCCACGTTCGTCGCCTCGATCTGCTCTGCCACCCACGCGTCGAACAGCGGGCCGACCTGCGACGCGAGCAGCTGTTCGCGGACGTCCTCGAACGGCGCGATCTCGCGATCGATCATGTAGATGACGTGCCACCCGAACTGCGTCTGCACGGGCGCCGAGATCTCGCCCGCATCCAGCGCGAGCGCGCCGGCCACGAAGTCCCCATCGAACTGCGATGCGAACTCGGACCTGGGATACGAGCCGAGGTTCCCGCCGTTGTCCGCCGCGCTCGGGTCGACCGACACGCGGCGCGCGACGCGCTCGAAGGTCTCGGGCGTGACCGTCCCGGCGACCTCCTCGGCCTCGGCCCGATCCTCGAGCAGGATGTGCGCGACCTCGACGTTCGTGAACGTCTCGGCCTGCGCGTCGTAGGACGCACGCAGGGCCTCCTCGTCCAGACGCTCGTCGACGACCGCCTGCTGCACGACGTTCACGAGCAGCAGCCGCTCGGCGAGCGCCACCACCTGTGCCCGGGTCAGCCCGACTCCCTCGAGCTGGCTCGCCAGCGCTTCGGGTCCGCCCAGGCCGCTCTCGAGCTGCGTGATCGCGCTCTCCACCTCCGCCGGATCGGCCGCGAGGTCGTGCTCCGCGGCGTAGACCTTCGCGAGCTCCTCGCGGATGTCGGTCGTCAGGGCGAAGCGCGCACACGCCGCGTCGGGCGACTCGCCGTCGACCGGCTGCCCACAGGTCGATCCCGAGATCCCGGTGAGGAAGGTGTACAGGTCGACGTCGTGCTCGAGCTCCTGCACCGTGATCGTCTCGGCGCCGATGACGGCGGCGTTCGACCCCGTCCTCGATCCGGTCGTCGAGCAGCCGGCGAGCGCGAGCAGCCCTGTGGCCAGCAGGACGGCGAGCATGCGAGAACGGAACCGGAGCGGGATCACGCAGGCATGGTAGCAACGTCGTCGTGTTCGCTCGTCGCACGCACGAGCGCGCGCTCGATCACGGCCGGCAAGTCGACCCCGGCGACGCTGCCGGCATCGACGTTCAACGTCGAGGTCGACCGATGGTAGGTCGCGCCGGGCGCCCGCGCGGCGAGGTCGACCTCGAGCGCCTCGGGGAGATCGAGCGGCTTCACGCGCACCTGCTGGCGGTAGGTCGAGACCTCCTCGACGCCGAGGCGGTCGCAGGTGAGCCGGAGGGACGCGACCGCGAACAGGGTCTCGACCTCCTCGGGCAGGCGGCCGAACCGGTCGATCGACTCCTCGCGGACGCGCGCGAGCAGCTCGTGGTCGCCGGCCGACCCGATCCGCCGGTACAGGTCCAGTCGCAGCGCCTCCTGCTCGAGCCACCCGGGCGGCACGAACGCGCGCACCGGCAGGTCGATCCGGATCTCCTTCTCCTCGGCCACCGGCTCACCCTTCAGCTCGGCGACCGACTCCTGCAGCAGCCTCGCGTACGTGTCGAACCCCACCGCGGCGATGTGGCCGTGTTGCTCGGCACCGAGCACGTTGCCGGCCCCGCGGATCTCGAGGTCTCGCAACGCGATCTGGAACCCGCTGCCGAGCGCTTGATGGCGCGCGATCGTCGTGAGCCGCTCGTGCGCTTCCTCCGTGAGCTCGCGCTGCGGTGGGAAGAAGAAGTACGCGAAGGCTCGCTCGTGGACTGCGCCCGACGCGGCCGCGCAACTGGTACATCTGCGAGAGCCCGAGGAGGTGCGAGGAATCGACCACGAGCGTGTTGGCGTTCGGCACGTCGAGACCGGACTCGATGATCACGGTGCGAGACGAGGACGTCGGCGTCGCGGTCCCAGAATCGCATCATCCGCCGCTCGAGCGCCTCCTCGTCCATCTGTCCGTGCGCGACGACGATCCGCGCGTCGGGCACCTGGTCCTGGAGCCACGCCGCCTGCCGGTCGATCGTCGCCACCCGGTTGTGGACCCAGAACACCTGTCCCTCGCGGAGCAGCTCGCGGCGCACCGCGCCGATCGCGAGCCCCTCGTCGTACTGGCCGACGTAGGTCAGCACGGGCTGCCGGTCCTCGGGCGGCGTGTCGACCGTCGACAGGTCGCGGATACCGGTGAGGGCCATCTCGAGCGTCCGCGGGATCGGCGTGGCCGACATCGTGAGCACGTCGACCTGCGCACGCAGCTTCTTCAGCCGCTCCTTGTGCGCAACGCCGAAGCGCTGCTCCTCGTCGACGACGACGAGGCCGAGGTCCTTGAACGCCACGTCCCGGGACAAGCAGCCGATGCGTGCCGATCACGACGTCGATCGCCCCGCGCGCGAGATCCTCCACGACCCGCGTCTGCTCGGCCTTCGAGACGAACCGCGACAGCATCGCGACGCTTCACCGGGAACGGCGCGTACCGCTCGCCGAACGTGATCAGGTGCTGCTCGGCGAGCAGCGTGGTCGGCACGAGCACGGCGACCTGCTTGCCCTCCATCACGGCCTTGAACGCCGCGCGCACCGCGATCTCGGTCTTGCCGAACCCGACGTCGCCGCAGATCAGCCGATCCATCGGCCTGGGCCGGTGCAGGTCGGCCTTCACCTCGTCGATCGCCGTGAGCTGGTCGCCGGTCTCCTCGTGCGGGAAGGCGTCCTCGAGCTCCATCTGCCAGGGCGTGTCCGGTCCGAACGGTGGCCGCGCGACCGACATCCGGACCGAGTACAGGCGGACGAGCTCGCCGGCCATGTCCTTACCGCGCGCTTGACCTTGGCTCGTCGCCCGCGCCCAGTCGCGCGCCCCCAGGCGCGAGCAGGCGGGGCGACTCGCCACCCACGTACCGCGCGACCATGCCGACCTGGTCGGTCGGCACAGACAGTCGGTCGCCGGCGGCGTACTCGAGCACGCATGTAGTCGCGCTCGGCACCAGCGATCGCGCGCGGGCGGATACCGGCATAGCGCGCCGACGCCGTGGACGCGGTGGACGGCGAAGTCGCCCGGGGTCAGCTCCTCGGCGACGGCGTCGGTCCGGCGCGTCGTGAACCTCGGCGCGTCCCGCGTATGACGCCGGGACCCGAACAGGTCCTCCTCGGTCGCGACGGCGAGCGTGCCGGCCGGCGAACACGAACCCGTTCGCGAGCGGCGCCTCGACGGCCTCCGCGCCGCGAGCCGCACGACCTCCCGGACGCGTTCGAGCGAGCCGTGCCCGCGCGCCGAGAGCGACGATCCGATAGCCGCGCTCGGCGAGTCGCCGGACGCGCGCTCGGCGAGCTCGGCCGGGTTGCCCTGCGCGCTCCCCCACCCTCGATGCCCGAGGTCGATGCCCTCGGTGAACGAGCTCAGCCGCAGCTGCACGCGGTCGCCCAGCGCCTCATCGAGCGGATGGACGGCACGCGGACCGGGCCAGCCCGAGGCGCGTCGCGAGCGCCTCGGCCTCGTCGAACGCCGCCGGGCACGGTCCAGCGTTCGCTGAGCGTCCGACAGCACGACCCACGAACCCTCGGGCAGGAGCTCGGCGGGCGTCGGCAGCCGGTCGAACAGGAGCGGCGCGAGGGATTCGGCGCCCTCCGCGTGCAGACCGTCGGCCGATGCGCTCGAGGCCGTCGCGGAACCGATCGAGGTATCGGGGCGCGCGCTCGCGCGGCCCGCGCCGCGAGCGCGTCGTCCACGATCGAGCTCGCGGACGGGCGGGACCTGCACGCGGACCACCGGGCCGGACGACAGCTGCGACGACGGCACGAACTCGCGGAGCGACTCGATCTCGTCGCCCCAGTACTCGAGACGGACCGGGCGGCGCGCGTTGCCCGGGAAGACGTCGAGCACGCCGCCGCGCACCGCGAACTCGCCGCGATGCTCGACGACGTCGGCCCGCAGGTACCCGAGGTCGACGAGGCGTTCGGCGAGCGCGTCCGGCGGCAGCTCGAGCCCGTTGACGAGCTCGAGCGGCGGGACCTCGCCGAGCGTCGGGACGAGCCCCTGCATCGCCGCCAGCACCGGGCGCGACGAGGACGAACGGCTCCTTCGCCGCCCGCAGCCGGCGGACCGCGTCCGCGCGGCGGGCGGCGACCTCCGGCGACGGGCTGAGGCCCTCGTAGGGCAGCGCCTCCCACGCGGGCAGGAGCGCGACGCGCTCCGGCCCGAGCCAGCGCCTCGACACCGCTCGCGAGCGGCTCGGCCTCCCGCGGTCCGGGGGCGACCAGCCAGGACCGGTGCGTCGAGCGCCACGCGCCAGGCCGGCGACGACGGTAGTCCTCGCCCGGCCTCCGGCGGCGCCACGATCGGCCGCGCGCGCTCCAGCAGGAGGCGCTCGAACGCCTCCGAGCCGATCAGGACGTCGAGCAGCCGCTCCAGCACGCGTCAACTCCCTCCGGACAACACGAACAGGCCTCGCCGCGACGCGGCGGGCCTTCACGACGAGTCTAGCGAACGGTCCGGATCTCGATGAGCCGAGCGGGTCCGACTACGTCCGGGGTCCGGTCCGGTTGAACCGGTCCTGCGTGGCCTGCAACCCGTCGCGCACGAGCGACAGCACCGCGTCGGCCGCGTCGTCGACGAGCGCGGCGACGTCGGGCTCCTCGCGCTTGCCGAAGTCCTCGAGCACCCAGTCCGCCGGATCCTTGCGGCCCGGAGGACGGCCCACGCCCATCCGCACCCGGTAGAAGTCGGGCCCGCGGAGCGCCTGCGCGAGTGAGCGCACGCCGTTGTGGCCCGCGGTCGATCCCCCGAACTTCACCCGCAGCGAGCCGAACACCAGGTCGATCTCGTCGTGGGCGGCGATGACGTGGTCGGGCTCCGCGTCGCGTTTGCGAGCGAGCGATGCGAACGCGGGACCCGACTCGTTCATGAACGCGCCGCTCTTGGCGAGGAGCACCCGCTCGCCCGCCTCCGTGAGCTCACAGACCTCGGTGGCGGAGAAGCGCACCCTCCGGAAGCGCTCGCCGGCTCGGGCCGCGAGCTCGTCGACGACGCGATGGCCGAGGTTGTGGCGGGTCTTCGCGTAGCGCTCGCCGGGATTGCCGAGCCCAGCGACGAGCCAGGTCATCCGGGTGCGGGGGGCTAGCCCTCGGACTGCTCGGTGGCGTCCTCGGAGCCCTCCGCGCGGGCGCCCTCTTCCGCCTCGCCCTCGGCGGCCTCGCCCTCGACGGCCTCGCCCTCGGCGGCCTCCTCCTCGACCTCGACGGCCATCTGTGGCTGCTGGACCGCGACCACCGACTCCTCGGGGTTCGTGAGGATCGTGGTGCCCTTCGGCGCGACCAGGTCGCTCACGCGCAGCGACATCCCGATCTCGAGCCCTGAGATGTCCGCCTCGATCGCCTCGGGGACGTCGGCCGGAAGACACTCGACATCGACCTCCCACAGGTGGTGCTCGACGACGCCGCCGACCTTCACGCCGACCGAATCGCCGACGAGCCGGACCGGGATCGAGAGATGGAGCTTCTCGTCGCGTCGCACGGCGAGGAAGTCGACGTGCACGAACCGGCCGCGGATGTGATCGCGCTGCACGTCGCGCGGGATGATCAGGTGCTCGTCGCCGTCGACGACGAGGTCCACCAGCACGTTGGTGCCGGCGCCCGTGTGCAGCACGTGGAACAGGTCCTTCGAGTCGACCGAGAGGGCGGTTGACTCCACCCCTGCGCCGTACAGCACGGCGGGGACCCGGCCGGCCGCCCGCAGCTTGCGAGCCACGCCCTTGCCGGTCCCTTCTCTGGGCTCCGCGACGAGCTTCTGTTCGGCCATGGGCTCGGTTCCTTCGGAAGGTGGTCCGGCGCGGCATCGTACCAACACGCAGGAACGATGCCCTCGAGCGCACCCGCTCCCCAGGCCGAAGCTCGTCGACGCCTCCTCGAGGAGAACGGCCTAGGGCGCATCCCCGGGAAAGCGGCGGTCTTACCGCGCGAGGGGGGTGACGACCATCGGACGAACCCACCCCCCGCACAACGGCGAACCCGGCGTCGGGCGGGTGACCCGGAAATGGACGAGCGGACCGTCCCCCCGAACACCCATCCAGCCCATAGTGAGCGACGGGGGGTGCTCCGGAAGGTTTCCGGATGAGAGGAGTGACCGACGTGGCCGCGACGCATGGCACCCCCGACCGCCGCACGACGTTCCGTGACGAGGAGCGAGGGATCCGAAGGCCGATGACCGGCGTCACCAGAAGGCGTTGGAGCCGCATGCGCGGCGGCGTTGCGCTCCTCATCCTGTCCCTGAGCACCGTCGGGTGGACCATCGTGCTCTCGGCCCCGCCCGCCCGAGCGGACTGCTCGATCCTCGATCCGATCTGCGTCGTGGAGGAGGCGACCGAGCCCGTCACCGACGTGGTGGAACCGGTCCTCGAGGACGTCGTCGAGGAGGTCGTCGAACCGACGATCGAGGTGGTCATCGACGTGGTGGTCGAGGTGGTCGACGACGTGAGCGAGGGAGCCGGGGACCCGACCGCCCCGGTTGCGCCAACGGCGCCGATGGAGGAGCCGGCGGCGACGGTCGAGGCGCCCGGCCTCGGGACCGCACCGGACACGCCGGTCACGCCGGACGCGCCGTCGGATCCCACGGACCCGGTGGGTCCCGTGGTGTCCGGGAGCGGCCGGGACGTGCTCGACGGGTCCACGATCGTCGAGGGCGACGTCGTCGCGGTGGGCGAGGTCGGAGCCACATCGGGCCTTCCCCCCGCCGACGCCCCATCGACGCGAACGATCGCGAGCGCCGGCGCCCTCGGGATCGGTCGCGATCTCTTGGACCGGTTCAGCGGAACCCTCTTCGACAGCGGTACGGCGGCGGTCGCCTTCCCGCTCCTCCTCGCCCTGGTCGTCGCCGCGTTCCTGCTGGTGCAGGACCGACTCGACCGCCGCGACCCGAGACTCGAGCTCGCTCCGGTCCGGCCCGGCGCGCTGCGTTTCGACTGACGTGTCCGGACGGTCGATGACCGCTCCTCGCCCGGCCGCCGGCGAGCTCGTCTCGCTGACGGAGCGGGCGGGTGCGCTCGGCGCCGTTCGGTGCGGCCTCCTGATCGTCGTCTTGGCGTTCGCCGTCCTGCTGCCGGCCGAGCTCACGGCCTCGAGGACCGAACTCACGGTCGGGTCGCTCGCCTACCTCGCGCTCCTGGCGGTCCCCTTCGTCGTGTGGCACCGCTCCTCGAGGGGCGCCGTGCTGATCATCGGCGGCACGCTCCTGATCGACGGCGTCTTCCTCGCATGGGCGATCGCCGCGACCGGAGGAACGCAGAGCGTGCTCTGGTTCCTGGTGTTCGGTCACATCCTGGCCGTCACGCTGCTCGCTTCCTCCCGGACCGGGGTGAAGATCGCCGCCTGGCATTCGCTCCTGTTCCTCGTGTTCCTGTACGCGCAGGCTGCCGGGATGATCCCCGCACGGGAGGGTCTCGCGTCGGCCCTTCCCGGCGGCCCGGACTTCGTCCGGAGCGTGGTCGTCTACCTCGGGGCGATCTGGGCGGTGGCGCTCGTGGCGGCATCGTGCGCCGCGATCCGCGAGCGAGAGGTTCGCGCCCAGAAGGCGGATCTCGAGGAGCTCTCGAGGATGGTCGCGGAGCTGGACCGGCACCCCCGCGCCTCGGAGATCCCCGAGGTCCTGCTCGACACGCTCGGTCGCGCCTTCGACTTCCGGCGCCAGGTCGTCCTCGCGTCACCCCGGGGCGATCTCGAGGTGCTCGCTCACCGGGGGGTCGGCTCCCCGTCCGCGCCCGCACCGGGGATCGATCGGGTGGCGGAGCGGGCCTTGGAGCAGCGTCGGACGCAACTCGTGCGTGAGCTCGATCCGGACACCGATCCCTTCCTCTCGACGGTGCTGCCCGGCGCGCGGAACGTCCTCGTCGTGCCGTTCCTGCCCGAGGGCGGGCACCGCCTCGGTATCGTCGCGCTCGAGCAGCCGGATCGCCGGCGGACGATCCGTCGATGGACCGTCACGGTCATCGAACAGTTCGCCGCGCACGCCGCCCTGTCGCTGCAGAACGCCTGGCTCCGGGAGCAGATCGAAGAGCGGTACGCGGAGAACCGAGCCCTCCAGCAGCAGCTCGTCGCGCAGAACCTCGGCCTCGAGGTCCAGGTAGAAGAGCGGACGCGCGACCTCCGCCATAGCATCGAACAACTCAAGGTGACCGACGAGCAGCGACGCCTGTTGCTCGACCGCCTCGTGCACGTGGAAGAGGACGAGCGCAAGCGGATCGCCGGCGACATCCACGACGATCCGGTGCAGACGTTGACGGCGGCGAGCATGTGGCTCCATCTGCTCCGGCGTGACCTCACCGACCCCAAGCACCTGGAAGATGTCGACAAGCTCCTCCAGATCGTCGCGGACGCCATCGGCAGCCTGCGGACGCTCACCTTCCGCCTCCGCCCGAGCGTGCTCGACGAGGACGGGCTGGCATCGGCCGTGCGCGAGTACCTGGACAGCCTCGAGGCGGACTTCGACCACTCGGTCGAGGATCGACTCGAGCACGAGCCGCCGTCGGAGCTTCGCGTCGTCCTGTACCGGATGGCGCAGGAAGCGCTGAACAACGTCCGCAAGCATGCGAGCGCGACGAGGGTGCACGTGCTGCTCGAGCATCGGCGTCGCGGGTTCCTGCTGCGGATCGAGGATGACGGCGTCGGCTTCCCCGCACCGCCATCCCTGCGCTCGGAGCGCGGGCACCTCGGGCTCACGTCGATGCGGGAACGCGCCGAGATGGCCGGCGGAACCTGCCGCCTGGAGAGCCACCCCGGGGCCGGGACGACCGTCGAGTTCTGGGTCCCGCAGCCGGGCGTGGGCGAGCCGGCGAGCGATCCGTCGGCCGGAACGGTTCGGCGAACCACCGTTCCCGCGTAGCCGACCGCGAGGGTCTCGACCGGCTACTGGTTCTCGCCGTGGAAGATCTCGGAGACGCTGCTCTCCTCGAAGATCGCCCGCAGGGCATCGGCGACGAGCGGCGCGATCGAGAGCACCTTCAGCGTGCCGAACCGCTTCTCCTCGGGGATCGGCATCGTGTTCGTGACGACCACCTCGGAGATCGGTGCCTCCTCGAGGTTCTGCACCGCCTTGCCCGACAGGACCGGGTGGGTCGCGGCCGCGTAGATCGGCCCCGCCCCCTGCTGGGCGAGCACGGAGGCACCCTTGGCGACCGTGCTCGCCGTGTCGATCATGTCGTCGACGATGATGCAGGGACGGCCCTCGACCTCGCCGACGACGGCCATCTCCTCGATCTTGTGCGCCTCGCGTCGCGATCGCCGCTTGTAGAGGAACGCGAGGTCCGCGTGCAGGTACTCGCGGAGCCGCTCGGCGGTCTTGATCCGGCCCGCGTCGGGCGAGACGACCACGAGGTCGTCGCCGTGGAGACCGAGCTCGTTCTGGAGGTACCCGGAGAGGACCGGCAACGCGGTCAGGTGGTCGACGGGGAAGTCGAAGTAGCCCTGGATCTGGCCCGCGTGCAGGTCGATCGAGACCACGCGGTTCGCGCCCGCGGCCGTCAGCAGGTCGGCGAGCAGCTTCGCGCTGATCGGCTCGCGCGCGAGCACCTTCTTGTCCTGACGCGCGTAGCCGTAGTACGGGATCACGGCGGTGATGCGCTTGGCCGAGGCCCGCTTCATCGCGTCGATCATCACGAGCTGCTCCATGATCGACTCGTTCACCGGGTCCGCGTGGGTCTGGACCACGAACACGTCGGCGCCTCGGACCGAGTCCTCGGGACGGACGTAGATCTCGCCCGAGCCGAACCGGCGGATCACGCACGGCGAGATCGGGATCCCGAGGTTCTCCGCGACCTCGTCGGACAAGGCCGGGTGGGTCGTCCCGGCGAACAGCAGCATGTGCTTCTTGGTGAGGATCTCCACGTCAGTGCGCCCCCCTGCCCGAACCCTGGGCCTCCGCGTCGTCCTTGCGCTTGCGGTACCCCTTCACGACGCGCTGCTCCGACCGCTCCACGGCGAGGGCGCCGGCCGGCACGTCCCGCGTGATCACCGACCCGGCCCCCGTCACGGCGCGTCGGCCGATCTTCACCGGCGCCACCAGCATCGTATCCGAACCCACCCGCGCGTCCTCCCCGACGACCGTCCGGCGTTTCGAGTAGCCGTCGTAGTTGACGGTCACCGTCCCCGCACCGAGGTTCGCGCGACGGCCGACCTTCGCGTCACCCACGTAGGACAGGTGCGGGACCTTGGCGCCCTCGCCGACGTCCGAGGCCTTGATCTCGACGAACGCGCCGGCCCGGGAGCCCGCCCGGAGCACGGTGCCGGGCCGCAGGTGCGCGTACGGCCCCACCTCGACCCGGGCCCCGATCTTCGAGCCCCGCACGACCGAGAACTGCACCACGGCCCCCTCTCCCACCGTCGAGGCGTCGATCCGCGTCGACGGACCGACCTCGCATCCTGCTCCGACACGCGTCGCGCC
Organism: uncultured Actinomycetes bacterium; assembly: GCA_963771385.1. Classification (GTDB taxonomy): domain Bacteria; phylum Actinomycetota; class UBA4738; order UBA4738; family HRBIN12; genus DASSJM01. The sequence continues at coordinate 125,541 of CAVYTE010000015.1, forward strand.
GGACAGGAACGTGAGCGGGTGGACGACCGTGTCGCGGCCGATGCGGACGTCGGCGTCGATGTAGGTGGTCGCCGGGTCGACGAGCGTCACGCCGGCGGCCTGGTGCCGCGCGTTGATCCGGTCGCGGACCACCCGTGTCGTCTCGGCGAGACCACCGCGCGAGTTGATCCCCATCGCGCCGCCCGCGTCCACCCGGACGGCCGAGATGCGTTCGCCCTTGTCCATCAGGATCGGGAACACCTCGTTCAGGTAGTACTCGCGCTGCCGGTTCTCGCGCCCGACGAGCGGCAGCGCCTTGAAGAGGTCGTCGCGTCGGAACGCGAACACGAGGAGCGACACCTCGCGGATCGCCTGCATCTCGGCCGGCGCATCGGTCCCCTCCACGATGCGAACGAGCCTCGTGCCGTCGCGGACGATGCGCGCGTAGCCGCCCGGCTGCGTCACCTCGGCCGTCAGGATCGTCGAGGCGCTCTTGGTCCGGCGGTGGACGCGCATGAGGGTTCGGACGTGCGCCGGCTCGATCGGGTCGAAGTCCCCGCCCAGCACCAGCACCTCACGCGCTCGGCCCACGGCCCGCTCCGCGACCATCACGGCGTGGCCGGTGCCGAGGGGGGCGCCCTGCTCGACGAACACGGGCTCGGGCACGATGTCCCAGGAACGAACGGCCTCGCGCACCTCGTCGGCGCCGTGGTGGACGACGATCACGATCTTGGACGGCCGAGCGGCGCGCGCGTTCTGCAACACCCACCAGAGGGCGGGCCGGCCGCAGATCGGGTGCAGGACCTTCTGGGAGTCCGAGCGCAGCCGCTTGCCCTTCCCGGCGGCGAGCACGACGGCGGCGAGTCGAGCTCTCCTTGGGCACGCGTTCCTCTCGGTCGGAGGCCCTCCTTTGTATCGGCGGGCGGCCCTCCTGGCAAGACTCGGTCAGCCGAGGAGCTCGGCCACGTCCGGCCGGGCCAGGAAGGCCTCCTGAAGGCCGCCGGACGCATGGGCGGCGAGATCGCGCACGATCCGGGTCGCGGCCTCGCGGTGTCGGCTCGCCTCGTCCTCCCGCCCGAGCGCCTCGAGCGCGACCCATGCGACGCGGCAGGCGCGCCACTCGACCCGTCGCTCGGCGACGGCACGCGCGTGTTCGATCGCCGGCACGGCCCCGGCGTACGCCTCCGCGGCGTCCCCGTCGAGGAGGTGCGCGAGCGCCCGCGCGTACAGACCCCACACACCCCAGAACCGCGAACGGGGAAGGACCGTCTCGTCGATCCGCGCGGCGATCGAGCGCAGCCGGACCGGATCTCGAGCCCACTCGCGCGCGCGCACCTCGATCGCCGCGGGCCAGGCGACGCCGAGCCCGGCATCGCTCGACCGGGCTCGTTCGAACAGGCGCTCACCCGTATCGAGGTCGCCCGACGCGAGGGCCGTCCACCCGGCGAACGCGTCGACCAGCTCCCGTTGGAACCCGCTCCCGAGCGCATCCGAGAGTTCCTGGGCGGCCCGCGCGTTCTCGGCGAGTCGCTCCAGGTCGCCCGCCTCTGCCGCCAACTCGTTCAGGATGTTGCAACCGACGATCTCGCCTCTCGGCAGGCCGAGCTCCCGGAACAGCTGCCGCCCCCGCTCCGCGTCCCGCCAGGCATCGTCGAGCCGACCCGCGGACAGGAGCAACATCGCGCGGTTCTGGAGCGCGAAGGCCTCGTCACGCGGGTTGCCGACCTCGGACGAGGTTTCGATCGATGCATCGGCGAGCGCCTTCGCCTCCTCCCTCCGCCCGAGGAACCCGAGTGCCCACGCGACCATGTACGCGTTGTGCGCCACCATCGAGCGCTGCCCGAGCTCGCGGAGCATGCGGTCGGCGATCTGCCCGTGCTCCAGGCCCGTCTCGATCGGCCAGGTGAAGAAGTAGGTCTCGCACAGACCGTGATGTGCGAGCGCCTGTCCCTCGAGGTCGTCGCTCTCGGTCGCGACCTGGAGCGCCTGTTCGTGCAGGGGCAGCGCGTCGGCGAACTCGCCCCGGCCGAACCGGATCGTGCCGGCCGTGTAGAGCAGGCGCGCCTCGACGTCGGCGAGCCCGGCCTGCCGTGCGCGCGCGAGCGCGACCGGCAGGAGCGCCTGCCCCTCGTCGTATCGATCCGAGAGCCACAGCACGTGCGCCTGGGCGGCGAGGGCACGGGCCTCCGACTCCGCGTCGGCGGCGTGGTGGGCGTCGGTCAGCGACTCCTCATATGCCGCCAACGCATCGGGGAAGCGCCCGGTCGCCTCGAGGGCCTCGCCGCGAGCCAGACCGATGCGAGCGCGCGTCCCGCGGATCGTCCTTCGGGACCGCCGCGAGCGCTCGCTCGAACCACTCCATCGCCTTGTCCACCGCGAACACCCGCAGATGACGGTTGCCGGCGAGGAGCGCGTAGCGGGCGGTCCGCTCAGCGTCGCCGCCCCGCTCGAAGTGGTACGCGAGGATCTCCGCGAACTCCTCGTACCGCCCTCGCGTGACCTCCTCGACCCACGCGCCGACGGCGAGGTGCGTCTCGGCACGGCGGGCGCGCGGCATGCTCGCGTACGCGACGTCGCGCGTGAGGATGTGGTTGAAGATCAGTTCCCGCTCGCCGGCGATCGTCGACGCATCGCCCTCGCGGACCAGCCCCTTCGCGATCAGGCCGTCGATCGTGTCGTCACCGCCCGGTCCCCTGAGGTGGTCGATGGCCCCGCTCCAGAAGACCCGGCCGATGACGGCCGCGTCCTGCACCGCGCGCTTCTCGTTCGCGGGGAGCATGTCCAGCCGCGAGGCGATGACGCCGTGGACGGTGTCGGGCAGAGTCCGTCGGCAACTGCCGGGTGAGCACCCAAGCCTCGTCGCGCCGGGTGAGCGTGCCGTCCTCGACCATCATCCGCAGCAGCTCGCCGGCGTAGAACGGGTTCCCCTCCGAGCGACGCAGGATCGCCGCGACGACGTCCGCCGGCGCGCCCCCGTCCAGCAGGTGCTGCGATCAGCTCGGTCCCGTCCGCGGGCGGACAACGGGGCGAGCGAGATCGTCGTCGCGTTCGACAGCCCTCCGCCCCAATCGGGCCGCCGCTCGAACAGGTCGGGCCGGGCCATGCACAGGATCAGCGCCGGGACCTCGCATCGCGCGTCGGCCACGGATCCGATCAACTCCAGCATGCTCGGGTCGGCCCAGTGGATGTCCTCGATCATGGCCACGATGGGTCCGTCCGCCGTCAATCGACCCGAGGTACCGCTGCCACGCGTCGCGCGATCACCCGGACCGCCGCGCTCGGGTCGGTGCCGGCGAGCGGGTCCGACGGCACCTCCACGCCGATCGACGAGAGCAGGACCGCCGTGACCCCGATGCCTTCGTCCCCGGGGAACCGGGGATTCCAGCCGCGCGAGCGCCTTCTCGAGGATCGTGGCGGGATCGTCGCTGTCGAGGATCCCCGCGTCGGTCTTCAGGATCTCGGCGAGCGGCCAGTAGGTGAGCCCGTCGCCGTAGGGAAGGCACCGGCCGCGGACCACGCGGCCGCCCCCGAGCGAGCGGACGACCTCTTGGGACAGCCGGCTCTTGCCGATCCCGGGGGGGCCGACGATCGTGACGAGGTTCGCTCGCTCCTGTTGCACCGCGCGCTCGAAGAGCAGTCGGAGCACCTCCAGCTCGGGGCCGCGACCGACGAACGGCGTCTCCGGCACCGCCCCCGTCCCGCGCGCCGTCGCGATCTCGCCCTGCACCTCGAAGACCCGGAGCGGACGCTCGACGCCCTTCACCTCGACCGCTCCGAGGTCGACGAATCGCGAAGGCGTGGCGCGGTCCGCTGGTACGTGCGTTCGCCGACCACCACGCGGCCGGGTTCGGCGAGCGCCTGGAATCGCGCGGCGATGTTCACGGCCTCTCCGGTCACGATGCCTTCGTCGAGACCGTGCGCGATCACGTCGCCGGTGTTGAGGCCGATGCGCATCGCGAGGTCGGCGCCGGCGCGGGCGGCGAGCTCGGTGTTCAGCTCGAGCAGGCGACGCTGCATCGCGAGCGCGCACCGCACCGCGCGTTCGGGATCGTCCTCGTGGGCGACCGGGGCGCCGAAGGCGGCGACCACCGCGTCGCCGATGAACTTCTCGACCGTGCCGCCGAACCGTGCCGATCTCCTCGCTCATCGCGTCGAAGAACGGATGGAGCACCCCGCGCAGATCCTCGGGGTCCAGGCGCGAGGCCATCTCGGTCGATGCGGTGAGGTCGGCGAAGAGCATCGTGACCACCTTGCGTTCCTCGATCGAGACCGGCTCGGCCGCCGTCGCCGGCGGAACGAGCTCCGTCCCACACGATCCGCAGAAGCGGTTGCCGGGCGGATTCATGACGCCGCAGGACGCGCAGGGCAGGTCGAGCGATGAGCCGCACGCGCCGCAGAAGCGGTTGCCGTCGGGGTTGGTCGCGCCGCACGTCGGACAGCTGGGATCGCTCAGCCTGTTCCCTCCTCGAGGCATCCGATGTGGAGGTGTCGTTCCGGGGGGAGGAGTCGAACCTCCATCGAGGGCTCCAAAGGCCCGCGTCTTGCCGTTAGACGACCCCGGACCGGCTCCCGATCATCCCATGGGGCGGGGCGGGCCAACGATCGCGACCGCACCCTCGACGACGGCCGCGAGCTGCTGTGCATGTTTCCGGTCGCGCGCCAGACCGACCACGGACGCGCCGCTCCCACTCATGACCGCCCCGAGCGCCCCGGCCTCGAGCAGTCGGTCCTTCGCCTTCGCGATCTCGGGGTGCCGCTTCACCACCGGCGCCTCGAGATCGTTGAACACGAGCGGACCGAGGGCCTCCGGGTCGCCGGCCGCGGCCGCGGCGAGCAACGGCCCGAGGTCGGCGGTCGTCGACCCCCCGGCCTCGTCCCACCAACGGTAGGCGTCCGGCGATCGGACGCCGAAGCCGAACCGCACGAGCACCCAGTCGAAGGGCGCGACCTCGACCGGCCGGAGGCGCTCGCCCCGCCCGGACATCAGGACCGATGAGCCGGCGAGCATCGCCGGGACGTCCGACCCGATGCGCTCGCCGAGCTCGACGAGCGTCGCGGCATCGAGGCCGCACCCCCAGAGCTCGTTCACGGCATCGAGCGTGGCCGCGGCGTCGGCGCTCCCCCCTCCGAGGCCGGCCGCGACCGGGATCCGTTTCTCGATCTCGATGAGCGCGCCCCCGGCCTCCGGGCAGCGGTCGGCGACCGCGAGCGCGGCCACGAGCGAGAGGTTCAGGCCGCCCACCGGGACGTCGCCGGCCAGGGCGGGCTCGTCGAGCACCTTGACGCGGAGCTTCGCCGACGCCCGGACCCGAACGTCGTCCGCGAGCGAGATCGGGACGACCAGGCTCTCGAGCTCGTGGTACCCGTCATCGCGATCGCCGATCACGCGGAGGAAGACGTTGATCTTCGCGTTCGCCACACGACGGATCGTCCGGGGCGTCAGGGGGACCAGCCCCTCGCGACCAACGACGCCGTGATCCGCGCGAAGTCCTCGAGCCCGAGCCGCTCGGCCCGCGTCCGGGCGTCGAACCCAGCCTCCCGCATGACGTCGGCCGAGTCGCTCGCGTCGACGCCGAGACGGCGGAGCGCGTTGGCCATCGTCTTGCGCCGCTCCGCGAACCCCTCGTCGACCACGCGGAACAGCGCCGAGGGATCCGTATCCACGCGCGGCGGATGTGGAACGAGCCGCACGAGCACCGAGTCGACCTTCGGACGCGGCCAGAACACCGCGGCCGGGACCCGTCGAACGAGCGCGGCGTCTGCCCGGTAGGCGACCCGGATGCTCGCGGCTCCGTACGCCTCGTCGCCGGAACCCGCGACGAGCCGCTCGCCCACTTCCTTCTGGACCATCACCAGGTACCGGTCGATCGCGGGAACGCCTTCGAGCAGATCGATCACCAGCGGGGTGGAGATGTTGTACGGGAGGTTCGAGACCGTCGCCCACCCCTCGGACGGATCCAACAGCCGCGCCCAGTCGGCGCGCATCGCGTCGACCTGCTCGACGCGGACGTCGGGCGACCGGGCGACGACCTCCCGCAACGCGACGACGAGCCGGCGATCGGTCTCGAGCGCCAGGACGCGGCACCCCGCCGCCGCGAGCGCCACGGTGAGCGAACCGAACCCGGCCCCGATCTCGACGACGCGGTCCCCGCGCCCGACCGCCGCGTCCTGCACGATCGCGCGGGCGAGGTTCGGATCGGCGAGGAAGTGCTGACCGAGCGCCTTGGAGGGGCGGACGTCGTGTCGAGCGGCGAGCGCCCTCAACGCGGAACGGCCGATGCCGTTCCGGGGGTCACCAGGAGAGCCGGACCTGGCAGACGCCTTGGGAGAGCGGGGCGATCCGCGCGAAGGCCTGGTTGGAGAGGTCGATGATGCGCCCGCCGAACGGTCCCCGATCGTTGATCACCACCTGGACGGTCCTGCCGTTCCCGAGGTTCGTGACGGTGACCACCGTACCGAACGGCAACCACGGGTGGGCAGCCGTCAGCCCGTCGCCGGGCGCGAACCCGTACCAGCTGGCCTCGCCCACCTGCGCTCCCTGCGTGGCGCGCTCGCGGCCGACGAGCCGTTCGGCCGCGGTCGCCTCCTCCAGCACGGTCCGTGACAGCACGACCCGCTTGACCGCTCGACCGTTGACGAACGTGATGCGGGTCCGCTCGACCATCAGTCCATCCACACCGGGGCTGATCGAACCGGATCTCCCCGGGCTCGAGGTCGTCCGTGTACCGGCTGTAGGTGGTGTACGGGACCGGGAGGCGGACGTCGCGTGTCACGGATCGGATCTCGTCGTAGCGGATCCGCGACCCGTCGTGAAGGGGGGTCCTGGGTGACGGACGAACGCGGTCGTCCCCGTCGCGCGCGATCCCCATGGCCGAGAGGAGCTCGCGGACGGTGCCCGCATTGGTCACCACGTCGTGGTCCTTCCCCTTCACCACGACGCTGGCGGACACCACCTGCGACCGCTCGGCGGGATTCTCCACGGAGGACCAGTCCTCCGCGTACCAGGTCGCGAGCATCTGCTCCGACCCGGTCGCCCCGTCCATCACCCAGACCCCCACATCCTGCGGAGCCGTCCCCCAGATCCAGCCGACGGCGCCGCGCTCCACCACGACGGTCATCCCGTCCTGGAGCGAGGTCACCGCCGGCGGCGACACCAGATCCCCGGCCCCGACGGAGACACCCTCTGCGACGAGCAGGTCTCCGACGCTCGCACTCATCGTCCGAACGGCTTCGGGTCGACCCTCGTCCACGATGAGGGTGACGGTCTTCTGCACCGCCACGTAGAGGCCGCCCCCCACGAGCACGACACCTGCGAGGACCGCGTTCCCCATCACCCTGCGGATCCGAAGACGCCGAACCCGCGTCGGACGAACCGACATCCTTCTCCCCCGTCGGAAGAAGACCTCGGGGGGAAACGGCGGAAGGGCCGGACCGAAGCCTTTCAACGACTACGGCTCGGAACCTACCAAACCCTCAACCCTGACTGCAAACTTGAGAACCGAACGACCGTTCGGCCCTATCCGAGCCTCGGGAAGGCCGTCTTCGCGTTCGTCGCGGTGGCCGTTCGCACACCTTCCACGGGTTCGGATCGCGCGGTCGCGATCGTCTCGATCGCGTCTACGACGTTCGCGGGTCGGTTGTCACGTCCACGCAGTCGCTGCGGCGAGAGGAACGGGCTATCGGTCTCGACCAGGATGCGGTCGAGCGGCACCGCGGCGGCTGCCTCTCGAAGATGCGCGTTCCTCGGGTACGTCACGTTGCCCGCGAACGAGAGGAACCACCCACGTTCGACGCACCCTCGAGCGATCGCCGCGTCACCGCTGAAGCAATGCACCACGGCCCGTTCGACCGAACCCTCATCGAGCACTCGAAGGATCTCGGGCCACGCGTCTCGGACGTGCAGGACGAGCGGGAGCCCGGACGCGCGTGCGAGGTCGATCTGGATCCGCAACGTCCGGAGCTGGTCCTCTCGAGGCGAATGCATGCGGAAGAAGTCGAGCCCGCACTCCCCGACCGCGACCACCTGCGGCTCGGTGAGGAGCCGCTCGATCTCGGCGAGCTCGGCCGGGCCCATGTCGCTCGCTTCGTGTGGGTGCATCCCGGCGGTCGCGAACACGCCGGGGTGGGAGCGCGCGAGCTCGAGGGATCGCCGGCTGGTCGCCGGATCGATCCCGACGCAGACGAGGGTCCCGACGCCCGCGAGGGCGGCCTGCGCGACGACCTCGGTCGGGTCTTCGTCGAGCAGGAACAGGTGGCAATGGGTGTCGACCGCCATCGTCTGCACCGCCGGTTCAAGGTTGGGCTCCTCCACGCGGCGCTCAGGCTACGCGTTCGTCCGCGATCCTCCACCTGGACTCGACGCTGGTCGAGCCGGCCTCCGAGAGCTTTCCACACCCTGTTGAGCCCAACTCGAGCCAAGGGGTGCCACGTGAAACGCGTCGACGCGAACCTTCACTCAGGAGTCGAGGCGCGGGAACAGGGCCTCGCCCTTCGAGGTCCTCGTTCCGATCGCCAGGCCACCCCACTTCGCGGCGTCGGGGAGGCGCTGCGCGTCGATCGGATCGGCGATGCCGAGCTGTTCCCACAGGCGCGTCGCGGCCGACGGCATGATCGGCCGGATCGATGACGGCCAACACGCGGAGGGTTTCGGCGGACGCGTACAGGATGCCGGCGAGCTCGTCCCGACGGCCGTCGTCCTTCGCGATCTTCCACGGCTCCTTCTCGACGAGGTAGCCGTTGGCCCGGTCCACGATCTGCCAGACCGACGCCAGCGCCTGGGTGAGCGCCAGCGTCGACATGTGGTCGTCGTACTCGAGCGCCGCCCGCTCGATCACGGCCGGGAGATCGTCCTCGGCGCCAGCGCTCCCGGGCTCGGGAACGAGACCCTCGAACTCGGTCGCCAGCATCGCCAGGACGCGGCTCACGAGGTTGCCGAGACCGTTCGCGAGGTCCGCGTTGTGACGGTCGACCATCGACTCCCAGGAGAAGCTCCCGTCCGCGCCGAACGTGATCTCCCGCATGAAGTAGTAGCGGTACGAGTCGACCCCGAAATGGTCCAGGAGCTCGAACGGATGGATCCCGGTCGCGTTCGTCTTCGACATCTTCTGCCCGCCGACGGTGAGGAACCCGTGCGCCCACACCTGCAGGGGCGGCTCCACCCCACCCGCCATCAGCATCGCCGGCCAATACACGGCGTGGAACCGCAGGATGTCCTTCCCGATGAGATGGACGTCGGCGGGCCACACGCTCGCGAAACGCTCCGCGTCCGAACCGTACCCGGCGGCCGTGAGGTAGTTCGTGAGCGCGTCGAACCAGACGTAGCACACGTGGTTCGGGTCCCACGGCAGCGGGATCCCCCAGCGGAAGTTCGTTCGGCTGATGGAGAAGTCCTGGAGGCCTCCCCGGAGCAGCGACAGGACCTCGTTGCGGCGGGTCTCGGGCTGGACGGCCTGGGGATGCCGCTCGTAGTGCTCCAGGAGCCGATCCGCGTAGGCGGAGAGCCGGAAGAAGTAGTTCTCCTCCCGCATGAGCTCGACGGGGCGACCGTGGATCGGGCACATCCCGTCCACGAGCTCGTCTTCCGTGTAGTACGCCTCGCACGAGACGCAGTACAGGCCCTCGTAGTGCCCGACGTAGATGTCCTGTTGCCCGTTCTCGTACACGTCCTGCAGGAGCCGCTGGACGGCCCGTTCGTGCCGTGGCTCGGTCGTTCGGATGTAGTCGTCGTTCGAGATCTCGAGCCGCGTCCACACCTCCCGCCATCTCGGTTCCATCTCGTCGACCCAGCGCTGGGGATCCATCCCGGCCGCCTCGGCGGCGCGCTGGAGCTTCAGGCCGTGCTCGTCGGTCCCCGTCAGGTGGAAGACGCGTTCGCCGCGGATCCGGTGGTACCGGGCGACGAAGTCGGTCGCGACCGCGTTGTATGCGTGGCCGATGTGCGGCACGTCGTTCGGGTAGTAGATCGGCGTGGTGATGTAGAAGACGTCCCGGCCCATGGTCGGGCAATCCTAGCGGCGGCCCGGGGATCCGAGGGCGCGAGCCCGGACGCCGGGCGCTCCACGGGTCGGACCTACGGGAAGGTGATGGCGAGGAGCTCCGCGGTCGGGACGTCGAGACAAGGGCCCCGCCCGAGCTCGCGAAGCCCGGCGCTGTCGCCGTCGCCCCAGTCGACCCGGATCGGGGCCGGGCTCATGAGCTGGAACGGGTTGCGCACATGGGCCAGGCCGACGATGTGACCCAGCTCGTGCAGGATCGTCGGGCCGAGGCCGCCGGGCGAGAAGCCGGGGACCATGCCGGAATCGACGTTGATGAGGATCAGCCCGCTGACGTATTGCGCGGTGTCCATCCGCGTCGTCACCGGGAACGCGACCCCGAGGGCGCGCCCGGCTCCGAGCTTGCGTACGACCTCGTCGGAGACGAACGCGATCGTCACCGGAGCCCACGTGAGGCCCTCCATCGGGACGGGGTCCACGAAGTCGGCGGCGTTGACGATGTGGATCGGCGACTCGTTCACGAGCCCCGTGTACTCGAAGCGCAGCCCCGTCGCGTTGCTCGTACGCCGGATCGCCTCGCGGACGTCCTCGAGCGTGCTCTCCGGCATCCGCCCGAGGTCGACCTGATACCGGATCGGGGAGCACGGGTCCCAGCGGTACGGCTCGCCGTCCGCGGCCCGCCCGATGAAGGCGTGCGGGCCCGCGCCGAGCGCCGAGCCCCGGGCCGCATCTCGAGATCCCTGCGGCCACGCGGCGAGCGCGGTGCCGCCGGCGAGGGTGATCAAGGAGATGGTGAGCGCGATCGCCACCAGCGACCGCCGGCTGACGCGGCCGCCCAGCGGCGGCGGGGGGAGCCGCGCGGGAAGATGCGCCACGGGCGCCGCCGGCCGCCGGCGGCGCGGGAAGCTCAGTCGGGTCCATCGGTCCCCGACCGCAGGAGCGCCTCGTAGATCTCGTTCGCCGATCCACCGCGTTCGCGAGCCACCAACCTGGCGGCGTCACGTCTCCGGGTCCCCGACTCGACCAAGTGCTGGGCCTCCCGGACGAGGACCTCGAGCTCCGCGGCCGCGGGCTCCGCCGCACCCTCGACGACGACGACGACCTCACCTCGCGTCGTGGTGTCTGCGAGCGCGGACACCACATCCGAGATCGGGCCTCGGACGACGTCCTCGTGGAGCTTCGTCAGCTCGCGCGCCACCGCGATCCGCCGGTCGCCCAACTCCGCCAACAGATCCCGGAGCAGTGCGGCGAGGCGGAGCGGCGATTCGAACAGGACCACGGTGCGCGGTTCGCCCGCGAGCGCACGCAGTCGTTCCAGCCGTTCCCCCGCCTTCCGCGGCAGGAACCCCTCGAACACGAAGCGGTTCGCGGGAAGGCCCGAGACGACGAGGGCCGCCGTGACCGCGGACGGGCCGGGAACGACGCGGACCTCGATCCCTTCATCGGCGCACGCGCGGACGAGGCGGAACCCCGGGTCGGACACGATCGGCATCCCCGCGTCGGACACCAACGCGACGTCCTTGCCGCTGCGGAGCTCGCGGACGAGCAGTTCGGTGCGCGCGGGCTCGTTCGCGTCGAACAGCGACACCATCCGCGCCGTGATCCCGAGGTGACGCAGGAGCCGGCCCGTTCGACGCGTGTCCTCGGCGGCCACGATGTCCACGTTCGCCAGGGTCGCACGCGCGCGATCGCTCAGATCGGCGAGGTTCCCGATCGGCGTCCCGACGATGTGGAGCAGGCCGCTCACGACACGATGCTGCCACGACGCGTGTCGGGGTGATAGGGCCGAACGATGTAGGCCCGGACCACGCGGGCACTAGAGTCACGCCCGCATGCCCGGTGAGCCGCACACGGACTACGCCTCCACGCCGCTCGCGCGGAAGCTCGGCATCCGCGAGGGGTCGCGGGTGCTCGTGGTCGGCTCGCCGGACGCCTTCTCGCTCGGCGCGCTCCCGACCGGAGCGCGGATCGCGAACGCCGCCCGAGGACCGCTCGACGTGGTCCTGGTGTTCGCGACCCGCATGGTCGAGCTGCGGCGTCGGTTCCCCGCCCTGGCGAAGACGCTGGAGCCCGCCGGGAGGCTGTGGGTGGCGTGGCCGAAGAAGGCCTCACTCGTGGACACCGACCTGACCTTCGGAGCGGTGCAGGGTCTCGGGCTTCGGGGAGGGCTCGTCGACAACAAGTCCGCGTCGATCGACGACGTGTACCAAGGGCTCCAGTTCGTCTACCGGCTGAAGGATCGTCCCGCGCGATGAACCCCTCCGAACGGGAGGCCTGCCGTACCATCGGGCGATGTCCGCGCTCGCGAAGCTCAACCGGCCCGTCGTCGCCGTCCTGGCCGTCGGCCTGATCGCCGGGTACCTGCGGTTCGTGCATCTCGGGTATCCGGAGCGGCGCGTGTTCGATGAGTACTACTACCCGAAGTCCGCGTGCATCTACCTCGGCTACTCGAACGAACGGTGCGACATCAACAGCGCCGACGAACGGTACTGGCGCGAGAACGAGAACGACACCGGCTCGTGGGTGCATCCGCCGCTCGGGAAGTGGATGATCGCGCTCGGCGAGCTCGGGTTCGGAACGGAGTCGTTCGGCTGGCGCGTCGCATCGGCGGCGAGCGGGACCGCGACCGTGGTGCTGCTCGCGGTGATCGTCCAGCTGCTGTTCGCGAGCCCGATCTGGACCTTCGCCGGCGGTCTGCTGCTCGCGACCGAGAGCCTGAACGTCGTCCAGTCCCGGACGGCCACGCTCGACATCCTCGTCACCTTCTGGATCGTGCTCGGCTTCCTGTTCCTCCTGCTCGATCGACGATGGATCAAGCGTCGGATGCCGGACCCTCCCGATGCGTCCGATTCCGGCGACCAGGTGCTCGCGGAACGCCCGACCGTGCCGGCGCCGCTCTGGCGTCCGTACCGGTTCGCGGCGGGACTTGCACTCGGGGCGGGCATCGCCACGAAGTGGTCGGCGATCACCGCGATCGTGACCGTGATCGCCCTCGGCCTCCTGTGGGAGGTGACGCGACGACGACGCGCCGGCATGCGGTCCCCGATCGTGCGCGCGCTCACGGCCGAGGGGTTCGGCTTCGTCATCTTCCTGTTGATCGTTCCCGCCGTCGTGTACTTCCTGTCGTACACGGGGTACTTCGCGCACTTCGGGTGGGATCTCGGCGGGTGGGCAGAGCTGCAGGGCGCGATCGCGAGCTTCCACGCCGACCTGCCGACGGTGGACGCGAGCGGCCAGCCCACCCACGCCTACCTGTCCCCGGCCTGGCAGTGGATCCTGCTCCGCCGCCCCGTCTACTACTACGCCGACTACGGCGCCGACGGCGTCCGCCAGGTGATCTACGCGAACGGCAACCCGGCGATCTTCTGGGGGAGCATCCTCGCGATCCCGTACGTCGCGTACGCGTGGTGGCGCAAGCGGGACTGGCGGGCAGGCTTCGTCGTCGTCGCGATCGCGGGCCTGTACCTGCCGTGGTTCCTCGTCTCGCGGCCGCAGTTCCTGTTCTACGCGACGCCGATCACCCCGTTCCTGGTGCTCGCCTGCGTGTACGCGATCCGCGACCTCGCCGAGGTGCACGTCGCGGGCTCGCGCTCGAGACCGTACCTCCCGGTCTCGGCGGGCTTCGTCGTCGCCTCGGTCCTGCTGTTCGCGTGGTTCTGGCCGACGTTGACGGCCGCGCCGCTCACCGACGCGGCGTTCAAGCTTCGGTACTGGTTCACGAGCTGGGTCTGACGGTCGCCCCGGCGGCGCGCCCTTCCGGGTAGCATCGCCCGTCGTGGCCGCCACCGACGACGTCCTCCTCTCGATGCGAGACGGCGTGCGGATCGCCGCCACCCTGTACCGGCCCGAGGAGCACGGTCCGTGGCCGTGCCTCGTCGAGGCGCTCCCGTACCGCAAGGACGACGTCACCGCCGGCTACCGAGACGAGTACCACCGGTTCGCCGACGAGTTCGGCTACGCGGTCTGCCGGGTCGACGTGCGCGGGACCGGTTCGTCGGAAGGGATCGCGACGGGCGAGTACACCGCCGAGGAACACGCGGACATCGCCGAGGTGATCGCCTGGCTCGCCGAGCGCCCCTGGTCGAACGGCAACGTCGGGATGTACGGGACGTCGTGGTCCGGCTTCAACTCGCTGCAGGTCGCGATGCTCCGCCCGCCGGCACTGAAGGCGATCTGCTCGATCTTCGCGTCCGACGATCGGTACGCCGACGACGTCCACTACTTCGGCGGCATGCTGAAGCAGCTCGACCTGGTCGACTACCCGACTCTACATGGAGGCGCTCAACGCCCTGCCCCCGGTCCCTCGGATCGCTGGGCGAAGGATGGCGCGACGCTTGGGACCGGCGGCTCGCGGCGATCGCAGCCGTGGCTCGTCGAGTGGCTCGAGCACCAGACGTACGACGACTTCTGGAAGCACGGATTCGCTCCGCGAGGACTACGGCGCGATCGACGGCACGCGACGATGCTCGTCACCGGCTGGGCCGACGGGTACACGAACATCTCGCTGCGCGCGATGGCCGGCCTCGACGTGTCCGAGGCGCCTGCTCGCCGGCCCGTGGAGCCACGCCGACGCCGAGACCTGCGCGGCCCGGGCCGAACATCGACCTCGTCGCCGAGATGGCGCGCTGGTGGGACCGATGGCTGAAGGGCGTCGACAACGGCGTCGACCGGGAGCCGCCGATCGTCGTGTTCGTCCGCCGACCGACGCCGCCGGCTGGCGACCTCGCCGAGTACCGCGGCGGGTGGCGCTTCGAGGCCGGCTGGCCGCTCGAACGAGGACGCGACGCTCGTGCTCGAGCTCTCGGATGCGCGCGCGCGAACGACCGGGCGACGGGACCGGACGTGCTGGAGGTCCGCGGCGACGTCGGATGGACGGCCTGGCTCTAGCTGCGCCGGCCGCGCCACCGTGGGGCCAGCCGCTCGACCAGCGGCCCGACGAGGCGTTCTCGCTCGTCTACGACTGGGAACGGTGCCAAGGAGGAGGCGGGACGAGGAGCTCGAGATCCTCGGCCACCCCGTCGTCCACGCACGCGTCGCGTCCTCCGCGCCGGTCGCGTACCTGTCGGCCAAGCTCTGCGACGTCCACCCCGACGGCACGTCGCAGCTCGTGACCCGCGGGCTGCTCAACCTCGCGCACCGGGACTCGCGCGAAACACCCTCGGCGCTCGAACCCGGACGGACCTACGACGTGTCGTTCGAGCTCGAGGTCACGTCGTGGGTGTTCGAACCCGGCCACGGATCCGCCTCGACCTCGCGGGCACCGACTGGCCGAACTGCTGGCCGCCGCCCGCCCCCGTCACGCTGACGGTCGAGCGCGATCGGTTCGTCGATCGCGCTCCCCGTGGTCGAGGGCCCGTCGCCGATCGCGGAGGACCGCCGAGCTGCCCGCTCCGCGACGACCTCAGGTCGTGGAACACGGACGACGTGACGTGGTCGGTCGAGCATGACGTCGTCCGCGCGCAGACGCGCGCCGTCGTGGCCTACGCGACGCGGAGCGACGCGGACGAGGTCGCGCCGTCGATCGTGGAACGGCAACGGCGGCATCGTCGGCGTCGCGACCGACGATCCGGGACGCGCGTGGGTCGAAGCGAGCTCGAGCTACGTGCTGCCGTGGCCCGAGGCGACCGTCTCGACCGAGGTCCGCAGCCCGCATCGAGAGCGACGCGGAGGCGTACCACGTGCGGCTGGAGATCGACGCCCCGACGGACGGCGAGGTGCGATGGTCGCGGCGCTTCGACCGGCGGTTCCCTCGGAACCTGCAGTGAGCTCAGGAGGGCGACGGGGTCCACGCGCATCCGCAACGCGAGCGAGCAGCGCGTCCCACGGGGCGGACCGTGGACCGCGTGGTAGGGACGTCCGTCGCGGGCGCCGGCGAGCCCCGGCGCGCGCATCAGCGTGACCGAGCCGGCGCGCGCGTTCCAGCGTTCGAGGACGTCGCCCTCGCGTGAGGGCCGGACCTCGAACCGGGCCGACCCTGCCACGGTGAACACGGCGACGAGACGCCGGTACCAGCGGCCGTCGAGATGCGAGGTGACGCCGACCGATCCGGACCGGTACACGCGCGACGCCGGCCTCGTTCGGACGCCAGGTGCGGAGGCCCCGCACCGCCGCACCATCCGAGCGGACGCGCTCGGTGAAGGACGTCCGCGAGCTCGCTCAGGAGCGGGGGAACCCCTCGAAGGGCGCCTCGACGTCGTAGCCGTCGATCTCCATCCGGACGCCCGCCGTGCCGAACGTCCCCGCCATCCGGCGGAGCGGACCCGCCTCGACCTCCCGCCGGAGCTCGCGCAGGAACGCCGGGTCCACCAGGCCGTCGACGTGCGCGAACCCGCGCGACGCGGTGCTCGCGAGCGCGTGCGAGAGCGATCGACGGGCGAGCGGACCGCTCATCGGAACCCCGGGAGGTGCTCTCGGAACAGGATGAACCCGATGCCGGCGGCGACGTCGAGCAGGAAGTGCGCGATCACGATCGGCCACGCGCGCCGGGTTCGGGAGAAGACGAACCCGAACAGCAGGCCCATCGCCACGTTGCCGAGGAACCCGCCCCACCCTTGATACAGGTGGTAGCTCCCGCGCAACAGCGCGCTCGCACCGACGGCCGCGACCTCGGTCAGACCGAGCTGCCGCAACCGCGTGACGAGGTACGCGACGACCACGACCTCCTCGAGCAGCGCGGCCTCCGCGGCGTTCAGCAGCGAGCACCGGGACCGTCCACCAGTGCCCGAGCGGCGGCACCGGCACGACGAACCGGTTCACGCCGAGCGCGACCGCGGCGAGATAGACGCCGATGCCGGCCGATCCGACGACCACGAACAGGAGGAACCCGCGCGCGACGTCCTGCCGCGGCCGGTCCCACAGCAGGCCGATCCCCGACGAGCCCCTCGCCGTTGCGACGGACGAGGTACACGACGAGCCATACCGGCGCGAGCGAGAACAGCGCGCCGAAGACCTGTCGCGCGAGCTGGGTGCTCTGGGAGACCGAGGCCACCGTGACGCCGCGCAGCGGTGCCTCGAGGAGGCTGAGGATCGCGAACACCGCGCTCGCGAGCAGCGAGAGCGACAGGACGACCAGGGTCTCCTCGGCGAGCGTTCGTCGCGGCAGCGGAAGCCTCGAACGTGGGGCCGCGCATCCGGCAAGCGTACGGCCCGCGGCGGCCGCGCGGGACGCCGGTCGATCCGGAGACGGCGCGGTCGCTCAGACGAGCGAGACGTCGACGAGGACGAGCTCGGTCGTGGCCGTGGCCGCGATGCGAAGCTCGTCCTCGTCGGTCACCTGGGCCGCCGATCCGGTCCGCATCGATTCACCGTTCGCGTCGATCTCGCCCTCGATCACGTACAGGTAGGCGCCGCGCCCCTCGCCGAGCGGATGCACGACCGTCGTCGCGGCACGCAGGCGGGCGACGTACACGTGTGCGTCCTGGTGGACGAGCACCGCGTCGCCGTCGTCGCCGCTGATCACCTGCAGCAGCCGGTCCGTCCGGTCGGACTCCGTGAAGGTCTTCTGTTCCACGCCGGGTGGGAGCCCTCGCTCGTTCGGCATGATCCACATCTGGATGAACCGCATCGGTTCGGTCTCCGACGCGTTCTGCTCGGAGTGGTTGGCGCCGCTCCCGAGGGTCATCCGCTGCACCGATCCGGCGGGGAGCGGACCGGGTCGACCCGCCGACATCGTCTTGGTGGCGGAAGGTCCCCTCGACGACGTACGTCAGGCCCTCGATGTCGCGATGCGGGTGCATCGGCCAGATCGCGCCGGGGACCAACCGGTCGTCGTTGAACACCCGCAGCGTCCCGAAGCTCGTGTACTCGGGGTCGCGGTACGTGTCGAACGCGTAAGTGCCACCGCGCGCGGAACCATCCCCCATCGACGTCGGAGATCTCGTCGTCGTGCCGGATCTTGATCCCCATCACGTCCCCTCGCGGCGGCCGGTCACCGGGGACACTACCCGCGGGCGAGGGACGGCCGCTACTGCCAGCCCCCCTGGCATTGCTCGGGGCTGGTCGCGTTCACGCGACCGGTGGTGAGGACGTCGCCGATCGCCGAGATGCAGAGGTAACCACCACCGCCGTCGACGACCGTGACCAGCACGACCCCCGTGGGAGTGACCGCGATCGCGACCGTGTCCGGCACCGGGACGCCCTCCGCGTATGCGATCGACGGGTCGAACTCGGTGGCGACCGCGGGCGTGAACCCCTCGAACGACCCGTTCTCGGCCGCGTACAGCTGGGCGATGCGGATCGCGTCGTTCAGCGTGCTCTGCGCCTCGAGGTCGTTCGCCTGTCCGATGGGACCGGCCGGACCGCCGGTCACACCCGTCGCACCGGTCGCACCGGTCGCACCGGTCGCACCGGTCGCGTCGAGGCCGCCGGTTGACCCGGTCGGCTCCACAGCCTCGACGGGGACGCCCGCGGTCGTGCCCGTCGCGGTGGTGGGCACACCATCGCCGAGCTCGGCGGCTCGCTCCGCTTGATGGCGACTCAGGAAGAAGACCGGGATGACCCACACGAGGGCGACGAGGAGCCCGAGCCCCGCGAGGACCCGCATCCCGACGTATCCACGCTCCGCACGCACGTCGCCACCCCCCGAGGATCTCGAACGGAGACCCCGTCGAGGTCATCGGCCGCGGTCCTCGCAGCCTGTAGCGGACGAGGGTGTACGGGGGTTGCCGGGGACCTGCCCGAGCGCGATGGGCAGCCTAGAAGGAGAGCACCGGGCAGGTCAGCGTGCGCGTCACGCCCTCCACGGACTGGATCGGCATGACGATCGCCTTGGCGAGCTCGTCGAGGTCAGCCGCCTCCCCTCTCGCGATCACGTCGTAGGGGCCGGTCACGGGGTCCACGGTGACGATGCCGGTGACCCCGCTGATCTCGCGGGTCACGTTGCTGGCTCGCCCAACCTCGGTCTGGATCAGGATGTACGCGCTGACCACGTCGACCTCCTCGTCAAGTGCACCTCATCGTAGTCAAGGGCCGAACGTCGCGCGAACCGGCGCCGGCCATCGTGGGTCCGGGGCCTCACAGGACCGGCCCGGCGCCGGGGACGGGCTCCACGGCGGGTGGCGCCTCGGCTCCGGGGATCGGTGCCGCGAGCGTCGGGGTGGACAGGGCGACCCAGGCGATCGCTCCCCCGCAGAGCGTCAGGAGCGACGCGGCCACGTACAGCGTCCCCGGCCCGAAACGGTCGAAGACGATCCCCCCGAGCCCCGCACCGACGATGGGAGCGATGCCGAACCCCACCGTGGCCGCGAGCGACTGCCCGGTCGAGTACAGCTCGGACGGCACCATCCGGCCGATCACGACGACCGCGCTCGTGAACAGCAGCGCGAACCCCGCACCCTCGAACATCGTCAACGCCGACAGGATCGTGGGATCTTCGACCAGCCCCCAGAGCAGGAACCCCGTCGCGTACACGACACAGCCCGCGACGTAGATGGACCGCAGGCCGAACCGCACCGACAGGCGCGGGGACATCCGCATGATCGGCACCTCGACCAGCCCGCCGAGCGCCACGCCGATGCCGATGAGCAGCGGTCCGCCGCCGCCGCGCGCGATCTTGAGCCCGATGAAGTTCCACGCGGCGTTGAAGCCGGTCCACACGAACAGCACGGCGAGCAGGAACATCCAGAACCTCGGCGCGTGCCGGAACACGGCGCCGACGGCCCCGAGGCGGCCGTGCCGCGTCCGATGTTCGGGTCGGTCGGGCGCGATCGCGACGATCGACCACACGAGCACGAGGACGAGCCCGAACGCGAACATCGGCATCGCCCACCGCACGCCGGCGCCCTCGAGCACGATCCCGGCGATCAGGCACATCGAGGCGTACGACAGGCTCTCCCACCCCGGATCCGCCCGTACTCGTGCATCCGTTCGTCCCCGAGGTGCTCGAGGGCGATCGCGTCGACGTTCGGCGCGATCGATGCGCTCACGCCGGCCAACACGAAGGCCGTCACGACGATCGCCGGGTAGGTGCCGACCGCGAACAGCGCGAGACCGAACACCGCACCTCCGGCCGCGCCGATCTGGAGCGCGCGTCGCCGCCCGATCGTCGTGTCCGCGAGATGCCCCCACAGGGGCGCGAGCAGCAGGCGGGCGACCGCCATCCCGGCGATGACGATGCCGATCTGCCCCGCGGTGAGCCCCTTGTCGTCCAGGAACAGCGACAGGAACGGGAAGAAGACCGCGATGACGATCCCGAACAGGATGAACAGCACCTGCACCGCGACCGCCGGGCGGATCTGCGAGCGCAGCGCGGCGAACATCGCGGAGACCGTAGCAGCGGGTCAGAGCTCGAGGCGCAACACCCTGGTGACGAGCTCGCTCCCCTCGCGGAGCGGATGACGCTCCCCCGTGTCCAGGAACCCGAGGTGTTCGTAGAAGTCCTCGGCTCCCTCGTTGCCCTCGGTCAGGCCGAGGATCACCGACCGAGCGCTCCGTGATCGAGCCCATGCGATGACCTCGCGCACGAGGCGCTCGCCGACCCCCTGGCGACGCCGGTCCGGCGCGACCCACATCGCGTAGAGGTGCGCGTCCGACTCGCCCATCGCGCAGGAGCCGACCGCCATCGCGACCCACTCGCCGTCCGCCTCGAAGACCACGAACCGGTTCGTTGCGCCCTCCCACCCGCGGATCCACTCGCGCCACCGCGCCTCGTCGTACGCCCGCTCGTGTTCGAGCGTCGAACCGAACGCATCGGGGGCATCCGCGAGGGCTCGCAGCCGAAGGTCGCGCGCCCGCCCCCAGTCCGCCGGTTCCGCGATCCGGACGCGCGCGCTCACGCGGGCCGGACCTCGGCGGCCTCGGCGAGCCGGCGCGCACGGTCCGGATCGAGCCGCCCGGCGCCCGGCAACTCGGCGTTCGCCGTCGCCGCGCCGAGCGCGAGGGCGATCGCATCGACCCATCCGTCGCCCCGCTCGAGCGACGAGACGAGCCCGGCCAGGAAGGCGTCGCCGCTGCCCACCGGGTACGGCCCCTCCTCGTACAACCGCCCGGCGAGCACGGAGGTGCCGGGCATCGCGACGACCGCGCCGTCCGCGCCTCGCGTCACGATCGCGACCGCATCGTCGTCGAGCCGGTCCCGGATCGCGAGCGCCGCCGCCCGGCACTCGCCCTCCGTCGCGAGCTCGGTCCCCAGGAGCCAGCCGGCCTCCTCGACGTTCACCTTCACGAGGTTCGGACGTGCGCCGACCCCCCGCTGGAGCGCCGCCTCGCGCGCGTCGAGCGCCGTCCGCACGCCGGCGTCGCGAGCGAACCCGATGAGACGGGCATACCCGTCCTCGGGCGCGCCCGGGGGAAGGTTGCCCGACACCGTGATCCAGCCCACCCCGGGGAGCAGGCTCCGCACGACCTCCTCGAGCCGCACCCAGCCCCGCGGTCCGATGTCGTCCCCGCGTTCGTAGAACTCGGTCAGTCCGTTCGTCTCCGCGTCGGCGACCGAGAGCGACGCTCGCGTCTCGCCGTCGCTCCAGGCGAACGTGGCGGGGACCCCTTCGGCGGCGAACGCCTCCTCGAGCCACCGGCCGGCATGACCGGCCAGGATCCCGGTCGCATGGACGCTCGCGCCGAGCGCGTGCGCGGCGCGAGCGACGTTCAGGCCCTTCCCGCCCGGCACGGTCACGAAGGCGTTCGGCCGGTGGATCTCACCGACCCGCAGGCGATCGACCTCGAACAGCTTGTCGATCGAGGGGTTCGCCGCGACGCAGACGATCACCTCGCCCACCTGACGGACGCGGGTTCGGGCCCGAAGACGGCCGCGGCGGTCATCGGAGCAGCCTATCGACCGCGAGATACTGAGAGCCGTGGGCGAGCCTGCGAGCGATCCGGGATGGTGGCGCGAGGGCGTCCTGTATCAGAGTCTACGTCCGCTCCTTCGCCGACGCGAGCGGCGACGGCGTCGGCGACCTCCGAGGGGTCATCGAGCATCTCGATCATCTGGAGTGGCTCGGGGTAGACGGTGTGTGGCTGTCACCGATCACACCCTCGCCGAACCTGGACTGGGGATACGACGTCTCGGACTATCGGGACGTCCATCCCGACCTCGGAGACCTCGAGACGCTGGACGAGCTGGTCGCCGCGGCACGGATCGCGCGGCATCCGCATCGTGCTGGACCTCGTCCCGAACCACACGAGCGACCGCCATCCGTGGTTCGTCGATGCTCGCTCCTCGAGACAGGCCGCCCATCGCGACTGGTACGTCTGGGCGGATCCACGCGCCGACGGATCCCCGCCGAACAACTGGCGGTCGGTGTTCGGGGGCAGCGCGTGGGAGCTCGACCCCCCGACCGGTCAGTACTACCTCCACAACTTCCTCGTCGAGCAGCCGGATCTCAACTGGTGGAACGCGGAGGTCCGTCGCGAGTTCGAGGACATCCTGCGGTTCTGGCTCGACCGCGGCGTGGCCGGCTTCCGGATCGACGTGGCGAACGGGCTGATCCACGATCGGGAGCTCCGCGACAATCCCCCGGCGACGGACGACGATCCCGCCGAGGTTCGGCGGCGCGGTCAGCGGCAGGTCTACAACCTGAACCGCCCGGAGTCGCACGAGATCTACCGCGACTGGCGAACCCTCGTGGACGGCTACGGGTCGCGGCGGGTCCTGGTCGGCGAGACGTGGGTGTTCGAGCCCCGGCAGCTCGCGCGGTTCTATGGGACGGGCGACGACGAGCTGCATCTGTGCTTCAACTTCGCGTTCGTCTTCTCCGGGTTCGAGGCGGAGGCGCTGCGGGCGATCGTGGGATCGACGGAGCACGCGCTCCCGCCGGGAGCGCAGCCCGCGTGGACGGGTTCGAACCACGACGTATCGCGGTTCCCGACGCGGTGGTGCGACGACCGGGACGACCGGTCCCGGTGCGCCCTCATGGCGCTCCTGACGCTTCGGGGGACGCCATTCCTGTACTACGGCGACGAGATCGGCATGACCGACGTCGCGGTCCCCGAGGACGAGCTCCTGGATCCTCGTCGGGCGAGGCGGGACGGCGCAGCCGAGCCGTGACGGCGCACGGACCCCGATGCAGTGGAGGGCCGGCGCCGGGGCGGGGTTCACGGCGGGCGACGGACGGCCGTGGCTCCCGATCGGCGACGCCGGAACTCGCAACGTCGACGGGCAGCGCGAGGACCCCGCGTCGATCCTGCACCTGACGCGCGACCTGCTCGCACTGCGTCGTGGGAGGCCCGACCTTCGATCGGGGGACTACAGGACGATGCCCGCCCCCGCCGGCGTCTGGACGTGGCGACGCGGGGGCGAGACGGTGGTGGCCGTGAACCCTTCGGCGGATCGGACCGCCGTTCCGGTCGGTCGCGGCACCGTCCTGATCGGGACCGACCGATCGCGCGACGGCGAACGGGTCGAGGGCGAGCTCAGCCTCGGCCCGTGGGAGGGTGCGGTCCTGCGAGTCGCTCCCTCCTGATCTCCAGCAGATGGTCGGCGACCCCGATGCTGGTGAACGGGAGGATGGGCGCGAGCAGCAGGGCCGCCTCGGGCATCACGCGGATCGTCACGAAGGCCCACACGGTCGCGACGAGGACCGCGACGGCTCGAGCCCTCCAGGAGCGGACGAGGTCGGCGCGCATCGCGACGCTCCCGCCGGCGCCGATGCCCGCGACGAACCCCGTCACGGCGTCCGCGGCGAGCGCCGAGATGGGGATGCCGACCGCCAGCGTGAGCGCCATCGCCCACGCCACGGCCGCGGGCGCACGCGGGTGCGCAGACAGGAACGCGAGGGCGACGAAGACGAACGGCACGAGCGCCAGGCCGAAGGCGATGTACGGCCCCGGGTTCGGAACCCCTCGGCTGTCGTCGATCGCGACGGACACGAGCCCGGTGAGCAGTGCCAGATACGCGGGGACCAGCAACAACGTCGAGAGCAGGATCGCCCGCCACATGCGACGGGGCGACACGGGTTCCACCGCGCTGGAGGTCGTTCGACGCGTCCGCAGCGCCACGGCTCAGCCCTTGACGGCACCCGCGGTGAGCCCGCGGACGAAGTACTTCTGCAAGGCGAAGAAGACGATGAGCGGCAACAGCATCGAGATGAACGCGGCCGCCGTAAGCAGGTGCCAGTTCTCGCCTTGCTGGCCGACCAGGCCTGCCAAGGCGATCGTGAGCACCCGGGTCTCGCTCGTTCCGCCCAGGAACACGTACGCGACCAGGAGGTCGTTCCACACCCAGAGGTACTGGAAGATCGCGAATGCGGCGAGCGCTGGCACGGACAGCGGCACGACGAGCCGCCAGAAGATCGTGAAGTGGTCGGCGCCGTCGATCTTCGCGGACTCGATGATCGACGACGGCAAGGACCCGATGTAGCTTCGGAGCAGATAGATCGCGAGCGGGAGCCCGAACCCCGCGTGCGCGAGCCAGATCCCGAGGAACGTCCCGTTCAGGTCCAGGTCGGGGAACACGATGAGCCGGCCGATCGTGGCGCCGTTGTTGAACAGGCGGAGCAACGGGATGAGCGTCATCTGGATCGGGACGACCATGAGGCCGACGACGACGATGAACAGGAAGTTCCGCCCTCGGAACTCCATCCACGAGAAGGCGTAGGCCGCGAACGCCGCGATCGTGATGGGGATGACCGTGGACGGGATCGTGACCGCGAGGCTGTTCAGGAACGCGTTCCCGAATCCGCCCGCATCCAGCGCGAGCCGGTAGTTCTCGAGCGTCCACTCGGTCGTTCGGAACGGGTGCGCGAGCACGGTCCACCATCCGGTCGTGTCGACGAGCGCCTCGGGTCGGAACGACGAGATCAGCACACCCATCGTCGGGATCAGCCAGAGGATCACGATGAGCAGGATCGTGATCCGCACGAACCAGCTGCCCTTGCGGACACCGAGGGCCTCGTCGGCCTTCCGGGCGGCGCGGAGGTCGTCGGCGGGGACGGCAGGGGCGCTCATCGGATCATCTCCTGCTCGCGGAACCGACGAACGTTCCAGATCATCACCGGGATGATCGCGAAGAACAGGATGACCGCGATCGCCGCCCCGCGCCCGTCGTGGTTCGAGATGAAGAACCAGTCGATCATGCGTTCGGCGATGACCTCGGTCTGGTTGGTCTCGGCGCTCCCCATCACGAACACGATGTCGAAGACCTTCAGCGCGTTGATGACCATGTACGTGGCCACCACCACGATGGTGGGCAGGATGCTCGGGACGATGATGCGCCGGAACACCTGCGGCTCCGACGCCCCGTCGATACGAGCGGCCTCGATGATCTCGTCCGGGATCGCCTTGATGGCGGCCGAGAGCACCACCATGGCGAACCCGGTCTGCATCCAGACCATGATCACCATGAGGAGCAGGTTGTTCCAGGGCTGCTGCTGCAGCCATGGGATCGGGTCCTGCCCGAGCCCGACCATGACGCCGTTCAGCAGCCCGATGTTCGAGCCGAACCCCTCCGGCCGGAAGCTGTAGATCAACCGCCAGGTGATCGCGGCTCCCGCGAACGAGATCGCCATCGGGAGGAAGATCAGGGACTTGGCCGCCGCCTCGCCGCGACGGAGCCGGTCCGCGAGCGTGGCGAAGAGGAGGCCGATGCTGACCGCGAACACGGGCACCACGATGATCCACCCGAGCGTGTTCCGGATCGCCCGTAACATGCTCTCGTCGGTGAACACGAACGTGAAGTTCTCGAGTCCGACGAAACTCTCCGAGCGTGAGTCCTTCAAGCTGATCAGCAGGGTGTTGATCACCGGATAGACGAGGAAGACGCCGAGGATCACGAGGGCGGGACCGACGAACACGTACGGACGAACGCCCTCCCGGTATCGCGCCGGGAACAGGTCGACGACCCGGTTCGCCGCCCAGTACAGGAAGAAGACGCCGCCGACCCCCACGATGATCGCCACGCCGACCACGAGGAGACGATTGGCGTTCTCGTCGCGGAGGAAGTCGAACGTCAGCCACAACAGACCGAACGCGACGATGGGGATCGAGAGCGCCGTCGCGACGCGAAGGACGAAGGTCCAGATCCCGCGACCACCGGTTGGGGGAGCCCCGGCCAGCACCTCGGCGCCGTCACCGGATGATGCGCCCACCAACCGCCCCCTTTCGTCGATGGTCGGGGGAGCGACCGCTTCGCGGTCGCTCCCCCGTCTCGTTCATCGGAACCGCGTCCGATCCGTTAGCCGGTGGGCCAGCTTGCCTCGATCTCGTCGAGGATCCCCTGGAGGGAATCCGGTCCTTCCTGCATGTACTGCACCATGCCGGTCCAGAACGAGCCCGAACCGACCTCCGGTGGCATCTGGTCCGAGGCGTCGAAACCGGCCTCCCCCTCGCCCCCGAGCGCAGCGGTCAGCTGGACCGACGCGTCCGCCAGGACCGGGTTCGCATAGCAGTCCGTCCCGACGTCCGTTCTCGGCGAGAGTCGGCTGAGCCCCGGATCGCTGCCCATCGCGCACTGCACTTCCTGCCCGCTGAACCGCTCGAGGAAGTCCACCACCTCGGGCGAGTTCCGGAATGCGACCGCCAGCTCGCCGGCGAAGAGCGCCCCCTGCTGGTCGATCGCGGGGAACGGGAACGCGTCGTAGTCCACCCCGTACTCGGTGCCCTCGGGGAAGAACGCGTTGATGAACGTCGCCTGCCGGTGCAGCCAGCAACCGGGCGGGTCGTCGAACATCGGAAGCGGAGCGTCCCCGAATGCGATCGCCGGCGTCTGGTCGGCTCCACCGAGCACGTATCCATCGGCGAACATGATGTCGCCGAACATGCCCACCGCTTCCGCCACCGCCGGGTCGTTGAACGGGATCTCGTGGTTCACCCACTGCGTGTAGACGTCCTGGCCCGCCGTCGCGAGCATGATGTCCTCGACCCAGTCGGTGGCCGGCCACCCGGTCGCCGTGTCGCTCTCGAAGCCGACGCACCACGGCGTCCCACCGTCGGCCACGATCTGGTCGGACAGGGCGATCAGCTCGTCGAACGTCGTCGGGATCTGGTACCCAGCGGCGTCGAACGCCTCCTTCGGGTACCAGATCAGGCTCTTGTAGTTCGAGTTGGTGGGCAGGCCGTAGTGCTCGCCCTCGTACTCGCCCAGTGACAGGAAGTATTCGCCGAACGTTGCCTCGAGTTCCGCGATGTCGAAGCCCAGGTCCTCGAGCGAGATCGCGTTCCCCGATGCTGCCTGATCCGCCACAGCGCCCGGCTGCGGCAGCAGGATGATGTCGAGGGTCCCCCCCTCGGACCGGATCTGGATCTGCTCCTCGAACTGGTCCGAGTACTCCATCTCGGGCGTGTACTCGACGTTCGGCGTGATCAGCTCGTCGACGACCCCTTGAAGGACCTCGCTCTCCTCGGCCGATGTCGCGTTCAGGACGTTGACGTTGCCGGTGTCCTCTTCCTGCGCCACGCCGTCTCCGTCTCCGCCCCCGCCTCCGCCGCCTCCGTCGTCGTCGCTCGTACACGCGGCCGCGATCAATACCAGCGCCGCGAACGGCACCAACAGCTTGCTCAACCGTCGCATCCCAGCACCCCCCTGTCTCCTGGCCCGATTCTCGCCCATCCGTACTCGTTCCGTGCAACTCGTCGCCGCACCCACCGGCCGCGGCCAACCTTCGTCTTCACATCGCATCCCCTCCTTCCCCCTCGGCGAAACACGAAGCCGCAGCTCACGCGCGCCTCACGAACCCCGTTCCGTGCCGTCCGGAGCCACCCCCGGATCTCCGCCACGGCGCCCGATCGTGGACCGTCTGATCACCAGTTCCGTCGGCAGGATCACGCGTCGCGGTCCACCGGCCGGATCCCGCAGGAGCTCGAACAACGTGTGCGCGGCCTCCACACCCTGTTCTTGGATACGTTGGCGAACGGTGGTCAGGGGTGGCTCGAGATGGGCGGCGAACTCCACATCGTCGAATCCGGCGAGCGCCACGTCCTCCGGCACCCGCTGCCCGTGCCCGAGGATCGAGTCGAGGGCGCCTTCGGCAGATGCGTCGTTCGCGCAGAAGATGGCGTCCACCTCCTCCTCGAGCAGGTGATCGGCGCCGGCCGCCCCGGCCGCCTTCCCGAAATCCCCCTCCACGACCAGCCCGAACGTCGTGCGCCCCGCCCGATCCATCGCCCGCCGGTATCCGGTGAGCCGGTCCTCTCCGGCCACGGTGCCACGCCGACCCGTGATGTGGCCCACACGCCTGCGACCGAGCTTCAGGAGATGCGTCGTGATGGTATCGGCGGCCTGCAGATGGTCCACGTCCACGTAGCTCGCGTTGAGATCCCCGCGGCGATGCCCGATGAGCACCGTCGGCACATCGGAGGCAAGCAGCCCGTCGACGAGGGGATCCTCGAGGGTGTCGGCCGACACGATCACGCCGTCCAACAGACCCGTCCACAGGACATGGTCGAGCGTCTCCTGTTTGGTCCGCCCCCCCAACCACAGCATCATCCCGGCAGCCTGCCCCGACAGGCCGTCCGTGAGGCCCTCGAGCAGACGGGAGAAGTACGGGTCCTGGAACAGCAGTCGCGGCAGGACGTGCATCACGACGCCGACCACTCCCGAGCGACCGGACGCGAGGCTCCGCGCTGCCGCGTGGGGCCGGTACTTGCTGCGCTCGAGCACGTCGAGGACCCGTTGCCGGGTGGTTTCGGCCACCGGCCCGCCGTTGATCACCCGCGAGACGGTGGCCCGCGAGACACCGCTCAGCGTCGCGACCTCGTCCAGGGTCCTTGCCACGAGCACGTTCCCCTCTTCGGCCCGATGGAAGCGCTCTCACTCTAGCCCGACTACCTGGGCGGCTGTCAAGTCGGATGCTGAGAGCGCTTCCACTCCGGTCCAGCGTGACTCAGGGCCTGGTGTACCGAGCGATCGCGTCGCCGTACCAACGTGCGCTCGCCTTGGGCGTTCGCCGCTGCGACGCGAAGTCGACGTGGACGAGTCCGAACCGCTTCGAGTACCCCTCGGCCCACTCGAAGTTGTCGAGCAGCGACCAGACGAAGAACCCGTGGATGGGCAGGCCCGAATCGAGCGCGGCGCGTGCCTGGGCCACATGGTCCTGCAGGAACGCGATCCGCCGGTCGTCCTGAACCGCGCCCGAGGCATCGACCTCATCGTCGAACGCCGCTCCGGTCTCGGTCACGTAGATGCGGTCGACCCCGTACTCGTCATGCACGCGCAGCAGCACTTCGGCGAGCCCGTCCGGCTCGATCGGCCACCCCATCGCCGTGACCTCGACGTCGGACGGGATCACGGACCATGCGCCGAGGGCTCCCGGCAGTTCCTCCGCACCGGGCGTCGGGATCGGCCGCCACGGTGAAGCGTCGGTAGTAGTTCACGCCGAGGAAGTCGATCGGGGCGGCGATCGTCTCGAGATCGCCCGTGGTGAACGAACGTCGGATCGCTCTCGTCGGCGTAGTACTCGACGAGGTCGGCCGGGTAGCCCCGCCCGAACAGCGGGTCGAGGTACAGCGCGTTCATCTGCAGGTCGGCGAGCCGGGCGGCTCGGACGTCGGCGGGTCCGTAGGTGGCCGGGCGCGTCGGCTGGAGGTTCAGCGCGATGCCGACCTGACCCGCTCCGGACATCGCCTGCATCGCCAGGCCGTGGCCCAGCAGCAGGTGATGCGTTGCGGCCCACGCGAGCGCGACGTCGTCCTTCCCGGGCGCGTGGATGCCGGACCCGTACCCGAGCCATGCCGAGCACCAGGGCTCGTTCAGCGTGATCCAGAGCGCGACCTCGCCGGCGAGGGACGCGCCCAACGATCTCGGCGTACTCCGCGAACCTGGACGCCGTGTCGCGGTTCGCCCATCCGCCGACGTCCTCGAGCGCCTGCGGCAGGTCCCAGTGATAGAGCGTGAGCACCGGGGCGATGCCGTGGGAGTTGAGCGCGTCGACGAGGCGACGGTAGTGGTCGAGCCCGTCCTGGTTCGGCGTGCCCGAGCCCTCGGGTTGGATGCGCGGCCACGCGACCGAGAACCGATACGCCCCGATCCCGAGGTCCGCCATGAGCGCCACGTCGTCCGGGTACCGGTGGTACTGGTCGCACGCGACGTCGCCCGTGTCGCCGCCCGTGACCCTCCCCGGTGCCCTGGCAGAACGTGTCCCAGATCGACGTGCCGCGCCCGCCCTCGTCGACGGCACCCTCGACCTGGTAGGCGGACGTCGCGACGCCCCAGAGGAACCGGTCCGGGAACGTGGCCAACGGCGGCGGGGATCAGTCCCCGTAGATGCCGAGGCCGGTGTCCGGGTCGAAGAAGTGGAGGCGCGACGTGTCCACGGCGATCTCCAGGTGCTCGAGCTCGGTCGCGTTCGTGCGCGGGTCGAGCCTCGCGACGAAGGTGGACCCGCCCGCGCTCGCCCGAGCCTCGAGCTCCTCCACCGGCGCCCCGGCGTCCGCCACGAGCTCCCGGGTGTCCTCGGTCACCACCGGCGGCGCGTCCACCGCGAAGTGCACGAGCACCTCCGACCCGAGGGCCTCTCGCAGCTTCACGAGGACGTTCATCCGCCGGTCCTGGGGCGCGTCGGGCCAGACGGAGACGTCCTCCATCTGCTCGGGCCGGATGCCGACGATCACGCGCTTGCCCACGAACGCCGCGACCTTCGGACGGCGCGCGAGGAAGTCATCGTCGATACGGAGCCGATGCCCGCCGAACGCGATGAACACTCCCCCGTCCTCACGCACCAGGTCGACCTCGACCATGTTCATGGCGGGGGAGCCGATGAAGCCGGCGACGAACAGGTTCGCCGGCTCGTCGTACAGGGTCTGTGGCGTGTCCACCTGCTGCAGCTCGCCCTTCTTGATCACGGCCACGCGATCGCCCATCGTCATGGCCTCGACCTGGTCGTGCGTCACGTACAGCGTGGTGACGCCGAGCTCCTGCTGGATCCGCGCGATCTCGGTGCGCATCTGGACCCGCAGCTTGGCGTCGAGGTTCGAGAGCGGCTCGTCCATCAGGAACGCCTTCGGCTCGCGAACGATCGCGCGGCCCATCGCCACGCGCTGCCGCTGGCCGCCCGAAAGGGCCTTCGGCTTGCGCTCGAGGAACTCCTCGAGACCGAGGATGCCCGCCGCCTCGCGGACGCGACGATCGATCTCGTCCTTCGGCAACTTCCGGAGCTTCAGCCCGAACCCCATGTTGTCGTACACGTTCATGTGCGGGTACAGCGCGTAGTTCTGGAACACCATCGCGATGTCCCGCTCCTTCGGCGGGACGGTGTTCACGACGCGCTCGTCGATCCGGATCGTTCCCTTGCTGATGCTCTCGAGCCCGGCGACCATGCGGAGCGCGGTGGTCTTCCCGCACCCGGATGGACCGACCAGGACGATGAACTCGCCGTCTCGGATATCGATGCTGAGGTCGGAGATCGCGGTCGTTCCGTCCGTGTAGACCTTCGAGACCTCGTCGATCACGATCTCGGCCATGCGGTCCCCTCCTGGAGGTCGATACCCCACATTCAACCGTACGGAGCCTCGGCCGGTCGAGCCGGAGGACGGGCCCGCGGTCAGGGATCCGAGACGGCGGGCAGGACCTCGAGCTCGAGCCGCCTCGAGACGGTGACCCCCATCTGGGACTCCAGCCGATCTCGCGCCCCACGGTAGGCCCCGATCGCCTCCGGAACCGACCGTGGCTCCCGGTCCACGCCCATGGGCCGGAGCAGGTGCTCGTGCATCTTCCCGAGCTCCGAACGGACCCGCTCGTCATCGCCCCGCTGCTGCTTGGATGCGAGCCACAGGATCCAGTCCCAGAAGTGTGCCGTCGATCGCTTCGAGCGTGTCCGCCGAGACGGTCCACGGCGGTTCCAGGGCTCGCGGGACGTCGGGGAAGATCAGGTCGACCTTCACCGGCCCGCGGAGCATGAGCATGTAGCACGAGGGCGATCGTGAGCCGGTCCCACTGCTGGGCGAGCGGCTCCAGCGTCGACACCAGGTCCGGCAGGTCGGCGGCGACGAGGGCGAAGTCGTCCGCCTCGATCGCGAAGTCCCAGTCGGACAGCGGCACGGGCGTCCCCACCGCGCGCGAGCCCACGAGCTCCACGGCTCGGACGTCGGGGTGCCCGAGGACGGCGGCCACGACGGTCGCGCCGAGGTCGGGGGCGCCGTCCGGAACCACCGACGCATGCTCCCACTACGATGACGCACGTGCCCGAGATCGTGCTCCTCGAGGGCGACATCACGCAGCAGGACGCCGACGCGATCGTGAACGCCGCCAACCCGTCGCTCCTCGGTGGCGGCGGCGTCGACGGCGCGATCCATCACGCGGGCGGCCCGGCCATCCTCGCCGCATGTCGGGAACTCCGGCGCACCGCATACCCGGACGGACTACCCGCGGGCCGGGCGGTCGCGACGTCGGCCGGGAACCTCCCGGCTCGCTGGGTGATCCACACCGTCGGCCCGGTCTACGCGGTCGCGGACGATCCCGCCGCGCTGCTCACCTCCTGCCACACCGAGTCGCTGCGGGTCGCCGACGAGCTCGGCGCGCGGACCGTGGCGTTCCCCGCCATCTCGACGGGCGTGTACGGCTACCCGCTCGACGAGGCGGCGCCGGTCGCGATCGCGGCCATCGGTTCCTCCGACACCTCCGTGGCGGAGGTTCGGTTCGTCCTGTTCGCGCGCGACGCGTACGAAGCGTTCGAGCGCGCGCTCGGCCGGCCGTAGCCGTTCCGACGCCACTGCTAGCATCGTTCCTGCGATGAGCGACGTCACGGCGGATCTCACCACGTCCCGCGGCCTGGCCGAGCACCTCGGCGACGTCCAGGTCGTCGACTGCCGCGAGCCGTACGAGTGGCAGGCGGGGCGGATCGAGGGCTCGATCCACCTGCCGCTCAACACGCTCCTCGCGGGCGAGGTCGGCGGTCTCGATGCAGAGAAGACCACCGTGGTCGTGTGCCGCTCCGGCAGCCGGAGCGAACTCGCCACCCTGATGCTGCAGGCCCGCGGGTTCGAGGCATACAACCTCGGCCGCGGTCTCGAGGAGTGGGAGGCCGAGGGCCGTCCCCTCACCACGCCGGACGGCGACGCGGGCCGCGTCGTCTGACCGCCCGCTCGCGCTAGCCTGAGCGAAGCCATGGCCGACGTCGAGGCCGCCCGCCGCGCGCTCGAAGACGCGCTCGGAGCGGACGAGGTGCTCTCGGACCCGCTCTCGCTCCGTCTGTACGCGCGGGACGCCTCGATGGTCGAGGGCGGATGTGCGCTCGTCGCGTTCCCGCGTTCGACCGACGACGTCGTCGCATGCGTGCGGATCGCGGCGGAGCACGGGCTGCCGGTCGTGCCCCGCGGGTCGGGCACCGGGCTCGCCGGCGGCGCCAGCCCGATCGGCGACGCGCTCGTCGTCGTGACGTCGAAGATGACACGGATCCTGGAGGTCCGGCCCGATGACCGGCTCGCCTGGGTCGAGCCCGGCGTCCCGAACCTCGATCTCGCGCACGCGCTCCGGAGCGACGGCTTCACGTTCGCGCCCGATCCGTCGTCGCAGCAGACCTCGTCGATCGGCGGCAACGTGAGCACGAACGCGGGCGGGCCGCATTGCCTCGCGTACGGCGTGACCTCGAACCACGTCGTCGCGCTCGACGTCGTCCTGGCCGACGGCAGCGTCGCGCGGCTCGGGTCCGAGGGGCCCGAGGCCGCGGGCTACGACCTGCGCTCGCGTCGTCGTCGGCGGCGAAGGGACCCTCGGGATCGTCGCGGCCGCCTGCGTTCGGCTGACGCCGTTGCCGCTCGCGGTCCGAACGACCCTGTTCGACTTCGAGCGCGTGGAGGACTGCGCCGCCACGGTGAGTGCGATCATCGCAAGCGGCGTCGTCCCCGCGGCGGTCGAGATGATGGACCGCGGGATCGTCGTCGCGGCCGAGGCGTTCGCGCACGCCGGCTACCCGACCGACGCCGCCGCGATCCTCCTCGTCGAGGTCGACGGGACGCCCGCGGCGCGTCGAGGCACAGTCGCGCGCGGTCGAGGCGGCCGCGCTCGCGAACGGGACGCGGAACGTGCGGGTCGCGGCGGACGAGGCCGAGCGCGCGCTGATCTGGAAGGGGCGGAAGTCCGCGTTCGGGGCGGTGGCGCAGATCGCCCCGCACTACCACCTGCACGACTGCGTCGTTCCGAGGACCAGGCTCGTCGAGGTCCTCTCGGGCGTCTACGCGATCGCCGAACGGCACGATCTCGTCGTGACGAACGTGTTCCATGCCGGCGACGGGAACCTCCATCCGCTCCTGTCGTTCGACCGCGGGGTTCCCGGCACGCTGGAACGCGTCCTGCGCGCGAGCGAGGCGATCGTCCGCCTGTGCGTCGAGGTCGGCGGCGCGCTCTCGGGCGAACACGGGATCGGTCTGGAGAAGCGGGACTTCATGCAGCTCGTGTTCTCCGCGGAGGACCTCGCGGCGCAGGCGTGCGTCCGGTCGGCGTTCGACCCGTCGGGCGTGATGAACCCGCAGAAGGTGCTGCCCGACGGCGCGCGGTGTGGCGACTTCGCGGTGGCACGTGGGAACGATGCCGCCCGGGTGGCGGCCGACCTCCCGGAGGGCGCGTGGATCTGATCCATCCCACGTCGAAGCGCGAGGTCGTCGACGCGGTCCGGGACGCGAACGAGGGTGCGCAGCGACTGCTGGTGATCGGCGGCCGGCGGCACGCGGACAAGGGGAACCCGTCCGAGATCGATGCCGAGCTGTGGACGACGCAACTGAACGACGTGGTGGCGTACGAGCCGGCCGAGATGCTGGCCGTCGTCGGTGCGGGGATGCGCGTCGGCGCGCTGAACCAGCTGCTCGCGGGTGGCGGCCAGGAGTGGATGTCGGACCTGCCTCCGGACGCGACGGTCGGCGGGGTGATCGCGAGCGCGGCGTCGAGCCCTCGTCGCCTGAAGCTCGGCGCGGTGCGGGACACCATGGTCGAGGCGGAGGTGGTCACCGGCGACGGCCGGTTCGTCCGAAGCGGGGCGCGGACCGTGAAGAACGTGACCGGCTACGACCTGCACCGGCTCGTGGCCGGCTCCCTCGGGACCCTCGCGATCCTGGTCCAGGTGGCGATCAAGGTGCGCCCGCTGCCACAGGCGCGGCGGACGCTCCGGTTCGAGGGCGGGCTCGACCTCGCGCGTTCGTTGCTCGGGGCCGTCCCGGGGGCGGCGGCCGTGCTCGCCACGGCTCGGGGTGTGGAGCTGCGACTCGAGGGCTGGGGCGCGGAGGTTGAGGAACAGTCGGCGACCGCCGCGACGGTCGCCCGCCCCGTCGAAGCACTCGACGACGGCCCCTTCCCCTCGGAAACGCCGTGGGACGCCATGCCGGTCGTCGCCGAGGTCGCGGTCCCGCCCTCGAGGCTCGGAGACGTGCTCACCGGGGAGGCTTGGGGAGCGCTCGCCGGCGTCGGGATCGCCTGGGCCGGGCTCGAGCGGGCCGACGGTGTGCTGAGCGCCACTGCGGGAACGGGCGCGGGCGGCCGGCGGGATCGCGCCGGTGGTCCGTGGGCCGGGTGGCCTCGGGCGAGGACGCGGTGCCCGCAGCCGAGGTCCACCGCCGATTGAAGGCGGCGTTCGATCCGAACGGCGTCCTCGCGCCCGGCCGGTTCTGGGGACGGTCGTGAGGCGGGACGAGCGGGCGGCCACCCGCCCGCTCGTCCCCCCTCCCGCGCGTCAGTCCTCGTCGGTGAGGTTCGACCAGAGCGCCGCCTGACCGATCAGCGTCCACTCGCGCTCGGCGTCGCCCCGCGAGAACGGATTCACGGCGAGCCCGAGGTAGCGGCTGCCCACCAGCGTGTCGCCGTGGAGGATCACCGTCGCGTTCAGCGCGGCCAGCGACGCCGCGGACGTCCGGTCCCGCCACAGGCCCGCAACGAAAGCTCGGTGTCGGTCGACGGGTAGGTGCCGTCCACGACGGCGCCCGTCGGGATCGCGGAGAAGTAGTTGACGTTCGACGGCAGGTACAGGAAGTCCTGCGCCGGGTACGCGCCGGTCAATGGGCTCCCAACGCCCCCGTCGTTGTCCCAACGGCCGATCCCGCCGCCCGCCGAGGCATTGGTCAGCGTGAACGAGCCCCCGACCAGACCGGCCGCCGTCAGGAACGTGGCGTTGTTGCCGGACACGCCGGTCGCGATGTACCCACCCCCTCGGGCGAAGAAGTCCTGGAGCCGTTGCCGGGCGACGGCGTTCGTCGCCGACGGGTACGACTGGCCGGTGTTGTAGATCACGTCGACGTCGGCGAGCGGATCGACGGCCGCGTTCTGAAGCGAGCTCGTCCCGTTGACCACGGAGACGAACTGCGCGTCCGCGCCGAAGATCTGCTGGAGCGACCACAACGTGTCGTTGATCGTGGGCGTGGCACTGTTGATCAGCACGGCGATCCTCGGCGCCTCGGTGAGGTCCGTCGTCGGCGGTTTGGCCGCGTCCAGGACCTGCTCGAAGAAGACGCCCGCGGAGCGCCCCGCATCCTTCAGCGCGGCGACGTTGGCGGTCGTCCTCGGGAAGAGCACCGAACCGGCCGGCATCGCGCCCGCGGATGCGCTCTGGAAGGGCGCCTCGGCCACCTCACCGTCCACGCCCGCACGCAGCAGACCGAGGACGGCGCGCACCTCGGCGGCTCCCCTGATCGCGAGGGCGAACCACTTTGCCGGGCCACCGGTGCGAACGCCGCCGACCAGCGGGGTCACCGTGCCGATCGGCTGGACGGGCGGGGCGAACCCTGCGCCCACCGGGACCTCGAAGGTGTCGGCGCCCCACAGCTGCCCGTGGCTCCACGCGCCCGGAGGCGCGTACAGCTGGGTGATCCGGTCCGAGACGTCCTGACCGGCGGCGAGCGCCGTGTACGCGAAGCCTCGGAGGGCCTGGTCCATGAACACGACGTAGGAGTGCTTCGCGAGGGTCTGGCCCGCGAACTCGTAGTCCGAGGTGGTGCGGTGGAGCTGGATGCCGTTGTCGAGCAGCCATCGCGCGAGGCGGTTCGCCTCGGCCTGGCTGCGCTGCCCGTCCTCGAACGGGAGCGGGGGATCCAGCCGGGCTGGCGCCCGACGGGATCACGAACGCCTCGGGGTACGGGATCATCCAGTTGTGCTGGGTCTCGGTGAACCCTCGCTCAGCGACCAGCACGTCGTCGCAGCAGTTCGACCTCGGCGCCTCGGTCACGCCGCGGCGGAAGATCTCGAGCTGGTCGTCGAGGATCCCCTGCCGGTTCGAGATCCAGTATCCGGCCGAGGAGTAGAACCCGATGTACTGGGCACGCTTCGACCCGAACCGGCCCCCGCACACCTGGTTGTTGCACATCTCGAGCGTCGAGCCGTCGACGCCGAAGAACGCACCGTAGGTCTGCGTGTAGAAGGGCCCCCAGTCGTCCCATCCCTCCGCGATCTCTGGGTTGCCGGTGAACACGACGCCGAACCCGGAGGGCGCGAGTCCCTCGGCCGTCTCGTAGGTGAACGTGGTGGGGGTGGGCACCGACGTGATCGTGAACGTGCCGTTGTAGCCCCAGACGCCGACGCCGGCGATCTCGACCTCCTGCCCGACGGCCAGACCGTGCTCCTCGTCGGTAGTGATCGTGACCGTCGTGCCGGTCTGCGTGGCTCCGGTCGTCGTGATGTCTGCGGCCTGGCCGCCGTTGGGGCCGTAATCGTCTACCGGCCGGGTGATCCCCTGCTGGACCGCTGCGAGGGCCGCCTCGTTCGCGTCGAGGCGAGGCGGGTTCCAGTTCAGGAACAGGTCGTACTCCAGGCCGGGGTTGTGTGGCTTGGTGAGCCCGTCGATCAGCGTCGGGTTCACGTAGCCGTGCATCGCGAGCATGACCGGCGCGAGCCACTCGAGCTGCAGCGCGTGTTGGCACGCATCTCCGGCTGCGACTGGACCAGCAGGTCCCGGTTCATGTCGAAGCCGTTGCCGTTCGCGCGCGTGCCCAGGAAGCGCCCGTCGGGGTTCTGGCTCGGGATCAGGATCAGGATCGCGTGATCGAGGAGGTCGTCGACGGCCGCGTTCGTGCCGTACGGCAAGGTCACGAGGTCCCGGACCACCTGCATCATCGCGTCGGCGCCCTCTTCCTCACCGCCGTGGATGTTGGCCTCGATGAAGATCGGGATCTTCACGTCTTCGCCGAAGGAGTCGAGCAGCGCTTGCGCGCGGGCCGGGTCCTTGAACATCAGTCGGCGGAGCTGCACCCAGCGGTCATAGTCGCGCTGCTGCTCCGGGGTCTCCAGCGCGTTGACCACGACCCCGTAGAGGTCGCGCCCCGCGTCGGTCGTCCCGATCACCGAGTACGTCATGCGCGACGGAGGCCCGCGTCGGCACCTTCCTGGATGATCTGGTCCAGGGTGCAGGCGATCGCTTCCTGCGGGAGCAGGGCCAGCGTGTCCTGGAACGCCGGGCCGTCGAAGTCCTGCTGGTTCGCGATGCTCGATCCCGGTGCGGCCTCCGCACACCACGGCTCACCGTACGTCGGTCCGAGCCCCGCCGAGATGGGGTTGCCGTCCCAGGGGGGAGCGAGCTGTGCACTGGCGGGCGTGGCGAGCGCGACGGTCGCCGCCGCGAGGGCAAGCGCCAGCGCGATCGACGCCCAGGTCCTGGGGGTTCTCGTTCGTCGTGGCTGCAAGGGGGAACACCTCCCGACCGGTCGGTCGAACGACGGTTGGAACGGACGCGAGAGCTCTCACGTGTCCTGTGCGTTCGCGGAAGGGGGGTCTCGACCGCCGCCGGCTGCCGACGTGCCTGCACGACGCGGATCGAACGAGCCACGGTTCGACTCGGCTCCACCCATGGCTCCCGGAACCGTTCCACAGGAGTCGTGGAGCTGTCAAAACGAGAGCGATGGAAGGACTACGTGAGCGCCTTGCGGAGCCGCTCCCCCGCCTCCTCGAGCGTCTCGATCTTCTTGCAGAACGCGAAGCGCACGAGGTGGACCGCCGAGCTCCGGCCGCGAGAAGAACGACGAGCCGGGGACGACGGCCACGCCCACGTCCTCGGTCAGCCTCCGGGCGACCTCGACGTCGTCGCCCATGTCGAGGTGCGAGACGTCGGCCATCACGTAGTAGGCGCCCCGCACCGGGTCGGCCTCGAACCCGGTCTCCGCGAGGATCCGCAGCAGCGTGTCGCGCCGCTCGAGGTACTCGAGCGCGGTCCGCTCGTAGTAGGACTCCGGCATCGCGAGCGCGACCGCCCCCGCCTCCTGCAGCGGTGCCGGCGCGGCCACCGTGAGGAAGTCGTGCACCGACCGGATCGCCCCCGAGAGCGCCTCGGGAGCCACGATCCACCCGACGCGCCAGCCGGTGACCGCGTACGTCTTCGAGAGCGCGCTGATCGTCACCGTGCGGTCCTCGAGCCCGGGGACGACGGCCGGCGGGATGTGGCGGAACCCGTCGTAGACGATGTGCTCGTAGATCTCGTCGGTGAACACGACCGCGTCCCATCGCTGGCACAGGTCGGCGACGACCTCGAGCTCTTCGCGCGTGAAGACCTTGCCGGTCGGGTTGTTCGGCGTGTTGATCACGATCCCGCGCGTGCGCTCGTTGAACGCCGCACGCAGCTCGGCCTCGTCGAACGGACCAGTCCGGCGGTGACAGCGTCACGGTCCGAGGGACCGCCCCCGACAGGATCGTGTCCGGCCCGTAGTTCTCGTAGAACGGCTCGAACACGACGACCTCGTCGCCGGGGTCGAGCACGCCGAGCATCGCGGCGATCATCGCCTCGGTCGATCCGCACGTGACCGTGATGTGCTGTTGGGCGTCGACCCACGTCATCCCGTACCGCGAGCGGTAGTCGGAGGCGATCGCCTGGCGGAACCGCTCGGCCGCCCCACGTGATCGGGTACTGGTTGATGTCCGCCGCGATCGCCTCGCGCGCGGCGTCCTTCAGCTCCTGCGGCGCCGGGAAGTCGGGGAACCCCTGCGAGAGGTTGATCGCGCCGTGCGCGTTCGCGAGGCGCGTCATCTCGCGGATCACCGACTCGGTGAACGAGGATGCGCGCTGCGACGGCCGGATGTTCGACATGGACCGCCGATGATAGCCACCTCGGTCGGCGTCTCGGCGCGAGATAGCATCGGTGTGGCGTGTTGACCGACGGCGACCACCCGGGCGGAGGCGAGGAGCCCCTCGGCACCGAGATGCCCGAGGGCGTGCGGTTCATCGGCCCGACCCCCGGCCTCGAGCCGCGGTGGCCGCTCCCACTCGATGCGCCGGCCGACGAGGATCTCGCGGCATGCGTCGCGTGTGGCCTGTGTCTGCCGCACTGCCCGACCTATCGGGTGACCGGCGAGGAGTCGGCGTCACCCCGGGGCCGCATCACCGCGATGCGCTCCGTCGCCGAGGGCCGCTCCGAACCCGACGTGACGTTCGCACGGTTCATGGACCTCTGCCTCGTCTGCCGCGCCTGTGAGGACGTGTGCCCGTCACACGTCCCCTTCGGCCGGATGATGGAACGCGCGCGGGTCCAGATCGAACCGCTGCGGTCGCGACGAGCGCGCCTGCTGCGATGGCTCGGGCTCGAGGTCGTGCTGCCGAGGAAGAAGCTGCTCTGGCTCGCGGCGGCCGTGCAGCCGGTCGGACGCATCTTCCTCCCTCGGCGAACGCGAGACCTCGTCCCGCGACGGATCCGAGCTGTTCCGGCGGCTGCCGCGCGTCACCGAGCCGCGAGGTACCCCCCGCGGGACGGTCGCCCTGCTGAGCGGCTGCGTGCAGGATCGGTGGTTCCGGAACGTGAACGAGGCAACGATCCGCGTCCTCGCGCGCAACGGCTGGCGGGTCGTCGTCCCGAGGTCGCAGCGGTGCTGCGGAGCGCTGGCCGCCCACCACGGGCGTCTCGATACCGCCCGCGCGGCTCGCCGAGCGCTCCGTCCGCGCATTCGCCGACGCGGACGTCGTCGTCGTGAACGCTGCCGGATGCGGCGCGCATCTCAAGGACGTGGGCGATCTGCTCGGCACACCCGAGGCGCACGCGCTCTCGGCCAACGTGCGTGACGTGATGGAGCTGCTCCACGACGATGGGTTGTCGGAACCGCCCGCGACCGCCGGCGGCCACGCGCGCGTCGCGTACCACGACGCGTGCCACGCGCTCCGGGCGCAGGGGCTCCGCTCCCAGCCGCGCGAGGTCCTCCGCGACGATCCCCGGGCTCGAGATCGACGAGATCGCGGACGGCGACGTGTGCTGCGGCGCCGCCGGCCTCTACAACGTGCTCGAACCGCAGATGTCGTCCGAGCTCCGGCGCCGGAAGGC
Source organism: uncultured Actinomycetes bacterium (assembly GCA_963771385.1). Lineage (GTDB taxonomy): Bacteria > Actinomycetota > UBA4738 > UBA4738 > HRBIN12 > DASSJM01. The sequence continues at coordinate 166,589 of CAVYTE010000015.1, forward strand.
GGAGGCGATCGCCGCCACCGGCTCGACGACCGTGGCGAGCGCGAACCCCGGCTGCACGATGCAGCTCGCGGCCGGTCTGCGCGAGCTCGGATCGGACGTGCAGGTCGTGCATCCGGTCGAGATCCTCGACCGCGCCTACGCCGCCTCCGAGTAGCTCGTCAGGCGTCAGGCGCCGAGCGCCGAGCGCAGTGCCGCCGGGTCGTCGGAGGAGAACACGATCCTCGAACGCGTCGCCGCGTAACAGGCGGCGAGGTTCACGCCGGCGTCCGCGACCTTGCGCGAGAGCTCGCCGAGCTTGCCCGGACGATCCTCGTTCGACACGTCCACCACGACGGCGTCGCGCTCGCCCTCGACCGTGAACCCGGCGCCCTCGAGCGCCGACCGCGCGCCGGCAGCCGTCCTCGACGAGCAGGTGGACGTGGCCGTGCCCACCGCCACCGAGCCCCGCCAACCCCTCGATGTTCACGCCGGCCGCGCCGAGCGCCTCGGCGGCCTTCGCGAGCCCACCCGGCTCGTCGGTCAGCGAGATCGACAGATCCGTCGCCATCGCATCCTCCTTCTCGTCGTCGTTCGAGTGACGGTCCTATCCCGCCCGGGCTCGCGCCGTCAAGCCGATAGCATCGCGGCCGATGAAGCCGCGGTTCTTCGCGACGCCGGAGAAGCTCCGAGCATGGCTCGAGGAGCATCACGCGACGGCAACCGAGCTCTGGGTCGGGCTCTACAAGAAGGGCTCCGGGCGCCCGAGCATCACCTGGCCGGAGGTCGTGGACGAGGTGCTGTGCTTCGGCTGGATCGACGGCGTCCGACGCAGCATCGACGACGAGAGCTACATGAACCGGATCACGCCGAGGAAACCCAACAGCAACTGGAGCGCGGTGAACGTAGCGGCGTGTCGGTGAGCTCACGAAGGAAGGCCGCATGCGGCCGGCGGGTCTCGAGGCGTTCGAACGCCGTCGTGCGGACGAGACCGCCACCTACTCGTACGAGCAGCGACACGAGGCGAAGCTCGATCCCGCGTTCGCGCGACGGTTCCGCTCGAAGAGGAAGGCGTGGGACTGGTTCCAGTCCCAGCCGAACGGGTACCGGACGACCGCCGTCTACTGGGTGATGAGCGCCAAGCGCCAGGAGACGCGGGAGCGTCGGCTCGCGACCCTGATCGAGGATTCGGCGAGCGGGCGCAGGATCGGACCGCTCACCTCTCCGGCGAAACGCGGGTGAGGACTCAGAGTTCCGAGCGGAGCCCCCACAGCTCGGGGAAGAAGCGCTTGTCCAGCGTCGAACGCAGGTACTTGACTCCGGACCCGCCGGTCCCCGTCTTCGCCCCGATCTGCCGCTCGACCATCAGGACATGATGGATCCGCCACTCGGCGAACGCCTCGTCGTGGTCGAGCAGGCCCTCCGAGACCGCGAACAGGACGGCGTGCTTCGGCTCCCGGGCCATGCGGAGCAGGCTGTCCATCCGCGCGGCCTCGTCGTCCTGAGGGCATGTCGAGCCCGTTGCCCTCGAGGAGGGACACGAAGCCGTCCCACACCGTGGGCTCATCGAGCCGGCGGGCGAGCCGCTCCAGCTCCTCGGGGGTGGCGGCGAGGTCCTTCAGGTACCTGGGCTCCTTGAGGCCCGAGAGGAACTCCACCTCGCGGAACTGCGCCGACTGGAACCCCGACGCCGGGCGAGAGCAGCGAGCGGAACTCGAGGAAGTCCTGCGGGCTCATCGTCTGGAGCACCTCGATGTGCTCGATCAGCACGCGCTCGATCGCGTGCACGCGCGTGAGGTAGTGGCGTGCGCGCTCGGCGTCGCCCTCGAACATCCGATCTCGGATCGCCTCGAGCTCGAACACGACCTGCTTGAACCAGAGCTCGTACGCCTGGTGCACGGTGATGAACAGGAGCTCGTCGTGCACGGGCGGGTCCGACAGGAGCCGTTGCAACGACAGGAGCTCGGGGAGCGCGAGGTACCCGCCGTACGTGAGGAGGCCTTCCTCCGCCGGCTCGGTGAGCCGGCCCATCCGTCTGACCTTCCCCGGCCGGTCCTCGGCCTCGTCCACGAGCCGAATCCTAGTCCGCGAGGACGCGCGAGAGCTCCTCGAGGCTCTCGAGGTTGTGGCCCGGCAGGAACTCGTCGATCGAGGGCAGCGCGGCCGCCATCCCGCGGGCGAGCGGCTCGTAGTGCGGGCTCCCCTTCAGCGGGTTCACCCACACGATCTTGTGCACGAGCCGCCGCAGCCTCGCCATCTGGTCGCGGAGCAGGTCGGGCTCGCCGCGCTCGAGCCCGTCCGAGCAGATCACGGCGACGGCCCCGCGGATCGCGGCCCGCTGGCTCCAGCCGTCGAGCAGTCCTTCAGCGAGACGCCGATGCGCGTCCCGCCCTCCCAGTCCTCGACGATGCGGCCGATCTCGTGCAGCGCCCGGTCGGGATCCTTCGTCCGGAGCGTGCGGGTCACGCGCGTGAGCCGCGTGCCGAAGCAGAACACCTCGACCCGGCGGCCGGCGGCCATCGCCGCGAACGCGAACTGCATGAGCGCGCGCGAGTACGGCGCCATCGAGCCCGAGATGTCGAGGATCAGCACGAGCGGTCGGTGACGGCTCCCCCGCGCGCGCCACGCTCGGTGGAACGGTTCACCCTGCGTGCGGAGCGAGCGGCGGAGCGTCCGCCGCACGTCGAACCGGGGACCGGCCGGCGCCGACCGGAACCGTCGCGTCTTGCGCACCGGCACCCGGACCGCGAGCCGGCGGATCAGCTTCGCCATCCGTCGTCGTTCGTCCTCGGTCAGGTCGGCGAAGGACTTGTCGCGGAGCACCTCCATCGCGCTCGCGACGATCCGGATCGCCGCCTCGCCCTCGGCCTCCTCGTCGCCGTCGAGCGCGTGCCACTCACTCGCGACGATCTGGTCCTCCACGATCTCGAGCCCCTCGATCGGCGCGCCCGCGGGCTCCGCGAGTCCCGTCTCGCCCGCCTGACCCGGGACGCCGAGCTCGACCCGGAGGCCCTCGCGGAACCACGCGTCGAACGCCGCGTCGAACGCCTCGGCGTCCTCGGGCCGGGAGATGAGCGAGGCGCGCGCCGCCCAGTACAGGTCGGTGCGATCGAGCGCCCCGAGTGCGGCCGTGGCGCGGCAGAACGTGACGATGCGCCCGGTCCCGACCGGCAGCCCTCGGCGCCGCAGGTCACGGCCGAAGCCGATCAGCCGCTCGAGCGCCTCGGCCTCAGGCGTCGACGCCGCCGTCACCGACGACCTCCGCGAGGCGCGACACCGTGTGCTCCTGGTCGTCGTGGTCCTTCAGCACCGCGCCGAGGGTCGCGCCGGCGGTCTCCTCGTCCAGGTGCTCGACGCCGAGGAACGCGACCGCGTTCGCCCAGTCGATCGTCTCCGCGACGCCGGACGCTTGGCGATGTCGAACCCGCGGATCCGGTTCACCGCCGTCGGCGACGTCGCGGGCGAGCGCCTCGGGCACCTCGGGCGCGCGGGCGCGGATGATCGCGATCTCGCGGTCGAGCGCCGGGTGGTCGATCCAGTGGTACAGGCACCGGCGCTTCAGCGCGTCGTGGAGCTCGCGGGTGCGGTTCGAGGTCACCACGACCGCCGGGGGCTCCTCGGCGGCGATCCGCCCGATCTCGGGGATCGTGACGGCGAACTCGGACAGGACCTCGAGCAGGAACGCCTCGAACTCGTCGTCGGCGCGGTCGAGCTCGTCCACGAGCAGCACGGCCTTCGAGCCGGCCCGGATCGCCGAGAGCAGGGGCCGCTCGACGAGGAACTCCGGCCCGAACAGGTCCTGCACGTTGGTCTCGGCGCTGCCGTCCTGCATCGCGCGCACCGCGATCAGCTGCTTCGAGTAGTTCCACTCGTAGAGGGCCTGCGACGCGTCGATCCCCTCGTAGCACTGGAGCCGGATCAGGTCGCGGCCGAGCAGCGAGGCGAGCACCTTCGCCACCTCGGTCTTGCCGACGCCCGCCTCGCCCTCGAGCAGGAGCGGCTTGTCGAGCGAGACCGCGAGCGTGATCGCGGTCGCCAGCCCTCGGTCGGCGAGGTAGTGCTCGCGCGCGAGCGAGTCGGTGAGCTCCTCGACGGAATCGAACGGCAGCCTGCCCATGACTCGCTCAGCGTACCTGTCCACCACCACGCCGAGCCGCGGACGCCGTTGCGCGGTCCTAGACTCGGCGCGTGCGGCTCTGTTCGCGATGTGGAGAGGAGAACTCCGACCGGGCGCGCTTCTGCCAGGTGTGCGGCGTGCCGCTCGAGGACACGTCGAAGCGACCCGACGAGTCCCGCAAGACGGTCACGGTCCTGTTCTCCGACGTCGTGGGCTCGACGTCCCTCGGCGAGCGGCTGGATCCCGAACCCCTCCGCCGGCTGATGGGGCGCTACTTCGATGCGATGCGAGCCGTCGTCGAGCGGCATGGGGGCGCGGTCGAGAAGTTCATCGGCGACGCGATCATGGCGGTGTTCGGCATCCCGCAGCTGCACGAGGACGACGCGCTCCGGGCCGTCCGCGCGGCCGCCGAGATGCGCAAGCGGCTCACGGAACTGAACGCCGAGCTCGTCGTTGAGTTCGGCGTCGAGATCGTGCCGCGGATCGGGGTCAACACGGGGGAGGTGATCGCCGGCGACCCCTCGGCCGGCCAGGCGCTCGTCACCGGCGACGCCGTGAACGTCGCCGCCCGGCTGGAGCAGGCGGCCGCGCCGGGCGAGGTGCTGATCGGCGATGCGACGTACCGGCTGGTTCGAGACGCGGTCGTGATCGAGCCCGTCGAGCCGGTGCCCGCTCGAGGGAAGACCGAGCCGGTCTCCGCCCATCGGCTGGTGACCCTGATCCCGGGCGCCGAGCCGCACACCCGTCGGCTCGACGCGCCCATGGTGGGTCGCGAGCGGGAGCTCGTGTCGATCCTGTCCGCGTTCGACGACGTCGTCGCCGAACGTTCGTGCAGGCTCGTGACCGTGCTCGGTGAGGCCGGGATCGGGAAGTCCCGGCTGGTGCTCGAGGCTCTCGCTCGGCTCGGAGAGCGCGCGCTGGTCCTCCGCGGTCGCTGCCTCCCGTACGGGGAGGGCATCACCTACTGGCCCGTCGCCGAGGCCGTGCGTCTCGCGGCGGGCATCTCGAGACGAGCAGTCGCCCGACGAGGCCCGGCGGCGGATCGCGGCCCTGCTGCCGGGCGACGAACGCTCCGAGCGAGTCGCCGATCACGTGGCCGAGCTCGTGGGCCTGGGACGAGGTGCGCGCGTCGCCGAGGAGGCGTTCTGGGCCGTGCGACGGTTCATCGAGGGACTCGCTCGGACACGGCCGGTGGTGCTCGTCTTCGACGACATCCATTGGGGCGAGGAGACGTTCCTCGACCTGCTCGCCTACGTCCTGGAGTGGACGAGGGACGTCCCGGTCCTGCTGTTGTGTCTGGCTCGGAAGGATCTGCTCGACCGCCGACCGGGCTGGGCCACGTCTTCGGCGAACGCGTCGACCGTCGCGCTCGAGCCGCTCGCGGAGACGGAGAGCTCCGCGCTGCTCCGAGGCCTGCTCCAGGTGGACGAGATCCCCGAACCGATCAAGGCCGCGATCGCCGGCTCGGCGGCCGGGAACCCGCTGTTCGTCGAGGAGCTGCTGTCCATGCTGATCGATCGTGGGTTGCTGCGACGAGAGAACGGACGATGGGAGACGACGTCCCGCCTCGACCAGGTCGCCGTCCCGCCGACGGTCCAGGCCTTGCTCGCGGCCCGGCTCGCGCAGCTCGACGACTCGGAGCGTCGTGTGATCGAGGGTGCGGCCGTCGTGGGGGAGGTCTTCGATTGGAGCGCGGTCTCGGAGCTGGTCGCCGCCGACCTCAGACCCGCGCTCGGCGGGCAGCTCATGTCGCTCGTCCGCAAGGAGCTCATCCGTTCCGCGCCGTCCGACCTCGCGGGCGACGACGCCTTCCGGTTCCGCCACATCCTGGTTCGCGATGCCGCGTACGAATCGATGCCGAAGGAACGGCGCGCCGAGCTCCACGAGCGGTTCGCCCGCTGGCTGGGGCACTCGGCCGAGGACCGCCTGGCGGAGGTCCAGGAGATCGTCGGCTACCACTTCGAGCGCGCGTATCGCTACCGGGAGCAACTCGGCCGCGCGCCCGACGAGCTCGCGCGGGATGCGGCGAGACATCTCGGGGAGGCCGGGGAACGGGCCCTCGCTCGGGCCGACGTCGCGGCGGCGGCCAACCTCCTCGGCAGGTCGGTCGGCCTGTTGGCGACGGCGGACCCATCCTGGCCGCCGACGGCGCTCTCGTTGATCCAGGCCCTGAGGGAGCTGGGCGAGTTCGAACGGGTGCGCGAGCTCTCGACGGAGGGACTGGACGCAGCGCGGGCCAGCGGTGACCGCGCGCTCGAGCTGCGGTTCGAGCTCGTCCGCCTGTTCCTCCTCGTCATGGTCGATCCGAAACGCGCGGTGTTCCACGACATCATCGATGCCGCCCTCTCGATCGCGGCGGAGGCCGAGGCGCTCGGCGATCCACTGACGCAGGGCGAGGCGTTGATCAGGGCGAGCCGCCTGCTGAACGACTCGGGCAGGACCGTCGAAGGGGAGCACATGGGCCAGCAGGCACGAACGTGCCTGGACCGCGCCGGAGTCGTGTCGGTGGAGCTCGCGTTCCTCTTGTCCTTCAGCTTCTCGTGGCAGGGTCCGCTCCCCGCTCTCGAGGCGATCGCACTCGCCGACCGCGAGTCGGGAGAGGTCGCCCCGGGCTCCCCGGCCGAGGCCTTCCTGGTCCTCGGGACCGCGCCCCACCTGAGCATGCGGGGCGAGTTCGACGAGGCGCGCGCGCTCGTGCGACGGGGCGCGACGATCCTGCAGGAGCTGGGGATGACCGTCGAGCTGGCTGCCACCGGCGGGATCGTCGGAGCGATCGTCGAGATGAACGCCGGGGACCTGCAGCGCGCCGAGGAAGCCGTGCGTCCCGCCTATGAGGTCCTCGTGGCGATGGGCGAGAAGGGGCGGATGTCCAGCCGCGCGGCCCTGCTCGCCCGGATCGTGTACGGGCGGGGGCGGTACGACGAGGCGATGGAGCTGGCCGACATCGCCGACGGTGTCTCGGCGGACGAGGACATGGAACCGCAGATCTGGATCCACGGCGTTCGAGGCATGGTGTGGGCGCGACGGGGCCGGGCCGACGAGGCCGAGCGAGAGGCCGGTCGTGCGGTGGAGCTCGCGGAAGGTTGCGACTGGCCGGAGTACCAGGGAACCGCGTGGCTGGCCCTCTCGGAGGTCATGCGGATCGCCGGCCGGACGAAGGAGGCGGCGGACGCAGCTCGGACCGCGGCCGAGCGCTTCGAGGCCAAGGGCAACATCGTGAGCGCGGCGCGGGCGCGGGCCGCCCTGGAGAAGGTCGGCGGGTAGCGCTTCAGCCGGCTACGGCGCGGGCGTGGTCGGCGGGGCGGCCCCGGCCGGCGCGCGGATCCCGCGTTCGGCCAGCCGCCGGGTGATCTTCGCTCGGAGCAGCCGCTCGACCTCGGGCTTCTTCGCCGGACGGGTCTCGGCGACGGTGCGGATGACCACCCCCGTGTCGCTCGTCGTCTCGACCCCGAGGACCAGGGGACCGTCCATGACCCAGTCCTGCATCACACCGTCATTCCGCAGTTCCTCGAACAGCTCGTCGAGCACCTCGCGCACGTGCTCGGGATCGTGCTGGTACGAGACCGGCGTGTCCACGATCGCACGCGCCCAGCCGCGCGACTTGTTGCTGACGACGGTGATGTTGCCGTTCGGCACGATGTTCAGCGTCCCGTCGTACGCGCGGAGCGCCGTCGCTCGCAACGTGAACCACTCGACGCGGCCCTGCACGGGGTTCGCCGGCGTCCGGACCTCGACCGTGTCCCCGACGCCGAACTGGTTCTCGAGCAGGATGAAGAAGCCGCTCAACCCGTCGCGCACGATGCTCTGCGCCCCGAACCCGAGCGCGACACCCGCGATGCCGGCGCTCGCGATCAGCGGCGCGAGGCTCACGTTCAGATAGCCGAGCACGATGAGGATCGCGACCGTCCAGACGGCGACGGTCACCGTCGCGTACACCGCGTGCGCGAGCGTGGCCGCGCGTTGGAGGTTGCCCGACTGGGACAGGCTCGGCGCCTGCTCGAGCCTGCGCTGGAACCGGCGAACCGCCATGCGCAGCGCGATCGTCGCGACGATCGCGACGAGGAGCGTGATGAGGATCGGCACGCCGCTGTCCCGCAACCACGTGCCCTCTTCGAGGAGGCCGAGCATGCCGCTCATCTACGCAGACGGGCGGTCGGGAGTCAAAGACGAGCCGCTAGCCCAACGCCTCCTCGAGCGCGCGCCGCGTGATCACCTTCACGAGCTCGCTCCGGTACCCCGCGCTCGCGAACGCGTCGCTCGGCGGGCTCGTGCCCTCCGCGGCTCGCTCGGCGGCGGCCGAGGGATCGGCGCCGCCGGCGAGGGCTTCCTCGACCCCGGCCGCTCGCATCGGGCGATCCGACATGTTCGTCAGCGCCACGGCCGGTCCGCTCCCGTTGGCCGCGACCGCCGCCACACCGACGAGCGCCCAGTCCTGCGCCCGGCGGTGGAACTTCTGGTAGCTCCAGCCGCGACCCGCGGTCTTCGGCACGCGGATCTCGGTGAGGACCTCGTTCGGAGCGAGGTCCGGCTCGAACAGCCCCTTGAAGAACCCTCCCGCCTCGACGGTCCTCGTCGCGCCGTTCGGCCCCCGAACCACCATCTCCGCCCCGAGCGCGAGCAGCACCGTCGGCATGTCCGACGCCGGGTCCGCATGCGCGACCGAACCGCCGATCGTGCCCACGTGGCGAACCTGCGGGTCGCCGATCTCGCCGGCGGCGTACGACACGATCGGGCACAGCTCCTCGAGCACCCCGCTGTTCGCGACATCGTGGTGCCGCGTCAGTGCGCCGATCGCGACGTGGTCGCCGTCCTCCCGGACGTACTTCAGGTCCGCGATCCTCGAGATGTCCACGAGCAGGGACGGCCGGGCCAGGCGCAACCGCATCAGCGGCAGCAACGAATGACCCCCCGCGAGCAGCTTCGCGTCCGGATCGGTGCCGAGCGCCTCGATCGCCTCGTCGGCGGAGTCCGCCCTGCGGTACTCGAATGGCGCCGGGATCATGCCGCACCCCCCTTCGCGGCTTGGATGGCGTTCCAGACGCGTTCCGGCGTGGCCGGCTTGCCGACCTCGCTCACGCCGAGATGGGAGACGGCGTCGACCACGGCGTTGATCACCGCAGGCGGCGCCGCGATCGTGCCGGCCTCACCGATGCCCTTCGCACCGAGGGGGTTCGACGCGGACGGCGTTTCGGTGCGGTCGAGCTCGAACGACGGCATCTCCGCGGCCGACGGCACGAGGTACTGCGTCAGGGTCCCCGTGACGAGGTTGCCCGCTTCGTCGTACAGCACCTCCTCGTACAGAGCCTCGGCGATCCCGAACGCGACACCGCCGTGCACCTGCCCGTCGACGATCATCGGGTTGATCACGACCCCGCAGTCGTCGACGGCCACGTATCGCAGGAGCTCGGTCGCCCCCGTCTCCGTGTCCACTTCCGCGACGCACACGTGCGTCCCGTACGGCCACGTGAAGTTCTTCGGATCCCACGTGGCGGTGGCGGTGAGGTCGGGTTCGAAGCCGGCCGGCAGGTCGTGGGCGTGCCACGCCGAGACCGCGAGGTCCGGGATCGTCCGCACCTTGTCCGGCGCGCCCTTCACCTTGAACGACCCGTTCTCGAACTCGAGATCGTCCTCCGCCACCTCCAGCTCGTGTGCCGCCAGCGTTCGCGCCTTCGCCTTGATCTTCTCGAGGGCGTAGTGCAGCGCGGCACCGCCGATCGCGATCGAGCGCGATCCGTACGTGTCCATGCCCAGCGGGGACGTCGACGTGTCTCCGTGAAGGACCTCGATGTCATCCGGCGTGACGCCGAGCTCATCGGCGGCGATCTGCGCCCACACGGTCTCGTGGCCCTGGCCGTGCGGCGACGTCCCGATGTAGAGCGTCACCTTGCCGCTCGGCTGACACCGGACCTGTGCCGCATCCCAGCCGCCGGCCGCGTATCGGAGCGCTCCGAGGATGTTCGAGGGAGCGAGCCCGCACATCTCGATGTAGCTCGAGAGTCCGATCCCGATCTGCCGTGACTCGCCGTTGCCCCGGCGTGCCGCCTGCTCCTTCCGGAACTGGTCGTAGTCGGCCAGCTCGAGCGCCCGCTCGAACGCCGGCAGGTAATCGCCGGAGTCGACGTTCAGGCCCATCAGCGACGGCCGGTCCTCGGTGAACTTCGGCACGAAGTTCATGCGACCGGATCTCGGCGGGATCCTTGCCGAGGTGTGTCGCCAGCGCGTCCACCGCGCGTTCGACCACGTAGGTCGCCTCCGGCCGGCCGGCGCCTCGGACCGCGTCCGTCGGGGTCATATTGGTCATGACGCCGGTGAACTCGTACCAGTACGCCTGGGTGTCGTACGGGCCCATGTAGACCCAGCCGCCGAGCTCGGGGATCCCGGGCGTGAGGAGCTGGAGGTACGCGCCCATGTCGGCGATCTCGACCACATGGAAGCCGAGGATCGTCCCTTCCTCGGTCGCGGCCACCTGGACATCGTGGATCACGCCGCGTCCGTGCACGGTGACCGAATAGCTCTCCGAGCGGCTCTCGATCCACTTGATCGGGCGACCCGTCGTGCGCGCGAGCGCGAGGCACAGTGCCTCCTCGGCGTAAACGTTCAGCTTGCCCCCGAACGAACCTCCGACGTCGGGCGCGACGATCCGGAGCTTGTGCTCGGGGATGCCGGTCGTACCCGAGAGCGTGACCCGCGCGATGTGTGGGATCTGCGTCGAGGACCAGAGGGTGAACTCGCCCATGGCCGGCACGGGCGATGCGATCGCGCCGCGAGGCTCGATCGCGCTCGGGGTGTTCCGCGGCGCCTCGAAGCGGAGCTGCAGCTTGACCGGGGCGGAGTCGAACAGGCTCTGGTCGCCCCCCCCGCCGTGGCTCCAGTGGACCACGCTGTTCGTCCCGAGCTCCTCGTGCACCAGCGGAGCGTGCTCCTTCATCGCGGACTCCACGTCGAGGACGGCGGCGAGGGGTTCGTACTCGACGTCGACCGCCTCGGCCGCGTCATCCGCCTGACCCCTCGTCTCGGCCACGACGACCGCGACCCCGTCGCCCTGGAACCGGGCCTTGTCCTTCGTCAGGGGCCAGTGGTCCGACGCCTTGATGTCCTCGGTGATCGGCCAGACCATCGGCAGCGGCCCGGCCCACGCGTCCGCCAGGTCGGCGCCACTCCACGCCCCCACCACGCCCGGCATCTCGAGCGCTTTCGAGACATCGACGTGGATGATGCGGGCGTGCGCGAACGGGCTCCGGACGAGGGCCATGTGTGCCATGCCCGGAACCGTCATGTTGTCGACGAAGCTCCCTTGCCCTTGCAGCAGCGACGGGTCCTCCTTGCGGAGCACGGGCTGCCCGACGAACCTCTCGGTGGTCGCCATCTCGACCTCCTACGCCTTCGCCCCGGCCGTCTGGCCGGCGGCGTCGAGGATCGACTTCACGATGTTGTGGTAGCCGGTGCAACGACAGAGGTTGCCCTCGAGTGACAACCGCACCTGCTCCTCGGTCGGATTCGGGTTCTCCCGCAGATAGCTCGCCGCGGCCATGATCATGCCCGGCGTGCAGTACCCGCACTGGAGGCCGTGGTTGCGTCGGAACGCCTCTTGGAGAGGATGCAGCGCTCCGTTCGAGGTCATCCCCTCGATCGTCGTGACCTCGCGGCCGTCCGCCTGCGCCGCGAGCAACGTGCACGACTTCACGGACTCGCCGTCCAGGAGCACCGTGCACGCGCCGCACGAAGACGTGTCACAACCGACGTTCGTCCCGGTGAGCCCGAGGGTCTCCCGGAGGAAGTACACGAGGAGCGTGCGCGGCTCGGCGTCGGCTTCGCGCGCGGCCCCGTTGACGGTGACCGAGACGTGGGTCACAGGTCCTCCTTTCGAACACGTCGAACACGTGAGGACGTTCCACTCACCACGAGGGACGATGCTAGTCCTGGGTGCGAGAACGCGCGAATCGTGTGCGGCGCTTCAGGGGTCCGGCCATGCCCCCGGCTCGGCCGCGCTCGCCCGCTCGGCCGAACAATCCGTCCCGGTTCCCCGGACGGTCACCCCTCGCGCCTCGATCCGGATCCAGAAGCACTCGCCCGTCTCCGCCCGGGTCGTTCCCGTCCAGCCCTCGTCGGTCGCGAAGACGCTCACGACCTCCGGGTCGTTCGAGCCCTGATCGGGGTCGATCAGCAGGATGTCCCCGAGCTCGGGCTCCTCCGCGAGCCGCGCACGGGTCGCGAGGGACAACGAGCCCTCCTCGACGCCGACCCGCTCGGCCACCTCGGCCACGGTCCGGAGGTTCAGCTGCGCGAAGGCGATCGCGCCCGAGCGGGCGACCGGCCGGAACGCGATCACGAGGACGACCAGCACCGCGCCGCCGGCACCGAGGCCGAGCATGACGAGCCAGAAGCCGCGATTGTTGCGCCGCACGGCACGAGGGTAACGGGCACCGCGCCCGCCACTGGCTTGACCGTTCGCGGGCTCAGCGATTGGATAGCTTCGGACGCCGCCCAACAGACCCTGCCGTGCCCGCCGGCTCGGAACGAGGAGGACTGCATGCTGCCGTCCCGGTTCGACTACCACCGGCCCGGATCGCTCGATGAGGCACTGCGACTGCTGTCGGAACTCGACGACGCCAAGGTGCTGGCAGGCGGACAGAGCCTGATCCCCGTGATGAAGCTGCGGCTCGCCGCGCCCGAGCACCTGGTCGACATCAACCGGGTGCCGGGACTCGATGCGATCGAGCGGGACGGTGGTTCGCTTCGCATCGGCGCCCTCGTGCGGCACAACCAGATGGTGGCCTCCGAGACGATCGCTCGATACCCGATGCTGGCGGCGGCGGCTCCGCAGATCTCGGACCCGATCGTCCGCAACCTGGGGACGGTCGGCGGTTCGCTCGCCCACGCCGACCCCGCCGGCGACTGGGGCGCCGTGATGCTGGCAGCCCGCGCGAGCGTGATCGTCCGCAGCACCCGAGGCGAGCGTGAACTTCCGATGACCGAGTTCCTCGTGGACGTGTTCACCACCGCGCTGCAGCCGGACGAGATCCTCACGCAGGTGAACGTCCCGGAGCCTTCGGGTTCGAGCGGCGGCACGTACCTGAAGCTCGAGCGGAAGATCGGGGACTTCGCGACGGTCGGAGCCGCCGTGCAGGTGGAGCTGTCGAACGGGACGATCGCCCGTGCCGGGATCGCGCTCACCGGCGTCGGCCCGACCAACGTCCACGCGACCGACGCGGAGGCCTCGCTCGCCGGCGCCGAACCGACCGATGCGGCGTTCGCCGAGGCGGGCCGGCTCGCGGCCGCTGCGGCGAACCCGGTGGCCGACGTCCGGGGCTCGACCGAGTACAAGCGCCACGTTGCCGACGTCTTCGTCCGGCGCGGACTGGCGACCGCCGTCGAGATGGCCCGGGCGGCCTGAGGAGGAGAGCGACGATGCAGATCACGGTCACGGTCAACGGCGCCGAGCGATCGGCGGACGTCGAACCCCGCATGCTGCTGGTCCACCTCCTGCGCGAGGTGTTCGAGCTCACGGGCACGCACGTCGGGTGCGACACGACGAGCTGCGGAGCGTGCACGGTGCTCCTGGACGGCACACCGGTGAAGTCGTGCACGATGTTCGCGGTCCAGGCCGACGGCCGGCAGGTCACGACGGTCGAGGGCCTGAAGCAGGACGGCCAGCTCCATCCGATCCAGGCGTCGTTCAAGGAGGAACACGGTCTGCAATGCGGGTTCTGCACGCCGGGGATGATGCTCACCGGCGCCGCCCTCCTGGACGAGAACGCCTCGCCCACCGACGACGAGGTCCGTTGGGCGATCTCGGGCAACATCTGCCGCTGCACGGGCTACATGAACATCGTGAAGGCGATCCAGGCCGCGGGCCGGACGATGAGCGAGTCGTCGACCGCCGGGACCGGAAGCTAGGAGGCGACATGGCGACGGAAGCCGAGGAGATCCGCGGCATCGGACACAGCGTCCGGCGCAAGGAGGACGACCGGTTCATCCAGGGCAAGGGCACCTACATCGAGGACGTGAAGCTGCCGGGGATGCTCTACCTGTCGCTGCTGCGCAGCCCGTACGCGCACGCGACGATCAACGGCATCGACGCCTCGAAGGCGTCGGCGCTCCCCGGCGTGGTCGCGGTCGTGACCGGCGAGCTCATGGCCCAGCACAACCTCGCGTGGATGCCGACCATGTCCGGCGACACGCAGGCGGTCCTCGCGACCGACAAGGTCCGGTTCCAGGGACAGGAGGTGGCCGGCGTCGTCGCCGAGGACCCGTACACCGCGAAGGACGCTCTCGAGCTCATCGAAGTCGACTACGACCCGCTCCCGGCCGTGGTCACGCCGCAACGTGCCGCCGAGGCCGACGCGCCGGTGATCCGCTCGGACAAGGAGGACCAGAAGGACAACCACATCTACTCGTGGGAGAGCGGGGACAAGGACGCGACCGACAAGGCGTTCGCCGAGGCCGAAGTCGTCGTAAGCCTCGACACGTTCTACCCGCGCTCGCATCCGGCACCCGTCGAGACATGCGGGTGCGTGGCCGACGTGAACCCGGCGACCGGCCAGACGACGATCTACATGACCTCGCAGGCGCCGCACGCGATCCGAACCGTCTTCGCGCTGGTGACCGGCCTGCCCGAGGAGAACATCCGGATCATCTCGCCGGACATCGGGGGCGGGTTCGGCAACAAGGTGCCGGTCTACCCCGGATACGTGGTCGCGACGGCGGCCTCCCTGCTGATCGGGAGGCCCGTGAAGTGGATCGAGGAGCGGTACGAGAACCTGATCTCAACCGGATTCGCGCGCGACTTCCACATGCACGGCGAGATGGCGCTGTCGAAGGACGGCGCGATGAAGGGTCTGCGGGTCTCCTTGCTCGCGGACGAGGGCGCCTTCCACGCGGACGCCCAGCCCTCGAAGTTCAAGGTCGGGCTGTTCCACATCGTGACGGGGTCGTACGACCTGCCCACCGCGCATGTGGCCGCGGACGGGTACTACACGAACAAGGCACCGGGCGGCGTCGCGTACCGCTGTTCGTTCCGCGTCACCGAGGCCTCCTACATGATCGAGCGCCTCGTGCAGAACGCGGCGTACGAGCTCGAGATGGACCCGGCGGAGCTCCGTCGGAAGAACTTCATCCGCAAGGAGCAGTTCCCGTACAAGAGCGTGACCGGCTTCGAGTACGACTCGGGCGACTATCACGGCGCGATGGACCTGGCGCTCGAGACCGTCGGGTACGAGCACCTGCGCACGGAGCAGGCCGAGGCCCGGGCCAAGGGGCGGCTGCTCGGGATCGGCCTCGCGAGCTTCACCGAGGTCGTGGGCGCGGGGCCGAGCCACACCTACGACATCCTCGGCCTGAAGATGAACGACGGCGCCGAGCTCCGGGTCCATCCGACCGGCAAGGCGATCCTGAAGATCAGCTCGAAGACGCAGGGCCAGGGTCACGAGACGACGTTCGCGCAGATCGTCGCCGAGGAGCTCGGGATCCAGCCGGAGGACATCAAGGTGATGCACGGCGACACGGACAACACGCCGTACGGTCTCGGGACCTACGCGTCCCGGTCCACGCCGACGGTCGGCGCCGCGACGGCGCTCGTCGCGCGCAAGCTGCGCGAGAAGGGCCGCAAGCTCGCCGCGCACCTGCTCGAGGTGTCCGAGGAGGACGTCGAGTTTGAGAAGGGCCGCTACTTCGTCAAGGGCGCGCCCGACAAGGCCAAGACGATCCAGGATGTGGCGTTCGCCGCATACACGAACTTCCCGCAGGGCATGGAGGCCGGGCTCGAGGGCGTGACCTACTACGACCCGCCGAACCTCACGTTCCCGTTCGGCACGTACGCGGTCGTCGTCGAGGTCGACCCGGAGACCGGCGACTGGAAGGTCGACCGCATGGTCGCCGTCGACGACTGCGGCGTGCGGATCAACCCCATGATCGTCGAGGGGCAGATCCACGGCGGCCTGTGCGAGGGCTTCGGCACGGCGAAGATGGAGCTCATCACGTTCGACGAGGAGGGCAACTGCATCGGGTCGAGCTTCACGGACTACCTGCTCCCCACCGCATGGGAGACCCCGAAGTTCGAGCTCGGCGCGACCGTCACGCCGTCGCCGCATCACCCGATCGGCGCGAAGGGCGTCGGCGAGTCGGCCACGGTGGGCTCGCCCGCCGCCTACGTGAACGCGGTGATCGACGCGTTGTGGCACCTCGGTGTGCGCAACATCGACATGCCGCTCACGAGCGGCCGACGTCTGGGACGCGATCCAGGCCGCGAAGGCGAACGCGTAGGCGCGCGTACCCTGGAACCGTGAAGCCGGACGTCCTCGAGCTCGCGACCGAGCTCTCCCGCCGCGGCGAGCCCTTCGTGCTCGCCACCGTCGTCTGGCGGCGCGCGCCGTCCTCCGGCAAGGAGGGCTCGACCGCGCTCGTCACGCCCGACCGGCGGGTGCGCGGGTGGCTCGGCGGTGCGTGCGCCGAGCCGACCGTGGTCCGCGAGGCGCTGAAGGCGCTCGAGGAGGGGACGCCGCGGCTGTTGTTCCTCGGCCCGCCGGAGGAGCTCGCGGCTCGCGGCCGCGAGGGCGTCGTCACGGTCCCGATCGCGTGTCAGAGTGAGGGAGCCCTGGAGGTCTACGTGGAACCGGTCCTGCCGCAGCCGCAGCTCGTCGTGATCGGGCGATCGCCCGCCGTCGGCGTGCTCGCCTCGATGGCCGGCGCGCTCGGGTGGCGGACGGTCGTTGTCGACGACGGTGGGGCGGCCGAGGACTACCCGGGCGCCGGGCGCGTGATCACGACGCTCGATCTGGGGGCCGCGGACGTGGGCGACCGTTCGATCGTCGTCGTCGCGACGCAGGGCCACTACGACGAGGCGGCGCTGGAGGCCGCGCTCGCCACGCCGGCGCCCTACGTCGGCCTCGTCGCTTCGCGCAGGCGGGCGGAGGCGGTCGTCGGGTACCTGCGGGATCGCGGCGTCCCAGACGAGTCACTCGCCCGCGTGCGAGCGCCCGCCGGCCTGGACCTCGGGAGGGTCGCGCACGAGGAGATCGCCGTGGCGATCCTCGCCGAGCTCGTGAAGGAACGTGCCGCGGGCAACCTCGCCGCGGCCGAACCGGCGGCGATCCCCCGTCACGAGGCCCTCGACCCGGTCTGCGGCATGACCGTGGACGTCGCGACGGCCAGGTACAGCTCCGCGTTCGACGGCACGACCTACTACTTCTGCTCGGCCGGCTGCCTCGAGCGGTTCGAGGCCGAGCCTGCACGGTTCGCGGCGACCCCCGCCTGAACGCGCTCGCGCGTACCATCTGAACGATGAGCGAGCTCACCGACGTCCTGTCGGCGATCGAGTCGCTCTCGGCACGCGGCGAGAAGCTCGCGCTCGCGACGATCGTCGCCGTCCGGGGTTCGACGTATCGCCGGCCGGGCGCGAGGCTGCTGGTGCCCGAGGAGGGCGAGATGGTCGGCAACATCTCGGGCGGTTGCCTCGAGAACGACGTGGCCGACGTCGCCAGGATCGTGATGCGGGAGGGGATGGCGCGCATCGTGTCCTTCGACCTCACCGCCGACGACGACGAGGTCTGGGGCTGGGGGCTCGGGTGCAACGGCGCGTTCGAGCTGTTCGTCGAGCCCGCGGCGAAGGCCGCCGAGGTCGCCGGCGCCCTCCGGATGGCCCTCGAGGAGGAGCGCCCGATCGCGATGGTGACGGTGCTCGACTCGAACGTCCCGGGCATCGAGCAGGGCGACCGTCTCCTCGTGAAACCCGACGGCGTCATCGGGGGCTCGCTCGGCGACGAGGGGCTACAGGTCGCCGCGCGCGAGGCGGCGCTCCAGCAGCTCGCAGCGGAGCGGAGCGAGATCCGGGACCTGGCGGCCGAGGCGGGCGAGGCGCGCGTGTTCATCGAGGTGCTCGAGCCGCCGCTCCGGCTGCTGATCTGCGGGGCCGGACACGACGCCGTGCCGGTCGTCGACGCCGCGGCGGCGCTCGGTTGGAGTCCGGTCGTCGTCGACGACCGTCCCGAGTTCCTGAATCGGGAACGCTTCCCGAAGGCGGCGGACTTCGTGTCCGTCGAGCGGCCCGACAAGGTCGCCGAGATCGCGCCGCTCGACGCCCGCACGTTCGTCGTCGTGATGTCGCACAACTTCCTGCGCGACAAGGACTACCTGCGTTCGCTGCTCACCTCACCCGTGCGACTGATCGCGATGCTCGGTCCCTCGATCCGGACGAACCGGCTGATCGCCGAGCTCCGCGAGGAGGGCGTGGACATCTCGGAGGCCGACATGGGGCGGATCCGCGGTCCCGCCGGCCTGGACCTCGGAGCCGAGGGTCCCGAACGAGATCGCGGCAGCGATCGTCGCCGAGATCGTGGCCGTCAAGCGTCAGCGAGGCGCTGGGTTCCTGAAGGACCGACCGGGGCCGATCCACGATCGCGTCGTGCCTCGTCCTCGCACCGCCGGTCACTTGTCTGACGAGTAGACGAATCGTACGCTTCCGCGGGCTCAGGACGGCTCCGGAGGTTCGAGGGTGACACAGACGTGACGCACGAGCGTGGCCGGATCGAGCCCGCAACCGATCCCGAAGTCGACGGCGCCTCGGTCCGGTCGATCGGAGCGAGCCCGGCGCATCGATTCCCGTCGGTCGTGACCGAGACCCTCTCGCGCAAGATCACGCGGGAGATCATCGGAAGCATCATCCAGGGCCACTACCGCCCGGGAGACCTGTTGCCGACCGAAGAGGAGCTCTCGCAGCAACTCGGAGTGAGCCGACCCGTCGTCCGCGAGGCGACCAAGGCCGTCACGATGCTGGGCATGCTCCGGAGCAAACAGGGCAAGGGAACCGTGGTCCTTCCGGACGAGAACTGGAACGAGTTCGCTCCCGAGGTGCTCGAAGCTCGCAGCGACGTGCAGAGCATGGATACGTTCCTGATCCACCTCCTCGAGCTGCGCCGCATCATCGAGGTCGAGGCGGCCGGCCTGGCGGCCGAGCGTGCGAGCCCGACGACATCGCCGGCATCGGATCGTTCCTCGGAGCGATGAGCGGCGTGGGGAGTGACGCGGCGGCGTTCGCATCGATCGACGTCGGCTTCCACGACGCGATCCTCGCGGCGACGGGGAACCGGCCTCTCCGCAGCCTCCTCCGTTCGATCGAGCCGGCGTTGCTCGCGGCCCGGACGATGAGCGTCACGAGTCAGCCGGCCGGCGTCGAGCGCTCCACACCGAGAACACGGTGCCATCCTCGGGGCGATCCGCGAAGGCTCCGCGTCGGGCGCCCGCCATGCGATGTCCACGCACCTGTCGTGGACGGCCGACCTGTCGGTCGAGCCCACCTCTTGAGCACGAGCGCCAACCGCGCGTCGCCTTGACATCGTATGACAACCAGATGAATATCGGCGGGCCGCGCCCGGGCACGCGTGGCCTGCCGCCGACCGAGGAGGGGACGGGCATGGAACGCCGTACACGCGCTCGCTGGTGGCTCGCAGCATCGCTCGTGTCGTTGGCCCTGATCGCGGCCGCATGCGACGGCGGCGGAGCAGATGACGGTGAAGGCGACGACACCGGCGCGACCGGGACCGCCGACCTCGAAGAGGTGACCTGGGCGCTCCCGGACCTCCCCGACGTGCTGCTGGTCCCTCACGATTGGACGACGTACTCGGGCGCGGTCATGTCGCTCGTGGAAGAAGGCGCGCTTGCGTTCGGTGACGACCTGAGCCTCCAGCCGGCGGTAGCGGAGAGCTTCGAGGCGGTCGACCCCACGCACTACGTCTTCACGCTGCGAGAAGGCGTCACGTTCCACGACGGCAGCCCACTCACCGCCGAGGACGTCGTCTTCACGATCGAGTGGAACATGGACCCGGACAACGCCTCGCAGCTCGCGGCGTTCTTCGCCTCCGTCGAGAGCGTCGAGGCGACCGCCGACAACGAGGTCACGGTCACGCTCAGCCAGCCGGATGCGCAGTTCCAGTACTCGATGGCGCACATGTCGGGCTTCATCATGAACCAGGCGCAGCTCGAGTCCGCCGGCGAGACCTTCGGCACGCCGGACGTGCTCCCGCTCGGGACGGGCCCGTACGAGCTCGTCGAGTTCGTCCCCGACGACCACGTCACGCTCGAGCGGTACGAGGACTACTGGGGTGAGCCCGGGGCCGCACAACGGATCATGATCCGCCAGATCCCGGACTCGCAGACGCGTCTGTTGGCGATGCAGAGCGGTGAGATCGACGGGACGTTCGACGTACCCATCTCCGAGGTCGACCAGTGGGACGGTCTGGACGGCGTCACGGTGATCACCGCGCCGTCTAACGGCGTGTACCAACTGATCCTCGACCAGGAGACCCCGCCGTTCGACGACATCCACGTCCGCAAGGCCATCGCCCTGGCGGTGGACCGGGAAGGGATCGTGCAGGCCGTGCTGAACGGCAAGGGGGCACCCGCGCTCGCGATCAACCCGCCGGGGATCTGGGGTGGGGTCCTGGACGAGGCGTCCGTCGATGCCTTCTACGAGACGCTTCCGACGTACGCCTTCGACCTGGACGCGGCGCGGGCGGAGCTCGCGCAATCCTCCGTCCCCGACGGGTTCGAGTTCTCCGTTCCCGTGCCCAACACCGACCCGGTCGCGATCAACTCGTTCCTGTCGATCTCGGAGACGCTCGCGCAGATCGGGATCACGATGAACGTGGAGCAGGTCGATCCCGGTGAATGGCTCGATGTGTACTTCGCGCACGAAGACCTCGGCGCGCAGTTCATGTCCTACTTCCCCGACTACGCGGACCCCGCGAACTACCCTTACCTCTTCTACTACTCGGGGAACGCCGTCGCGAACGGGTTGAACGGCTCGAACTATCGCAACGAGGACGTGGACGCGCAGATCGACGAAGCGCTCCAATCGACCGACACGGCGGCCCGGGCCGAAGCCCTGCAGCAGGTGATCGCGCAGGCCAACGCCGACGTCGCGACGGTGCCGATCCACTGGCCGGACTCCGCGATGGCCATCAGCTCCGACCTGCGCCTCGATGGCTACAACGCCTTCTGGTACAACATCCCGTGGGCGACCCGGGGGTTCGGACCGGCGTAGGCCGGATCGAGCGCTCTCGGCCTCTCGGCCCCGCCGCGCGCTCGTCCGGGGTGGGGCCGGGGAGGCATGCATCGATGGCCGATCGTGACCGAACCGAACGGATGCTCGCCGTCCTCGACGGCGTTCGATACCCCGTCGACCTGTCCTTCGACCGTGAGGGGCGATCGATCGCCGTTGCCGTGTTCCCCGCGCACCACGAAGCGGGGGCGAGCTCCGAGGGCCGGATCTGGAGGGTGAGCCTCGATGGCGGAGCGGAGCAGCTCACGTTCGGGCCGCGCACCGACACGATGCCCCGGTGGTCTCCGGTCGACGACCGGCTCGTCTTCGCCTCCGAAGGACCCGTGGTGGGCCGCATGTCGCTCTTCGAGCTGCTCCCCGGAGGGGAACCCACCCCGCTGGGACGGATCGATGGTTCGGTCCAGGACGCGCGTTGGTCGAGCGACGGGAGCGCTGTCGTCGCGATCGCGGTCGACGAGGGGGGGTTCGGGGCCGCGACCGACGGCGCGGTGCGGCTCCGCTGGAGCGAACCCGCCCCCGATCCGCACGTGTTCCGACCCGATCAGGGGTGGCGGCGCCTGCTCCGGGTCGACGTCGAGGGCGGCGCGACCGACGAGGTCGGGCCCGAAGGTGTGGCCGTGTGGGAGATCGACCTCGTGGACGGATCGACGGCCGTCGCCCTCGTGTCCGATGACCCGTCGGAGAGCGGCTGGTACCGGGCGCGTCTGGCGCTGCTGGACCTGGATGCGCGAACGGTCCGGGACCTGTGGATCCCCGACCACCAGGTGCAGGGCCCCGTCGCCGATCCGGCCGGGACCCGGGTGGCCGTGTTGGAGGGCTGGTCGAGCGACCGTGGGCTCGTCGCCGGTGATATCCGCATCTTCGACCTGACCTCGGGCGACCGGCTGCCGTTCGACCCCGGCATCAGCGACATCTCGTCGATCGGCTGGCTCGATCCGGACACCCTGTGGTTCGCTGGTTGGGACGGCTTCGGATCGCGGTTCGGAACGATCGGCCTCGAGGGCGACGTGCATTGGACGGTCACGGAGGATGCGATCGTCGGGCCGAACAGCTTCCACGCGCGCATCGAACCGGTGCCGGACCGCGGCGGCTTCGTCGCGATCCGCGAATCCGTCGGACGGCCACCCGAACTGGTGCGTCGTGCGGACGGCCCGGATGCGGCGTGGAGCCCGTTGACCAACTTCAACGACGACGTGCCGGAGGCCATCGATGGCTACCCCGAGGTGCGCGAGCTCGAGTGGGAGGGCGCCGGCCGGTTGCCGATCCGAGGGCTGCTCCTGGTTCCCTCGGGTGCCCCGCCCTTCCCAACGGTGGTGATGATCCACGGCGGACCGACGTGGGCGTGGAAGCACGGGTTCGACCCCGGCTACGCGCTCCCGCTCGCCGCCGCGGGGTTCGCGGTGTTCCTGCCCAACTACCGGGGGAGCACCGGTCGCGGACAGGAATTCACCCGACTCAACGTGGGAGATCCGGCCGGAGACGAGTTCGAGGACATCCTGCGCGGCGTCGACCATTGCATCGATCTCGGCGTGGCGGTCCCGGGCGGGATCGGCGTCACCGGCACCAGCTACGGCGGCTACCTGACGGGGTGGGCCGTGTGCACGACGGATCGGTTCGCCGCCGGGGTCATGGTCTCGGGCATCGTCGACAACCTGAGCTGCCACCTCACCTGCAACCACGCCTTCGCGGAATTCATCTGTGGCGGTGACCACCGCGACCCTCGCTCACTGCAGCTGTTCATGGAACGCTCGCCCATCACGCATGTCGCCGGCGCGAAGACCCCCACCCTGATCCTCCACGGGTCCGAGGATCGGTGCACGCCGCTGGGACAGGCCGAGGAGCTCTACCAGGGGCTGGTCGTGAACGGGACCCCGACGGAACTCGTGGTCTACCCGCGGGAGGGACACGGGTTCCGCGAGCGCGAACATGCGGCCGACGCGCAACGGCGGACGATCGCCTGGTTCGAGCGGTACCTCGAGGATCGCGGTTGACGGACGGGGGCTTGCCCGCCTACGTCCTGCGGCGGCTGCTCGTCGCGATCCCGCTCCTGCTGGTCATCTCGCTCGGGGTGTTCGCGTTGGTGAACATGGCTCCGGGAGACCCCGCCCGCTCGCTCCTCGGCTCACGTCAGGCGAGCCCCGAGACGCTCGCAGCCATCCGGGAGCAGTACAACCTCGACGAACCGTTCGTCGTCCAGTACCTCATCTGGCTGCGACAGGTCCTGACCTGGGACCTCGGCCGCTCGATCCAGGGGAGCGAGCTGGTGACGTCGATGATCTGGCAGCGCCTGCCGCTGACGGTCTTCCTTGGGCTGTACGGCAGCCTGATCGCGCTCGGGATCGGCATCCCGCTCGGGGTCATCGCCGCGTATCGACACGGGTCCGATATCGACCGGGGCGTGGTCACGATCGGCGTGATCGGGGTGAGCGCACCGGCGTTCGCGACCGGGATCTTCCTGCTGTACGTGTTCGGTGTGTACCTCGGGTGGTTCCCGATCTTCGGACAGGGCGAGGGCTTCTTCGACCAGCTCTGGCATCTCACGTTGCCGGCCCTCGCGCTCGGATTCACGGTCATGGGCCTCGTGATCAAGATCACGCGCGCCTCGATGATCGAGGAGCTCCAGAAGGACTACGTCGCGTTCGCGAGGGCTCGCGGCCTTGGGAGCCGGCGGATCACGACATCGTACGTCCTGCGCAACGCGCTGATCCCGGTCGTGACCGCCGCGGGCCTCATCGTCGTGGGACTGCTGACCGGTGCCGTCCTCGTCGAGGTCACGTTCGGTCTCCCGGGGCTCGGCTCGCTCCTGGTCAGCGCGGTCAGCCAGCGTGACTTCCCCGTGATCCAGGGGGTCGTGCTCATCCTGGCGATCTTCATCGTGCTGATGCACATCGGGATCGACGTGCTCTACACGGTCATCGATCCGCGGATCCGGTTCGGGCGGGTGGAGGCGTGAAGCTCGAAGACGCCGCGTCTTCCGCGGCGATCCCCTCCTCCATCGCCGAGCCCGCGAGCAGCCGCAGGCGACGACCTCCGGTCACCGTCTGGATCGCCATGGCCTTCGTGGCCATCGCGATCGTGTGCGCCGCGTTCGGGCCGCAGATCGCGCCCTATCCCGCGAACCAACAGGACCTGCTCCTCGGCGACACGCCGCCGAGCGCGGACCATCTGGCGGGCACCGACCTCCTCGGACGGGACGTCCTGTCGCGCACCATCGTCGGCGCTCGGACCGCGCTGGTCGGGCCCGCCGTGGTGGCGACCGGCGCGTTCGCGATCGCGACGATCCTCGGCCTGATGGCCGGCTACATCGGGGGCGCGACCGACTCGGTCGTGATGCGGTGGGTCGATTTCATGTTCGCCCTGCCGGGCCCGCTGATCGCGATCGTGATCGTCGGGGTGGTGGGGGGCGGGTTCTGGACCGCGGTCGCCGTGCTCGTGGTCCTGTTCACCGCTCCGGATACCAGGATCGTCCGAAGCGCGGTGCTCGAGCAGCGTCCGCTCCCCTACATCGAGGCCGCGAGGACGCTCGGGATCCCACGGCGCCGGATCATGTTCCGGCACATCTTCCCGAACATCCTCCCGCTCATCGCCGCGTACGTCGTCCTGGACTTCGCCTTCGCGCTCGTGAGCCTCGCCGGGCTGTCCTTCCTGGGCCTCGGCGTGCCGCCCGGGACCGCCGACTGGGGCCGGATGCTGTTCGAGAACCGCACGATCCTGCTCACGAACCCGATGGCCGCGTTGCTCCCGGCGGCCGCGATCGTGATCACGGCCGCGAGCATCAACATCATCGGGGACTGGACCTACGAGCGGATGGCCGCCCGGTGAGCGAGGACGGCGCGCTCCTCGAGGTCTCGGGGCTTCGGATCTGGTCCGGCGCCGGAGCCGAACGGCACACGATCACGACCGGCACCGACCTGGCCGTCGGAGCCGGGGGGACGCTGGGGATCGTCGGGGAGTCGGGATCTGGCAAGTCCCTGACCGCGCGAGCCGTGGCCCGCTTGCTGCCGCAGGGGGTCTACGCCGACGGCAGCGTCCGGTACCGAGGACGGGAGCTCATGGACCTCACCGAGAAGGAGATGCGCAAGCTCCGGGGCGGCGTCGTCTCGCTCATGTTCCAGGACCCGTTCACGATGCTGAACCCGCTCCTGCGCTGCGGGGAGCACATCGCCGAGATGCTCTCGGGGGACGGGCAGCGATCCCCTCGAGACCGCGTCCGCGACGAGACGCTCCGGCGCCTGTCCGAGGTCGGCATCGACGACCCACTGGTCGCCCAGCGGTATCCCTTCCAGCTCTCCGGGGGGATGCGTCAGCGGGTCGCCCTCGCCGCGGCGCTCGCCCGAGACCCCGACCTGCTGATCGCGGACGAGCCCTCGACCGCGCTCGACGTCACGACCCAGGCGGAGATCCTCGAGCTGCTCCGCTCGGTGCAGCGGGCGCGCGGGATGGGCCTTATCCTGATCACCCACGACCTCCGGGTGGCGTTCACCACGTGCGACCGGGTCTACGTCCTGTACGCGGGCTCGCTCCTGGAGGTCGGACGTGCCGAGGCGCTCGAGCGGGAGCCGCTCCACCCGTACACGCTCGGGCTCCTGCTGTCCGAGCCATCGGTCGAGCAGAAGCTCGGCGAGCTCGCCGCGATCCCCGGGTCGGTCCCGGCGCCCGACGATGTCGCGGAGCGATGCCCCTTCTCCCCCCGGTGCCGATGGGTCGACGACACCTGCCGGGCGGGCATGCCCTCGCTCGTCGAGGTCGAGCCCGAGCGCCACAGCGCATGTGTCCGGTTGCCGGAGATCCGTTCGGAGATGCGCGTGCTGCGCGATCGCGTCCTCGCGCTCGCGGCGGAGCGCGCTCCGGACGTGTCCGGCGATCGATTGGTCGCGGTGGAGGACGTCGCGAAGACCTTCGCGCTGGGGAAGGGGCGCGAGGTCCGGGCGTTGAAGGGTGTATCGCTGGAGATCGCACCCGGCGAGTGCGTCGGTCTGGTCGGCGAGTCCGGGTCGGGGAAGACGACCCTCGGCAGGTGCCTCGTCGGTCTCGAGACGCCGTCGTCCGGACGCATCCAGATCGACGGCGTGGACGCCTCCGACTACGTCGCGCTGTCGAAGGAGGCGAGGACACGCCTTCGGCACACCGTGCAGATGATCTTCCAGGACCCCTACTCGACCCTGAACCCACGGCACACGGTCGGGCGCACCCTCACGGAGGCCCTGCGTCGTTCCGGCGTGAGCGGCCGGCAGGGATCCGGGTCCGTTGCCGTCTCGGCGCTCCTCGACCAGGTCGGTCTCCCGGGCGGGTACGTGCGCCGCAAGCCCGCATCGCTCTCCGGCGGCGAACGTCAGCGCGTCGCGATCGCCCGTGCCCTGGCCGTGCAGCCGCAACTCCTCGTGTGCGACGAGCCCGTCTCGGCGCTCGACGTGTCCGTACAGGCACAGATCCTGAACCTGTTCCGAACGCTGCAGCGGGAACTGCAGATCGGCTACCTCTTCATCACGCACGACCTGGCGGTCGTCCGACAGGTCGCCGACCGGATCTACGTCCTGTATCAGGGCGAGGTCGTCGAGAGCGGTCCCGCGGATGAGGTGCTCTCCCGACCGACGCACGCGTACACGCGACGGCTGATGGACTCCGTCCCCGGGGCAGCCGCGCGGACGGGCGAGCGTTCGGGCTGAGATGGCGTTCACGAAGCGGATCACGGCCGTCGACGCACACGCCTGCGGCGAACCAGGGCGCGTGATCGTCGACGGCGTGCCGGACGTCCCCGGCGCCACGATGTTCGACAAGATGATGCGCCTCCGGGAGCACGGCGACGACCTGCGGAAGCTCATGCTGCGCGAACCGCGCGGATACCCGGCCGCCAACTGCAACCTGCTGCTCCCGCCCACCGACCCGTCGGCCGACGCCGGTTTCGTGATCATGGAGCAGACCGAGTACCCGCCGATGTCGGGCACCAACACGATCTGCGTGACGACCGTGCTCATCGAGACCGGGATCGTGGCGGCCGTCGAGCCGGTCACCGAGCTGGTCCTCGAGACGCCCGCGGGCCTCGTACATGTCACGGCGGACGTGGAGGACGGCAAGGTCACACAGGTCACGTTCCGCAACGTCCCCGCGTTCGCCGTGCATCTGGACGCCGAGGTGGACGTCCCGGAGCTCGGAGCAGTGCAGGTCGATGTCGCCTGGGGCGGGATGTTCTACGTGATCGCCGACGCGTCGCCGTTCGGGCTCCACCTGGTGCCCGACGAGGGCGGCCGGATCGCACGGATCGGCGAGATGATCAAGGTGGCCGCTCGCGAACAGCTGCCGGTGGTCCATCCCGAGAACGCGGCGATCGAGGGCATCTCGATCTCCCAGCTCTCGGGGCCGCCCCACGATCCGGCGGCGACGCGGAGGAACGCCGTCGTCGTCTCGACCGGCACGCTCGACTGGGATCGCCCCGAGACGTGGACCGGCGCGATCGACCGGTCCCCTGCGGGACCGGGACCTGCGCGGCGATGGCCGTGTTGCACGCGAAGGGCGAGCTCGGCCTGCACGAGGACTTCGTCCACGAGGGGATCCTCGGCACTCGCTTCCTGGGACGGCTCGTCGAGCAGACCACCGTCAGCGAGCGGTCGGCGGTCGTGCCCACGCTCGGCGGGCGGGCCTGGATCACGGGATTCGCGGACTACGTCCTCGACGCGTCCGACCCGTTCCCCGAGGGCTTCGCGCTCGGCGACATCTGGGGATAGACCGTTCCGCGAGGTGGGACTCGGGATGCAGATACGGCCTCGCGTCCCTCATCGGTGAGCGAGCGGGTGACGTTCGCCCGGCGATCGTGCCGGCTGGTCCAGACCTCGAACGATGTCGCACGGTAGGCTGCGCGAGCATCGAGCCGAGGGAGATCGCGTGGAGATCGAGAACGAGTTCACCGTCACGACGCCGATCGAACAGCTCTGGGCGTACCTGCTCGACGTCGAGCGCGTCGCGCCCTGCATGCCGGGCGCCGAGCTGACCGAGACGATCGACGGAAGCAACTGGAAGGGCAAGGTGAACATGAAGCTCGGCCCCGTCTCGCTCTCGTTCGCCGGGACCATCACGATGCAGGAGCGCGACGACGCGGCCAAACGCGTCGTGCTCGTCGCCAAGGGGATGGAGGCCAAGGGCAAGGGGGCGGCCAACGCCAGCATCACCAGCTGGCTCGAGCCCGATGGGAACGCGACCACCGTGCGGATGAAGGCGGACATCCACCTGACCGGCACCGTCGCGCAGATGAGCCGCGGACTGCTGCCCGAGGTCAGCCGGAAGCTGACGCAGCAGTTCGCGGACTGCCTGCAGTCGAGCATGACCGTCGCGGCTCCGTCACCGGAGGCGGCCCCGACGGAGGCCGCGGGCGCCGAGGCTGCGGACGCCGAGGCCGCGGGCGCCCCGATCGCCGAGGCCCCGGCGGCAGCAACACCGGCTCCGGTGGCCCGATCGAAGCCGATCGGCGGGATCCGGCTCGGCCTGTCGGCGATCTGGGCTGCGATCGCGAACTTCTTCCGCCGCCTGTTCGGCAAGGGGAAGCGCGAAGGGTGATCTCGGTGATCGTCCTCGCCGCGGGCGAGGGCCGGCGGTTCGGCGGGACGAAGCAGCTCGAGATCGTTCGGGGCAAGCCGCTCGCCCAGCACGCGGTCGACGCCGCAGCCGCCGAGGTCGACGAGATCGTCGTCGTCCTCGGCCACGATGCGGAGCGCGTGGAAGCCGCACTCGAGCTGCCGTCGCACGCTCGCGTGATCGTCAACGACCGATACATCGAGGGACAGTCCACATCACTCGTGACCGGGCTCGAGGCGCTCGACCCGTCGAGTGAGGCGGCCGTCGTGCTCATGGCGGACCAGCCGGGGATCGAGGCCGAGCACGTGCGCTCGCTCGTCGCCGCCTATCGGGACGAGACCGCTAGCGTCCTTCGCATCCGTTTCCGCGACGGGCCAGGTCCGGCGCTGCTCGCGCGCTCCATGTGGCCCGAGCTGAAGACCCTCACGGGGGACGCGGGAGCACGCGCGCTCCTCGACGCCGACCCCGATCGCGTGCGATGGGTCGCCTTCGACGGGGACGCGCCCGTCGACGTCGACGTTCGCGAGGACCTGGAAATGGCCTAGATGTGGGTCACCCCGGTCGCGAGGAGCGACCGGGGTGACCCGTCTCTACAGCTAGGTCGGGAGGGGCTAGCCGTAGAAGATGACCGTCACCCAGAGGTTCCCGCCTGACTTGTAGACCCCGATCGCCGCGTGGTCGTACTCCCTCCGCAAGATGTTCTTGCGGTGCGGCTTGGACGCCATGAACGCATCCTGGACCTCGGACAGGGCCGAGCACACACCCACGTTCTCGCCCCCGAACGACCAGTCGACGTTCTTCAGCTTGTCCGCGAGGTTCGCCGTGTGCGACAGCTCCCCGTCCTGGGCCATGTCACGCGAGTGACGCTTGGCGTACCGGGAGAGCTGGAGATCCAGCTCGAGGGCATCGCGGTTGGCATCCGCACGGTCCTCGTTCGTCAGCTGGAGCATCTCCGCGCGCCACCTGGGGGCGGCGTCCGCTCGAGATCCGTCGGTCACGATCCCCGACGTGAAGAAGGCGGCGACGAGCACCAGCGCGAGCGCCGGACGGCGCCAGCTCCGGCTGACCGAGATCGTCACCCCCGCCTCCTGCGTCAGGGTCCCAACAGGCTCGGGCTCCGGGTGGAGGCCCGGTCCTTCGGCAGCTCGGCCGCCCGCGCTCCTTGTGAGCGATAGGGCCCGGAGCTTTGCGTCCCGCCGTTCCCGGCGGTTTGCCCTTCTCGGGACCAACCCTTTGGCTTGTTATCGGCCGTAGGGGGCCAGAAACTTAGCCTGCAGGGGACGGATACCTGGCCGCAATAGGCCCCAATCACTAGCCGGTTCGGGGGACCGGGCGAGGTGCTACGACGGATGCGTTAGCAGACCGGCCCCAGCGTGCGGTGCCGCAGGGACGGCAGGATCTCACGCACGCGCCCGACCTCGGCCAGGTCGAGCTCGGCGAACGTGACCCCGACCCCGTCCGGAGCCTCGGCCAGCACGCGCCCCCACGGATCGGCGACCAGGCTGTGCCCGTAGTTCCGTCGCTCCTTCCCCGGCGGCCCCCAGGGCCCCCATTGGGCCGATGCCACCACGAAGGCCTGGTCCTCGATCGCTCGGGCGCGGAGCAGGACCTCCCAGTGGTCGACGCCCGTCTCGTGCCGGAAGGCCGCCGGGACGAGCAGGATCGTCGCCCCCTGTACGGCGAGGGTCCGATAGAGCTCCGGGAACCGCAGGTCGTAGCAGATGCTCATCCCGAGACGCCCGAACTCGGACTCGGCGGTCACGACCTGGTCGCCCGGCGAGAACACGTAGGACTCGCGGCTCGGGACGGCCCCCGGCGGATCGGCGTCGAACAGGTGGATCTTGCGGTAGGTCGCGACGAGCTCACCGACGCGGTCGAACAGCACGCTCGTGTTGTAGACGCGATCCTCGCTCATCTCGAGCACGCTCCCGCCGTGCACCCAGACACCGTGGTCGTGCGCGAACTCGGCGAGCCGGTGGGTCCGCGGGCCCGGGACGGGTTCGGCGGCGGCTCGAACGTGCGCGGCGGATCCCTGGCACGGCCAGACCTCGGGGAGCGCGATCAGGTCCGGACCACCCGCGGCCGCCTCCTCCAGGAGCCCGAACACCTGCTCCTCGTTCGCGGCGACGTCGTCACCGCAGTTGGTCTGGCAGAGTGCGACCTTCACGGACGACATCCTAGGTGCGGGCGAGATCACTCCACCAGGTTGAGCTCCGCGTCGATCTCGATCTGCACCTTCCGGCCGACAAGCCAGCCGCCCGTCTCGACGACCACGTTCCAGGTCATGTCCCAGTCCTCGCGATCGATCTCGGTCTTGGCGAAGAACGCGGCGAGCGGTGGCGCATCGGTTGGCAGCCGGCGCCCCAGCCGAGGAACTCGGCATCGGAGGACGACCTGCCGCGTGATGTCCTTGATCGTGAGGTCGCCGACGAGTTCGAACGTCGTGTCGCCGGTCGGCCGCAGCGCCGTGCTTCGGAAGGTCAACGTCGGGAAGGTCTCGATCTCGAGGAAGTCACCGCTCCGAAGGTGGTTGTCCCGCATCTCCGTGTCGGTCCCGATGCTCGCCGCATCGATCTCGACCTCGACCCGGGAGTCCTCGGGGCGCTCCGCGATCACCGCCTTCCCCTCGAACGAAGCGAAGCGACCATGGATCCGCGAGAGCATGTGGCGGGCCACGAACCCGATCCGCGTGTGGGCCTTGTCGAACACCCAGGTTCCCGCAGGCGGCAGCCCCGCCCGCCTCTCCCCGACCAGATCCTGCGTCATCTGCTCTCCTCCCCGCTCCTCCGTCGAGCAACCCGCAACCCGGTGGGACTCACGGGTATTCCCGAGGGGCACCGGGCTCCGCCTCCCAGGGTGGGCGCTCGAGCAAGCGATCGCTCGGGGGCCCGAAGCCGAACTTCGCGTACAGGCCGTGCGCGTCCTTCGTGTGCAGCATCCACCGGAGGTCCCGATGGGGACCTTCGTCCACCGCAGCACGGACCAGCTCGACGCCGAGCCCTCGGCCGCGGTGCTCGCGCAGGACGTACACGTCTGCCAGGTAGGCCTTGTCACCGTCGCTCCAGATCCGGGCGAAGCCGACCTGCCGCTGGTCGCGGTACAGCCCGACCACCCTGGCGGCCTCCGCGATCTGCCGTTCGACGAGCTCGCGGGTCCGCTCACGGCCCCAGTACGCCTCGGTGGACAGGAACGCCCAGACCGCGTCGAGATCGACGCGCGCGGGGTCGTCGTCGAGCTCGTACCCCGCAGGCAGCTCGCGGCTCACTGCTCGGAGCGCGCGGAGCGCAGGGTCCGGCCGGCCTCGTCCTCGAGGAGGGTGACGAGCGCGGCGTAGTCGAGCTCGCCCCGGCCCGCCGGGAGCATCGCCTCGAGCCGTTCTGCAACGGCCTCGAATGCAGGGACCGGCGCCCCCAGGCGCTCGGCCGCCTCCAGGACGATCCGACCGTCCTTGGCCATGAGGGCGGCTCGGAACCCGGGCTCGAACGCCCCCTCGAGCATGCGCTGGCCGTGCACCTCGAGCACCTTCGAGCCGGCGAACCCGCCCAGGAGCGCCTCACGGACCTTCGCCGGATCGACCCCGGCCTGCGCGGCGAGGACGAGCGCCTCGGCGACGGCCTCGACCGCCGAGCCGACGACGAGCTGGTTGCACGTCTTCGTCACCTGCCCGGCGCCGGAGGTTCCGACGTGCACGATCGTCGAACCCATCGCCTCGAACATCGGCTTGGCCCGCTCGAAGGCATCGTCGGGGCCTCCGACCATGATCGAGAGCGTGCCGGCGACGGCCCCGACCTCGCCGCCGGAGACCGGCGCGTCCAGCATCGCGACGTCCCTCGCCGCCAGCCGCTCCGACATCTCGCGCGTGGCGATCGGGTCGATCGTGCTCATGTCGAGCGACGAGGGAGCCGCCGGTGACGCCCTCGGCGACCCCGTCGGCACCGAACAGCACCGCGTCGACGTCCGGGGTGTCCGGCAGCATCGTGATCGTCACGTCGGACGACGCGGGCGACCTCGGCAGGTGACGACGCGCGCGCGGCGCCCTCGGATACGAGCTCGTCGACGGGCGGCGCCGAGCGCGAGTGCACGGTGAGCGGGAAGCCGGCGCCCAGGAGGTTGCGCGCCATCGGCTTGCCCATGAGGCCGAGCCCGATGAAGCCGACACGCTCGGGCACCGCGACCCGCTCAGCCGGTGACGGCGGCGTCCGAGATCGCCAAGGCCTCGTCGATGATGCCGAAGCCCTCGGCGAGCTGCTCCTCGGAGATCGGCAGCGGCGGGTTCGTCATGATCCCGTTCCACCGCACCATCGTGAACAGGCCCCGCTCGTCCAGGAACTTCCCGATCGCCTTCATCTCGTCGCTCGCGCCGTTGAACGGGGCGAGCGGCTCCATCGTGGAGCGGTCGCGGACGAGCTCGAGGATGCCGAACAGCCCGATGTTGCGGACCAGGCCGACCGACGGGTGCTTCTCGGCGAGCTCCTGGTGGTGCCGGGCCATGACGTCGCCCATCTTGCGCGAGTGTTCGATCAGCCCGTCCTCCTCGAGGACGCGGATCGTCGGCGAGCGCAGCCGCCAACGCCAGCGGATGCGAGTTGTACGTGAGGCCGCCCCAGAAGACGTGGTCGTCGAAGAACCGGTGGACGTCGGGGCGAAGGCCCGACGGCGCCGAGCGGCACGTACGACGACGTGAGGCCCTTCGCCATCGTGATGATGTCCGGCACGACGCCCCAATGGTTCACCGCGAACCACTCCCCCGTCCGCCCGAACCCCGACATCACCTCGTCGGCGATCAGCAGGATGCCGAACCGGTCGCAGAGCTCGCGCACGCCCTGCAGGTAGCCGTCGGGCGGGATCAGGATCCCGTTCGTCCCGGTCACCGGCTCGAGGATGAACGCCGCGATCGTCTCGGGTCCCTCGAGCGTGATCGTCTCCTCGAGGTAGTCGAGCGCGGTCTCCGCGTCGTCGACGGCGCGTCGCGTCCCGTGGTACGGGTCGAGGACGTGCACGACGCCCGGCATCGTCGGCTCGTTGCCCCATCGGCGCGGGTCGCCGGTGAGCGAGATCGTCGCGTAGCTGGCGCCGTGGTACGAGCGGTAGCGCGCGAGGATCTTCTGCCGGCCGGTCACGGCGCGCGCGATCCGGATCGCGTTCTCGTTGGCCTCGGCGCCGCCGAGCGTGAAGAAGACCTTGTCGAGGTCGCCGGGCAGCAGCTCCGCGAGCTTCCGTCCGAGCTTCGCTCGAACCTCGGTGGCCATGAACGGGCTGATGTACGGCAAGGTCCGCGCCTGGTCCGCGATCGCCTCGGCGACGCGCGGGTCCGCGTGCCCGATGTTCACGCCCATGAGCTGGCTGTTGAAGTCGAGGTAGCGCTTGCCGTCGACGGTGGAGAACTCGCACCCCTCGGCGGAGGCCACGGCGATCGGTCGGGTCGAGCCCTGCTGCTGCCAGTCGTACAGCGTGTGGCGCAGACACAGGTCGACGATCTCGTCGGCGGTCAGCTCGCTCATGCCGGTCCCCTTCGTCTCCGGAGCAGGCAGTCTAGTTCCGCGCGTCACCCCGCGAGGCGACGGCGACGCCGCGCTCGCGCAGCAGCTCGACCACCCGGTCTCGCGGGAGGGCCGGCGAGCGGTGCCCACGGAACCCGACCATCTCCTCGTTGGCGACGATCGAGTTCAGGACGGCTTCCTCCGTCGCCTGGACGACCGCCTCGAAGTAGGGATCGAGGTGGCCCCAGGGGACGAACCGGAGCTCGTCATACGTCCCGTACTTCTGACCGAACAACGTGTCCGCGCCCCGGCTGAACGCACCCTGGTTCCCGGTCGACAGCGCGAGGAACAGGTCGCCCGAGAAGTGCGAGCCCGCCGTCCCCGTCCGGGCGAGACCGAGCGTAACGCGCCGGGCGAGCGCGTCGCACTGGTCGGGCAACAGCGGTGCGTCGGTCGCGACCACCGCGATGACCGAGCCGGCCCCCGGAGGCGCCGAGAAGTGTTCGTCGATCGGGTCGTCGCCCAGCAGTTCCTCGCCGACCGGCACGCCGGCGATCGTGAGCTCGCGGCGGGACCCGAAGTTCGTCTGCAGGAACACGGCCACGATGTGCCGATCGTCGCCGTACGCGAGCGCGCGCGACGCGGTCCCCGAGCCGCCCTTGAACGTGTAGCAGTTCATCCCGGTGCCGCCGCCTACCGAACCCTCCTCCACCGGACCGCCGGAGGCGGACTCGAGCGCCTCGATCGCGGCATCGATCGTGACGTGGCCACCGTTGATGTCGTTGAGGTAGCCGTCCCACGTCTCGGCGACGACCGGGAGGAGCCATGCCTCGGCGACCCCGGGGTGATGCTTCGCGGTCCAGGCGACCGTCGCCGCGTGCGCGATCCCGACGGCGTGGGTGTTCGTGATCGCGATCGGGCCGGCGGCGGTCCCGGACTCCTCGATCCAGGAGACGCCGGTCATCTCGCCGTTGCCGTTCTGCGAGTGGAAGCCGGCGGCGTACGGGTCGCCCGGGTTGCCTCGGCCGCGGGGATGGATCGCGGTCACGCCGGTCCGCGCGTCACCCGACGTCAGCGTGACGAACCCGACCTCCACGCCCGGGACGTCGGTGATCGCGTTGAAGCGGCCGGGTTCGCCCGCGAAGGGGATGCCGAGCGCTCGTGCGCGCGGCCTGCCGGAGGGCGTCTGGAGGTGGGGGTCGCTCACGGGCGTCTCGCGGGATCTCGCACGCCGGCGATGCTACGCCCAACGCCCGCACATCCGCCCAGGGGTACCATCGACGGCGAAGCCCGTGCGAACGGTCGCGCTGGAAGGAGCCCCTCATGGAGCGGATCGGCCACTACATCGGCGGCAAGCACATCCCGGGGGAGTCGGGACGGACCGGACCGGTCTTCGATCCCGCGACCGGCGAGCAGACCCACGAGGTGGACTTCGCGGACGCCGGTGAGGTCGGCAAGGCCGTCGACGCCGCGCGCGAGGCGTTCCCCGCGTGGCGCGCGACCTCGCTGTCGAAGCGCGCCGACATCATGTTCCGGATCCGCGAGCTGCATCGACGCCCGCAAGACCGACATCGCGAAGGTCCTCACGTCGCAGCACGGCAAGGTCCTGTCCGACGCCGTGGGTGAGGTCCAGCGCGGGCTCGAGAACGTCGAGTACGCGACCGGCATCCCGAACCTGCTGAAGGGCGACTTCTCGGAGCAGGTCTCCACCGGCATCGACGTGTACTCGATCCGCCAGCCGCTCGGGGTGGTCGCCGGGATCACGCCGTTCAACTTCCCCGCCATGGTCCCGATCTGGATGTGCGCGAACGCGATGGCCTGCGGCAACACGTTCGTGCTGAAGCCCTCGGAGAAGGATCCGGGCGCGACGCTCGTGCTCGCCGAGCTGTTCGCGGACGCCGGGCTGCCCGACGGCGTGTTCAACATCGTGCAGGGCGACAAGGTCGCGGTCGACGCGATCCTGGAGCACCCCGACATCCGAGCGGTGAGCTTCGTCGGGTCGACGCCGATCGCGCGCTACATCTACACGACGGGGACCGCGAACGGGAAGCGCGTGCAGGCGCTCGGCGGCGCGAAGAACCACATGATCGTCCTGCCGGACGCCGACATCGACATGGTGGCGGACGCGCGCGGTCTCGGCCGGATACGGCTCGGCGGGCGAGCGCTGCATGGCCGTCTCGGTCCTGACGAGCGTCGGACCCGTCTCCGACGACGTCGTGGACGCGATCGCCGACCGCATCCCGAAGATCAAGGTGGGCCCGGGCCTGGATCCGGAGTCCGAGATGGGCCCGCTCATCACCCGGGAGCACCGGGACCGCGTCGCGTCGTACCTGGACAGCGGCCCCGCGCAGGGCGCCCGCGTCGTGACGGACGGCCGGCAGCACACGACCTACACGGACAGCCCCGGCTTCTTCCTCGGCGCCGTCGCTGTTGGACGACGTCAGGACGGACATGGACGCCTACCGCGACGAGATCTTCGGGCCGGTCCTGTCGGTCGTCCGGGCGAGACCTACGACGAGGCGGTCCGGCTCGTGCGCGACAACCCATGGGGCAACGGCGTGGCGATCTTCACCCGCGACGGCGGCGCCGCCCGCCAGTTCATCTTCGACGCCGAGGCGGGGATGGTCGGCGTCAACGTGCCGATCCCGGTGCCGGTCGCGTACTACTCGTTCGGCGGGTGGAAGTCGTCGCTGTTCGGCGACCACCACATGTACGGCCCGGAGGGCGTCCAGTTCTACACGCGGGCGAAGGTCGTGACGGCGCGGTGGCCGGACCCGGCGACGAGCTCGGTCGACCTCGGCTTCCCGCGCACGCGGTGATGGCCCAGCAGCGAGCGGTCCCGCTGCTCTCCTACGAGGACGTCGTCGCCGCGGTCGTCTGGCTCGAGCGGGCGTTCGGCTTCCGTGAGCTCGACGAGCGCTACACGGACGAGTCCGGCCGCGTGACCCACGCGGAGCTCGAGCTCGACGGCGCGGTCGTGATGCTCGGCTGGCCCGGCCCGGACTACCTGGGCCCTGCGCGACACGCCGAAGTCTGCGATCGGGCGCGGGCGTGGTCCGAGGTGCCCTTCGTCGTGGACGGCGTGATGGTCTACGTCGACGACGTCGACGCGCATGCGGAACGGGCGCGCGCGTCGGGAGCCACGATCCTGAGCGAACCGGAGGATGAGCCGTTCGGCCGCCGATACCGTGCGGCCGACCTCGAGGGGCATCGGTGGATGTTCCTCACAGCCGCGCGGCTGAGCCGCCTCAGATCCGGTCCGCGAAGGCGACCGTCGCGGCCGGCGGGCGGAGGCAGTGGTCCATGTGCATCGTCGCGTTGTAGGTGCCGACGAGCAGGAGCGCGAGCACGTCGCCCTCGCGGAGCTCGGGGAGCGGGACGTCCTCTCCCCACAGGTCGTCGCCCTCGTTGATGTTGCCGGCGATCGTGTACGCGCGTTCGGGTCGGTCATCCACGGCTCGCGTGAGCACGATCGGGACGAGCGCGTCGTAGATGAACCGTTCGGGCGCGACGTTGAACCCGGCGTCGACCCCCGCGAACGTCACCCCGTCGCGCTCGTCGAGGCTCACGACCTCGGCGAGCAGCACGCCCGACTCCTTGCAGAGGTAGTCGCCGGGCTCGCACCCGACGGCGACCCCGAGCGGGCCGAGGTGCTCCGCCAGCAGCCCCGCGTACGCGTCGACGTCGAGCGGCTCGTCCTCGGGCCGCTGCGGGACGCCGAGACCGCCGCCCGCGTTCACCTCGACGAGCTCGTGGCCCGCGCATCCCGAACGCGCCGAGCCATCCGGGCCACCCGCTCGACGGCGACCTCGAGCCTCGGGAGACCGTCGGTCAAGAACCCGTCGCCGACGTGCACGTGCACGGTGTCGATCGAGAGCCGGTGGGTCTCGGCGATCACGAGCGCGTCGTCGAGCTGCTCCTCGAGGATGCCGAACTTCGTCGGCCTCGCGCCGGCGTACAGGGACTCGCCCTCGGCGGCCGGCAGGCCGCTCCACGTCGCGCCGGCACGAGGGTTCACGCGGATCCCGACGATCGACCCGGGAGCTCGCCTCCCCCAGCGGTCGAGCTGCGAGAGCAGGTCGAGGTTCACGTGAGCGCCCGTCTCGAGCAGGGCGTCCACGTCGCGCGCCGACAGGTTCGTGCCGGTGAACGAGATCTCCTCCGGCGCCCAGCCGTGCTCGAGCGCGTGCCGAACCTCCCCGGCGAGCACGCGTCGATCCCGACAGTTCGAAGTCCGCGGACGAACTCGAGCACCGCCGGGTCGCGCTGCGCCTTCAGGGCGAGACGCAGGCGGAGCTCGAGGCCCGCACGTTCGAACGCCCTCGACGAGCGCGCGTGCCCGCTCCTCGATGCGGACGAGGTCGTACGCGAAGGCCGGCGTCCCATGCTCCCGGGCGACGGCCTCGGCGTCGCGCCCGGCGACGAGCAGCCGGCCATCGCGCACGTCCAGACCCGGTCTCGACCACCACGGAGTCGTCATGTCGGGGGCCGATGCTAGCGTTCCGCCCGATGCCGAAGACGCTGAGGCGGTGCGAGTGGGCGCCGCTCGACGATCCCGATTACCTCGCCTACCACGACGAGGAATGGGGGATGCCGGTCCACGACGACGTCCGGCTGTTCGAGATGCTCACGCTCGAGGGTGCCCAGGCCGGCCTGTCCTGGTCCACGATCCTGCACAAGCGCGAGGGGTACCGGCGGGCGTTCGCGGGCTTCGAGCCCGGCGAAGGTCGCGCGGTTCACGCCCGCGCGCGTCGAGAAGCTGCTCCGAGATCCCGGGATCGTCCGGAACCGGATGAAGGTCGAGTCCACCGTGAACAACGCCGGCCGGCGTGCTGGACGTGCAGGCCGAGACCGGCTCGCTCGATGCGTACCTGTGGTCGTTCGTCGGCGGCTCGACCGCTCGTCGGCGCGGTTCCGCGGGCTCGGCGATATCCCTTCGGAGACGACGGAGTCCAAGGCGATGAGCAAGGACCTCAAGCGGCGCGGGTTCCGATTCGTCGGACCGACCGTGTGCTACGCGTTCATGCAGGCGTGCGGATTAGTCAATGCGCACGTAGCAGATTGTTTCCGCTACCGGGCGCTTGGCGGGACGTGAGTGAATGGACGCGTGACGCCGGTCACACGTTCGAGAACGCATATCTGGGCCTTACTACGCTCCTGACGGAAGGTTGCCCTCCGGAACCAACCGCCTCTCCCCGGGCCGAACTCCCAGATCCCCGGCTCACCTTCGTCCGCGTCGACTTCGGAGACGACCCGTGACCGTCGTCCGGTTCTCAGTCCATATCCGGCCAGGAAGCGACGTCCACCTCGTTGCCCTCGGGATCGGCGAGTGTCCACCACAACGGCGCGCGGTCCTCGTAGACGATGCGGCCACCCGCGGCGATCGCCGCGTCGACGCGGGCCCTCGCCCGATCCTCGGGGACGTAGAGGTCGATGTGGATCCGGTTGCGCTGCGGGCGCGGCGCGTCCATCTGCTGGAACCAGAACGTCGGCCCCTCGGACTGCGGGTCGATCAGTGCGTCGCCGAAGCGCTCGTACCCGAGGACCGTCTCCCAGAAGGGCAGCACGTCGGGGATGACGAGCGCGTCGATCGCGACCTGGTAGCTCTGCAAGCCGGTGAAATCGACGGTTGCGCCGAGTTCGCTCGCCTTGCTCGAGATCGCACCTGCGAGCGCGAGGTCGGCCTCGGTCAGCTCTCCGCTCTCATCGCGCTGAAGTCGGACCGTCACGCCCTTCGACCGCAGATCGATGTCCGGCTGCCGGCTCGCGGTGCGTGCGACCTCGCAGATCGCCTCCGCCAGCGCCGCCCCCTCCGCGAGCGATCCGGTCCGGAAGTGCGTGGCTTCCGTGTACGCCAGGACCCGCCATCCCACCTCGTGGAAGCGGGCGGATCCGATCGGTTCGCTCATGGCATCCCCTCGCTCGTCGTCTCGGCGACCCAGCCTAGACCGGCGTGAGGATGCACGGCGTGACGGCGTATCGGTCGATTCTGGGCAGGTCTTGCACACCAACACCGCGCTCGCTACGGTGCCCGCACTGATGCAGTATCGGGTTGAGTTGCTCATCCGGTCGAACCTAGATGACGAGGCCCTGCACGAGATCGAGATATCGGCGAACACCTACGCGCTCGTCGAGGCCGTCGAGGCGACCCGCGAAATCGATAGCAAGGATTGTCTCCTCTCGGCGAGGATCGATGCTCCGAGTCCCGAAGCGGCGCTCGGCGCGGTGCTGACCGTCATCGCCCAAACCTCAGGATATGTCGGGCTGGCGGAGGAAGGCTCTGTGCGCCGGGTGACGATCGAGCGCGAAGACTCTCCCGACGGGAGCAGCGGGTAGCGGAGCCGCGAAAGACCGAGAGCCTGCCCCCGATAGGTAGTGGTGAGGCGTGGGCTCGCGACCCCCCCTCCCCCGGCCTAGATCAGCTCGACTATCCCGCTCCCTGCGCCGCGATGGACTCCAAAGCCGCGGACGCTGCGGGCCGTGCTCGTCGGGATGCTCCAGACCGCGTCCACCGCTTCCCGCGACAGATCCATCGCAAACCCCGCCGAAGGTGTCCACCGACACATCTGTCCACGATCGGGTGAACTCGGGCGCTCGAGCGCCGACTAGAGGACAAGTCGGAATCCTGTTGCGACGACGCGACCTCCCATCGAGCCGGCCTACCCACTCGGGGAGGCTGGCCCCGTTGGTCTGAGGATCCATAGCCCGGAGCGCATGTCGCTCGCGAAGACGAGCCCGCGCATTTCGTCGATGGCGACGCCCCACACGGACGGCACCTCGTCCGACAGGAATGGGCCCTCCCTTCCGATGTCCCCCGGAGGCGCGAACTGTCCGACCAGAACCGGATGTGCCGGGTCCGTGAGGTCGAGGGCGACGATGCCGTGGCTGTACCACGACACGAACGCTCGGTTGCCCCACACCTCGGTGTTGTGGATCGTCCACTCACCTTCCGGGACCGGGTATTCGCCCCGCACGTGCGGGAGTCCTGCGAACTCCCCGACCTGCGCGAACTCGAGGACGCCGTCACCATCCGCGTCGGTTCCGGTCGCCTCGCTGAATACGCGAAGGAACCCGAACTCGGGTTCGCCAGCCTCGAGGGACATCGTGACGGGGCCGTTGGCGCTACGGATGATCGCGGCCAGCCCATCGATCGAGGCGAGGCCAACGACGGGCATCCCTCGTGCCTCCCGTCGGATCTCTCGCAGGGCTTTCGGGGTCGGCTGGAGCCACGCGGCCGGCCGGTCCGTGTTGCTGATGAAGTTCAGGGCCAACGCTGCGGCTCCGGCTTCGGCCGCCATCAGGATCTGCCGCCCGAGGCGACACGGCCCCGGGCGACGGTTCGCGAGCGCGATCTTCCCCTCGGCGCCGTCGTAGTCGGAGGAGCGGCACCCTCTCCCTGCGTCATGGACCTCCGCCTGGATCGGGCCGCTTTCGATGAGCGGCGTCGGCATCCAGGGCTCGTCGAGCACCGCCCAGGTCGTCTCTCCCGTCGCACTGGTCTGCACGCGCGCGGGGGAAACCAGCGTCATGTCCTCGTCGTTCTGCAGGATGTAGCGAGTGCCGCCCGATTCGTAGATCGTCAGAGAATGCCCGTCGCCTTCGGCGTCGAAGGGGTAGACGGTCCGTCCGACGACGACGGGCGCAGCAGGATCGGTGATGTCGAGCTTGATGATCCCGAGATCCCAGTGGGATACGTATGCCGTTCGTCCGTCATCCGCCGCCCGCGCGCTGTGGAAGAAGAAGTCGGTGAACCCGACCCCGATGCCCTGGCAGCACGTCGTCACCTCGGGCATCTCCGTCGGGGGATCGCTGACCGAGGGAACGGGCAGGTGGCTGTCCTCGATGACGCCCCACCCAGAGACGACCTCGGGGCGCCGGGGCCGGCTGATGTCGACGATCTGGAAGTCTTCTTCTCCTGACAGCTCGCCGAACGGCACCGCGATGAGCGCCGCCGGTCGGCCGTCGGTGAGGGTCGTGATGTCCAGCTCGTGCACTCCCCCGGATGCGGTCTCGAGGAAGCTCAAGGGCGCGGGGTCGGCCGGGTCGGTGACGTCGATGAGGCCGAGGCCGCCTCTCCCGTCCGGTCCGCAGATCTGGATCCCCACCGCGAGCACGGTCCGGGCGCCCACCGCGATGACGGCCGGATCCTCGTAAGAGACGTCGCGGAGCCCGACGTCGGCGACCGCCACCCGTTCGGGCGCGGCCGGGTCGGACACGTCAACGATCTTGACGCCCCTGCCCGAGCACACGTCGGCCGCGGTCCCGACGTAGGCGAACTGCCCAACGTCGGAGCCGTGATCGAAGACGAAGACGTCGGCGTCAGACGCGCGTCCGCCGAGCGCGACGTGTCCGACGACCTCGAAGTTGTTCAGGATCTGGGGCGAAGGTGTGTCAACATCTCCGGTGGCTCTCCCCGAAGCCGACGATGCAATCGAGGTAGCTGGCGCATGAGCTCGAAGCAGCGATTCGACTCGCGGAGATCCGACGAGTCCAGCTGCATCCGCGAACGTCATCTGGGTCAGGGCGAGCCCGGCCAGCGCACCCCACACCGCGAACTGCCGACACCTGGCGCGACGAGTATTCATTCGTGCTCCCTCCCTGGCACGTGTCACGGATCGTCACACCTCCTGCGCGCGCCGTCAAACGAGTTGAGGTTGCTTGTGAGATCGCGTCGACGCGAAGCAAGAGGTCGGGCGTGTGAAACCGCCGTGGGATCCGAGGATTAGTGAGATCTCACCGGCGTGTTGCTGGCCAGATCGGCTGGGCGGCGTGAACCGACGGGGCCACCGGGAAAGCCCTTGTCGTTCGATGAGGTGAGGTCGTGTCCTCCGACTCCTTGCTGAGCCGCACGTATCCGAAGGCCTTCATCCCGCTCCTATCACCGGGTGGTCAGGCTTCTTGGCGTGCGGTTTGGTTGAAGATCACCCACTCGATCGCTTCCTCTACGCAGAGCTGACTGCCCCTCGCTAGCCCGATCCACCACCTGCTCTACCTACTCGTGTACGGCTTCCCGATCCTCGGCCCGCGACAGCAGCGAACGGTCAGCTGATATGAGAGCCGCCCTTCCCGGACCTCCAGATG
Source organism: uncultured Actinomycetes bacterium (assembly GCA_963771385.1). Taxonomy (GTDB): domain Bacteria; phylum Actinomycetota; class UBA4738; order UBA4738; family HRBIN12; genus DASSJM01. The sequence continues at coordinate 209,862 of CAVYTE010000015.1, forward strand.
CTGCCGCCCTGACTCTCGTCGCGCTCCTTCTCGAGGACGGCGCTTCGACGGGCGCGCTCCCGGCGGGTTGCTCCCTGATCCATGCCTGCCGGAGACCTCCGACCGAGGGCAGCCAGGACACCGACCGCGAGCAGCCACAAAGCCAGCGCCAGAGCGACACCGATCAGCAGACTGCTCAACACGCTGAAACCAGGCTACCTAATGCTTCCGCTTCCTCAGGCGAGTCGCTAGCCGACGGACGCGATCGATGGTGGGCCTGCTCGATATCGCATGCCGTCGGGATGGAACCAGGTGATCTCGCCATCGATCTCGCGACGGATCGACCAACCATGCTCGTGCACGAGCCGGTGATGGAACGAGCAGATCAGCACCAGGTTGTCCAAGTCGGTCCGACCGCCGTCGCGCCACCACACGATGTGGTGAGCCTCGGTGAACCGGCGAGCTCCGCAGGCGGGGAACCGGCACTCCCGGTCCCGGTACCGGATCTGTCGGAGCATCCAAGCCGTCGGCTCTCGCGAGGTTCGACCGAGGCCGACCACGTGGCCCGCCTCGTCCTCGACGACCGTCTGCAGTCGAGCGTTGCAGAGCAGTCGCTGAGCCACCTCGGGCTGGATCACCGGTCCGCCCTCCACCTCGCAGCCACCGGTTTGACCCGCCAGGCCCGAGAGCTGCGCGTGGACAACCACGCTGGCTCGATCCGGCTCCGCGTCCTCTGCGGTCCGACCCGAGCAGAGCGCCACGAGCGCATCCGCTCGCCGTGCGCACGCGAAGTCCGCGTCCTCCTCGCCCGGCATCGCCGGGATCGTCGCGGCCAGCCGATCCAGGGTCCGCGCGACGATCGCGCCCTGTGCGGCGGGCAGCACCGCCTCGAGCCCGAACCGGAGCCCGTCGTCGTAGTACCACCACGAGACGGAGCGATCACCCTCGGCCTCCGCGACCTCCTCACGCGAGGCGCGGATCGCGAGGTCGCCTCGACGCCGGATGGCGCCGCAGGACACGTTCCTCGCCCACGCGATGAGCGCGGCTTCGGTGTCCGGTCCCGCGAATCGAGCGAGCTCCACGACCTTGTCGATGCCGAGCTCGCCGTCGGCGAGGGCCTCGGACAGGCGCGGAAGCAGTTCCAGCGCGTGGGCCGCGACGACCCAGCGCTGCGCCTTCCAGTTCGAAAGGCCGTAGCGCATCCACAGCCAGTGGGACACGTCGCGAGCGCCATGGTCCTTCCATGCGTTCGAACGATCCACCTCGACCAGGAGCCGCAGCAGCTCGAGGTGAGCAGCGCCGACCCTGGCATGTGCCGCGTCGATGGCTTCGAACATGTGTTCGAATCTACGGTACTCGGGCAACGGTTGTCTGTGAACCAGGTCACAACGCAGCCGATCCGAAGCGGCTCGTAGACTCGCGCGACGATGAACGCTTACGACGTCGCGGTGATCGGCGCCGGCGTGCACGGTGCGAGCGCGGCGTTCCACCTCGCGAGCCGAGGGGTTCGAACGGTCGTGGTAGAGAAGACGGCGCCCGCGGGCGGACCCACCGGCCGCTCGAGCGCGATCTGCCGCGCGTACTACACGAATCCCTTCCTCGCCACGGTCGCCCGGGACTCGATCGCGATGTTCCGCGACTTCGAGGCCCACACCGGCCGCGACTCCGGCTTCAAGGAGACCGGCCTGCTCGTCCTCCATCCGCCTGAGGACGAAGCCACCGTCCGGGAGGTGGTGCCGCGCCTATCCGAGCAGGGCATCCCGACCGACCTACTCACGCCGGACCAGGTCCTCGAGACCTGGCCGATGTTCGACCTCAGCGGGGTCGGGGTCGCGGCGTTCGAGCACGACGCGGGCTACGCCGACCCGGTCCTCACGACCTCGGGGCTGCTCGACCGGGCGCGAGAACTGGGCGCCGAGGTCCGTCTCGGCGCGGGGGTGACGACGATCCGACGGAACTCGAAGGGATGGAAGCTTGGTACCGACGACGCAACGACGCTCGATGCCGAACGCGTGCTGATCGCCGCCGGCCCGTGGACGCGCCCGCTCGCGATGCAGGTGGGCGAAGACCTCCCGCTGACCGTCGAGCGCCACATCGTGGCGACGTTCGCGTGGGGGGACGACATCCGCGTCCCGGCCCACGGCGACCTGCCGAACGGCTACTACTTCCGTCCCGAGGGCGACGAGCTGTTCCTGATGGGTCCGCTGCACCCCGAACCGCAGACCGACCCCGACACCGTCGACGAACGGCTCGGGTCCGACGAGTCCGAGGAGATGGGGCGACGAGCCGTGCGACGGGTGCCGAGGCTCCAACACGCCACGGCACGAGGAGGCTGGGCGAGCCTGTACGACGTGTCGCCGGACTGGCAGCCGGTCATCGGCGAGATCGCGGAGTGGGTGTTCGTGGACGCCGGCACGAGCGGCCATGGGTTCAAGCTCGCGCCGGCGCTCGGCCGTCACGTCGCCGACCTCGTGACCGGGGGCGAGGTCGACCCCGGACTCGAGCAGTTCCATCCGCGGCGGTTCCTCGAAGCGGCCACGCTCGACTCCGGCTACGGGGACGCGCGCATCCTCGGGTAGGGAACGAACGGCGCGGTCAGCCGCGCGAGACCAGGTTCCGGAGCGCCAGCAGCGTGTTCCCGACCGGCTTCTCGGCGATCCGGCGCATGAACCACGGGTACCAGTACGAGCCGTACGCGATGAGCGAGCGCGCGGCGTACCCGTCCGCTCGCAACCGGAGGAGGTCGGCCTGTCGGATCCCGTACAGCATGTGCACCTCGAACGCGTCGCGCGAACCCGCGTTCGCCTCGATGATCCGGATCAGGTCGACGTCGTGCGTGCCCGAGCGCGAGACGCCCCGTCGGTCCTTTCCTGGCCAGGATCAGCAGCGCGAGCCGCCGGTAGGCCTCGTCGATCACGTTGCGCGAGCGGAACACGAGCTCCTCGGGCTCACGGTACGCGCCCTTGACGAGCCGGATCGTCGGGTCGAGCGGCATCAGCTCGTCAACGTCGTTCGCCGTCCGCTTCAGGTACGCCTGGAGGCAGATCCCGACGTTCGGGATGGCCGGCGCGGAGGGCGCGATAGAGCTCGAGCGTCCCGTCGAGGAACCGCGCGGACTCCATGTCGAGCCAGAGCCAGTTCGCGTGCGCTTCGGCCGAGACGGCGAGGTCCTCGAGGTTCGCGAGCGCGGCTCCCCGGGTCGAGCTCGAGGCCGAGATGCGTCGGCTTGACCGAGACCTCGATGTCGTGCCCGATCGTGCCGATCCGGTCGTACGCGTCCAGGTAGTGCTCGGTCACCCGGCGCGCCTCGCCGAGTTCGGTCACGTTCTCTCCGAGGGCCGTGAACATCGACGGGAGACCGCGTTCGTCCAGGCCGCGGGCGGCCTCGAGCGCGTCGTCGAGCGTCTCGCCGGGCATGAACCGGGCGACGCTCCGACGGACGAAGCGGTACCTCGGGAGATGCTCGCGGAGCCACCGGTTGCCCGCGGCCCACAGGATCGCGTTGCGTGCGGGATCCATCTGGAGGAGCGTAATCGACCCGCCGGCGCCGACGGGTTCGGCTCCGCGGAGCGCGGCGGTACAGTTGTCCCCATGGACGACCAGCAGATCATCGACCGGATCAACGACCTGGCCAACGAGGAGCACGAGCTGTTCGGCAAGGAGTCCGGCGGCGAGGCCTCCGACGCCGATCGCGACCGGCTGCAGCGGCTCGGCGTGACCCTGGATCAATGTTGGGACCTGCTTCACCAGCGCCGGGCTCGCAGAGCGGCCGGACTCGACCCGGATGAAGCGCGCGTCCGCGACGAGAAGACCGTCGAGGGGTACATCGGCTGACCGGAGGTTGATCCCCTGCTCAGGCGTCGGCCGCGACACCCTCCAACTCGCGGAGCCACTCGTGGAGCCGAGGGAGGTGGTCCCGGTAGTGCCCGGGACCCGACTTCCGGATCCAATCGTCGGCGATCGGATCGTCCGCGGGTAGCTGTCCCCAGGCGTGCAGCATCATCGATCGAGCGGCCGCGGCCTGGGCCTTCACGTCCGCGAGGGCGACATCGCGCATCGCGGCCAGGAACTCCTCGTTCATCTCGTTGATCCGATCGTTCGGCAGTTCCCCGTACGTCCCGAACCGGATCTGTTCCAGCACGGCGGCCGCCTCAGCGAGCCACGTGCCGATGTGTGCCAGACCGTCCTTGGCGGTCCACCCCTCCCGGTAGTACCCCTGCACCAGCACCTGGGCCGGCGTGAACGCATCGATCGTCGAGAACAGGTCGTGCCACAGTGCGTCCTCATCGGCGATCAGCGCCGGGTCGAGCTTCGGCACTCGATCTCCTTCGGCCGCTGGAAACGTGCGCGATGTCGTGGAGGTGAGGGGATCTGAACCCTGAACCCCGCCGTGCGAAGGCACCTCCAGCTGTCTAACAGTTCCGCGGGAGTCTAGCTACATCCATCCTGACCTGTAACAACGCTGGTCGGCGGTCGCTAGACGCAACCACATCGCAACCGCTGAGTCGGGACCGGCTCCAGAGCGGCCGTAGCCGCAGCTCTGTGAGGACTGCGATGGCTTCGTAGGCGGCGATGAGATCCTTGAAGGAATGGAGGCCATCAAGCGCCTTCGAGCACCGTTGCAGGGTTGTGGCATCCTCGCGCGATGGGGCGAAGAAGTCGGTCGAGGTCCCTCGGCGCTGTGCGGGCCGTCTTCGCCAACTTCGAACTCCGGCGGGTCGAGTTCGCCTATCTGCTGTTCTACATCGCGAGGTGGGGGATGCGGGTGACCATCCTCGTCTTCGCGTACGAGCGCGGCGGGGTGGAGGAGACGGGGCTCGTAGCGGTGATCCTGGAGGTGCCTGCCGCGGTCGTCGCTCCGATAGCGTCGATGATCGGCGACGAGATACGCCGGGAGCGAGCGCTGCTCGCCGGGTACGCGGCGCAAGCCGCGGCCCTGGCGGGAACCGCCGGAGCGATCTACGCAGACGCTCCGGTCGCCATCGTCTACGGACTGGCCGCGGTCGCTACGGGATGCATGACGCTGACGCGTCCCGTGCAGTCGGCGCTCTTCCCGCAGCTCGCGCACTCACCCGACCAGCTCGTCGCCGCGAATGTGGTCGCCGGGTCGATCTCCGCCGCGATGGCGTTCGTCGGCCCGGTCACATCGGGCGTCCTGCTCGCCTTCGGCGGAGCAGGGCTCGCGATGGCAGTGTTCAGCGGACTGCTCCTGATGTCGGCGCTTCTCGTCGTCCGTCTCCAGCCGCATCCACCGTCCGCGCGGATCGGTGGTCATCCGCTCCACGAAGCCGCCGCCGGGTTCCGCGCCATCGCCCGCGAGCCGGACCAGCGACTGGTGGTCGGCCTCCTCGTCGGCCAGTCGTTCGTCCGCGGGGCGGTGGACGTGCTGGTGGTCGTCGTCGCTCTGGAGCTCTTCGAGCTTCCTTCCTCGGCCGTCGGATTCCTCTCGTCTGCGCTGGGCGCGGGCGGACTGCTCGGAGCGATGTGGGGGTTGCGGCTCGTGGGTAGGCCCCGCCTCGCTGCCGCGCTCGCGTTGGGTCTGCTCGTCTACGGGGTCGGGATATCTGTTCTCTCGCTCGCTCTGGTGGCGGTGATGGCGTTCGCGATCCTCGTCGGCGCCGGGTCCGGGCATGCCCTAGCCGACATGGCCGGACGGACCCTCCTCCAGCGCATCGTGCCCGACCCGATCCTGGCTCGGGTGTTCGGCGTGCTCGAAGGACTGCATCAGGCGGGCGTCGCCGCGGGGTCCGCCGTGGCGCCGCTCCTCGTGGCCGCCTTCGGGATACGGGGAGGAAGCCTCGTCGTCGGGCTCCTGTTGCCCACGGCGATCCTCCTCCTCAGGAGCCGGATCCGCAGCATGGACGATCGTGCGACGCCCATCCCCGAGCGCGAGCTCGCGATCCTCCGTTCGGTGGACCTGTTCGCTTCGCTGCCCGCCTACGAGCTCGAAGGCCTTGCCGCTCGTCTGGAGGAGATCGCGACGAAGCCCGGTGCCCTCATCGTGCGCGAAGGAGAACCCGGCACCCGTTTCTACGTCATCGAAGACGGCGAGGTGGAGGTCAACCGCGGCGGTCGGCCCGTGGCGACGCTCGGCCCCGGCGACTACTTCGGGGAGATCGCGCTCCTTCGACGCGTCCCGCGAACGGCAACGGTGGTGGCGAAGACGCCCCTGACGCTCGTCGCGCTCGAACGCGAGGACTTCCTCGAGGAGGTCACCGGTCATCCCGTCGTCCGCGAAGTGGCAGACGTCACCGTTCGGGAACGCATGCCGAAGGACTAGGCCGGTGTGCTTCGCTTCACGCAGCGCTCAAGCCTTGGCAGGTTTCGAAGGGACGACGACATCGCCCGCGATGATCTGCGCTCGCAGGTCCTCGATCTGCGGGCGGATGTCGTCGATGAATCCACCGCTGTAGACGATATCGACGCCGCCCTCGGCGAGGCCGAACTGACGGACCCCCGACGTGAAGATGCCCCGCGAGTAATCTCGGAGCACCTCATAGACGGCGACGTCCACCCGCTTCACCATCGAGGTGAGCACGTGGGACGGCCAGGCCGCGATGTGGAGCTCCGGCGGCGCGTCCTCGGGGTCCATCGCCGCGATCTCCTGGTACTCATCGGCGTCCACCCCGATCGCCCACACGTGTCTGTCCCGGATCTCGGCGGCAGCCTGGAACACACCCCGTCCCGAGTCGCCGGCGGCATGGAAGATGACGTCGGCGCCCCACCGATACATGCGCGTGGCAACGTGAAGCGCATACGTCGGGGAGCCGAAAGCGCTGACGTCGAAGTAGGGGGTCAGGTATGTCGACCGCATCTCGATGCTTGGATCGACAGCGCGGGCCCCGGCTTCGTAGCCGGCCTGGAACTCGTGCATCATGGGGATGTCCATGCCGCCGATGAACCCGATCCGCCCGGTCCGGCTCTCCAGGGCCGCTGCGGCGCCCGCCAGGAACGCGCCCTCGTTCTGGGACAAGGAGACGTACGACACGTTAGGAAGGCTTGGACTGGGTCGGCCCGTGAAGTCGATAGCCACGTAGCGCGTGTCGGGGAAGTCCGCGGCCACCGCGTTCACGTCGACGGTGGCCGCTGGGGCGAGGATCAGGTCGACACCGTCTTCGGAGAGCCGGCGCAATTCCCGATCCATGAGATCCAGGGCAGCGGGGACCTTCTCCGCGTCGAGGTCGAACTCGGAGACGGCGCGATCGATGCCCACCTCGAGCAACGCTGGGTAGGTGCCCTCGCGGGGCTCGGTCAACAGTGCTGCCCGCGGCGGCAGCTCCGCGCCGAGGGCTCGGGCGGCGTCGTGCGCGAGTTCGCCCGCCGAGCGTGGACGGTCGTCCGGCGACTTCGCCATCGCGCGCCCGACCACCCGGTCGATCTCGTGCGGGAGGTCGGGCCGCTCACTCGTCACGAGAGGTGGCGGCTGCTGCAGGTGGGCGTACATCAGGCCGGCCTCGTTCTCCGATCGGAACGGAGGCCGACCGGTCAGGCACTCGAACAGCACGCATCCGAGCGAGTACACGTCGGTCCGCGCATCGGGCGTCTCGCCCTTGAACTGCTCGGGCGCCGCGTAGTCGAGCGTGCCCACGAACTGTCCCGTCCCGGTGACGGCGGAATCGCTCGCCGAACGCTTCGTCAGACCGAAGTCCGAGAGGTAGACGTGCTCGACGGGCTCGGAGCTCCGCGGTCGAGCCAGCAGCACGTTCGCCGGCTTGACGTCGCGGTGCACGAGGCCCTGTTCGTGCGCCGCGTCCAGGGCGGCCGCGACCTGACGAAGGATCCCGATCGCCCGGGCGGGCTCCAGCGCCCCCTGCTCGTGAAGGATGGTCCGAAGGTCCGAGCCCTCCACGAACCGCATCGCGATGAACAGGTCTCCGCCCGAGGCGCCTGCTTCGAAGATGGGGATCACGTTGGGGTGATCGAGCGAGGCGGCGAGCCGAGACTCGCGGACGAATCGCTCGCGGAACCGCTCGTCATCGGCCAGCTGCGGAGCCAGGACCTTCAACGCGACCTTCCGCTGGAGCCAGTCGTGCTCGGCCAGGTAGACCACGCTCATGCCGCCGCGACCCAGGGTGCGGACGATGCGGTAACTGGCGACCTCCGTGCCGGGTTGCAGGTCCACACGGCTCGGTCGGACGGCCTGCCGCGCGGGTTCGCTGAGGCCGAGCGACGGATCGCGCCGGAGGATCTGCTCGTTGAGGCGCTGGAGCTCCCGTGACGGCTCCGTGCCGAGCTCGTCGGCCAACACCTGCCGAGCCCGTTGGTACGCCGCGAGCGCCTCGGCTTGGCGGCCGAGCCGGTACAACGCGAGCATCATGTTCGCCCACATCCGCTCGCGGAGTGGGTACCGGACCGTGAGCGCCTCGAGCTCGGAGACGACCGTCGAGTGTCCGCCGATCGCGATCTCGGCGGCGATCCGGTGCTCCGTGGCCGCAAGTCGCAGCTCCTCCAAACGCGCGATCTCGCCGCGGAGGGACGCCTCGTCCGCCAGATCGGCGAACACCGGCCCGCGCCAGAGGGCGAGCGCCTCAGCGAACGCGACGGCCGCTTCGGCCGGCGCGGAGGGAAGCACCGACTTCGCCTCCCGGAGCTTCCTCTCGAAGGAATCGGCGTCCAGTTCGTCGTCCTCGACGTTGAGGACGTAGCCCGGCGCACGTCCTTCGAGTCGCTGTCCGAGCGCTCGGTGTAGGTGCGAGACGTAGCCCTGGAGCGTGCTGCGGACCGAGTCCGGCGGCTCGTCCCCCCACACCTCGTCGATCAACACGTCGGTCGGAACGACGTCATTCGCGCGGATCACGAGATGCGCGAGCACGAGGCGCTGACGCCTGCCGCCGAGCGGCAACGGGCCGTCGGTCGTCGACACCTCGAGCGGGCCGAGGATCCGGAACTCCATGGCGTCGAACCGTACGCCGAGTCCCGGGGACAAGGGAAGGCACGAAGGCTTCGGCGGCCGGTCCCTTGCCACCCCTTCGGAGGGCCGTTCGGGTGCCCCACCGATCTGTTTGGTGGAGGTGAGGGGATTCGAACCCCTGACCCCTGCCGTGCGAAGGCAGTGCTCTACCGGACTGAGCTACACCCCCGGAGCCGGGTCAGCGTAACAGCCGGTTCGAGCCTCGAAGCCTCACGGAGCGGGGGGTGCAGGCGGCGTTTCTGCGGTCACCGGAGGCGGCGGCGGGGCGGGAGGGGTCGCGCCCGCGGCCCGGTCGCCCAGTCGTGGACCGACGATCCGATCGGCGAGCAGGTCTCCCATCGCCTTCGTCTCATCGCGCCAGAACGCGTGGAAGTTCACTCGGAAGTTCTGCTTCGTCGGGCTCGAGTACTTGCACCAGTTCCAGAGCTTCGCGTCGGTCTGCAGGTCCGAGATCGTGATCGCGTCCCTCGGGTCGGACCAGCCGAGCCCGGCCGGGCGCGAGGTCCAGAAGGACGCCTTCATGAAGATCACGCGCCGGTCGGTGAGCGCCACGTAGTAGTAGCGCATGTTGAAGATCAGGAACCCGATCAGGCCGAGCAGGCCCTGCGCCAGGAGCGGGTTCGGTCCGGAGACGCCGTAGGCGCCGCCGAGCACCTGCTCGCCGGGCTCGAGCACCGCCGGCAGGGCGTCGTGGAACTGCTTCTTGATCGTCTCCTTGCGGACCGCCACCTTCACTCCCCCTTGCCGAGCACGTCGCGCGCATGTCGGTCGAGCGCATCGTGCAGGTCCTGGGACACACGCGCGACCGACACGTCGCCCCTCGTCTTCTCGATCAGGCTGCGCGCGACGTCGGTCGAGCGCCGCAGGTTCCCCGTGATCGCGTCCGGGTAGTCCATCGTCACGAGCACCGCATAGAGGTCGTCCATGATGCCGAGCACGTCCTCACCCTTGGCCACCCGGCCCACGCGCAACAGGTCCAGCACGTGCCGACGGCCCTCGCCGATCGCCTCCGCGATCCCGTTCAGGTAGGGCGCGTCCTCCACATCGAGGTCCGTTCGGTGTCGGGACGTCCGTTCGCGCGATGATCGCCTCGGTGATCCGAGCCTCCGCGTATTCCTTCTGGGCGTCCTGGAGGTAGCCGGCGTACCGGATGTCCGGATGGTCCGCGACGGCCTCGAGCCCGTCGTCGATCGCGGCGCGAGCCTCGTCCATCAACCGGTGCGCGACGTCGATCTCTCCGCGGTGGAGCGCCCGGATCGCGTTCGCGCACGAGCGGATCGCCTTGCGGGACGCCGGCAACGCGCGCTCGCGGGCGTGCATCCGTTCGTCGAACCGGCGTCGGATCGCCTCCGACGGCTCGTCGAGCTCCACGCGCGCAGGAGAAGCAGGGACGGGGTCCGGTGTTCGGCCGATGTCAGACCCGGGCGACGGCGACGTCGCGGGCCGGCTTCACGGAGATCCGAGCGACCTCGTCGGCCACCGTCGGGAGACCGTTGATGGCCGGACGTGCGGTTCGGCCTCCCGCGTCCGCCGCGTACCGATGGCGGACGGGCCGCGCCCGTTCGGGAGCGGCCGCCTCGCGCACACGAGCGACGTCTCGCCGGTTCGCTCGCTGCGCCTGCATGGAGACGAGCATCCACACGTACAGGCCGAGGACGCCCACCAGGATCGCCGTCGCGTACCACATCGCCCGGAGCGGCGGCACCAGGCCGATGAGGCCGGTGAGCACGACGCTCTCGACGAGGACGATGAGGACCCGGCGACGGCGTTCGCGCGCTCGGACGTGTGCTCGTGCCCGCGGACCGATGAACGACACCCCTTCCGAGGCGTGACGATCCAGCGCCCCTGGGTCTCCGCGTCCGCAAGCAGATCCATGTCCCGCCCGAAATCCTTCACGCTCTTGTTCGTTGATCTTCCCCGCGATGGGAGGAGGAACGCGGCCCAGATGATGCCCAACGCCGCGAGCAACAGCCACCCCACGCGCCAACGCCCTCCGTGCCGGGTTCCCCGGTCCGCCACAAGATGTGGGCTGGCCACGGAACCTAGCACCCGAGATGTGGGGCTACAAACACCTTCGGGCAAGACGTGTTCCTCGTTCGAGCAACCGTGCCGTCACTCGGCGACGTACTCGCCGCTCTTCCCCCCGCTCTTGCGGAGCAACCGAAGACCGTCGATCCGCGCCGCGCGGTCGAACGCCTTGGCCGTGTCGTACAGGCTCAGCGCCGCGACGGCGGCAGCCGTCAGCGCCTCCATCTCCACGCCGGTGCGGTCCGTCGCTCGCACCGTGGTCTGCACGGCGATGCGGCCGCTCTCGGTGTCGGGTTCGACGAGCACCTGGGCGCCCGTCACCGCGATCGGGTGACAGAACGGCAGGAGATCGGGCGTCCGCTTCACGCCCATCAGGCCCGCGATGCGCGCCGCCTCGATCGGGTTGCCCTTCGGCGTACCCGCGACCAGCTGCGCGCACGCCTGCGGCGTCATCGAGACCACGCATCCGGCGGTCGCCTCGCGCTCCGTGGCGGGCTTCGCGCCCACCTCGACGATCCGCGCCGGTTCGGCGGTCTCCACCCGGCTCATTCCTCCGTCGAGCGGAACAGGATGACCTTGACCTCATCGCCGGCCTCGGCCGTCTCGACGCCGGGCGGCACGATCGCCAGGCCGTTCGCCTTTGCGACGGTCGCGATCAGGTTCGAGCCCCGTCCGCCCGTGGGGGTCGCCACCCATCCGTCCGTGGTCCGTCGGACCCGGACGCGCGCGAACTGGGTCTTCCCGCTTGGGCCGGTGATGTCCCGCTCGAGGCGCGCCGGCACCTCGGGACGCAGCAATTGGTGGCGGCCCATCATCTTCATGAGCGCGGGCCGGATGAACACCTCGAAGCTCACGAACACGCTGACGGGGTTGCCCGGCAGGCCGAAGTACGGCTTGCCCTCCACCTCGCCGAAGCCCTGCGGCATGCCCGGCTGCATCGCCACGCGAGAGAAGTCCACCTCTCCGCGACGGAAGAACGCCGCCTTCACGACGTCGCGCTCGCCGACGGACACCCCGCCCGAGGACACGAACGCGTCGGCCTGCAACAGGTGCGAGAAGACGAGTTCCTTGAAGGCGTCGACGTCGTCGCGGACGATCCCGGCGAGCATCGGGACGGCGCCGGCCTCCCGGAGGGCGGCGAACAACAGGTACGCGTTCGAGTCGCGGACCTGTCCGAACTCCGGACGCTGTGTCGGCGGCACGAGCTCGTCGCCCGTGGACAGCACCACCACGCGGGGACGCGGATGCACCTGCGGATGCGAGACGCCGGCCGTGGCGAGGAGGGCGAGCTCGGGCGCCTGGAGGCGCCGGCCGGCCTGCACCAGCGTGTCGCCGGCGCGGACGTCCTCTCCGCTCGGCCGCACGTGCTTGCCCTCGGGCGTGCCCGCGAGGATGTGCACGGTGCCGTTCAGCACCTGACAGTTCTCGATCGGCACGACCGTGTCGGCCCCGGCGGGTACGGGAGCGCCGGTGGCGATCGCGAACGCCTCGCCGCCGCCCACCGTTCCCTGCGGGCGCTCGCCGATCAACGCTCGCCCGACGACCCGGAGCTCGACCGGCCGCTCGGGTGAGGCGTCGGCGACCTCGGAGGACCGGACGGCGAACCCGTCCATCGCCGAGGAGGCGAACTCCGGGATGTCGCCTTCGGCGGTGACCGTGCTGGCGAGCACGCAGCCGTACGCCTCCGTGAGCGGGAGGTCGATCGGCTGCAGGACCTTGATCCTGGCCAGGACCCGCTCCCTGGCCTCTTCGACCGGGACGAGCCCCTTTCCGCTGTCGTGGTCGTGCACGTGCGCCGTGGCGGCCATACGGGCCAGTCTATCGGCGTCGTCTCGAGCGGCCGGTCAGAGGAGTCGCTTGCGCTCCACGAGGTCGCCGAGCCACGTGCGGATCTCCTGGCCGATGTCCTCGCGCTCGATCGCCAGCTCGATCGTGGCCTTCAGGTAGTCGAGCTTGTTGCCCACATCGAAGCGACCGCCTTCGAACACGTACGCGTAGACCGCCTGCTCCTGCGCCAGGAGGTTGATCGCGTCGGTCAGCTGGAGCTCGCCCCCGACGCCCGGCTGCGTCCGTCGCAGGCAATCGAAGATCTCCGGGGTGAGGACGTACCGCCCGATCGCCGCGAGGTTCGACGGCGCATCGTCGGGCGCGGGCTTCTCGACGATCGAGCGCACGCGGGCCAGGTGTTCGTCCTCGACGACCTCGGGCTCGATGCACCCGTACAACGAGATCTCGTCCCGGCTGACCTCCATCGCCGCGATGACGCTTCGACCGTAGCGCTCGTGCGCGACGAGCATCTCCCGCAGCAGCGGCGTGCTCTCGGTGATGAGGTCGTCGCCGAGCAGGACGGCGAACGGCTCGTCTCCGACGTGTCCCTCGGCCGCCTGCACGGCGTGACCCAGACCGAGGGGATCGCGCTGACGGATGTAGTGCAGCGTCGCCATGTCCGAGATCTCGCGCACCTGCTTCAGCTCGTCGAACTTGCCCTTCGCCTCGAGGAAGTGCTCGAGCTCGAACGAGCGGTCGAAGTGGTCGACGATCGCGTGTTTGCCACGCCCCGTGATGATGATGATGTCGGTGATCCCCGCTCCGGCGGCCTCCTCGACGACGTACTGGATCGCCGGCTTGTCCAGGATCGGCAGCATCTCCTTGGGCTGCGCCTTGGTCGCGGGCAGGAACCGGGTTCCGAGTCCGGCCGCCGGGATGACGGCCTTGCGTACCTTCGTCATGGCGCGCCTCCGCTGCGGGGAGCCGGAGTGTACCCCTTCGGGGCAACACGCCGTTCATCGGCGGCGAGCCCGAGCGGCGCCGTTACACTTCCGGCCATGCCGACCTACGAGTACGAATGCACCGCGTGCGGTCAGCACATCGAGGTCTTCCAACGGATCTCCGAAGAGCCCCTGCGGACCTGCGGCGTCTGCGGCGGGACCTTGCGGAAGGTCTTCCATCCCGCGGGCATCGTGTTCAAAGGTTCCGGGTTCTACGCCACCGACAGCCGTACGAAGCCCAAGGCGAAGGAGGCGAAGGAGGCGAAGGAGGCGAAGGAGGCGAAGGCGGGCTCGGAGGCCGGAGCCTCGTCGTCCGCGTCCTCCGGGAACTCGGACGGCGGATCGTCCGCCGATCGATCGAGCTCGCCGTCCGAGGGTTCGCCGGCCTCGTCCGGCTCCGGCTCCGGCTCGAAGGACCCGAAGAGCTCGAAGGACACGAGCGCCTCGAAGGACGCCTCGTGAGCATCGCTCGGATCGGCGTCTTCGGGGGATCCGGCTTCTATTCGTTCCTCGACGATCCCGAGACCCATGAGGTCGACACCCCGTACGGGGAACCATCTGCCGCGCCGGTCGTCGGGTCGATCGGGCCCGAGCGCGTCGCGTTCATCCCGCGACACGGCGTGAAGCACCAGTTCCCTCCGCACGCGATCAACTACCGCGCCAACCTGTGGGCGATGAAGGAACTCGGGGTGGAGCGCATCGTGGGGCCCTGCGCTGCCGGATCGCTCCAGACCGACGTGAAGATCGGGGAGTTCGTCGTGTGCGACCAGGTGGTCGACCGGACCCGCTCGCGCCCACACACGTTCCACGACGGTCCCGTGACGACGCACATCTCGTTCGCCGACCCGTACTGCGCCACGATGCGTGGCGTCATCGTCGAGAAGGGTCGGGAGCTCGACATCGGCGTGCACGACGGCGGGACGATGGTCGTGATCGAGGGGCCGAGGTTCTCGACGCGCGCCGAGTCCGCGTGGTTCAACTCGGTCGGCTGGCACACCCTGAACATGACGGGGTATCCCGAGGTCCTGCTCGCCCGCGAGCTCGAGATCTGCTACGCGAACATCTCGCTCATCACCGACTACGACGTCGGCGTGCCCGGCGCCCCCCCGGTCACGCACGAGGAGGTCGTCCGGGTGTTCGCCGACAACAACGCGAGGTTGCGAGAGCTGCTGTTCACCGTGATCCCCGCGATCCCGTCCACGCGGGACTGCGAGTGCGCGACGGCGCTCGCGAACGCCCGCTTCGAGGTCCCGTGATGGGCGAGAAGGTGCTGGTCACGATCGAGCTTCGGTTCGCGACGGAGGACGATCCCGAGCCAGCTCGGCGAGCGCGTCCGAGAATCGGCGTCGCTCATCGTCGGGCGCGACGCCCTCGAGGAGTTCCGGGTGCGGGTCATGCCCCTCACGCCCCCGAAGGAGTCGCGGAACCCTCGCTCGGTGTGACTTGGTTCACAGCCGAGACACCCGCGAACGCGTAACGTCCTCGGTCCACGCCTCCCCCCGGGTGCGGAGGTGCAGGCAGGTGGTCCTTCGACGTTGGTCCCTCCGTTCGAAGGTCTTCGCGGCTCCTCGCCGTGGTCGCGGGCGCGGCCTCCTTCACGCTCGTCCGCGGCTACGCGGCCGAGATCGAGGCGCTCCGCCCCTCGACGGGCGACCCGATCCCGGTGGTCGTCGCCGCGCAGGCGCTCGGTCGTGGCACCGTGCTCGATGAGGACGTGTTGCGGATCGACCGGATCCCGTCCGCGTACGCCCCACCGGGGGTGATCGGCTCTCTCGCCCGGGCCGCGGGACGAACGCTCGTCTCGGACCTGGCCGAGGGCGAACCGGTGACGGAGACGCGGGTGGCCGGCGGCGGCGGTCCCGTCGCCTCGAGGGTCACGAGCGGGCTCCGCGCGTTCGTCGTCGCCGCCGGGATCCCGAGCGGTGTCCTGGAACCCGGGGACCTCGTCGACGTGATCGCCACGTTCGGGGGGCCGCGGCCCTACACCGAGACGGTCGGGAGCGCGCTCGAGGTCCTTTCGATCGTCGAGGACGAGGGCGGGACCTTCGAAGCGGCCGGGCCGTCCGGCCCCTCGCTCGTCCTGCTCGTCGACCCCGAGACCGCCGAACGGCTCGCGCACGCGTCCGCGTTCGCCTCGATCGCCGTGACCGTGGCCCCGCTCGCGTAGCATCGGCGCCCTGACCATCCTGCAGGCGATCGTCCTCGGCATCACGCAGGGCGTGACCGAGTTCGCTCCGATCTCGAGCTCGGGGCACCTCATCCTGGTGCCCTGGTTGTTCGATTGGCCGATCCTGACCGATCCGGAGCTCAACAAGACCTTCGACGTCGCCCTGCACATCGGCACGCTCGCCGGGGCGCTCGTGTACTTCCGCCACGACGTGGCCAGCTACCTGGGCGCGTGGGTCCGCTCGATCTCCGCCCGGCGGATCGAGACGACCGACCAGCGGCTCGCGTGGGCGCTCGTCGTGGGCACGATCCCGGCGGTGATCGTGGGGGCGACCCTCGAGGGGTTCATCACCGACGAGCTCGGGCAGCCCTGGCTCATCGCGGTGATGCTCGTCGTGTTCGGCATCGTGCTGTACGTGGTCGACCGGGTGGCGTCGACCCGGCGGCATCTGGACGACCTCACGGTGCGACACGGGCTCCTGCTCGGGCGTCGCGCAGGCGCTGGCGCTGCAGCCGGGCGTCTCGCGCTCGGGCGTGACGATGACGGCCGCGCGCGCGATCGGGTTCGACCGCGAGACCGCGGCGCGCTTCTCGTTCCTGCTGTCGCTGCCGGTGATCGCGGGGGCGGCGATCTACGCCGGCGCCGACGTGGCCGGCGACGGACTGCCGCCGGGGATGACCGGCCCGTTCCTCGCCGGAATCGCGGCCTCCGCGGTGAGTGGCTTCCTCGTGATCGCGTTCCTCCTCCAGTACCTGCGGCGCCACGACTTCGCGA
This sequence comes from uncultured Actinomycetes bacterium, assembly GCA_963771385.1. GTDB lineage: Bacteria > Actinomycetota > UBA4738 > UBA4738 > HRBIN12 > DASSJM01. Next base: position 226,489 of record CAVYTE010000015.1, read on the forward strand.
TCTTCCTGTGGTTCCGGATCGCGGTGGCGGCCGTCGTGTTCGGCGTCATCGCCGCCGGGATCCGCTCGGCGACGATCTGAGCCGCTCCGACACGACCGGCGCCAGCGCTGGTTCGGTCGATCCGACCTTCGGGATCCGCCGTGGCTTCCGCAGCCGCGGGTGCATCATGGGATGCGTGAACGGGACGAAGCGGTAGGGGCCGACGGATGCACCCTCGAGAAGTGCCAGAGCCCCGAAGCCTGGCCGCCCGGCCCGGCGCGATCGATGCATCGCGCTCCGCGGGAACGAGTTGGCGGGCCTGGATGCGACGCACGGGCGTCGGTGCGCTCAGCGGGCTGATCACGGCCGGGGTGGCGATCGGAACCGCGTACCTTGTCTCGGGGATCGTGAACCCGCAGGCGTCACCGATCCTCGTGGTCGGCCAGAGCGCGATCGACGCGACGCCCGAGTGGCTGAAGGCCTTCGCGATCCGGACGTTCGGCGAGGACGACAAGACGGTCCTCCTCGGAGGCATCGGCGCCGTGCTCCTGGTGGTGGCGGTCGGCCTCGGCGTCATGAGCATCCGACGCCTCTGGGTCGGGATCGCCGGTCTCGTGGCGTTCGGCGCGTTGGGCGTCGCGGCGGCGCTCTCGCGTCCGACCTCGACACCGGCCGACGCGCTCCCCACGATCGCCGGCGCGACGGCCGGCGTGGTCGCGCTGATCGTCCTTCGAGGTTCGGTGCGCCCCGCTCCGTCGACGGCCGGAAGCCCCGGCGGTTGGGAGATCGACCGGCGTCGGTTCCTGTTGACCGGCGCTGCGGGGATCGTGGCCGCGATGGGCTCCGGGGGCATCGGGAACCTGTTCGCCGGCCGGTTCCGCGCCGACGAGTCCAGGGCAGCGGTCCGGATCCCCGCTCCGGCGAGCCCGGCCCCGCCCGCGGGAGCCGAGCTCAACGTCCCCGGGCTCGGACCCTTCTTCACGCCGAACGAACGGTTCTACCGCGTGGACACGGCGCTCCTCGTCCCCGCGGTGATGGCCGAAGACTGGCGGCTGCGGGTGCACGGCATGGTCGAGCGCGAGATCACGCTGGACTACGCGCACCTGCTCGAGCGGCCCCTGATCGAACGCGACATCACGCTCACGTGCGTCTCGAACCCGATCGGGGGCAGGTACGCGGGCAACGCGCGCTGGATCGGCGCGCCGCTCCTCGATCTGCTGGCGGAGGCGGGACCGCTCCCCGGCGCCGACCAGATCGTGAGCCGCTCCGTCGACGGGTTCACGATCGGCACGCCGACGGCGATCGCGATGGACGGGCGGGACGCGATGCTCGCGGTCGCGATGAACGGCGAGCCGCTGCCGATCGCGCACGGCTTCCCCGTGCGGATGCTCGTGCCGGGCCTGTACGGCTACGTCTCGGCCATGAAGTGGCTCGTCGACATCGAGCTCACGACGTTCGACGCGTACGACCCGTACTGGATCCAGCGTGGCTGGGCCGAACGCGCGCCGATCAAGACGATGTCCAGGATCGACACCCCGTCGCCGTCCGTGAACCTCGTTCCCGGCGAGATCCCCGTCGCCGGCGTGGCGTGGGCGCAGCACGTCGGCATCGAGCGGGTCGAGGTCCGCATCGACGGCGGGCCGTGGTCCGCCGCGGAGCTCGCGGAGCAGGACACCGTCGACACCTGGCGACAGTGGGTCTACCGGTGGAACGCTGCACCCGGGGAGCACCGACTCGAGGTCCGGGCAACGGATGCCGCCGGCCTCACGCAGACCTCGGAGCGGGCCGAGCCGTTCCCCGACGGCGCCACCGGACATCACGAGATCGTCGTCCGCGTCGGCTGACCGCGGGTGGATCGAGGGCTAGACGCCCGCCAAGGTCATCTCGCCGATCAGGATCGACGGCACGCCGAGCGCGGAGAACCATCGGAGATCGCTCCCGACCGCGGCGACGCCGCGGAGCATCTCGGGGATCGTGCTCGCGATCGTCATCTCGCGCAGTGGTTCGGCGAGCGCGCCGTCACGGATCCGCAGACCGGTCGCTCCGACCGAGAACTCCCCGCTGATCGGGTTCGCTCCCGAGTGCACGCCGGTCACGTCCTGGATCAGGACGCCGCCCTCGGCGTCTCGAAGCAGCTGGTCGACCGTTCGGTCGCCGGGCTCGACGTACAGGTTCGTCGCGCCAACGCCCGGCGTGCCGCGATACCCGCGCGTCGCGTTGCCCGTCGAGGCGGTGTCGCCTCGAAGCGCCGTATACGTGTTGTGCAGGAACCCGTTCAGCACGCCGCCCGAGAGCAGCTCCGTGCGACCGGTCGGCACCGCCTCGCCGTCGAACGGCCCCGCGTTCGGTCCGTCGAGCAGCCGACCGTCGTCCACGAGCGTGAACAGCTCCGATCCGACCTGTTCCCCGACGAGCGGCGCGAACAGCGACCGCTGCTTCTGCACGGACTCGGCGGAGAGCGGACCGACCAGGACCCCGAGGAACGCCGAGGCGGCGAACGGATCGAGGAGGACCGGCACACGAGCCGACTCGGGCTTGGCGGCGCCCAGCATCCGGGCGGCCCGCCCCACCGCCTCGGCCACCACCGCGTCGGGATCCAGATCGTCGACCCGGCGCGCGAGTCGGAACGAGAAACCCGTCTGCGTGTCCCCGTCGAGCTCGGCCAGCGTGACCGCGACGCACCAGCAGCCGGTCGCCCGCTGCTCGGCCCGAACGCCCTCGGTCGAGACGATCGCGACCCGGCCGATCGCATCGCCGTAGCGGATCGCCTCGGTCTTGCCGACCCGAGGATCCGACGTGGTGGCCAGACGCTCCATCGTGAGCGCGATCGGCACCTTCTCCGCGGTGGTCATCGCCGCGAGCGCCTCCGAGAACAGGCCGTCGAGCGGCTCGGCGTCCCGAGCCTCGGGGAGCGCGTTGAACGGGTCCGGCGACGCGAGGCGCGCGTTCTCCCTCGCGCGAACCACGGTCTCGCGGACCTCGTGCACGGAGGGGTCGGCGGCCCATGCGAATCCCGAGACGCCCGTCGCCGATCACCCGGACGCCGACGCCCCGCGACTCGGCGAACGTGAGCCCCTCGACCTCGCCGCGATGGGCCTCGACCTCGGTCCTCGCGTGCTCCTCCGCGTACGCCTCGAGGTGCTCGCCGTCCTCGGCCGCATCGATCGCGGCCTCGCAGAGCTCCATGAGGTCAGGCACCGGTCCCCCCGACCGTCATCCTCGAGATGCGCAGGGTGGGCGAGCCGCTGCCGACCGGCACACCCTGGCCGTCCTTGCCGCAGATCCCCGGCCAGATGTCGAAGTCGGCCGCGATCGCATCGACGTTCGACATCACCTCGATGGCGCGGCCGATCAGGTTCGCGCCTCGGACCGGCGTCGTGACCTCGCCGCGCTCGATCAGATACGCCTCCGAACATCCGAAGACGAAGTCGCCGGTGGCCGGGTTCGTCTGGCCACCGGCGAGCGCGGTCACGAACACCCCTCGGTCGGTACCGGACACCATCTCCTCGGGGGTGGCGGTCCCGTTCTGGATGTAGGTGTTCGTCATCCGAGGGATCGGGGGATGCGAGTAGGACTGCCGCCGCCCGTTCCCGGTGGAGGCCACGCCGTCCTTCTCCGCGCGCAGGCGGTCGTAGAGCCAGCCGCGGAGGACGCCCTCCTCGAACAGCACGGTCCGCTGCGCGGGCGCACCCTCGTCGTCGAAGGAGAACGAACCCCACGCGTTCGGCACGGTCGCATCGTCCACGCCCGACAGGATCGACGACGCGAGCCGCTCCCCCGCGCGGCCGCGGTACACGCTCGCCTCCTTGTCGACGATGTCCGACTCGAGCGGATGGCCGACCGCCTCGTGGAACAGGACGCCGCCCATGCCCGGCGCGAGGACTGCGGTCATCTCGCCCGCCGGAGCGGGCGTCGCGTCCAGCATCGTGACCGCGCGGCGGGCCGCAACCTCCGCGGTCGCCGAGGGCGGGTTCGCCTCGATGAACTCGACGCCCGCGAGGCCCGCCGGCCCGTGGAACCCGGTCTGGATGCTCCCGTCGCGGCCGGCCACGACCGTGACGACGAGTCGGACGCGCGGCCGGAGCTCCTCGACCCATCGGCCGTCGCTCGTCGCGATCAGGACCCGCTGGAGGGAATCGTTGTACACGGCGGTCACCTGGCGCACCTCGGCGCTGAACGCCCGGGCGGTGTCGTCGGCTTCCCGCACCCACGCGACCTTCGCCTCCGAGGGGACCGAGGTGGCCGCACGGGTCGCCTCGTGCACGACGGGCGGCTCGAGCGTCGTCAGGTCCCGGACGTTGCCCGGGCCCTGACCCGTCACCGAGCTCGCCGCCGCGTCGGCGGCCTCGAGCAGCGCGTCGCGATCGAGCCGATTCGAGTACGCATAGCCGAAGGACGTCCCGTGGCCGACGCGGACGCCGGCGCCGCGATCGAGACCGGTCGTGACCTCCTCGACCTTGCCGTCGTCCAGCCGGACCGACAGCCCGATCCGTTCCTCGACGAACAGTTCGGAGAACGAACCCCCACGGGCGCGAGCCGACCGCAGGACGTCCGCTGCGAGGTCGCGGTCGAGCATCGCGCGATGCTAGCAGCGACCGGCGTCCGGACCCCCTCGTGCTAGCGTTCGCGCGAACCCACATGCGGGGACGCTGCACGCTGCTCGCGCTCGTTGCCTCGTGCACGCTCCTCGGCGCGTGTAGCGACGACGAGCCGTCGCCGGGCGCCTCGCCCTCGTCCGCGTTCCCCGCGACGGGCGCGACCGGCTCGACCGGCGAGACGGGCGGGTCCGACGCAACCCTCATCCTTCCCACGGCGTCACCGGGGAAGGGAACCGGCACGTTGTCGGAGGGTGAGGTCACGCTCAGCGTGACCGGGGATGTGCAGGCGGACAAGGTGTTGTCGACGCTCATCTCGGCGGTGTACGCCAACCCTCCGGGTGGGATGGTCCTCGTGTGGACGGCGGGCGGCACCGACGCGAGCACGCTGGGCATCGGCGGGTCGAGCTTCGTCGGCTCGAGCGCGACCGCGCCCTCGCTCTCGCTGTCGCTGACGGTGCAGACCGAAGGGGCGATCTCGACGTTCATCTCCTCGGCCGGCGAATGCACGATCACGATCGACGTCGCCGACGCCGACCGGATCGAGGGATCGTTCGCCTGCACCGATCTCTCGGGCGGCAACGGCGAGACCGTGAACGCGACCGGTTCGTTCTCCGCGCGGGGATGAGCGCACGGACGTGACACCACATCGAGGGGGGCGGGCGAGCCCTTCTCGCGAGGCGCTCGCGCTCGTCGCGTTGACGATCGTGCTCATCGGCTGGTTCCTGTGGCCGTTCCTCACCGGGGGACGCTTCCCGGTCGGCCCGGACGGCCCGGTCTACCTCTGGTGGTCGCGCATCGCGGCGGTCGAGGGGCTCTCGGCCGTCGGCGACCGGCCGGGCGCGCCGGGCCTCGCGTTGGTCCTCGAGGGGACCCTCGGCCTGTCGGTCGTGCAGGCGGTCGCCGCGATCGAGGTGGCGCTCGGGGTGACGGTGGGGCTGGCCTCGGCCGCGCTCGTCCGGGCGCGAACGACGACCGCCGGATGGCTCCTCGCCGGCCTCCTCGGCGGCACGTTCGCCGTGCATCTCGCGGCCGGGTACCTCGCGAACCTCGCGATCGTCGCGGCGTTCCTCGCGTGCTGCGCGCTCCTCGACCATGCCCGAGCGCGTTCGGCCGTGCTCGCCGCGCTCGTCCTAGCGGGCGGCGGTCTGGCGCATCCGCTCTTCTTCCTCCTCGCCGCCGCGATCCTGCTCGTCGCCGCGGCGACCGCGTGGCGGAGCGATCGCCGCGAGGCCGCTCGTCTCTCGGGAGCGGCGATCGGGGGCGGAGCGCTCGTCGGTCTCGGTCTGCTCGCCGCCGGCGTTGGGCCGTCCCCGCTCGACGTCGACACGTCGAAGGACGCCTTCCTGCGGCGGGCCGGGCTCACGTCCGAGCTGCGCTCGGCGTACCTCGAGCGGTTCGTGCATCGGTGGACGCGGTACGTCCAATGGGTGTCGGTCCCGCTGGCGATCGTCGGGTTCGGCGAGGGCCCCGGCACCGTGGGGCGCATCCTGCGCGCCTGGTTCGTCACGACCGTGGCGGGGGTCGCGATCGCGCTCGCGACCGGGTGGCTGCCCGCCGACCGGTTCGTCACGTTCGGGTTCGCCGTCCCGATCCTCGCGGCGCTCGGCCTCGTCCGTCTCTCCCGGCTCCTCGGACGTCGGCGCGCGGTGGCGGTCCTCGTGACCAGTGCGCTCATGATGGCGATGCTCGCGGGCTCGGCGATCGCGTGGAACCGACAGGAGCCGTTCCTCTCCGAGGAAGATGTCCGAGCGGTCACGATCGCGAACGATGCCGTGAACGATCTTCCCGAGGGTGCACCGCTCGTGTTCCTCGTGAACGAGCCGGATGACACCGTGAGCTTCCTCGCGACCCGAGCGGGCAACGTGATCCGCGCCGGGGTACCGCCGAACCGGATCCGCGACGTGGTCGTCCTGGTGCCACCGCTCGAGGGCGACGCGGGGCCGGAACGCCGCGCCCTGGAACGGCTCACGGCGCGGGATCGCGCGGCGGCAGAGGAGGCCTCCAGTGAACCGGGAGTGGTGTTCGTGCTCACACCGTTCGACGGGATCGACCGCCCCGACGGCACCATCGTTGTCGACCCGAACGCGCCGAGGTTCGACCAGTTCCCGACGGACCCGCTCGAGCCGTCATCAGCCGGCGGGATCGCGTGGGCGTCGGTCGCGGCGCTCGTGCTCCTGCTCTTCGTGGGGTACGGGTGGGCGCGGATCGGGCTCGACGATCGCCTCTCCGCCGCAGCGGCGTCCCCCGCGATCGGCGCCGCCGTGCTCATCCTGGTGGCGGTCACGCTCGACGCCGTGGGCCTTTCGCTCGGCGGAACGGCGGGCCCGGTCGCCGCGTCAGCGATCGCCGGCGGTGGCGGGTACCTGACGTGGGTCGTCCTCGAGCGGCGCGTCCGACCGCGTCCGTCGCCACAGGTCGAGCAGCAACCAACCGAGTAGTCCGATCACCAACGGCGTCACCACGTAGTGGCCGAACAGGAGGTTGGCGTCGTACGCGGCCTCGAACAAGGCCGGCTCGGAGGTCCACTGCGACAGGATGAGCGCGACCCCGGTCCCGATGAGGACCGTCCGGGGCACGGTGGGCAACAGCCATCCGAGCGGGAGCGCCCAGGTCACGTACCAGGGCAACAGGACCGGGCTGAGTAGGAGGAGACAGAGCAGGCCCCATCCCCACGAGGCCCCCGCGAGCGCGGACGAGACGTTGGGTCCGCGCCGGACCACGGCCCGCGCGATCAACACCAGCGCGCCGATCAGCAGCGCGGGCACGAGGATCCGCGGCACGAACCCGAGGGCGTCCCCGGAGACCGCGTCGAACACCCGGCGGAACAAGCGGGACGGCGCGAGCCAGCCCTCGTGCGTGGCGAGCTCGGCCATGCCAAGGGTCGGATCCTCGGTGTTCGCGAACGGCGCGGCCGCGAGCACCGCCATCCCGGCCGCGAGCCCGACATGCGGCGCGAGCGCTCGGAGGCGTTCGCCCCGCGGCCGGCGGGCGGCCACCACGACCCACAACAACAGGAGCGGCACCGCCGCGGTCGCCTTCACCAACGCGCCGAGCGCGAGTGCGGCCGTCGCCCACAGTTCGCGACCCGAGAACAGCAGCGCGAGCGCGCTCGCGACCGCCAACGCGACGAGCAGGTCGTTGTGTCCGCTCGCCGCGCTCTGGAACAGCACGACCGGGTTCAGGCCGATGATCGCCCCCGCGAACGCCTCGCGGTCTGGGCGGACGCGATGGACGAGACGCATCACGACGAGCGCGGTCGCGAGGCTCGCGCCGATCGCGATCAGGCGGAGGGCGTCGACGAAGGCGCCGACGTCGTCGGTGGCGCGGGCGATGAGCGACGACACGTGCGTCCATAGCGGCCCGTAGACGGCCGGCGTGCCGACCCACTTCGGCCCGACGAACGGGGCGAGCGCGTCCTGCGGGAACTCGGAGGGCGTCGCGATGTACGGGTTCGCGTGATAGACGGCGGCGATCCTGCCGTAATACGCGTACGAGTAGACGTCGCGCGAGAACAACAACGGTAGGAACAGCAGGACGACGTGGTACGCCACGGTCAGCACGATGACCGTGCGAGGCGCGATCTCGCCCCACCAGCAGGCTCGGAGCACGAGCAGGAACCCGCCGGCGGCCAGGACGACGGCCACGACCCCCACGACCGCGAGCGCGGAGCCATGGACGGCGTCGAGGCCCAGCAGCCCGGCGACCCATCGGATCGGGCCGGAGGGAGGTGCGTGCAGGACCGGGGTGAACGGCGAGCCCGGCGTCGCCGCGATCAGGGCGACGAGCGCCATCGAGACGATCGACGCACCGAGCGCGAAGCGGCCGGACGGCTCGCGGAGCGGCATCGCCCCGCGAGCCTATCTCAGCGGCGAGACAGGTCTTGCCGAACCCTCACGCCACGGTGGCGCACAGCACGTACACCGTAACCGACCAGGTCTGGTTGACGGGGTCCGTCTCCCAAGCCACGGCGTTCCAAGCCGTGAAGGTCGCGTTCGGGTAGGACCCGGCCAGGGCGACATCCTGCAGCTGCGCAGGTGTGGTGGTACCTGCCACGACGAGCGCGCCACCTCCGAGCGCCTTCTGCCCAACAACCGGGCAGGTGATCGTCACGCTCTTGACGTCAGCGTTGCTCACAACCGAACTCGCCGTGTACAGACTGAGGCCGGCGATCCCGGGGGGGCCGGGAGGGCCGGGTGCGCCATCGACGCCATCAGTTCCATCGATGCCGTCAGTTCCATCGATGCCGTCAGTTCCATCGATGCCGTCAGTTCCATCGATGCCGTCAGTTCCATCGATGCCGTCAGTTCCATCGATGCCGTCGACGCCATCGGCGCCCGGCGGGCCAAGAGGACCATCAGCACCCGGCGTGCCGGGAGGGCCAGCCGCGCCGTCGATGCCATCCACGCCGTCGATCCCGTCGATGCCGGGAAGACCGGGCGCGCCGTCGACACCGTTGATGCCGGGAAGACCCGGCGCGCCGTCGACACCGTTGATGCCGTCGACACCTGGAAGACCGGGGGCGCCATCGAGACCGTTGATGCCGTCGATGCCGTCGATGCCGGGAAGCCCTGAGGGGCCGGGCGCGCCGTCGACACCGGCCGGGCCGGCCGGGCCCATGTCACCCGCTGGGCCGTCCGGGCCCTGCGGACCGGTCGGTCCGGCGGGCCCGACGATGCTCCAGTCGAACCTCACCCAGCCTTTCGGACACTTCTGGGGCAGCTTGCCGACCTTGATGAGCCGGACCGCGCCCGTCTGCTTGTCGTAGCAGCCGACCGCCTTCTCACGCCCGGCCGCGGCCTGCACGAGTCCTCCACCGGCCAGGATGAGCGCAGTCAACGCGCACATGACGAGGATCCTTCGCAGCATTTCGTTTCTCCTTCGCGTTCGGAAACGTCATGACGTCATCGGGCGGTTCCAGGGTCTGGTTTAGGCGTCTCGGTGAAATGGGGGAGGGCCGGTCAGCCGTGTCGGCTGTAGGCCTACCGGCCGTCAGGAGCCCGGACCGGTCAGCCTCACGTCGCCGTCAACGGTCCGGACGAAAACCTGCCAGTTGTAGTAGGCGTAGAAGGCGGCGGGATCTCGACGCATGACCTTCGCGTACTGCATGACGGCGGTCACGTACGCATCGACCGGGTTGTAGTGGTAGAGCGCCTCCCGATAGTCGCCCGGTGCACCCGATGCCTGCAGGTAGTTCGCCGCCCCGGCCACGGCATCGGCCTCGTCGTGGATGTCGCCGCCGAGCCCGTAGGCCTCCCAGGTCGACGGCAGGAACTGCATCGGCCCCTGCGCGCCGGCGGAGCTCCTCGACACGACCCTGCCCATCCGCGTCTCGATCAGCATCACGGCGGCGAGCACCTCCCACCCGACCCCGAACCGCCGCTCCGCGGACTCGAAGTACCCGCGCAGGGTGTCCGCGGGCTCGGGCGCTCGCGTCCGGAAGTCCGGCAGGGTCGACAGGGGCGTCGTGTGCCGGAACAGCGCGTCCCCCGCGCGGACGTTGGCTCGGGCCTCCGCCAGGACCTCGGCCGGGGCGAGCTCGAGCACGCGTCCCGCGAGTCGTGGGCGCGACGCGAGGGTCCGATAGATCCGCTGCTCGTGCAGGACGAGGAGCTCGACCTCCTCCGGGGGTGGCCAGGCCGCCGTGCCTCCCGAGGCCACCCAGGCGGCGACCGCGTTCCGTCGCGCCGTCCGGCTCGCCGCGAGCTCGACCGCGAGCCTCGACGCTCCCCCGGGGATCGGCGCCTCCGGCGATGGCGGCGTCCGTCGGATCGTCGGTCGTCGGGCCCGCGGCGCCGGTCCCGGCCGACGAGGTCGGAGCGCCGGCCGGGCTCGCCTCCGGCGAGCTCGTGCTCGGGCTGCACGCCGCGGCGGCCGACAGACCGATCGCGAGCAGCGTGGCGACCATGCGCCTCATCCGATCGTCGCGACGTCCTCGTACGGGGACTCGAGCAACTCCCGCACCGAGCCGTCCTGCTCGAAGAACAGGAGCCGGTCCATCATGCGCATGAACCAACGGTCGTGCGTCACGGCGACGACCGTCCCCTCGTACCGGCGCACGGCCTCCTGGAGCGCGTCGGCGGAGGCGACGTCGAGGTTGTCCGTGGGCTCGTCCAGCAGCAGCATCGTCGGCGAGTCGACCTCCATGAGGAGCAGCTGGAAGCGCGCCTGCTGCCCGCCGGACAGGAGCTCGAACGGGTTGCGCCCGACCTGATCGATCTCGTACCGGCGGAGCGCCGACATCGACTCGGTCAGGGTCATGCCTCGCTTGCGCAGCACCTCGACGATCGGAAGGTCGGCCACGTCGGGCCGCTCGTGCAGCTGGGAGAACAACGCTGGCTCGACCCGGGCTCCGAGCTTCCACTCCCCCGCGTGCGCGATGTCTTCCCCGGCGAGCAGCCGGAGGAAGTGCGACTTGCCGCTGCCGTTCGGGCCGATGACCCCGAGCCGCTCGCCGAACCAGACCTCGGCGTCGAACGGACCGCACGATGCCGGCGATCGCCAATCCGCGTGCGCGGAGCGCGACCTTCCCGGTGCGTCCACCCGCGATCCGGATGCGGACGTCCTGTACCTCGGCCTTGTCCGGCGGGGCTCGGCGCTCCTCGTACCGCTCGAGTCGGTGCTCGGCCGAGCGCGCCTTCGCGGCCCAGCTGTCGTTGTACGCCGCCTTGCGCTTCATCTCCTTGACCATGTCGGCGAGGCGGCGACGCTCCTCCTCGTACCGGCGGTGCACCTCGTCGAGCCGTTCGACGCGCGCATCTCGAGCGTCCGCGTACGTCGAGTACCCGCCCGCATGGGTCCACGTCGCTCGTCCTTCGAGCGTCACGATGCGGTGGGCGGCGCGGTCGAGCACGGCGCGGTCATGGCTCACGAACAGGATCGTCTTCGCGTTCGCGGCGATCGTGTCCTCGAGCCAGCGCTTGCCCTCGATGTCGAGCGCGTTGTCGGGCTCGTCGAGCAGGATCGTCTCGAACGGCGAACGGAAGATCACCTCGAGGGCGAGCCGCTTGCGCTCACCGCCCGAGAGCGTCTCGATCCTCCGCTCGGCGCACTCCGGATAGCCCTGTCCGAACGCCGCATGGGTGCAGCGGTCGAACACGACCTCGGCGTCGTACCCGCCCGATTCGCCCCACTGCGCGAGCGCATCCGCGTACCGGAACTGGGCCTCCTCGCCCAGGGTGATCGGCGAGCCAGCGTTCGGCCGTGCGGACGCGCTCGGCGGCCTGTGCGACGCGCGGCTCCGCGTAGGCGAGCAGGAAGTCCCGGACCGTCGACGGGCGCGCGTTCGAACCGATGAACTGACGCATGAGGCCCACCCGTCCGTCCACCTGGATCGCCCCAGAGCTGGGGCGCTCGTCGCCGACGATGAGGCGGAGCAGGGTCGACTTCCCGATGCCGTTCGCGCCCACCAGGGCGGCGTGCTCACCCTCGGACACGCGGAAGTTCACGCCCTCGAACAGCGTCCAGCCGCCGGGCAGCGCGTAGGCGACGTCGGTGAGCTCGATGAACCCCATCGGCGACCAACCGTAGCAGCGCGACCTATCCGCGAGCGGCCGAGCGTTCGTGTTCCCAGTGGAGCTGCCCGCAGGCGGCCTCGATCTCGCGGCCGCGCGTGTCGCGCACGCGTCACGGCGACCCCCGCGTCCTCCAGGATCGCGACGAACGCGTCGATGCGCGCCCGCGGGCTCGGCTTCGACGGCCAGCCGGGCGTGGGGTTCAACGGGATGAGGTTGACGTGCGCGCGGAGCCGGAGCGCGATCGGCGCGAGCCGCTCGGCCTGCTCGTCCGAATCGTTCGTCCGGTCGATCATCGCCCACTCGATCGACGGGCGGCGGCGCGTCCGCTCGCGCCAGGCGGCGATGGCGTCGAGCAGCTCCTCGAGCGGCCATCGGCGGTTCACCGGGACGAGCTCGTCACGGAGCCGGTCGTCCGCCGCGTGCAGGCTCACCGCGAGCCCGACCTGCGGGTAGGCGTCGGCGAGCCGGCGGATCGCCGGGGCGACGCCCACGGTCGAGACGGTGACATGGCGGTCGCCCAGGCCCATCGCGTCCGGGTCGGTGAGCCGGTCGAGCGCTCCGAACGTGTGCCGCTCGTTGGCCAGCGGCTCCCCCATCCCCATGAAGACGACGTTCGACAGGCGCCGAGGCGTGGACCCCGGGAGCCGCGGTGCCTCGCGGCGCGCCCACGCGGCCTGCGCCGCGATCTCCCCTGCGGTCAGGTTGTTCCGCAGGCCCATCTGCCCCGTGGCGCAGAACCCGCACCCCATCGCGCACCCGGACTGCGTCGAGACGCAGACGGTCACGCGGTCCCGATAGCCCATGAGGACCGTCTCGATCACGTGTCGTTCGCCGAGGCGGAGCAGCGCTTTGCGGGTGGCGCCGCCGTCGGCCTCGCGCTCCTCGAGGACCTCCACGCCGAGCGGGAGCTCGGCCTCCAGACGCTCCCGGAGCGTCTTCGGGATGTCCGGCATCTGCTCGAACGTGGCCGCCCGGCGCCAGAGGTGCCGGTAGACCTGCCGGGCGCGGAAGGGGGGCTCGCCCCACTCGCCGAGCCGGGCGGTGAGCTGCTCCAGCGGTAGGTCGTAGACGGTGGACACGGACCGAGCCTACGACCGCCACCGCGGCTGGCGCGGCGCTACCAGGAGCGGGCCGTCGACATCGCGAACGCTGCGATCGTCGACGAAGGTCAGGTTCCACTTCGCCAGCGTGCGCCCACGTGCCTGCAGGGCGGCGAGCTCCTGCACCAGTTCGGGCGGCGGCGCCTCGCCCGCCTGCGCGATCCGCCCGCCGACCGCGAGCGACCGTTCGATCGTCGGCTTCGTGGCGAACATCCCGATCGCGAACGCGACGAGCGCCGCGACGGCGCCGATCGTGATCCACAGGCCGAACGCGCTCCCGAGGAAGTCGCCGAGGTCACCGAACTGCTGGAGATCGTGCCAGTAGAGGAACCCGCCGGCCACGATCGTCGTCCCCGCGATCCGCAGGACCCAGTCGAGCAGCCGTGCGCGTGCCGAGGAGCTCGCGCATGAACGGTCCGGCAGCGGGGCCGATCGCCTTCGCCGTCGGCTGCAGGAAGAACACCATCAGGAACACCGCCCCGCCCCATGCGATCGCGAAGAGGACGTGGAGGACCCGGAACACGATCAGGTAGATGCTCGTGGCGAGCATGCGGCCTCCTCCCCGATCGGCGTCGCGCCCTCGCTCCGAGACGCGGACGTCATGGACGCCGGTAGTCTTGCACCGATGCGCGACCCCATCGCCCCGCTCCTGCACGCGCGCGGGACGGTCGTGCTCGACGGCGGCCTGGCGACCGAGCTCGAGCGTCGTGGCGCGGATCTGCACGACCCGCTGTGGTCGGCCAAGGTGCTCGTCGAGGATCCCGACGCGATCCGCGCGGTCCACGAGTCGTACTTCGAGGCGGGAGCCGACGTCGCGATCTCCGCGAGCTACCAGGCGACCTTCGAGGGCCTGTCGGGCCGTGGACTCGACGAGCAGGAGGCGGCAGGACTCATGCGCCGGAGCGTCGAGCTCGCACGTGAGGCGGCTCCGGAAGGTCGCCTGGTCGCGGCGTCGATCGGTCCGTACGGCGCCATGCTCGGCAACGGCGCCGAGTACACGGGCGACTACGACAAGGGCGAGGACGAGCTCGTCGAGTTCCACGTCCCCCGGATGGAGGCGCTCGCCGAAGCCGAACCCGACCTGTTCGCGGTCGAGACGATCCCGTCGATCGTGGAGGCCCGCGCGATCGCCTCGGCGCTCGCGTCGGGTGCCCGAGACCCCGGCGTGGGTGAGCTTCAGCTGTCGCGACGGCGCGCACCTGTGCGACGGGACGCCGATCGTGGACGCGGTCGACGCGGTGACGTCGACATCGAACGTCATCGCCGTCGGCATGAACTGCACGCCCCCGCTCCACATCCGCAGCCTCGTGGAGATCGTGTCCGCGCGGACGGATCGGCCGGTCGTGTGTTACCCGAACCGCGGGTCCTTCTGGGATCCGATGCGGAGGACCTGGACCGACCCGCCACGACAGGACGCCCGCCCGCCGCTGCGTCCGGCCGAATGGCGCGACGCCGGAGCGCGGCTCATCGGCGGCTGCTGCGGAACGACGCCGAAGGACATCGAGGCGGTGGCCGCGGCCCTCGGTCGCGGCTGACGCTCCCCGATCGACCGCCTGCGAGCGCCGTTCCAGACGATCCGCGACATGAACGGACTCTCATCGTCCGCGTCGTTCCCACGTGCGAACCTTCCAGGAGGCGGCGAACCCGCCGGCGATCGTCGACGGGTTCGACACAGAGAGGGGCCATCGGTTGCTGTCCGTCGTTCGCCAGGGTCCGGCGTCCATCCGGTTCGACCTTGCCGGCGACCCGTGGGTCTCATCCCACCCTTGCGAAGAGACCGCGTTCGACGACCGCGCGGTCCTTCGACGACCCCTGCGGGGCCGTCGAAGGACCGGCCGATGGTCACTCCGCGCGGGCCGGGCGACCCTCGCCGCCCGGCCCGCGCACCTTCCCGGCGACCCCGGCCGCCCTTCGCTCGAACGGTTGATCCGGGCCGCCACCTGCTGCGAACCCCTCTCGTGACTGCTCGGCCTCCCGTGGGGTGGCGGGATGCGCCGGCCGAGCCGCGAGAAGGGGCCGTCCGAAGCGTCCCGCCCGACACGGCGACCGCGAACGGTCGTCGTCGGTTGGTCATGGGCAGGCTCGCCGGGATCCTCTACGTGGCGTCGGGCGCGATCGCGCTCACCACCCTTCCGCTGGTCTCCGCGGGCGCGAACGTCGCGGGGATGGTCACGGTCACGTTCATCGCGATCACGATCGGCTGCCTGTGCCTGATCCTTCCCTGGGATCGCTGGCCGCGCCTGGCGACCCTCGCGCTCGTGCCCCCGGCCTTCGCGCTGATCGCCTTCTACAACCTCTATCAGGGAGCCGGGCTCTACACGTACGGCATCTTCTTCGTGGTCACGTTCGTCTGGATCGGCGTCGCCCACCGCAGAGGCACGTCGCTCGCGATGGCGCCGCTCGCGACGATCGCCTACGTCATCCCGATCTACTTCCTCCCCGGCGACGTCGCCATGGGGATCACCTCGGCCGTGGTCACGATCCCCGCCTGCGTCATGGTGGGTGAGACGCTCGCGTGGGGGGCGGAACGGCTCGCGCTGGCGGAGGAGGCGCTCCATCGCGAGCGCGAGATCGCCGGGCAGCTGAAGGAGCTCGACGAGCTCAAGACGACGTTCCTCGCGACGATCTCGCACGAGCTTCGGACTCCCATCACGATCTGCCGCGGGCACCTCGAGGTGCTGGACCCGGCGGCCGGGCCACAGGAGGTCCGGGCAACGGCGGACCTGGTGCTCGACGAGCTCGACCGCATGAGCCGCCTCGTCGACGACGTGACGACGATGGTGCGCGGCGGCGACCCCTCGTTCCTGCACCGGGAGGCCGTGCCGGTGAACGACCTCGCTCGCCAGGTGGCGAAGAAGGTCAGCCCCCTCCTGAACGGCCGGCTCCGGATGTCGGAGGTCCCGACCGCGGGGAGCGTCGTGGCCGATCCACGCCGGCTGCAACAGGCCCTCGTCAACCTCCTGCATAACGCCGCGGTCCATACGCCAGAGGACGCGCCGGTGGAGTTCCAGGTCGTCGACGCCGGCGCGGGGTGGATCTTCGCGGTTCGCGACGGCGGACCCGGACTCGCTCCGGGTGAGGAGGAACGCGCGTTCGAGGGGTTCGTCCGCGGGGCCGGCTCGAAGGGCTCGGGGCTCGGCCTGGCCGTGGTTCGCAGCATCGCCAGGGCCCACGGCGGCGAGGCGGGGGTCGACAACCGCCCAGGGGAAGGAGCGACGTTCTGGATACTGATCCCGAACTGACGGTCCTGCTCGTCGAGGACGAGGACCGCATCGCGTCCTTCGTCCAGAAGGGGCTCGGCGACCGCGGGTTCGACGTGCGGCGCGTGTCCACCGGGGGCGAGGCGCTCGGCTCGATCGACGACGGCATCGGCGTCGTGGTCCTGGATCTGGGGCTGCCGGACATCGACGGCGTCGAGGTCCTCCGCGAGCTCCGGGCGCGCGCGAGCGGGCTGCCGGTCGTGATCCTCACCGCCCGGAGCGACGTCGCGGATCGGGTGCGCGGGCTCGACCTCGGGGCCGATGACTACGTCCCGAAACCGTTCGCGATCGACGAGCTCGCGGCCCGCCTGCGCGCCCGGCTGCGACCCCGCGCCGACTTCGCCGTGCGGCTGGTCGTCGGCGACCTCGAGCTCGACCTCATCGCGCGCCGAGCCCGGATCGGCGATCGCGTGATCGAGCTCACCCCGCGCGAGTTCGCACTGCTCGAGATGTTGATGCGCCACCCGGACCGCACGATCACGCGCCGAGAGCTCCTCGCGGAGGTCTGGTCGCTCGACTTCGACCCGCGCTCGAACCTCGTCGACGTCTACATCCGGTACCTGCGCCGGAAGCTCGGACCGGGTTGGGTCCGTACCGAGCGCGGGATCGGGTACCGGATCGCGCCGCCGGACCCGGTCCCGGCCGCCGGCTCGACCCCCGCGTTCTGACCTTCGGATAGCCTGCTTCCCCTCGCGAACGGGAGGCGGGATGCGGGCGGTCACGTTCGGCGGCGCGGGTGGGAACGAGGTCGTGGAGGTCCTCGAGCGTCCCGATCCCATGCCCGGGACCGAGGACGTCCTCGTGGCGGTGCGCTTCGCGGGCCTGAACCCCGCCGACCTCTTCCAGCGCGAGGGCCGCTACCCCGCCCCGCCCGGAAGCCCGCCCGACGTGCCGGGCCTGGAGGTGGCCGGGAGCGTGGTCGCCGTCGGCGAGCGGGTCACGGGATGGGTCGTGGGGGACCGGGTGTTCGGGCTCGTCGGCGGCGGCGGGCTCGCCGAACGCGTCGCGGTGCACGAACGATGCCTGGCGCGTGTGCCGGACACGGTCTCGAACGAGGAGGCCGCAGGGGCCCCGGAGGCGTTCATCACCGCGCACGACGCCGCGATGACCCAGGGTGGACTCCGCATGGGCGAGACCCTGCTCGTCCACGGTGCCGGTGGCGGCGTCGGGTCGGCGGCGGTACAGATCGGGGTCGGCGCCGGCGCACGGGTGCTGGGCTCCGTCCGCTCCGACCGAGCCGCCTCGGCCGTTCGAGCCCTGGGCGCGGAGGCGGTGCCCGACGACGGCTTCGTCCCGAGCGTGCTCGAGCTCACGGGCGGCCGAGGGGCGGACGTGATCCTCGAGCTCGTGGGCGCTCCGCATTTCCCCGCGAACCTCGACGTGCTCGCGGACCGGGGACGGATCCTCGTCGTCGGGGTCGGGGCGGGGGAGGAGGTGACGCTCCCCCTCCGCGCGCTCATGCGGCGCCGGGCGACCCTGCGAGGGACGACCCTTCGCGCGCGACCCCTCGAGCAGAAGGCGGCCGCCGTCCGCGCGTTCGACCGCGAGGTGGTCCCCCTGCTCGCCGACGGCCGCGCGCGCGTCCTGATCGATTCGACGTTCGCGGTCGGCGACGTCCATGCCGCGTTCGACCGCCTGGCGTCGCCGGGCAAGATCGGGAAGGTGCTCCTGGAGTTCGCCTGAGCGGGCGGGCCCGTCAGACCGGGATCCGGCTCCTCGGCAGGAACGTCCCCTGGCCGGGGGCGCCGTGGAACGTCGCCGTCCTGCACCAGGACCCGGCCGCGCTGCATCACCACCTCGGGCAGCCCGTGCACGTGCCGGCCCTCGTACGCCGAGTAGTCCACGTTCATGTGATGCGTCGACGCCGAGATCTCCGTTCGACGGCCGGGTCGAACACCACGATGTCCGCGTCGGACCCGGGCGCGATCGTTCCCTTCCGCGGGTAGAGCCCGAACATCTTCGCCGGCGCGGTCGCGACGAGCTCGACGAAGCGGTTCAGGTCGATGTGTCCCTCCTCCACGCCGCCGTACAGCAGCGTGAACCGGTCCTCGACCGACGGCAGGCCGTTCGGGATCTTCGAGAAGTCGTCCTTGCCCAGGTCCTTCTGGCCCGTGTAGTTGAACGGCGCGTGGTCGGTCGAGACGATCTGAGGTCGTTGCCCCGCAGGCCTTTCCACAGCTCCTCCTGGTGGTCGGCCGGCCGGAGCGGCGGCGAGCACACGAACTTCGCGCCCTCGAACCCCGGCCTGCCCAGATCGTCGAGCGACAGGTACAGGTACTGGGGGCAGGTCTCCGCGTACGCGGGTTGGCCCCGGTCGCGCGCTTCGCGGATGGCGTTCAGCGCGTCTCGCGACGAGAGATGGACGATATACGCGGGGGTGTCGGCGAGCTCGGCGAGCTTGAACACGCGGTGCACGGCCTCGCCCTCCATCACCGACGGGCGCGTGAGGCCGTGGTTCACGGGATCGGTCTTCCCCTCGTCCAGGAACTGGCGGACGAGCACGTCGATCGGCCCGCCGTTCTCCGCGTGCATCATGATGAGCGCGCCCGAGTTCCCCGCCTGCCGCATCGCGCGGAAGATCGACGCGTCGTCGAGCATGAACACGCCCGGGTAGGCCATGAAGAGCTTGAACGAGGTCACGCCCTCGCCGACGAGCTCGTCCATCTCCTTCAGGACCTGATCGTTCACCTCGCGGACGATCATGTGGAACCCGTAGTCGGTGCACGCCTTCTGCGCCTTCTGATGCCAGCGGTCGAGGCCCTGCCGCAGACCCTCGCCGTAGTCCTGCAGGGCGAAGTCCACGATCGTGGTCGTGCCGCCGAACGCCGCCGCGCGTGTCCCGGTCTCGAAGTCGTCCGAGCAGAAGCTGCCGCCGAACGGGAGGTCCATATGCGTGTGCACGTCGACGCCGCCGGGCATCACGTAGCGATCGGTCGCGTCGATCTCGACGTCGGCCTGGACCGGGATGCCGATGCCGATGGCCGCGACCTTCTCGTCCTCGATGACCACATCGGCCTTCGTGGTCTCGGTCGCGGTGACGACCGTGCCGTTCTTGATGAGCGTCTTCACGCTCGGCCTCCTCGGGTCGTGTCCGAAGTTCGCATCATCCGACGGTGGTGCACGCACCGGCAAACCGAGTCGGTCAGCTCGCGGCCCAGGACGCCCATCGTTCGACGGTCACCGCGATCGCCGGCCCGAGCGGAGGGCGCTCCCGCTCCTGCGGGTACCGCTCCCGGAGGAGTCGCACCGCCCGTTCGAGCTCGGGACCATCGTCCACGAGCCGCGCCCGGCCGTCCGCGCGGACCCACCACAGCCGGGTCCAGTCCTCCTCGTACGCGTCGACCAGGAGGCTCACCCGCGGCTCCCCGGCGATGTTGGTCAGGCGTTGCAGCCGGCGATGGCGTTTGGGCTTCTCGTCGATCACGAGCCAGATCGTGTCACCGTCGAGGACGAATACGACCGGGACGACGTGCGGCGCTCCATCGGGCCTGACGGAGGCGAGCCGCGCGATCCGAGCCGAAGCGAACCGCTCCCGGGCCTCGTCGTCGTCCATCCCGACGAGCGTAGACGGCCGGTCGGTCCGGGCACGCACGTCGAGGTCGCCGCGCCCTCGGGGAGGAACCGTGATGCGTCATCGGTCGGCCGCGAGCTCGACGAGCGCATGCATCGCCCCTCGGAGGCCCCCGTACAACGACCGGTAGACCTCGTAGGTCTCATCGTAGACCTCGACCCGCACCGGATCCGGTTCCGTCACCTCGTCCAGGGTGCGGACCGCGCTCGCGGCCTCACCGACGTCGCCGAACGTCCCCGCGACGACGTGTCCGAGCAAGGCAGCGCCGTACGCTGCGCCCTCCTGGACGGCGAGACGACGGACCGGGGCGCCGTACACATCGGCCTGCAGCCGCAGCCACAGGTCCGATGACGACCCGCCGCCAGTCGCCCGGACCTCGGTCGGGTCCACATCGAGGCCGCGCATGATCTCGAGGCCGTCCCGCAGGCCGAACAGCACACCCTCCATGAGGGCGCGTGTCATGTGCCCACGCGTGTGGCGCGTGGTCAGCCCGATGAAGCCGCCGGTGGCGCGCGGGTCGAGGTGAGGGGTGCGCTCCCCCATCAGGTACGGGAGGAACACGAGTCCCTCGCTCCCCGGTGGGACGCGATCCGCCTCGGCGATCAGTTCGTCGTAGCTGAGCCCGCTGAGGTCGCGCCACCATCGCAAGGACCCGCCGGCCGCGAGCGTGACCGCGAGCAGGCAGTAGCGGCCTGGGACGGCGTGCGCGAACGCGTGGATCCGTCCCGAGTCATCGACCGCCACGCCTTCGGCGTGCGCGAACAACACGCCGCTCGTTCCGATCGAGCTCGACATGAGGCCGTCGCTGGTCACGGCGGTTCCGATCGCGGCGGCGGCGTTGTCGCCGCCGCCTGCCGCGATCGGCACGCCTGCCGGCAACCCCAACTCGGCCGCGACATCGTCAGCGATCGTCCCCGTCGGCTCCGGACTCTCGAACACCTCCGGGAGCCACTCCTCCGGTACCTCGAGGGCCTCGAGCACCTCGGACGACCACCTGCGCGAGCGCAGGTCGAGGAACAGGGTCCCCGCAGCATCCGACGCATCCGTCGCGAACTCGTTCGAGAGCCGGTAGCGAACGTAGTCCTTCGGGAGCAGGACGCGCGCGACGCGCTCATGGTTCGCGGGCTCCTCGTCGCGGAGCCACAGCACCTTCGGGGCCTGGAACCCCGTGAGCGCAGGGTTGCCCGTGATCTCGACGATCCGCTTCGACCCGACCCGGTCGGTGATCTCATCGCACTGGCGGCCCGTACGCTGATCGTTCCAGAGCAACGCAGGACGGATCACCTCACCCTCGCGGTCGAGGAACACCGATCCGTGCATCTGGCCCGTGAGGCCGATCCCGACGATCTCACCCGACGCGTCGCGGCATGCGGCCACGGTCGCACCCAGAACCTCGCGCGTGGCTCGCCACCATTCGGCCGGATCCTGCTCGGTCCACTGCGGTCGAGGCGTGAGGAGCGGATACTCGGCGGCCCGCCCGTCGATCACGTCCCCGCGTTCGTCGACCGCGACGGCGCGCGATCCGGTCGTCCCGACGTCGACCCCGATCGCGACCCTCACGTGGAGGACGCTAGCCCCTTGGCCCTCGCCTTGCGAGGTGACCGCCACCGGTCGCGCTCGGTGAGCTGGGAGCCGACCATCCACACCCGGCCCCGCCCAAGTGGCCCGCACACACGCCCTCGCCAGGTAGACGAGGTGTGAGTAGCATTCGACCCGAGGTCAGCCTCGGACGGCGAGACGAGACCGCAGTCCGAGGGCCATATAGAGGAGGAGTCGCCATGACGATCGTGAAGGCAGCGCTCCTGCAGACGGACTGGGCCGGCGACCAGGAGTCCATGACCGACAAGCATGAGGAGGCGGCGCGTGAGGCGGCCGCCCAGGGCGCCGAGGTGATCTGCTTCCAGGAGCTGTTCTACGGGCCGTACTTCTGCCAGGTGCAGGACGCCGAGTACTACTCCTACACCGAGCCCATCCCAGACGGGCCCACGACCAAGCGGTTCCAGAGCGTGGCGAAGGAGCTCGGGATGGTGATGGTGCTGCCGATGTACGAGTTCGTGCAGCACGGGCTGTACCACAACACCGCGGCCGTGATCGACGCCGACGGCACCTACCTCGGCAAGTACCGCAAGCAGCACATCCCGCAGGTGAAGGGGTTCTGGGAGAAGTTCTACTTCGCGCCCGGGACCGAGGGGTACCCGGTGTTCGAGACCGCGGTCGGCACGGTGGGCGTCTACATCTGCTACGACCGCCACTTCCCCGAGGGGTGGCGCATCCTCGGCCTGCACGGCGCCGAGATCGTGTTCAACCCCTCGGCCACGCACCGCGGGCTGAGCGAGTACATCTGGCGGCTCGAGCAGCCCGCGGCCGCCGTGGCGAACATGTACTACGTCGGCGCGATCAACCGCGTCGGGATCGAGCCGCTCGGCGACAACGACTTCTACGGGCAGAGTTACTTCGTCGACCCGGAGGGGCAGTTCGTCGGCGAGGTCGGTGACGCCTACAAGCCCGAACTGATCGTGCGCGACCTCGATCTCGGGAAGGTCCGAGAGGTCCGTGACCGGTGGGCGTTCTACCGCGACCGGCGGCCGGACGCGTACGACCCGATCGTCGCTCGCTGAGCGGCAGGGAGGGAGGCAGTCCGATGGACATCGGCGTGGTGCTGCAGACCACTCCTCCCAGCGCTCGGGTGGTCGACCTCGGCACGAAAGCGGAGACCTACGGCTTCACGCACGTGTGGACGTTCGACAGCCACATCCTGTGGCAGGAGCCCTTCCCGATCTACACCCAGATCCTCGCGAACACCCGCAAGGTGGTCGTCGGGTCGATGGTGACGAACCCGGCGACGCGCGACTGGACGGTGACGGCGAGCGTGTTCGCCACGCTGAACGAGATGTTCGGCAACCGGACGGTGATCGGCATCGGCCGCGGCGACTCGGCGGTGCGCGTCATCAACGGCAAGCCGACGACGCTTGCCACGCTGCGCGAGAGCGTCGACGTGATCCGCGAGCTCGTGAACGGTCGGTCGGCCGAGTACCGAGGCTCGAAGATCCGGTTCCCATGGGCGTCTCGGAGCCGGGCGGAGGTGTGGGTCGCGGGCTACGGGCCCAAGGCGCTCAAGCTGATCGGCGAGGTCGGCGACGGGTTCATCCTGCAGCTCGCCGATCCACACATCACCGAGTGGACGATCGGCGCGGTCCGCGCGGCGGCAGAGGAGGCCGGCCGCGACCCCGACGACGTGATGATCTGCGTCGCCGCGCCGGCGTACGTGACCGACGACCTCGCGCACGCGCGTGATCAATGCCGGTGGTTCGGGGGCATGGTCGGCAACCACGTCGCCGACATCGTCGCCCGCTACGGCGAGACGGCGGCCGTCCCCAGGGAGCTCACCGACTACATCAAGGGTCGCGAGGGGTACGACTACAACGAGCACGGGCAGGCCGGCAACGTCCATACGGAGTTCGTCCCCGACGAGATCATCGACCGCTTCTGCATCCTCGGGCCGGTCGAGGAGCACGTGCGCCGCCTGGAGGAGCTGAAGAGCCTGGGCGTGCACCAGTTCGCCGTCTACCTGCAGCACGACGCCAAGGACGAGACCCTCCAGGCGTACGGCGAGAAGGTCATCCCGGCCATCGCCGACACGGTGCTCGCGAAGACGTGACGGGAACGACGCCCGGGGACCTGCACGCCCGAACACGGCGCTGGTGGCTGTTCGTCGTTGGCGCTCGTGCTCGTCGCGGCCCTGTGGGAGCTCTACAAGCTCGTCGGCCCGCAGGACGGGGGCGAGGTGCTCGGCTGGTCGATCCTGCCGAGGGCCAACGACCAGGCGATGCCGCACGTGTGGGAGATGCTCTCGCGGTACGCCGAGCCCGAGCGGCGAGGGTCCGACGTCCCGATCCTGTTCGCGGTCCTGTCCGGCGCGTGGTTCACCTTCCGGCTCGCCCTCGCGGGGTTCGCGATGGGCGCGCTGGTCGGGCTCGGGCTCGCGGTCCTGATGGCGCGGTTCAAGGTCGTCGAACGAGGGCTGCTGCCCTACCTCGTGATCTCGCAGACCGTCCCGCTCATCGCGCTCGCGCCGCTGGTCGTCAGCTGGGGGGGCAAGCTGTCGATCGGCGGCCTCGAGTGGCCGCGGTGGCTGTCGGCGGCCGTGATCGGTGCGTTCCTCGCGTTCTTCCCGATCGCGGTCGGGACCTTGAAGGGGCTGACCTCGGTGCCGCACGCGTCGTTGGAGCTGATGGACTCGTACGCGGCCTCGTGGCGCCAGACGCTGTTCAAGCTGCGCTTCCCCGCCGCGGTCCCGTACATGATCCCGGCCCTGAAGCTCGGGGCGACCGCGTCGGTGATCGGCGTCGTCGTGGCCGAGATCTCGACCGGGCTCGCGGGCGGGATCGGACGGTTGATCATCGAGTACGCGCGCCAGGCGACGAGCGACCCGGCGAAGGTCTACACGGCGGTCTTCGGGGCCGCGGCCCTCGGCTTGCTGATGGTCGGCATCGTGGCCGCGACCGACCTGCGACTCATGCGCAACCGGCCGCGGGAGGCGGCCGAGTGAACGCCGTCGAGGTGCGCAACCTGTCGAAGGTCTTCAACGCGGGCCGGCCGAACGCCGTCGAGGCGCTCGTCGACATCGACCTGACGATCGAGCCGGGCGAGTTCGTCTCGCTCATCGGTCCGTCCGGCTGCGGGAAGTCGACGCAGCTGCGCCTGATCGCCAACCTGACCGACCCCACGACCGGCGAGGTGCTCGTGAACGGCAAGCCGGCCCGCCGGGCTCGCCTGGACCAGGACTACGGGATGGCGTTCCAGCAGGCGGGCCTGTTCGACTGGCGCTCGGTCACCAAGAACGTCGAGCTCCCGCTGGAGCTCAAGGGCTGGGACAAGGCGAGGCGGCGCGAGCGCGCGCTGGAGATGCTCGACCTCGTGAAGCTCGGCGGACTTCGCCGAGCACTTCCCGTGGCAGCTCTCGGGCGGCATGCAGCAGCGCGTCGCGATCGGCCGGGCGCTGGCCGCGCACCCGCCGCTCCTGCTGATGGACGAACCCTTCGGCGCGCTCGACGAGATGACCCGCGAGCACATGCAGGCCGAGCTGCTTCGGATCTGCTCGGAGACCTCGACGACCGTCGTGTTCGTCACCCACTCGATCCCCGAGGCCGTCTACCTGTCCACGCGGGTCGTCGTGATGTCGCCCCGTCCGGGACGCATCACCGAGGTGATCGACGTCGACCTCGGCGACCGGCGTGACGTCGACACGCGGGAGGCGGATGCGTTCTTCCGGAAGATCACGGAGGTGCGGGAGGCGCTGCGCGGCATGGACGCGCCCGACCCGACGTTGGAGGTCGAACCGGCGCTCGGGGTCGAGGACCGTTGAGGACGACCTCCCGGTCGGTGGTCGCGAGCGTGTGGCCGCCGGTCGTGTTCGGCATCGCGTTCCTCGTGCTGTGGGAGGCAGCCGTGAACGTGTTCGACTTCCAGCCGTACTTCCTCCCCGCTCCGTCGGCGATCTGGGCGGAGTTCCGCGCCAACGCGACCCTGATCTGGGAGGCGACGCGGGTGTCCGGCCTGAACGCGTTGATCGGGCTCCTCGTCGGTGCGGCGCTCGGCATCACGATGAGCTTCCTGCTCGCGCGCTTCCGGTTGCTGAACGACCTCGTGACGCCACTGGCGATCGCCCTGAACGCCGTCCCGATCTTCGTTCTGGTCTCGGTGTTCAACAACATGTTCTCCGTGACGAGCGAGGTGCCCCGACGGTTGATGGTCACGCTCGTCGTGTACTTCATCGTGCTCGTCAACGTCGCCCGCGGACTGCGCGACGTGCAGGCGATCCAGCTCGAGCTCATGCGCTCGTACGCGGCGACCGAGGTGGCGATCCTGCGCAAGGTGCGGGTCCCGAACGCCGTCCCGTACCTGTTCACCGCGTTGAAGATCGCGGCGCCGGCCTCGGTGATCACCGCGTTCGTCTCCGAGTACTTCGGGGGATCCCAGAACGGGCTCGGGAGCCGGATCACCAGCAACATCGCGATCTCGAACAACGCCGCCGCGTGGGGATACGTCCTCGGCGCCTGTCTGCTCGGGCTGGCGTTCTACCTCGTCGCGGTCGGCCTCGAGCGCGTGGTCACGCCCGGCGGGGTCGGCAGATACGCACGCGATGCGGCATGATGGCGGGTCGCGAGGAGCGGCAACGAGGGGCGATGGGGGAAGGGGGCAGCGCATGAGGGGGAAGCGACGTAGGAACTTCGCCGCCGGATTGGTGGTGTTCGCGCTCGTAGCGACCGCCTGCGGTGGGGACGACGGAGGGGGCGACGGAGGGGCCGCCGACGCCGCCGACTGCGAGTCGGTCGACGAGGTCACGCTGCAGCTGCAGTGGTTCATCCAGGCGCAGTTCGGCGGCTACTTCGCGGCGCAGGATCAGGGCTTCTACGCCGACCAATGCCTGGACGTCACGATCGTGGAGGGCGGCGTCGACATCGTGCCCGCAGCAGCAGCTGGCCGACGGTGCGGCCGACTTCGCGATCGCCTGGGTGCCGAAGGCCCTGACCACGCGCGAAGCAGGGCGCGAACATCGTGAACATCGCCCAGGTGTTCCAGCGTTCGGGGACGCTGCAGGTGTCGTTCGCCGACGCGGGCATCACGACGCCGGCCGACTTCGAGGGCAAGACCGTCGGCAACTGGGGATTCGGCAACGAGTACGAGGTCTTCGCCGCACTCGGTCAGGCGGGTCTCGATCCCGCCTCGGACGTCGATCTGGTTGCGCAGCAGTTCGACATGGTGGGCCTGCTGTCCGGCGACATCGACGCGGCCGAAGCCATGACCTACAACGAGTACGCCCAGGTGCTCGAGGCCGTGAACCCGGACACCGGGGAGCTGTACCAGCCGGAGGACTTCACGGTCATCTCCTACGAGGAGGTGGGCGTCGGGATGTTGCAGGACGCCATCTGGGCCGACGGGGAGCGTCTGGAGAGCGACGACGCCTATCGCGACATCGCGGTCCGCTTCGTGACGGCCTCGCTCCAAGGATGGGCGTACTGCCGGGACAACCCAGAGGCATGCCGCGACATCATCGTCGCCGAGGGCTCGCAGCTCGGCGACAGCCACCAACTGTGGCAGATGAACGAGACCAACAAGCTGATCTGGCCGGCGGAGAACGGCGTCGGCTTCATCGACCAGGCGGCATGGGATCGCACGGTCCAGATCGCCCTCGAGACGCCGAACCTCGAAGGTGCCACCGTCCTGACGCAGGAGCCGGATGCCGGGGCGTTCACGAACGACATCGTGACCGAGGCCATCGGCAACCTCGAGGAGTTGGGCGTCGACGTCGACGGGAACGACTTCACGCCCATCGAGGTCACCCTCGAGGAGGGGGGCGCCTAGCCTGCATCGGGTCGTCCTCGAACCGAACGACCACGGGGCGGGTCCCTCTCTGAGAGGGACCCGCCCTCTTCACGTGTCCCCATTCAACGACCAGCGCCCGAGGATCGGAGGAACGGCTCGACCTGCGCGCCGCGCCTAGACTTGCATCTGCCGAACGGCCGGGCGAGCCCTCGTAGCTCAGTGGAGAGAGCAGCGGTTTCCTAAACCGCGTGTCGCAGGTTCGATTCCTGCCGGGGGCACTGCGATCTACCTGCGCGAAACGCCCTCCCCGGGCCGGCCGAGGAGGGCGTTGTTGGCACCACGTTGGCACCAGCGCTACCCGAACGGCTGATCGGCGGCGTCCGCTGCCGTCCGGCCCATCGACGGCAGCAAAGGAGCGGGACGAGATCGGTCCGTCGAGGTCACCTGTGACTCCGGACCCGCCGCACGGCGAGGCTGGCTCCCGAGGTGCATCAGCAGAAGCAGAGACGCGAGGGAGCCCCGCTACCACGAAACGGCAACGGGGCTCCCCGCCAAATCAGCCTCGACTGGAAGGAGGGTGGCCGAGAAAGCCAACAAGCACTCGGCTCCGGCTCCGTTATCGAGGCGCTCCTTCTAACTGAACAGCCGTCCGAGCCACCGGCCGGTCACCTTGCCCGCCGCTCGTCGACCGATCCGACGACCGACGCGCCCTTGACGAACAGCGGTCACGTCGCCCATCAGGCGTGCCAGCGTGTACAGGAGGCCTCGGATGGTTGCCACGGGTTCTCCGACTACTCGCAGCCGCGACCGTCGTTGTCGGCGTCAAGGCCGTACCGATCGCTTCCCGTCACCCGGTAGACAACGCCTGCGCGCGTGTAACGAGGGCCGTTGCCGCTGCCGCCGTAGCAGTCAACGTCGGATGGGCGATTGGGGATGCACGGTCTGTATCCGGGCGTGCACCTCTGGCTCGCGCTGGCGGGCATTGAGGTTGCAATGAGGCCCGAGCCGACGACAGCGGCCGTTGCCGCGATCACCGCAATTCTGCGCACGAATCGTCTCTTCATCGTCTCTCTCTCTCTCTCAAATGGGGCGGATGGAGGCCCGAAATGGCGGGGGCCGCCGCAAATGGCGGCCCCCGCCATTCACTCAGGTCCTAACGTCAGTGCTCCGACGGCTGGGGAACCAAGCCCTGCGGCACGAGTTGGGTGCCGCACGTCCACACGAGGACGTCCCAATCAGCGGAGGACGGCGTGTCCAGGTCCAGACCGGTGATCGCGTCGCCGTACCAGTACTCCGCGTAGTCGTCGTACTGGGAGACGGCGGATCGCTCGACAAGGCACTTCGTTCCTCCCGGCGACGCTTCGAGTGCGCTGACCCGATCCTGAAGTTCGGTCACCTGCCGCTGCATCTTGCGGAACTGAGCTCATCGACGGGCCGTCGCCTGCCGTCGCGCTCACGACAGGGGACCAGCAGGAACAAGGCGGCCACAACAACGCCTGCCACTACACGCTTCATTCGTCACCCTTCCTTCCAGGATTCCGGTTCACTGCGCTCTGTAGCGCTTCACAACGTAGAGAGTACCAGGGCCGGGGAGGGCAGTGCAAAGGCTCTGCGACGGTGGTAGGGTGATCTCATGGCAGACCAGGAGGAACGGCTCTCGGAGCGGCTGATGGTGCAGCTGAGCCCGCGGGATCTACGCGCGCTCCAGGCGATCGCAGACGACATGGAGCGCCCCCTGGCATGGGTCGCCCGTCGGGGCATCCGGCTGTACATCTCCCAGATCCTCGAAGCGGAGGCGACGCTGGCCGGCGGTGACTACATCATCGAGGGGATGCGCCGCGAGGCCCGCGAGCGCAGCAAGGCGGGGGAGCAAGAGGACGGACGGTGATCCGCTGAAGCCCTGGCTCCGGCCGCCAGCGGCTCCCATCCTCGGCTAGACCGCCGGCTCGCTCGTTGCCGGCGGCGGGCTCCCGGTGCGCCAGCGGCCGAAACGAAGTTTCGCAACGGATCGGGGCTCTCTCCAAATGAGGGCTCTGCCATCGCAGGAAGGACTAGGTCGCTTGAGTGACCCCCAAGCTCCCCCTTGCGGTGCCCGGCGCCGTGGGTGGAAATTGAACGCGGCAAGACCTTCGGGTTGAGCCCCGACGAGAACGGGGGGGCACGACTTCCCTAGGGGCTCAGCCCCCTGGACGCGACCGGTTCCTACACCGCTGGCTCGCCTTGGGGCGCGGGGTCCCGCCGGTGCGCCCAGGCGACAAGGGGAAGTCCTCAGTCCGCCTCCCGCAGCATCCCGACGAGCACCGCCCGGAGCGCCCGGTCCTCCTCGCAGTCGATCAGGAGCGGCGAAGTGCGGGCTTGAGACCAGACACGGAACCTAGACGCCAGGAAGTCTCCAAATGTCACCAAAGTCAGGGTCCCCACACGTCGCCTGATCGAAGAACACGTCGTTCGTCCCGCTCGCGTTGTCAAGTGCGAACGAGAAGGCGAAGTCCTGCCCGGTCGGAAGTGTGTAGACCACTGATTCGGTCCCATCCAGGTCTCTACTAACCAGCTCTGCGTTCTCGCCACACACGAAGCTGCTACGGCCGTAGTACATGGTTCCCTCGGCATCGACCGACGAGCCATATTGCGATGGCCTTTCCGGGTCGGTCTCCGGAAGCCTCGTCGTCGTCCCGGCCGCGATGTCGTATAGGAACACATCGATGTCGATCACTTCATTGGTCCGCTTCGAGAAGGCCACTTGCTGCCACACCGCGTAATTGCCGTTGATCTGGTTCGGGAGGACTTGGAAGAAGCGCCGATCGGTCTCCGACCGTGTGTACACGACCTGGGACTCAGACGCGGCCGTATCGAACAGGACGATCCTCGCATGGCGGAAACCACGACCGAACAGGATGTGTGATCCAGATATGCTCGGCGAGTATTCGTTGCCGTTGGTATTGATCCCATCGGGCACGTCCAGCTCCGTCTGGGTGGCGAGGTCGACCATCGCGAGGTCGGCCTTCTCTCCGGGGAATTGGATCTCGTAGATCAACGTCGAACCGTCGATGCCGCCAGTGAACGCATTCGTACCCTTCGGGTTGACGCGGAAGGACGTGTCGCTTCCGGTTGCCTGGGCGCGAACGCTCGAGCGAAAATTGGGACTGAATACGAACCAGGCCAGGAAGCTGTCGGACGCGACGGGGCTTAGCTCGGGCCTCTCGGTGTCGACCACCACCACGGGCTCGACGGCGAGCGCGGGTGTTGCACTCACGATGGCCGTTCCAAACACACATGTGAGGGCCAAGGAGCAGTCGCGCCTTCATGTTCCCCTCCTTGGGAAGAGTTCAGGAGCTGATCCTGTCACACCCTGACTACTCCTGAGCACAAAGACAAGGCCGTGACCTCGAGCGACCACAGCGCGGGCTTGCGACGCGGCCAGGTTCACGGTGCGCCAGGAGTCGCGTGTGCCCGGTTAGCGGTCAGCCTCCCGCAGCATCCCGACGAGAACGGCCCGGAGCGCCCGATCGTCCTCGCAGTCGATCAGCAGCTAGACCGTCGGGTCGGCGTGCTGCGCGGGCTCCGGGTGCGCTCCGCGTTGCACCAGGAACGACTGGACAATTCGCCCTATCAGCCGCTACTCGACGATCGTCGCGTCGCCCGTCATCTGCGGATGGATAGTGCACACGAATTCGTACGTACCTGGCTCCGACCGCACCAGAGATCGGCTCGGGACCGTTGAATATCTCACCGGGGGCGATGGGGACGTTGATCTGGGTGCCGACCATCGTGAACGTGTGGCCGACATCGTCCTCATTCACGACCGAGATGCCTTGGGAAGCGGCTCGCCGTGAAGCAAGCCGGATGGAAGGCGAGGTTCGCGATCGAGAACGATGAAGCCGGGCTCCTCCCTGGTCGAACGGCGCAATCCCTCCGATGATCCACCAGTCATCCCCGCACGCGGGAAGCAGAGCCGCAACCGCCGTGAGCACACACCAAGAGCCTTCCGCATATATGATCTTCCAAGCCCTGCGCCTAGGACGAACGTTCCGACTCCCGCAACATCCCGACCAGCACCGCCCGAAGCGTCCGGTCCTCCTCGCAGTCGATCAGGAGCTCGGCGAAGGTCGCGTCTCTCGGGGTAGCCCCAGAACTCGCCGATCCGGCCGGCACGTTCGAAGTCGGGGAGCATCAGGACGTGGAGCAGCTCGGCGCGGGGAGCCGGCCCGAGGGCGTCCAGGCGTTCACGGAGCCGCGCTCGACGTGCTCCAGGTCCACGGGATCGGAGGCTTGCACCCGACGCCTCAGGCGGCAAGCTCGGTCAGGCGGCTCGAGGATCTCGCGCTCGCGGCGTCCCGCCATAGCGCCTAGTCAGGGCAGGAGCGGCGGGTCCCTTAAGATGCGAACCTACTGCATATGGATGAGGTCCCTGCTTGTCCGGTGCGTGAGAATCATCGTAGGGACGTCTCACGGAAGGAGACCGACTAAGGGCAGGAAGCGCGTACTTGCCCTGACCGTGGCTGTAATCGCCGCGGTGGTAATCATCGGAGGCGTGGTGCCGTTGGCTGCGCAGGTGGCCCCGCCGCCCATCGCCACCGAGTTCCTGACTGACCGAGCCGTCTTCACGGACGACGTCGACCTCAAGATCAAAATAAAGCGGGAGGACGGAACAAGGGACCTGGTGAACGTCGAGGACCCTTCGCGCACCGTAGTCGCGAGGTTCACCATACAGCCCGGAGTCGCGTTCCCTTGGCACTCGCATGGCGGCCCCGTGGTGGTTAACGTCGTTTCAGGGTCGCTCGTCTATGTTCCGGCCGAAGACTGTTCGAGGCTTGAGTATCCGGCAGGGACCGCCTTCGTCGACCCTGGGGTTCACGTCCACTCGGCGTACAATCCTTCCACCACAGAAGTGACGGTCATCGTCGGCACCTTCTTCGATGCTCCAGCGGAGGGGTCGTTGCTTATCCCGGCGGATGCACCGGCTGGATGCGTGGTGCCCTAGAGCAAGATCCCCCGTGATTGCACCGTAGAGAGCCCCGTCATGAACGGGGCTCTCTTCGCGATGGGAGTGTGACGGCGGCCAAATTCATCGGACGGCTGAGTCCAGCCCGGCCAAATCGCAGCCCTAAGCCATGGTCTACAAGAACGAAGCCGAACCTTCGGCTGCCGACGCCGCGACGTCTTGCGGTCGCTGATGTCGGTCGGGACCTCGGCGCGCGGTTCGAGTTCCTCGGCGAGTGGTTGGCACCATTTCGGGACCAGCAGCCTCGGTTGATCCCAGGTCGACTGAGGGACCTGCAGCGCGTCTACCAGCGGAAACGGATCCCGGTCGCTCGCCATGTCCGTGCTCACGGGGTTTCCTAAACCGCGTGTCGCAGGTTCGATTCCTGCCGGGGGCACTTCTCACCGGCTGTTCGGATCATTCCCGATGAGTTTCCAGCGCCCATCCCGAAGATGGGCGGAGAAGCGCTTCCTCGACATCCGCTACTGGAACGAACCCGGGCGCGGCGGACACTTCGCCGCGTTCGAGCAGCCAGAGCTGTTCGTGAGCGAGGTGCGCCTTCTTCGAGCTCGAGCGGTGCCTTCGACGTCCCCGTCCGCCAGACCCCATCCGAAGACGGCGCCCATGCGGGAGAATGGTTGAGTCGAGGCGAGGAGGGAGCGCATGATCGACCACAAGGTGGGTACGCGCCAGGAGTGGGAGGCTGCCCGAGACGACCTTCTCCAGCGGGAGAAGGAGCACACGCGACTCGGGGATGAGCTCGCGCGACAGCTTCGTGAACTGCCATGGGTGCGCGTCGACAAGGAGTACCGGTTCGAGACCGACGATGGCACACGGACCCTGGCCGAGCTGTTGGACGGGCGCTCTCAACTCCTCGTCTACCACTTCATGTTCGGCCCGACCTATGAAGGTGGCTGCCCGACCTGCTCGTCAAGAGCGCCGATAGCGTCAACGCGGTCCTTCCTCACCTCCATGCGCGCGACGTGACCATGCTCTACGTCTCGCGCGCGCCTCTCTGGAAGCTGCAGGAGTACAAGCGGCGGATGGGCTGGTCAAGCTCCCGTGGGTCTCCTCGGCAGGAAGCGACTTCAACTTCGATTTCGGTGTCTCCTATACGGACGAGCCAGGTGAGTGAGCACATGGGACCCATGCTCGACGACCCGCCGCCGGTCATCCGACACCTGGCGGACTACGGGGACGGACGTGCCGGGCTACGTCTCGGAGGGGCCGGGCTTCAGCGCGTTCAGGCCTGGACGACAAGGGCGTGGTCTACCACACCTACTCGACACAGGCCCGCGGCCTGGAATTCCTGATGGGCTACTATTCCATCCTCGACCGGGCGCCGAGGGGACGAAACGAGAACAAAGTCCACGCGAGACCTGGATTCCAGTTCGCCACGACGAGTGCCGGGCTCGAATGAGGGGACGGGCTGACCGACCCTGCCCCACCCCACGGAAGGAAGGACTCATGGACGCCCGCATCCGTGTGGACGACGCCCGCCCACGTCGTATCGGTCGCGACCGCCTCCTCCCGACGCATCCCTCGTGTCGGTGCGCCTGCGCGCCTGACTTACGATGCAGCACGTGCCGAGGACCTACTCCGCTGCCGAGATCGCCCTCGAGGCGGCGTGCCCGGAGGACCGCGTCCATTGGTTGATCGGGCTTGGGCTGGTACACGCCGATGAGGACGGCCGGTTCACGTTCGGCGCGGTGCTCGTCGGTCAAGATGGCTTCCGCCTTGGTCGAGTCCGGGGTATCGGCCCAATCGATCGAGCGCGCGGCCACCGAAGGATTCCTCAGGTTCCAGCGCACGGACGAGTACCTCCCATACGAGCCAGGGCCACGATTCCCCGGCGGACGTTCGCGGAGTTCCAGGCGGACGCGGGTCCGAGGGCCGAACTGCTTCCCGCGATCTACGAGGTGCTCGGACTCCCCAAGCCCGACCCCGATGCGCCGATCCGCCGAGACAAGGAAGAGCTGTTCGAACGCTTCCTCGATGCGTAGTCGATGACGCCGGACAAGGACGCATTGCTCCGAGCTGCCAGGCTGATGGCACAGGGCTCCCGCGCCGCGATGCTCGGCTGGGTGGTTTTTATCCAGGCCGAGCAGCTCGCGGAGCCGGCGCGCGAACGCTTGTTCCGCGGTGAGCTGAAGGAGTTTCCTGACGACGTCCGCGTCGCGTTCACGAAGGTGACACACCTCGCGCCGGAGATGTTCACGTGGCTGAGCGCTCGGTACCTGGAGCATCGAGGCGTGAATAAGATCATCAGAAGGGTTCGAGCGGTTCCTCGCTACGAAGGGGATGGCGCCGATACCGGCGCCGCCGAGCCCGCCCGCGATCGTCTTCGTCGGACCTCTCGAGCTTCACGCGCTTCACGCGCGAGCGCGGCGACAAGTCCGCGGTCACCGCGGCGACATCCCTCCAGCGGCTCGCCGACGCCACGGCCACGCATCACGGCGGACGACTCGTCAAGCTCCTCGGTGACGGCGCGATGCTGCAGCTGCCTCATCCGAGCGTCGGCCTGGAGGCAGCGCTGGAGCTCGTGGAGACGATGCACGGCGAGGGGGCGCTCACATCGCACGCCGGCGTCCACGCGGGACCCGTCATCGAGCGAGACCTCGATGTCTTCGGCCGGACCCGTCAACCTCGCCTCGCGGATCGCCGATGCGGCTGCCCCGGGCGAGGTCCTCACGAGCGAGGTGGTCGCCGACGCATCCGGCGACGCCCGGTTCGGGTTCGAACGGATCGACGACGCGGACCTGAAGGGCATTCCGAGTCCGGTCGCACTCTTTCGGGTCACCCGGGCGGGGTTGGCTGGGGCGATTCGAAGGTAACGCCATCCCGTGACAGCTCCGGGAGAGGCTATGGAGGAGAGGGCCGAAACCGTGTCTGGTTGGAGCGAGGAGAAATCGAGGAGTCCAGGTGGCCCGGCGGGCACAGCCCTTTTGGCCACGGGGGATAACCTCTCCCATTACTTGGTCGCCGAGGAGCTCGTCAACGACGCCTGGCAACGAGATGGCGGATGGACCATCGGCTGGCGCGACGTCGGCCTGAAGGATCGGTCTTTTGCAAGGGGTCCTGAGATGAGCGACCAGCTGATGAAGCAGCTCAGCGCACTCGGTGTTAACGAACAAGACGCGGGCAGGGCACGCCCTGCTTCGCGCCGTTGAGCTCGGTTACATCACCGAACTGCGATGCGCGATGGCCCCAGTGCAAACGAGGGCCGCTTTGGCTGCCAAGGCCACGAGCCCATACAACGCCCCTGGCGTACGCGTGAGGGAGCATCGGTTCGCAGCATCTTGCTATGCTGCGGGTCGCAGGTTTCGATTCCTACCGACGGCGATCGCTCGCGCCCGATGACGATCTCCTACGGGCCGCTCGCTTCGAGGTACATCCCTGAACCCTGGCGACCACAGAGGCACTTCACAACGCCGACCGTCTCGATCCGCCGATCGGTTGCACGTACTCATGCCTGCAGCGGTTGACGAAGGATGCTGGCACCGCTGGCTGAGCGAAGCGGTGTCTCAAACCGCTGCAAGACACAGTGGAGTTACCTCCGGCGGCCCCACAGATGTACGTTTCCGAGAACGTGACCGGCGGCTCGGTCGTCTGCGATGCGATGGCACCACGTCATCGTCGAGGCGTACATCTGTCGGCTGAGCCGAGCCCGAGTGGTACGCGCAGATCGGGTGGCATCAATCCGTCCACGAGCCGGTACGCGCGAAGGTCCGCGCTCCTGCGCGACTCCTGCTGGACCCGCCACGCCACGACGTCCCTTGCCCCCAGGACGACCCGCAGGTCTGACGGCGGCGTCAGCCCAACCTGCGACGATGCCGGATCCGCGGCGAGCTCATACGCCCGTTCGAGCAGCTCTTGGGCCAAGCGCTCGACTCGATCCTCCGTTAGGTAGAGGTGATCGGGGTCCGATGTCTCTTCGTGATGGCGCCAGAACCTCATCGTTGCACTCTCCTCGCGTGAAGGCTGCCTGGAAGAGGTTTCGGCGCGGGATCGAGCCGCCCTGAGCGGGCTCGCGAGGTTGCCATCCTTGGCAGCTACTCGCCGGGATCGAGGATCGCGAGCTCTCGGCATGCCATGCGCGGTTGATGCGAGGCGAACGGGCTCGGTCGGATGACTCGGTGGCGGTAACGAACGCCGGGAGACCGGGTGGATGGAAAAGGCCCATCGAGGGTAGCCCCGCTCCCGAAGGGATCGCTCAACCGTCCAAGGCCCGTCTCCGATACGCCGTGATATGACGACGATCCGGAGCAGATGCCCGCGATGCGGAGAAGTGGACATGAGGCCCGGACAGATCCTGCTGTACGCACCCCTGAACGGCCGATCGGCCTATCAGTTCACGTGCCCTGCCTGCCTGGATCCCGTTGAGAAGCCAGCCAACCGCACGACCGCAGCGCTGCTCCTTGCCGCGGGGGTCGATCTCGCGACCGAGGCATCGCTCCTCGGCGACCCGCAAACCCCCGACCGCCCCGAGGGTACCGTCGTATCCGACCGGATGGATCGGTCGCCCGATCCCGCGTTTACCCCCGACGATCTCCTGTCCTTCCACTTCCTACTCATGGACGACTCGTACATCGAGGAGTTCCTCGAAGGACGGCCCTTGTAACGGATGCAAGTTCCGCGGGCCGCCCTCGCGTGGGCGCTGTTCCCTACCGCGGGCTCGCCGCGCGGCGCGGGCTCCCGATGCATCGTGGCCGAAACGAAGTTGCGGCTCGGATCGGGGTTCTCGCCTGGTAATGGCCTTGCCACCGCAAGAAGCACTAGGTCGTCCGAGTGACCCCCAAGCTCCCCTTGCGGTGCCCGGCACCGTGGGTGGAGATTGAGCACGGCAAGACCTTCGGGTTGAGCCCCGACGAGAACGGGGCGCGACTTCCCTAGGGGCTCAGCCCCCTGATGCGTCGTTTCCGCCGGCTCGCCGTTAGGATTCGGGCGACCGGCTCGTCTCCTAGCGGGAGCCGGAGAACGGAGGGCATCAGCACGGGCGAGTTCTCACCGCCCTGGCCGAAGCAAGGCCCGTCATCGTACTTCCCGTCCATCGAGAAGAAGTACGGGCGCTCGATCGCGGAGTGGCAGCGGATCATCGCGGATCACGGCCTGGAGAAGCACATGGCCATCGTGGGGTACCTGAAGTCGGAGTACGGCATGGGGCACGGGCATGCCAACGCGCTCGTCGCTTGGACGCTGAAGGGCAACGTCGCGCGTTCTTGAATCTCGGCCACGGGCAGCCGGGGGAAGGCGTAGTTCTCGCTCATCCCGCCGCCGCGCGCGGCTCGAGGACGACCACGGCCGTCTCTCGCGGGCGTCGCGCAGCGTAGTCGTCGAGGTTCTTGTCCAGTTCGTGCCAGCGCTGCCACAGCCGTTCACGATCCTCGCCCACCGCCGCCCTTCCGACCACCTCGCGCCGGATCCCACCGGCCAGCTCGACGATCGCCTCAGGGTGGGCCTGCAGGTTCAGCCACCAGGCCGGCTCGGCCGCGCCCCAGCCGTTCATGGCCATCGTGACCACGTTGGGCCCATCCTCGTAATAGCCGACGATCACGCTTCGCGGCTCGCCGGTGTGCCGACCACGGGTGGTGAGCCGCAGGGCACCCCACTTGCCCGGCCGCGGTTGCCACAGCCCCGTACGCCTCCCGCTCGCCCGGACGATCATCCGGTGCACGTGCCAGGCGGTCACGACGAACCACCGCGGTGGTAGACGCGCCTTGCCTCCGGCCATGCCCGCCCCCTCTCGCGACGACCCTCACGATAGTTGGCCGAGCCATCGACCTCAGTCGGGCACGAGGAGCAGGTGTTGCACCGATCCGAGCCCGGCGATGAGCTCGCGCCACGTCAGGCCGCCGTCATCCGAGGTGTACACGCGCCCGTCGCCGGTCCCGAATGCGGCGTACGAGCCGTCGTTCAGCGCGTCCAGGCAGTACGTGTCGATGTTCGCGTCGAACCACTCGGGGAGTCCGGTGCGGCATCGCTCGAACGCGCCGCTCGACAGATCCGCACGGTAGACGCCCGCGTGGCCGCCCCTGGGCCCTTCCGAGGCCGAAACGAGCACCCGATCCCCGCAGACCACCACCGCTCGCGCGTACGCGGCTTCGAGTCCATCGCTGCGAAGCGACCACGTGGCGCCCTTGTCGGTGCTCGTGGAGAGCCCTCCGGCGCCGGCCGCGAGGACGAGGCCATCGGCTGTTGCGACCTGGTGCACGTCGGCATCGATCTCGATCGTCGGGTTCCAGGTTGCGCCGCCATCGCCCGTGTGAAGGATGCCACCCACGTGCACGTTCACGTAGACGTCATCCCCCCACTCGGAGATCGATCGCGTGTCGGGGGGCCCGCCCCAGGGCGTGTACCAGCGGTCGCGTCCCTCGGCGACGTCGAACGCCTCAACGGGCTCGAGGGCGCCATCGGTCAGACGGAAGAGGCGAGCCTCGGACGAACCGACATGGATCGCATCGGTCATGGCGATGCACGTGGCGCCGACCCCGTCGAGGGTCGCGACGTGACGCCACTCCCCCTCGGGGGCATGCCAGACCTGCGCGCGATCAACGATCGCCCAGAGCTGTGGTCCGTCGCGGACGACCGCGGTCACCGGTCGACCGGTGTGCTGTGTGGCCCCTTCGTGCCCGCGCTCGTCGAGCGAGTGCAGACCATCCCGCGTCGCGACGAGGATCCGAAGCACCCCGACATGCTCTCATGGCCGCAGGGACGAAGGACCCGTGCGTATCATCGTCGGGGATGCCGTCGATCGAGAGCCTGCCAACCGCGGCGGCCACCGACGCGGACGTGGTCCCTCAGCTCACCGACCTGATCAACCGGGTGTACGCCGAGGCCGAGGAGGGGCTGTGGGTCGACGGCGCGACACGTACGACCGCGGCGGAGGTGGCCGATCTCGTCGGCGCCGGCGAGATCGCTGTGGCCCGGCGAGACGGACACGACGAGCACATCGTCGGCAGCGTCCGCATCCAACAGCTCGACGACGAGCTCGGCGAGTTCGGGATGCTCGTCGCCGATCCCGCGCACCGGGGCGAGGGCATCGGCCGGGACCTGGTCCGATTCGCCGAGGACCGGTGTCGCCGGCAGGGCCGGGCGATCATGCAGCTCGAGCTGCTGGTCCCCCGCAACTGGACCCATCCGAGCAAGGCGTTCCTGGACGCTTGGTACACGCGGATCGGCTATCGGCCGCTGCGCACCGGGACCATCGAGGAGACGTACCCCCACCTCGCACCGTTGCTGGCCACGCCCTGCGATCTCGTGATCTACCACAAGCCACTCGTCGACGGCGGAGCACGGTGAGACGGCAGCCCCAACAACACGGGGACAGCGAGGGAAGGATGCGAGCATGACCAAGCCGCCACCGATCCCCGAAGGGTATGGGACCGTCACGCCCTGGATCGTGACGAACGACACCCGGCG
This sequence comes from uncultured Actinomycetes bacterium, assembly GCA_963771385.1. Lineage (GTDB taxonomy): Bacteria > Actinomycetota > UBA4738 > UBA4738 > HRBIN12 > DASSJM01. Next base: position 266,237 of record CAVYTE010000015.1, read on the forward strand.
TCTCATCGAGTTCATCAAGGCTGCATTCGACGCCGAGGTTCTGGGCGTCGTCGAGGTGGAGGGCGGGGCGATCGGGCACGCCGAGGCGCGGATCGGCGACTCGATCATCATGATGTTCGACTCGCCCTTCCCCGTGGCGACGCCGGGTCTGCTGCGGCTCTACGTCGAGGGCGCCGACGCCGTGCTCCAGCGGGCGGTGACGGCCGGGGCCACGCCGGTCACCAGACTGACCGAGCTGGCCTGGGGCGATCGGGTGGGGCGCGTCCGAGACCCGCTCGGGAACATCTGGTGGATCCAGGAGCGTCTCGAGGAGCCGGACGCGGACGAGGTCGCGAGGCGCTTCGAGGATCCGAGGTTCACCGAAGGCATGCAGTACGTGCAGTCGACCCTCGCGACCGGCTTGAACACGTTCTAGCGGGCAGACCGACGGGTGTATGTCTTCGTTGAGGTGTGACGTGGCGGCGCCTCTCGCGCTCGGAACGCGGTGCGGTGAAGGCTGACGCGGACTCCCTCCCGCTCTCCGGTCTCGAGGAGCGGATCGTCGTCCGCTGGGACAACTGATGCGACCATCCCCGGGTGTCGCCTCGTGCGACCGATGAGTTCCGTGCCGCCGCGCGGTCGAACGTTCGATCCGATATCCGTCGGTAGCCGAGACCGGAGGCTCAGCATGCTGTCGAACCTACGACCGAGGGCGCTGCGCTCGGGTGATCTTGTGGCCGTTGCGGCGCTCTCGAGTGGACTGGAGGAAGGTGAGGCGTCGCTGTTCGAGCGCGGCGTCGAGGCCATCGAGCAGATGGGGTTCGGAGTGCGAGTCTCGCCGCTGGTCGACCTGGACCGGCGATGGTGGTGGGCGGCGGCCCCGCCCGCCGCAGGTTGCCGAGGAGTTCAACCGGTTGCTGCGCGATCCGGAGGTCCGCGCGATCTTCGCGCTCACCGGCGGGCGGATGGCGCTGAGCTACCTCGACCTGATCGACTTCGAGGCGGTCCGAGCGGATCCGAAGCCATTGCTGGGGTTCAGCGACATCTCCACGCTGCATCTGGCGCTGCATGCGCGGACCGGTCTGGTGTCCCTGCACTCCGAGCTCGTCACGTACGGCTTCGGCGAGTGGATCGAGCGCGACGACATCCGTCGCAAGGAGCTCGCGGACATCTACCTCCGCGTGCTGACGAGTGACGATGCGCCGGGTGCCCTGCCGCCGGGCAGGCGGTGGGAGGGTTGGCGTTCCGGCCGGTCGGAGGGTCCGCTGATCGGCGGGCTGCTCAACCGCCTGGTGCGACTGCAGGCCACACCGTTCGCGCTGAGCCCCGAGCGCTTCGACGGCGCCATCCTGTTCTGGGAGGAGGTCGGCACGTCGACCGTGGCGATCTGGAACGACCTCCACGTGCTGCGCTACGGGGGCGTCCTCGACCGGATCTCGGGGATGGTCGTCGGTGCGACCGAGGTGGAGCTCACCGACGGCGGACCCGGCACGCTTCGCGAGGTCGTCCTCGATGTGCTCGGCGAGCGTGACGTCCCGGTCCTCGGGAACGTCGACATCGGCCACACTGGTCCGAACGTACCGATGCCGCTCGGTGTCCGCGCCGAGATCGACGCCGACGCGACGACGCTGTCGCTGTTGGAGTCCGCCGTCACCGCTTCCTGAGCTCCGAGTCCGGCCCCGAAGATCACGCGGCCGGCGTCGGCCAGGGGCGGCCTTCGGAGATCATCGCGCTCCCCGTGGCCATGGCGACGCGCTTGCCGTCGGCGTCGTCGATCCGGGCCGTCGACACGGCGATCGTCCGACCCCGTTGCTCGACGGTCGCGTTGGCGACGAGATCGCGTCCGTCGGGCTTCACGGGCCGCAGGAAGTTCACCTTCAGATCGAGCGTGCCGAACGAGGTTCCGGGCGGCAACGTCGTCGTCACCGCGGTGTTGATCGCGGTGTCCACCAGGGCCGTCAGGACGCCCCCGTAGAAGGTGCCGAAGCCCGTGCAGAACCACAGCGAGGCCGGCATCGCGAGCGTCACGTTCCCCGCGCCGACCTCAACGAACCGCAGGCCGAGCAGGGCGCAGTTCGGCGACGCGGCGAGCTCCCCGTTCAGCCAGAGCAGGACGAGGTCGAGCCCGGCGGTCTCGTCCCAGACCGTCTGCGGCACGACCTCCCCGTCGACGGGACGCAGGTACGGATCGGGCATGTCGAACGATGGAAGGTCGATGCTCGGGAACCCACTCGGCGGGTCCGGCGGATCGAACGGGAGCGGCTGCAGGACGCACCGCGAGGTCGCGTGCGCGAGCAGCCTGCCTGCGGCGTCCTCCACGCGTGCCTCCGAGAGCCCCTGGCGCCGGCCGACGTCGATCACCGCACCCTTCGCGACCAGACGCTCGCTGGCGGGCCAGGCCGGTTCGAGGAAGTTCATCGCGAGGTCCGAGGAAACGAGCATCGTGTCCGGGGGCAGGACGGTGAAGACCGCGCCGGCGAGGGCGGCGTCGGCGACGAACGCGAACGTCCCGCCCGCGAAGACGCCGGCCGCGGTCTGCCACCACGGGCTCGCGGGGATGGACCAGGTGCTGGTGCCTTCCGTTGCCTCCTCGACGACGAGGCCGCTGAGGTGCGTCAGCGGGGGGGCGGGCAGCCTCCGCTCGATGAACAGACGCAGCTGCTCCACGGGAGGCAACGAGAACACGCCGGGCTGCTCGAGGTACGCGAACGAGCCTCGGACCGGCTCCTCGACGATCACGTCAGGCACCGGACGGCGTCGTCACGCCCGTGCTCACGACGGCGTCTCGCGGGCCCGGAGACGCTCGAGGCCGTCCAGCAGCAGATCGAGCGAGAATTCGAACTCGAACTGATCGTCGCACCCCGACCCGACGACGGACGCGTCGTCGTGGGTGATCGCGGCCACGATCTGCGCGATGTTCGGGTAGCTGGCACCCATCTGCTCGAGCATCGCCGTTCGCAGCTCGGGTGCGATCACGACCGAGTCCTCGAAGAGCTCCTGCGAGAACCCCAGCAGGCGACTGCCCATCGCATGCATCGCGTGATGGGTCAGGTCGATCGAGAAGCCTCCGGTCCCGAACATCCCGATCATCGAGTCCATGTACCCGAGCACCGTGGGCGTCGGGTCGGTCCGCGACTTGATCACCTCCGAGGCCCAGGGGTGACGCAGGAGCGCTCGACGCGCCGAGAGCACCCGCTCGCGGATCGCCGTCTTCCAGCCGGCGCCCTCAACGGGCGGGTCGATCTCGCCGACGACGACATCGACCATCCCGTCGAGCACCTCGTCCTTGTTCGTGACGTGTTTGTAGAGCGCCATCGGGACGACGCCGAGCTCCAGCGCGATCCGTCGCATGCTGAGCGACTCCACCCCACCCTCGTCGGCCACGGTGACTGCGGCACGGAGGATCCGCTCCCTGCTCAGGGGTGCCCTGGGTCGTGCGCTCTCGTCGATCTTCGTGGCCATCGCGGATTCCTCCGATCGGGCTTGACAGAGTGTACGACGTACACCTAACGTTCCCGGGAGGTGTACGACGTACACCATCGGTTGCCGAGCGAGGAGGAGAGGCATGAAGGCGATCACCCAGGAGACGTATGGCCCGGCGGACGTGCTCGAGCTGCGCGATGTCGAGGAACCTGTCGTCGGAGACGAGGACGTGCTCGTCCGCGTGCACGCGGCCGGCGCCGGACCGGACGTGTGGCACATCATGACCGGGCAGCCCTACTTCGCGCGGCTGATGCTCGGCCTCCGAAGGCCGAAGGAGCGGACCCGAGGATGGGATGTCGCGGGGACGGTCGTGGCGGTCGGCTCGGCCGTGACCGGGTTCCAGCCCGGCGACGACGTGTTGGGGGTCGCCCGCGGTTCCTTCGCGGAGTACGCGATCGCGAAGCGGGACAAGATCGTCCGCAAGCCGGCCGGCCTCTCCTTCGAGCAGGCCGCGGCCGTCCCGGTCTCGGGCGTGGCGGCCCTCCAGGCGCTCCGCGACAAGGCGCACGTGCAGCCGGGGCAGCGAGTCCTGGTCGTCGGCGCGGCCGGAGGAGTGGGAACGCTCGCCGTGCAGATCGCGAAGGCCCTCGGCGCCGAGGTGACCGGTGTTGGCAGCTCGTCGAAGCTCGACCTCGTCCGGTCGATCGGCGCGGACGACGTCCTCGATTACACGCGCGAAGACTTCACCGACGGGTCGCGCACGTGGGACGTGATCGTCGACACGGCGGGGCGACGTCCGTTGCGACGGCTACGCCGCGCTCTCACCAGGAAGGGCACCCTCGTGATCGTCGGGGGGGACGGCGGTGGGCGCTGGACCGGCGGGTTCTTCCGCGGGATGCTCCGCGGACCGCTCCTGTCGCTCTTCGTCGGTCAGCGTCTCGGCGGCCTGAACTCGAGGATGAACGCCGAGGATCTGCAGGCCGTGACCGAGCTCATCGAGGCCGGAACGGTCGCGCCGGTGGTCGGGCACACCTACCCGCTGGACGAGACACGCGAGGCGATCCGGCACCTCGCGACCGGACACGCGCGCGGCAAGCTCGTCATCGAGGTGTGAGACATACGTGCCGCAGCGGAGGCCCTGCCCGGCAGGGCTTTGGGCCTCCGCCGTGACCATCGTTGCCGGTTCAGCCCTCCGAGTCGAACGGCGATCCGGTTTCGAGCAGCGTCTTCAGGTCGCTGAGGATGAGCGCCCAGCCGCCCCCGCCCTCGTGGATGCGCGAAACGCTGGCGACCTGCTCCGCAGTCATCGGGGCGTTCTCGAGCTCGTGGGTCACCGTGAGCCTCGTGACCCCGCCGTCGTCTTCTTCGATATCCCAGGTGAGGCGCGTGAACCCTTCCGCCACGAGGGGCTCGTAGAGGAACCGCCACGTCTGGACGAGCCTTCGCGGCGGGTCCGTCTCCACCACCTCGCCGTCGGCGAGCGTCTCGGGCATCCCCATGGCCTGTGCCTCAGGCGGGGCGATCGCCAGGAAGCCACCGCCCGGACGCAGGTCGTACTCCAAGCGACCCGGATAGCCGTACCGCGCGTTCCACTCGGGCTTCGTGATCGCGTCCCAGATCGCCTGGGGCGTCGCCTTGATGTAGACGCGGTACACCTGCGTCGTCACGGCCGTTTCTGTGTCCGTCGTCATGCCAGCTCCTCCTCCAGCTCGGACTTCAGGTCCGCGAGCGCCGATATCTGACGCTCCCGGTACTTGTCGATCCACCGGTCGTGGATCAGCCGGATCGGCACCGGATTCAGGAAATGCAGCTTCTCCCGGCCCGCCCGGCGCGTGACGACGAGACCCGCATCCTCCAGGACGCGTAGGTGCTTCATGACGCCGAAGCGCGACATCTCGAGCCCGGACTCGAGCTCCGTGAGCGTGCGGCCGTCACGCGCGAAGAGCTGGTCGAGCAGGAAGCGCCGCGTCGGGTCGGCGAGGGCCTTGAACACCCGGTCGTCGTCGCTCATCGGCCCGATGATAGGTGACCAAAGAGTCACCTGTCAATCCGCGACGGCCCAGGTGGAAAGTAGCCATCCACGTGGTGCAGGCGACGTACACCGGATGACGGACGACAGGTATTGGAAGTCCCCGTAGCTTCGCCAGAACACGACGAGCCGTGCCGTTGCGACGGCTCGCATGACCAACGTAGGAGGGGATATGCCGGGCTCGGCGCTACGGAAGGTGGGGCTGGTCATCGCCATGGCGATGACGTTCGTGCTGGTCGCCGGAGGGACCGCGCTGGCGGTGCCCATGGGGATCTTCACGACCGACAGCAGCTGTACCGACCAGGACATCACCGTGTTCCAGACCAAGGAGGACGTGTACCTCGACGGGAACAGCATCGTGCCGGACGGCTCGTACTACGTTCTGGTGACCGAGCCGGCGAACATCGGCGGAACGACCCTCGGCACGAGCGTCGGGAGCACGAACGAGACGCCGGTCGTCGTACAGAACGGGGAGTTCGTCCAGTGCTACCAGCTCGCCTCGATCGTGATCCGGGCGAGCGACCAGAGCCCCGGCTTCGACACGACGAGCTCCGCATCTCTCGCCTACCGCGTGTGCATCTCGCTCACGCCGAACACCGTCGGGCACAAGTGCGACGGCTTCAAGGCGACCGGGGAGGCCGACAAGGCGCAGCTGCACGTCCGCAAGTTCTACGACGCGAATATGAACGGGGTACTCGACGCCGGTGAACAGCTCCTCGATGGATGGAAGTTCCGGATCCAGGACAACATCGACTTCATCCGCTTCACCCCCGTCGACATCACCGTCGCGCCGGACGAATACGTCGTGACGGAGTTCGACCCGATCGAGGCGAACTGGACCCACACGACGTCGACCGTCGTGAACGTGACCGTCGCCTCCGGGGATGACAAGACCCTTTACTTCGGGAACGTGTGCACAGGTGCCGGCGGCGGCCTGACACCGGGGTTCTGGGGGAACAAGAACGGCCAGAAGTTGTTCGGCTCGGACGACCTCGCCGCGGTCGTCGCGCTCAACCTGCGGAACGCGGACGGCTCCGCATTCAACCCGACCTCCTACGGGGCGTTCAAGACGTGGCTCGGCAACCGGAACGCCGTGAACATGTCGTATCAGCTGTCCGCGATGCTGGCGGCCATACGGTTGAACGTTCTGAACGGGTTCGTGAGCGGCGGCGCGATGATCGAGGCGCCGGGTACGACCAGCGCGAACGCGGCCGGCTTCGCCACGGTGGCTGCCATCATCGCCGAGGCCGATGCGGCGCTGGCGGCCGATGGGTTCACACCGTCCGGGGATCCGAACCGCGCGTACCAGGAAGCGTTGAAGAACGCTCTGGACGACGCGAACAACAACCTCTCGTTCGTGCAGACCTCGCCGACGGCCTGCACGTTCACGTTCGCGACGGAGGAGATCTAGGGATCAGGATCTGAAGGCCCGGGCGCGAGGAGCGTCCGGGCCTTCTCGCTCTTCGAGACCCGTCGTCCTGAGCGCTCGGGGCGATCGATGCTCGCGCCTACGACGCTTGCGGAAGAACGTCACGGATATCGACGTCGGTCGGTCGACGGCCACGAACGGCCATGCCGAGGGGCCGCCGAGGTTCGTGCTGCCAGCAGCGTTCGGTCCCGTTGTATCGGGACAGGACGGTCCGACAATCCTCGGCCCCGCACACACGACCCTCCGCGTAGGTCCGGACTTGAGGGCCCGAAGTCAGGGGTCTGCTACCCGACACACGAGGCATCTCCGAGTCGGGAAGATCGCCGTCGTGTCCCTCATCAGTGGACCTCCTCGTCCGGCTCCGCTTCCGGCGTACCCGAGGGGCTGGGCTGCCAAACGCGATCCCCTTCGACGAGGGCCCGGCTCGCTTCGGCGAGCCGGGCCCTCCGCGAACCCGTCTGCTTCGTCAGGAAGCGTGGACCTCGCGGTCCCAGGTGCGATCGCGACCGTGATCGTGCTCAAGGTCGTCCTCGACGATCGATCACGGGGCGGTCTGTGCGATCGCGCTCGACCGACGCCGCCGGCTGCACCTGAGCGTTCGCCGGCTTCGTGATGGCTCCACCGATCAGCCCGCCGAGCCCGGCGGCCACGAAGCCACCGAGGATCGTCCAGAACGACGCCCAGAGGGCGCCATCGACGCTCGTGTCGAGCAGCGTGGTCCCCTCGCTGATCGAGCTCACGCGACCGAGGTTGAACACGTTGAAGATCGAGGGGAGCCCGACCGCCAGGGACACCAGGAAGATCAGCCCCCACATCGTGATGCCGTTCACGAACCCGCTGCCGGCACCTCGCACGCCCGAGAGCCATCCGGCCAGCAGCGCGCCGAGGAACAGGCACGCGACCGCCGTACCGCCGATGTACCACTCGATGTTCGCGCGGATGTCGTCGACGCCCGAGTTGAACCCGAGAGCCAGCCAGAGCGTGGTCAGCAGCGCGAGGAGCGCCAACCCGAGCACCGTGCCCGCGAACACCGCGCCCCAGCGGATGCGCTGTGGGCTCGCGGAGGCGACCGGTGCCGCGATCTCCATGGTCCGGTCATCGCGCATGTCGAACACCCCTTCCGGTTCGATCTACCGGTGAGGCCCTACCCGGATGACGGTCCCGGCTCACACGTGTGCGAAGGCATGGCCCCGGGTACCCACCACTGACTCGGGCGAGGAGATCCGCGGGCAGGCGACCCCGGAGGGCCGAAGATGGAGACCCTGGCGATCTGGACGACCGTCCTCGTCCTCGTGGGCATCTCGAGCTTCCTCCTGGGCATGCTCGTCCACAACATCGTCGCGGAGCGACGCCGTTCCCAGGTCCGAAGGATCTGGCGCAACTTCGGTCTCGGCCTGACCTTCGCGACCCTGTTCCTCATCAGTTGGGTCGCGCAGGCGATCACGGAATGGCAGGCCTTCGTGGACGAGCAGGCCACGCACGGCGAGCCGGCGCGAGCTGTCGGAGTTCTGGGTGGCCTTCGGCCAATCCACGCTCGAGAACTGGCAATCGGAGTTCCTGCAGCTGTTCTCGTTCGTGGTGCTCGCGGCGGTACTGATCCACCGTGGGAGCGCCGAATCGAAGGACGGGACGGACCGGATCGAGCAAGCGGTCAACGAGATCCGCGAGATCGTGCGGGAGCTCGAACCGAGCCGTGCCTCCCGCGGCTGAGGTCGGACCGGCGTCAGGCCGCGGCGCGCCCTTCATCCTCGTCATCCAGCAGCTCGAGGACGGCCGCCTCGACCACGTCTCGCACGCGGTGGTCGGTGAGGTCGTCGTCGCCCAGGCGGTCGAGCGTGTCACGGATCGTCCGGCCCTCCTCGAAGCGCTCGAGCAGGCGCGGGTCGATGTACGAGGCGCGAGCGACAGCCGGCGTGTTGCCGAGGTAGCTCGCAACCTCCTTCACCGTTTCCGTGATCCGGCGCCGCCGCGCGCGCGCGGCATCCGGGGTCTCCTCCGAGGCCAGGGACACCGCCGCGAGCACCGTCGCGTGCCAGGTTCGGAAGTCCTTCGCCGAGACCTCCTCCCCCGCGAGCTGCTTCAGGTAGTCGTTCACATCCGCCGAGCGGATGTCCCGCCACCCCGACCGTTCGCGGTACGCGAGGAGCTCCGCGTTGGGGTCTCGCCTGCGCTTGAGCCGCCGAAGGACCGGGGCCAGTCCGGGGTCCATCACATCCTGGACGCGGCGCTTGCCGCTCTTGGCGACATAGTCGAACCGCAGGACGTCGCCCGATACGCGAACGTGTTCACGACGCAGTGTGGCGAGGCCGAACGACCCGTTCTGCTTCGTATACGACTCGGAGCCCACGCGGAACGAGGCGACGTCGAGGAGTCGGACGCCGGCCGCGAGCGCTTTCTCGCGTGGGAGCCCGTCGAGCTCGAGATCCGCATCGATCCGGGCGCGGAGCTCCGGCAGCGAACGCGCGAACCGCAACATCCGGTCGAACTTCTGCGCGTCGCGGCGCTCGCGCCAGCGGTCGTGATACCGGTACTGACGGCGGCCCGCGGCGTCGACGCCGGTCGCCTGTAGGTGACCGAGGGGATCGGGGGCTGATCCAAACGTCGGTCCACGCCGGTGGGATCGCGAGGGCCCGGATCCTGGCGAGCGTCTCCTCGTCCGTGACCGGCGAGCCGTCCGCAGCCACGTAGGAGAACCCGCGGCCACGCCGGACACGTCGGAGGCCTGGATCCTCGCTCGAGACTCGACGCAACCGCACCATGGCGCGCCTGCTATGCCCGCACAACTCCAGGATGAAACCTGCTGGAACCGCGCCGACCGCGTGCGATGGAACGCGAAGCTGGATGTGCGCCGGGTGAGGTTCGTACCGTCGGCGGAACGGCGAGCGCCGCATCGGGAGCCGATGCGGCGCTCGCTTGCTTCCTCGCAGCGACGTCAGTCGTCGTCGAGCTTGTCCTTCACGGCGTCCTTGGTCTTCCCGGCTGCGTCCTTCACATTCTCGGCGGCGTCCTTCGTCGCGCCCCAGGCCTTCTTGCCGGCGCCCTGCAGTTGGTCCTTCTTCCCCTCGTTCTCCAGACGCTCGTCGTCGGTGGCGTCTCCCACCGCCTCCTTCACGTTCCCCTTCGCCTCGTCCCAGGTCCCTTCCATACGATCCTTCGCGCCTTCCATCTGCGCCTCCTTCCAACGAAGGGCGGCCGGTCCCGGTCGCCCGTGCGCGATGTCTTCCCACACGAGGCGCGCTCAAACCTAGTCGTCGCGGACCTGGCGGCTGAGCGGGATCGCGTACCACAACCACGCGATCAGGACGAGGATCGCCGCCGCGACGCCGAACGCGGCCGATGGACCGAAGAGCAGCTCGGTGATCAGGCTGGAGGCGGACGTGATGGAGAGGGCGAGGAAGATCGTCCCGACGATCGCGGATCGGTTCGCGGTCCGGATCAGGTGCTCCTTGTCGCGTTGCCGGAACCGGATCCGGTGGTAGGCGACCGGCGCCATGAACAGCACGGTGGCGAAGGCCGTACCGACGAAGGTCGCGAAGTAGAGGGCCCGCTGCGCGTCGCCGAGCGACTCGAAGCGACCGCTGAACGGGACCGTGAGCAGGAAGGCGAACAGGACCTGCACGCCGGGGAGCGCCACCCGCAGCTCGTTCAGGAGCTCGATGAGCTCTCGGTTGAGCCGCTCGTCACGGGACTCGCCCGGGGCGCGGCTCGAACCGTGCTCCGAACCGTCCGATGACCCTCCCACGACCCTGGGGTACCACGCCTGGTCACGTGGCAAACCATCGTTTCCTCCGAGCGTGGCCCGGGTAGGCTCGCGATGTCCCGTCCCGATCGGAGGCGATCCGCATGGCCGTCCTGGTCCGTCACGCGATGACCGAGGAACCGAAGACCCTCAGCACGGAGCGGAACGCCGGGGAGGCAGCGGGACTGATGTCCAACCACGACGTGGGCAGCGTCCCAATCGTCGACGGCGAGACCTGCGTGGGCATCGTCACGGATCGGGACCTGGTGGTGCGGGTCCTGGCGGCACGGCGCGATCCCGAGGCCGTGACGCTCGGAGAGATCCTGACGAAGGACGTGGTCACCGTCTCCCCCGACTCCGAGCTCCACGAGGCACGAGACCTCATGGAGCGTCACCGGGTCCGCCGTCTCCCGGTGCTCAAGGACGGCAAACTCGTCGGCATCCTGTCCCTCGGCGACGTCGCCGTGGCGCTCGCGTCCAAGCGGATCGTCGGCGAGGCGCTCTCCGGGATCTCCGAATCCGCGAGCACGACCGGCCTCAACCCCGGCCCCGCGATCGGGACCCCCGATCGCGCACAACGTTCCGACCGCTGACCGGCGGCGTTTGTCGCCGCGACCCGCCGGGTACACGGAAGCCTGGAGCCGCAGGGTGCGGCCCCGGGAGGTGGAACAGATGTCGATGTCCCACCAGAACACCGAGTACCACGAGCACGAGCCGGATCACGGTTCCATGACGGGGTTCGCCGCGATCAAGTACACGGCGATCGTGGTGATCGTGCTCGCGATCCTGGCCTTCCTGGCCTGGTACGTGATCCCGCAGTTCAACAACTAGCACGCGAGGGAGGCGAACATGCTTGCACTCATGCTTGCGGCGTCGAACACCGCGACGCTGCTGTGGATCATCGCCGCGGTCCTGGTGATCGCCGGGATCGTCACGCTGATCCGAGGTGGTGTGCTCGCCGGCGCCGTCTTGATCATCGTGGGGCTGCTCATCGGCCCGGGCGGCGTGAGCATCTTCAGCTAGCGCTCGCGCATCGGCGAGCTTCCCGAGTCGAGTCGTCCGGGTGCGATCCCCGAGGTTCGTCCTCGGGGATCGCACCGTCTCCGGCCACCTCCTCGCGGAGGGTCCGAAGCGTCTGCGACAGGATCCGGCTCACGTGCATCTGTGAGACCCCGATCTGCTCGGCGATCTCGGATTGCGTGAGGCCCCGGAAGAACCGCAGGTGCAGCACCCGACGCTCCCGTGAGGACAGGCTCTGCACGGCCGGTGCGACGGACGCCCACCGTTCGAGGAGTTCGAGCGAGGGATCCTCCTCACCCAGCACGTCGATCGGAGCCGTTCCTTCATCGCCGATCGGCGCCTCCAACGGCGACGTGGAGTACGCCTGCACCGCCTCCATGGCGTCCAGCACCTCTTCGGACGAGGCCTCTGCCCGAGCCGCGAGCTCCTCGATCGTCGGCGAACGCCCCAGTTCCTGCGACAAGGTGGGCAACACGGCGTTCACCCGCAGCCCCACCTCTTGGAGGCGCCTCGGGGACGCGGATCGCCCAGCCCTTGTCGCGGAAATGACGCTTGAGCTCCCCCACGATCGTCACCGCCGCGTACGTCGAGAATTGAACGTTGCGGGCGACGTCGAACCGGTCGATCGCGTTCAGCAGTCCCAGGCTCGCGACCTGGGTGAGGTCGTCGAGCGGTTCGCCGCGCCCGTCGAACCGACGGGCGAGATACTCGGCGAGCGGCAGGAACATCCGTACGAGCTCCTCGCGAGCGGCGGCGTCGGGGAGCCGTCGGAACAGTTCGAGCTCGGTTCCGCGATCGATGGGGCTGAGTGACCGGCGACCCGGGCTCATCGGGGACCCGGCGACGCGAAGGGTTCGATCGCTCGCTTCGTGAACCGGATCGCCGGGGCGGCCCCATCGACATCGAGCTCGACCGAGTCGACGAGCCCGGTCAACACCCGCCAGCCGAGCGTGTCCTCGAGCGCCGGCGGTGGCCAGCCGTTCGCGGGCGCGTCGACGCGAACGACGCTCTCGAGGCGATCCGAGAGCGGTCGCAGCGCGAGCGTCAGTTCGGTCCCTCCCGGGAGCGCCAGCAGCTGGGCACAGGATTCGTCGACGGCGAGACGGAGATCCTCGATCCCGTCGAACGACACGGGCACACGGGACGCGACGTTCGCCGTCACCGCGCGCAGCACGTGGACGAACTCGGCTCGAGCTGGAACCGTGACCCGGATGTCGTCGGTCGGCGAGGTCTCCATGGGCGCTTCCTATACTAGGAACGCTCCGCGCACCGCCGCACCCTTCCGGGCACGGCCCGGAGGGAGCTCGAGACCGAGCCATGGGAGGGCATCCGAGATGGACGTGATCGTCGAGACTCGCACCGAGGGACCGTGGACGGTGGTGGTGGTTGCGGGGGAGCTCGACCTGCACACCTCCCCCGCGCTCCGCGACCATCTGCTCGGGTTGATCGAGCGAGGTAGCTCGCGGATCGCCGTCGACATGACGAAGGTCGACTTCATGGACTCCAGCAGTCTGGGCGCGTTGATCACGTGCCTGAAACGCCTGCGCGAGGCCGACGGCCACCTGACGCTCGTCGGGCTGGACGGACCACCGATGAAGGTGATGACCCTGACGGGCCTCGACCGCGTGTTCGAGCTCGTCGGATCGACGACAGAGCTCCCGACCGGATGAGCCCGGGGACGATGGTCGACGCGGTCGACGTCCGTTCGATGCACATCCCGCCCAACAGCAAGCACGTCTCATCGGTGCGATCGTTCGTCGGCGCGATCGGCCGCTCCGCCGGATGCCCGCAGGAGACGATCGACGACCTGCGTCTGGCGGTGACCGAGGCCTGTGGGGAGGCGCTCGAGCAGGGCGCGTCTCCGACGGGATCGACCTGCGGATCTGGCTCGAGGGCGACCGTCTCGTGATCGAGACCGAGCCGGTCGGAACCTTCGAGCGAGATGACGAAGACGCGACCGAAGGCGAGCGGCGCTGGGCGTTGATCCGGGCGTTGTTCCCGGACGCCGCGCGCCGCGACCGCGACGGCCGCGGTGTGCTGCGATTCACGGCTGCGAGCGATGCCCACCTGACCATCCGAGCGCCCGTCGATAGGTCCTGCGCGGGGCCGGGGGATCGCCCCCGGCCCGGGGGGGCCGTCGATGAACGAAGCGTCCGCCGGGGCCGGCATCCCGCGCGGTCGCGACGACGCGGGGACGCGGACCGGCCGTCGCAGCCGGGCGACGTCCCCGACGCCGAACGGCTCGCGCTGACCGCGCTCGCGGCCGCCGGTGAACGGTTGGCCTTCCTCGCCGAAGCGAGCGAGGTCCTGGCCGTCAGCCTCGACCCGAACGAGACGCTCGAGGGGCTCGCGAACCTCGCCGTGCCGCGCCTCGCCGACTGGTGCGTGATCGACATGGTCGACGACGACGGAAGCATCGAACTCGTCGCGCTCGCCCACGTGAACCCGGCCAAGACCGAGATGGCGAGGGAACTGCGCCGGCGGTACCCCCGGAACCGGAGGCAGCGCGGGCGTCCCGAACGTGCTTCGAACCGGGCGGTCGGAGCTGATGGAGGAGATCCCACCCGAGCTCATCGAGCGCGCGATCGCCGAGCGCCCGGACGTCGCCGCCCTGATCCGGGATCTGCACCTCCGTTCGGCGATGGTGGTTCCGCTCGCCGGCAGCGACCGGGTGTTCGGCGCGATGACCTTCGTCTGGGCCGAGTCCGGCCGACGGTACGCGCACGCCGACCTCGCTCTCGCGGAAGACCTCGCCCGCCGCGCATCGGTCGCGATCGAGAAGCCCGCCTGTTCCAGCTCGAACGAGAGGCGCGCCTGCGGGAGCGTGACGCGCGGGCGCGTCTGCAGATCCTCGTGGAAGCCGGGGCCGCGATGTCGGCGAGCTTCGAGGAGCCGGGCATCCTGCGGGCCCTCACCGGCGGGGCGTCGCGACGGATCTGCGACTACAGCGTCGCGTTCATGCTGGGCTCGGACGACCGGATCGTCGACGCGGTCGGCGCCCACCGAGACGTCGCTCGCTACGGCGTCGTCGAGCGGATGGCGCGCGCACACCTCCCGGACATCGAGAGCCCGGACAGCCTTGTGGCGCAGGTGATCAGGTCCGGTGAGCCGATCCTGATCCCGGGTGCCCCCCGAGCGGCTCGAACGCGTGATGGCGCCCGGCGAGCAGCTCGAGCTCGCTCGGGAGCTCGGGTTCGCGTCGGTCATCGTGGTACCGATCACCGCGCGTGGCCGTACGTTCGGAGCCCTCGCCCTCGTCCGCGACGACGCGTGGCCACCCTTCGCGAGGACGACGTCTCGTTCGCGATCACGATCGCCACCCGAGCGGCGATCACGCTGGACAACGCCCGCCTGTACGCGGAACGTGAGGCGATATCGGAAACCCTCCAGCGGAGCCTCCTGCCGCCCGAGTTCCCGGACGTGCCCGGCTCGACATCGCCGTGTGCTACCTCCCGTTCGGAGGGCGGCGCACACGTCGGCGGAGACTTCTACGACGTGTTCGAGACCGACGACGACCACTGGCTCGGCGTGATCGGCGACGTGGTGGGGAAGGGCCCGCAGGCGGCCGCGTTGATGGGGCTTTCACGCTATACGGTCCGAACGGCGGCCCTCACCGAGGGCCGCCCGAGCCGCATCCTCGAGACGCTCAACCAGGCGTTCCTCCGCCAGACAAGGAGCATCGATTCTGCACGGCGTGCTGCGTGCGCATCCGCCGATCGGGGTAGGAGCACGCATGACCGTCTCGACCGGCGGGCACCCGCTCCCGGTGGTCCTGCACGAGGCGGCACGATCGACGTGGTGGGATCACCCGGCACGATCCTCGGCGTCTTCGAGATCCCGTGCTCACCGACCATGCGGTCGATCTCGCGGCCGGGGACGCCCTCGTCCTTTACACGGACGGCGTCACCGATGAACGCCAGGACGACGAGGAGTTCGGCGAGGACCGCCTCTACGACGTCCTCAGCACGCTCGGCGCGGGCTCCGCAGCGAGATCGCGGACGGCGTGCTGGAGGCCGTCGTCGGGTTCCGAACCGGCGACCCCCGCGACGACATCGCCATCCTGGTCCTGAAGGTGACGGCGTGAACCTCGGCGTCGCCGCCGAGCTGGAGCGGGGCCGTGGGGTGCTGCGGCTGCAAGGGGAGCTCGACCTTGCCACCGTGCCGAAGCGGAGGCCGCGCTCATGCGTCTGGAGCACGATCCGAACACCGCGACGATCGTCCTGGATCTGCGACACCTCGCGTTCATGGACTCGACCGGCCTTCGATTCGTGCTCGCTGCCGGTGCGAGAGCGAGCGGCGGCGACCGGCGGTTCGTGATCGTGCGAGGACCACAGCAGGTCCACCGTGTCTTCCGTCTGGCGCTCCTCGAGGACCGCCTCGAGTTCGCGGATTCGGCCGATGCGATCGGGGGCGCCGATGCCTGAGATCACGCTGGCCCTCCCCTCGCTGCCGGACTCGATCCCGCTCGCGCGGCACGTGCTGGATCGGCTGGAGGACTCGGTCGAGGAGTCACTGCTCGAGGATCCTCCGGCTGCTCGTCAGCGAGGTCGTGACGAACAGCATCCGGCACGGCCCGGGCGGACAGATCGTCGAGCTCCGGGTGTCGGTCGACAGGCGAGCGCGTCCGGGTCGAGGTGGAGGACGCCGGCCGAGGGTTCGAGCCACCGGTCCATCGGACACGCGGAGCGCACCGCCGGCTGGGGGCTCATGCTCGTCGACCGCCTCGCCGACCGATGGGGCGTCTCGTCGGCTCGGACGACGACGGTGTGGTTCGAGATCGACCGCCGTCCGTGACGTTTCCGAACGGGTCGGCCGGGTACCCACCGATCTCGCGGCCCGGCAGGCCGGGTCCCCCCTCGCATGCCGGGCCGCACTCTTTCCCCCACCCCCGATCCAAGCCGGGGCCGCGGACGGCGGTGCTCAGGCGTCGGGACGGCGGCGGGGGCGGGGCGGCCGGGGGCATCGGCGGCGGGGCCCCGGCGGGCGGCGCGGCAGGGGCGGCCGGGGGCGCGTCGCCGACCGGCGCCGTCACCGGCGCCTCGCCGAAGCCGGGCGACGGGCCCCGTCGCCGCCGCTCCGACGGCTGCGGACGATCAGGAAGATCACGATCGCGGCGACGATCAGCGCGCCGACGATGATGAGGATCAGGACGAGGTTCGAGTCCCGTCGTCGCCGCCGGCCGCTCCGGCGTCGCCGTCCTCGATCGCGCTCCCGGTCGCGTTGATCTCCAGTCGCTCCCCGAAGACCGGCGTGTAGGTGACGGTGTTGCCGTCGACCTGACCGTTGGCCTCGATCACATCGCCCGGGAAGGTGAACGCGATGCTGAGGTCCGCGCTCTCGAACAGCTCCGAACCGCTGACGCCGAGGCCCGTCAGCCCCGTGGCGCCGGACAGGCCGCTGGATAGATCCAAGGTCCCGGTGACGACGTACGTGTCGCCGGAACGGCTGATGTCGATCTCCTCCGCACCGGTGCCGGCGAACTCCGAGATCGGCACGCTCTCGAACACGAACTGCTGGCCGACGAACTCGCCGTCATCGAACGGCTCGACGGTGACCCCGGGAACGTCGCTGGGGAGAGGAACCTCGGTTCCGAGCAGGTCGTCGACCGACTGACCGGTCAGCTCGACGAGCTCCTTCTGGATCCCGACCTGGATCGCGCCGCTCACCGTGTCGTCCGAGTTGATCGACAGGTCCATGTTGAGCTTCACGCACCCGGTGAGCAGCAGCGCGAGGACCGCGACGGCCCCGATCCTGGCGGATGTGCGGACACGTCGTGACATCGTTCGGCCTCCTGGTCTCAGCATCGGGGGCAGCCTACCGCGTGACCCGGCGTCGACCGGGACCTCGGACCTCGTGGTCGGCGTCGCGAGAAGGGGTTCTCAACCGGACGACAGGGCCTGGACCACGTCCTCCTCGAGGTACGAGAGGTAGGCGTAGAGCGCGTACGCGGCACCCGATTCCTCATCGTCGTCGAAGTCCTCCGGCGTGCTCTCCTCGGTGACGGCCAGTCGCACGCCGAGCACGAGGCGCAGGTCGTTCATCGCCGCCAGCCATGCCTCCAACTCCTGCTCGGTGAGCCGGACGGCCTGCAGCGTCCGCTCCATCGTCTCGATCGCCGCGAGCCGCCCGGCCATGAGGTCGTCGCGCACGACCGAGTCGAACTCCGCCGTCGACCGCTCGTCGTCCAGGAAGGCCGAAGGGAAGAGCCGCTTGACCACGGGATCCGATCGGTCGTCCCGCTCGAGCACCGTCCGGAGCATCTGCGGGAGCCCGGTCAGCACGTCGCGCTCCGGGGGCGGGATCCGCAGGATGAACTCGCCGGAGCGGGTGCGTTTCACGCGGCGGACGGCCACCGCGTCAGCGATCCTTCTGCATCGTCGCCCACAGCCCGTGCGCGTGGAGCCTCGCGACATCGAACTCACAGCGCTCGCGCGGGCCTTCGGACACGACCGCCTTGCCCTTCTGGTGGACGTCGAGCATGAGCTTCGTGGCCTTCTCGCGCGGATACCCGAACAGCTTCTGGAAGACGAACACCACGTAGGACATGAGGTTGATCGGGTCGTTCCAGACGATCACGATCCACGGGATGTCGGGCGTGACGTCCTGTTCATCCGCGGGTCGGTCGACCTCGACCGGAGCTGTCTGCGCCATCCCGACCAGGGTACGACGCTACAGCGCGGTGATCGTCACCTCGTTCGACCGGACCGACTCACCGACGGCGTTGACCGCGGTCACGACGTAGACGTATGTCGTGCCCGGGGTCACCTGGACGTCGTCGGCGCTGAACGCCGCGGGGCCCTTGGTCAGCAGGAGCGCGAAGGGTTCACCACCCACCCGGCGGTAGACCCGGTAGCCGGTGATCTGCGAGCCGTTGTCGGCGACGGGCACCACCCACTGCAGGTAGTTCATGCCTGGGACCAACGCCCCACTCTCCACCGAGTCGAGGACCGGAGCAGCCGGGACACCCGGCGTGGGTTCCCCGAGCACGGTGAACGCTTCGGCTGCCGCCGCGGGCGCGTGTTTCGGGTCACCCGCGTAGGAGACCTCGATCGCGTGCTCACCGCTCCAGCCGGCCGGAACCTTGATCTTGGCGAGCCCGAGGAGGTTCGTCGTCGCCGAGCCCACCTTCTGCCCGTCGACCGAGATCGTCAGGGGAGCCTTCGGAAGCGGCCACCAGAGGAAGCGGCCCTTCGTCAGGACCAGCACCGTCCCGACGACGTCGTCGCCGGCCTCGACCTCGTGTTCGTGGAGCTTGAACCAGATCTTGGTGGCGGCTTCCGACGTGGCCAGGGCCGGCGTCGCGAGGAGCGCGACCCCGACGGCCACCCCCACCGCCATGCACACGATCTTGCGCGCCATCGCGGTGGTCCTTTCGCTGACAGACGTTCTCCCCATCTATCGGCATCCTGGGGGTCGGAACTTGAGGGGACCTACCGGCGGCTCGGGGCGCCGGAGCGCCTGGGCGGCCGTTCGAACCGGCCGACGAGCGCGACGATCCCCGCCAGCACCGCCGCGGACAGGCCGATGAACACCGGCCGGAGCAGCCACCAGGCCGCCGTGCTGTCTTGCTCCCGGCCGACCTCGAGCGGCCACAGCGCGAGCAGCACGGCGAAGTAGGCGGTCATGTGCCACAGGAACAGCGTCATGATCACGCTGTTCAACGCGATCGTGATCCTCCAGGGCCGCGCTCGTTGCAGCCACCGTGACAGGGACGGTCGGAGCAGCATCACGGCGCCGATCGACCAGATGTCGGCGAGGAGGAAGCACACGGTCGGTGGGTAGGCGTTCGAGACGACCTCGACGTCGGTGCCGAGCAGGCTCTTCGGGTAGTGCCCGATCCCCGGGAACCAGTCGAAGCGCGCGTTCCCGAGCGGCTCGAAGAGCCAGGGGTTGGTCATGAGCACCAGGCCGCCGAGTCCCGCCGCGACCATCGCCCAGAACGCCCGGCGCGGCAGCCGTCCGAACGTCCCGTCCGCGTAGAAGTGCCCGAGTTGATGTGGCAGCAGGAGCACGAAGACGACGTTCAGGTAGCGAAGCGGGTACACGTCCGCGCCGAACCCGACCACGTCGACCACGATCGTCCCCGCCACCATGGCCGCGGGCACCCACCAGCGGAACCGCCGGTGCAGCCGGATCGTCGCGGGTGCGAGACAGACCACGACGAGGTAGACCGCGAGGAACCACAGGGGCCCGAACGGCAGCGTGGCTGCCGGCGGATACATCCCGCGGAGCAGCCGGGTGTCCCCGGGCAGCTCGGGACCGGCCGGTCCGCCGACGTCGAGCAGGTGGAGCGCGACCTGCACGAGGAGCCAGAACCCGAGGAACACGAGCGAGGGCCGCAGGAGGCGTTCGAGCCGGCTGCGGATGAACGCCGAGGTCGGCTCCCCGCGACGGCGGAACGCGTCGTAGGTCACCAGGTTCGAGAACCCACCGACGAAGAAGAACACCGGCATGACCTGGAACACCCACGTGGCGAGCCACATCCCCGAGGTCAGGCCGACCGCGCTGGTCGTCGAGAAGATGTCTCGCTCGAAGTGGTTGATCGAGATGAACCAGTGGCCGAAGACCACGGCGACGATCGAGGCCGCCCGCAGGAAGTCGACGTAGCGATCGCGCGTGGCGGGAGTGGCCCGCGCCAGTTCCTCGAGGCGGTGGCCCACTGCTCGGCGACGCTACACCCTCTGCCATCATGGGCCCGCATGGCCTCCACCGACCCGTACCGATCGCCCCTCGCGCCCGACGCGAACGCCGGGCTCGTCGCCCTGGTGACCGGCGGCGGGACCGGGCTCGGACGCGCGATCGCCCGGGAGTTCGCGCGGACCGGAGCGAGCGTGGCGATCGCCGGCCGTCGGCCGGAGCCGCTCGAGGAGGCGCGTGCCGAGCTCGAAGCCTCCGGGACGGCGTCGATGGCGTTCCCGGCGGACGTCCGCGAACCCGAACAGGTGACGGGGTTGGTCGATGCCGTCCTCGAGCGATTCGGGCGGATCGACGTGCTCGTGAACAACGCCGGCGGGCAGTTCCTGTCGGCACCCGAGGACATCACGGCCAAGGGCTGGCGGGCGGTGCAACGCCTGAACGGCGACGCGGTGTGGGACCTCACCCGCACGGTGGCCACCCGTTCGATGATCCCGGACGGTGGCGGGCTCGTCGTGTTCATCGGGTTCAGCCCGCGTCGAGGGATCCCGTTCGTCGTGCATTCGTCTGCCGCTCGTGCCGCGCTCGAGAACCTCGCGGGCGGGCTCGCGATCGAGTGGAGCCGATACCGGGTCCGCGCCGTGTGCGTCTCGACGGGCGCGATCGACACCGACGCGTTCCGCGCCTACGGCGACGGGTTCGTGCAGGAGGCGGAGCGGACGGCGCCGCTCGGACGGATCGCGACACCCGATGAGGTCGCGAGCGTGATCGCGTTCCTGTCCACCTCGGGCGGCGCGTACATCACCGGCACGACGATCGTGGTCGACGGCGGAGCGGATGCCTGGGGGCTCGGGTTCCCACCTCCGCAGCCATCGCAGCCGGCGCAGCAGCCGGCGCCCGAGCCGTCGGCCTAGTAGACGATCACCGAGCGCATCTCCTCGCCCCGCTCGAAGGCCTCGAGCGCCGCGTGGATCTGGTCGAGCGCGATCGTGCGCGAGATCAGCGGTTCAAGCCGCAGCTCGCCGAACGCGAGCAGGTGCGCGAGGAGCGGGAAGTCGCGGGCCGGGACCACGCTCCCGTACCAGGAGCCGGCGACGGTGAGCTCCTTCGTGGTCGCGCGCAGCGCGTGCAGGGGCGCTCGAACCTCGGGTCGCGCCATCCCCACGAGGACGGTCGTTCCGCCCGGCGCCACGGCCTCCATCGCCTGCTCGATCGTTTCGGGCCGGCCGAGGCACTCGATCGCGTGATCGAACCCGCCCGGGATCTCGTCGCGGCCCGACAGGACGGTCTCGGTCGCGCCGAGCTCCTTCGCGAGCTCCAGTTTGGCCTCCACCACGTCGACCGCGACGATCGCCGCGGCCCCCGCGATGCGAGCGCCCTGGATCGCGGACTGACCGACGGCGCCGCACCCGAGGACGACCACGGACTCTCCCGGTCGTACCCGGGCGGTGTTCAGCACCGCGCCCACGCCGGTCGCGACAGCGCAGCCGAGCAGAGCGACCTGCTCGAGCGGCAACAGCGGGTCGACGCGGAAGACGGTGTTGGCCGGGACGACCGAACGCTCGGCGAACGACGAGGGGACGTTGTGGTGGATCGGCGTCGCTCCGTGCCGGAAGCGTGTCGTGCCATCAGCGAGGAAGCCCGCGTCGAAGACGGCCTGTCGTTCGCACACGACCGGCCGCCCGGAGGCGCACCGACGGCACGATCCGCAGTAGGGCAACCAGGAGCACACGACGTGATCGCCCGTCAACAGGTTCGCGACGCCCTCACCCACCGCCTCGACGACCGCCGATCCCTCGTGCCCCAGCACGATCGGCATCGCGTGGGGATGGATGCCGTGCACGGCGTGGTGGTCCGAGCGGCACACGCCCGAGGCCGCCATCCGGATCTGCACCTCGCCGGCCTTCGGCGGGTCGAGCTCGAGGTCCTCGAGCCGCAGGTCGTCCACGTCCCACAGCACCGCGGCGCGCACGCCCCGAAGTATGGACCGCCTGGACGGACGCGGCCGCTAGCCTGCTCGGGTGAGCCCACGCTTCGTCCTGCACGTCGACCTGGACGAGTTCATCGCCGCCGTCGAGGTGCTCCGGCGCCCCGAGCTCGAGGGCAAGCCGGTCGTCGTGGGGGGCGACGGCGACCCGAGCAAGCGCGGCGTGGTGTCGACCGCCAACTACGAGGCACGCCGGTTCGGCATCCGCAGCGCGATGCCGCTCCGAACCGCGTTCAAGCGGAACCCGCAGGCGGTGTTCCTTCCGGTGGATGCGGACGCGTACCTGGCCGCCTCGCGCGAGGTGATGGACACCCTGCGGACGTTCGACGCGGTGGTCGAGGTCGCGGGGTGGGACGAGGCCTTCCTCGGCGCGGAGACCGACGATCCCGAGGGCCTCGCGCTCGAGATCCAGCGTCGCGTGCGCGAACGCACCCGACTCTGGTGCACCGTCGGGATCGGCGACAACCGCCTGCAGGCCAAGCTCGCGACCGGGTTCGGCAAACCCCGCGGCGTGTTCCGGATCGACACCGACGGCTGGCCCGCGATGATGTACGGCCTGGCCGCGTCCGAGCTGTGGGGCGTCGGCGCCAAGACCGCGGCCAAGCTCGCCGAGCTGCGGATCCGAACGATCGGCGACCTCGCGACGGCCGAAGAGGACGCGCTCGCGGAGCGGTTCGGGCCGAACACCGGGCCGTGGCTCGCGAGCCTCGGACGCGGCGAGGGTTCGGCCGAGGTCAACGCCGAGGGGTGGGTCGCGAAGGGCCGAGGCCGCGAGCGCACGTTCCAGCAGGACCTGACCGATCACGACGAGATCCGCCGCGAGGTCGCTCGCCTCGCGCTCAAGATCGCTCGCGACCTCGAGGGCGATGGCCGCGTCGCCGGGCGCATCGTGGTCAAGGTTCGGACCTCGTCGTTCTTCACCTCGACCCACGGCGTCAAGCTGCCCGAGCCGACCGCCGACGCCGCCGAGATCGCCGCGGCCGCCGGGCGCGCGCTCGAGCGATTCGAGCTCGACCGGCCGGTCCGACTGCTCGGGGTGCGAGCGGAGATGACCCCACCAGTGGTAGACAACGCGACATGAGCCTCCAGTACCACGTGCAGCTGCGCGAGGGCGACGTCGCGCCGTACGTGCTCCTGCCCGGCGATCCCGGTCGCGTGCCGCTGGTCGCGAGCCTGTGGGAGGAGTCGCGGGAGGTGGCGAGCAACCGCGAGTACGTCACGTTCACCGGCACGTACAAGGGCGTGCCGATCTCGTGCACCTCGACCGGGATCGGCTGCCCCTCCACGGCCATCGCGATGGAGGAACTCGCGCGCGTCGGGGCGACGACGTTCGTCCGGATCGGCACGTGCGGGACCTTCCAGGACCGCGTGGCCAACGGGGACATCGCGATCTTCGACTCGGCGGCGCGGTACGACGGGGCGTCTCGGCTCTACGCGCCGATCGAGTTCCCGGCGGTCGCGAGCCACGACGTCGTCGGCGCCGCGATCGAGGCCGGCCGGGAGCTCGGGTACGCGACGCACGTAGGCACGACGCGTTCGGCCGACACGTTCTACGCGATGCATCCCGCGGCCGGGCTCGAGCTACGACGGCTACTGGCAGTCGAGCTGGCGCGACCACTTCGAGGACCTGAAGCGGCTCAACATCGTCGCGGCCGAGATGGAGGCGAGCGTGATCTTCGTGCTCGCGCGCGTGTGGGGTCTTCGCGCCGGCGGGGTCGCGGTCGTGCTCGACAACGTGCTGAAGGTCTCGGGTGAGCAGGGCAGTTTCGACCCCGAGGACCAGTTCGAGCACGGCGGCGACGAGATCGAGCGGCTCGCGCGGATGGGCTCGGAGACCGTTCGGATCCTCGCCGAACGCGACGCGGCGAGCCGCGCGGCCGGGCCCGACACGGCCATCACATGAGCCTCCAGTACCACGTCCAGCTATCGCCCGGGCGAGGTGGCCCCCACCGTGCTGCTTCCCGGCGACCCGGGCCGGGTCCCGGTCGTCGCGAGCCTCTGGGACGAGGCACGCGAGGTCGCCGGCAACCGCGAGTACGTCACCTTCACGGGGACGTACCGGGGCGTGCCGATCTCGTGCACCTCGACGGGGATCGGAGCACCCTCGACGGCGATCGCGCTCGAGGAGCTCGCGCGCGTCGGAGCGACGACCTTCCTGCGGATCGGCACGTGCGGAGCGCTCCAACCGCACGCGAGGGTCGGCCACATCGCGATCTTCGACTCGGCGATCCGAGCCGACGGCGCGTCGGCGCTGTACGCGCCGCTCGGAGTACCCGGCGGTCGCCCATCACGACGTGGTCGACGCGGCGATCGAGGCGGCTCGCCGGCTCGGCACGCCGTCGCACGTGGGGACGACGTTCTCGACCGACCTGTTCTACGTGCCCGAGCCCGGTTCCGCGTTCGGCGGGTTCGAGCAGTCCGCGTGGCGCGAGCGGTACGCCGACATCGGCAGGACGGGCGCGCTCGCGGCCGAGATGGAGGCGAGCGTGCTCATGGTCCTGACGAGGATCTGGGGGCTCCGCGGCGGCGCGATCGCGCTGATCTCCGACGCCGTGGAGGACAAGAACGAGGCGGGCGAGTTCGACCCGCAGGCGACGTTCGACGTCGGACAAGGAGCCGATGCTCCGGCTCGCACGGATGGGGTGCGAGACGGCCGTCGTGCTCGACGAGCGCGCGGACGTGCCCGAAGGTTCGGAGCGGGTCTGGGAGGCTCCGGAGGGCTAGCTGCCGCTGCCGCCGGCGGGGAACCCGGCCGTCCCCTGGTCGAACAGGCCCGCGACCGACGCGCCGAACACCGTGAGCGCGAACACGGTCACGAGGACGACCAGCGTCAGGATCAGGCCGTACTCGGAGGCCACGGCTCCCGCCTCCTGGCACGCCCACCCGGACATCCGCCGGAGCGCGGATCGAAGTCTCGAAACGTTCATCGCCAGGGTCCTTCTTCCGGAAACGTCTCCAGCGTAGGGATTCTGGGGACGGCGAGCCATCCCATGTTCCCCGGTGGCCAACGGACCGCTCGGCCTAGGGAGCCCTCGTCGGATATCCGGGGGTCGGAGAGGGTAGTCAGGACCCGGCGCCGGAGGGGAACCCGGCCGTTCCCTGGTCGAACAGCCCCGCGACCGATGCTCCGAACGCCGTCGCGGCCAGGATGATCGCCAGCGCGATCAGCAGCAGGAGCAGGCCGTACTCGGTCGCCACCGCCCCGGCCTCCCCTCGCGCCCGGCCGGAGATCCGCCGGAGCGCCGAGCGGAGCGTGGAGGCGTGCATGTCCCGGTCCCGAGCGTCAGAAGTTGAGCAGCCTCGTCTGCTGGATCGACTGGACGGCGATCCGCAGGAACGTGGCCTCGAGGTCGGTGCCGCGCGACTCGCAGAAGTAGAAGTCGTTGTCGGTCTGCTCGGTCAGCGGGTTCGCGACCGTGTCGCACCCACCGGGCGTGTTGTCGCCGATGACGCCGGTCGGCGGGGGGCTTGCCATGTCTGCCAGGAACCTCGTGGCGAAGTCCCCACCGGAGGGCGGAGGCCCGTACGGGCTGGCCGCGGTGTCGAACCCGCAGCGCGCGCCGGATGCCCCGTACGCGATCGTGAAGATCAGCACGCCGTTCGCCTTCGCGTTGGCCGCGCGGGTGATCGCGTACTGGCACGGCTGGTTGAGCCGCGGCTGGTTGGCCTCGCCGTCGGCGAAGTACACGATGACGTCCGGCACGTCGACCCTCGAGCCGGCGAGCATGTTCGCCGCGGCATGCAGCGGGTCGCCGTGGTTCGTGTGGCCTGCGCCGGTCGGCGTCACGTTGTTGACGGAGGTGGCCCGCATCATGCAGTTCACCGTGCTGACGAGCGTGCTGCCCGTGTTCAACGTCCCGTCCGAGTTCTGGTAGTCGTTCGAGATGCTGACCAGCCTCCAGCGGTCCCCCGCCGCGTTGGGCGGGTTCGGGTAGGTCTGGGTCGGCTGCGTGTCGCAGAGGTTCACGAACGGGGTGGATCGATGGTACGGGAGCGCCACCAGGCCGATCGAAACGTCGTCCGGGTCGTAGAACTCGAGGATCGAGTCCCTCGCGGCGGACGAGTTCGAGATCGCGGCCTTCACGTTCGCGATGTCGGCGACGGTCATGCTCGTCGAACGGTCGACCACGATGACCACATCGAGCGGCGACGATGCCTGCCCGCAGAACCCCTTGCACGCCGCCGCGCGGACCGCGCCCGTCGTGCCCGAATCGAACCCGAGGATCGGCGCGAACAGGTACTGCACGGTGCTCGACGCCGTGAGCTTGATCGTGTTGCAGAGATCGCCGCCGTACGGGTTGCAGATGTGGTACGCACGGCCGGCCCGGCTCGTCCATCCCCCGGACCACGTCCCGGCGGTCACGGGTCCGCACGCGTACAGGAGGTCGGGGCTGTCGTGGCCCCCGTCGCCGTCCGGGTCCGAGACCACGCAGCCGAACTCGATGATCAGGGACGAGCCGGTGGCCGACGGACCGTTCGCCTCGGCGACCTGTCGCGCGGTGCCCTCGGCCGCTGCTGCGGCCGTGGAGCCCTGGACGGGCATGAGCCCCGCGCCCGCGAGCGAGCCGAGGTCCACGGCCGCCTGCAGGATGTGCCGTTCGTGCCGCAGGCGCGCGATGTCGAACATCACCGCCGCGGAGCCGAGCAGCGCGGTGAGCATGAGGGCGACCACGACGGCCACGACCCCTCGCTCGTCGTTCAGTCGCGCGAGGCCGAGACGTGCTAGCACGCGCGGGTCGGTTCACTGGCCCTCGAACCTCGCCTCGGCCCTCGAGGTCATGGACATGTCCGCGCCGAGCCCGACGAACCCCGGGAGCGGCGTGATGTAGTCGTAGCTGTAGGTCGACGTGATGCGGACGATGTCGCCTGCATCCCAGTCGACGGCCGACCCGCAGCTCGTGAACATCGTGCTGCCGGCCGGCGCGCACTCGATCACGACGGTCAGGTTGGCCTGGTCGAGGAAGCTCGACGCGCCGCGCACGCGGGCCTCGATGTTCGTCTGGTTCGGATCCACGGCCGCGAGCCGTCGCGCCCTCGCGGACGCCGTTCTGCGTCGAGTCCCAGGCGTGGTAGCCGAAGCCGAACTCGATGATGCCGAGGATCAGCATCAACATCAGCGGCAGGATGAGCGCGAACTCGACGGCGACCGCTCCGCGTTCGGAACGCGGAGCCAGGGGGCTGGTGCCCCGATCGATCGCTCTCTCGAGCGCACGTCGCTGATGTGTTTGCACGGCCATCGCTCCCGTTCGAAGGCTAGGGAGCGCGTGCCTGGCGGGCCATACCGTGTTTCCCGGAGATGGGGTGCCCCGCTCAGACTAGTGCGAACGGTCGGCGCGTCCCCTGTTCGGATCCCCGCCGTCGTGCGGCTCGCCCAGTACCCTGTTCGACTCCGTGCGACGATCCTCCCTCCGATCCGTGCTCGTCCTGGCGCTGCTGGCCGCCGCGTGCACGAGCGACCCCGCGGTCGGTCCGGGCACAGCGCCCCCTCGGGTCCGGCGGCCTCCGGTCCGGCGGCCTCCGGTCCGACGGGCGAGACGCCACCGGTCGGCGCTGCACCTGCGGCTCGTGAAGACGACCGGCGAAGGCGTGCGGGGAACGGTCCGCCCCCGACGCCTCGCGGAGCCCGCCGAGGCGATCCGGCGCACGCTCGAGGACCTGTACGAAGACGCGATCGCGGACCCGGGGTCCGTGCTCGAGCACTTCGCCGCATCGACCCGAGAGCAGGCGCGCCGGAGCGTCGACCGTCTGCTCCTCGGACCGATGGAGTCCGAGCGAGCCGTCCTGAAGCTCCGGTTCCTCGCCGACGCCCGGCGACGCGCGGAGGCCGCGTTCGCGGACGTCCTGTTCGAAGGCCGGGCCATGCGGCCCGAGGGTCCGGTGCGGATCGTCCAGCGGGGCGACTACGTGCTCCGGCGGTCCCCCGACGGCTGGCGGATCACGTCGTTCGAGGTGCACCGGCGCGTCTCCGAGCGACGGACCGAGGTGGCGTTCGCGCCCGGGCTCCCCGGACCGCGATCCCACGTTCGTCCTGGTGATCGGCTCCGACGCACGCCCCGGGCCAGTCCGTCATCCGGACGCGAGCGGACTCGATCCACATCGTCGGCGTGAACCCACGGCGCAACTGGGCATCGATCGTCGGCATCCCCCGGGATGCGTGGGTGACGATCCCGGGGGCCGGGTCCGACAAGATCAACGCCGCGCTCGTCCGGGGCGGTCCCGAGCTCCTCGTGGACACCGTGGAACGCCTGTCGGGGGTGCGGATCGACGCGTACGTGGTCGCCGGGTTCGAGGACTTCATCACCCTCGTCGACGCGGTTGGGGGGATCGACATCCGGATCCCGTATGCGATCGACGACCGGTTCGCGCATGCCCGGTTCCGGCCGGGGCCCGAGCACCTCGGCGGTCGCGAAGCGCTCGCGCTGTCGCGGGCCCGTCACGACCTGCCGAGCGGCGACTTCGGGCGTTCGTTGAACCAGGGCAGAGTCATCGTCGCCGCGCTCGCTACCTTGCGGGATCAGATCGCGCACGACCGAGCGGCCATGCTTCCGTGGGTGCTCGCCGGCGTCCGACATCTGCGCACGGACCTGTCTCCCACGGATGTGTTCGAGCTGGTGCTGGCTGCCTCGGCGTTCGAACCGGCGCGGGTCACCAACGCGGTCGCGCCCGGTGGGACCGGACGGGTCGGGAACCGGAGCGTGGTCTTCCTCAACGGTCGCGCGTCCGCGTTGTTCCGAGATCTCGCGCGTGACGGTGTCGTCGACCGGTCGACGTGAGCTCGATCTCGATCGTCCGGAAGCGGCCGATGGGAAGAGCGGATCATCACGGGACGGGTTCCACGGTCGTTCGGTACGAGGGGACCGGAGCCTCGCCGGTGCTCCGGCACGTGAGGACGTGCCGGAGCGTCGTGTCGAGCGACACCCCGACCCGATAGCGTCCGGCGACGGTCCGGAACATCGCCACGACCTCGTTACGCGTCCGGCTCGCGGACCCCAGCTCGACGTCGTCGATGCGATCGAGGCCGAGCTCAACGCGGAGCGCATGCTCGGCGGCCTGCACCGCCATCGTTGAACAGGATCGCCCTCGGTAGCGATCGAGCGCGATCCGCCCCTCGAGGTACGCGCGCGCGACCCGCTCGGCGTCCCGGGGATCGACGCGTCCGAAGTAGCACCCGTGCGGGAGCGCGACGACGTTGCCCGCGAACCGGTCTCCGCCGATGTGGCTGCACTCCCAGGTCGGTTCGGGGAACGCGTCGGTGAGCGACCTGGCGAGCGGGCGGCCCCGCTCGGCGCAACAGGTGTCGTGACGCCCGTGTGTGCACACGAGGAAGAGCGCCGCGTCGTGCGGTTCCAGGCCCGGGCGCTCCCCCGCGCCGAGTGCCTCGAGATCGATCCCGAGGGCGTCCTGGACGTGCCCGAGGCGCGCACGTTCGATCCACGGCGGCTCCGGACCGGAGCGGATCGCGAACGCCGTCGTTCCCGTCGCCTTCGTTCCGGCCGTCCGCCGGATCAAGACCGGTCGGACGTTCGCGGCCGCGCATCGGGCGAGCAACTCGCGACCGAAGCCCTCCGGCAACCGGGAGTCGACGAACGCGTCGATCCCCCAGGGACCGGGGTGCTCGAGCAACAGCCACGACCGGACCGTCGAGGCCGTGCCGGCCATCGGTTCGGCCCGGGTCGCGCTCGCGGCGGAGCATCGGAACGGATCCGGCGACACGCGGTCAGCGTACGGGGCGCAGCAGCCCCTCACGCACGAGCCTGCGGGCGAGCACGAGCCGGCTCGCCGGATCGCGGATCTCCGGGCTCAGCTCCTCGACGCGGAAGCGTGCGTTCGACGCGATCCGATCCATCGCGGACCGGAGCCACAGGGGCATCTCGAGCCGCCGATCCCCGAGCAGCGTGACGAGCACGTCGGCTCGGCTGAGGATCTCGCACACGGCGCCCGGCCTGCGTTCCAACAGCGTCCGGTCCTCGATCCGGTCGAGCTCCGTCTGGTCGGCGAGGACGCCGCGGAGCAGCGACGCTCGCGTCGAGCCGAACGCGATCGCTCGCTCCTGGACGAGCTCACGTGCATCCACGCCTTCGAGCGCACCGCCATGGGTCGACAGGCGGGCGGTGAGCTCCACCGCGAGGCCCCCGAGCTCTCGGTTCCAGCCGGCCGGCAAGGGGTCGTCCAGGGTCGGATCGCTCGCGGTCCGCCTCCAAGCCGCATCGAGCAGCTCGCGCCACCGGATGACGTTCACGCCGACCGTGAGGTGACCCGAGAGCGTCGCTTGCGTCGACGCCGCGTGCGGCGTGCCTTCCGGCATGTAGATCGCGTCGCCCGGCGCGAGCCCCGCACGGATCGGCTCGCGCTCCGGTTCGCGGGGAGCCGCGTGCACCTCCCACGACTTGCGGCCGAACGCCTGCAGCACGAAGACGTCGTGCGCGTCCGCGTGGAGGGCGAGACCCTGGGCCCCCGGCGGTGTGATGTAGGCGTTGACCTGACACGGATGGCCGAGGTCGAGCTCGAGATCGCGAGCGAAGCGCGTCACCGGCTCCCAGTAGCGATGCAGTCCCTGCAACACGATCGTCGCCCCGTTCCGGAACAGCTCGAAGATGCGCGCGGGATCGGCCATGCCGCTCACCGGCTTCGAACCCGTCGTGCCCGAGCGCGTGTAGGCGGACTCCGGGATCTGCTCGCCGGCCCGCACGAGACGGAACGACGGCGTCCGGACCGACGTCGTCGACACGATCCGGTCGACGTCGTCCAGGGTGACCAGGTCGGCGAACCCGCCGGAGTCACCGCCGTCGCGTACGAGCGCCCGGCGACCCCACACGTTTCGAAGGAACCACGTCGGATCGCCGGTGCAGCGGACGAGGGCGGGGTCGCGCTCGGCGCCGGCGCGCTCGAGCTCGACGACGGAGGTCACGAGGCCTGGTCGGTCCCGTCCGCGTCCGTCATGTCGGTACCGTCGGCATCCTGTGCGTCGGTGCCGTCCTGGTCCTTCGTGTCGGTGCTGTCCTGGTCGTCCTTCGTATCGGTGCCGTCCTGGTCCTGCGTGTCCGTGCCGTCTTGGTCTCCTGGACGCTCGGTCTCCGCCGAGCCGATCCCCGTCGCGACCGTTCGGATGTCCTCATCCGTCAGGCTCTCCGGCGTCGTCGTCTCGTCCATGCCTGCCTCCTCCCTCGACCCGGCACGCGACCACGTGCCGTGCACGATCGTATGCCCGTTCGGACGGTTCCCGCTGGGATCGCCTCCCCCGTCACCGGCCTGGTGGACGCCGGGTTCGATCGTGGCTACGAGGGCGGTCCCGACCCGCCCGACGCTCGAGCCGCCTCGAGAGCCTCCTCGAGCGACCGCTTCGACACGTTGGAGGTCCTGCTGACCTTCTCCATCGCCTGATCCATGACGTCGAGCACCGTGGCTTCGGAGTCCGCGTCGGTGATCACCACGAGCGAGATCTCGCCCTTCGACAGGAACGACCCGAGCTCCCGCGCCTCGTGCTCCGACAACCCACGGGTGAGGCGTGAACCCACTTCACCCACCACGGCTCCGCCCGCCGCGCCCGCCGCGAGCGCTGCGAGGCCCACTGGGGGGGCCGAGGACCGCGAAGAACCCGACCGCGGTCCCGTAGATCGCGCCCAGGGCCGCCCCGTGGTGCTTGGTCCGCTCGCTGATGTCCACCGTGCCGTCGTCGCGGCGGACGATCACGGCGGCATCGTGCAGGTCGACGTGCTGGCCGTCTCCGAGCTCCTTGACCGCCTCCAACGCGCGATCGGCGGCGGCGATGTCGCCGTACAGCCCCAAGCAGATGACCGTTCCGCTCATCGAACCCGCCCTCTCGCTCGGCGAGCGTTCCTTCTATCACGACGAGCGGCGGGCCGGGCCGGGGGCTAGCCTGCCCAGACCCGATCGGGAAAGGGGTTCGGCCATGTCGGCTTCTCGGGTCCTCCGTCGGTTCCTCGCCGCCGCGTGCGGTGTCGGCCTGTTCGCGAGCGGGATGGCCGCCGCCTCGCTCCGCTCGGCGGCGGCCGGTGAAGGCGACGACCGCGCTCCGACGGCCCTCCCGGGCTTCAGCGAGGTCGTCATCCTCAGTCACCGCAACGCGCCGAAGACGACACCGCTGTTCCCCGGCGACCCGCGGTTCCGTATCGACACGGTGTTCACCGTGCACCACGACGGCTTCTTCCTCGAGGTGGTGCACGAGGGCATGCACACCGGCACCCACTACAGCGCGCCGTGTCATTTCCGCGCGGGAGCGCTGTGCATGGACGATCTCTCGCCCGCCGACCTCGTGCTGCCGGCGGTCGTGATCGACGTGCGCGAGCAGGTCTCCGCAGATCCCGATCACGTCGTGACGGTCGCCGACCTGCGGGCGTGGGAGGACTTGTTCGGCCAGATGCCGGAGGACGCCGCCGTCCTATTGTGGACCGGCTGTTCGCGGTTCTGGGCCGACGGGGACACCGACGGCGAGCCGAACTACTACAACTGTGGTTCGGGCATGTCCGGTGTGCACCAGCCGGGGTTCTCGCGGAACGCGGTCGCATGGCTGATCGAGACCGGTGTGCTCGGCAAGCGCGGCGCGCTCGGCACCGACACGTTCGGGCCCGACCCGTCGTCCGACGCCTCGTTCACGCCGTCGTTCCTGACGCTCGACCGCCATCGCGTGACGATCGAGAACCTCACGGACCTCGGGTCCCTGCCGGCGACCGGCGCGTGGATCGCCCTCGGCAGCCCGAGGAACGCGAACGGTTCCGGGGCACCCGGGACGGTGTTCGGTTTCATCCCGTAGGTCCCGATCGAGGAAAGGGGTCGAGCACATGTCGATGGACGACGGTTCCCTGTACCCGAGCGCGGTGACGGGCCGGATCGGCTTCTTCGATCGCTTCGCGGGATGGGCGAGCGGGATCGTGAGCCGAGCGCCGTTCTTCGCGTTCTGCCTGCTGCTCGTCGCCTTCTGGCTCATCGAGGGCGCGATCCGCGTCGCATCGGACGGCCCGTCCCCGTTCCTCGGTGGCAGCTACCAGCTGCAGATCAACACGACGACCACGATCATCACGTTCCTGCTCGTGGCGCTCCTGCAGAACAGCCAGACCCGCAGCGACCGGGCGATCCAGCACAAGCTCAACGCGGTCGCCGACGGCATCGCGGACCTCATGAGCCACCTGGCCGAGCGCGCGGACGACGAAGACCTGCGACGAGACATCCGGGAGCTCCGCGCGGCGATCGGCCTGGAGCGGCGCGAGACGACCCGACACGAGGGTGGCTGAGCGCGACGCCGGGTGCGGTCAGCCGCGGCAGGCGCACGCCCCGCCACAGGCGCACCCGCCCGAAGGAGACGGATCGTACGAGGCAGCCGCTCCCGTGGTCGCCGCGAACGAGAACCGCCGTCGCACCCGCTCGCTCCGGCACGACGGGCAGGCGAGCGCGGTGTCGACCGAGGCGGTCATCGGACGCCGATCCTCGAAGTGGTGCTCACAGGACAGGCACAGGTACTCGTAGGACGCCATCGTCCGAAGGATACCGGCGTGCGGCGGGCGGCGCGACGACGCCCGCCCGGCGTGGTCGACCGACGTCCGAGATCGAGCGGCCGAGGAAGAACTACACCAAATGACTAGCCCCGTCGTTGCCTCGTTCCCTAGCCCTTCGAACCGTGCACCCGATATAAGGAGACATGGCGGCGATCCGGGCACAGTGCTTCGCTTGCGGGGTCGTGGACCTCTCAGCGGAGCAGATCTCCCTGCACCTGCACCCGTCCGGAGCGAGAGGTGCGTACCGGTTCACCTGCCCCCACTGCCGCTCGGAGATCGATCGGCCCGCCAACCGTGAGACGGTCGCCCTCCTGCTCGCCGTCGGCGTCGAGACGGTCCGGGCGCGCGACGAGGCGTCGTCCGGCGACCGAACCCTTCCACCGGAGGACCGGAGCCCGGACCCACAGGCCGCGGCGCTCACGCTCGACGACGTGATCACGTTCCACTTCCTCCTCGAGGACGACGACCGCGACGGCGCGATCATGGAGATGCTCTCTCCGGAACCTTGAGCGGCCACATCGGCCGCTCGGCCGACTCAGGCAGACGCATCGACGTCCCGATGTTGGAGGCGATGCGTATCAGATCGACCCACGAGATCTCGGGACGAGCCGTCGCGCTGGCCTGGGTGCTCGCGATCGCGGCGCTGTCCTCGTTGCGCAAGGCCGCGCGAGGCGGGGCCCGACCGCGGACGTCGCTTCGCGTCTGACCGGAGCGCGGATCAGGTCGGGGCCGTCTCGACCGGGTCCAGCGGGTGACGGGTCGGACCGTTGCGGACCGCGCCGTCGCTCGCGTACCGGCTGCCGTGACACGGGCAGTCCCACGTCTTGGCTCGGTGGTTCCACCCGACGGTGCACCCGAGGTGCTTGCACTTGGGTGAGAGCGTGATGAGCGCCCCGGTCTCGTCACGGAACGCCGCCACCTTCGTACCCTCGACCTCGACGATCGCGCCCTCGCCGGGTTCGAGCTCCTCGAGCGACCGACCGACGGTGTTGACGATCAGGACGTCGCACGGGGCGCCGTGCGAGACGGCGTCGGGCACGGCGCCGGCGAAGAACCGCAGCGCGCCGCTCATGCCCTTGTTGCCCACGACGACCAGGTCGTGGCCCTCCGTCGCCTGCGAGCTCCGAGATCGCGGCGCCGGCGTCTCCGCTCAGCAGCCGAACCGGCACCTGCGCGACGCCGAGGCGTTCGGCGGTGTCGCGGAGGACGATCTCGCCGACCGGCGCCTCGCCCACGAGCACGAGCGTGATCCCCGCTCCGAGGAGGCGAGCGAACTCCGCCCCGACCCGCACGGCACGGTCGGCCGTCGGCGAGCCGTCGGTGGCGATCAGGACGCTGCCGTACTTGCCGGGCGCGCGGGCGCGATCGGGTTTGGAGGTTCGAACGATCAGCAGGTCGCAGGGCATCGCGTGGGAGACCCGGTCGGGCACACCGCCGGTCCGGAGCCTCCGGCGCTCGCTCATCCCGACGTCACCGACGACGATGAGCTCGCCGTCTCGGCGATCTGCGAGCTCCACGAGCACGGCGGACGGCTCCCCGGCGACGAGCTCGGTCTCAGCGGGCACGCCGCTGGCCTCGGCACGCGCTCGTGCGGTCTCGACGGCCTCCGCGGCACGCTTCTCGCTCCCGGCATCCTCGAATGCCGACACGAACAGCACCCGACCGCCGGTCGCGCTCGCGAGCTCCACCGCCACGCTCTCGGCGATCGCAGCCGTCTCGGACCCGTCGGTTCCGACGACGATCGCTCCGTAGGGCACCTCGTCCTCCTCCGAGATCAGAAGGGCTTCAGGACCATCAGGTACGCGATGAAGGCGATCGAGAGCAGACCGACGGCGAGGACCACGATCGGCAGGTTCGACCGCAGCATCGCCTCGAGCTGCTCGGGTCCGACCGCGGAGCTGCCGGACTCCTCGATCGTCATCACCTCCCTGATCTTCTTGTAGTAGGGGACGGGCACCGCGTACATGAAGACCAGGTTCGCGAGGAACACACCGAGCGCGACCCAGATCCATCCGTTCCCCCACCAGTGGCCGCTGAAGCCAGCCCAGATGCCGCCGACGAGGAGCAGGAGGATCGACACGTAGAGCACGGCGAGCGACGAGCTCGAGACCTGCAGCATCACGCGGATCCGATCGGGGTTGCGCTCGTGACGCAGTCGGAGCGCCATCGCGGCAGTCACGCCGTGCGTGAACATGAACCCAAGGACGCCCAGGATGTGGACGAGCACCAGCCACTCGTACAGAGCCGAGTCCTCCTCGTGATCGGCGCGGCAAACACTATCGAGTTCGCTGGGCTCGCATCGCCGACGTCCCGGCTTCCGATGCTCGAGCCGGGACGACGAGGCGCAGGACCGCACGCGCGTACCGACGGGCCTCCCGTGGCCGAAGCGCGCCTGGGGGCAGCTCGACCACGAACGCCTCGGACCCGTGGAGACGATGCTTCTGCCAGGAGGTCGCCGTACCGCGGAGCCGGGCGAGGTGCACGAGGGGCAGACCGACCAGGCGGGCGTATCGGCGCTCGATCCGAACGTCGCCGGACGCGTCGACGAGCGCGAGCGGCTG
Source organism: uncultured Actinomycetes bacterium (assembly GCA_963771385.1). Classification (GTDB taxonomy): domain Bacteria; phylum Actinomycetota; class UBA4738; order UBA4738; family HRBIN12; genus DASSJM01. The sequence continues at coordinate 302,548 of CAVYTE010000015.1, forward strand.
GTGGAACCAGATCGTCACGTCCGGCTCGATCCGCCGGATGAGGCGCATCGCGATGCGCGTCTCCGGTTCGGACGCCGGGCGGGGACCCGGGTAGTAGCGACCTCGCGGCGCCGGCCGCCACCGGAACGGGAAGTTCCGGTTCAGGTCGACGCCCCGAGCGTTCTGTCGTGTGTGCGCCGCGCGGCCGTCCGGGTTCAGGTTCGGCACGATCCAGAGGTCGACGACCCGCCGTGCCGGACCCATCCGCAACCGTCTCGCGATCCGGATCCCCGCACACTCGTCGCCGTGGATGCACCCAACGACGACGACACGCGGCTGTTCCGGGTCGCCGCGATGGTAGACGTGGATCGGCCGTCCCTCGGGCGACTCGCCGAGCGTCTCGCGTTCGTCGACGATCGATCCCGCCCACGCGTGCGTGGTGGCGAGGGCGATCACCAACGAGAGCGCGACCATCCCGACTCGGGGTGAGCCGAGCGCGGTATCCGGTCTACGCGCGTCGGCGGATGTGCGGGCCCGCAACCGTGCCTACCATCCACTCGCGACCGGGGACACTGGTTCGGGGCTCTCCCCTCGGCTCAAGGCACGGCCCGGCAGACCGCAAGGGAAGCCGGGATCGCCCCACCGGTGTCCCCGCGTCGTCCATCCATGCGGCCGAGGGCTCACCCGGTCTTCGCGATGATCCGCTCGATCTCGCTCTGGTCGAACGCCCGAAGGCTCACCGTGCGCACGTTCCCCAACGAGCCGAGCTCGAGCGCGAACGCGGTGAACGACTCCGGGTCGGGCGCCTCGATGATGACGACGATGTCGTACTCGCCGAGCGTCCAGAACTGCGCCTTGATGGTCGCGCCGTACTTCTTCGCGAGCTCCGCGACGGCGTCGGCGCGCTTGGGTGAGTCCCGGAAACTCTTCACGCCCTGCTCGGTCCAGTTGAGCAGCCCCACGAAGGTCGCGGACATCCGTCCTCCTTCCTCGACTGAGCGCGCGTGCTCAGATGATGAGCAGACCCTATGCGTGCCACATCCGGACGCGCAACATCGGGCCCCGGCGCGAGATCCGTCTAGTCGGAGAACCCCGGACCCAGGCGCAGGACCGTCTCGATCTCCGACAACAGCGTCTCGTCGAGTTCGATGTCGCCAGCTGCCGCGTTGTCACGGACGTGCGCCGGATCTCGGCTCCCCGCGATGGCGGCGGTCACCCCCGGTTGGTGGAACGTCCATGCGAGCGCGAGCTGCGAGAGCGTGCACCCCACTCGGTCGGCGATCGGTCGCAGGCCACCGACCACGTCGAGCGCTCGACGCCGCATCCTCTGGGTGAACAAGGCCTCATAGGCCTGTCCCCCGCTTCCGCGGAAGTCGCCCTTCGCGAACGTCGTCTCCATCGTGATCGCTCCGGTGAGCAGCCCGTACGCGAGCGGTCCGTACGCGAGGACCCCGAGACCCTGTTCGCCGCACCAGCGGATCAGCTCCCGGTCCTCGAGCACGAGCATCGAGAACTCCTGTTGGAGCGAGTCCACATGGCGGATCGCCAGGCAGCGCTCGATCAGGTCCCGGTCGAAGTTCGAGACGCCGATCGCGCGCACGAGCCCCTGCTCGACGAGCAGCGCCATCGCGCCCCAGGTCTCCTCGACCGGGATGCCCGTCTCGTCGGGCCAATGCAGTTGGTAGATGTCGATGTGATCCGTCTCGAGACGCCCCGGCTCTTCCTGCAGGCCGCAGCGACCTCCTCGGGGCGGAAGCCGGTACCGTCGGGCCGGGGCGCGACCTTCGTCGCGATCCGTATGCGCTCGCGCCGGCCCGCCACGGAACGCCCCACGAACTCCTCGGAGGTGCCATCTCCGTAGACCTCCGCCGTGTCGATCCAGTCGACCCCGGTCTCGAAGACGGCGTCGATGGCCGCGCGGATCTGGTCGTCGGGTGGAGCCTCTCCCCATTCGGAGCCCTTGCCCGCCTCCCACGCCCCGAACCCCACGACCGAGAGCTCGGGCCCACCCCGCCCCAACCGCTGCGTTCTCATGAAGGGACGCTAACAAGGAACGTCGCGCGCGGATCGCGATCGTTCGGGCGTGAGAAGTTCATCACTATCAGCCATTCGGCCGACAGGACCGGACATTTGGCCGATGTCGATGTCCCCCGGACGCCTTACGGTATCGGCATGGCGGTCTACCCGGTCCAGCAGGTGATGCAGCGGCGACAGCTCGAGCCGCTCCGGATCTTCTGCTCACGGTGCGAACATACCGAGTTCATCCACGGCGACTTCGACGCTCGCCGGTGCCTCTACACCGAGTGCGCGTGTAGCGGGTTCACCCTGATCGCTCTGGACTAGAGGCCCCTCGCATCTCATACCGAACGACGAACCGCTTCCGGTCGCGCTCGATCCGCTCGACCAGGTGCATCCCGACCTTCTCGGCGACACGGATCGAGGGAACGTTCTCCGAGCTCGCGTACGCTCGCACGACGTCGGCGCCGAGCGTCTCCAAGACGTACGCGACGAGCGCCCCCACCGCCTCCGTCGCGTATCCGCGTCCCTGGAACGCCGGCGCGATCGTGTATCCGATCTTGACCACGCCGTCCTCTCCCTCGGCGAGGCTGAGCCCGACGTCCCCGACGAGCCGCCCACCCTCCCGTTCCTCGACCGAGAACTGGACCCACCCACCGGGCTCGCCCGGCGCCCGGGCGGTCATCGCCTCGATCTGCTCTCCGATCCCCTCGGGATCGAGACGGTCCCAGCCCTGATACCGGTGCACGTCCGGGTCGCTCCGGTACGCGGAGATCGCCGCTGCGTCCTCGGGCGTCGATCGGCGAAGCAGCAACCGCTCCGTGACGAGCGGCTCGAAGTGGCTGTCGACGCGCACCAGGGCGCCAGGCTACCGGCGCAGTGCCTCAGCCGTGCACGACGAACCGGTCGACCGACACGAACGTCCCGTCAGCCGCCGGCCGGCCGGCACCGACGACGACGATCCGCACCGTGTGAACGCCGTCGATGAGCCCACCCACCGGCCGCGTCACGCCGAACGCCGGGTTCGCCGCGTAGTTGTCGACCGTTCGCACGAGCACGCCGTCGACGTAGATCTCGGCCCGTCCCTGTCGCGGATCGCGCACCGTGTACCAGTCGACCCCGGTCCCGCGGAACGTGAACGTCACGCTCGCCCGCGCGAGGTCGCTCGCGGCGAGGCTCCCGCCCGAGGCCTGCGCCGCGTCGACGCCGGCCCACGACTGCCCGAGCTCAGGGCTGGCGACGACGCCACCCGCCGCGGCGAACGCGTCCACCGCCACCTGGGTGTCCGTCGCGTTCGCCGACCTCCTGCCGAGCACGCGAACGGTGATCGTGTGCGAACCGGGCCCGAGTCCCGTGAACCGGTGGGCGACGTCGAACCTGAGACGGTTCCCGTACTGGTCGAACGTGCCGCGTCCGACGCCGTCGATCGCGATCGCCGCGCGACCCATCGCGGGACCGACCGCCGTGTACCAGGTGACCGAGCCGCCGGAGAACGCGAACGTCGCCGTCGCGCCTCTCGAGCGCTCGACCGCGTAGGACCCCCCGCGGGCACGAGGGCTCGGCACGGTCCGCCACGCGTAGGAGGCGGCGACGCTCGTCTCCTCCACGTCGGTCGGGGCTGCGAAGGGCACCACTGTCTCGGGTGCCGCGTTCCCGCTGCGATCCACGACCGGCACCGGGACGCCGAACGGGTTCACGACCGACTCATACCCCTCGCCCGGGACGAGCGGCGCGAGCGGCTGCACCTCGACACGGCGGACGTTCCCGGTCGCGCAGTCGACCTCGGCCCCCGGGCCCGACCGGCAGGTCGTCGAGGCCTCGACGGCGAGACTGGTCTCGGCCACCCGGATGAGGATGTTGCTCGCGTCGATCCGCCGCACGACCTCGTTGAACGACACCGTCATCGGGTCGGACACGCCGGCCGGCGGCGTCAGGTTCGCGACCGGCGCGGTGACGTCGGGGCTCGGGATCGTGACGGGACCGAAGTCGCCGCTCTCGTACCAGTCGAGGTCGACACGTCCCTCGATCCCCGGCACCGAGCCTTGGCTCGTGTACTGCCAGAACGTCCAGCCGTGCCCCGCCCAGTCGTCCGCCGGGAGCCTCGGCTCATCGACGCCCCAATGCGCGACCCAGAGCACCGTGTAGCCGGCCTCGGCGACCGCCCTCGTGTCGCCCGTCCGCGTCGCCCATCCGCTCGGGCTCGTGTAGATCATCGGTCGCACGCCGAGGCGTTCGGTGACCCGCCCGAGCCACGTGAGGATCCACTTGGTCACCCCGGCATGCGAGAGGCCCCCGGTGCGCTCGATGTCCAGGACCGGGATCAGGTTGCCGGGGGTCAGCTGCGCCGTGGTGAGGAAATGGTCGGCCTCGCGCACCGCGTCGTTCGCCGAATCGTCGGGTCTGGCGAAGTGATACGCGCCGAACACGAGCCCGGCGGCCTGCGCGTTGAATTTGTTGATCGCGTAGAGGGGGTCGACGAAGCCCCGCCCCTCGGTCGCCTTCGCGAATACGAAGCGGTGCCCCGCGGCCGCGACATCCGGCCAGTCGATCGTGTCCTGGTGATGCGAGACGTCGATCCCGGGCACGGCCCCCGGAGGCTGTCCCAACGCCGCGGAGAAGGCCGAGGCCGGGGCGTGACCGGCGGCGGCCGCGGCGCCGGCGGTGATCCCCTCGGCGACCGGAGCGGAGATCGAGGCCGACAGCACGGCGGCGGCGAGCAGCGTGGAGAGCGCCATCACCCAGTTCGAACGCCTGAACGCGGTCACGGTTCCGTCCGTCGTCCTCCCTAGCTCTCGGGCAGTACGGCTCGCCGTGAGCGGGCGGAGGGCCCGCTCAGCCCGCTCGGAGCACCGAGCGGGTCAGGCACGTCGGCCCGCCCTCACCCTTGTGCGAGATCTCGGAGCCCTCGTAGACGTGCACCTCCACGCCGGCGCGCTCCATGCGTCGCCTGGTCTCCGGGTTGCCCTCGACCGCGACGGCCACGCGCGGGGCGAGCGCGAGGACGTTGGGCCCCATGCCGGCGAACTCCTGGTCCGGCACCGGCACGATCTCGATGCCGCGGTCGGCGAGCAGCTCCATGAGGCGGACCGGCACGAGCGGGACGAACGCGACGACGAGATCGCGGTCGAGCGGGGAGAGCAGCGACATGAGATGCAGACAGGTCGAGGGTCCGTCTCGATGCGGGAGGTCGAAGGCGAGCACGTCGACGGCGGGCATCGCGGCGCGGAGCGCCGCGATGCCCGCCTCGTTCGTCCGATAGCTGCGCCCGACGAGCAGCGTCTGCTCGTCGAGCCACATCGTGTCGCCGCCCTCGGCCGTGGCAGGCTCCTGCATCTCGTAGGCGACCGGTACACCGAGCGTCCGCATCTCGGCGGCGATGGCTGCGGACTCGACGCGGCGCCCCGGCTTCCCCGGGCGGAGCACGATCGCGCCCGCATCCGACATGATCGCCGGGTCGCACGTGTAGAGGGCGTCCGGATCGCCCGGCAGGACGTCCTGCGCGCACACCACCTCGGCACCGGCGGCCTGGAGGATCTCGCGCAGCCGCTCGTGCTGGCGCGCCGCGACCACGACGTCCGGCTCGCCGAGCCAGCCGAACTCGCGCCACCGGGACAGGTCGGTTCGCTCGGGCGTCCGGACGAGGACCCGACGCAGCGGCTCGACGAGGGTCTGCCCCCCGTAGGCCTGCGAGGCGGTGCGGGAGCCGGTGGGATGCACCCGGGTAGGGTAGTGGCCGTGGCGAAGCTCGCGCCCGGAGATCCGGCACCCGCGTTCTCACTGCTGAACCAGCACGGGAACACCGTCCGGCTCGGGGACTTCGACGGCCGGGTCCTCGTCTACTTCTATCCCGAGGCCGATACGCCGGGTTGCACCCGGCAGTCCTGTTCCCTGCGCGACCACCGACAAGATCTCGCCGGCATCGGGCTGAACGTGGTCGGGATCTCGCCCGACCTTCCCGACAAGCAGCTGGCGTTCGATCGGAAGTACGAGCTCGGGTTCCCGTTGCTGTCCGACCCCGACCATTCCGTCGCCGATGCCTACAGCGCCTGGGGCGAGAAGACCAGGGAGGGCGGCGAGACCTACGTCGGCATCATCCGATCGTCGTTCCTCGTGGGGCCCGACGGCCGGATCGAGCAGGCCTGGTCACCGGTCACGCCGGAGGACACGGTCCCGAGGGCCCTCGCCGCGGTCGGCGCCTAGACGCTCTGCGCGTCCTGGAGCGAGTCCTGCGAGGAGACGAACTCGATCCGCTCGTCGTCGACGAGCCCCGTCCGCTCCAACGACCTCGTGGCTTCGCGATCGGGCAGGTAGAGCACGACCATCCGCTGTCCTCGCCCGTTCATCTGCTCCGCGACGCTCTTGATCGCGCCGCACCCCTCGTCGGTGACCTCCTCGACCTCACGCAGGTCGACGATGGCATCGAGATGGACCGGGTCGGCGAGCCGGGTTCGCAGCCGATCCTCGTCCTCCTCGGTGAGCCGACCCCACGCGATGACATAGGGATGCGTGTCTGGGCGCCCGATCCGCTGGATGACCGCCATCGCCCGCATCCTTGCATGCCCGGGCCCTGTGCGCAGTCGGGAGGTCGGGGGAACGGCAGGACGGGAGCATCCGAAGCCGAAGGTGCGAGGGATGCGCGGCCACGAGGGACGGAGAGATGCCGCACGACGGGTAGGCACGCATCAGCGACGGCGTGACACCGGGGTGGATCGCTCCGCACGCACGTACTTCCGACGTTGGGAGCGGATCACCTGGATGAGCTCGCAGTGATCGCAGAGTCCCGTGCCGAGGTTGGTCGTGAGCCCGCCGCACCTTGCGCATCCGGACGAGAGGGTCTTCATCGGTTCGATCTCGGGTCGCCGATGCACTCACCCATAGTCCCCACACCGTAGGCCGACCGGGCGATGGCGGGAATAGGTCGGAAGTCGGTTCCTATCGCGTGACGATGACGACCCGCTTGGTTCCGGGGTTCCTCCCGAGTACATCGGGGTTCCGGTTCGCGAACGCATTCCCGAACGTCCCGGTCCGCCGGATCGGGGTCCCGGGTGTGATCAGCGTTCCGATCGGCGATGCGTCGAACGGGCTGTGCGGGGGCATGGCCTTCGCGGCTCGCGACTACTTCGAGGCGGGCCGGACCCGGCCCGAGGTGGAGGAGCCACCGAGCGAAGGCGAGCTGTTCGACTACCTGGTCGACCGCCTGTTCGACAGCTTCGACCTGCCGGTCGGGCCCGTTCGCTACCTGGAGCTCATGCACCCGTTGCTCCCCGACGGCGAGACCTTCTGGAGCCGGCTCGGGATCGGACCGCACGGTCGCGCGTATCGCATGCTGAAGCAGGAGTGGCCGAAGGTGCGCGCGGACATCCACGCGGGGCACCCCTCGGCCCTCGGCCTCATCCGCGTGAAGTCGTCCGACCCGTTCGAGCTCAAGCGGAACCACCAGGTCCTCGCCTACGGGTACGACCTCGTGGGAACCCACCTGACGCTGCGCCTGTACGACCCGAACCACCCCCTCGCGGACGACGTCACGCTCTCGCTCAGCCTCGCCGACCCCTCGGAGCCGGCGACCATCGCCACGTCTCCCGTCGCGCCTGCGGTCTTCGCGTTCTTCCGCGTGCCCTACGGAACCGGCGACTCCGCCGTAGCCCGAACGGGCGTCTGGTCGCGTAGCCCGAACGCCCCTCCCGTCGGCGGACGCGGCGGTGCATCCTTTCGAGTCCGGCAACGCCGATGTCCATCGAGAGGGGTGGCCGTGGCATCGACGCCGACACGCAGGGCGAGGGATCCCGTACCGACGTTCGTGTGGGACGACCAGATCGAGCACCTCTACGACTCGTGGCATCGGCGCGTCGCCGCCGCCGAGCACGGCCATCGCCTGATGGCGGACCGACTACGGCGACGGCATCTGCTGATCGGGATCCCGGTCGTCGTGCTCACGACGCTCGTCGGCACGAGCGCCTTCGCCTCGATGCAGAACTCTCGGTCCGACTCGATCACGACCTCCGGGATTGACTCGAACACGATCCTGCTCCTCGTCGGTTTGATCAGCGTGCTCGCCGCCGTCCTGTCGAGCCTCCAGACCTTCCTGCGCTACTCGACGCGCGGCGAGGGACATCGCATCGCGGCGCTGCGCTACGAATCGCTCCGCCGCGAGATGGCCAAGACGCTGGCGATCCCGCGCGAGGTCCGAGGTGCCCCCGATCGCGACCTGGACGACGCCCGCCAGAAGATGGACCGGTACGCGAAGGAGTCGCCGGCGATCGGCGAGCGACAGTGGGGCAAGCTCGCGTCGAAGTTCCACCTGTCGACGGTTCCGCCCGATCCCGGATGGCACGGCGAGCGGGTGGTCATCCCGGAGGAGATCGCCGATCGACGCTGACCTCGTCCTCGAGGGCGGCGGCGTCAAGGGCATCGGGCTCGCCGGCGCGTACACGACGTTGCACGAAGCCGGGTACACCTTCCACCGGATCGCCGGGACCTCGGCCGGTGCGATCGTCGGTGCGCTCATCGCCGCCGGGATGTCCCCGGACGAGCTGCAACGCGAGATGCGCGAGATCGACTACGGCCGCTTCGAGGACAAGGGCTTCCTCGATCATCTGACGCTCGTCGGCAAGGGACTGTCGCTGCTGTTCGAGAAGGGGATCTACGAGGGCAAGTACCTGCGGACGTGGCTCGACGAGCGGCTCGCGTCGCTCGGCGTCCGGACCTTCGGCGACCTCCGGCTCGAGGACCCGGGCGGGTCGCTCCCGGCCGAACGGGCGTACCGGCTCGTCGTGATGACATCGGACGTGACGAGGGCGCGGCTGATCCGGCTCCCCTGGGACTACCCGCACTACGGTCTGGACCCGGACGAACAGCTCGTCGCCGACGCCGTCCGGGCATCGATGTCGATCCCCTTCTTCTACGAGCCGGTCCGGTTCACCGGACGCGATGCCGAGGGCAAGCAGGCCGTCTCGTTCATGGTGGACGGCGGGATGCTGTCGAACTTCCCCGTCGATGTCTTCGACCGCACCGACGGCAAGGCGCCGCGGTGGCCCACCTTCGGGGTCAAGCTGTCGGCGCGACCCGATGCGGCGCAGCGGCAGAAGTACGACGTCCACGGGACGTTCAGCCTGGCCCGGGCCATGCTCGGGACGATGACGAGCTTCCACGACCAGATCCACATCGACGAGCCCTCGACGCTCGCCCGGACGATGTTCGTCGACACGATGGGCGTGCGGGCCACCGACTTCGAGATCGACGAGGGGATGCAGGACATGCTGTTCGGCAGCGGCAGGCGGACGGCGACCGAGTTCCTTCGTGGATGGGACTTCGATCGGTACCTCGCCGAGTTCCGCAGCGACGCGGTCGTCGACCTCCGGGAGCCTGCGGGGGTCGCGAGCGGCTCGCCACCCGCGGGAGCCACCGGCGTGGCCTCGGGCCCGGGGCCCTGGGACCTGGAGGACTTCGACATGGACGCCTACGAGGCGCCGCCGACGGAGCTCGAGGACGAAGAGCCCGCCGAGGCGAAGGGCTAGCGGTGTCGCCCGCGCTCCGCGACTACCCGTCGCCCCCGGGCGTCTCCCGGACCGCCGCGAGCGCACGAGGGTGGGGCACCGGGTGGCCGCAGTGCCAGCAGGACCGGCTCGTCACGGTCACGCGCGAGGACGGCCTCCGGCTGCCGACGAATCAAGGCATCGCGCAGTTGGTGACGCTGCTGATCGACGAGACGGAGCGCCGCGGGTACGACGTCAAGGTCGGCCAGACGTGGGGCTTCGCGTGCCGGGCGATCCGAGGCACGGAGACGGCCTCGAACCACTCGTGGGGCCTGGCGGTGGACATCAACGCGCCGACGAACCCCTACCGGACCGAGTTCGTCTGCGACATGCCGCCGTGGATGCCGACGCTCTGGTGGGAGTACGGGTTCTTCTGGGGTGGCTGGTACCAGAGCATCAAGGACCCGATGCACTACGAGTTCCTCGGCACGCGCGACGACGCCCGCGCCCACACGACGAGGGCCAAACGCGAGCTCGGCCTGGGGGAACCCGTGCCGTATCCCTTCTACGGGGAGATCTCCAAGCGGGTGCGTTCGGCGCAGGAGCGGCTGCTCGAGCTCGGCTTCGATCCCGGTCCGATCGACGGCGACTTCGGTCCGCTGACGCGCGGGGCGGTGGAAGCGTTCGAGGAGTCCGAGCCGAGGCTCCAGAGCCAGGCCGACGGCTACTTCGGCCCGCTCACGTGGCGGCTCCTGTTCAAGGTTCGAGCAGGGATCCCTCCGAGCCCGTAGGTCCATCCGCGTACCATCCAGCCGCATGCCGAAGGGTCCGTCGGAGATCGCGGTCTATCTCGAGGTCGGCACGAAGCGGATCTTCGCGGGTGCGGTCGACTGGCCCGGGTGGGCGAGGGGCGGTCGAGACGAGGCGTCCGCGCTCGAGTCGCTGCTCGCGTACGCCCCGCGCTACGCGCGGGTGGTCGGGCGTTCCCGGGTCGGATCCGTCGCGCAGGCGACCGCCTCGGACATGCGCGTCGTCGAGCGGCTGGGAGGCACCGCGACGACCGATTTCGGAGCCCCGGACGTGCCGACGTCCACCGACGCAGAGCCGATCGACGCCGCCGAGCACGAACGCCTCGAGAAGATCCTCCGGGCCTGCTGGCGCGCGCTCGACGGAGCGGTGGAGGCGGCCGAGGGCCGCGAGCTCCGGAAGGGACCGCGCGGCGGAGGTCGAAGCCTCGACAAGATCGTCGACCACGTGATCGGTGCCGAAGGCGACGGGTACCTGCGGAGCATCGGATGGAAGGTCCCGAAGGGACCCGAGGACGAGCGGATCGCTCGGGAGCGCGCGACGGTGCTCGAGGCGCTCGCCGCGGTGGCGCGAGACGGCGTGCCCCCCGGTCCCCGCGGCGGCAAACGGTGGTCGCCCCGCTACTTCGTGCGCCGCTCCGCGTGGCATGTGCTCGACCACACGTGGGAGATCGAGGACCGTCTCGAGTGATCGGCCGTCACTCGACGCGGAAGTCGCCGCTCGCGAGCGCCACGTAGCTGTCGTCTCGGAGCAGGTAGACGGTGTAGGCGCCCGGCTCCAGCGGCCAGGCGCCGGCCGCATCGGTGTCGAACACCGCGGATCCCTCCACGGTGCCGTCCGTTCGGACCCACGTCAGGTACGAGGCTCGGTTCGGATCGGCGTCGCGCCGGTAGATGCCGACCCAATCCCAGCGGTTGCCCGGCGTGAGGCGCCACGCGACCTCGATGGGCTCGCCGACCCCGTACGTCGGGTCGAACCGTCCCGATCTCCGGCTCGCCGCCCACCGCCTGCACCCAGAACGGCGCACGGGCGAGTTCCGCACCCGGTTCGGAGCGCAGGACGACCTCGTAGGCACCCGGCCGCAAGGTCGCCGTTGGAACGGTGACCTCCTCCTCGCCGGCGAGGTACTCGACGGTGGCGTCCGCCGCGTCCGCCCCAGCCGGGACGACGGCGATCGCGACCGCATCCGAAGTCGCGTGGTAACGCACGACGAGTTCCTCGCCCACCGTGACCAGCCGCTGGTCGACGGACACGATCGTCGGCGCTGGCGTGGGTTCCACCTCGAACGTCGAGACCGTCGCTCGATGGTCGGTCGGCCACGGCGTCACGGCGATGTCGACACCCTCGCCTCCTTCTTCGCCGACGAGCTCGCTGTCGATCGTCTCTGCCGGACCGCCCGCGTACACGAAGTCGATCCGGTCGGCCGCCGCGCCGGCCTGATACGGGTTGTAGCCCTGGATGAACGGCCGGTCCGCCGGCCAGGTCAGACCCGGGTCGGCGACGGGGTCGGGGTTCGCTTCGCGATAGGAATCGGCGAGACCGGCCTCCTCCACCGCCACGCTCGCGGGCCATGCGAGCGGGAACAGGACGTGGTCGCGGATCCCCACGGCGGCGTCGGTCCAGTCCAGATGCGACGGGGCGTTGAAGTCCCCGATCAGGAACACGGGCACGCCGTCCGCCGCCAGCCCCTCGACCACCGCGAGCGTCGGATCGAGCGCCGCGACCCGTTTGCGCTCCTCGACATCGAGGACCTCCTCGGCGCTCGCGCCGTCGCGGATCTTGAACGGGCCGTAGGCGACCGAGGGCAGGTGGACGTTCGCGACGGCCACGACGGAACCGGGCGTGACCTCCACGTAGACGAAGGGCTGATCGCCGGGCGGCCTCAGGAGCGGGAATCGCGACATCACCTGCGACCGGTTGTCGAAGTACCAGCCGACCGATCCGGCGATCGCCGGCATGTTCCCGTAGCCCTCCTCGATCGCGACGATGTCGGCGCCGCTCGCCTCGACGACCTTCGGGATCGAGTCGAAATCGACCCCGGTCCCGCCGTACTCGACGTTGAACTCCATCACCCGGACCGTGAGCGGTTCGACGCCGGGGGCAGCGCTCGGGGTCGGGCCGGCCGGCTCGGGATCCGACGTGCACGCGGCGACGAGGAGGATCGGCGCGACGAACCGCAGCACCCGACGGACCATGGCGTTCGATGCTACGCGCGGAAGGCTGACAGCCGCTCGGCCCCCCGTCGTCGACCTCGCCGGGGACCGCGCGCGGGAGGCGATCGAACGGTTCGACGCGAACGCGACCTCGGTCGGGGCGCTCGCGAACACGGTGGGTAAGGTGGAACGAGGCGATCTGATGGATCACGGCCACGACGGGCACCAGACGGGGCACGCCTCGCACGGCGAGATGTCGCACGGCGAGATGTCGCACGGCGAGATGTCGCACGGCGAGATGTCGCACGGCGAGATGTCGCACGGCGAGATGTCGCACGGCGAGATGTCGCACGGCGAGATGCGACAGCACGCCGGCCACAGCGTCGCGATGTTCCGCGATCGCTTCTGGCTGAGCGTGCTCCTCACGATCCCGATCCTGATCTGGTCCGAGATGATCCAGGAGTGGCTCGGGTACACGGCGCCCGAGTTCCCGCTCTCCGATCGGATCCCGGCCATCCTCGGCACCGTCGTGTTCGTCTACGGAGGGTTGCCCTTCCTCCGGGGCGGCTGGGCGGAGCTGCGTGGCCGGCAACCCGGGATGATGCTCCTGATCTCGCTGGCGATCGTGGTCGCCTTCGTCTCCAGCATCGCGTCCGAGCTCGACGCCCTCGATCTCGAGTTCTGGTGGGAGCTCGCGCTGCTCATCGACGTGATGCTGCTCGGCCACTGGCAGGAGATGCAGGCGCTCGGCCGCGCGTCCGGCGCGCTCGAGGCCCTCGCCGCGCTCCTTCCCGACGAGGCCGAGGTGCTCCACGAGGGGCACGCGCAGGCCGTCGCGCTCGCCGAGGTCCGGCCGGGTGACCTCGTGCTGGTCCGCCCCGGTGGGCGCGTGCCGGCCGACGGACTGATCGAGGAGGGATCCGCGGAGTTCGACGAGTCGATGATCACCGGCGAGTCGAGCCTGGTCCGTCGCGACGCCGGCGACCGCGTGGTCGCGGGAACGATCGCCACCGACACCTCGGTTCGGGTGCGGGTGCAGGCGGTCGGCGAGGACACGGCGCTCGCGGGGATCCGGCGGCTCGTGCAGGCGGCGCAGTCCTCGCGTTCCAAGGCGCAGGCACTGGCCGACCGCGCCGCGGCGATCCTGTTCTACGTCGCGGTCGGCGCCGGCCTCCTCACCTTCGCGGTGTGGAGCCTCATCGGAGAGACCGGGGAGGCGGTCGAGCGGACCGTGACGGTGCTCGTCATCTCGTGCCCGCACGCGCTCGGCCTGGCGATCCCCCTGGTGATCGCGATCTCGACGGACGTCGCGGCCCGCGCCGGGATCCTGGTGAAGGACCGGCTGGCCCTCGAGCGCATGCGGTCCGTGGATGCCGTCCTGTTCGACAAGACCGGCACGCTCACCGAGGGCCGGCCGGCCGTGCGCGAGATCGCAGGGGCGGGCGTCGCTCAGGAGGACGTGCTGCGGCTCGCGGCGGTGGTCGAGGCCGAGAGCGAACACCCGCTGGCGCGCGCGATCCTCGCGGCCGCGGATCCGTACCGTCCGCTGCCCGCAGCGACGAGCTTCCGCGCGATGACGGGCCGGGGGGTGGAGGCGGACGTGGACGGTTCGAAGGTCTCGGTCGGCGGCCCCACGCTGCTGCGCGAACGAGGGCTCGACGAGGCGACCGAGCTCGCGGAGGACGTCTCGAGGTGGCGCGCGCGAGGCGCGACGGTCCTGTTCGTGGTCCGCGACGGCCGCGTCATCGGGGCGATCGCGCTCGAAGACGCGGTCCGCCCGGAGTCCGCCGAGGCCGTTCGCGCGCTCAAGGCCGAGGGGATCGTCGTCGCGATGATCACGGGCGACGCGCGGCAGGTGGCCGAGGCGGTCGCCGCCGAGCTCGGCGTCGACGAGGTCATGGCGGAGGTCCTGCCCGAGGACAAGGCCGACGCCGTCGCGGATCTCCACCGTCGCGGCTTCCGGGTCGCGATGGTCGGTGACGGCGTGAACGACGCCCCCGCGCTGGCGAGCGCGGACGTCGGGATCGCCATCGGCGCCGGAACCGACGTCGCGATCGAATCGGCGGGTGTCGTCCTCGCGAGCGACGACCCGCGCGGTGTGCTCTCGGTGCGACGGCTCTCCGGTGCGAGCTACCGGAAGATGCGTCAGAACCTCGCGTGGGCGGTCGGATACAACGTCATCGCGATCCCCCTCGCCGCCGGGGTGCTGGCGCCGGTCGGCATCGTGCTGGCACCCGCCGTGGGGGCGCTGGCCATGAGCGTGTCGACGATCGTCGTGGCGGTGAACGCGATGCTGCTCCGCGGCCTCGACCTGCGACCCTCGAGATCCTCCGCGGCCCCGGCACTCGAACCGGTTCAGCCGGCGTCCGTGGGATCTCGATAGCCGTCTCGCTTCACTCCCCTATCGTGTGCCCGTGGCGTCTCGCACGGAGATCATCGAGGTCGCCGGGCGCGAGGTGAAGGTCTCGAACCCGGACAAGGTCTTCTTCCCCAAGGCCGGGCACACGAAGCTCGACCTCGTCCGGTACTACCTCGCGGTGGCCGACGGAGCGCTTCGCGGCGTCTCGGGCCGGCCGATGGCGCTGAAACGGTTCGTGAACGGCGCGGAGGGCGAGTTCTTCTTCCAGAAGCGCGTGCCGGCGTCCCACCCCGACTGGATCGAGACCGTCGAGCTGCGCTTCCCCTCGGGCCGGACGGCGCACGAGATCGTGGTCTCGGACGAGGCGCAGCTCGTCTGGATCGTGAACCTCGGCTGCATCGACCTGAACCCCCACCCCGTGCGTGCCGACGACCTGGACCATCCCGATGAGCTGCGCGTCGACCTGGATCCCGTGCCCGGCATCGAGTGGCCGCAGATCCGGGATGTGGCGATCGTGACCAGGGACGTCCTGACGGACCTGGGACTGGTGGGGTGGCCGAAGACGTCCGGTTCACGCGGCATCCACGTCTACGCGCGGATCGAGCGACGGTGGACCTTCCCCGAGGTTCGGCGCGCGGCGCTCGCGGTCGCGCGCGAGGTCGAGCGACGGGTGCCCGATCTGGCGACGAGCCGCTGGTGGAAGGAGGAGCGCCACGGCGTGTTCCTCGACTACAACCAGAACGCGAAGGATCGGACGGTGGCCTCGGCGTATTCGATCCGGCCGACCCCCGACGCCCGGGTCTCGACCCCGCTGTCGTGGGAGGAGGTTCCCGATGCCGACGCGTCGGCGTTCACGCTCGCGACCGTGCCGACGCGCGTCGCTTCGACCGGCGACCCGTGGGAAGGGATCGACGAGGCGACCGGATCGCTCGAACGGGTGCTGGAGCTCTCGGCCGAACACGAGGCCGCGGGCTTCGGCGACGCGCCGTGGCCGCCGCAGTACGCGAAGGCAGCGGGCGAGCCGCCGCGTGTGCAGCCCTCGAAGCGGAGGATGTCGGGCCCGACCGAGCCGGAGGGCGTCGTCCCGCCGCCGGCTCCCGGGAAGAAGGTCGGCCCCACCGGACGCCGACGGACGAAGGCTCCGCTGATCGAGATCGCGCGCGCCGCGACCGAGGCCGAGGCGAAGGCGGGGCTGGAGCGTTGGCGGTCGCGCCACCCGGGCGTGTCTCCGTACCTCGAGCCATCCGACGTGATGATCGACGCGATGCGTGGCCGCTTCACGACCTGGACCCGGATCCGCGTCAACCTCCGGCACGTCCCGGAGGACGAGCGCCCGCCCCAGGAGGCGCTGGAGGTCGACTACGACCCGTGGGAGTGGGAACGGCGGGCACCCGCCCAGAACCGTTCCTTTGCAGTATTGACGGGAACATCACGAGGTGCCTAGGGTCCAACTGATGCGGGGGAGCGATCAGCCCGTGCCCGTTCACGCCGGCCGAACCATCGGTTCGCGGTTCCATCCCATCACATCCCACATGCAACGCCGATAGACCCGTGGGTCGAGCTCTCGACCGGCGATCCCGGCGAGAGGAGATGAGCTCTCGGCGGCGAACCCGGCGAGAGGGAGAGGGGGGATCAGGATGGGTCGGCTGACGCGTGTTCGCGTCGCGGTCGTACTCTCCGCATTGTTCGTCGTGGCGCAGCCGTTGACGGCCGCCACCGGGGCGCCCGGTGGCGATGCCGCGGCGCCGGGTGCGTCCGCGCAGGAGCGGAACGCGACCGCCCGGCTGAGCGAACGATCGGTCGATGCCCTTCGACGGACCGCCGACGGCGCCGTCTCCGTCTCGGTGCGACAGAGCACCGGGGTGGCGGGGTTCGTCCGGGTCGCGCCGGGTGGCGACCTGCTGCCGGCGAACGACGCCCGCGCGCCGGCCTCGAAGGCACGCGGCTTCTTCGCGCGGTTCGGCGAGGCGTTCGGGATCCGCGACGCGTCACAGCTGCGGCTCGTCTCGCGTTCGACCGACTCGTACGGGGCCACGCACCTGACGTACGAACAGGTGTACCGGGGGCTGCCGGTCTTCGCCGGCGTCCTGAAGGCGCACCTCGACGCCCGGAACCGGCTGACCGCGGTCAACGGCGTCTTCGTCCCGGACATCGCGTTGGGAACGAACGCCGGCCTGACCCGCGCGCAGGCGATCTCGCGCGCGATCGCCGAGGTCGCAGCCGATCCTCCCCTCGACCAGAACGGCAGGGCGGCTCGGATGTCGGCCGGCGATCTGTCCGCGGCCTCCGCCCGGCTGCTGGTCTACCGCACCGGCCTGGTCCGGAACGCCGCCGGTGCGAACCAGCTCGCGTACGAGGTGGTCGTCACGAACGGCTCGAGCGTGCGTGAGTTCGTCTTCGTGCATGCGCACCGTGGCAAGATCCTGAACCGCTATTCCGGCGTGCACGATGACCTGCATCGCGTGCTCTACGAGATCTCGGCGGCGACGCCCCCGATCTGGGAAGAGGGTCAGGACACCTCCGGCCTGAACGAGGATCAGTTCAACATCGTCACGGCGAGCGGGCACTCCTATTTCCACTTCTTCAACGCCTTCGGCCGGGACTCGTACGACGGCGCTGGCGCCTTCATGCGCTCCGTGAACAACGACCCGACGATCGCATGTCCGAACGCCAACTGGAACGGCGCGACGACGAACTACTGCAATGGCGTCACGGCCGACGACGTCGTCGCACACGAGTGGGGGCACGCCTACACGGAGTTCACCCACAACCTGATCTACCAGTGGCAGTCGGGCGCCCTGAACGAGTCCTACTCGGACATCTGGGGCGAGGTCGTCGACATGATCAACGGCTACGGGACGGACTCCCCGGGCGGGACCAGCCTCGACGGACCTCGCGACGAGGGCGGATGCACGTCGCACTCCCTGCTCCGGGCATTCGTCCTCATCAACAGCCCGGCGAGCATCGCCGGCTTCTGCAACGCGGGAGCCGCCCAGTTCGGGCCCGCCCTCACCGAGACCGGCGTCACCGGCAACGTGGTGTTGGCCGACGACGGTGTCGCACCCGCGAGCGACGGGTGCGGACCGTTCGTGAACGCGGCAGCCGTCAGCGGCAACATCGCGCTCGTCGATCGCGGGACCTGTGGATTCGGGGTCAAGGTCGAGTTCGCGCAGGCCGCAGGCGCGACGGGCGTGCTGGTCGCCGACAACGTGTGGGGTCCGCCCGATCCGATCGCATGCGGACCGCCAGCGGTGTGCGCAGCGATCACGATCCCGTCCGTGCGGATCACGCTTCAGAACGGCAACCAGATCAAGACCGCGCTCGGCACGGAGGCCGTCAACGTCACGATGCGGCTCGGCCTGCCGGCGTCCATCGCGCAGGACAACGTCCGGTGGCTGGTCGGCGAGGACGCCACGGCGTTCGGAGCGCCCGGTTCCGGGCAGCACGCGATCCGTGACATGTGGAACCCGAGGTGCGTGAACGACCCCGGCCGGGTGACCGACGGCGAGTACTTCTGCTCGACGCTCGACGGCGGTGGCGTGCACACGAACTCGGGGGTACCGAACCACGGGTTCGCGTTGCTCGTGGACGGCGGCATCTACAACGGACACGGGGTCAGCTCGATCGGCCTCGTGAAGGCGACGCACCTGTACTTCCGGGCGCAGTCCGTCTACCAGACACCGTCGACGAACTTCAACGACCACGCCGACGCACTCCAGGCGTCGTGCGCGGACCTGATCGGGATCGGGCTCGAGGGCCTCGAGCACGACGGACGTGCCGGCCGGTCCGTCCGGTGAGTCGATCACCGCCGCGGACTGCGCCCAGGTCGACGAGATGATCGCGGCCGTCGAGCTGCGCGTCGACCCGTCCGAGCAGTGCAACTTCCAGCCGATCCTCCAGCCGGGCGCGCCCGGCCTGTGCTCCGACACGCCGAACGAGCCGAAGGACGTCTTCACGGAGGACTTCGAGGACGGGCTCGACGGCTGGACGCCCACGAACCAAGGGGTGTTCGCCGGCTGGCCGGGGACCGATTGGGTCCAGGCCACGACCCTGCCGGGAGGCCGTCCCGGGGCCGCCGCCTTCGGCGAGAACCTCCAGGAGGGCAACTGCGACGGCGGCGCCGGCGACGTGTCCGGCCACATGATGCTCACGAGCGGCACGATCCTCATCCCCGACGTCGCGGAGACGACGCCGCGCCTCGCGTTCGACCACTACGTGGCCACGGAGGCGGGCTGGGATGGCGGCAACCTGAAGATCAGCATCAACGGCGGCTCGTTCTTCGTCCCGCCGGATGCGGCCTACACGTTCAACAGCTACAACGTCCCGACCCTCAACACCGCCGCGCAGGGCAACACGAACCCGTTGGCGGGACAGGACGGGTGGACGGGCACCGACGGCGGGAGCCTCGGCGGGAGCTGGGGGCAGTCCCAGCTCGACCTCGCGGCGCTCGGCGTCACCGGCGGGGACACGATCCGGTTGCAGTTCGACTTCGGCATGGACGGGTGCACCGGGATCGACGGCTGGTACGTCGACGACGTGCGCGTGTTCCTGTGCGTCCTGAACGCCGCGCCCGAGGTCACGGTCGTGCCCGGCGGCACCTGCAACTCGAACACCAGCGCCACGATCAACCTGAACGTCACCGACGACCAGATCGACACGCTCTCGCTGACCGCGACCTCATCGAACACCGGTCTCGTTCCGAACAGCGGTCTCGTCCTCGGCGGGAGTGGATCCGATCGAACGTTGAGGATCACGACGAGCGGAGGAACCGGCAGGGCGGAGATCACCGTCACCGCGACCGACGCGACCGGCGCGAGCGCATCGGTCAAGATCACCCTCTTCGCCGGCGGGAACGCGGCCGACACGATCACCGGGACGTCGGGGCCGGATGTGCTCCTCGGGGCGAACGGCGCAGACCGACTCAACGGCATCGGCGGCGTCGACCTGCTCTGCGGAGGCAACGGGAACGACCAGATCCGCGGCGGCCCCGGCGACGACACGATGTCGGGCGGGAACGGCGACGACACCCTGACCGGGAACTCCGGAGCCGACGCGTTCATCGGCGGCAGCGGGAACGACACCGCGACCGACTTCAACGCGGGAGAGGGGGACACGAGCACCGGGATCCCGTGACCAGAGATCGGCCATCGAACGACGAGAGGCGCCGGCGCGAGCCGGCGCCTCTCGTTCACCGGGTTCGAGATGGACGCGGAGCGGCTCCGGAGGGGGAGGACTAGGCTCGGGACGTGAGCGAAGCCCCGCAGCGGAGCCTCATCCTGATCCTGGCGCGCAGCTTCGCCTCGCGGCTGGCGACCGCGGTGTTCCTCGTCGACGCCGACGGCAGCGTCATCTACTTCAACGAGGCCGCGGAGCGGCTGCTCGGTCAGCGGTTCATCGAGGGCCACGGCATGACGGCGGTCGAGTACACGAAGCTGTTCGAACCCTCCGACCCGCAGGGCAACCGCATCCCCGTCCTCGAGACGCCCCTCGGGCTCGCGTTCTCGAAGCTCGAGCCCGCCCACGCCGAGCTCACGCTGCGCGGCGCCGACGGCGTCGTCCGCCCGATCGAGGCGACGGCGTTCCCCCTCCTCGCCCATGCGGGCGAGGCCGTCGGTGCGATCGCGATCTTCTGGGAGCGCGCGGGGGCGGGGTAGTGCGCATCCGCGTCTGGGGGTGTCGGGGCTCGATCGCCGCGCCGGGGGCGGACACGGCTCGCTACGGCGGGAACACCTCGTGCGTCGAGGTGCGCCTGGACGACGGGTCGCTCCTGATCCTCGACGCGGGCACGGGTGCGAGGGCGCTCGGCCTGGAACTCGTCGAGGACCTCCCGCCCCGGATCGACCTGCTCCTGACCCACCTGCACGTCGACCACGTCGAGGGACTCGGCGCGTTCGAACCGATCTGGCGCGCCGAGACGGAGCTCCACATCTGGGGACCGGCATCGCCCGTCGCGACGCTCGACGACCGCCTGGCTAAGTACTTCTCCCCGCCGCTGTTCCCGCTCACGCTCGCCGAGGTCCCGGCGCGCTGCGAGTTCCACGACGCGCCGACGGGTTCGTGGCAGATCGGCTCCGCGACGATCTCCTCGCGTCAGATCCTCCATCCGGGGTCGACCGTCGGCTACCGGATCGAGGCCGACGGCGCGGCGCTCGCGTACCTGACCGACCACGAGCCCGGTCTCGGGACCGACCTCGGTGCGATGCCGACGGAGTGGATCTCCGGGTACGCGATCGCCTCACGGGCAGACGTCCTCCTGCACGACTGTCAGTACACGGACGAGGAGTACGAGACGCGGTTCGGCTTCGGCCACTCCAGCGTCTCGCACCTGGCGACCTTCGCCGAACGGGCCGAGGTCGACCGCCTGCTCACGTTCCACCACGACCCGATGCACACGGACCCCGAGCTCGAGTCGATCCGCGACGACGTGCTCGAACGATGGGGGGTGGAGTCCGAGCGCCTGGGGATCGCGACCGAGGGAGCGCTGACCGAGGTCTCCGGCTGAGCCTGCCGGCTACCAGTACCTGGCCGTGGCCATCGCGAACACCGAGATCGCGAGCAACCCGAGGTCCACGCGTCCGATCAGCCGCATGCGTCCCTGGATCGCGTGCATCCGAGCTCCTTGTTCCGGGGTCGGTGGCCCGCCTGACGCCGCGATCTCCGTGCCGACCGCGGTGAGCTTCTTGAGGTTCGGCGGGATGCCAAGGACCCCCGCG
This sequence comes from uncultured Actinomycetes bacterium, assembly GCA_963771385.1. Taxonomy (GTDB): domain Bacteria; phylum Actinomycetota; class UBA4738; order UBA4738; family HRBIN12; genus DASSJM01. Next base: position 324,047 of record CAVYTE010000015.1, read on the forward strand.
AGGAACGCGGCGGTCGCCGCAACGCCGCCGATCGTGAGCCAGAGCCCGTAGCTGCTCCCGACCCAGTCGCCGAGGCTCCCGAAGTCCTGCACGCCGTTGAACCAAAGGACCCAGCCGCCGATGACGGCCACCGCCGCGACCACCGTGATGATCTCGGGGACCTTCCGGCGGCCCACGACCTCCTCCATGAACGGCCCGGCGGCAGGCCCGAGTGAGGCCGCGGCCGGCTCGATGAACACGGTGAACAGGAAGGCCGATCCCGCCCACGCCACCCCGAACATGATGTGGATGACCCGGAACACGAGCTCGAACCCCTCGGCTGCAAGCATCTCCCTCCCCCTTCGAACCGACCTGGGCCGCACCGACGACCGACGGCAATCGTAGTCGGCGTAGTCTTCGGACCGTGGCGCACCGGATCCTGTTGGATGTCTCGAGCCTCATGTATCGCGCGTTCTTCGCGTGGGGTCAGGAGCTCCGGTCACCGGGCGGTCGACCGGTGGGCGCCGTGCACGGGTACCTGGACATGGTGGTGCGCCTGATCGTGTCCCGTCGGCCCGACGAGGTCGTGCACGCCTACGATCACGAATGGCGCCCGGTCGCCCGGACCGACCTATACGAGGGCTACAAGGCGAACCGGCAACCCGACCCGCCGGACCTGCCCGACCAGTTCCCGATGCTCCGACAGGTGCTCGATCTCGCCGGGATGCAGCAGGCCATGACCCAGGGATGGGAGGCCGAGGACGCGATCGGCGGGCTCTGCGCGATCGCGGATCCGAAGGACCGCATCGAGATCGTGAGCGGCGACCGCGATCTGATCCAGCTCGTGCACGATCCGGAGGTCAAGTTCCTGTTCACCGTCCGGGGCGTCTCGGACCTGCTCGATCTCGACGAGGCCGGCGTCCTGGACAAGTACGGGATCCCCGCGGCCCGCTATTCGGAGTTCGCGATCCTGCGAGGCGACGCGAGCGACGGCCTGCCCGGCGTCCGCGGGGTCGGCGAGAAGACGGCGCGGGCTCTCGTGCAGACCTACGGCTCGCTCGAGGAGATGCTCGACGACGCGCGATCGGACGAACCGAGACTCGGGCCGATGAAGGGCAAGCCCGCGCTGCGTGCTCGCCTCCGCGATGCGGCCGACTACATCGCGACGATGCAGCAGATCGTTCCGGTGAACGCCACCGCAACGCTCGACCGGTGGCACGGTGAGCGGGACGACGCGGCGCTCGGCGACCTCGCCGAAGAGCTCGGCCTGCGAGGCCCGGTCAAACGGCTGCTCGCCGCACTCGATTCGACCGGCGCGTAACGACCTTCGCCTACCGATCCACACGTAGCGAGCGGCCTCGTTGGTTCATTCCAAGCGAGCACCGACCATAGACTCGGAGCGTGACCCGACCGGTCCGTGTCGGCGTGCAGCTTCCCGAGGTCGAGCGCGACGTGCGCTGGCACGAGATCGTGTCGATGGCGCGCGCGGCCGAGGAGGTCGGCTTCGACTCGATCTGGACCGGCGACCACCTGCTCTATCGCGGGGACGGCCGGCCGGAACGCGGGCCATGGGACGCGTGGACCGAGCTCGCGGCCCTCGCGGCCGCGACCGAGCGCGTGCGGCTCGGACCGCTCGTCGCGTGCGCCGCATTCCACCCGCCGGGCATCCTCGCGCGGATGGCCGCGTCGATCGACGAGATCAGCGGCGGGCGGTTCGTCCTCGGGATCGGCGCGGGGTGGAACGAGACCGAGTTCCGTGCGTTCGGCATCCCGTTCGACCAGCGCGTCGCCAGGTTCGAGGAGGCGTTCGGGATCGTCAGAGGCTTGCTGACCGGCGAACGCGTCACCGTGCACGGCCGGTTCCACCGGGTGGAGGACGCCGTGCTGCTCCCCCAGCCGACTCGCCGGACGCCGCTCATGGTCGGCTCGACCGGCGAACGCGTGCTCCGCGCCACGCTCCCCGACGTCGACGCGTGGAACACCTGGTACACCGCGTTCGGGAATCAACCGGAGCGCTTCGCGGAGCTGAACGCGCGGATCAGCTTGCTCGTCGCAGAGACGGGCCGGAGGCCAGAGGAGGTCGAGCGGAGCGCATGCGCGCTCGTCGTTCTCGACCCCGACGCCGGCGAGCGAGACGTACGCGATGGTGTCGTTCCGGTCGAAGGCCCCTCTGAGCGGATCGCCGACGCCATCCGCGCGCTCACCGAGGCGGGCGCCGACGAGGTCATCCTCGTCCTGAGCCCGATCACCGAACGGTCGATCCGCGATCTCGGTGAGACCCTCGCGCTCCTGAGAACATGAACCACCGGATGCGGAAACACGCGCTCACAGCACTCGTCGCGTTGGTCGTGCTCGTCCCGGCGTGCTCGACCTCGTCCGCCGCCCCCGAGCCGGAGCCGCCGGCACCCACGATGTCGGTCGAGCCCTCGGTCGCCGCGCCGGTCGGCGTGGTCGAGGCAAACTCGGGAGCGGTCGAGGAGGTCACGGTCGACGGCGTCATCGATCATCTCGAGGCGCTCCAGGACATCGCCGACCAGCACGATGGCACGAGGGTCTCGGGCTCGCCCGGGTACGACGCCTCGGTCCGCTACGTCGCCGATGTCCTTCGGGAAACGGGGTACGAGGTCGGGTTGGTCTCCACCGAGGTTCCCGTGTTCGAGCTCGAGGGACCGACGGTGTTCGAGCGGACCTCGCCCGACCCACGTCGGTGGGTCGACGGCGTCGACTTCCGGTCGATGCTCTTCTCGCGGAGCGGCGACGTCCGCGGGCGCGTCACCTTCGCGGGCACCGGCTGCGCCACATCGGACTTCGCGAGCTTCCCCGCCGGTGACGTCGCGCTCGTCATTCCGGGCGACTGTTTCCGCCGCGACCAGGTGCGTCTGGCGCAGGGCGCCGAGGCGACCGCGCTGATCGGCGTCGGACGCACCGGGACCGGATCCCCCCTGCGTCCGACCCTCGTGTACCCGGAGGGCATCGCGATCCCCGCGGTCTCGGTGACGTCGGACCTCGGCGCCCAGATCGAGGAGGGATCGCTCGTCCACATCCGCGTCCGCGCGTCGACGCACTACGAGGACGTCGAGAGCGTGATCGCCGATCTGCCCGGCGGGCGCGGCGACGTGGTGATGCTCGGCGGCCACCTGGATTCGGCGATGGACGGGCCGGGCCTGAACGACAACGGCTCGGGCACCGCGCTCCTGCTGGAGACGGCCCGGTGGCTCGCCGGCGCCGAGCCCGAGGCCGCGGTCCGTTTCGCGTTCTGGGCCGGCGAGGAGGAGGGGCTGTGGGGTTCGTGGGACTACGCGCACCGCCTGCCCTCGGAGGACCGGGATGCGATCGAGGTCTACATCAACATGGACATGATCGCCTCACCGAACTTCGTCACGTTCGTCTACGAGGCGGACGACGATCCCGTGAGCCGGCTCGTCGAGGACCTGTTCGTCGGGTCGCTCGAGGACGCGGGGCTCGAGAGCGAGCTACTGAACCTGCACGGTTCATCCGATCATGCGGCGTTCGCGGACGTGGGCGTCCCGACCGGCGGCCTGTACTCGGGCTCGCAGGAGATCAAGACGGACGAGCAGGCCGAGCGGTTCGGCGGGACTCCGGACGATCCGCTCGACGCCTGCTACCACCAGCCCTGCGACACGCTGGAGAACCTGAGCCGCACCGCGATCCGGATCCACGCGGCCGCGTTCGTCGAGGTCGTGACCGCGCTGCTGCTCACGTAGCGCGGGCGGTCGCGAGCAGGGCATCGGCCTCGGGCAGGTACCACCTCGCGTCGCACTCGACGAGCAGTTCGTGCGCCCGTTCGAACGACGGCCGAGCGTCCTCGTCCACGAGCTGTTGCGCGCGGCCGAGATCGAGGAGCGTCCGAGCGAGCTCGACCTTCTTGCCGAGTGCCTCGAACCGTCCCGCCGCGTCGCGAAGGCCCGACACGGCCTCGGCCGGATCCGGGTCGGCCAGTCCCCGCATCGCGCTCGAGAAGGCGACGGCCGCCGGCGACACCTCGCCCGCGGATTCGATCCGCGTCGCCCGCGCCTCATCGACCCGCCCCGTTCGCAGCAGCAGCCGCGTGAGCTCGTACGACGCTTGGGCCACCGACTGATCGGCGCGAACGCTCCCCATCTCCCGGACACGCCCGTATCGGTGCCGCGCCGCCGCGTCGTCGCCCCGTGCTTCCGCCAGCTGACCGCCGAGGAGCTCGAGCACCGCCTCCGTCTGCGGCTCGGGGTTCTCCTGGAAGAGGTCTTCGGCGGTCGCGAGGAGCGCGACCGCCTCGTCGAGATCGCCTCGCAGGAACCGGATCCTGCCCAGGTAGATCGATCGCATGCCGGTCAGCGGGCCGTCACGGACCGCAGTGGCGTGCTCCAGCGCTTCCAGCTGCACCACCTCGGCCTCGGGTAACCGACCCATGTCGAGCAGCGCATCGCCGAGCGTCCCGAGCAGCCATCCGAGGTTCTGTCTCGCGCCGGCTCGCCGAGCCACCTCGATCCCCTCGCGGACCACCTCCTCCGCGCGGGCGTAGTCCGACGCGTACTCCGAGAGGCTGGCCGGGATGTTGTTGTACATCCTGGCGACGAGCTGGAACTCCCCCAGCTCCTTGGCGAGCCGGAAGCTCTCGAGGAGCATCGCCATGCCCTCGGCGAGCCGCCCGCGGTTCAGGAGGTCGAGCGCGAGGGTGTGCATCGCCTGTGCGTGCAGCTCCCGCTCGCCGAGGCGTTCGGCGACCGCCAGGCTCCGCCGCAGGAGTGGCTCGGCCTCGTCCAGGTTCCCGCGGCGCCAGTAGAACCAGCCGAGCGTATGCAGGGCGTCGGCGAGCTCGCGGTTGTCGCCGAGCGCCTCCAGCCGCCCGATCCCGCGCTTCGAATAGAGCTCGACCTCCTCGTCCCTGCCGGCCGGGAACAGGGCCCAGCTCATCCTCGACTCCGCCCACCCCGCACCCGCCTCGTCCCCGATCGCCTCGAACAGGTCGAGCGCCTGCCGGCTCGCGGCCTCGAGCTCGACGATCGGCGCGGTCCCCCAGCTCGCGAGCACGTGCGCCCGCGCCACCTCGGCCTGCTCCCGCGACGGAACGCCCGCCGGTTCGGCCAGCCGGAGCGCCTCGCGGTACCAGCGGATCGCCGCGGACTGCTGCCACAGCGTCGCCGCTCGGTCGCCCGCGGCTCGAGCCCATCGGTAGCCCTCGGACTCGAGCTCGCGCGCGAGGCATGCTCGGGTCGCCGAGCTCGTCGAGGTACCGCAGCGCCTCGACGAGGTGCGTGGCCAGGAGCTCGGCGATCTCGGCGGCCCGGTCGCCTGCACGCTCGGCGGCCCAGCGCGCCACACCGGCGTGCTTCTCGGCGCGGAGCGACTTGGGCAGCGAGTCGTACGCCCCGTCGCGGATCAGGTTGTGGCGGAATGCGAACTCGTCCTCCCCCGAGAAGCTGGACGGCTCCTGCGGGACGACGAGCTCCTTCATGCGGAGCCGGCCCAACACGTCGCGGACCTCCGACAGGTCGTGACCCGAGAGTCGTGACACCGCCTGGGTCCAGAACACCCTCCCGACCACGGCCGCGTCCTGCAGGACCGCCTTCTCCTGTGGTCGGGAGGCCGTCGAGCCGAGCGGCGATGAGTCCCTGGATCGATCGCGGCAGCTCGATCTCGTCGACGCGCTTGGCCACCTCCCACCTCGAGGCCTCCGTGGCGCGCAGGACGCCGTCGTCGATCAGGGCGCGGACGATCTCCTCCGTGTACAGCGGGTTCCCCTCGCTCCGCTCGACGATGAGCCGGCGGACGCCCTCGGTGATCGCGCCGGGCAACAGATCCTCGATCATCGCGACCGCCTCGTCGTCGGTGAGCGGATCGAGGTAGATCGAGGCCGCGTTGCGCTTGCCACCGCCCCACATCGGTCGAACGTCGAACAGCTCGGGTCGCGCCATCGTGAGCAGGAGGATCGGACCCTGAGCCCAGTCCGCCACGTGGTCGATGAAGTCGAGCAACCCGTCGTCGGCCCAGTGGATGTCCTCGAGCACCAGGACGAGCGGATACCGCGCGGCCATCCGTTCGAGGAACCGTCGCCACGCCTCGAAGAGCTCCTCCCGGGCGAACGCGCGGGACGAATCGCCGGCGACGAGCGCGCGGACCTGCGGGGCCACCTCGTCGTCGCCGAACAGCTCCGTGACCGCGCGGTCGGCCTTGGCCGCCGCGACCTCCGCCGGGTCGTCCTCGAGGATCTCGCACTGCGCCTTGATCGCATCGGCGAGCGCCGAATACGAGATGTTGCCGTACGCGAGACACCGACCCGTGCGCCAGTAGACGAAGTCGGGACGGCCCTCGACGTGGTCCAGCAGCTCGTGGGTCGAGGCGGGACTTGCCGACGCCGGCCGGTCCCACGATCGTGACGAGCGCGGGCCGACCCTCGGACTCGACCCGCTGCAAGGTCTGCTTCAGCACGGCCAGCTCCTCGTCGCGCCCGATCAGACGGGCCTCCAGGCCCAAGGACGCCCGCTCGCCGCGGCGACGCGCCTTGACCCGCAAGGCGTCCCAGGCGGGGACCGACTCGGCCTTCCCCTTCAGCTCGAGCGGCCGGAGCTCGCCGGTAGTCGATCACCTCCTTCGTCGCGGCGTACACCGCCGGACCCACGACGACGTGACCGGGCTCCGCCGCGGTCTGCAGGCGCGCAGCGGTGTTCACCGCGTCGCCCGTGAGCATCCGGTCGCGCGGTCCGCTCGCTCGCTCGAGGTCGACGAGCACCTCGCCCGCCTCGACCCCGATCCGCATGGCGAGCTGGGGCCGTCCCTCGGCCGCGAACCCGCGGTTCAGCTCGGAGAGCACGGCCTGCATCTCCAGGCCGGTTCGGACGGCTCGCTCGGGATCGTCCTCATGCACCTTCGGGACGCCGAACACCGCCAGCACCGCGTCGCCCATGAACTTCTCGAGGAGTCCTTCGTACCGCTCGACCGTCTCGGCCAGGCGATCGAACGCCCGCCCGACGACGGACTGCACCACCTCGGGGTCCTCGTGCTCGGCCAGCGTGGTCGAGCCCACGAGGTCGGCGAACAGCGCGGTCGCGAACTTCCGCTCCTTCCGGCGCACCTCGGCGGCCGCGAGCGGCGTTCCGCAGTTCAGACAGAACCGCGCGGGGTCGGGGTTCTGGGTCGTGCAGGTGGGACAGCGCATGGCTCGGTACAGGGTAGGGCGTGCGAGGATGCCCGGCATGACGACCCCGGGTCCGCTCGCGCTCGTCGGCGGCGCCGAGCTCATGCCCGGGAACGAGCCCATCGACGAGGTGCTCGTGCGGGCCGCCGAGGGTGGTCCGGCGTTCGTGCTCGCGACCGCGGCGGCTCGGCAGGGCGCACCCAAGGCGGTGGCCAACGCCGTCGGCTGGTTCGGCGGGGCTCGGGCTCAGCGTTGAGGAGCTGCCCGCGACGAAGCGTTCACACGCGACGTCGGCGGGCAACGCGGCACGAGCACGAGAGGGCAGGTTCTTCTACCTGGTCGGGGGCGACCCGGGACTCGTCCCGAAGACGCTCGCAGGGACGCCGCTGTGGGACGCGATCGTCGATGCGTGGCGCGACGGCGCGGCGCTCGCGGGATCGTCCGCCGGCGCGATGGCGCTCTGTGAGTGGACGCTCGTGCGCCAGCGCATGCCGGGCGACGATCGGCGACGCTACCTGCCGGCGCTCGGCCTCGTCCCGGGCGTCGCCGTCCTCCCGCACTTCGAGACCTTCGGGCATCGATGGGTGGAGAGCGCCCTGGCGGCCGCGCCGAAGGACGACGTCATCCTGCTCGGGGTCGACGAGCGGACCGGGGCCGTGTGGCGGGACGGTTCGTGGCAGGCGCTCGGCGCGGCCGGGGTGACGGTGATGGCAAGGGGCGAGGTGCGGCGGTTCCCGACGGGCGCTGCGATCGAGGGCCTTCCGCAACCCGCCTCGTAGGCCCTACTGGGACGTGTGCTTCACGATGCAGGTCAGCGTCCGCGTCAGACCCGGGATCTGCTGGATGTCGCTCAGCATCGGCCCCGAGGGCGTCCATGTCTGCGACCTCCGCGCGCGCGATCAGGTCGTACGGGCCGGTCACGGACTGCACGAGGCGGACGCCGCCCACCGAGCCGATCTCGTTCGTGACCTTCGATGCCGAGCCGGCATCGGTCTGAACCAGGATGTAGGCCCGCAGCATGTCCCTCTCCTCTCGGCGCGCGTCCATGGTGACGGCGGATGCCGGCCGATGCAACCCCATCCGGCCGCCCGGCTACCGCGGGAGGATCACGGGCGTCGAAGGCGCGCCCGACCGCGCGACGTCGAGCGCCTCGTTCGCATCCTCGAGCGCGAACGCGGTGACGTCGGTCCGTAGCGGGATGTCCGACGCGAGCGCGAGGAGCTCCGTGCCGTCGCGGCGCGTGAGGTTGGCGACCGACCGCACGACGCGCTCGCGCCACAACAGCTCGTACGGGAACGACGGGATGTCCGACATGTGGATCTCGGCGCACACGACGGATCCGCCGGGCGCCACCGCGCGCAGCGCGAGCGGGACGAGCCCGCCCACCGCGGCGAACACGATGGCGGCGTCGAGCGCCTCGGGCGGGAGGTCGGTGGAGCTCCCGGCCCACGCGCACCCGCGATCGAGGGCCCGCCGTTGCGCCTCCCGGTCGCCCGGGCGGGTGAACGCGAACACCCGGCGGCCCTCGTGGAGCGCGACCTGCGCCACCAGCCGGGCGGCATTGCCGAAACCGTAGAGCCCGAGCCGTGCGGCGTCGCCCGTGAACCGGAGCGCTCGGAAGCCGATCAGGCCCGCGCACAGCAGCGGGGCGGTGCCTGCGGGATCCGCAGCGCTCGGCAGCGGCAGGCAGAACCTGGCATCGGCCACGATCCGTTCCGCGTACCCGCCGTCGAGGTCGTAGCCCGTGAACCGGGCCTCGTCACATAGGTTCTCGCGGCCGCTCGAGCAGTACGCGCACCGCCCGCACGTCCACCCGAGCCATGGGATGCCGACCGCCGCACCCGGTTCGAGCCCCGACGTGTCGCCGCCAACCCGCACGATCGAGCCGACGACCTGGTGGCCGGGCACGAGCGGAAGCCTCGGGTGCTCGAGCTCGCCATCGAGGATGTGTAGGTCCGTCCTGCAGACGGCGCACGCGAGGACGTCGACCAGCACCTCTCCCGGACCGGGTTCCGGGTCGGGGAGCTCACGCGGCTCGAGCGCGCGGCCCGGCGCTTCGAGCACCATCGCTCGCACGTGCCGACGTTACGCGGTCGCGATGCGCTCGACGACCGCCCGCTGCTCCTCGTCGAACCACGGCGGCCGCCCCGCCTCCGCGTTCGACACCGCGTGGTCCTCGCGCGAGGTGGCGGGGATCGTCACGTGGACGCGCGGGTCCGAGAGCGTCCACTTCAGCAGCGCCTGCGTCCAGGTCGGCACGCCCAGGGCTCGCAGCACGCCCTCGTCGCTCGGCGTCCGCCGGAGGAGCCCGCCCTCGGCGAACGGACGCATCGCGATCACGCCGATCCCCAGCTCCTCGGCGAGCGGCAGCACGGCCTGCTCGCAGCGCCGCTCCAGCGGGTTGTACGGGACCTGGATCGACGCGATGCGCCCGGTCCGCATCACGGTCACGAGCTCGTCGAACGCGTCCTGTCGATAGTGCGTCGCCCCGAGGAGCCCGATCCGGCCGGCTTCCCGCTCCCGCTCGAGCCATCCCAGGTGCTCGCGCCACGCGAGCAGGTTGTGCACCTGCTCGATCTCGACGCGCCCGTCGAAGAACGACAGCTGCGCGCTCGAGCTGCGCACGTCCCTCCTCGACGGACCGCGACCAGATCTTCGTCGCGACGACAACCTCGTCACGCGCGCCGGCGTCGGCGATCGCCCTGCCCAGCGCACCTTCCGCACGCCCGTACATCGGCGAGGTGTCGGCGAGCCGCGTCCCCGTCGGCGAGCGCCCGTCCCAGGACCGAGCGCACGAGGTCCTCGCGGCGCGGTGGCACGTCGAACACGTTCCAGGTGCCGAGTCCGATCACCGGCACGCGCAGGCCGGTCGCGCCGAACGTCCGGAGCTCCACCCGTCCGCGGGCGCCTAGTCCTCGGTCGAACCGTCGTGCTCGCGGAGGAAGCGCTCGAGCTCCTCTGCGAGGTCCTCGCCGGTCGCGGCGGACAGATGCTCCTCGTCCTGGAGGTCCTCGAAGCCCATGTGCTCCGCCGCCTCCTCGAGCCGCTTCACGTACGCGGCGAGGTTGCCGTCCTCCTCGATCGCGTCGGTCACCTCGCGCTCGAACACCCGCGCGGCGAGCTCCATCTCGCCGGTGTCGACCTCGAGACCGGTGAGGTCCCGGATCGCCTCGAGGAGCGCGAGGGCGACCTTCGGGTTGCGCGACTGCGGCAGGTAGTGCGGGGCCGCCGCCCACAGCGACAAGCGCAGGCACGCCGGCCTGCGCGGCCGCCGAGTTCAGCACGCCGACGATGCCCGTGGGTCCCTCGTAGCGGGCGGGGACGACGCCGGGCTTGGTCAGGCAGGCCGGGTCCTCGCTCGCGGCGTTCACCGGCGCCGGACGCGTGTGCGGAACGTCGGCGAGGAACGATCCGAGCGTCACGACGAGCCCGACGTCCATGTCGGCGCACACCTGCAGGATCGCCTGCGTGTAGGTCCGCCAGCGTACGTTCGGCTCGACGCCGAGGAAGACGATCACGTCGCGATCGTTGATGCGGGCCGACGAGAACCGGTTCGCCGGCCACTCCACCCGTCGCGTGGTGCTCGACTCGAGCCGCACGGTCGGCCGGTTCACCTGGAAGTCGTAGAACTCCTCCGGGTCGATCTCGGCGAAGCGCCGGGCGCCCCATTGCGTGCGAAGCGCCCGGGCGGCCGTGGTCGCCGCTTCGCCCCCATCGTTCCATCCGGTGAAGGCGCAGATCATCGCGGGACGCGCCAGCTCGGGTCGGGACCGGTAGGCGACGTGACTCACCGCCACAGTCTGGTACCCGAACGGCGCCGGTGTCACCCCGGCCGACGAGGGCTTGCCCGGAGCGCCCACAGAGGGCACGATGCCCACCCGCCGACCAGAGGAGACCACCGATCATCGCCCGCACCGGCCTCCGCCGCTGGCTCCGCCGCATCGGCCTCGTGCCGCTCGTCCTGCTCGTGGTGCCGCTCGCGCCGGCCGCGCTCGCGGAGACGGCCACGACGGAGATCTCGGCCTCGGCCGCGATCGTCGACATCGGCGAGGGGATCACCGTGTCGGGGGCGGTGACGGGAGAGCCGGGTTGCACGGCGCAGCGCGAGGTCATGCTCCAGTGGAGGGCCGTCGACGCGCCCGGGTTCACGACGGTCGCGACGGGGACGACCGGCGGGAACGGCTCCTTCAGCTTCGAGGGGTCGCAGCCCAACACCGGGCGATATCGGGCGAGGCTCGCCGAACAGCGCGACTGTCCCGCCTCGACCTCCGACGAAGCCCTCGTGCGCGTCCGTGCGCAGGTCGTCGCCGAGATCGCGGGCTCCACCGAGGCGGGCGCGTGTCCCGTCCTGTCGGCGTCGATCCGTCCGGAGCGGCCCGGTCAGCAGGTCGAGCTCCAACGGTGGATCGACGGCGCCTGGAGCCTGATCGACCGCGTCACGCTCGACGACGCCTCGGAGGCCCGGACCGAGGCCTGCCTCACGTTCGACGACCTCGGGCCGGTGCGACTGCGCGTCCGGTGGGTGGCACAGGACACGCTGAACGAGACGCAGTCGTCGCCGGTGGTCGCCTTCCGGGTGACGAAGGCCGCGTGGATGCGGGCGATCGACAACGCGATCGGTTCGCGAAGCGTCTCCGTGGCGGTCGGCGAGGACGACCGGTTCCTCTATCGCCGCGCGGACGCGGCCCCGCGGACCCCGGCCTCGAACGAGAAGCTCCTGCTCTCGATGGTGCTGCTCGACGTCCTCGGTCCGTCGTACCGGATCCGAACGAGCGCCGCGGCGACGGAGGTGAGCGAGGACGGCGTCGTGAACAACCTGTGGATCCTCGGGCGCGGCGATCCACGCATGAATGGACGCGCGCTCGCGGAGCTGGCGCGGCAGATCGTGGACGCGGGCATCACGCGGGTACGGGGCCGGGTGCTCGGCAGCACCAGGTACTTCCGACACGACTGGAACGCCGTCGGCTGGGACGACGACGCCCGCGACTACGTCAACCTTCCGACCGCCCTGTCGTTCGAGGGCAACGATGCCTCCGCCCCGGAGCGTCGGGCGGCGGAGGTCCTGACACGGAAGCTCCGGCAGCTCGGAGTCGTGGTGCGCGGCGCACCGGGCTCCGGTACGCCGCCGAACGGGCTCGAGGCCGTCGCGTCGGTCGGGTCGGGCCCGCTCCAGCAGCTGCTGACGAAGATGCTCCGGCCGTCGGACAACTTCATCGCCGAGACCCTGGGGAAGCGGCTCGGCGTCGAGACCCGCGGGCCGCCCGGCACGATCGCGAAGGGGGCGGCGGCGATCCAGGCGTGGACCGACGATCGCAACGCCGGGTTCACGCTGCACGACAACTCCGGTCTGTCCTACGCGAACCGCGTGACGGCGGAGGGGATCGTGCGGGCGCTGTGGGCTGCCGAGGACGAGCCCTGGGGCCCCGACCTGCGGCGGGCGCTGCCCACCGGCGGGCAGGGAACGCTGCGGCACCGAATGCGGAACGTCCAGCTCCGGGCGAAGACGGGAACGCTCACCGACGTGTCCGCCCTCTCGGGATGGGTGTTCCCCGACGACGCCCGGACCTGGGTGGAGTTCTCGATCCTGTGTCGAGGGATGACGAAGTCCGTGGCCTCCGACATCGAGGACCGGATCGTTCGGATCCTCGAGCGCGAGCTCTAGGGCTGCTCGTCGAGACCCAGCCCGATCGCGCGCTCGATCTCCTTCGCGGCCTCGAGCACCGCCGGGACGTGGCGGCGGGCCGTGATCCTGCCCATCCGGGAGACCGGCCCGGAGACCGACACGACGGCGACGAGGAGGTCGTACGGTCCGATGACCGGCGCGCTCACCGACCCGACGCCCGGCTGTCGCTCACCCGCGCTCGACGCCCAACCGCGTGCCCGCGCGAGCTCCACCTCGTGCGAGAACCGCTCTGGGTCGTCCGCCTTGCGGATCAGCCGCTCGGGCCTGGTGGAGTGCGCGAGGAACAGCTTCGCGGCCGACCCCGCGGTGAGCGGGAGCGATGCCCCGAGCGGAACGATCGTCCGCAGCTCGTTCGGTGACTCCACCGCGTCGATGCAGACGCGGACGTCCCCCGAACGCACGAACAGCTGTGCGCTCTCACCCGTGACCCGGACGAGCCGCTCGAGGACCGGATGCGCCAGATCGCGCAGCGGAAGCTCGCGCATCGCTTCCGACGCGAGCCGCAGGAGCCGCGGGCCGAGGCGGTAGCCGAGTTCCCCGTACCGCGCCAGGAAGCCGTGATCCTCGAGGGCCTTGATCAGACGATGGGCGGTCGAGCGGCTGAGCCCCGTCCGCCGGACGATGGCGGTGAAGCGATCGGCCCCCTCCTCCACGGCCTCGAGGACGCTGACGGCGCGATCGAGCACGGCGACGTCGGACGTCCGTTCGGGCATCGTCACCTCCCTGCTGCGGGACCAAGCGGGCGCGGGCAGACTGTTCCATCATACGGAACTCAGTGCCGACATGCGGAACTCGGGGTCGACAGCGCGACCCCCCTCCTGCACACTGGGACGACGATGCGCACGCTCGCCGAGAAGGTCTGGGACCGGCACGTCGTCCACGCCGACGAAGGCGAGCCCGACCTGCTCTACGTCGACCTCCACCTCGTGCACGAGGTCACGAGCCCGCAGGCGTTCGACGGGCTCCGCATGGCGGGGCGTCGCGTTCGCCGACCGGACCTCACCGTGGCGACGATGGACCACAACGTCCCGACCGCCCCCGGCCCCGAGGACCCCGTGAGCGGGCGGCAGATGGAGGCGCTCGCACGCAACTGCGCCGAGTTCGGCATCCGGCTGTTCCCGACCGGCGATATCGGCCAGGGCATCGTGCACGTGATCGGGCCGCAGATGGGGCTCACGCAGCCGGGGCTGGTGATCGTGTGCGGCGACTCCCACACGAGCACGCACGGCGCGTTCGGCGCGCTCGCGATCGGCATCGGGACGAGCGAGGTCGAACACGTCCTCGCCACCCAGACGCTCCCGCAACGCCGCCCCGGCACCATGGCCATCACCGTCGATGGGGAACTCTCGGCCGGCGTCGGGCCCAAGGACGTGATCCTCGGCATCATCGCCACGATCGGAACCGGCGGGGGCATCGGCCGCGTCATCGAGTACCGGGGAAGCGTGATCCGCTCGCTCTCGATGGAGGGGCGGATGACCGTCTGCAACATGTCGATCGAGGCCGGCGCCCGAGCGGGCATGGTCGCTCCCGACGACACGACGTTCGCCTACCTCGAGGGGCGGCCGCACGCTCCGAAGGGTTCGGCGTGGGAGGAAGCCGTCGCGGACTGGCGGTCGCTCCCTACCGATGAAGGAGCGTCGTTCGAGCGCGAGGTGCGGATCGATGCGGACACGCTCCGGCCGCACGTCTCGTGGGGGACGAACCCGGCGCAGACGGTCACGATCGACGACGTGATCCCCGAGCCCGCCGACGAGACGGCCGAGCGCGCGCTCGCCTACATGGCGCTCTCGCCCGGGACGCCGATCCGCGAGATCCGCCCCGACACCGTGTTCATCGGCTCGTGCACGAACGCTCGCATCGAGGACCTGCGGGAGGCGGCCGCGGTCCTGGACGGACGGAACGTGCGGCCGGGGATGCGCGCGATGGTGGTGCCGGGCTCGATGCTCGTGAAGCAGCAGGCCGAGCGGGAGGGGCTCGACGTCGTGTTCGAGCGCTCGGGGTTCGAGTGGCGGGATGCCGGCTGTTCGATGTGCCTGGCGATGAATCCCGACAAGCTGGCGGTCGGAGAGCGGTGCGCATCGACATCCAACCGCAACTTCGAGGGCCGGCAGGGAACCGGTGGCCGAACCCACCTGGTCTCGCCTGCCGTCGCGGCCGCGACCGCGGTCGCGGGGCACTTCGCGACCCCGCAGGACCTGAGCTGATGCAGCCCTTCACGACGCACACCGGCCG
Organism: uncultured Actinomycetes bacterium; assembly: GCA_963771385.1. Taxonomy (GTDB): domain Bacteria; phylum Actinomycetota; class UBA4738; order UBA4738; family HRBIN12; genus DASSJM01. The sequence continues at coordinate 339,076 of CAVYTE010000015.1, forward strand.
AGCGCTCCCGCTCGATCGAGCCGACGTCGACACCGACCAGATCGTCGCGGCGAGCGCCCTCAGGCGTATCGAGCGCACCGGGTTCGGACCCTTCCTGTTCGCCGACTGGCGGAAGGATCCCTCGTTCGTCATGAACGACCCCAGGTTCGAGGGTGCGACGATCCTGCTCACGGGGCCCAACTTCGGGTGTGGCTCGAGCCGCGAACACGCCGTCTGGGCGCTCGAGGAAGCGGGATTCGCAACCGTGATCGCCCCATCGTTCGCCGATATCTTCCGGAACAACTGCACCAAGGTCGGGCTGCTGGCCGTGGAGCTGCCCGCGGAGTCCGTTCGAGCGCTGATGGACGCGGTCCTCGACGAACCGGCCACCGAGATCGTCGTGGACCTGGACGTGCTGCGGGTGAGCGCCCCCGCCGTGGACGAGCGGTTCGAGATGGACCCGTACACGCGGTGGCGGCTCCTGGAGGGACTGGACGACATCGCCCTGACGCTCGCCCACGAAGCCGCGATCGACGCGTTCGAGGGCTCGCGCCCGGCCCGGCTCCCCTCGCTGTCGTAGCTGGAGCGGAAGGAAGCCGTTCCCGCAGGTCAGAGGGCGTGCCATTCAAGCTCCCCTCGGGTTGCACCCGATACCAGGAGGAACATGAAACGCCGGGTATGGCTCCTCTACCTCTGCGTCGGCGTGGCCGCGCTGGTCGCGTTCCTGTTCACGCAGCGGACGCGGCAGGAGTGGATCTTCATCCTCATCTCGCTCTCGTCGCCGGTCGCGATCGTCGTCGCGATCCGCATGTGGAAGCCGGTGGTGCCGGCACCGTGGATCCTGTTCGCCGTCGCGCAGTCGCTGTTCCTCGTCGGCGACCTCATCACCTACAACTACAGCTTCATCTTCGGGTCCGAGCTCCCCTACCCCTCGATCGGCGACGTCGCGAACCTGCTCGTCTACCCGTGCCTCATCGGCGGCCTGCTCATGCTGTACCGCCGGCGCAACCCTGGTGGCCGGGACCGCGACAGCGTGATCGACTCGATGATCGTCGCGATCGGTGTCGGAACGATGCAGTGGGTGTTCCTGATGTCGCCGGTGGCACACGACTCCGTCTCCACCCTGCTGCAGAAGCTCGTCGGCATGGCCTACCCGTTCATGGACCTGGTCCTGTTCATGATCGTGCTCCGCCTCGCGATGGGGGGCGGTCGCAAGGCACCGGCGTTGCACCTGATGTTGTCGGCGGCTGGAGCGCTGTTCCTCGCCGACACGTTGTACACGTACATCTCCGTCCAGGGTCTCGTGTACAACCAGACGGGCTACCTCGAGGCCGGATGGGGCCTGTTCTACCTCCTATGGGGCGCGGCGGCCCTGCACCCGTCGATGCGCATGCTCTCGGACAAGGCGCCCGAAGGGGAGCGCCGCCTGTCACGGGTGCGCCTGTTGCTGCTGGCGAGCGCGACGCTCATGGCGCCGGCGGTGATGTTCATCCAGTACCAGCGGAACTTCACGGTCGACATGCCGATCCTGATCAGCGCGTCGGTCGCGCTCTTCATCCTCGTCGTGATCCGGATGGCAGATCTCGTGACGCGGGAGGAGCTCTCGGCCGTCCGTGAGAAGGCACTGCGCACGGTCGGTGCCACGCTCGTCACGGCGACGAGCCGCGAGAGCATCTACGGCGCGACCCTGGAGGCGGCGCGCGCGCTCCTGGGCGACGAGGCCGGGATCCGGCTGCTCGTCACGACCGAGGACCGCAACCCGAACCGGTTCCTGGTCGTCGCGTCGGCGGGCGGGGTCCGCAACGTGGAGGGCAGCACGATCTCGCTGTCGGTGCTCCCGCAGTGGAAGCGCGACCGGCTCCAGTCGCACCACTCGTACGAGGTGCCGATCGCCGAGTCCGAGCTCGCCGCGCTGCTCGGGATGCCGCAGACGGCGGCCTTCGTGCTCACCTCACCCCTGTTCATGAAGGACGAGCTCGAGGGGCTGCTCATGGTCGCCGGGCCGGCCGGCGTCCCGCGGGAGATCCGCGACTCACTCGAGTCGCTGACGTCGCAGGTCGCACTCGCGCTCGACAGCGCGCTGACGACCGAGGTCCTCCTGCGACGTCAGAGCGAGGCCCGGTTCTCATCGCTCGTGCAGAACTCCTCCGACGTGGTCATGGTCGTCGACGCGGACTCGACGATCCGGTACATGAGCCCGTCCGTCGACCGGGTCCTCGGCCACGAGTCGTTCGAGCTGGAGGGCACGAAGCTCACCGTGCTGATCCACCCCGAGGACCGGGCCAGCGTGCTCCAGTTCCTCGCCACGGGGGCGCGCGACGGCGACCCCCACCCGGGGCTCACCGAGTTCCGCATGCGCCACCGGGATGAGTTCTGGCTCCACGTCGAGTCCGTGCGCACGAACCTGCTGCACGACGAGAACGTGAAGGGCATCGTCCTGAACACCCGCGACGTCTCCGAGCGCAAGGCGTTCGAGGAGCAGCTCGCGCACCAGGCCTTCCACGACGCCGTCACCGGGCTGGCGAACCGGGCGCTGTTCAAGGACCGCGTGGAGCACGCGGTCGCCCGCCAGGCGCGGGAGGGGCGTCCCGTGTCGGTCATGTTCATGGACCTGGACGACTTCAAGACGATCAACGACTCGCTCGGCCACGCGGCCGGCGATCACCTCCTCGCGCGAGGTCGGCGACCGGCTCCGGGGCTCGCTGCGCGCGGCCGACACGGCCGCACGGCTCGGCGGTGACGAGTTCGCGATCCTGCTCGAGGAGGGAGCGGGTGCGCTCGGGGCGGCGGAGGTGGCCACGCGGATCCTCGCGTCCCTCGAGGGCCCGTTCCACCTCGAGGGCAAGGAGGTGTTCGTGCGGGCCTCGATCGGGATCGCGAGCGCCGACTCCGCGACGAGCGCGGTCGGCCCGGACGAGGCCGAGGAGCTCCTGCGCAACGCGGACGTCGCGATGTACATGGCGAAGGAGGCCGGCAAGGGCCGGTACCAGCTGTTCGAGCCGGCGATGCACGACACGGCGCTGCGGCGGCTGGAGCTGAAGGCGGACCTCCAGCGAGCCGTCGACAGCCACGAGTTCGTCCTGCACTACCAGCCCGTGATCGAGCTGGAAACCGGACGCATCGAGGGGTTCGAGGCCCTCGTCCGCTGGATGCACCCCTCCCGGGGGGTCGTCCCGCCCCTGGACTTCATCCCCCTCGCCGAGGAGACGGGCCTCATCGTCCCGATCGGCCACGCGGTCCTCGCGGAGGCGTGCACGCAGGCGCGCCGGCTGCAGGAGCGGTACCCCTCGATCCCGCCGCTGCACATGTCGGTGAACCTGTCCGCTCGACAGCTGCAGCGCCACGAGCTCGTCGGCGAGATCGCGGACGTCCTGACGGACACGGGCCTCGACCCGGGGAGCCTGGTCCTCGAGATCACGGAGTCGGTGATGATGCAGGACATGGACCTGTCGATCCAGCGGCTCTCGAAGCTGAAGGGGCTCGGCGTGAAGCTCGCCGTCGACGACTTCGGGACCGGCTACTCGAGCCTGAACTACCTCCGCCGGTTCCCCGTCGACATCCTCAAGGTGGACAAGTCCTTCGTCGACAGCGTGAACGAGGGTGGCGAGATCTCGGCGCTCACCGCCGCCATCATCGAGCTCGCCGGGATCCTGCGGCTCCGGCCCGTCGCGGAGGGCATCGAGCGGGCGGACCAGCTCGAGAAGCTGCGCGCGCTGAAATGCGACCTCGGCCAGGGCTACTACTTCGCCCGGCCGCTGCCGCTCGAAGGGATCGACGACCTGCTGTCGGTCCGCCAGACGCTCGCCCACCGCGAGCACCAGCTCTCGGTCGGACCGCCGACCTAGCCGGCCGACAGGTCGGCGCGGTACCGGACGGTCGGTCGCATCTCGCAATCGACGCGTTCGCTGGTGACCGTCCCGTCGAGCGACCAGCCCGCGGCCTCGTAGAAGCGCCGGGCCAGGTCGTTGGTCTCGAGCACCCAGAGCGTCGCGGCCTGGAACCCGCGGTCGCGTAGGTCGGCGAGCGCGTGCTCGAACAGCCGGCGCCCCACACCGGTCCCCACGCGGTCGGGGTCGAGGTAGATCGCGTACATCTCGGCGGTCGTCGGCTCGGCATCGGCATCCTCGCTCGGGCCGGTCACGGCGAAGCCGGCCAGGACGCCGGTGTCGTCGACCACCCAGGTCCGCCACTCGGCGCGAGGTTCCTCGAGGCTGCGCCGATGCTGCTCCAACCGGTCCTCGACGGTGAGGCCGTCGAGGAAGTCATCCGTGAGCTGCCCTCGGTACGTGTGCTGCCAGGATGCGACGTGTACCTCGGCGATCGCTCGGGCGTCCTTCGGAACGGCCACGCGGATCCGCACCGCGACAGCCTCCCACACGGGGTGGCAGAGTGGGACCGTGGTCGCGACCGAACGCCAGAAGATGCTGAGCGGCGAGCTGTACCGCGCGGACGACCCGGAGCTCGTCGCGGCGCGGCAACGATGCCGGGGCCTCCTGCGCCACATCGATGCCGAGGTCGACGACGAGAACCGGGCCGCGATGTTCCGAGAGCTCCTCGGGTCCATCGGCCCGTCGAGCTTCATCCAGCCGCCGTTCCGATGCGACTACGGCTCCTACACCCGGATCGGTGAAGGGGTCTTCGTGAACTTCGACTGCACGATCCTGGACTGCGGATACGTCACGATCGGCGACGGGGTCCAGATCGCGACGGGCGTGCAGCTCCTGGCCGCCGACCACCCGCGCGAGCCCGAACTTCGGGCCTCCGGGCTCGAGCTCGGGCGGCCCGTGGCGATCGAGGAGAACGCCTGGCTCGGCGCCGGCGTCATCGTCTGTCCCGGGGTGACGATCGGACGCGACTCGATCGTGGGAGCCGGAAGCGTCGTCATCCGGGACGTCCCGGCCGGGGTCGTGGCGGCCGGCAACCCGTGCCGCATCGTCCGGAAGCTCACCTGAGGCCGGGACGTCAGCCGGGTCTAGGTCTCGTCGGCCTCGCGGGGGTGGAGCAGTCCGAACAGGTACCCGTCGACGAGCGCCTCCCACGAGGCCTCGATGATGTTCTCGGAGACACCGACGGTGGTCCACTCCCGCTGGCCGTTCGACGTGTCGATCAGGACGCGGACGACGGCGCCGGTCCCGGTGGTCTCGTCGAGCACCCGCACCCGGAAGTCCTCGAGCGCGATGTGTTCGAGCTCGGGGTAGTCGTTCACGAGCGCCTTGCGCAGGGCGTTGTCCAGCGCGCCGACGGGGCCCTGCCCCTCGGCACTCTCGATGTGGCGTGTTCCCTTCGTCACGACCTTCACCGTCGCCTCCGCGAGCGGTGGCTCGTCGTCGCCGACGCGCTCCTCGACGTGTACGCGGTAGCTATCGATCTCGAAGAACGGCTGGCGCCATCCGTCGGCGCGCCGCATGAGCAGCTCGAGCGACGCGTCGGCCACCTCGAACGTGTAGCCGCGCGCCTCCCGGACCTTCAGGTCGGCGAGCAGCCTCGCGACCGCGTCGCCGCCCAGGTCGAGGCCGAACTCTCCCGCCTTCATCCGCAGCGTGGCGGCCCCACCGAGGTCGGACGCCACGACACCCCGGCGGTTGCCCACCGTCCCGGGATCGACGTGTTCGTACGCTCGCGAGAGACGCTCGACGCCGCTGGCGTGCAGCCCGGCCTTGTGCGTGAACGCGTACCGTCCCGCGTACGGCTGGCGTGAGTCCGGGACGAGGTTCGCCACCTCCGCGACGTAGTGCGCGACCTCGGTGAGCCGCTCGATCGAGCCGTCGGGGAGGCAGGCGACCCCCATCTTCAGCGCCAGGTTCGCGGCGATCGGGATCAGGTCGGCGTTGCCGGTCCGCTCGCCGTAGCCGTTCACGACCGCCTGGACCTGGAAGGCCCCGTGGTCGACCGCCACCAGCGAGTTCGCGACGGCACACCCGGCGTCGTTGTGCACGTGGATGCCGATCGGCGTCTCGAAGCGCGGACCGACGGCGTCCGTCACCTCCGCGACGTCGTGCGGCAACATCCCGCCGTTCGTGTCGCAGAGCACGAGTCGCTCCGCCCCGGCAGCCTCGGCGGCCTCGAGCACACGCGTCGCGAACGACGGATCGCTCCGGTAGCCGTCGAAGAAGTGCTCGGCGTCGAAGAACACCCGCCGGCCCTGCCCGACCAGGAACGCGATCGAATCCTCGACCATCGTGACGGCCTCGCCGAGGTCGGTGCGGAGCGTCTCCGTCACGTGGAGATCCCACGCCTTGCCGACCAGGCAGACGACCTCGGTCCCGGCGTCGAGCAGATCGCGCAGGACGGAGGAGCCGTCGGCGCGCTCGCCGGCCTTCCGCGTCATCCCGAACGCCGTCAGGGTCGCGTGCTGCAGCGTCTCCTTCGACGCGAGCCGGAAGAACTCGGTCTCGCGCGGGTTCGCGCCCGGCCAACCACCCTCGATGTACGGCACGCCGAGCTGGTCGAGCTTGTGCAGGATCCGCATCCGGTCCTCGACCGAGTACGACAGGCCCGTCCCCTGCGCCCCGTCGCGCAGCGTCGTGTCGTAGAGCTCGACCTCCCGCGCGCGCGTGACATCGGTCACGACGATGCCCCCTCGACCACGAGGTCGCCGACCTCCGTGGTCGAGAAGCCCATCTCGCCGGCGCGCATCGAGGCCAGCTTCGAGCACGCGAACCGGATCCCGGCGTCCACGCGGCGAGCCGCCTCGTGTTGGCCGAGCGCTTCGAGCAGCATCTGCGCCGCCCCGATGGCCGCGAGCGGGTTGATCGTGCCCCGGCCGGTGTGGTCGGGCGCGGTCCCGCCGATCGGCTCGAACATGCTCACCCCGGCCGGGTTGATGTTGCCGCCCGCCGAGATCCCCATCCCGCCCTGGATCATCGCGCCGAGGTCCGTGATGATGTCGCCGAACATGTTGTCGGTCACGATCACGTCGAACCGCGACGGCTGGTCGAGCAGGTAGATGCACGCCGCGTCGACATGGACGTAGTCGCGCCGCACATCCGGGAACTCGGCACCGACCTCGTCGACCACGCGCTGGTAGAGGTCGCCGGCGAACGTCAGCACGTTCGTCTTGTGCACGAGCGTGACCGAGCGCCGGCGATCCGGTCGCATCGAGAGTTCGAAGGCGTACCGCACGATGCGTTCGACGCCGTGGCGCGTGTTGATCGACTCCTGCACGGCCACCTCGTACGGGGTGCCCTGGCGGTGGAAGCCGCCGGCGCCGCTGTACATGCCCTCGCTGTTCTCGCGCACCACGACGAGGTTCACGTCGTCCTCGGAGTGGCTCGGCACGAGCGTCTTCACGCCCGGGAAGCGGATCACCGGACGGAGGTTCACGTACTGGTCGAGCTCGAAGCGGATCCGGAGCAGCAGGTCCCGCTCCAGGATCCCCGGCCGGACCCGGGGATCGCCCACGGCTCCGAGCAGGATCGCGTCCATCGACCGAAGGCCCGCCAGCTCCTCGTCGGGCAGGACGTCCCCGGTCCGCAGGTACCGGTCGGCCCCGAGATCGAGCTCGACGAGCTCGACCTCGAACCCTTCGATCGAGCGGGCGGCATCCAGGACCTTCAGGGCCTCCGCGACCACCTCGGGACCCGTACCGTCGCCGCGGATGACCCCGACCCGATGGCGGTCCGGGGTCACGGCGTGTCGTCCTGACCCTCGCCGTCGGCCTTCGAGATCTGCAGCGCCCGGTTCACCGCCGCCAGGTAGGCGCGGGCGCTCGCCTCCACCACGTCCGTGGCCACGCCTCGACCGGTGACGCGCCGCCCCTCCACGTCCAGCTGCACGACGACGTCCCCGAGCGCGTCGGTCCCGCCGGTCACGGCCGAGACGTTGAACGAGACGAGCCGTCCCTCGACGCCGACCGCCCGCTGGATCGCTCCCATCGCGGCGTCGATCATGCCGTCGCCCATCGCCGACTCCTCGATCCGCTCCTCGCCGCGTCGCAGGCGCACGCTCGCCGTCGGCGACAGGGCCGTGCCCCCGCCGACCTGGAGGGCCTCGAGGACGAACAGGTCCTCGTCGGCCGCGCCGAGCTCCTCCGAGACGATCGCGGCCAGGTCTTGGTCGGTGAGCGAGATCTTGCGATCGGCGAGCTCCTTGAACCGCGCGAATGCGCGGTTCAGGTGGTCCGGCTCGAGCTCGATGCCGAGCTTGTCGAGCGCGTCGGCGAACGCGTGCCGCCCGGAGTGCTTGCCGAGCACGAGGCGGTTGCCCTCGAGGCCGATCTCGAGCGGATCCATGATCTCGTAGGTCGCGCGGTTGGAGAGCACGCCGTGCTGGTGGATCCCGCTCTCGTGCGCGAACGCGCTCGAGCCCACCACCGCCTTGTTCGGCTGGACGCTGTAGCCGGTGGTCATGCTCACCAGGCGCGAGGTCCGCGTGATCTCCTTCAGGTGCAGGCCGTGCCGAACGCCGAGCGCCTCGGTCCGCGTCCGGACGATCATCGCGATCTCCTCCAACGAGCAGTTGCCGGCACGCTCGCCGATGCCGTTCACCGCGACCTCGACCTGCCGGGCGCCGTTCACGACCCCGGCGAGCGAGTTCGCGACCGCCAGGCCGAGGTCGTTGTGGCAGTGGGTCGAGATCACGACCTGGTCGGGCACCGCTTCACGGACCGTACGGACGAGCTCGCCGAACTCATGGGGCATCGCGTACCCGACCGTGTCGGGGACGTTGATCGTCGTGGCCCCGGCGTCGACGGCGACCCGGAAGCACTCGAGCAGGAAGTCGAGCTCGGTCCGCGTCGCGTCCTGCGCGCTGAACTCGACGTCCTCGGTGAACCCCACCGCGAGCTTCACGCCCTCGCGGATCGAGTCCAGCACCTGCCCGTGGCTCATCCGCAGCATGTCGGTCATGTGGATGTCGCTCGTCGATATGAACGTGTGGATCCGCCACCGCTCGGCGCCCTCGAGCGCCTCGGCGGCGCGTTCGATGTCACCCGGGACCACGCGGGCGAGCGCCGCGATCACCGGGCCGCGCACGCTCGTCGCGATCTCGCGCACGGCCTCGAACTCGCCGTCGCTGGAGACGGGGAAGCCCGCCTCGATGATGTCGACCTGGAGGCGGGCCAGCTGCTCGGCGATCTCGACCTTCTCGGCGCGGGTGAGCGCGATCCCGGGAGCCTGCTCGCCGTCGCGCAGGGTGGTGTCGAAGATCCGGACGACGTCGGGGTCGTTCGTATCAGGCATCGGGGATCACCTTCTCCTCGGAGTGCAACCAGGGCATCATCGGCCGGAGCTCACGGCCCACCGTCTCGAGCTGCGAGGCGCGGGCCTCACGCCGCAGGGCGAGGAAGTGGGGGAAGCCGGCGTCGGCCTCCCCGATCCACTCCTTCGCGAACGAGCCGTCCTGGATCTCGTCGAGGATCCGCCGCATGCGGTCGCGCACGCCCTCGTCGATGACACGCGGCCCGCTGCGGTAGTCGCCCCACTCGGCCGTGTCGGAGATCGAGTGCCGCATCCACGACAGCCCGCCCTCGTAGATCAGGTCGATGATGAGCTTCATCTCGTGCAGGCACTCGAAGTACGCGATCTCCGGCTGGTAGCCGGCCTCGACGAGCGTCTCGTACCCGGCCTCGACCAGCGTGGAGATCCCGCCGCACAGGACCGACTGCTCGCCGAACAGGTCGGTCTCGGTCTCCTCCGTGAACGTCGTCTCGATGATCCCGGCACGCGCGCATCCGATCCCGGCGCCGTAGGCGAGCGCTCGCTCGCGCGCCGTGCCGGTGGCGTCCTGCTGGACGGCCACCAGCGCGGGCGTGCCGATGCCCTCCGTGTACGTGCGGCGCACGAGATGACCAGGCCCCTTCGGCGCGATCATCGTCACGTCGACGTCGCCCGGCGGCCGGACCGTCCCGAAGTGGACGCTGAACCCGTGCGCGAACATCAGCATGTCGCCCGCCTTCAGGTTCGGCGCGATCTCGGCCTCGTACACCTTCGCGTGCGCGGTGTCCGGCAGCAGGACCATCGCGACGTCGGCCTCGGAGACCGCCTGGCTCATCGGCCGTACCGACAGGCCGGCCTCCTCGGCCTTCGTCCAGCTCGCGGATCCCTCGCGCAGCCCGACGCGGACGTCCTGTCCCGAGTCCCGCAGGTTCAGTGCGTGCGCATGTCCCTGGCTGCCGAACCCCAGCACGGCGATCCGCTGGCCCGACAGCGCCGTCGGGTCGGTGTCGCCCTCGTGATAGATCCGTGCCACCGCTCTCACCTCGCTCGTCGGCCGGGCCGGACGCCCGTCGTAGTCCACCGGGTCGCCGGCGACGCAGCGCCCCTCAGACGCCGCCGCCCGTGTACTCCTCGGCGCCCGCCGCCAGCGCGCGCGTCCGCTTCGTCCGCTCACGGATCCCACGGTCACCGCGGGCGAGCGCGATGCGCCCCGTCCGCGAAAGCTCGATCACCCCGAAGTCCCCGAGGAGCTCGAGCAGCGCCTCGAGCTTGTCCGGCTTCCCCGTCGCCTCGAGGGTGAGGGTCCGGTGCGTGACGTCCACGACGTTGGCCCGGAACACGGAGGCGATCTCCATCACGCGCTGGCGTTGCTCTCCGTTCGCGCGCGCCTTCACGAGCATCAGCTCGCGCTCGACCGCTTCACCCGGCTCGTGCTCGAGGATCTTGATCACGTTCACGAGCTTGTTCAGCTGCTTCGTGACCTGCTCGAGCGGCTTCTTGTCCACCTGCACGACGATCGTCATGCGCGACAGCCCGTCGTCGCTCGTCGGACCGACCGCGAGGGAATCGATGTTGAACCCGCGCGCCGAGAACAGCCCGGCGACCCGCGTGAGCACGCCGGGCTTGTCCTCCACGAGCACCGAGAGCGTGTGGAGGTTCATCGCGCTCACGCCACCGGAGCCTCGGCGGGATCGTTGACCGGCTGCAATCCCTCGGGGCCGACGATGATGTCGTCGTTGCTCGCACCCGCGGGGACCATCGGGAAACACATCTCCTTCGGGTCTACCCGGAAGTCGATCACCACGCTGCGATCGGTGACCGACAGCGCCTTGTCGACCACGGCGTCGACCTCGTCCGGGTGTTCGGCGCGCAGGCCGACGCATCCGTACGCCTCCGCGAGCTTCACGTAGTCGGGAACGTCGTAGGACAGGTAGACCTGCGAATACCGCTCCTCGTAGAACAGCTCCTGCCACTGCCGGACCATCCCGAGGTGCGCGTTGTTGATGATCGCGGTGATGAACGGGATGCCCTCGGCCGTGGAGGTCGCGAGCTCCTGGCACGTCATCTGGAAGCACCCGTCTCCGTCGATCGCGATCACGCGCCGATCGGGGCGGCCGGCCTTCGCGCCCAGGGCCGCCGGCACGGCGAACCCCATCGTGCCCAGACCACCCGAGTTCACCCAAGTCCGCGGCTCGGAGAAGCGCCAGAACTGCGAGGCCCACATCTGGTGCTGCCCGACGCCGGCCACGACGATCGCGTCGCCGGCCAGATCGCGCAGTCGCTCGATGCAGTACTGGGGCTTCAGCGGGCCGTCCGCCAGCTGGTCGTACGCGTACGGGTAGCGCCGTTTCCACTCGTCGAGCTGTCCGAGCCACTCGCGCCGGTCCGGGACGCCGCCGGTCTCCTCCTGCTGGCGACGGATCTCGGCCAGGAGCTTGGCGATCACGTCCCTGCAGTCGCCCACGATCGGGATGTCCGCGACGCGGTTCTTGCCGATCTCGGCCGGGTCGACGTCGACGTGGACGATCTTCGCGTCGGGAGCGAAGCTCGAGAGCTGGCCGGTCACACGGTCGTCGAACCGCGCGCCGAGCGCCACCAGCAGGTCCGCCTTCTGCATCGCGGTCACGGCCGTGTAGCCACCATGCATGCCCGGCATCCCGAGCGCGAGCTCGTGCGTGTCCGGGAACGCGCCGCGGGCCATGAGGGTGGTCGTGACGGGGAGCCGCCCCTCGGTCGCGAGCTTGAACAGCTCCGCGCTCGCCTCGGCCTTGATGACGCCGCCGCCGACATAGAGCACCGGACGTTTCGACTCCATGATCATCGTCGCCGCCGAACGCACCTGCCGCAGGTTCCCCTTCGTCGTCGGCCGGTAGCCGGGAAGCTCCACCGAGTCCGGCCAGCGCCAGGAGGTCTCCTGCAGCAGGACGTCCTTCGGGATGTCGACGAGCACCGGCCCGGGTCGGCCGGTCGATGCGATGTGGAAGGCCTCTCGGATCGTGCCTGCGACGTCGGCCGCGTCCTTCACGAGGAAGTTGTGCTTCGTGATCGGCATCGTGATGCCGGTGATGTCGGCCTCCTGGAAGGCGTCGTTTCCGACGACCGGGGTCGGGACCTGCCCGGTGATGGCGACGACCGGGACCGAGTCCATCTTCGCGTCGGCGAGCGCCGTCACGAGGTTGCAGCCGCCGGGTCCCGAGGTCGCGATCGCGACCCCGACCTTGCCGGTCGCCCACGCGTAGCCCTCGGCGGCGTGGCCGGCGCCCTGCTCGTGCCGGCAGAGCACGTGGCGGACCGACGAGTCGATCAGTGGGTCGTAGGCGGGCAGGATCGCCCCACCCGGGATGCCGAAGACGATGTCGACGCCCTCGCCTTCGAGGGACCGGAACAGCGCCTGGGCACCGGTGACCTTCACCGCGCCACCACCTCCGTCGAGGGTTCCTCGACGGGGCCGGTCTCGACCCGCCGGACCGAACATCCCAGACGATGCGCCAGGTTGCGCACCGAGCGCTCGAACTCCCAGGGTGTCCAGTCCCTGCGGCGCGTCGTCATCCCCGACTCGTCCATCCCGCCGCCGAAGTCGAACCCGGCATCCAGGTACGCGACCTCCTCGGCGAAGTAGCGGTCGAACCGGGACGCTCCGCGGGATCGTCCACCGTGACCGTCACCTGGCCCGGTCCCTCCCACAGCACGCTCGCCACCGCTCTGTCGTCCCGCCGGAACTCGTACCGCATGACCGTCTCCTCTCGGTTGCCTTCCGCTCGCCCCTGGATAACGAAAGCCCCTCGCCGGGCGAGGGGCATCTGGCGCGGGTCCCGGGCCTGTTCCGGCCCGGCCGCGCCTACGCGATAAGTACGAGGGCCTGCGGTCGGTTCCTCGTCTGTTCGAACATGGTCGAGCCAGTCTACGGACGACGCCGTACGTGTCAACCGGCCGGATGGGTGACCGCACACGAACGCGCAGCCCATCCGGCATAGTCGGTCGGAACCGGTCAGAAGTTGACCCGAAACGATCGTGAGGACTAGCGTTCTTCGTCGGTGGACGGTCCGCAGGTCGATCCGCGCGTGGCGGCCGCCCTGGAGGCCGTGGGCGCCTGGGACGGACGGGAAACGGTCGTCACCCCGATCGAGGCGGGCCGGACGAACCGGAACTTCCGGGTGGAGGTCGGCGACGAGACGTATTTCCTGCGGCTGTCCGACGACGAGACCCGGCTCCTCGGCATCGATCGCACGGCCGAACACCAGGCCGCCGTCGGCGCCGCGGTGGCCGGCGTCGGCCCCGAGGTGATCGCGTACATCCCCGAGCTGGGCTGCCTCGTCACGCGCTGGGTGCCGGCCGAGCCCCTCGCCGAGGGCGACATGGAGCGGGACGCGGTCCTCGCCGACGTCGTCGGCCTGGTCCGAACGATCCATGCCGGGCCCGAGCTCCCGTCGACGTTCGACGCGTTCCGCATCGTCGAGGACTACCGGCGGATCGCCGTGGAGCGCGGCGTCGAGATCCCCGCCGCGTACGAGCAGGCGCATGCCCGGGCGGCCGACATCGAGGCGGCGTTCGCGGATGCACCGATGCCGCGGCGTCCGTGCCACAACGACCTGCTCGCCGACAACTTCCTGCGCGGCGACGGTGGCATCTGGCTCGTCGACCACGAGTACGCGGGGATGGGCGACCCGTTCTTCGACCTCGGCAACCTCTCGATCAACAACGGGCTGTCCGACGAAGCACAGGAGCGCCTGCTCGAGTGGTACCTCGGCGAGGTGACCGATGCGCATCGGGCGCGGCTGCAGCTGATGCGGATCATGTCGGACTTCCGGGAGGCGATGTGGGGCGTCGTGCAGCAGGGGCTCTCGACCCTGGACATCGACTACGTCGCGTATGCGGACAAGCACCTCGAGCGCCTGTCCGGGACGATGGCCGACGCGCGGTTCGAGGCCTGGCTCCGCGACCTCGCGAGCGACGCCTGACATGAGCGAGGACCGCGCGCGGGTGGTGATCGTCGGCGGCGGCGTCGCCGGCGCGAGCATCGCCTACCACCTCACCCGGCTCGGGTGGACCGACGTCCTGCTGATGGACCGGTCCGAGCTCACGAGCGGCTCCACGTTCCACTCGGCCGGGCTCGTGGCCCAGTTGCGGAACTCGGTCGGCCACACCCGCATGATGATGTACGGCGTCGAGCTGTATCCGACGCTGCACCAGGACACCGGGGTCGACCCCGGCTGGCACGAGGTCGGCACGCTGCACCTCGCGACCTCGCCCTACCGGCTCGAGGCGCTCGCCCGGATGGCCGGGTGGGCGGAGTCGTTCGGACTGCCCATCGAGATCGTCTCGGCGACGCAGGCTCACGACCGGTTCCCGCTCATCGACGCGACGGGGGTGCTCGGGGCCGCGTTCGTGCCGACCGACGGGCACATCGACCCATCGGGGCTCACGAACGCCTTCGCCGAGGGCGCTCGGCGCGGCGGCGCGAGGATCTCGCCGGGCACGCGCGTCGTGGAGATCTCGGTCCGGGACGGCCGGGTGGCTGGGGTCGTCACCGACGGCGGCGCCGTCGAGGCCGAGGTCGTCGTCATCGCCGGCGGGATCTGGGCGCACGAGCTCGGCAGGATGGCCGGCGTCGAGATCCCGGTGGTCCCGATGGAGCACCAATACCTCATCACCCGGCCGATCGACGGGGTCCGCCCGGACTTCCCGACGCTCCGAGACCCCGACCACCTCGTCTACGTGCGCGAGGAGGTCGGCGGGCTCGTCGTCGGCGGGTACGAGCGGAACCCGGATCCCTGGCACGTCGAAACGCCGATCCCGCAGGACTTCAACCACACCCTGCTCGAAGAGCGGTGGCCGCGGTTCGAGGCGATCGCCGAAGGGGCCTTCGGCCTCATCCCCTCCCTGCAGACCACCGAGATCAACCGGTTCATCAACGGGCCGGAGGCGTTCACACCCGACGACGACTTCCTCCTGGGCGAGACCGACGTGCGGGGCCTGTTCGTGGCCGCGGGGTTCTGCGCGCACGGGGTCACGGGTGCGGCCGGCGTCGGCAGGTGGACCGCCGAGTGGATCGTCGAGGGTGAGCCTTCGATGGACCTGTCGAAGATGGACGTCCGCCGGTTCGGCGCGCATTACCGCAGTCGGGGCTACGCCCTCGCCCGCGCCGTCGAGATCTACTCGACGCACTACGATGTGAAGTACCCGGGCGAGGAGTTCCGGGCTGGGCGGCCGCTCCGCATGTCGCCCACCTACCCGCGGCTCGAGGCGCTCGGCGCCGTGTTCGGCGAGAAGGCCGGTTGGGAGCGCGCGAACTGGTTCGCCTCGAACGAGGACGAGCGGTACGAGGAGCTTCGGCCGCGGGGATGGGCGGGCGAGCACTGGTCCACCGCGATCGCGGCCGAACACATCGCGACGCGTGAACGTGCCGGCCTGTTCGACGAGACGAGCTTCGCGAAGATCGAGGTGTCCGGGCCCGGCGCATGCGACTTCCTCCAGCGCGTCTGCGCCGGCGACGTCGACCGGCCCCCCGGCACCGTGGTGTACACGCAGATGCTGAATCGTCGGGGAGGGATCGAGGCCGACGTCACCGTCACGCGCCTGTCCGGCGAGCGATCCCGGATCGTCACGGGGACCGCGTCGGGCAGCCACGATCTCGCTTGGCTCCGGACGCAGGTCGGGGCTGCTCCCGGCGTCGAGATCCGCGACGTGACCTCGAGCCTCGCCTGTCTCGGCCTGTGGGGACCGGCGGCTCGCTGGATCGTCTCGAGCGTGTGCCCCGACGACCTGTCGAACGACGGCTTCCCCTTCATGACCGCGCGAGAGGTCACGGTGGGCGACGTGCCGTGCCTCGCGCTCCGCGTCACCTACGTCGGAGAGCTCGGATGGGAGCTGTATCCGGCGATCGAGTTCGGGGCGAGGCTCTGGGACGTGCTCATGGAGGCCGGCGAACCGCACGGCCTTGTTCCGGCGGGCTACCGCGCGATCGATTCGCTGCGGCTCGAGAAGGGGTACCGAGCATGGGGTTCGGACGTCACAGGAGATGACACGCCGCTCGAGGCCGGCCTCGACTTCGCCGTCGCGTTCGACAAGTCGGTCGATTTCATCGGCAGGGACGCGCTCTCGAGTGCCGAGCGCGACGGCGTGACTCGGCGCCTCTCCTGCCTCACCCTCGCCGACCCGCGGTCGATGACGCTCGGCAACGAGCCCGTGTTCGCCGACGACCGCGTGGTCTCGCGTGTGACGTCCGGAGGCATCGGCTACAGGATCGGCGTGAGCATCGCGTTCGCGTACCTGCCGCCCGAGCTCGCAGCGCCCGGCGCGTCGCTATCCGTCGACGTGTTCGGCGAGCGGGTCGATGCCACCGTGTCCGCGGATCCCCTGTTCGACCCGAAGGGCGATCGCATCCGGGCTTGACCGAGCCTCACTCCCCCGGAACCGGGATGTCGTCGCCCACGAACACGGAGCCGTTCCAATAGGCCTCGAGCCGATGGGTTCCCTTGCGCCAGCCCTTCCGGTCCAGGTGGAGCTCCTTCGGCGGATCCATACGGCCGAAGTCGTAGTGCAGGACGAAGCCGTCCGTCTCGAGCGCCCGGAACCGATGCGGACGTCGCGAGGCCCGCGTGAACTTGGTCTTGCGTGACGTCCGGGGCGGTTCGCAGTGCGCCTCGAGCCAGATGTACGAGCCGACGAGACCCCGATGGGGATCGAGCCAGACCCAGACCTGCTTTCCGCGCGCCGAGATGAAGTCGGCGGCGCCCGCGGAGACGACGATCTTCATCGCGCCGATGATGCCATGGAGGCCCTGAGGGGCGGCCGCGGCCGCCCCTCCGTGCGGGTCAGGTTCCTACGTGGCCCGAGCCGTCTCGGCGACCTCAGTGTCGGGGAGCACCACCACCTCGGCAGGCTTCCTGCGCTGGACGGTGAGGTAGTAGATCGCGCCGACGATGCTCACGACCCCGAAGACGGTCCAGATGATCGGGATCTCGTTCAGGAAGCCGATCTTGAAGTCGAGCAGCTGCTCACCCTCCACGAAGTAGTCGGTCTGGATCGGCTTGGGGTTCGTGTTGATCCGCAGGTACGAGGCGGGCGAGGCGCTGCCCGGATCCAGTCCGGATACGGCGCCGGATGGCGTCAGGAAGTTCGCGAGCATGGCAAGGCCCCACAGGATCGCGACGATGTTCACGACCTTGCCCCAGGCCCCGAGTGAGAAGGGAGCCTTCGTCTTCGGCCACCCGCGCATCCGCGCACGCATGAACGCAAGGTTCCCCAACAGGTAGCTGAGGTAGATCGAGGCCGTCGCCCCGATCGCGATGAGCCCCGCCCCTGCGAACTGGATGAACGGGATCGCGGCGAGCAGGCCGATGATGATGCATGTCGCGACCGGCGTGTGCAGCCGTGGATTCACCTTCGACATCGCCCGCGAGAACGGGAGTTGGTTGTCGCGCGCCATCCCGAACGCGAGTCGGATCGTCGACGTCTGCACGGCGAGGCAGCAGATGAAGATCGACGCCACCACCACGAACAGGTAGAGGACGAACAGCGCCTCGGACAGGACCTGTCCCAGGATGACCGGCGGCGAGAAGAAGCCGGTGACCGCCTCGCCCATGTCCGGCACGGCGACCAGGATGCCCCAGAGGAAGATCGCGCCGATCACGAACGCACCTGCGACGGCCGCGAGCACAGCCTTGGGCGCCTCTCGCTTCGGGTTATGCATCTCTTCCGCGAGCGTGCCCGCCGTGTCGAAACCATAGATCACGTACAGGCTCATGAACATCGCGACGAGGAAGAACGGCAGCGTGATCGGCGCGGGGAACTCGGCGAAGTTGCCGGTCGCGCCCGAGTCGAAGATCACGCCGAGACCCGAGTTGTCGTGCGCGATCGCCAGGAAGATCGCGAAGACCACCATCCCGAGGATCTCGAAGAAGACGCCCGTGTTGTTGACGATCGCGACGATCTTCACGCCGTAGATGTTGAGGATCGTGATGAGCGCCAAGGTGATGAGGCCGGCGATCGCTTGGTCCGGCTGGCCCCCACCACTGAAGTCGGCCGTGAGGTTCCAGTCGAACATCGTGTTGAGCATCGGGAACAGTGCGAGCGGCAGGGTCGCCACCACCGATGCCACGGTCAGGATGCCGGCGATCACGTAGAACCAGCCCGTGAACCAGGCGTATCCGCGGCCCGCCAGGTACTTCGTCCATTGGTACACCGAGCCGGCGACCGGGAAGTGGCTCGAGAGCTCGGCGAAGTTCATGGCGACGATGAACTGCATGAGCGCGACCAGCGGCCACGTCCAGAACAAGAAGGCACCCGCCGCCGCCATCCCAAGGAAGAACAGGGTGAAGATGCCGGTCGAGGGCGAGATATACGCGAACGCAACCGCGAACGAGCTGAACGTCCCGAGGCCGCGTTTCAGCTCCTGCTTGTAGCCGAACTTCTCCAGGTCGGCGGCGTCCCGCGCTGCCTGGTCGCTCATGGACATCCGTTCCCCCCTCCTCGAGCGGTCGTTCCCTGGTCCGTCACCCCTCCCGCGCCGCCACCGCGGCCCGTTCCGCTGCAACGATGACCTCGACGCCGGCCTCGGTCAAACGCTGCCGGTACGCTTCGGCACAACCCGCGTCCACGATCAGGCCGTCCACCTCCTCGAGCGGGGCGATGACGAAGTCGGCCACCGTTCCGATCTTCGAGTGGTCGGCGACCACGAAGACGCGCCCCCGCGTCTGCTCGATCATCACCCGGGCGATCTCGGCCTCGGCCGCCACCGGCGTCGAGAGCCCGGACCCGACGCTGATGCCCTCGACCCCGATGAACGCCTTCGTGGCGTGCGTCCGCCGCAGCGCCTCGGTCGCGAACGGCCCGACCACCGAGTTGCTGGGTGCGCGGAAGTGACCGCCGAGCAGCAGGAGCTCCGCGTCGCGGTCCGCGGCCTCCAGCGCGATGCCGATGTGGTTCGTCACCACCTTGAGGCCCGGAGCTCGGAGATGGCGGAAGACCTGCAGCGTGGTGGTGCCACCGTTCAGGTACAGCGCGTCGCCCGGTTCGACGATCGCGGCCGCGGCCTCGCCGATCGAGCGCTTCTCCTCGGGGTTGCTGAAGATCGCTTCGACATAGGCGGGTTCGGAGCGCAGCCACTGGGTGGCGACCGCTCCGCCGTGGGTCCGTTCGAGCATGCCGCGGCGCTCGAGCGCCTCGAGGTCGCGACGGATCGTCACCTCGGAGACCCCCAGCATCTCGGACAGGACGGAGACGCGAACCACCCGGCGCTCGCGCAGCAGCTCCAGGATCCTCCGATGGCGCTCCGCCGGCAGCGGTTGCTCCACGCGTGGCCCCGATCCCTCACTCAGGGAGGTGAACGAACCTGCGCGATCTTGATCCGTTCCGGTCGGCTGCGCAAACCGCGCGTTAGTCGACCAGGACCCGGAAGATGAAGTCGAACTCGGTTCCGAGATCGTCCCGGGCGACGAGCCGCATGCTCCCACGGGCGCCGCGGTACGCCCCGGTCCCACCCGTGATCGCGAAGGCCGAAGGTGCGGCATCGAGGAACGCTCCCTCGACCGTGATCGACCCGTCTTCCAGCGTGTTGATCCAGCGGCACTCCCAGCTCACGCCCGCCTCGATGCGAACGCAGTCGCCGTGACTCGAGCCCACGACCTCGGTGTTCGTCGCGTCGAAGAGCTCGTTGTGGAACGTCAGCAGGTCGCCGGTCGAGTCCCCGTTCGCCGTGAGATCGACCACGGTGTCCGTGGTCGCGTGCTCGATCACGGCGATCCGCTGGATCCGTGACCCCGCGTTCGAGACGGTCGCGAACGAGATCACGAGCGCCAACGCGCACACCGTCATCGCGAGGACGACGGTCCGTGTGTTGCTCCGCATGTCGCCTCCTTCCCTCGGGACCGCATCATCGCGTCGGCCCGCTCCGGGAGGCAACAGCGACGAACGGGTGAACCCCGCCTACCGCTGGCCGATCGGCGCGTCCGGCGGCGCGTCGGCCGGGTGCCGCTCGCGCTCGTGCTTGTCCAGCTCGTGCTGGAACCGGAACGCCTCGTCGCACATCCGGCACGCGTAACGAGCATCGGTCTGCGACGCGCCATCGCCCGGCGTGCGCCGTAGGTCGGGATCGCCGATCTCGCGCCTCACGGTGACCTCCTCGGGTCGTATGTCCGGGTCTTACCCACCCCGGCGCACCACACGCGTAGAACGCCCGGCTATCCGGACCTGGAGCCGGCGAGCTCGACGAGCTCGAAGACGTCGGTCGGCTCGTCCTTCCCCTTCAGGACGATCGGGCCGAGCGGCTCCACCTTCGCGTACTCGGCGAGCGCCTGCCGCGTCGCGGCGCTGATCAGCACGTGCCCCGGCTCCGCGGCCGACTGGAGCCTCGCGGCGACGTTCGTCGTGTCACCGAGCGCGGAGAAGCTGCGCTGGTCGCCGGCTCCGACGTTCCCGATCACCGCCGGCCCGGTGTTGAGCCCGATCCGGAACCGCGGCCAGTCGGATCGATCGGCAGAGACCTTCTCGGTCGCGCCGCGCATCGCGAGCGCGGCTCGCGCGGCTCGGACCGGATGATCGGGCTGGTCGTCCAGGGCGTTGAAGACCACCATGATCGCGTCGCCGGCGAAGCGCTCGATGTGCCCGCCGTGCCTGCCGACGACCTCGGGCACGACGGCCTCCCAATACGCGTTCACCATGTCGATCACCTCGGAGGGAGTGCGCCCCTGCGAGAAGGTCGTGAACCCCTCGAGATCGGCGAACAGGACCGATACCTCGATCTCCGTGCCGCCGAGCCGCGCGAACGACGGCTCCTCGTGCAACCGCTCGGCGAGCCGTGGACCCACGTAGCTTCGGAAGAGCGCGTCCACCCGCGACAGCTCCCCGGCCGACCGCTCCAGCAGCGAGATCTCCTCCGTCGTGAATCCCTCACTCGCGCAGACGGTCGATCACCGATGTCAGGGACCCCCCGGTGCGGATCGCCACGACGAGGTCCGCGAGGGCGTCCGAGTGTCGCTGGTCGACGCGCTCGAGCGTCCGCTCGAGGTAGAGGCTCCCGAACGCGGCCGTCAGCGACCTGGTCCGCGTGTACTCGAGACGGGCGGCGACGAGGATCGAGCCGAACGCGACCGCCATCAGCACGTGCCACTCCCACCAGGTGACGTGCCAGTTGCGACCGAACGCCACGGCCGCCATCGCCTCGGCCAGCAGCACGAACGCGATGGCGATGGCGAGCGGGAGGGTCGCGTGCCGGCGACGATACAGACCGAAGTACCGGACCGCGGCGAACAGGTACGGCACGATCGCCACCGGCGCGATGAAGCGAAGCTCCGCGGGGGTCTCCACGCCGGGCGGACGGCTGAGGATCCGGAGCTCGGCGAGGGACGCGATCGCCCAGGCCACGATCACGGCGATGAGGGCCGCCCGCATCCACCGCATCGTCCGGCGCGACATCGCGCTCCGCTCGTCGCCGACGAGCGCGGAGGCGGCGGCGAAGACGGACGCGATCACCAGGCCGACCGGCGTCGCGATCGAGAACCCCTGGTTGGGACCCTCCAAGAGCATCTCGGGCGTCGCGAGCGCGTGCAGGGCGAGGAACCCCGCGCTCGAGATCAGCGCGAGGGACACCAGGAACAGACGTGGATCGTTCCGCTGTGTGGCCGCCTCGCTCGTGAGCACGGCGAGCACCATGTTCACGCCCGCCACCGCGAGCACCAGCCAGAAGTGCGACGGGTGATGCTCCCATTGCACGTCGAGCTCCGGGACGGCGAGCAACAGGACGAGCCCCGCGACCGGGATGAGCAGCAGACCGACGACGATCACCGCGCGAGCACGCATGCAGCTCCCTCGCGTGCGTACCTTCCGGGCCGCACGCGGGCGCAATCGTACCGCCGCTCACACCGGCGCCCTCGGCCGCTCCCGGCGAGCGGCTCGAGCGCGCCGACGAGCGGATTCGCCGTGGCGCTCCGAGCGTCGCAGACTAGGAGGTGAGCGCGCCATGGCGACCCTCGGCGAGATCATGACCACGGACCTCATCTCCGTCCCGCCGTCGGCGACGGTGGCCGAGGCGGCCACGATGATGGGGCAGCGGGGAGCCGGGTCCGCCCTGGTGATGGAGGGTGGCGCCTTGATCGGGATCTTCACCGAACGGGACGTGGTGCGGGCGCTCGGGCAGCAGTTCGACGCCGCCGGGCATCCGGTCTCCGATTGGATGACCCCGGACCCCGAAACGGTGCCGCCCGAGACACCGCTCGGCGAGGCGCTCCGCACGATGTTGCATCGCGGGTTCCGGCATCTCCCCGTCTCGAAGGACGGACGCGTCGTCGGTATCGTGTCGATCCGAGACCTCAGCGCGGCGCCCGACGGATGAAGGGCAACGGTCGGTAAGCTGCGGCCGAGGCTGGGAGCGATGCGCGTGGACTACCTGGTTCCGACCGATGTGGCCGCCGCCATCGAGATGCGGGCGCGGGTGGTGTGGTGCTGGCCGGGGGCACCGATCTGTATCCGCAGCACGTCGGCCGGGCGCTCCGGGGACCGATCATCGACATCGGCGGGCTCGACGAGCTGCGCGGCATCGACGCGACGGCGGTCGCGTACCGGATCGGCGCGCTGACGCGCTGGTCGGACGTGGCGGCCGCGGCGCTGCCCGCGTGCTTCGACGGGCTCCGGGCCGCGGCGCGTCGAGGTCGGCGGGGTCCAGGTCCAGAACGCGGGCACGGTCGGCGGCAACCTCTGCAACGCCTCGCCCGCCGCTGACGGCATCCCGCCGCTGCTGACCCTGGACGCCTCGGTCGAGCTGACGTCGGCGTCCGGCACGCCGGGTCCTGCCGCTCGAGGCGCTTCCTCACGGGGTACCGGCAGACGGCGCTCGCGCCCGACGAGCTGCTGACCGCGGTGCTTGATCCCTCGCGGTGCCGATGGACGCCCGTTCGGCGTTCCTGAAGCTCGGGCTCCGCCGCTATCTCGTGATCTCGGTCGTGATGGTGGCGGTCATGGTCGCGGCCGACGCCGACGGACTCGTCACCGACGCGCGGGTGGCCGTCGGCGCGTGCTCGCCCGTGGCGCGGCGGCTGCGATCGCTGGAGTCCGAGCTCCTGGGCCGCTCCGCATGGACGTCGACCTCGCGACGATCGCGGCCCAACTCGACGCGCTCACCCCGATCGACGACGTCCGCGCCACGGCCGACTATCGGCTCGGATGCCGCGTCGATCCTGGTGCGCCGTGCGCTCGCGAGCTGTGGGGCCGACCGGTGAGCACGGTCACGTTCGACGTGAACGGATCGTCCATCCAGGTGGACGCGGTCGGCGCGCCGGCTGAGCGACGTGCTCCGCGATCAGCTGGCGCTTGACCGCCACCAAGGTGGGATGCGACGCGGGCGACTGCGGCGCCTGCACCGTGCTGCTGGACGGCGAACCGGTGACCGCGTGCATGACGTCGGTCGGGCGCCTCGAGGGCCGGCGCGTCGAGACCCTCGAGGGCCTCGCACGCGAGCGGCGAGACCGACGCGCCTGCAGCGCGCGTTCCTCGCGCACGGCGCCGCGCAGTGCGGCATCTGCACGCCGGGCATGCTCGTCGTCGGCGGCCGCGCTGCTGCGCGGCACGCCGATGCCGACCGAGCAGCAGGTGATGGACGCGCTCGGGGGCGTGCTGTGCCGCTGCACCGGCTACCGGAAGATCGTCGCGGCGGTCATGGCCGCCCATGGGCGCCACGGAGACCGACGCCGTCGCCGCCGCCGGTGGGCAAGGCCGTGGGTCATCGCGTGTCAGCGGGTCGACGGCCTGCCCAAGGTCCGCGGCACCGACGTCTTCGGTGCCGACGAGGCGCCCGACGGGGCGCTCGTCGATCCGCATCGTCCGCTCCCCGTTCCACCGGGCCGAGCTTCCGGCTCGGCGACATGGAGGCGTTACGTCGCGGCCGACGCCGGGCGTCGTGGCGGTGCTGACCGCGGCGGACATCGCCGGCCGCAACCGGTTCGGCGTGATCCCCGCCACGGCCGATCAGCCCGTGTTCGCCGAGGACGACGGTGCGGTTCCGGGGCGAAGCGGTGGCCATGGTCGTGGGCGAGCCCGCCGCGATGGCGGCGTTGGATCTTCACGCGTTCCCGGTGACGTGGCAGGAGCTGCCGCCGCTCATGTCCATCGACGAGGCGACAGGCGCAGGACGCGCCCAGGATCCACGACGACGCGCGAGGGCAACATGCTGATCCGTGGCAACGTGGCACGCGGCGACCTCGAGCGAGGCGTTCGCGGCGGCCGAGGTCGAGGTCGAGGGCGAGTTCGAGACCGGCTTCATCGAGCATGCCTACATCGAGCCCGAGGCCGGCTACGCCGAACGAGTCGGCGATCGCGTCGAGGTGCAGGTGACGACGCAGTCCCCGCACATGGATCGGATCGAGCTGGAGGCGATCCTGGGTCTGCCCGACGGGGGCGGTCCGCATCAAGCCGACGGCGGTCGGCGGCGGGTTCGGCAGCAAGCTCGACCTGTCGGTCCAGCCCTATCTGGCCATCGCCGCGTGGAAGCTCGGCCGTCCCGTGCGCCTGACCTACACGCGCCCCGAGTCGATGATGTCGACCACCAAGCGGCACCCTCGCGGTTGCGCGTGCGCATCGGGGCGACCGGCGACGGCGGCTCACCGCGATGGACTTCACCGGGCGAGTTCAACACCGGCGCGTACGCCTCGTGGGGGCCGACCGTGGCGAACCGCGTGCCGGTGCATGCGAGCGGCCCCTACGTCTACGACGCCTACCGTGCACGGACCGTCGCCGTGCACACGAACGGGCCGCCGTCGGGCGCGTTCCGCGGGTTCGGCGTGCCGCAGTCCACGATCGCGACAGGAGGCCTGTTCGACGAGCTCGCCGATGCGGTCGGCGTCGATCGGCTCGAGTTCCGCTACCGGAACGCGCTCACGGCGGGCGTGCCGACGGTCACCGGGCAGGTGTTCGACTCGGGTGTCGGGCTACCGCGAGTGCCTCGAGGCGCTGCGGCCCGCACTGGGAGCGCGCCCGGGCCGACGCGGCCGCCGCGAACGATGGCGGCGGCAGGACCCGCCGCGGCGTGGGCCTCGCCGGCATGTGGTACGGGTGCGGCAACACGGCGCATGGCCGAACCCGTCGACGATCAAGGTCGGGCCTGCGTCGCGACGGGCCGCGTCGCGCTGTTCCAGGGCGCGGTCGACATGGGCCAGGGCGCGAACACCGTGATGACGCAGATCTGCGCCGACGCGCTCGGCATCGACATGTCGCGCATCGTGACGCTCGGCGCCGACACCGACACCACGCCGGACGCCGGCAAGAGCTCGGCGTCGCGACAGACGTTCATCTCGGGCAACGCGACCTTCCTCGCCGGGACGTCGCTCCGCGCACGGCTGCTGCGCTCGCGGGCGCCTCCGACGAGGCGCACCTGGAGCTCGACGACCACCACCTGGTCGTGCACGATCGCGGGCGAGGCGACCGGTCGTCGACCTGGCGGCACTCGACGCCGACGCAGGACGAGCTCGTGGCCGTGAGTCAGCGCCACCTACGACCCGCCGACCACCGCCCTGGACGCGGACGGGCAGGGCGAGCCTGTACGCGCAGTTCGGCTTCGGCGCGCACATGGCCGAGCTCGAGGTCGACCTCGAGCTCGGCACCGTGCAGCTCCGATCGGATCACGGCCGCGCACGACGTGGGCCGCGCCGTGAACCCGACGCTCGATCGAGGGCCAGATCGAGGGCGGGGTCGCCCAGGGCATCGGGATGGCGTTGATGGAGGAGTACATCCCGGGCCGCAACGAGAACCTGCACGACTACCTGATCCCCACGATCGGCGACGTGCCCGAGGTCGTGAGCATCCTGGTGGAATCCGGCGACCCCGTCGGCCCCTACGGCGCGAAGGGGATCGGTGAGCACGCGCTGGTCCCCACCGCCCCGGCCATCCTGAACGCGATCCGCGACGCGGTCGGCGCGGGTGTGCGCCGTCTGCCCGGCCACGCCCGACCGCGTGCTCGCCGCGATCGCGGCAGGGCCGCGCGCGATGACGCCGAGCCGGCGACCGACACCGTCGTCTGCGACGCCTGCCCGATCCGATGCGTGATCAAGCCGGGACGGACGGGCGCGTGCGACCGCTACGGCAACGTCGACGGCGTGCTCGTCGCGCATCGACCCGATGATGGTGCTGCAGCGCACGCAGGAACAGGGCGGCGCGCTGGTGCCGTTCGCGTCGCGCGAGGGCGACTGGGAGGGCGAGCTGGTCCCGACGCGGAGATCTGTTCCTGACCGGGGCCGGGTCGGGCACGACCTACCCCGACTACAAGCCGGCGCCGTTCATCGTCTCGTCCACGGTCGCCGGCGTGGACACGGTGACGGTGGTGACCGAGGCGATCTTCAGCTACTGCGGCGTGGACGTGAAGATCGACACCGACCGGCACATGGGCGCCGAGCGGCAGCTCGTCCGCGCGCGAGGCGAGGCCGTCGGCCACGTCACCACCGGCCAGTACGGGTCGCAGATGCTCTCGCTGGGCGGCGTGAACCACCTGACCGGCGGGTCCAAGCGCGAGGGCGTCGTCGACGATGGAAACGCTGCTCGCGCTCTGCAGCGGCGAACCGGTCGAGCTCACGGTCGACGAGGGGTCGGAGCTCGCTCCTGCAGGCGGGCCGCCGCCGGTCATCAACGGGGTCGTCGAGGAGCGGATGCGCGTCGGGCTGCGGCTCGGCGACGATCGGCATGTTCGCGCAGCAGTGGTACGAGCACGTCGACGAGGTGGTGGTGGTCGACGATCACATCACCGGCGTGCTCTCCGAGCACCAGGCGGGCCGCTACCTCGACATCCCGCCGACCGGCATCAGGATCAAGGGCCGCCGCTCGACGCCCGGGCGGTACTTCAACGTCGCCAACCCGGGCACGGGCTGGGGCGGCACCGACATCGAGGACCCGCTCGACGATCCTGGACGGCGTTCGACCCGAAGGTGGCGCGCCCGGGCCTCACGCTGCTGATGATCGGCACGACCGGCGAGCACCACGCGTACTTCGTGCTGGACGACGACCTGCAGCCCCGTGCCCGCGCCCGCTCCCCGACGACCTGCGTCTGTCGGTCGAGCGCATCCAGCGAGAACTGCGAGCCGGCGACTGACCTCGGTCCTGTTCATGGCCGGGGCCGGCGGGTCGCTGCGCGCCGGCGCGACCGAGAACCCGGTGGCGCTGACCCGTTCGGTCGAACCAGATGCTCACGAGGGTCACCTGCGGCGGCGCGCCCGTCTACGTCTGGCCCGGCGGCGGGATCACGTTCATGGTGGACGTCACGCTCGTGCCGCCGGGCGCGTTCGGCTACGTGCCGACGCCCGCCCTGGTCGCGCCGCTCGAGTTCACGATGCCGCTCGCGACGACTACGCGGCGCTCGGCGGGCACATGGACGCCATGGTGCCGATCGAGGAGGTGCTGTCGCGCCCGACCTACGGGCGATCTCGAGCCTGCCGGACACCATGGCCGATCGAGCCGTCGGGATGACGTGCGGCGCCTGGTGAGCGGTGCCGGTCGTCGCCGCGACGACGCCCGACGGCTCGCGTCTGCATCTGCAGCACGGCCCGATCGACCTGATCATCGAGGCGTGCGGTGCGCGAGCCGAGTCGCGACCGCCTACCGTCTGGCGTGGGAGCGGTTCCGGTCGTGCTGGACGAGCTGGTCGCAGGAGCTGCCCGCGCTGCGACGACCGCTCGAGGCGCGTCGCGCGTTCTCGGGACCCGGTCGCTCGGCGGATGGCCGCGGCCGTGCGCCGTTCTGCGGACGCGGTTCATCACGCCGATGGCCGCGGTGGCCGGCGCCGTCGCCGACGAGATCTGCGCGGAGATGGTGCCGGCGGCGAGCTGCGAGCGCGCCTACGTGAACGACGGCGGGGACATCGCGCTGTATCCTGTCACCCGGGCGAGACGCTTCGACGTCGGCCTGGTGCCCGTCCCGGACCGGCCCGCGCTCGCTGGGCACGGCCACCGTCCGCGCGCGAGGACCCGGTCCGCGGCGTCGCGACCAGCGGGCGGCACGGGCGGAGCTTCTCGCTCGGCATCGCCGACGCGGTCACGGTCCTCGCCGCCGACGGCCGCACGCGCCGACGCGGCGGCGACGTGATCGCGAACGCGGTCGACCTGCCCGGCCATCCCGCGGTCCGCCGGGCGCCCGCCGCCGAGCTCGAACCCGACTCCGACCTCGGTGCGCGGCCGGTGACGACCGAGCGTCGGTCGACGCTCCGCGCTGACGAGGTCGCGCACGGCGCTCGGAGCGGGCACCGAGGAGGCCGAGCGGCATGCGTTCGCGACGGCCTGATCGTCGCGGCGGTGCTGTGCCTCGAGGGTCAGCGTCGCGACGGTCGCCGGCGCCCGTGCTAGCGTCCGCGCGTCGGACATCCGTCGCGCCGCTCGGAATGCCGGACGGGAGTGACGATGACGGACATCCGCAAGATCGTCACGACCGTCGAGGACGTGCGGACCGAGGCCGGGCGGCCGGTCGACCCGCCGGTGCGGCGCGTGGTCGACCGCCGCCGTGCTGCGCAACCCGTTCGCCGGCCGCTACGTCGAGGACCTGAGCGAGCTCGATCGAGGACGAGCGTCGAGCTCTCCGCGACGCTGTCCGCGATCGCGGTCGCCGCGCTCGACGGCAGGCCGGTCCACAGCTACGGCAAGGGCGGCATCGCGGGCACGAAGGGCGAGCTCGAGCACGTCGCCGCGATGCTGCATCCGGAGTTCGGGGCACCGCTGCGCGAGGCGTGCGGCGGCGGCAAGGCGATCATCCCGTCGGCGAAGAAGCGAGGCGGCCCGGGCGTCGACGCTCGACGTCCCGCTCCACTACAAGGACGCCGCGTTCGTGCGGAGCCACTTCGACGCCGTCGAGCTCCGGATCGTCGATGCGCCCGCCGACGACGAGCTCGTGATCGCCGTGGCGGTGACCGACGGCGGCCGGCCGCTGCCGCGGGTCGGCGGCCTGCAGGTCGTCCGAGATCGTCGGCGAGGACGGGCTCCGGTGACGCCGGTGGCGCGTGAGCGACCTGGTCATCCGCAACATCGGCACGATCGTCGACCGGCGACATCGACGCGCCCGATCGTCGAGGGCGACACGATCGTCGTTCGCGACGGCGTGATCGCGTCCGTCGGCGACAGCGGCGGGCGTCGACGCCTCCGGCATCTCGGCCGTGATCGACGCGGCGGGCGCCACCGTGACGCCGGGCCTGTGCGACAACCATACGCACCCGGTGCTCGGCGACTACACGCCGCGCCAGCAGCAGCTCGACTTCATCGACTCCTACCTGCACGGCGGCACGACGACGATGATCTCGGCCGGTGAGCCGCACACGCCCGGACGCCCGACCGACCCGGCCGGCGTGAAGGCCCTCGCGATCCTGGCGCACGCGGTCGTTCGCCAACCTGCGCCCCTCGGGCGTCAAGGTCCACGCCGGCGCCGTCCTGCTCGAGGACCGGGGCTGACCGAAGCCGACTTCGCCGAGATGGCCGCGGCCGGCGTTCGACGCTCGTCGGCGAGATCGGCATCTCCGGGCGTGAAGGATGCCGGAGGTGGCGGCGCGAGATGACCCGCTGGGCGCAGGCGCGCGGGATGCGGGTGATGGTGCACACCGGCGGCGCCTCGATCCCCGGGAGCGGGATCGTCGGCGCCGACTTCGTGGTCGCGGTGCGGCCCGGACGTCGCCGGCGCACGTGAACGGTGGGCCGACCGCGCCTCCCGCTCGATCGGACGTCGAGCGGATCCTGGAGGAGACCGACCGCCCGGGTCGAGGTCGTCCACAACGGCAACGTGAAGGCGGCCGGCGAGGTCGCGGCGCTCGTGGCGAGCCGAGGCGAGCTCCACCGCCTCGTCATCGGCACCGACAGCCCGGCGGGCTCCGGCGTCCAGCCGCTCGGGATGCTCCGCAGCGATGTCGTGGGTCGCGGCGCTCGGCGGCGTCGAGCCCGGCGCGCGCCGTCGCCGCTGCGACCGGCAACGTCGCCGCGCTGCACGAGCTCCCGACGGGGGTGGTCGAGCCGGGCCGCGAGGCCGACCTGCTCGTCGTCGACGCGCCGCTCGGCTCGCAGGCCGACGACGCGCTGGGCGCGCTCGCGATCGGGGACACGCCGGCGGTGGCGCCGCGGCCATCATCGACGGGACGCCGCGGTTCGCCAAGAGCCGCAACACCCCGCCGCCGGTCCGCCCGGTCGCGATCGGGGACCGAGCGGGCTAGTCCGAGGCGGCCACCGCGACGCAGCCCGCCGAACACATCTCGACGATGGCTCGTTCCCCGTCGCCCGGCTGGAGATCGACCGCGCGTACGGCGCCTGCGAGCACCGTGGTCTCGTACCCCTGCTGGAGCGCGTGGAGCACCGTCGACCGGATGCAGTAGTCGGTGGCGAGGCCCACGACGACGACCCTCGCCGCGCGGGAGTCGGCGAGCAGCCGCGGCAGCTCCGTCGGGACGTCCTGCTCGGTGAGGGGATGGCGCGTCGTGAAGCCCGAATATCCGTCCTCGCCGTTCACGCCCTTGTGCACGATCGGGCCCTGGACCACGAGTTCGGGATGGAACTCGGCTCCCCACGTGCCGCCGACGCAGTGCACCGGCCAGATCCCGCCGTCCTTGGAGAAGTGCGGCGTGGACTCCGGGTGCCAGTCCGCGGTGTAGACGACGAAGGCGCCGGAGGCCTTCGCATGCTCGATCTCGCGGTTGATCACCGGAACCACCTGCTCCCCGGTGTTCACGTACAGGCTGCCGCCCACCGCGGCGAAGTCGTTCTGCACGTCGACCACCAGGAGCGCGGTCTTCGTGTCGTAGGTGAGCGAGGGCACGGTCGAGCGATGATACCTTCGCTCGTTCCCGAACGGTCCAGACGGAGGAGGTTCGATGGACATCGCCCGCGCGACGGACGGCACGTTCACGAAAGGCGACGAGGCGAGGTTCGCGGGCGAGGTGTGGCTCCGCTCGACCGTGTCCACCGAGGACGGCACGAACATCGGGATCGTCCACTTCGCGCCGGCCGCGCGGACGCACTGGCACCGCCATCCGGGCGGGCAGTTCCTGTTCGGGGTGAGCGGTCGTGGCCGGGTCCGCTCACGCAGCGAGGCCGGCCACGTGCTCGAACCCGGCGACGTGGTCCACGTCGGCGCAGGGGAATGGCACTTCCACGGCGGCTCACGGACGGCACCGCTCGTGCACGTCGCGGTGAGCGGCCTTGGACCCCCGGAATGGGGGGATCCGGTGACCGACGAGGAGTTCGACGAGGGGTTCTGAGGCCGGCGGGCGGATCGTTCGGGCGGAGGACCCTACCCGAAGGACGTCACCAGGTCACGGCGCCCTTGGAGGCAGAACCGACCTGACGCGCGTACTTGGCGAGCGCGCCGCTCACGTATCGAGCCTCGGGCGCGTTCCACCCCGAACGCCGGCGCTCGAGCTCGGCATCGTCCACCAAGACGTCGATCCGCCGGTTCGCCGCGTCGATCACGATCTCGTCGCCCTCGTGGACGAGCGCGATCGGACCGCCGACGAAGGCCTCGGGCGCGACATGCCCGACGCTGTACCCCTTCGACGCGCCGCTGAAGCGGCCGTCGGTGATGAGCGCGACCTCGGCGCCGAGACCCGCCCCCGACACGGCGGCCGTGACCGCCAGCATCTCGGGCATGCCGGGCGAACCCCTCGGTCCCTCGTAGCGGAGCACGATCACGTCGCCCGCGACGATCGCGCCCGACGTGACGGCGTCGAACGCCTCCTGCTCGGAGTCGAACGTCCGCGCGCGACCCCGGAACTCGAGCGACGCCGCCCCCGCGATCTTCATGACCGAACCCTCGGGGGCGAGCGACCCGAACAGGATCGCGGTGCCGCCCTCCGCATGGATCGCGTCCGACAGGGGATGCACCACGTCGCCGTCCGGTGCCGGCGGGCGGACCTCGGCGAGGTTCTCCGCGATCGTCCTGCCCGTGACGGTCAGGCAGTCGCCGTTCAGCATGCCGGCCTCGAGCAGCTCACGCATGACGACCGGGACGCCGCCCACGCGGTCGAGATCGCTCATCACGAACCTGCCGGCGGGGCGCACGTCGACCAGGTGCGGCACCTCCCGGCTGATGCGATCGAAGTCGTCGAGCTCGAGCTCGACGCCCGCCTCGTGCGCGATCGCGAGCAGGTGCAGGACCGCGTTCGTCGAACCCGCGAGCGCCATCGTCACCGCGATCGCGTTCAGGAGCGCCTGCCTCGTGATGACGTCGCGCGGACGGATGCCGGCCTCGAGCACCTTGGTCACGGCGATGCCCGACTCGCGCGCGAACACCTCGCGGCGGTAGTCGACGGCCGGGGGTGACGCCGCGCCGGGGAGCGACATCCCCATCGCCTCGGCGGCCGCGGCCATCGTGTTCGCCGTGTACATGCCCGCGCACGAACCCGTCGTGGGGCAGGCGGCGCGCTCGATGCCGAGGAGCTCGTCGTCGCTCATCGTGCCCTTCGCGTGTGCCCCGACGGCCTCGAACACGTCCTGGATCGTCACGTCGCGTCCCCGATACGTGCCGGCGAGGATCGAGCCGCCGTACAGGTACACGGCCGGCAGGTTCAGCCTCGCCATCGCCATGAGCATGCCGGGCTCGGACTTGTCGCACCCGGCGATGCCCACGAGCGCGTCCATCCGCTCCGCATGCATCACGAGCTCGACCGAGTCGGCGATCACGTCGCGGCTGATCAGCGACGCCTTCATCCCCTCGTGGCCCATCGCGATGCCGTCGGAGATCGCGATCGTCGTGAACTCGATCGGCACGGCGTCGCCCTGGCGAACCCCCTCCTTCGCGAGCGCAGCGAGCTTGTCCAGGTGATAGTTGCATGGGGTCACCTCGTTCCAGCTCGAGGCGACGCCCACCTGCGGCTTGCCGAAGTCCTCCTCCGAGAAGCCGACGGCGCGCAGCATCGCGCGCGCGGGGGCGCGGGCGGGCCCCTCGGTGACCTCCCACGAACGCGGGCGCTTCGGATCGGAGCTCACGGGACCTCCGGGAGCCGTGTCAGGATGGGTTCGCACGATACCGCAGCCACATGCACCAGGAAGGGAGGTCCGTGTCCCGCGCGCCCCGGCCGGCCGAACGCTCCTGGTGGCTCGAGGAGGCGCTCGCGCGTCCGGAATTCGAGGGTCCGCCGGCGCCTCCGCTGCAGGGCGACACGACGGCCGACGTCGTGATCCTCGGCGGCGGCTACACGGGGATGTGGACCGCGTGGTTCCTGCGGGAACGCGAACCGAGCCTCGACATCGTGCTCCTCGAGTCCGACATCTGCGGCGGCGGTCCGAGCGGACGCAACGGCGGGTTCTGCGACGGCTGGTGGGATCGGATCCGCGACCTCCGGGACACGTACGGCGACGCCGACGCGATGGAGCTCCTCATGACGGCCGGCCGATCGCCGGAGGAGATCGGCGCGTGGTGCGACGCGAACGGCGTGGACGCCTGGTTCCACCGCGGGGGGGACCTCGCCGTCGCGACGAACCCCCGGCACGAGGGTGGGTGGGACCGGACCCTCGATGCGGCCCGCGCGCTCGGGGTCGAGAGCGAGTATCGCCTCCTCGACGCGGACGAGGTCCGCGGGCGATGCGCCTCCCCACGCTTCGGGGGCGGGCTGCTGATCCACGATGGCGGGACCGTCCATCCGGCCCGGCTCGCCCGGGGCCTCCGGCGGCTCCTGCTCGAGCGGGGTGTCCGGATCCACGAGCGGACGACGGTCACGCGACTCGGACTCGGCGCGCCGGCGGTCGCGGAGACCCCGGGCGGAACCGTGCGGGCCGGCGAGGCCGTGATCGGGCTCGGTGCGTGGGCGACGTGGTGGCGGGCGTTCAAGCCGAAGCTGACGATCCGCGGCTCGTACATGGTGGTGACCGCGCCGGCACCCGACCGGCTCGAGGCATTGGGGTGGACGGGCGGCGAGGCGATCCGTGATCTCCGCGCCTCGATCCACTACCTGCGGACCACGCCGGACGGGCGGATCGCGTTCGGGCTCGGCGGGTTGCAACCGGACTTCGCGCGGCGCATCGATCGCCGGTACGACTACGACGCGCGCTCCGCCGGTCGCGTGGCGGACGACCTGTACCGGATGTTCCCGAACTTCGAGGGCGTGCCGATCGAGGCCGGCTGGGGCGGACCGATCAACGTGTCCGGCTTCACGCTCCCGTTCTTCGGATCGCTCGGACGCGGCAACGTGCACTACGGCCTCGGCTACACGGGCAACGGCGTCGGGCCGTCGCACCTGGGCGGCAAGATCCTGGCCGCGCTCGCGCTCCACGCCGACGACGGGTTCACGCGCCTGGCGGTCGTGACCCGAGACCCGAAACGGTTCCCGCCCGAACCGATCCGCTCCCCCGGGATGTTCGTCGCGAACACCGCGATCCGTCGCAAGGACGACCTGGAGGACGCGGGGCGGCGCGTGGGGCCGCTCACCCGGTTCGTCGCCCACCTGCCGCGCAGGCTCGGCTACAACCTCGGGCCGGAGGACGACGCGAACGGCTCGTAGCCGGGGGCCACCTCGGGCCACGGACGCGCCCGCTCCCATGCAGCGCCGAACTCGAGCACGAGGTCGTCCCGCCACCTCGGCCCCGTCACCATCAGGCCGAACGGGATGCCGTTCGACGAGAGCCCCGCAGGCACCGAGAGCGAAGGGTGCCCGGTCATGTTGAACTCGCCCTGGTTGAACCCCTCACCGTAGGCGGGACGGTCGAGGCGGGGCACGACGCCGTCGGGACGCCACCCCTCGTATCCGTGGGTCGGACAGACGAGGACGGCGTCGTTCCCCAGGAGGGAATCGATGTCCGCGACCCGCCCGAACCGTCGCTGCCGGGCCCCGAGGTAGTCGGCGAGGGAGAAACCGAACGCGGCCTCCATCGCCTCTCGGAACGCCGCGCTGAACCCGTCCATGTGCGCGCGCACCCAGTCCGGGCCGAGCCAGTGCAGCTCCTCGACCGCCACGGTCAGGTACCAGTCATCCGCCGTTCCCGCCCCCTCCACGCCGGCCGTGGGGAACAGCTCCGTCGGCGAGATCACCTCGACCGGCAGCCCGAGGTCGGCCTCGATCGCGTCGAGCGCGGCTCGGAACGGCGTCTCCACCTCGGGCGGGAGCGGCCCGAAGTCACGCGTTCGAGGCGTCGCGATCACGCGTGAGGGCATCCCGCCCCGGTACGTCCATGTCGGCGCGGCGGACGGGTCGCCGGCGACCGGCCCTCGCATCACCTCGAGGAGCAGCGTCGCGTCGTCCACGGTCGTCGCGAGCGGTCCCTGCGTCGAGAAGTCGATCCACGAGGGGATCGGCCTGCGTCCGAGGAGCCCGTTCGTCGGCTTGAGCCCGACCAGCCCGCAGAACGCGGCGGGCGAGCGGACCGAACCACCGCCGTCCGTCCCGGTCGCGAGCGGCGCGAGACCGGCCGCGATCGCCGCCCCCGAACCACCGCTGGAGCCCCCCGGCGACCACTCGAGCCCCCACGGGTTGCGGGTCGGGCCGAAGACGTCGTTGTCCGTGTAGCCCTGGAACGCGAACTCGGGGACGTTCGTCCGGCCGATGATCACCGCGCCCGCTGCCACCATCCGCTCGACCGTGATCTCGGACGCGGTCGCCGCCGGCCGCTCGAGCATCGTCCGCGAGCCGAACGCGGTGACCATGCCCTCGGCGTCGGTGTTGTCCTTGACCAGCAGCGGCAAGCCGGCGAGCGGACCTTCGGCACCCAGCTCGTCGAGCGCCCGGGCGCGCTCGAGCGCGCGTTCGGGAACCGTCATCGTCACCGCGCCGAGCGCCGGATCGAGCCGCTCGATGCGATCGAGGGATCGCTGCACGAGCTCGACCACGGAGACGCGGCGTTCGCGCACCGCGCGCGCGAGCTCGGAGAGCATCAGCGCCCGAGGTTCTTCAGCCGACCCACGAACTCACCGCGTTTGTGGTCGCGGAGGACGACCGAGGCCGCGTTCCGCCCCGCGACGCCCATCACGCCGCCGCCCGGATGGGTGCCGGCGCCGCACAGGTACATCCCCGCGACCGGCGTCCGATAGTCGCCATGACCGGGGATCGGCCGGAAGCTGAACAGCTGATCCGGCGTCAGCTCCCCCTGCATGATGTTGCCGCCCACCAGGCCGAACCGCTCCTCGATGTCCTTCGGCGCGAGCACCTCGAGGTGCTCGACGGAGGATCCGAGCGAGGGGGCGAACTCCCCCAAGGCCTCGAAGACCCGGGCCGCGTACTCCTCGCGACCGCCCTCGTCCCACGATCCGTCGCGGAGCTCGTACGGCCCGTACTGGCTGAACGCGAGCATGAGGTGCTTGCCGGCGGGCGCGAGACCCTCGGGCTCGTGCGCGGTCGGGAACACGACCTCGACGTACGGCCGTTCGCTCATCCGTCCGTACTTCGCGTCGTCCCAGGCCCGCTCGAGATACTCGATGGACGGCGAGATCGCGACGAGGCCACGATGCAGCTCGTCGTCCTGATCCCAGGACGGGAACGCGGGGAGCTCGGAGAGCGCGACGTTCAGCTTCACCGAGCCCGACCGCGAACGGAACCGCTTCACGTCGCGGAGCACGTCGCCCGGAAGGCGCTCCTCGCCGACGAGCGCGCGGTACGTGGTGACGGGGTGCGCGCTCGACACGACACGCTGCGCACGGACCAGCCCGCCGTCCGCGAGCGAGACGCCCACGGCTCGCCCGCTCGCGGTGATCGCCACCCGATCCACCTCGGCGCCCGTGCGGACCTCGGCGCCCGCCGCGGTGGCGGCGAGCGCCATCGCCTCGGACACTCCGCCCATGCCGCCCTTCACCCACCCCCACGCGCCGGCGTGTCCGTCGATCTCGCCGATCCAGTGATGCATCAGCACGTACGCGGAGCCCGGCGTCATCGGACCGCACCACGCGCCGATGATCGCCTGCGTCGCCAGCGCGCCCTTCACGCGTTCGTCCTCGAACCACTCGTCGAGGAAATCGGCCGCGCTCATCGTGAACAGCCGGATCGCCTCGTGGACATCGCGCCCGCTCCACTTCCGGAAGCGACCGGCGGTCGCCGCCCACTTCGGCAGGTCGCGGACGTTCATGTTGGGCGGCACGACGAACAGCAGGTCCTTCACCAGCCGCGCGACGCGATCGAAGTAGCGGTCGAACTCGACGTACGCGGCGGCATCGTGCTCGCTGAACCGGGCGATGCTCGCGGCGTCGCGCGCCACGTCGCCCCACAGCGTCAGCGACGTCCCGTCCGGGAAGGGCACGAAGTAGTCGGGGGTGATGATCGAGACCTCGTAGCCGTACCGCTTGAGGTCGAGCTCTCGGACGACCTGCGGCGGCATGAGCGACACCACGTACGAGGCGCTCGACACGCGGTAGCCGGGCCAGGGCTCCTCCGTCGCCGCGGCGCCGCCGAGCAAGTCGCGTTTCTCCAGGACGAGCACATCCAGACCGGCCTTCGCAAGGTACGCTGCGCACGCGAGGCCGTTGTGGCCTCCCCCGACGATGACGACATCGCGTTCGAACACGCCCACGGAAGCGCGAGGGTACCGGTCGCCCGCAGCGCGCCGCAACGCCGGTGGTTGCGGCGGTGCGGCGGGAACCGCTCGGGGCGCCCGGTCCGTCCTGTCGGCGTGAGCAGCGCGCAGCGCCGGGGCCTGGTCAACGGAGCGATCGCCGCGGTTGCGACGTTCGCGATCGGGTCGGCGGTCGTCGCGGTCGCCAGCAGCGAGGGCGACACGAGCGCCAACGGTTCGCCCTCCCCGAGCGTGAGCGCCTCGCCGACGCCCACCTGCGACCCGACCTGGGAGGTCGTCCCGAGCGCCGACCCGGGGGAGGCGCCAACCACCTTGCTCGGGGTCGTCGCGGTGACCGCCACGGAGGCGTGGGCGGTCGGTGGGATCGGGATCCCCGGCTCGCCGACGGCCGTCGCGATCCAGCGCTGGGACGGGACGACCTGGACCGCGGTGGAGGGGCCGAGTCCCGGCACGTCCGCGAACGAGCTCCTGTCGGTCGACGCGTCGGGGCCGAACGACGTGTGGGCGGTCGGTCGGACCTCGAGCGGATCGGGCGACGACCCGCTCGTCGTGCATCTCGACGGGACCGAGTGGACACAGGTCGAGGTCCCGGAGGAGATCGACGGGGTCCTGACGGGCATCGCCGCGATCGCTCCGACGGACGTGTGGGCGGTGGGGTACGTCGGCGATCCCGCAGCGTCGCTCGAGCGCGCACTCGTGCTGCACTGGGACGGTTCGGTCTGGGCCGTGGTGGAGGTCGGACGCGCGATCGGCGGCGGCAAGGCGGCCCTGCTGGACATCGGTTGGGTGTCCGCGACCGACCTGTGGGTCGTGGGCTACCACCACTTCCAGCCGCTGATCCTGCGGTTCGATGGATCGGAGTGGAGCCGAAGCCCGACCGAGGTGCGAGGCACGACGAACGCCGTGCAGCCCTTCGCGACAGGTGAGGTGTGGGCCGTCGGCGAGCCGATCCAGCGGTTCGACGGCACGGCGTGGACCGCCGCCGAGGTCGTCCGCCCGGGCGCGGAGCTCGTCGACGTCGCCGCCGTCGGGGCCGCGGACATCTGGGCCGTCGGCTCCCGCTCCGCGCAGGCCGCGAACCAGCTCCGCGCCTCGGTCTACCGATACGCGGGCCGCCGGTGGGCCCCGATCGACGGCCCCGGCGTCGCGGGCTCGGAGAGCCTCACCGCCGTCGACGCGCTGCCCGACGGGACGGTGTTCGCCGTCGGGATCAAGGACGTCGAGTTCGAACGGCGGACCCTCGCGATCGTCGGCACCGGCTGCCCGGCGTAGCGACCGCCCACTACACTGCGCGTTCCCGTCGGGAGGGATCACGTGGACATCCGTCTCACCTCCGAGGATCGCGAGCTGCAGGAGCGCGCTCGCGCGTTCACCGACCGCGTCTTGATCCCGCTGGAGCTCGAGTGCGAGGAGCACGATGGCTTGCCGCCCGAGCGCTTCGAGCAGGCCAAGCGAGCGGTCCTCGACGATCGCTTCAACGCGATCAATCACTCGACGGACGACGGCGGCCAGGGTCTCGACACGCTCCAGCAGGTCCTCGTCGAGGAGGAGTGGGGAAGGGCGACGAACGCCCTGTGGGACATCCCGTGGCGGCCGTCGATCCCACTCGCCGTCGCGACCGAGGCGCAGAAGGAGCGGTACCTGCGTCCGGCCTGCCGCGGCGAGCGACGCGATGCCTACGCGGTCACGGAGGCCGCTGCCGGGTCGGACCCGACGATGGTCGAGACCATCGCCAAGCGGGACGGCGACGGGTGGGCGATCGACGGCGAGAAGTGGCACGTGACCACCGGCGACATCGCGGACTTCCTGATGGTCCATGCGCACGTAGACGGCGACGCGGCGAAGGCGACCGTGTTCATCGTCGACAAGGACCTCCCCGGCGTCGAGATCGTCCGCACGCCGAAGTACTCGCACACGTTCGTGTTCGAGCACCCGATCTTCGCGTTCCGCGGCGTGCGGGTGGGTGACGACGCGATCCTCGGCGAGGTCGGTCAGGGGTTCGAGCTCACGAAGGGCTGGTTCGTCGAGGAGCGGATCATGATCGGCGCCCGCACGATGGGTGCCGCGACGCGCGCGCTCGAACGTTCGCTCGCGTTCGCGAACGGCCGCGTGCAGTTCGGCAAGCCGATCGTGGAGTTCCAGGCGATCGAGTTCATGCTCGCCGACATGGCCGCCGAGATCATGGCGGCCAAGTCCATGCTCTACCGCGTCGCGTGGCAAGCGGCGCGCGGCGGTGCCTCCCGCAAGGAGCTTCACGCGCTGGCGTCGGCGGTCAAGCTCGTCTGCTCCGAGACCGCCGGCAGGGTCGTCGACAAGGCGGTGCAGATCCACGGCGGCCGCGGGTACATGCGCGAGGAGCCGGTCGAGCGCCTGTGGCGCGAGCTCCGCGTCGACCGGATCTGGGAGGGGACCTCAGAGAGATCCAGCGAGCGGTGATCGGCAACGAGCTCCGCAAGCGCGGGCCCGACGTCTACACGGGCTGGCCGGAGTAGGGACGCGAGTTGCCAAGCGTGGGCCTCCCGGTCAACCTTTGGGTGGAGCAACAGGGGGGTGCGTGTGTCCGAGACCTTGTCCGATCGGTTCCCGGCCGAACGGCCTCGCGCCACTGAGGCAGCGGGGCCCCGGATCCCGCGCCTCGCGGTCGTGCTCGCCGCGGGCCGATCCGAGCGTCTGGCGGAGCTGACCGGCGGAGGCTCGAAGGCCCTCATCCGGGTCGGCGGGCTCTCGCTCGTCGAACGCGCGGTGCGCACGCTCCTCTCGAGCGCGATCGAGCACGTCGTGGTCGTGGTCGGCTATCAGGCCGGTCCCGTCGGGGCCGTCGTGAACCGCATCGCCCCCGGACACGTCCAGGCGACGTTCGCGGAGCGATGGGAGGAGGGCAACGGGGCCTCCCTCGCCGCCGCCGAGCCCTACGTCGCCGAGGAGGACCTGTTCCTCCTCGTGACGATGGATCATGTCTTCGGCCACGGGGCGATGGAGCCGTTGCTGGTCGCCGGCAGACCCGGCGTCCTCGTCGATCATGCCCCGGATCCGGAGGCATGGGCCGAGGGCACACGCGTCCGCCTGCACGAGGAGCGGGTCGTCGCGTTCTCCAAGGAGCTCGGCGACCCATCGATCGATTGCGGTGCGTTCCTGCTCCCGAGGTCGGTGTTCGCCGCACAGCGGAGCGTCGCCGCGCGGGGCGACGCAACGCTCGCCGGCGCGGTGACCGAGCTCGCGAGAACGGAACCCCTCGAGGCCATCTCGCTCCCCCGCGGCTCGTGGTGGCAGGACGTCGATACCCCCGAGGACCTGCGACGGGGGGCAACCAGCCTCCGGCGCTCGCTCACCAAGCCCGCGGACGGACCCGTCTCCCGATACCTCAACCGGCCGATCTCGACGCGCATGTCGATGGCGCTGGCACACCTCCCGCTCCATCCGGACGTCGTCTCGTTGATCGCGTTCCTGATGGCCCTGGCCGGAGCGTGGGCACTCGGCGCCGGGCTCGGCATCGCCGGCGCGCTCATCGTCCACGCATCGTCGGTGCTGGACGGCGTGGACGGAGAGATCGCCCGTCTCCGCCTCCGCGCCAGCCCCGCGGGAGCGCTCCTCGACGGCGTCCTCGACCGGTTGGCCGACGCCGCGATCATCGCCGGGATCACCGTCTGGGCGTTGGCGCTGAACGCGGACCCGGCGCTCGCCGCGGTGCTCGCCGTCGCCGCGACGACCGGGGCGATGCTGTCGATGGCCGCGAAGGACCGGATCGCGGCGCTCGGGATCTCACCGCTTCCGGAGCGTTGGATCGGCTGGCTGATGGGCGGGCGCGACGCTCGGTTGCTCATCGTCTCCATCTGCGGCGTGTTCGGGGTGCCCCTGGTGGCGCTCGCGGCGATCGCCGCGACGTCGGCGATAAGCCTCGCCGTTCGCCTCATCCTCGCCCGCGCCGCGACGAGAGGCGCCTGGGCAAGCCCGCGATGAGCGGGATCACGATCGGC
Organism: uncultured Actinomycetes bacterium; assembly: GCA_963771385.1. Classification (GTDB taxonomy): domain Bacteria; phylum Actinomycetota; class UBA4738; order UBA4738; family HRBIN12; genus DASSJM01. The sequence goes on from CAVYTE010000015.1 coordinate 380,611, forward strand.
ATCGACGTCGGCGGGACCAAGGTCCAGGCGGTCGCGATGCGTTCGAGGAAGGTGACGGGGACGCACCGGCTCGGGACGCCGGAGACCGGTGCGAAGGACGTCACGTCGGCGATCGCCGAGGCCGCCTCGAAGGCGCTCGCGGATGCCGGCGCCGATCGCTCGGACGTCGGAGGCGTCGGGATCGGGTTCCCCGGCTCGATCGAGGCCGAGACCGGCACGGTCGCGCATTCTCCCAACCTCCCCGGGTTCAAGTCGGGCGAACCCGTCCCGCTCGCGTCGATGGTGTCCGAGGCGTTCGGCGGCATCCCGGTCAAGCTCGACAACGACGTTCGGGTCGCGATCCTCGGCGAGTGGAAACGCGGGGCGGGCCGTGGCTTCCGCAACCTGCTGGGCGTCTGGGTCGGGACCGGCGTCGGCGGCGGGCTCGTGCTCGACGGCAAGCTCTATCAGGGTGAAGGGGCCGCGGGCGAGATCGGCCACACGATCGTGAAGGCGGGCGGGCGCGTGTGCTCGGACGGCAGGAAGGGCCACCTCGAGGCCTACGCCGGTCGAGGGCAGATCGAGGAGGAGGCGCGCGCGCGCGTCAAGCAGGGTCACAAGACGATCCTGTTCGAGCTCATGGAGAAGAAGGGCCGCACCCGCATGTCCAGCGGCGTGATCGCCGCTGCGTTGGAGCGGAAGGACAAGATGGCGGTCGACCTCATCGACGACGCGGTCTGGGCGCTCGGCATCGGGCTCGCGTCCGTGCAGAACCTGCTCGCGTTCGAGGCGATCGTGATCGGTGGTGGGCTCGGCGACCGGCTCGGACCCCCGTTCGTGAGGCGGATCGAGGAGGAGATGCAGCCCCTGCTGTTCGTTCCGGACCAACCGCCGAAGCTGCTGACGACCGAGTTCGGGGACCTGTCCGGAGCGGTCGGCGCCGCGGTGCTCGCGGGGGCCTAGGCCCGCTCACGTCGCGTCGAGGCAGCCGGTGACGTCCTCCGGCAGGCCGGGGATCTCGAGACCGCCGCCCCCGCCGACGAAGTCGTACGGGGTGCCCGCCCACTCCCCGGGGAGCCCCTGGTAGGACCGCGGCTCGAGATCTGCGCTGTCGAACTGGAACCCGACCCAATCGGGCGAGCGGAACCCGTTCGTGTCGTACGCGGCCACGGCGACCAACCCGTCGCCGAACGCGCGCGACTCGACGAGGAACCGGCCCTGGAACGACAGATCGTCCGGCGCGAACGCCTTCACGTACCAGCGCTCGACCTCGAGCAGGTACCCCTTGTCCGACGGGGGCGACTCCGGGCCGGTGAAGAAGCGCATGTCCACGACCTCGAGGTCGCCCTCCACCCCGGCCTGCCGCCGGACCACCTCGAGCGGCTGCGCGAACCGAGCCGAGCCCTCCGCGGGCGTCTTCCACCCGTTCACGCAGTCGACGTCCACGACTCCACGGGTGGCGGGCGGTTCGTCCGGGAGCGCCGGCGGGGTCGGCGAGACCGCCGGGAGCGGCCCGGTCACGGCCGTGACCGGGGGTGGCGGTGTCGTGGGCGTCGCGGTCGCCGTCGCCGCCGTCCCCCGAGGTGCACGAGCGCCAGGACGATCGTGAACAGGATCGCCGCCGGGAGGCGCTTGTTGAGATGCAATGTCGTTCTCGCAGGTCGGAGGGCCCGGGCAGGATATCGTTCGCGAACTTCCTTGATAGGTTCGACGGTCGTGCACACCCCGCACGATCACCACCCCGACACCCCGGGCTCGCAGCGGCCCGATCACGATCGTTCGCCGCTGTTCTCGCGCCGGCGGTTCCTGCGGACCTCGGGCCTCGCGCTCGCGGGCGCCTCGCTGTACGCGTGCACCGGCGGGGGCCGCAAGCTCCCGGTGGCCGGGCCGACCGCGACCGCGTCGGTGGTCTCGGCCGGCACGCGCTGGCCGATCAAGCGCGTGATCTACCTGATGATGGAGAACCGCAGCTACGACAACCTCTTCGGGCGGTTCCCCGGCGCCAACGGCACGGACATGGGCGTGAAGTTCGGCCAGGAGGTGCCGCTCGCGCCATGTCCCGCGTGGCTGCCGGGCGACCTCCCGCACGACCGTGCCGCGCACCTGAACGCCGTGAACGGCGGCGCGTACGACGGGTTCGCGGTCGGGCAGTTCGGGGACCCGTGGGCGTACACGGCGTTCGACGAGGCCGGCGTGCCCAACTACTGGTCATGGGCCCGCGACTACGTGCTCTGCGACAACTTCTTCGCCTCGGTCGCCGGGCCCTCGTATCCGAACCACTTCTTCTTCGTGGCGGGGCAGGCCGGTGGCGCGATCGACAATCCCGAGAACATCGAGACCCGGCAGATGCAGGACGGACGTCAGTTCAAGTCGTGGGGATGCGACGCGGTCGGGGAGGACGTCTTCGTCCTCGTGAAGGACGACCTCGGGAACACGACGAAGCACGACAGCTGCTTCACGTTCCGAACGGTGCCCGAGCAGCTCGAGGACGCCGGCGTGAGCTGGGCGTACTACGCGGCCGAGCCGGGGCAGAGCGGCTACTTCTGGAACGCGTTGAACGGCATCGAGGGTGTGTTCCACACGGACCTGTGGCGCCCCGAACGGATCCGGGCCGTCGAACGCCTGCCGCAGGACATCCGTGCCGGCCGCCTCCCGGCCGTCACGTGGGTCACGCCGCGGTTCGAACTCTCCGACCACCCGCCGGAGAGCACCTGCTTCGCGCAGAACTGGCTGACCGACGTCGTGAACGCCGTGATGGAGAGCGACGGCTGGGAGCACACGGCGGTGTTCCTCACGTGGGACGAGTGGGGCGGGTTCTACGACCACGTGCCGCCGCCCGAGGTCGACGACCTCGGGTTCGGGTTCCGCGTCCCGACGCTCGTGATCAGCCCGTACGCGAGGAAGGGCTACGTCGACGACGCCGAGGGCGAGTTCTCGAGCCCGCTGAAGTTCATCGAGGACAACTGGGGGCTCCCCTACCTCACCGTCGCGGATCGGGCGCACCCACAACTTCGAGCACGTCTTCGACTTCGAACGGAACCCGCGCACCGACGCGCAGCCGGTGCCGCCGATCGACGCGTGCTACGGCGACCCATTCGAGTACCCCGGCGACGACTACCCCGGCTGGCCCGAGGGCACCGAGCCGGAGGAGAGCCACTTCGTCTGACGCGGGCGGGCCGGGCTCAGTCGGTCGTCTGGCCGTGCCCCCACACCTGCGGCGCCGGCACCGGGTTGCCGGTGAGGAGCTCGTACGCCGCCCGGAGCTCCACCGGATCGTTGTTCGGGATCGACGGAAGCCTGGTGCCGTCGCCCTGTTCGCCGAGGGCCCACTCGATGATCTCGGCTCCCTGCTCCCAGCCGCGCTCTTCCCAACCGGCTCCCTTGTCGTTCCAGGTCCGGAGCCCGCGGAGCTGGAGGAACAGGTCCCGCTCGATCCCGGTCACGTTGACCTCGAGCCAGCGGTGCGCGATCTCGTGGAGCGCGGTCCGGCTCGAGTCCGTGGTGGCCCGCATGAGACACAGGTGGGCCACCTCGGCGTCGTAGTAGCCGATCCGCCCGTAGCAGCTGTCCCGGTCGGCGTGGAAGCGGACCTCCAGGGGCGGGAGCTCGAGCCCGGCGGCCTCGAAGCGCCCGACGACCCAGTCCGCCATGGAGCGCTGCTCGTCCGTGCCGCCGGCGACCGTCAGGTGCCCGTGGCCGGCGAGGCTGAGCCGATCGTCCCGGCCACGATCACCGCCACCAGCACCGATCCGATCCCTCGTGAGATCCGCATGGCCGGATCGTGGAGCCGTGCGCGTGAGGGCTCGGGTGTGGGCGGCTTGAAGATCGCTTGAAGGAATCGAGGCTTCAAGCGAGCTTCAAGCGGGGCCGGTCAGCCTTCACGCATGACGATCCGTTCGAGGCGATCGAACCTTCCCAGCAGGCAACGCGAGGCGTACGGTCCCGGGATGCGCTTCCTGGTCCTCGGTCCACTCGAGGTCGCCGGGGTCGACGGCCCGATCAGGCTCGGCGGCCCCAAACAGCGTGCCGTGCTCGCGCACCTGCTCGTTCGCCCGAACCAGGTCGTGCCGGCCGAATCTCTCATCGACCACCTGTGGGGCGAGGAACCGCCGGAGACCGCGCGGAACACGCTCCAGACCTACGTCTCGCACCTCCGGAAGGCGCTGGGGGCGGAGCGACTCGAGGGACGGGCACCCGGGTACGTCCTCCATGTCCAGCCGGACGAGCTGGACGCCGCCAGGTTCGAGGCGCTCGTGCGCGAGGCGAGGGCCGCCGACGGCCAGCCCGACCGGGTCCGGGATCTCCTCGACGAGGCTCTCCGGCTCTGGCGCGGGCCCGCCTTCGCGGACCTCGTCGCCGACGGCCTCGCGGGAGAGATCGCGCGCCTCGACGAGCTCCGGGCCCAGGCCACCGAGGAGCGGTTCGCGGCCGATCTCGAGTCGGGCCGGCACGTCGAGATCGTGGGCGAGCTCGAGTCGCTCACGCGAGAGTTCCCGCTCCGGGAGCGACTGTGGTCGCTCCTCATGCTCGCGCTCTACCGCTCGGGACGACAGGCCGACGCGCTTGCCGCCTTCCAGCGGGCCCGCGAGACCCTCGCCGACGAGCTCGGCGTCGATCCTTCGCCGGACCTCCAACGCCTCCACGAGCGGATCCTCCGACAGGACGACGACCTCGAGGTACAGGGGGAACCGCTCCGCGGGTACCGGCTGCTCGAGAAGATCGGCGAGGGCGCGTTCGGCGCGGTCTACCGGGCGATCCAGCCGCACGTCGGCCGCGAGGTCGCGGTCAAGTCGATCCACCCGGATCTGGCGAACCAGCCCGATTTCGTCCGGCGGTTCGAGCGCGAGGCGCAACTGGTCGCGCAGTTGGAGCATCCGCGCGTCGTCCCGCTCTACGACTATTGGCGCGAGCCCGATGCCGCCTACCTCATCATGCGGTTCCTTCGCGGCGGCACCCTCGAGGACCTGTTGGAGGTCGGTCCCCTCGACGTCGACCGCGCAGCGCGCGTCCTCGATCACACCGCGGCGGCGCTCGGCGCGGCGCACCGGCAGGGCATCGTTCACCGCGACGTGAAGCCCGCCAACGTCCTGCTCGACGAGGAGGGCAACGCCTACCTGTCGGACTTCGGCGTGGCGCTCGGAGCCGGCTCGATCGAGCAGACGACCGGCACGATGATCCGTGGCACGCCCGCGTACCTCTCGCCCGAACAGATCCTGCTCGAGCCGATCACGCCGCGCTCGGACATCTACTCGCTCGGGATCGTGCTCTACGAGATGCTCACGGGCGAGCACCCGTTCGAGGGCAGCACGCTGCGGGGCCTGCTCGATCAGCACCTCGAGCAATCGCTCCCCTCGGTCCGGCGGATCCGTTCCGAGCTCGCGGCCGACGGTGGACGCGGTGATCGCGCGCGCGACGGCGAAGGATCCGGACGCGCGATTCGCGGACGCCGAAGAGCTCGCGACCGCGTTCCGGGCGGCGGCGGAGGGGACCGCGCATGCGCTCGCGGTCACCGAAGAGGTCCGGAACCCGTACAAGGGGCTCCGCGCCTTCCTCGAGGCGGACGCCGCGGACTTCTTCGGTCGCGAGACGCTCGTCCGGCGGCTCGTCGACCGGATGGCCGAGCGTGTCCCGGAGCGCGGTTCCTGTGCCTCGTCGGGCCGTCGGGGTCGGGCAAGTCGTCGGTGGTTCGGGCGGGCCTGGTGCCGGCGCTTCGGCGGGGAGCCATCCCCGGCTCGGAGCACTGGTTCGTGGTCGAGCTCGTGCCCGGAGCGCATCCGATGCGCCAGTTGGAGTCCGCGTTGCTCGGGATCGCGGTCGATCCTCCCCCGTCTTTGCTGGAGGAGCTCGAAGGGGACGAGCTCGGGCTGGTCCGGGCCGTGGATCGCGTGTTGCCCGACCCGAACGCGGATCTGCTGATCGTGCTCGACCAGCTCGAGGAGGTGTTCACGCTCGTCGACGACGACGCCGAACGGTCGCGCCTGCTCGACGCGCTCCGAGCGGCCGCCGAAGCGCCGGGCAGCCGCGTCCGCATCGTCGCAACGCTCCGCGCGGACTTCTTCGACCAGCCGCTGTCGGTCCGGGGCTTCGGCGAGCTGCTCGCGGACCACACCGAGGCGATCACGCCGATGTCGCCGGAACAGCTCGAGCGAGCGATCGCCGGTCCGGCGGAGCACGTCGGTCTCCGGCCGGAACCCGGGCTCGTCGCTGCGATGGTCACCGAGGTCGTCGACCGGCCTGGGGCATTGCCGCTGCTCCAGTACGCGCTAACCGAGCTCACCGAACGCGCCGAAGGAGGCACGCTCACACTCGAGGACTACCGCCGTATCGGCGGCGTCTCCGGCGCGCTCGCTCGGCGCGCGGAGCAGCTTTTCGAGCAGGTGAACGAGACGGGGCGCGAGGCCTGCCGGCAGCTGTTCCTCCGGCTCGTCGCCCTCGGGGAAGGGACGGAGGACACCCGGCGTCGCGTCCGCCGTTCGGAGCTGGAGTCGCTCGCCGGCTCGCTCTCCGAGGCCCGCGCGCTGGACGGCGTGATCGAGACGTTCGGCCGGCACCGGCTCCTGTCGTTCGACCGAGACGCCGACACCCGTGAGCCGACGGTCGAGATCGCGCACGAGGCGCTCCTGCGGGAGTGGTCGAGGTTCCGAGACTGGATCGAGGAGGCCAGGGAAGGTCTGCGCCTCACGGCTCGGATCTCCGCGGCGACCGCCGAGTGGAGCCAGGCGGATCGGACGGAGGACTACCTCCTGAGTGGCACGAGGCTGGCGCAGGCCGAGGAGGTCGCGCAGGACGACGCCATCCGTCTCACGGAAGACGAGCGCGAGTACGTCGAAGCCAGCCTCACGCGGCGAGACGCTGAGCTCGAGTCGGAGCGCGCTCGGCACGAGCGGGAACTGCAGCTCGAGCGACGATCCCGGACCCGCCTGCGCAGCCTCGTGGCCGTGCTGGCCGTGGCCTCCCTCCTCGCAGCCTCCCTGACGGTCGTTTCCGTGAACCGGAGCCGCGAGGCCGAGCGGCAGCGCGCAGAGTCGACGATCGCGGGCCTCACCGGGGAGTCACTCTCGACCCTGAACACCGATCCCGAGCTCAGCGTGCTCCTCGCACTTCACGCGATCAGCCTGAGCGACTCGCTCGGCGTGCCCGTGCCTGCCGAGACCGTGGATGCGCTCCACTACGCGATGCAGGAGGCGGGGGTCGAGTATCCCGTCGCAGATGGTCAGACGGTGCTCGCGGCGGGGCCCCTCGGGATCAGAGGGATCTTCGATCTCCCGCTGTCCGAGCTCGCGAACAGCGCCCGAACGGGCATCACCCGGTCACTCCGGGTGCCCGAATGTGAACGGTTCCTCGGCTCCTCGACCTGCCCGACGCTGCCGAGCACCTTCCCGGCCGACCTCGCGGCCGAACCGGTCGATCCGACCTCGACGCTCGGGGTGCAGCCGCTCTTCGGCACCCAGGTCACCTTGTTCGGTGGGTTCAACGCGGACGTGGTCGCCGCCCTTCGGGCCGAGATGGAGACGTTCACCGGTCGAACGGGGATCGAGGTTCGACTCGTGGGGAACCCGGCGTTCTTCGACTACGTCCCCGACAGCCTGGAGGCCGGCGATCCGCCCGACGTCGCCTTCTTCCCGCAGCCGGGAGAGATCGTTTCCCTCGGCCGCGACGGCAACCTGATCGACATCGGCACCTACATGGACATCCCGGCGCTCAAGCAGGACCAGAGCCCGTACCTGGTTTCCCTCGGGACCATCGGCGAAGGTGGCACGTGGCCTGCCTCGGAGGGAGCGACCTACGGCGCGTTCGCGAACCTCAGCCTCAAGAGCATGATCTGGCACCCGGTGCCCGAGTTGCGCGCCTCGGGCTATGCGATCCCTCGGTCCTGGGACGAGCTCATCGAGCTCAGCGATCGGCTGGTCGACGACGGCCGGCTGCCATGGTGCCTCGGCTGGAAGTCAAGAGGAACGAGCGGGTGGCCGGGAACCGATTGGATCGAGCACCTCCTGCTCAAGGAGGCGGGTCCCGTCGTGTACGACCAGTGGGCATCCCATGAGATCCCGTTCGACAGCCCGCCGGTGCGGCAAGCGTTCGAGCATCTCGGGCAGATCCTGTTCGCCGAGGGCTATCTGGCGGACGGAGCCATCGGAAGATCATTCGAGGTCGCCCAACGCCCGATGGTCAAGGACGACCCTCCGGGCTGCTGGCTCTATCAGTTCCCCGGCTTCGCCTCATCTTTCGTGCCGGAGGGATCGGTCGGGGTGTCGACCGACATCTTCCCGTTCCCTTCGATCGGGCGACCCTCGCCGGGGGTCGTGGGCGGCGGCGACATGATCGGAGTGTTCTCCGATCGCCCCGAAGTCCGAGAGCTCGTCCGGTATCTCCTCGGTCCCACCTACGGCCAGAGCCTCGCGACGTCGACGCCGTTCATCTCGCCGCACCGCGAGTTCGACATGGCGAACTATCGGCCCTTCGAAAGGAGCCAGGCGGAGCTCATCAACGATGCCCTCGCCTCCGACGCGTTCCGGTTCGACGCCTCTGACCTCATGCCGCCCCCGATCGGAAACGACCTCTTCTGGGGCGCGATGATGCGGTACGCGGAGGAAGGGCCTGAGAGCCTCGACGCGATCCTCGCCGAGCTCGACGCCGCTTGGCCCGACGATGGCTGACGACGAAGCAACCACCCCTCCTGGTCCAGATGCGAGTTGCCCAAAGACCCCACGTCAGCTGTCATGCATGGAGACCAGTGGGAGCATGGCTCAGGCACGTAGGTCCTTCCCACCCGCTCCAGAGGGGGCTATGGTGCGCGCCTGTGAGGTCGCCGATCGCATCGTGACCGCGAGGAGTGGGAGCGATTCCTTCCCGGGCGTCCGTACGAGCCGGCCTGCGGGTAGCCAGTCGGGGTACCAGCTCATCGCCCCCTCGACCTAGATCGAACCCTGCTGCTCCTGCGCACGTCGAGCCGCCTCTTCCGGCGAGACGTCCTCGACGTGGGTGTGGAACCACCAGCGGTTTCCGAACGGATCCACCACGCCGGCGCTCCGGTCGCCGTAGAACTGGTCCGTCGGCTCGCGGAGCGACGCCGCACCGGCCCCGAGGGCCCGCCGGTACGTTGCATCGGCGTCCTCCACATAGGTCATCACGGTCGCCGGCATCGCTTCGCCGCTGCCCTCGGCCGTCGATGCGTCGGCGAGCATCACGATCGAGTCACCGATGCGCATCTCCGCGTGCCCGATCCTGCCGTCGGGCTGGGGCATCCGCAAGGTCTCCTCGGCGCCGAAGGTCGCCTTGATGAACTCGATGAGCCCGGCAGCCCCCTCCACTAGGAGGTACGGCTGGACGCTGTGATACTGATCAGGGATCGGCTTGACGGCCATGGCTCCTCCCTCACCTCGGTGACCGAACCAGCCTACCGATGGCTTCGCCCGGATGGCTGCCGCTGGATCACGAGGGCGTCGACCGCGACGCACCCGCTCGGTGAGCAGATCACGGGGTTCACGTCCAGCGCCTCGAGGTGGTCGCCGAGATCGTGCGCGAGCCATGACATGGCGATCACCGCTTCGACGAGCGGCCCGATATCCGCCGGTGGCTGACCTCGAACGCCATCAAGCAATGGTCGCATCTGCAGGCCGTCGACCAACTTGCTGGCCCGAACGTCGTCCAGTGGGGGCAGCGCCAGGCGTCGATCCTTGAGCACCTCGACGAGGATCCCGCCTGCAGCGACGAGCAGCAACGGCCCGAACTGCAAGTCCCTGACGACCCCGAGATGCAGCTCCACCCCCAAGGGAGCCATCTCCGCGATCAGGACCCTCGGACCGAGGCGCTTGGCAAGGACCTCGTACGCGGCTTCGACCGCCGATGCGTCGCCCAGCCCGAGCTTCACACCATCGACGTCCGACTTGTGCTGGATGTTCGGCCCGGCGGTCTTCAGCGCCACCGGGAAGCCGATCCGTTCGGCGGCCGCGAGGGCATCATCGAGCGTGGCTGCGCGTTCGGCGCGCGCGACCGGGACGCCGTACGCAGCGAGGAGTTCGAGCCCGTCGAGCTCATCGAGATCCTGATCACCCGAAAGGCGCGCCTTCCACCGATCTCGAACATCGCCGTCCACGGGCGAGGAGCGCGCCACTGGCTCCAGCGCCCGGTTGTCGCGATACGCGAACAGGTGCTTGAACGCAGCGAGCCCGGTGAGCGTCCCCTCGAGCACGGCGATGCCATCGTCGTGGAGGACCTTCGCGTCTCCTCGGTCGATGCCGGCGGCGAAGTTCGAGAGCATCGCGTACGGCTTGTCGGTCTCGGGGAACGTCTCCCTCGCCATCGCCACGTAGCCGAGCGCGTCGTGCTCCTCGGTCGTGAGGTCGACGCTGAACGCGAGCGCCGCGACCGCCTCATCGTCGAGCAGCGCCCGGACGCAACCGGTCACGATCTCGTGCGCGTCCCTCCCGGTGCCCCAGAAGTCGAGCGGATTCACCGCCGGCAGCCCCGGGTCCAGCAGCCCCGCCAGCCGGTCGGTCGTCGCCGGCGAGATCTTCGCGAAGGGCACGCCGATCGCTGCCGCCGCGTCGACCAGCAGTGCCCGCTCTCCACCGGAGTCGTGCACGCTCGCCAGGCCACCCGGCCCGGCGCGCCGACCGGCGTCGAACAGCGCCAGCGTGTCCGCCATCTCGTCGAGGCTCTCGACCCGCGACACGCCGTACGCGTCGAACAGCGCCTCGTACGCGCCGTCCTCACCGGCGAGCGCGCCCGAGTGCGCCGCCACCAGCTCGCGCGTGAAGGTCTCGCGCCCGACCTTCAGCGCCACGATGGGCACGTCGCGCGAGGCGGCGAGCTCCAGGGCCGAGCGGAAACCCTCGGGATCGCGGATCGTCTCGATGAACAGGCCGACGGCCGTCGTGCTGTCGAGCCCGAGCGCGTAGTGCAGGTAGTCGGCGACCGTCGTCACGAGCTCCTGACCCGCCGACACCGCGAGGTTCAGCCCGAGGAGCCGGTCGTTGTGGATCATCGCGCTGAACGCCGATCCCGAGTGCGACAGGAACGTGACGCCGCCGACGGGCGCGTCCTTCGGCTCGTAGAACCCGAGCGCTCGCACGCGCCGCTCGAGGTTCGCGAACCCCATGCAGTTGCCGCCGCATATCGCCATCCCTGCCTCGCGAGCGATCGCTGCGAGTCGCTCCGTCAGCCGTGGCGCGCCCTCGCGCGGTTCCTCGTACCCACTCGCGAAGATCACCGCGCTCGCGGCGCCGGCCTCGGCCGCTGCGCGCAGCTGCTCCTCGAGCAGCGAGTTCGACACCGCGAGGATCACGAGGTCGACGGGTTCGCCGATGTCCCGGAGCGATGCGACCGCCGGCAGCCCCACGACGGAGTCGTACTTCGGGTTCACCGGGACGATCCGGCCATCGAACCCGCCCTCGACCAGCTCGACGAGGGACTGATGGCCGACCGAACCCTCACGAACGCTCGCGCCGACGACGGCGACGGACCTCGCCTCGAGCATCCGCTCGAGGGCCGGTCGTTCTGAAGAGGCAGCGACCTCCCCCGAGGTCACCGCGTCTTCTTGATCGCCCGGTCCCGCACGGCCGCACGATACGCCTGCCAGCCGGGGATCCCGTTCACGCCGCCGCCCGCGTGGGTGGCCGACGACCCGTGGTACAGGCCGCGGATCGGCGTCCGATAGTCCGCGTAGCCGGGCGCCGGGCGCATGTGGAACAGCTGATCGACCGAGAGCTCGCCATGGAAGATGTTCCCCCCGATCAGCCCGAGCTCCTGCTCCATGTCGTACGGCCCGAGGACCTGCCGGTCGATGATCGCGCTCTTGAAGTTCGGCGCGAGCTCCGTGTAGAGGTCGATGATCCGGTCGGCGTACGCCTCGAGCTCGTCGCGGTGCGGCTCGAGGTTCCAGTCGTCGGGCACCCACTGGCTGAACATCGAGAACACGTGCACGCCCTCGGGGGCGAGTTGCCGGTCGAGCGTGGTCGGGATCACGCCGTCGACGAACGGCCGCTCGGCGGCCTTGCGGCCCATGTGCGCGTCCTGGAACGCCTCCTCCGCGTAGCGGGTCGAGAAGCAGAGCTCGACCGAGCCGGTGTGGTGCTCCTGCTGCTCCTTGCCCGGATCGGCGATGAAGTCCGGCAACTCCGACATCGCGACGTTGATCTTCACGACGCCCGAGCGCGTCCTCCAGCGCTCGATGTCCCACACGAAGTCGGCGGGCAGCTCCTCGCGGCCGATCAGGTCCAGGAACGCGATCTTCGGATGGATACAGGTGACGCCGATCGGTGCGCGCAGCTCGTCGCCGTTCTCGAGCACGACGCCGACGAACCGGCCGTTGCGGACGAGCACCCGCTGCACGCGGGCATCGGTCCGGACCTCGCAGCCGAACGATTCCGCGGAGCGTCGGATCGAGTCGGAGACCGCGCCCATGCCACCTTGCTGGTATCCCCACGAGCCGAGGTGCCCGTCGCCGACGTCACCGATCGAGTGGTGGAGCATGACGTAGGCGGTGCCGGGCTCGTCCGGTCCGGCCCACGTGCCGATGACGCCGTTCACGGCGAGCATGCCCTTCATCGCGTCGGACTCGAACCAGTCGTCGACCAGATCGGTGACGCTCATCGTGAACAGTCGCGTCACGTCGCCCACGCCCCGGACGCCGAGCTTGCGCATCTTCCACGCCGCGCGGACGCTCTCGATGAGATCCCCGAACGCCATCGAGCCGACCTTCGGCGGCTTCTGCATCAGGAGCGGCCCGAGGACGTCGGCGACGTCCTGCATCCACGCCTCCCACTTCGGCAGGGTCTCCGCGTCCTTCTTCGAGATGCGCGCGATCGATTCGTAGCTCCTCGCGGCCTCGTCCGCGTAGACGGTGATCGAGGTCCCGTCGGGGAACGCCTGGTAGTACGGGCCGAACGGCGTCACGTCGTAGCCATGCCGCTTCAGGTTGAGCTCCTTGATGATCGTCGGCGGCATGAGCGACATCACGTACGAGTAGGTCGTGACGTTGATCTCGGGGTGGTCGGCGAACGGCGCGCTCGTGTCGGCCGCTCCGCCGGTCTTGTTGCGCGCCTCCAGGACGACCGTGCGAGCGCCGGCCCGGGCGAAGTACGCGCCGGCGGTCAGCCCGTTGTGTCCGCCGCCGATGACGATCGCGTCGTAGACGTTGGCCATGGTTGCGAAGCGTCTCCTCGATCCGGGAACGCGCACATCCTCCCAGTGATTGAATCGCCGGTCAACCGGACCGGCGACCGTTCGCGTGTTGACAGCGCAGGTCAGGGGCGTAGTGTTCGCCGAACCACGATCCAGCCGTCGACGCCGAGGCACCTGCGATTGGCCGGCGTTCAGGGCTCGAGGAGACCGCGTGAGCTCGGCAACCCCCAAGCAGATCAAGGACCGGCATCAGCAGATCCTCGATGCGGCCGCGCGCGTGATCACCGAGCGCGGCCTCGCCGAGACGAGGATCTCCGACGTCGCCGAGCAAGCCGGCGTCTCGCCCGGACTCATCCTGTACTACTTCGACTCGAAGGACCGGCTGCTCGCCGAGGCCCTCACGTTCGCGAACGACCAGTTCTTCCTCCGGACCTCGCGCGAGATCCGGCGGATCCCCTCGGCCAGGGACCAGCTGCGTCGACTGATCGATCTTTCGGTCCCCGGATACCTCGCCGAGTACGACCGGCTGGACGAGTGGGCGCTCTGGATCGAGGTATGGGTTCGTGCGCTCCGCGACGCCGACATGGCGAAGGATCGAGAGGCCCTCGACCAACGCTGGCGCGCGCAGATCGCGGAGATCGTACGTGGCGGCCAGAACTCGGGCCAGTTCGCGACGACCGAGGACGCGGACGAGCTCTCGCTCCGCATCGCCACGCTGATCGACGGCCTGGCGATCCAGGTGATCCTGAACGACTCGGAGATCACGGCCGAGCGGATGCACCGCACGTGCATGGAGGTGGCCGCGCAGCTCCTCGGCTTCGTGCTCGAGCCCGCGAAGGCCTGAGCCGCGCCCGCCCTCAGACGCCGGGAGGACCCGAGGCGAACCGCTCGATCTCGGCCGCGTGCTCGTCGTAGTGCTCGAACGTCTCTTCGACGAACTCCGACTCGGCGGCGGGCCCGACCTCGGCGAGCGAAACGAGCGCTGCGCGGATCCGCTCCCTCGCCGCCTCGGAGCGAGCGACGACCTCCTCCCACGCCATGCTCCTGGACTGCTCGGCGACGTCGTCGTTCATCGCCTGCCATTCGGCCTCCGGCCGCTCGGGCTCCTGTCGGTCGGCGGCGATGAGCTCGATCTTCCGCGCGGCATCGTCGGCCCAGAAGCCGCAGTGCCAGACGAGGTCGTGGACCGACCATCCCGGCACGACACCGGCCTCGGTCCGGCGTTCGGCGGTCACGCGAGCGACGGCCGCCATGAACGCGTCCCAGGACGACGCCTCGCGGTCCAGCAGGTCCTGTCGTTCCATCAGCCGGAGAGCATACGCGCGCCGCGCTTGGCGAGTTGGTCGGCGATGATATTCCGCTGGATCTCGGAGGTGCCCTCCCAGATCCGGTCGACCCGGAGCTCGCGCCAGAAACGCTCGGCGACGTTCTCGCGCATGTAACCGCGACCGCCGAAGATCTGCACCGCTCGATCGGCGACACGGTTCGCCATCTCGCTCGCATAGAGCTTCACCATCGAGCACTGCGCGTGCTGCACCTTCACGTCGACATCCCGGTCGATGTTCCTCGCGAGCTCGTAGGTCATCAGGCGCGCCGCCCACAGCTCGGTGACCGAGTCGGCGAGCATGTGGGCGATCGCCTGGTTCTCGATGATCGGGCGCCCGAACTGCACCCGCTCCTTCGCGAACGCCGTCGCCTCCTCGATCAGCCGTTCGGCCGCGCCACAGCAACGCGCCGCGATCATCAACCGCTCGTAGCGGAACCACTCGTAGGTGAACGCGAGTCCGTCGCCCTCCTCGCCGACGAGCTGCGACGCGGGCACCCGAACGTCCTCGAACGCGACGACCGCGTGCGTCTCCGCGTAGGTGTGCGTGTACCTCGGCTCGCGCACGAGCCGGACGCCCGGGGTGTCCGTGTCGAGGACGAACAGCGCGTGCGCGCCGGCGTGCGGGCCGCCGTCGATCTTCGCCTGGAAGAAGACGTGGTCGGCGGTGTTGAACGAGGTCACGTGCATCTTCCGCCCGTTCAGCACGTACGTGTCGCCGTCGCGGCGCCCGGTCGCCTCGATCGCGTCGACGTCGGAGCCCGCGCCCTCCTCGGTGATCGCGTAGCACTCCTGCCGCTCCCCACGGACCGTCGGGACGAGCCACCGCTCGAGCTGCTCGGCGCTCATCACCTTCGGCGCCCACGCCGCCGGCGTGCCGACGCACCACCCGAGACCGTTCGTCACCCGCCCGATCTGCTCGGAGACGAGCACCTGCTGGAGCATCGTGAACCCACCGCCGCCCAGCTCGACCGGCATGTTCATCGCGTACAGGCCGAGATCGATCGCCTGGCGGTGATGCCGCGCACGGAGCTCGTCGGTCAGGCGGCCGCCGTGCATCTCGGCCTCGACCTCGTGCGGGATGAGGTCCTCGTCGACGAACCGCCGGGCCCGCTCCGCGATCTCCCGGTCGGCGTCGGACAACGGGTAGGTGCTCACCGGCTCAGGAGATGAACTCGAGGCGGTCGCGGTTCGCCTCGATCTGCCGGAGCGAGTCGGGGTCGACGGAGTGATCCCGTTCGGGCGATTCCTCGTCCGAACGTTCGCCGAACAGCTCGCCGGACAGGTAGCGCTGTCCCGTGTCGGGGACGACGGTCACGATCGTCGCGTACTCGGGGTGCTTGGCGGCGACCTTCAGGGCGGCAGCGACGTTGAGGCCGGAGGACGGTCCGCCGAGGATCCCCTCCTCGCGCGCGAGGCGGTGCGCCATCTCCAGTGCCTCCTCGGTCGAGGCCGTCACGATCCCGTCCATGAGCGACAGATCGAGGTTGTGCGGGACGATCCCGTCGCCGATGCCCGGAACGCCGTGGGTCCCCCATCGTTGTTCGGAGATGAGCGGGCTCTCGGCGGGCTCGACCGCGTACGCGCGGATCGCGCGGTCGTACGACTTGAGCGCGCGGGCCACGCCGGTGATCCACCCTCCGGTCCCCTGTGCCGCCACGACCGCATCCACCTGCCCGCCCGATTGCTGCCAGATCTCCTCGCCCGAGATCGTCTGGGCCTGCGGGTTGTCGGGGTTCTCGAACTCGCCTGGGAAGAAGTACCGCTCGGGGTCGGTGGCGACGATCTCGCGCATCCTCGCGATCGCGAGGTCGATGTCCGAGCCGCCGCCGGGCGTCAGGACGAGCTCTGCGCCGTACGCCTCGATCATGCGTTTGCGCTCGAGGCTCATCCCGCGCGGCATCACGATCACGCAGGCGTACCCCTTGATCGCGGCCACCGCCGAACACGCGATGCCGGCGTTGCCCGTCGTGCACTCGATGATCGTCATCCCCGGACGGAGGTCGCCCCGCTCCTCGGCCCGCTCGAGCATGAACCGGTAGATCCGGTCCTTCGTGGAGCCGGTCGGGCCGTACCACTCGACCTTCGCGAGCATCCCGAGCCCCTCCGGGGCGATCCTCGACAGGCGGACGAGCGGGGTCCGGCCCACGGCATCCAGCATCGAGGGGAGGGCGCGGGCGGAGGCATCCCAGACGAGCGTCTCGGGGCGCTCCATGCTTCAGTTTGACCGACCGTTCAAGAGGCGCGCAAGCCCCGTTGCGCGGGCCGCATCACAGCCGCGCACGCACGTCCGGACGGCGCTGCGGCCCTCAGCCGGCCGGACGCGCGCTCGACGTGACCGAGCCTGCGAGACAGGGTCTCCGCCGACTCGATCGTGAGCCGGCCCAGCCGAGGCAGGTCCACCGCCCGAACGCGGAAGGCCGGCCCGGAGACCGACAAGGCCGCGACGACCGTGCCGTCGGCCTGGCGGACCGGCGCGGCGACGGCGTTGAGGCCCTCCTCGAGCTCCTCGAGCGTCTGGGCATACCCGCGCCGACGGATCTGCTCGAGCTGGGACCGCAGCTCCTTCGGGCTGCCGATCGAGCTCGGGGTCGAGCGCTCGAGCCGCCGGCCGACGCGGCGAGCGACCTCCGAGTCGTCCATCGCTGCGAGCAGGACCTTGCCGGTCGAGGTCGTGTGCAACGGCGTCCGACGGCCCACCCAGCTCACGCTCACGATCGATCGCGTCCCCGTCACCTGGTCGATCGAGACGACCTCGTCGCCGGACAGGACCCCGAGCGTGACCGTCTCGCGGGTCCGCTCGGCGAGGTCGCCGAGGACCGGCCGAGCCGTGCTGACGAGGTCGAGTCCGGCCATCGCCGCCCCGGCGAGGCGGATCAGGCCGAACCCGAGCCGGTACCGATCGGTGACGGGGTCGCGTTCGAGCAGGCCGCCGGCTGCAAGGGTCGAGGTCAGCCGGGACGCGGTCGCCTTGTGCACGTCGAGCCGGCGGCCGAGCTCGGTTACCCCGAGCTCGCCCGACTCGGCAACGAGCTCGAGCGCCCGCAGGGCGCGGGTCACGGAGCGGAGGCCGTCGGTGTCGGTGTTTCGCATAGCGCAACAGGTCGGACCGGACGCTAGCCACGGCGACCCGATCCGGTCAACCCCCATGTTCCGTAGAGATCTATCCTCCTCTGTTGCCTTGTCACCAGCGGGCCGAGTCCGTATCTTCCGCGCAGTCGCTCGGAGGAGGTAGGGAATGGTTCGGAAGACCTTGCTCGTGTCGGTGATCGTTTCGGTGCTTCTCATCATGGTCGCGCAGACGGCCCTGGCGGGTGGCGGCTGGGACCTCATCCACGACCGGAGTGGGCACGGCCGCGTGACGCTCCGCGCCTGGACGCGGAGCTACAACCAGGTCGCCTTCATCGCCGATCACGCGGGGACGCGAGTCGACGTGGAAGTCGTGGTCAACTGCAGGAACGGGGACCACTTCGAGGACACCTGGTCGGACGGAGGCGGGCGCTTCCGGTTCATCCTGCGAGGGCTCGGCAACAGCGGAAGGTGCAACCACGTCTTCCGGGTCTTCGCGAACGACTCGTTCCCGACGGTGTACCTGCAGCTGTTCGCTCGCGGATAGCCACCTTCTCGGGACTTCTTCGGGCCGAGCCCCGTCCCGCTCCGCCGAGCGGGACGGGGCTTGACCTTGGGTCGTGTCGGCGGCGACGCTGCGATCGTGCGAGCCTCGACCGTTCGCAAGATCGCCCTCGCGCTGCCCGAGGCCGAGGAGCGCGAGACCTGGGGAACGGCCACGTTCCGCGTGCGCAACAAGATCTTCACGATGTTCTCCGAAGGCGAACAGGACGCGTGGGTGAAGTCGACCGCCGACGAGCAGCAGGCGCTCATCGCGATGTACCCGAAGACCTTCTTCTTCCCGCCCTACGTCGGCCCGAGCGGCTGGATCGGCGTCCACATCGCCGACGCGGATCGGCAGGAGATGGCGGAGCTCGTCGAGGAGGCGTGGCGGCTGACGGCGCCGAAGCGGATGGTCGCGGCCTTCGACGGCGGAGCGTCCCCGGCGCCTGAGCCGGACGGGCCCGGGTAGGCTCCGGCCAGGATGGACACCGACACGCCCGCGCTCCGAGCCCTCGAAGGTTCGGGCCTCGCGTTCGACGTCGTCCGGACGGAACGGGCCCGCTCGGCCGAGGAGAGCGCGGCCTTCCAGGGGATCGAGCTCGGGCGGCTGCTCCGAACGATCGTGGTCCGACGCGGCACGGACGACTACGTGTTCGTCCTGGTGCCCGGAGGACGACAGATCGACTGGCCGAAGCTCCGCGCGCACCTCGGCGTCAGCAGGTTGTCGCTCCCGAACGCCGGCGAGGCACGGACGGCGACCGGATACGAACGAGGGGCGATCACGCCGTTCGGTTCCGAGCGCGAGTGGCCGGTGATCGCCGACGCCGAGATCCCTGGGCTGCAACGCGTTGCGATCGGTGGCGGCGCGCACGGCGTCAACGTCCACGTCCGCGGTCGCGATCTGATCCGAACCCTCGGTGCCGACGTCGCCGGCATCACCAGACCGGACCGAGCGGAGGATCGCTGACGGACCGGAAGGACCTGCCGGTTCGGTGGTGAAGGTGCTGGAGCTGCATCTCGGTGCCGCTGCGTGCCCGACGTCACCACGATGCCGTGCCGGCGACCACCGCGGCGCCCTGGCTGCCGGACCACGATCGGCATCGGTCTGGAGTCAGGAGGTGCACGATGAGCGCCAGGGCAGGTTCCGCGCCGATCCGGTTGGGCGTCTCGGTGGGGGTCCTCCTCGTCCTCACGGCACTGGTGCTGACGTTCTTCGCGTGGTCCAACCGCGCGATCGACGACCGCGTGGTCGAGCCGAGGCCGCCCGTCGCGGTCGAGCCGAGGCCGCCCGTCGCGGTCGAGCCGAGGCCGCCCGTCGCGGTCGAGCCGAGGCCGCCCGTCGCGGCCGAGCCCCCTCCCGTCGTTCGGCCCGGCGCCGTCGAGTTCGAACGATGGACGATCGAGGAGCTGCTCGAGGCTCGCGCTATCGCCGACGCCCAGCGACGCGAGCTCGCCGAGGACGCGAGCCCCTGACCCAGGTCACCGTGACGCCCTCGATCGGGCGTCCCGGATCGAGCGATCGCTACCCCTTCGGGATGTCCTTGTTCGGATCCCAGTGCGGCATCTGGACGACCGTCGCTGCGACACGGCCCGAGCCGGGCGTCTCGACCTCGAGTGTCGTCCCGAGCTCCGTGTGCTCGATCGGCAGCATCGCGAAGCCGATGTTCTTCCCGAGCCTGGGCGAGTGGCACGCGGAGGTCACGCGTCCGACGACCGTTCCGCCCACCGACACGGGGAAGAAGTCCAGCATCTCGTTGTCGATGTAGGAGCCGAGCGACGCACCCTCGATGTCGACGCCGACGAGCTTCTGCCGCACGCCCTCGGCCTTGATCTTCGCGAGGGCCGCCTTGCCGATGAAGTCGGCCTCCTGGTCGAGATCGACCATCCACGTGTAGTGGTATCCGACCTCGAACGGGTTGTTCTCGTACCACATGTCCGCGCCGAAGGCGAGGATGCCCCCCTCGATGCGCCGGACGTGACACGGGCCGATGACCTCGAGCCCGTGCGGCTTCCCTGCTTCGAGCACCGTGTCCCACAGCTTGACGCCGTGCTGCGAGGCGTCGCGCAGGTAGATCTCGTACCCGACCTCACCCGTGTAGCCGGTGCGGGAGACCACGACGTGCATGCCCTGGAGCTCCGCCTTCATCAGGCCGTAGTACGGCACCTCGAGCACGCGGTCGCCGAACAGCTCGACGAGGACCTTCTTCGCGTTCGGGCCCTGGATCTGCACGGGGGCGACGTCGATCTCCTGCACCGTGACGTCCATCCCCTTCGCCGCCGCGATCCCGAGCGCGTACAGGTTGACGTCGGAGTCGGCGAGCGAGAGCCAGAACTCGTCCTCCTCGACCCGGAGCAGCACCGGGTCGTTCAGGATCCCGCCGTCGGGCGCCGTGATGAACACGTACTTGCACTCGTCCACCGCGCACTTGTGCAGATCTCGCGGGACGATCGTGTTCGTGAGGTCGAACGCGTCGGGGCCCTTGATCTGGATCTGCTTCTCGACACCGACGTCCCAGAGCGTGACGCCGTTCACCAGGTGCCAGTACTCGGCCACCGGGTCGCCGTAGTGGCGCGGGTGATACGTGTGGTTGTACACGCTGTACCGCCGCACGCCGTGCCGCCTCGACGCGTAGAAGTAGGGCGACTTGCGGATCCTCGTGTAGAGCAGGATCCCGGGGTCGTCGATCACCGCCATCGTTCCCTCTCCTTCCTCTCCGACCGCATCGCCCGCGCACCGCTCACGCGGCGCCGGCCTTGCGGATCTCCGCGCTGATCGCGGGCACGATCTGTCGCAGGTCGCCGATGATCGCGTAGTCCGCCTGCGACAGGATGGGCGCCTCGGCGTCCGTGTTGATCACGAGGATCTTCTTCGCCGCGCGGCATCCGACGATGTGCTGGGTTGCCCCGCTGATCCCGCACGCGATGTACAGGTCCGGCGCGATCCGCGTCCCCGTCTGACCGATCTGGTCGGAGTGCGGACGCCACCCGTTGCTCGTGACGACCCGCGAGCACCCCACCGCGCCGCGCAGCAGGCCGGCGAGCTCCTCGAGCTGGCCGAACCCCTCGGCGCCGCCCACGCCGCGACCGCCGCCCACGACGACCTTCGCCTCCGAGAGCGACACGGAGCCGCCTCCGACCTCGACCCGGTCGGTGACGCGCACCCGAAGGTCGTCTTCGTCGAGCTCGGGCGCGAACGTGGTCACCTCCGCGTCCGCGACCGGATCCGCGGGCTGGGCGAGGACCGCGTGTGGTGCGACCGTGACGAGCTTCACGGGGGCGGTCACGCGGGCCTCCTCGAGGAGGCTTCCACCCCACCGCTGCCGGACGACGGTCCAGGCGTCCGCGTCCGCCGCGTCCTCGACCTCGGTGCAGTTGGCGACCAGCGGCAGGTCCATCATCGCCGCGGCGTGCGCCATGACCTCGGAGCCGCGATCGCTCGCCGAGCCGATCACGGCGGCCGGCCCGAGGTCGCTCGCGAGCGCGACGACCGACCGTGCCCACGCCCTCGGGGCATAGTCGACGAGCGCGTCGTGGGCCGCGAGATGCACTCGGGCCACGCCGAACGCCGCCAGGTCGCCCGCGACGGGTCGCGCATCCTCCCCGACCAGCAGGGCGCGCTGCTCGACGCCGAGTCGCTCCGCGAGCCGGCGCCCGAACGTCAGTGCCTCGGATGACAGCTCGCTCAGCGCTCCGCGGTCGTGCTCGACGAGCGTGAGGATCACGAGACCAACCCCAGGGACCGCAGGATCTCGACGACGCGTGGAGCCGCCTCGGGCCCGTTCCCCAGCACCTCGACCTGTTTGCCCGATCCCGCCGGCAGCTTCAGGACCGCCATCTCCTGACCACCGGCCTCCGGCTTCACCGCCACGGTCTCCACCGACTTCTTCTTCGCCCGGAGCCGCCCCGGCACGGAGGGGAACCGCGGGAGGTTGATGCCCTCGCGGACCGCGACGATCGCGGGCATCGGAAGCTCGAAGACCTCCCAACCACCGACCGCCTCGCGTCGGACCACGAATCCGCCGTCCCGGACCTCGAGCGACTTCACGCCCGTGACGCAGGGAAGGCCGAGCGCCTGCGCGACCCGGACGGTCACCTGGTAGTCACCGGAATCGGCGGCCTCGTTGCCGAACAGCAGCAGGTCGAACGGCTCCTCCTGCTCGCCGATCGCCTCGGCGAGCGCCCGGGCCGTGGCCTGCGGGTCCCACTCCGACCCGTCGGTCTCGAGGAGGATCCCGCGATCGGCGCCGATCGCCATCGCGTCTCGCAGCTGCTCCTCGGCCTCAGAAGGACCGAGCGTGAGCACCACGGTCTCGCCACCGTGCTCCTCGACGAGCCGGACCGCCTCCTCGACGGCGCACTCCTCATGCGGGCTCACCGTGAACCCGAGGAACCGTGTCTCGATGCCTCTCGCGTCGTCGGTCAACACGATGCGACCGCCGGTGATCGGCACGCGCTTCACGCAGACGAGGATCCGCACGGTGCTACGACTTCATCCGCTCGTTGGTCGGATCGAACAGCGGGGTGCTCCCCACGACCGCGACCGTCACCGGATAGCGCTCGCCGAAGTACTCCACCGCGAGCTCGTTCCCGGCCCGCGCGTGCTCCGGCGGCAGGTACGACATGAGGAGGTGCTTCCCGACCGACGGCCCGGACCCCGCACTCGTGACGAACGAGCGCCGGCCTCGCGCATCCCCGATCGGATCGCCGTCGCGGGTCAGGATCGGTTCCTTCCCCAGCATGTAGCGCCGGATCCCCGTCGAGGAGGTCGGGTCGTCGACCGTCAGCGTGCACAGGACCGTCACCGGATCCCGCTCCCGCTGCCGCAGGTACGGCTCTCGGCCGATGAACGGGTCGTCCTTGACCTTCGGCCGGGCCATGCCGCCCTCGACGAGGTCGTACTCGAGCTCGAGCTCGTTCCCGTGGGCGCGATAGCTCTTCTCCAGCCGGCCGGTCGTGAGGTAGACCCCCACGCCGACCGGGAGCAGGCCGTGCGG
Organism: uncultured Actinomycetes bacterium; assembly: GCA_963771385.1. Taxonomy (GTDB): domain Bacteria; phylum Actinomycetota; class UBA4738; order UBA4738; family HRBIN12; genus DASSJM01. Next base: position 403,645 of record CAVYTE010000015.1, read on the forward strand.
CTGCCCGGCCTCCCACAACGTGTCCCACAACCGGCCGCCCTGCTCGAACGGGACGTACAGCTCCCATCCGAGCTCGCCCACGTAGGAGATGCGCGAGGCGAGCACGTGCACGGTCCCGACATCGATCCACCGGCACGACGCGAACCCGAAGCGCTGGGTTGGACACGTCGTCGTCGGTCACCGACGACAACACGTCCCTCGCTCGCGGACCCCACAGGCCCAGGGTCGACCACGCCGACGTCTGATCCTCCAGGTGCGCGGAGCCGTCCGTCGGCAGGTGGTCGAGGAGCCACTTCCGGTCGATCCGGCCCGACGCGCCGCCGGTGACGACGCGGAACCGGTCGTCGGACAGCCGCATGATCGTGAGGTCGGCCCGGACCCCGCCCGCGTCGTTGAGGAACGACGTGTAGACGACGCGGCCGACCGGGACGTCCATCTGCGCGACGGCGACCCGTTGCAGGAAGCCGAGCGCGCCGGGACCCGACACGTCGAGGATCGCGAACGCGGACAGGTCCACCAGGCCGACCCGCTCGCGCATCGCCAGGTGCTCCGCGTTGATGACCGGTGACCACCAGCGCGAGTCCCATTCGGCCTGGCGCGGCATCACACGGTCGCCGTACTCCTCCGCGAGCGGAGCGTTCGAGCCGTACCAGTGCGGCCGCTCCCACCCGCCGCCCTCGATGAACACGGCGTCGAGCGCCCGCTGCCGGTCGTAGAACGGCCCGACGCGGACCGCGCGGTTCGAGGCCCACTGCTCGGCCGGATGCACGATGCCGTACGTCTTGTTGTAGCCCTCCTCCGTCCGAGCGCGGATGTGGGCCCTCGTCCGTTGGTGCTCGTAGAACCTCGCGATGTCCGAGGCGTGCGGGTCGATCTCGGGACGGCCGTCGGTCATCCACTCGGCGATCGTCTTCGCGATCCCGGGGCCCTCCTTCACCCAGATCGCGGCCGCGGACCACAGGCCCCCGGACCTCGGGCGTCTCGCCGAGCAGCGGGTTGCCGTCGGGCGTCAGCGACAGCAGGCCGTTGATCGCGTACTTCACGCCCACGCGCTCGTCGCCCACGATCTCCGGCATCAGCTCGAGCGCGTCTTCCATCTGCTCGTCGAAGTCCTCCTGCGTGAAGGGCAGCTCCGTCGGGCTCATCGCGGACGCCTCGATGGACGGGATGTCCTCCGCGTCCATCAGGATCGGGCGGTGCGCGTACGAGCCGATCTCGAGCTCGCCGCCGTGCTGCCGTTGGTACATGTTCGTGTCCACGTCGCGGATGATCGGGAACTCGATCTCGCCCACGCTGTCGGCGAACATCGGCACGGGTCCGACGTCGATCATCTGGTGCACCGCCGGCGTGAGCGGGATCGACGCGCCCGCCATCGCCGCGATCCGCGGGCTCCACACGCCGCACGCGACCACCACGACCTCCGTGCGGATGTCGCCTCGGAGCGTCCGCACGCCTGCGATCCGGCCGCGCTCGACGTCGATGCCGGTGACCTCGTTGTTGGCCGAGATCGTGAGCGCCCCGGTCGCCTGGCCCTGCTCGCGCATCAGCGTTCCGGCTCGGAGCGAGTCGACCACGCCGACCCCCGGCGTGTGGAAGCCGCCGAGGATGACCTGATCGTCCACGAACGGGACGATCTTGCGAACCTCGGCCGAGCTCAGCAGCTCGACCGGCTCGATCCCCCAGGACTTCGCCGACGTGATCCGGCGCTTGAACTCCTCGAGCCGCTCGGGCGTCCGGGCGACCTCGATCCCCCCGCACTCGGTGAACACGCCGAGCTCCCGGTACTGCCGGACGCTGTCGAGCGTGAAGGCGGTCATCTCCTTCGAGTGATCCACGAGGAAGATGAAGTTCGAGGCGTGGCCGGTGGAGCCGCCCGGGTTCGGCATCGGCCCCTTGTCGATCAGCACCACGGGGCCCCAGCCCAGACGAGCCAGATGGAACGCCATGCTGTTGCCGACGATGCCCGCGCCGACGACGACCGCCTGCGCGCCCTCGGGAAGCTCGCTCGCCATCCTTACGTCCCTCCGCCCTCTGCCCGCACGCCCACGAGGGGCCCACGCTACCCGGTGCCGCGGCGGCCACGAAGTTGAACGTTGCGCTTACCGCAACCACGGTGCACGCCGTCGAACGAGGAAGGGGCGGCCCCCCTCGGGCCGCCCCTCGAAGCCTCGGACCTGCGACGGATCAGGCCGTCGGCACCCACGCAGACCAGACGTCCTCGTTCTCGGCGACCCACTGCGCGGCCGCTTCCTCCGGCGCCATCCCGTCGACGTCGATCAGGTGCGCGATCGCCTCCTGCTCCTCGTTCGTGTAGGTCAGGTTCGAGAGGAACTCGAACGCGGCCGGGTCCGACTCCGCCAGCCCATCATTGAACGCCTTGTACAGGACGTCCTCGGGGTAGTCACAGTTGTACCCGGTCGAGTCCTTCTCGGCCGCGAGGGCGATGCACTCCTCGGTGACCTCCGGTAGCGCGACCTCAGTGAGATCGTAGTCAACGAAAGCCCAGTGCGGCTTGTAGAAATAGAAGAGCAGCGGCTCCTGGTTCTCGTACGCCGTCTCGAGCTCGGTGAGCAACGCAGCTTCCGAGCCCGCGTACACCACCTGCAGGTCCAAGCCCAGCGCTTCGACGATCTCCTCGTCGAAAGAGACGAAGCTTGGGTCCCCACCGAGGAACTGTCCCTTGTCGCCGGTCTCCGCGGTCGCGAAGAGGTCGGTGTTCGCCGCGATGCCGTCGATCGTCGCGAGGTCCGGGTTCTCCTCGACCATGTAGGTCGGGACGTACCATCCGATCTTGCCGACCACGCCAAGCTCGCCCGCATCCACGACGCCCTGCCCGCCCTCGATGTAGGTCGCGTAGTCCTCGGCGTGACCGGAGGGCCAGACCTCGAGCGTCGCCTGCAGCTCATTCGTCGACAGGGCCGGGAACTGCGCGTACTCGTCGATCTCGACGAGCTCAACCGTGCAGCCCATCTCTTGTTCCATGAGGACCTTCGCGACGTTCGCGTTGGCGGCCGACCCGTCCACGGGTTCACCGCGATCGAGATCGTGTCGCCGACGCACTGCGCCGCCGTGCCTCCGGCCCCCGTCTCCCCGCCGCCGGCCGGCGTCTCCCCGCCGCCACCCTCGTCGACGTCGCTGCATGCCGCCGCGAACAACGCGAACGACATCAGCATCGCACCCAGCCACCACGTCCGCTTCTTCATCCGTCCCCCTTTCGCTGCCGTTCCGATCACCGCGGGACTTCGGTCCCACGATCGCGCGCATCCGCGTCCACCACATACCGCCCGTTCCCACAGGACCACGCAGCGACCGCGGAGCCATCCCGAAGGCCTGGGTGATCCGATCGATCACGATCGCGAGGAGCAGGATGCAGATCCCTGCTGCGACACCGCGCCCGATCTCCGAGTGCGTGAGTCCGAAGATCACCTCCAGACCGAGGCCCCCGCCTCCGATCAACCCCGCGATGATGACTACGGAGAACACCATCATGATGGTTTGGTTGACTCCGAGCAGGATCGACGGGCGCGCGAGCGGCAACTGGACCTTCCGGAGCATCTGTCCCGACGTCGCGCCGTAGGACAGCGCCGCCTCCGTCGTGTTCTTCGGCACGCCGCGGATACCTAGATCGGTGAACCGGATGCCGGGCGGGAGCGCATAGACGAAGGCGGCGATGATCCCGGGCACCCTGCCGACGTGGAACAGCGCGATCACCGGCACGAGGTAGACGAACGCCGGCATCGTCTGCATCGCGTCGAGGAGCGGCTTCAGCGCCTTCTGGAACGCGTCGCTGCGCGCCGCGAGGACCCCAACGGGATGGCGAACACGCGACGGCAAGCACGACCGCCACGGCGACCTGACTGAGCGTGTCCATCGCGATGTCCCACATCCCGAGCATCCCGATGCCTGCCAGGCAGGCGGACGCCATCACCGCCAGCCCGACACTCGTGAAGCCGCCCAGCCGATCAACGCAGCCCCCCCGGCGACCATCCACCACGGGAGGCCCTGCAACAGGTCCTTCAACGGTTCCAGCCCGCAACCGGATGCGTTGCTGATCGGCTCCGTGAGGAACCGCAGGTTGTCCTCGAACCACCCCACGACGGTGTCGGTCGGACCCGCGATGGAGAACGTCCACTGCTCTGGGAAGTCCTGCTGACGGAGCACCTCCCGGCCGATCACACGGCGACCGCCGTGGCCAGGATCGCGAGGATGACGAGTCGCCGCCGAGTGAGCCCACCCCGGCGACACGTGGGGCCTTCCACGGCTCGCTTGTCGCGCTGGCTCCACCCGAACGAGACCCGATCGAGGACGATCGCCAGACGACGATCGCGATGCCCGGCGTTCAACGCCTCGCCGACGTCGAGATGCTGCAGCGCGTTGAGACCTCGCGCCCAGACCCGCGACCCCGACGACGGCCGCGATCACGACCATGCCGAGCGCCATCATGATCGTCTGGTTGACGCCGAGCATGATCGACGGCTTCGCCAGCGGCAGGTGCACCCGGAACAGCCGCTGCCACCGGGTCGAGCCGAACGCGTCGGCGACCTCGAGCGCGTCGCGGGGACGCCGCGGAGCCCGAGATCGGTCAGCCGGACCGCCGGGGGCAGCGCGAAGATGATCCCGGCGATCAAGGCCGGCGTGGTCCCGATGCTGAAGATCAGGACGAGCGGCAGCAGGTAGAGAACGCAGGGATCGTCTGCATGCCGTCGAGGATCGGCCGCAGGATCTTCTCGACGGTCCGGTCTCCGCCCGGCCCAGATCCCGAGCGGGATGCCGATGATCAGCGCGACGCGACCATCATCACCACGAGGGCGAGCGTCTCCATGCTCTCCGCCCACAGACCGAGCGCGCCCATCAGGAACAAGCCGACGCCGTACCCGGCCATCCGCCATCCAGCGAGCAACCCGGCGATCGAGGCGAAGCCGTGATCGCTCCGAGCCACGTCAGCCGCAGCACAGTCGACGATCGCGTCGAAGACGACGTCGTGAAGGTCACGAGCGGGGTTGATGAAGTACACGAACAACCAGTGTCGTCATGGTTCTCGATGACCCAGTCTCGACGCCTCGAAGCCCGCGCGCGTCGACCACCCACCCTCGGGGAACCCGGCCGGAGGACGTCGAGCCCGATCGATGATCGACGACGACGTGCCGCGCCAGCCAGAGGAGGCGCCGCGGCCACGGGTTCGGCGGCCGGGTGCGTGGCCGCGTTCGCCGGGCGCGTCCTCGACCGCCGCGACGGCCGCGGACGGGCCGACGTCGATCGCCATCAGACGCGCTCCTCGATCAACGCGGACATGACCGCGGTGCGATCGACGACGCCGAGCGTCGTAGTCCTCGACGACCCGGAGCGGCGGTCGGTGTTCGCGACGAGCGGCAGCAGCTCCTGGACGATCGTGTCCGGCGGGACGTCCCCCGTCGCCGGCCGTCTCGGCCGTCGCGGGACCCATGATCGTCCGCGCGGTCAGCACGTGCGCCCGAGGAACGTCCTCGGTGAAGTCGGCCACATAGTCGTCGGCCGGCTTCGCCACGACCTCCTCCGGCGTGCCCATCTGGACGAACTGCGCCGTCCTTCATGATCGCGATCCGGTCGCCGAGCTTCAGCGCCTCCATGAGGTCGTGCGTGATGAAGATCATCGTCTTGCGCAGATCGCGCTGCAGCCGGATGACCTCGTCCTGCATGTCGCGGCGGATCAGCGGGTCGAGCGCGCTGAACGGCTCGTCGAACAGCATGATCTCGGGGTCGGTCGCGAGCGCCCGCGCCAGCCCGACCCGCTGCTGCATCCCGCCCGAGAGCTCGTCGGGATAGTGCTGCGCCCAGCCGCCGAGCCCGACGACCTCGAGGACCTCCTCGGCCTTGCGCTCGCGCTCCTCGCGTTCGATGCCCTGGACCTCGAGGCCGAACGCGACGTTGTCGACGATCCGCCGGTGCGGCAGCAACCCGAAGTGCTGGAACACCATGCTGATCTTGTGCCGGCGGATCTCGCGCAGGCGCTCGTCGCCGACCTTCAGGACGTCCTCGCCGTCGATCACGATCTCGCCGACCGTCGGGTCGTGGAGGCGGTTGATCACCCGGACGAGCGTGGACTTGCCCGAGCCCGACAGCCCCATGACCACGAAGACCTCGCCCTGCGCGACGTCGAACGAGACGTCCTTCACGGCCGCGACGCAGCCGGTCTTCTCGAGGAGCTCGGGCCGGGGAAGGTCCGCATCGGGCGAGCCCACGATGCGCTCCGGGTGTGGCCCGTAGACCTTCCAGACGCCGCGGCACGACACCGTCACCTCGGTCTGTGCCTCGGGCACCCCCAGAGACCCCCTCCCGCCGCACGGCGCGCTCGACCCGAGCGTGTCCGCCGACCAGCGCATCTTGTGCCCGGCCGCGGCATCGCGCAAGACAGCAGTTGCGGGGCGGGCAACGGAGACGCGCTCGCGCGCCCGTCGGGACGCATCCCGGCGCGGGGCGGATTAGCATCTGCCGCGCGAGGGGGCTGCGGCAGCGTGACCGGAACGTACGACTTCATCATCGTCGGGGGCGGCTCGGCGGGCAGCGCGCTCGCCAACCGGCTGAGCGCGGACCCCTCGAACCGCGTCCTGGTCCTCGAGGCGGGACGCCCCGACTACCCGTGGGACGTCTTCATCCACATGCCGGCGGCGCTGACGTTCCCGATCGGCAGCCGCTTCTACGACTGGAAGTACGAGTCGGAGCCCGAGCCGCACATGGGCGGCCGCCGCGTCTATCACGCGCGCGGGAAGGTGCTGGGCGGTTCGAGCAGCATCAACGGGATGATCTTCCAGCGCGGCAATCCGCTCGACTACGAGCGGTGGGCCGCCGATCCGGGGATGCAGACCTGGGACTATGCGCACTGCCTTCCCTACTTCAAGCGGATGGAGAACTGCCTCGCGGCCGGGCGGGACGATCCGTTCCGCGGCCACGACGGCCCGCTCGTGCTCGAGCGCGGACCGGCGACGAACCCGCTGTTCGGCGCGTTCTTCAAGGCCGCGAAGCAGGCCGGCTACGAGCTCACCGACGACGTGAACGGCTACCGCCAGGAGGGGTTCGCGCCGTTCGACCGCAACGTCCACCGCGGGCGCCGCCTCGTCCGCCTCCCGCGCCTATCTGCACCCGGTGCGCAGGCGCTCGAACCTCGAGGTGCGCACGCGCGCGTTCGTGACTCGGATCCTGTTCGACGGGACGCGGGCGGTCGGCGTCGAGGTGGCGCGAGGACCGGTGCGCCCGAGCGCATCTCGGCGAGCGAGGTGCTCCTGTGCGGCGGCGCGATCAACTCGCCGCAGACGTTGCAGCTGTCGGGCGTCGGGAACGCCGACGAGCTGCGCGCGCTCGGCGTCGACGTCGTCGAGGATCTCCCCGGCGTCGGCGAGCACCTCCAGGACCACCTGGAGGTCTACGTCCAGTACGCCTGCACGCAGCCGGTTTCGATGCAGCCCTACCTGCAGTGGCGCTACCGCCCGTGGATCGGCTTCAAGTGGCTCTTCCTGCGCTCGGGCCCCGGCGCCACGAACCACTTCGAGGGCGGCGGGTTCGCGCGCAGCAACGAGGACGTCGCCTACCCGAACCTCATGTTCCACTTCCTGCCGATCGCGGTGCGGTACGACGGCTCGTCGCCGGCGGGCGGTCACGGGTATCAGGTCCACATCGGCCCGATGTACTCGGATGCGCGAGGATCCGTGAAGATCACGAGCCGCGACCCGCGCGTGCACCCGGCGCTGCGGTTCAACTACGTGTCGACCGAGCAGGATCGCCGCGAGTGGGTCGAGGCGATCCGCGTGGCGCGCCGGATCCTGGAGCAGCCGGCGATGGATCCCTTCAACGGGGGGGAGACGTCGCCCGGCCCCGCGGTCGAGACCGACGAGCAGATCCTCGAGTGGGTCCGTCGGGACGCCGAGACCGCGCTGCATCCCGTCGTGCACGTGCAGGATGGGGACGGACGAGATGGCGGTGACCGACCCGCTCACGATGAAGGTCCGCGGGCTCGAGGGGCTCCGCGTCGTCGACGCGTCGGTGTTCCCGTACGTCACGAACGGCAACATCTATGCGCCGGTGATGATGGTGGCCGAGAAGGCCGCCGACCTGATCCTGGGCAACGAGCCGCTGCCGCCCGAACACGTCGAGTTCTACCGCCATCGCGGCGCCGCGCCCGCCTGAACGAGGGCGGGCTCAGGACACCGCGAGCAGCATCAGTCCGCCGATCACCATCGCGACGCCGATGAACTGGGTGGGAGCGGGACGCTCGCGGAACAGGACGACACCGCCGAGGACCGGGATCAACGGGTACGTGGCCGAGGCCGCCGTGACGATCGAGACGAGCCCGACCTCGGATCCACGCGCATAGGCGAACGTGCCCAGGAGCTCGACGAGCCCGACGAGGACGGCCAGCGTGATCGGAGCTCCGAAGAGGTCGTTCGACCCTTGGGTCGTTCTCGCGCGCGCCCGAACCACGAACCATGCGAGGAGGGTCACGACGGTCGTGGCAAGCCTGCCGAACCACAGGGAGGGCAGCGGCCCGGCCTCCTTCGCGGCCCATCCCAGCACGTACGTCGCGACCCCGAAGACGAGCGTGGAGACGATGGCCAACGGCAACCCCGGTGGGCGGGTCCGCGTCCCGGCCCTGATCGCGCGGAGGTCCGTGCAGGTGATGACCGCGCCGAGGATCGTCACGCAGGTGCCGGCGATCTCCCAGGTCCCGAGCGATTCGTCGAGGAGGAGGACGGACAGCACCACCGGCACCACGGCATAGGTCGCCAGGACGGGCGAGACGATCGCGATCGGTCCGAGCTCGAGCGCTCGATACAACGTCGCGAAGGCGATCGCTCCGAGGAACCCGTTGAACACGAGCCACGGGACGACGGCGTCGAGGCGCGAGAAGTCGGGACGGACCACGAGGACGGTCACGGTGAGCGCGGCGGCCGCCGCGATCTGCGCCAGCACCACGGTTCGGAAGCTGCCGATCCGGCGCCCGGATATCGCTGCCCACAGATCCGAGAGCCCCCACCCGATCGCCGCGGCGAGTCCGTAGATCACGGGACGTCGGCGGAGGGGCCTCGATGGAGCCGGCTCACGCGGTGCCTCGGTGGCGCGCGTCGCGCCAGGCGATCGCGGCCTTCAGGCCCTCCTCCTGCGTGAGACGGCGGAACTCCTCACGGTCGGGCAGGTTCGCCGTCTCGATCTCGACGTCGATCTCGGTGTTCGCCTCCATCGAGGCCCGGAACCCGGCGACGTCCCACGTGCGGTTCACCGAGCGCTTCGTCGCCTGCACGACGAACGGCTCGTTCTTCGCGATGTCTTCGGCGAGCGAGAGGGTCGCGTCGTCGAGCTCGTCGCGGGGCACGACCCGGTTCACCATCCCGATCCGAAGCGCCTCGCTCGCCGGGACGCGGTCCTCGCCGGTGAACAACAGCTCCTTGGCCCGGCGCGACCCGACCACCCACGGCAGGAGCATCGTCACGACCCCCGACCCGAACCGGATGTCGACGTACCCGAAGACGGCGTCGTCGGCCGCGACCGCAAGGTCGCACGCGAGCATGAGGTCCGTCCCGCCCGCCAGGCAGTACGAGTGCACGCTCGCGATCACGGGTTGCGGGTGATCGAGGATCCGGAGCATGTGCGTCGTCGACCGATCGAGCTCCTCGCGCCAGCGGTCGGCGTCCATCACGCCCGCGTCCGCGTCCTCGTTCAGGTCGTAGCCGGCGCAGAACGCTCTCCCTGCCCCGCGAAGGATCACGACCCGGACGTCCTCGGATGCCGCGGCCGCGTCCAACGCGGACATGAGCACGTCCATCAGCTCGCCGTTCAACGCGTTCAGTGAGCGCGGACGGTTCATCGTGAGGCGGCGGACATGACCGAGATCCTCCGATAGCAGGACGGGATCGTCGTCCACTGGATCGCTCACCGCATGTCCCCTCAGCCGGTCCGGCGCATGATACACACGCGACCGAACGGCTCTTCGAACCGAGGATCGACCTAACGCGCGAGCCGTTCGAGCGTCTGCGCGGCGGCTCGCAGACCGCTCCGGAGCGCTCCCTCCATCGTCCCCGCGTGATCGCCGGCGGTGTGTTCGCCGGCGAACGCCACCGCTCCGTGCGGCCGCGCGAACACGTCCGCGCGCGCGACGGATCGCGCATCCCACGCCGAGTACGCGCCGTGGGCGAACGGATCGTTCGCCCACACCTGCATGCGCGACGGACCGTCGAGCGCGAGCTCCGGCGCGAGCGAGCCGATCCGGCGGATCCATGTGGCTGGGTCGCCGGCCGCCGTGTCCAGCAGCTGCTGCGCCAGCTCGCTCCCCGCGAACGAGGTCACCACCCGTCGCGGACGACCGTCGCCGCCGTTCCCGACCCAGAACCAGAACGGCGCGTTCGCACACTGCACCGCGCACCGTTCCGGGTCGCCGGCGAGCGGAACGGCCAGCTTCGACGCGACGCCCATGGGCAGCTCCTCGAGCGCGGCCCGTTGGCCGACGTCGAGCGCTGGGTCGAACGCGAGCCGAGCCGCGATCGGGGCGGGCAACGCCACCACCGCGGCGGCGGCTCGAACCGTCTCGTCGCCGCTGCGAACGGCGACGCCATCGCTGGCCTGCACGATGGCCGTGACCGTTCGACCCAGCCGGACGTCGGGGAGCGCGTCGGCCGCCGCCCTCGCGATCGCCTGGTTGCCGGAGGCGACCCGGCGATAGACGGCCGGCGTCGCCGCGAGACGGCCCGCATGCCATCCGGAACGCCATGCGACGCCTGAGAGGTCCGTCGCGAACGTCCCCTGCAGGCGAGATCGCACGACCGCCCGCGCGCGATCGTCCCCCGGCACCCCATCCAGCAACGCACTGAGCGACGCCTCGGGCACATCCGGCTCGGCGAGATACACGTCCGCGGCCTCGAGGAACGCGTCGAGCTCCTCCGGCGTGACGGCCCCCTCGCCTCGAGGTTCGCGGCGCAGGTAGTCGACGCCCGACTCCACGAGCTCGAGGCCGAGCCGCTTCGAGATCCGGGGGACGACCTCGTCGTCCGGCATGACCCATTCGCCGCCGAGCTCCGCGATGGCCCCGTTCTCGAGCTCGATCGACCAGACACGGCCGCCGACGCGCGCGCGCGCCTCGAGGACGGCGGTCGAGACGCCCGCGTCGTGCAACGCGAGCGCGGCCGCCAGACCGGCGAATCCGGCCCCGACGACCACGATGTCGGTCTGAACCGAGCGGGTTGCGATGGCGAAGCCCCTGTGCTACTCAGGGTTCGTACGCTCGTACGAACTCCCGGACGGCGAGGAAGGGGGAGCATGACGCATCCGCGCGGGGCGCGCAGGGGCATGTCCCGGCGGTCCTTCCTGAAGACCTCGCTGGGCTCCGCCGCGCTGCTCCCGAGCGCCTCGGCGATCCTCGCGGCCTGCGCGAAACCCGGCTCGACCCCCGGAGGCTCCCGGGACCGGGTCCTGGCCCGCCCCGATCAGCCGGTCACCTTGCCGCTGTTCCGGGATCCGATCCCGACGGACACGCCGATGGAGACGGGAACGCTCCGCGTCTACAACTGGAGCGACTACTTCTACAAGCGGGTGCTGCGCGAGTTCGAGGAGCAGTACGACGTCACGGTCGAGTGGACCACGTTCAACAACATGGAGGAGGGGATCCAGAAGCTGGTCGCCGGTCAGGTCCAGGCGGACGTCTTCTTCCCCACCACCGACTACCTCGCCCGGCTGGTCGAGCGCGACCTGCTCCAGCCCCTCAACCACGACCTGATCCCGAACATCCCGGCGAACTTCTGGCCCGCCTTCTCCGATCCGGGACCGTTCTACGACGTCGGGTGGCGGTACTCGGTCCCGTACGTCATCTTCACGACCGGCGTCGCGTATCGGAGGGATCGCGTCGACGACGCGGAGGCGGCGGCGGCAGGCTACGAGCTGCTGTTCGACCCCCGGTTCAACGGTGAGGTCAGCTACTACGACTCTTATCGCGATGCGCTCGGGATGATGCTGCTCCGCAACGGCGTGATGGATGCGAACTCGGGCGACGAGGCCGCGGTGGACGCGGCGAAGGACTCGATCCTCGAGCTGATCAACGAGAACGGGGCGCGGCTCACCGTCAACGGCGCCTACGACCGGCTGCCGGCGGGAGAGTTCACCGTCGCGCAGTCCTGGTCGGGCGACATCGTCGGCGGTCAGTACTACCTCCCCGAGGACGTGCCGGTCGACGTTCTGGGCTACTGGTACCCGCCGGACGACCGTGGGCTGGTCGGCAGCGACACGATCGTGATCCCGGCCTCGGCCCAGAGCCCCCGCCTTGCCCACGAGTTCCTGAACTTCCTGGCCGACGAGCACTGGGGGTACATCAACTTCCGGGACTACAACGGGTATCAGCCACCGATGACCTCGATCAAGCCGGCACGCCTGGTCGACGAGGGCGTGGTTCCCGAGAGTCTCTCGACCGCCGTGCTCGGCGAGAAGAACTTCACCCTCGGATTCCTCCAGGGAGAGCTGTCGATCGAGGCCGACGACATCTGGCTCGACGCCTGGCGCGAGATCCAGACCGGTGGTTAGCGAGGCACCCGAGGCACGGCCGCGCCGCGGTCGCAAGACACGCGTCAGCGCCACCGGTCGAGGTGCCTGGTACCCGTCCTGGTACTGGCCGTCGTTCACGCTCCCGGGGCTGATCTGGCTCGCCGTCTTCTTCGTCCTGCCGTTCATCGTCGTGGTCGCGGTCACCTTCGGGACGGTCGATGAGCTGTTCCGCACCCCGATCCCGGTCTACCAGCCGTGGTGGTGGAGCTTCGACACGTTCACCGACACGCTCGGACGGTTCTACGCGGGCGACCGCATCTACCTCGACCCGCTGGTCCGAACGCTCCTGTACGTCGGGATCGCGAGCCTCATCTGTCTGGTCCTCGGCTACGCGGTCGCCTACTACACGGCTCGCCACGCCGGCAAGTGGCGCGGGCTGGTCCTCGTCCTGCTGATCTCGCCGCTGTGGATCAGCTACCTCATGCGGATCTACGCCTGGCAGAGCCTGCTCCAGCCGGACGGGTACATCAACGACATCCTCGGCGTCTTCGGGGTCGCGCCGGTGAACTGGTTGGCCGGCAACCTGCGACCGTCATCCTCGGGCTCGTCTACGGCTACATCCCGTTCATGATCCTTCCGCTGTTCGGGTTCCTCGACCGGATCCCGCAGAGCGTCCTGGAGGCGGGACGGGACCTCGGCGCGAGCCCGGCCCGCACGTTCCGTCGAGTCACGCTCCCGCTGTCCAAGCCCGGGATCCTGGCCGGGCTCGTCATCGTGTCGCTGCCGATGTTCGGCGACTACTACACGAACGACCTGCTCGGGACCGACAAGACCTCGATGTACGGGAACCTCATCGACTTCTCGGTCAACACGCAGGGGCAGACCCCGGAGGCAGGGGCGTTGGTCCTGTTCCTCATCGCGATCGTGATGATCCCGATGCTCTACTACCTCCGTGCGACCCGCCGCGCCGCGGAGGGACGAGCGTGAGCGAGGCGACCCTCACCCGCCCGGCGCCGACGACGGCACCCACATCGCGGACCGCGACCGGGTGGTTCGGCAACCCGTGGGGCAAACCGCGGTTCCTGAAGGCCGTCACCTGGGGCTACATCGCGTGGTCGATCCTGCCCGTCGTGATCGCGATCATCTTCTCGTTCAACTCCGGCCGATCCCGCAGCACGTGGCAGGGCTTCTCGATGCGGTGGTGGTACCAAGACCCGTTCGATTCCCTGTGGACCAACCCGGCGCTCCGCCAGGCGATGGTGCAGACCTTCAAGCTCTCGATCCTCACGGTCCTGATCGCGGTCCCGCTGGGAACCGCCTTCGCGATCGGCATCGACCGCTGGCGCGGCCGGCCCGCGAGCACGGCGAACTTCTTCATGTTGTTCTCGTTCGTCATGCCCGAGATCATCCTGGGCACGTCCTTGTTCCTGCTGTTCACCAGCCTGCTCGACAACATCGTGAAGCTCGGCACGACCGCACAGATCCTCGGCCTCGTCACGTTCCAGCTGTCGTACCCGGTGATCATCGTACGAGCGCGATTGCTCTCGATCGGGCCCGAGTTCGAGGAGGCGGCGATGGACCTCGGGGCGACGCCGAACCAGGCGCTTCGCAAGGTGCTGCTCCCCATGCTCGGCCCGGCGATCCTGGCGAGCGTCGCGCTCGTGTTCGCGGACTCCGTCGACAACTTCGTGACCGTGCGATACCTGTCGGCCCAGGCGCCGACCGAACCCCTCTCGGTGAAGATCTACGCCGCCGCTCGGTCGTCCCCCACGCCCGCGGTGAACGCGGCGGCGACCGTGATGTTGATCGCGACGCTGTCCGCGATCGCGATCGCGTTCATCATCTACAAGCGCGTGGCCGGGAGCCGGGGCGAGAAGGCTTCGTTCGTCGATCTCTGAGCCGCACCCGTTCCGCCGCCGACGCTACTCGGCCACGGCCTCCTGCATCTCCGCGGCCGGTGGGCCGGAAGTGTCGATCAGCACGCGGAGCGCGTCGGCGGGCAGGTGCACGGACACCGCCTCACCTTGGCGGTACGGGAGTTCCTCGCCGAGGTTCTGCACCCAAGCTTGCAGCGTCTGCCCGGGCGCGAGGTGAACGATGACCTGCATGATCGAGCCGACGTAGACGACGCGCTCCACCATGCCGGGCACCCGGTTCTCGCCCCTCGTCTCCGATGACTCGAGTCGAACACGCTCGGGCCGGATCACGACCTTGACGGCGCCGCGGGCGTCCGTGTCACCCTGCGACGCCGCGAGATCGAACTCCCCGAGACGGAGCTTCGCCTTCCCGTCGCCACCGACCCCGCCGGCGTCCACGTCCATCAGGTTCGAGACGCCGAGGAAGTCGGCCACGTACGTGGTCGTCGGCTCCTCGTAGACCTCCGACGGCGTCCCGAGCTGCTCGACACGGCCGTTGCTCATCACCGCGAGGCGATCCGACATCGTGAGCGCCTCTTCCTGATCGTGCGTGACGTAGACGAACGTGATGCCGATCTCCTCCTGGAGCGCCTTCAGCTCGATCTGCAACGCCTTCCGCAGCTTGGCGTCGAGGGCTCCGAGCGGCTCGTCGAGCAATAGGACGGCGGGGTTGAGGATCAGCGCGCGGGCGAGCGCGACGCGCTGCTGCTGGCCACCCGATAGCTGCGAGGGCCGGCGGCCCTCGAACCCCGAGAGCTGGACCAGCTCGAGGGCGTCGGCCACCTTCTTCTTCGCCTCCTGCTTCGAGCCCTCCTGGTACCGCAGGCCGAAGCCCACGTTCTCGGCCACGGTCAGGTGCGGGAAGAGCGCGTAGTTCTGGAACACGGTGTTCACGTTGCGCTTGTGCGGCGGCGTCTGCGCCATGTCGACCCCGTCGAGCAGGATCTGCCCCTCGTCCGGCCGCTCGAACCCCGCGATCATGCGCAACGTCGTCGTCTTGCCGCAGCCGGAGGGACCCAGGAGCGAGAAGAACTCGCCCGATGGCATCGCGAGGTTGATGCCGGCAACCGCCGTCACGTCGGCGTATCGCTTCACCAGGTCGACGAGCTTGACCTCTCCGCCACCCATGTGGCGCGGAGCATACTCCGGTCCAACGCTGCCCGCTCCGGACGGACGGCGCGCCCGGCTACGACGCGATCCACTCCCCGTCGGTCCAGGAGGGCTCCTCCTCGAGCAGCGCCATGATCGTGCCGAAGTTCGCATCGGTCTGCGGGTCGTGGACCATCGCCGTGTAGGCGTCCTGGTCCTCGTACATCACGGCCACCACCAACTCGTCGCCCTCGTCGGCCTTCAGGAGGTACGCGTTCCGGTAGCCGTTCGCGGCCGCGCCCGAGGGCGGGGTACGAAGGAGCTCGACGAGCTCGTCCCGTTTGCCCGACTTCGGTCGCATCCTGCCGAGGGTCCCGTACATCGCCGACCTCCTTCGCCCGTCGCGTGCGCGCGAGCATACGACGCACGGGTAGGCTCGCCGGATGCCTGCGGACGCGACCCCCGAACGATGGGTGAAGGGCGACGATGGTGTGCGACTCGCCGTTCGATCGTGGCCCGGCGGTGATCCCGGCGTGCTCCTGCTCCACGGCCTTGCTTCGTCCTCCCACATCTGGGACCTCGTGGCGCCGCGGCTGTCGAAGGCCGGACTGCGGGTCGTGGCGTACGACCAGCGAGGCCATGGGCGGTCCGGCAAACCCACGTCCCGCTATGGGTTCGACCGGACGACCGCCGACGCCCGAGCGGTGATCCGCGCGACCCGCATGCGGCGCCCCGTCGTCGTCGGGCACTCGTGGGGCGCGAACGTCGTCCTCGAGCTCGCCGTCCGCAGCCCACGAACGGTTCGCGGCGCCGTCCTGCTCGACGGGGGGTTCCTTTCGATGCACGACCGGTTCGACTGGCGCACGGCGAAGGAGGTCCTGTCGCCACCGCCGATCGCGGGCATGCCGCTCTCGGAGTTCCTTGAGGGCGCCCGGACGTGGCTGCGCGGCTCGGTCGAGGTCACCCCCGAGATCGAGGCGGTGATCCGGTCCCTCGTCCGGGTCGATGCGCAGGGAAGGATCCGACCGCGACTCAGCCGTGCGAACCACCTGCGGATCCTCCACGCCCTCTGGGAGCAGGACACGATGTCGCTGCTTCGGCGCGTCCCCGTCCCCACGCTGGTGCTCGGCGTGCGGTCCGCACCGGGCACGGCGGACTCGGCCGGGTTCATGGACGAGAAGCTCCGAGCCGCACACGAGGTCCGAGCGATCGGCGATCCGGTCCGGTTCGAGTGGCTCGACGGGATCCACGACCTGCCGCTCCAGCGGCCGGAGGTGCTCGCGCGACGGATCGTCCGGTTCGGCGGGACCCTCGTTCCGCCTGGACGCTCGTAGCATGGAGACGTGCTCGTCGTCCTGTTACTCCTGCTGGTGCTGGCGGCGGCGGCCGGGGTCCTCGGCGCCGTCCTCGAGGCCGTCCTCGTGATCGTCCTGGCGATCATCCTGTCGGTCGTCCTGCTCGTCTGGATCGCGTCCTGGTACGCGAAACGCAAGGTGCGCGAGTTCCAGCAGGAGTTCCAGACCCATCTCGACCAGGACCGCCGGCGTCGGACCGCGTACGACGTCGGCACGTTCCCGAGCGACCATCCGGCACGCCCGGAGGACGGTCCGAACCCCAGCCTGCCGCGCAAGTAGACCGGCCGTGACCCGGTCCGCGAAGGAGGCGCACCCCGCCGCGGTCGACGGAGTGCTCGGCACGCTCCGAACGATGGGCGACCGCTCCCATCTGGCGGGGATGGAGCGGTTCGGTATCAACACCCGTCACGCTCTCGGGATCCGCGTGACCGACCTCCGAACCGTGGCGCGCAGACTGGGGCGAGACCACGACCTCGCCGCGGGCCTGTGGCGCTCCGGCATCCACGAGGCGCGGATGCTCGCCACGATGGTGGACGAGCCCGAGCGCGTCACTCCTAAACAGATGGAGGCATGGATCGCGCAGGTCGTGTCGTGGGATCTCTGCGACGGCCTGTGTGGCAACCTGCTCGACCGCACCCCGTACTGGTTCGACACGGCGCTCGAGTGGAGCGCCCGCGAGCCCGAGTTCACCAAACGCGCGGGGTTCGCGCTCATGGCATGGTCGGCCGTCCATCGCAAGACCGAGCCCGACCGGCGCTTCGAGGCGTTCCTCCCCGCGATCCGCGAACAGGCCACCGATCCGCGCACCTACGTGAAGAAGGCCGTCTCGTGGGCCCTGCGGCAGATCGGCAAGCGCAGCGCCGCGTTGCACCCACCGGCCGTGTCGACGGCGAGACACCTCCTCGACGTCGACGACCCGTCGGCTCGCTGGATCGCTCGCGACGCCATCCGTGAGTTGGAGAGCCCAGCGGTCCTGACTCGGCTGGGCGCCGAACGGTCCTAGAGCTCGAGCAGCGCCGGCGCGAGCTCTCCGAGCTCGGTCAGGCTCGGATCGAGCTCGTCGTCTCCGAGGACCTGCACGGACACGTGGTCCGCGCCGGCATCCAGGTGCTCGCGGACGCGAAGCGCCACGCGGTCGACGTCACCCCAGGCCACCACGGCATCGATGAGCGCGTCGCTCCCCGAGGCGATGTCGCCGTCGGTCCAGCCTACCCGCTTGAGGTTCCGGGCGTAGTTCTCGGTCTGCAGGTAGCGCGTCGCGTAGCGCCGGGCGATCCGCCGCGCCTGCGCCGGATCGCCCTCGAGCACGACCGCTTGCTCGACGGCCAGTACCGGCCCGCGCCCGAGGCGTTGGCGGGCGAACGCCGTGTGCTCGACGGGCACGAAATATGGATGGGCGCCGAGCGCCCGGTCCGCGGCGAGGCCGAGCATCTTGGGACCGAGCGCGGCCAGCACCAGACGGAGCGGTGCCTCCGGCTCCGGCGCCGACGACGGCGCGCGGTCCATCGCGTCGAGGTAGTTCCGCATCGCGGTGTGGGGCTTCTCGTAAACCCCTCCACGCCTCGCGACCGACGGCGCGTGGCTCACCCCGATGCCGAGCACGAAGCGGCCGGGGTACGCGTCCGAGAGCATCCGCCATCCGTTGGCCATCGCCACCGGGTCGCGCGCCCAGATGTTGGCGATGCCGCTCGCGACGACGAGCCGTTCGGAGCTCGCGAGGAGCCATCCCGCATGGCTGAACACCTCGCGGCTGTCGACGCTCTCGGGGATCCAGAGCGCCGGGTAGCCCATCGATTCGATCGCGGCGACGGCCTCGGCCTCTTCCTTCGCCGTGAGGGTTTCGAGCACGAAGCTCCAGACGCCGACCCGGCCGAGTGACGTCCGGAGCGTGTCCCGCTCTTCACGCAGCTCGAGGTCGAAGGCCTCGTCCATGGCGCCCGGACCCTATCAACGAGGAAGGGGCTCCCGCTGGAGCCCCTTCCTCTTCTCCTTCTCCGCGATGACCGGATCAGCCCTCGTCCCGGACCCCCACGGGCTCGGCTTCGGGGACCAGGACCGGCTGCTGCGTCTCGACGTGTCCCTCGACGTCGAGGTCCGGCAGCCACTGGAGCCACCTCGGCAGGTACCAGTTGCGGTCGCCGAGGAGCTTCATCGCCGATGGGACGAGGATCGAGCGGACGATCGTGGCGTCGATCAGCACCGCGACCGCGAGCCCGAAGCCCATCTCCTCCAACGCCGTCAGTCGGCCGGCGGCGAAGCCCCCGAAGACGGCCACCATGATGATCGCGGCGCCCGTGATGATCCCACCGGTCGTCCGGAGCCCGTACGTGACCGCTTCGGCGTTGTCGCGGGTCTTGTCGTACTCCTCCCGGATCCGCGTGAGGAGGAACACGTGGTAGTCCATCGACAACCCGAACAGGATCGAGAACAGGAACAGCGGGAGCCATGCCTCGATCGCATCGGTCTGTTGGAACCCGAACGCGTCCGCGATCGTCTTGCCGATCGCGGGGCCGCCCTTCTGGAACACGAGGACGATCAGGCCGTACGCCGCACCCACCGAGAGCAGGTTCATCACGATCGCCTTCGCCGGAACCACCAACGAGCGGAACACGATCGTGAGCAGGATGAACGACAGCCCGAGCACGACCACGATGATGAGCGGCGTGTAGTCGCTCGAGACGTCGAAGAAGTCGGTGATGAACGCCGTGTCGCCCCCCACCAGCACCCGGACGCCGGAACCGTCGAACGCCTCGGGGATGTACGTCCCCCGGAGCTCCCGGATCGCCAGGACCGCCGCCTCGCTCTGGGCGTCGGTCGCCTCGCCGGCGAGCGGGACGTCGAGGACCGTGACGCTCCCGTCCTCGCTCGTGCGCGGCTCCGTCGGCGTGCCCAGGTGCGGATCGTCGGCGATCTCGGAGGTGAGCGTCTCGATCCCCTGCTGCACCTGTGGGACGTCCGCGCTCCCCAGGATCACGACCTGCGCGGTGGAGTTCGCCCCCGACTTCGGGAAGTACTCGACGAGGGCCAGGAACGCCTGCTTGGTCTGGACGTCGTCCGGCAGCGTCGTGACGCCGGCCAGGCCTTGCTTGATCCCTCGACCCTCACCATCCGGCTGGGGCTGCAACCAGAACGGGAGCGACAGGAGGATGAGGAAGCTCGCCGAGAGCACGAGGCTGATCACCGGGCGAGCCATGACGGCGCGGCTGGCCCGATCCCAGAATCCGCCCGGCCGGCCCTGCTCGATCTGAACGTGCCGGATGCGCCGCGAGACCCACGACGACTCCCTGCGGAGCCACTTCGTGAGGACGATGGCTGCCCCGACGAACCCGAGGAAACCCGCCAACCCGGCGAGACCACCGGGAGCTCCGACGGCGGATGCGATCGTCGCGACCGCCCCCGCCACCACGATCATGCCGAGAAGCGCGAGTGCGTTCGCGATCCTCGACATCCACGGCCAGTCGAGCCAATCCAACCCGACCCGCTTTGCGGGCTTGCCGAGCAGGCTCATGACCGCCGGCAGGAGCGTCATCGACGCGGCGACCGAGACCAGCACCACGATGATGGCGCCGCCGGCCAGGCCCCGGAAGATCGTCGTGGGAACGAGGAGCATGCCCGACAGCGCGATGACGACCGTCAGGCCGCTGAAGAAGACCGCGCGATTCGCCGTCGCGCCGGAGCGGCCGATCGCACGCAGCTTGTCCCCGCCCTTGCGCCGCTCCTCGCGGTACCGGGACACGATGAACAACGAGTAGTCGATCCCCACCGCGAGACCCATCATCGAGATGAGGTTCGGGGCGAAGAACGTGAACTTCCAGAGCTGACCGATCACGGCGACGATCCCGAGGGTCACGGAGATCGCGAAGATGGCCATGATGATCGGCGTGACGCCCGCGATGAGCGCCCCGAACACCGCGATCAACACGATCATCGCGGCGACGACCCCGATCGACTCCCCGAAGCGCAGGTCCTCCTCGGAGACCTTCCGGAAGTCCTCGGTGGATGTGGCGTTGCCCAGGATGTAGGCCTGCTGTTCGCCGGCGCTCGCCTCCTGGCGGATCGTCTCGAGCTCGTCGACGTGCTCCGCGGCGTCGTCGATGTCCCCGGCCATCACGACCGTGAACAGGACCGCTCGTCCGTCTTCGGATGGGATCGGCCCGAGCGGCGCCGTCTCCGGGTTCTCGGCAACCTCGGCGGGAAGCGGGAAGGCGGGCGGGGCGTAGGTCACGATGTCCGGGCCCAACGCGTTCAGGTCTTCGAGGACCGCGTTCACGGTCTCGACGAACTCGGGATCGTCCACCGCACCCTCACCGGGGCCGGCGATCACCCAGTTCTCGGTCACGAGGTCCTGCTCGAGCTGACGTTGCTCGAGGATCTGTTGGGCCTCTTTCGCCTCGGGCGTGTTCGTGAAGTCGATGTCGGTCGTGAGCGCCGACCCCAGCAGGGCCGAACTCGAGGCCCCAGCCAGCACGAAGATCACGAGCCAGACGACGACCGTTCGCCAGGGGTGCCTGCTGCTCGCCCTCGCGATCGACTCGGGGTTCAGCCTCATCCCATCCCCCTTGCATCGTGCCCGAGGCTTGCCCCGAGCGAACTTACACCATATGCTTACAACGTACGGAGTATAAGCGTACGATGTAAGGTGTCAACCCCGGCGGAGAGGAACTCCTTCCCGCAGCCAGGAAGACTCTCGAACGGAGATGGACACGAGATGAACGTGAAGGAGCCAGGAACACGGAACGAAGCCCCGCCCCAACGTCTCCCCCTGACGCGGGCGCGGATCATCGAGGCGGCGTTGCGCGTGATGGACGCGGAGGGACTCGAGGCCGTGACGATGCGCCGGATCGGCCGGGAGCTCGGCGTGGAGGCGATGTCCCTGTACAACCACGTCGAGGACAAGGAGGACATCCTCGACGGGATCTGCGAACGGGTCATGTCCGAGTTCGAGTTCCCGGAGTCCGGGCCCGACTGGGCCGAGAACGCTCGGCGGGGTGCACGCGCGTGGCGGCAGCTCCTCCGGGCCCATCCCGACGTGATGCGCCTCTTCGCCGAGGAGCGAGGGCCCGTGACGTCGATCGATTCGATGCGACCGATGGAGTACGCGCTGCGGTTGTTCCGAGAGGCCGGCCTCTCCGACCGCGACACGGCTCAAGCATTCCACGCGTTCGGCGGGTACATCCAGGGGTTCGTCATCATGGAGCAGGGGTCGATCGCCGGTGGCACGACGCAGAGCCACCTCGAGGGGCACAAGGCGTTCACCACGGACCTGCCGGAGGAGTTCGAGGCCCTGCGTGCGGTGGACCGCTACTTCGCTGAGTGCTCCCCGGACGAACAGTTCGAGTTCGGGCTCGACCTCCTGATCCGCGGCGTCCTCGAGCGGGTTCGCGGCCAGGCCGTGGACGCCACCGACCCCTAACGCAGCCCGAGCTCCGAGCCGACCCGCCCGAACACGCCGAGCGCCTCACCGAGGTCGTCCGCCGTGTGATCGGCCGTTACGATCGTTCGCACCCGCGCCGACCCCTTCGCCACCGTCGGGAACACGATCGCGGGCGTGAACACGCCGGCATCGAACAACCCACGCGCGAATGCCTGCGTCGCCTCCTCGTCCCCGGTGATCACCGGGGTGATGGGGGTCTCGCTCGCCCCAGTGTCGAACCCGAGCTCCCGGAGCCCCGCCTTGAACGTTCGGGTGTTGTCCCACAAGCGTTCGAGGCGCTCGGGCTCGTCGCCGATGATCGCGAGCGCCTCGAGACAGGCGGCGGTCACCGCCGGCGGCGTGCTCGTCGAGAACAGATAGGGACGCCCCCGGTTCTGCAGCCACTCGATGAGATGGGTCGGCCCCGCGATGAACCCGCCGAGGACGCCGATCGCCTTGGACAGCGTGCCGACCTGGATGTCCACATGCCCCCGGAGCCCGAAGTGGTCGACGGTCCCCGCACCGCCGGCGCCGAGCACGCCCGTGGCGTGGGCATCGTCGATCATCATGATCGCGCCGTGCCGTTCCGCGACCTTGACGAGGTCGGGCAACGGCGCGATGTCCCCGTCCATCGAGAACACGCCGTCGGTGATCAGGAGCTGCCGGCGTCCAGGCGCCTTCGTCTCCTGGAGCAGCCGGTCCGCATGATCGGCGTCGCGGTGCTCGAACACCTTGATCTGGGCCCGAGACAGTCGGGCGCCGTCGATGATCGATGCGTGGTTCAGCCGGTCGCTCACGATCACGTCTTCCTTCTCCAAGATCGCGGCGACGGTCCCGGCATTGGCCGTGAAGCCGGACTGGAACATGAGCGCGTCCTGCGCGTGCTTGAACCCGGCGAACCGCCGTTCGAGCTCCCGGTGCATCGTCATCGTGCCCGCGATCGTGCGGACCGCGCCCGACCCGGCGCCGAGCTCGGCGGCCGCGCGAGAGGCGGCCGCGTTCATCCTCGGATGGTTCGCGAGACCGAGGTAGTTGTTCGACGCCAGGTTGATGATCTCGCGGCCGTCGAACCTCGCCCTCGCGCCCGTCGGTCCTTCGAGGGTCCGCTCGCGTTGGAGGAGCCCCTGCTCGTGGAGCTCCGCCAGCCGCTCCTTCAGGAAGTCGAGTGCCCCATCCATCGAAGCGTCACGCTAGCGCATGACAGTAGGGTGTCGACGCGGAGGGCGGCGTGGAGGAGATCGGTCTCGACGGGTTCCTGGCGGACTCGGTGTCGGCGGTCCAGGGCAAGCTCTACGCGCTCGGGGCCGGATGGAACCGGATCACCGTCGCGATGTTCCCCGCCCGGCACGATCGCATCGCGATCGGACTGCTCTTCCGGATCCCCGCGACCGCGACCCCCCGGGCGAGGCGGTTCGAGATCCGGGTCCTGGGAACCTCCGGAGAGGAGCTGGTCCTGGGCTCCGGGGCGCAGGGTCCGATCGAACGGATCGGTGGCGGATTCACCGCCGGGGGTGAGGACGAGCAACTCGTGCCCATCGCCGTGAACCTGAACGGCCTCCCCTTGCCGCGACCCGGCGGCTATCAGGTGGTGGTCTCGGTCGACGGCGAGGACGTGAAGATCCTTCCCTTCCGTGTGCAGGCGGCCAGGCACGGAACACGATCGACGTCGCCGGAGACCGGGACGGCCGGATACCTCTAGCCGGGCGGTGCCTGCGGAACGCGATCGCGGTCGTTCGGGAAGACCAAGACCTTCGCGGCGTGACCCGTCGCCGCGGTCTCGAACGCCTCCTCGAAGCGCTCGAGCGGGAACCGGTGCGTGATGACCGGCGAGATGTCGACGCGGCCCGTCGACAACAGCGTGGTCGTCTGTTGCCACGTGCGGAACATCTCGCGCCCGGTGATGCCGAGGATCCGAGCCTCCTTGAAGATGACCTGATCGTTCAGATCGAGCGTCACCGGTCCGTCCGGCAGTCCGAGCAACGACATCCGGCCGCCACGAGCGAGCATGCGGGTTCCCTGGTCGATCGCGCGGGCATTGCCCGACATCTCGAGCACCACCTCGGCTCCCGCTCCGTCGGTCGCGCCGAGCACGACCTCGACCGGATCCTCGGCCTTCGGATCGACCAGCAGGTCCGCGCCCATCTTCGCGGCGAGCGCGCGCCGTTCGTCGTTCGGTTCGATCGCGATCACCTTCCACGCGCCGAGGGCGCGCGCGATCCCGACCGAGAACAGGCCGATCGGCCCGCATCCGATCACGGCGACCGGGTTCGTCAACAGGTCCTCGCCCCCTTCGGTGCCGAACGTGGCGTGGACGGCGTTGCCGAACGGTTCCATCACCGACGCGTGGTCCGGGTGGATCCCATCGCCGACGATCCACGCGTTCTCGGCCGGCACGACGACGTACTCCGCGAACGCGCCGTCGGTGTCGACCCCGAGGATCTTCAGGTTGCGGCAGATGTGTGCGCGCCCGCTCCGGCAGGTCGAGCAGACGCCGCAGGCGATGTGGGTCTCGGCGGCGACGAACGTTCCGGGTTGGACGTGGTGGACCTCGGAGCCCACGGCCTCGACCGTCCCCGCCACCTCGTGACCGAACGTCATCGGAAGGCGCGTGACCCTGCCCTGCGCCCATTCGTTCCAGTCGTTGATGTGGAGGTCGGTGCCGCAGATCGAAGCGCCGTGGACCCGGACGAGGACGTCGCCCTCACCGGGCTCCGGTACCGGAACGTCCTGGAGCTCGGCGCCGGGCCGGCCGGCGGTCTTGCGCAGGGCTCGCATCCGCGCCAGCCTAGCGTTCCACCTGGCGGGGATGCTCCCCTCGGGAACCTGGCGGCGCGTTCCATCCGTCGAAGCCCGAACGTCGATCAACGGAGGCTCGAGATGCACGGGAAGCGGATCGGCCTGGCTCTGCTCGCAACCGCCCTGCTCGTCGGCGCCTGTGGCCGCCTCGGCGACGACGGAGGCACAACCGGCTCGAGCGGCAGCGACGGCGGCATCGAACACCCGACCGGCGCCGACCAGCTCGTGCTGCGCGTCGAGTATCAGGGTGGGTTCGTCCCTTACGAGTACAACCTGAAGCGGGTTCCCTCCTGGTCCCTGTACGGGGATGGCACCGTCATCGTCGAGGGACCCGTCATCGAGATCTACCCCGGTCCCGCGCTTCCGAACCTGCTCGCGTTCACCCTGACCGAGGAGGCGGTGCAGACGATCCTGGAGGCCGCGCAGGACGCCGGGCTGATGGACGGCGACGCCTCGTACGGCTACCCATGCATCGCGGACGCCGCCGACACGGTTTTCACCGTGAACGCAGGCGGGACCACCTCGGTCGTGTCCGCGTACGCGCTCGAGCTCTCGGACCTCGGCATGGAGCCGGGCGACTGCGGGGATGTGGACACCGCCGCGCGCGAGAAGCTCGCCGAGTTCAACCGGATGCTCGGCGACCTGCAGAGCTGGCTGCCGGAGGGTTCGATCGGGCCGGAGGAGTCCTACGAGCCCACCGAGATGCGCGTGTTCGTCCTTCCGTACCAGGGTGAGCCCGAACTCCCGCAGGCCGAGACCGAATGGCCGCTATCGGAACCGCTCGTCGCGTTCGGCGAGCCGGTCGCTGACGGCAACGACGCGCGGTGCGGGGTGGTGAGCGGCGACGACCTCGCCGAGCTGCTCCCCCTCGCGCAGCAGGCGAACGAGCTCACGCCCTGGACGAGCGGAGGCGAGCAGTACCGCCTGGTCTTCCGCCCACTCCTGCCCGACGAGCACACCTGCTGATCGCGGCCCGCCTGTCGAGAACCAGATAGGCTCAGGGCTCCGTCAGGACGATGGCTCGCGGGTCTCGTTGACGGGGCGGCTCGAAGGGAGAGCGGGATGGCGGGGCGTCGGTTCGCTCCGACGAGCGTCGTCGTGATCGCGGTCATCGCGCTCGTCGCAGCCGGTGCGGACCCGAGGAGGAGCCCGAGGATCAGGGAGCCGCCGACATCGAGGTGACGTTGCAGGAGTTCTCGGTCGTCCCCTCGGCAACCTCGGCACCTCTGGGCGAGGTGACGTTCGACGTCACCAACTCCGGACCGGAGGAGATCCACGAATTCGTGGTGTTCGCGACCGACCTGGCGCCCGACGCGCTGCCGACGAACCCGGACGGCTCCGTCGATGAGACGGGCGCCGGCATCGAGCTGATCGGTGAGATCGAGGACATCCCGGTCGGCCAGACCATGTCGACGACGGTGGCGCTCGAGGCCAGCGGCTACGTGCTCGTCTGCAACATCGTCCAGGGCGAGGGTGAAGAGAGCATCTCCCACTACCAGCAGGGGATGCGCGTCGGCTTCACGGCCGACTAGCGCTCAGATCGTTCTGCGGCGGGGCTTGCGGAGCCCCGAACGCCGGCCGGAGGCCGAGGCCGAGAACACCACGCGAGGAGGAACGACCTTCATGCCCTCCTCCTCGAAGGCCTTGTGCAGCTCGAGGCGAGCGGCCATCCGGCCCACGTCGCCCTGCTGATCCGCCGTGACGAGCGTGATCCCGGTCCCGGTGTTGCCCGCCCGGGCCGTCCGGCCGATGCGGTGCACGTAGCCCTTGTCGTCCTGCGGCGGGTCGTAGTTCACGACGTGGCTGATGCCCTCCAGGTCCAGCCCACGAGCGGCGACGTCGGTCGCCACGAGGACGTCGGCCTTGGCCGCCTCGAATCGCTCGAGCGCTCGCTGCCGCGCGCGCTGCTGCATGTCGCCGTGTAGGGCCTTCGGCGCGCACCCCCTTCGCGCGGAGCTTGTGGACGAGCCGGTCGGCACCGCGCTTCGTACGGACGAACACGAGGGTGAGCCCGTCGTCGTGCTCGAGGAGCTCGACGAGCGCCTCCACCTTGGAGTGCGCCGACACGGAGAGGAACCGGTGGTCCACCCCCTCGACCGTCTCGGTCTCCGACTCGACCTCGTGTCGGACCGGATCGCGCGTGTAGGCACGCGCCAGGTTGCCGACGCGCGCCGTCGAGCGTCGCCGAGAAGAACATCGTCTGGCGGTCCTTCGGGATCCGGTCGCACGATCGCGGTCGACCTGCGGCTGGAACCCCATGTCGAGCATCCGGTCGGCCTCGTCCAGGATGAGGATCCGCACCTGCCCGAGCTTCACGAGCCCGCGCTCGGCGATGTCCTGCAGGCGGCCCGGCGTGGCGATGAGGATGTGCGCGCGCCCGACGCCGCGCGACTGCTCCCGAACGTTGGTGCCTCCGTACGCGACGCTGACGCGCAGACCCTTGGCCTTCGCGACGTCGACGAACTCGTCTGACACCTGCTGCGCGAGCTCGCGGGTCGGGACCAGCACGAGCGCCGCCGGTGTGGCGCCGTCGGAGCGAAGGCGCTCGACGATGGGGAGCGCGAACGCGAGCGTCTTGCCCGAGCCGGTGTTCGAGCGTGCGAGGACGTCGCGCCCTGCCATCGCGTCGTCGAGGACGAGCGACTGAACGGGGAAGGGAGCGTCGATGCCTCGGGATCGGAGCGCCTCGGTCACGGGGCGCGATACGCCGAGTTCGGCGAAGCTGCGGGTCACAGGGACTCCTTATGGGGTTGTGGGCCGGGACCACATGGTCGCGACTGCCTGGGGAGGTTCTCGGGCCCCGGGACCGCCACAACGTCACAAGGAGGAACGAGGGATCAGAACCTCACGGGACGGCGTCGCCGTCCTTGCCGATCACCATACCACGCCCTCATCAGGCGGAGCGCACCACCAGCATGATCATCGCGTAGTGGCAGACGGCGGCCGACACCATCAACGCGTGCCAGATCTCGTGGTACCCGAACGTCTCCGGCCGCGGATCCGGGCGGCGGATCGCGAACACGAAGGCACCGGCCGTGTACAGCAGGCCTCCGAGGGTCATCAGCACCGCCTCCGCGGTGGTCATCTCCTCGACCAGCCGTGGAAGCGCGATCAACGCCAGCCACCCGAGCCCCATGTAGAGGAACGCGCTCGTGACCGAGAGCCCATCGGGCCGCAGCATCTTGATCGTCACGCCCACCGCAGCGCCCGCCCACACCAGCGAGAGCAGCACCGCCCTCCACGGGCCGTCGAGGACCAGGACGCTCACCGGTGTGTAGCTGGCGGCGATCAGCACGAAGATCAACGAGTGGTCTAGACGGCGCATCCATCGGCGCGCCCCGTCGGACCAGGAGCCGAGGTGGTATGCGGCGCTCGTTCCGAAGACCGCGGCGAGGCTCGCCGCGTACGTTGCTGCCACGATCGTTTGCGCCGGCCCGTTCGCGACGAGCACGAGCACGACCCCGGCCGGGATCGAGACCCAGAACGCGACCTGGTGGATCCGGCCGCGGAGACGGGGCTTGGGAAGGGAGAGGGCTGTGGCCAAGTGACCCATCGTACCGGCTGCCCTTCGCTCCGAGCGGCGCCTGGACCTGCTCGCGTATCAGGCGGGACGGAGCGACGCGAACGCCTCCTCGAAGTCGGCGCGGAGCGCCCGCTCGTCGGAGATGTCCAACCACGCCGCCTCGATCCCGTCGAGCGCCACCTGCGTCATGTTGTCGAACGACATGGTGAGCGCATCCGCGACCGAGCGGTACTCCTTGCCGAGATCGAGGTCCGTCATCGCCGGATCATCGGTGTTCAGGGTCGCGAGGAGGCCCGCTTCGCGCATCCGGCGGAACGGATGCTCGGAGAGGGTCCGTACCTTGTTCGCGATGACCACGTTGCTGTTGGGGCACACGGTCAGCGGGATCCGCTCCCCACGAGCCGTTTCGTGAGCTCGGAGCCCTGGAGCGCGGACAGCCCGTGGTCGACGCGCTCGATGCCGAGCGCGTCGAGGGCGGCCGTGATGTTGTCGGGCCCGGTGTCCTCTCCCGCGTGCGCCGTGCGCCGAAGGCCGGCCCGCTCCGCGAGCTCGAACGCCGGTGCGAACGCGCGCGGGTCGACGCCGAGCTCGGTGGAGTCCATGCCCACGCCGATCACGCGATCGGCCGCGCCCGCTCGTCTCAGCTCCACGAGTCGCTCGATCAACTCGAAGCCGGCCTGCGCTCCGAACGCGCGATCCATGTCGCAGATCAGCATCGCGCGTACGCCGGTCTCGGCTTCCGCGTCCTCGAGCCCCTCGGTGAGTCCGGCCACGATCTCGGCGAGATCTTGGCCCGCTCGGAGATGTCGGGCCGGCGTGAAGAACGTTTCCCGGTACCGCAGGCCGTGTGGTGCGGCGTCGACGACCGACTCGTACGCGATCCGTCGCCAGTCGTCGCGGTCCGCGAGCATCTCCTGGACGAACCAGAAGATCTTCAGGAACCCGTCGAGCGAGTCGTAGACGTAGAGATCCTCGACGTCCTCGACGGGGAGGGCGCGTCCGTTCTTCCGCGCGAGCTCCGCAACCGTCGCGGTTCGGATCGTCCCCTCGATGTGGCAGTGGAGCTCGACCTTCGGGATCTCGTCGAAGACGTCCGCCATGGACGTGGATGCTATCGTCCGGCGCCCAACGCTCGCTACGCGAGCAGCACGCGGACACGCTCGGCGATCCGAGCGGCCGAGATCCCGGCCCAGTCCCGAAGCTCCTCCGGCGAACCCGAGCCCGCCATCTCGGTCACCGCGATCTTCACGACCCGGCCCGAGAGCTCGCCCTCGCCGGCGAGCGCCGACAGCACCGCGTCGCCGAGCCCTCCGGCCGGCCAGTGATCCTCGACCGTGACGATCGAGCCGGTCTCAGCGAGCGCCGCTCGGAGCGTCTGCCCGTCGATCGGCTGGATCGAGTAGCAGTCGATGACGCGCGCATCGATGCCCTCCGAGGCGAGCGTGTCGGCGGCCTTGAGCGACTCGTGCAGCGTGATCCCGGCCCCCACGAGGGTGACGCGGTCGTTCGGGCCCGCGCGCAGGACCTTCGACCCTCCGATCGGGAAGTCCTCGTCCGGCCCGTACAGGATCGGGGTCTTCTCCCTCGTCGTCCGGATGTACGAGATCCCGGGCAGGTCCGCCATGGCCGCCACCAGGCGAGCCGTCGCGTTCCCGTCGCACGGGTACAGGACCGTCGCGCCGTGAACCCCCGCATCATCGCGAGGTCCTCGAGGCCCATCTGCGACGGCCCGTCCTCGCCGATCGAGACGCCGGCGTGCGAGCCCGAGAGCCGGAGGTTCGCGCGGCTGATCGCCGCCATCCGGACGAAGTCGTACGCTCGCGTGAAGAAGGCGGCGAACGTCGCAGCGAACGCGACCTTGCCGAGCACCTGCATGCCGACGGCCATGCCGATCATGTTCTGTTCGGCGATGTAGCCCTCGATGAACCGTTCGGGAGCCTGCGCCTGGAAGTCCTCGGTGTGGGTGGAGTTCGCGACCTCGGCGTCGATCACGACGACGTCCGGGCGGACGGCGAGCGCGGCGAGCGTCTCACCGAACGCCTTGCGGGTGGGGATCGCCTCGGCGTACTCGGGGAGCCGGACGGCGCCGCCGTTCACAGAGGGCGCCATCCCGGCCTCCGGCTTGCGGACCGAGATCACGGCGTCACGCGGACCGCCGAGCTCGGCGATGGCGCGTTCGGCGTCCTCGGGCGAGAGCGCCTTGCCGTGCCAGCCCTCGGCGTTCTCGAGGAACGAGACGCCGTGGCCCTTCTCCGTCTTCGCGATCACGATCGCGGGACGATCCGCGCCCCCGGCCTCTCGGTAGGCGCCGTCGATCGCCTCTACGTCGTGCCCATCCACGATCACGGTGTGCCATCCGAAGGCGCCCGCGCGCGCCGCGTACGCCTCGACGTCCCACTCGAGCATCGTCGGGCCTCGCTGACCGAGCCGATTGACGTCGAGGATCGCGATCAGGTTGTCCACGCCGTGGTACGAGGCGTTCGCCATCGCCTCCCAGACCGAACCCTCGGCCGCCTCGGAGTCGCCGAGGAGACACCAGACGCGAGCGTCGATACCGTCGATCCGCATCGCCAGGGCCATCCCGAGCGCGATCGGCAGGCCCTGGCCGAGGGAACCGGTCGCGACGTCGATCCACGGCATCTCCGGCAGCGGCACCGGATGCCCCTGCACCGGCGAGCCGAACCGGCGATAGGTGAGGAGCTGTTCGTCGGTGATGGCGCCGACGGCCTTCAGCACCGAGAACATGAGCGGCGAGGCGTGGCCCTTCGAGAGCACGAACCGGTCGTTCGCGAGGTTCTTCGGGGTCCGCGACGTCGTAGCGCAGGTGGTCGGACCAGAGGACGGAGAGGAGGTGCGCGGCGGACAGGGAGGACGTCGGGTGACCGGACCCGGCGGCCGTGGAACACCTGATCGAGTCGACGCCGAGCTGCGCCGCCAGCTCGTTCCAGTCGTGTATCGAGGGCATCCGGTCCCCTCCTTCGCTCTACCCGAGTCTACGGTTCCCTCGAACTGCACGCTCTTGGGCGCGCGGGCCGCTCGCTTCCGCCCTGCTACCCTCTCCCGCGTGGCGGACTACAAAGAGACCCGGGTGGAGCGCCTGTACCTGAAGGTGCCGAACACCGACAAACTGCGGAAGAACGCGGCCGGACGGCACAAGCACCTCCTCGCGGCGGGTTGGCGCGAGATGGAGCGCCGGCCGGAGGTCGACCACCTCTGGGTCCGCTACGAGCGGACGGGACCGACCCCCCTCAGGCTGCGGCTGCCACGGCCGGACAAGGACCAGGGGCGGTTCGAACGACGCCCGCGCCGCGACGGCGGGTTCCGCGGCGGCCCGCGCGGGCGCCGCTAACACCCCGAAACCGTCCGAAGATCCTTCGGTATGCTCCTGTTCTCACCGGATGAACCGCAGGTATCATGTCGCGAAGGTCGATCCGTCCATCGACCTCGCGTGAACCTGGGGATGGTGGAGGATGACCGAGCAGAAGGGCACGCGAGCGTCGCCCGATCCACGAGGCGGGTCGCGCGCACGCCGCGCATCAGCCGTTCGAGTACCCCCTCGGCGCGAGTACGTCGAGCCGGACTGGACCCGCCTCCCCGGCTACCGGGACGTGACGAAGGACCAATGGGAGTCCGCGCAGTGGCAGCGCGCCCACACGATCAAGAACCTCGTCGAGTTGAAGCGGGCGCTCGGCGACCTGCTCGACGATGAGCTGTACGCGGACATCGAGCGCGACCAGCAGGAGCGCGCGACGATGTCGATGCTCCTCCCGCCGCAGATGGTGAACACGATGGACGTCGCCGACCTGCGCGCCGATCCCGTGCGTCGCTACATGGCGCCGGCGCTGCCGGACCGCGCGGACGAGTTCCCATCGCATCCGATGGCGTCGCGGGACTCGCTGCACGAGGCGGACATGTGGGCGGTCGAGGGACTCACGCACCGGTACCCGACGAAGGTCCTCGCCGAGCTGATCCCGACCTGCCCGCAGTACTGCGGACACTGCACGCGGATGGACCTCGTCGGCAACGACACGACGCAGATCCTGAAGTACAAGTTCGAGATGAAGCAGAACGAGCGATGGGAGGCGATGCTGGCCTACCTGCGCGCGACCCCGAGCGTCCGCGACGTCGTCGTCTCGGGCGGCGACATGGCGAACGTTCCGATCAAGCGGCTGCAGGAGTGGCTGTTCCAGCTCTTCGACATCGAGAACGTCCGCGACGTGCGGATCGCGACGAAGGGCCTGATGGGGATCCCCCAGCACTTCCTGCAGGACGAGGTGCTCGCCGGCTACGACGCGATCGCGAAGCGCGCGCACGAGCGGGGTGTCGACGTCGCGATCCACACGCACGTGAACGCGGCCCAGCAGGTGACCCCCCTCGTCGGCGCGGCGGTCGGCAAGCTCCTCGACATGGGCTACCGCGACGTCCGGAACCAGGGGGTCCTGTTGCGCGGCGTGAACACGACGCCGAACCAGATCCTCGAGCTGTGCTTCATGCTCCTGGATCACGCGAAGGTCATGCCCTACTACTTCTACATGTGCGACATGATCCCGAACGCCGAACACTGGCGCCTCGCGGTCTGGGAGGCGCAGGAGCTGCAGTTCGCGGTGATGGGATACCTGCCCGGGTTCGCCACGCCGAGGTTCGTCTGCGACGTCCCGTTCGTCGGGAAGCGCTGG
This sequence comes from uncultured Actinomycetes bacterium, assembly GCA_963771385.1. GTDB lineage: Bacteria > Actinomycetota > UBA4738 > UBA4738 > HRBIN12 > DASSJM01. The sequence continues at coordinate 436,905 of CAVYTE010000015.1, forward strand.
GTGCACATGATCTCCGGCTACGACCGGACGACGGGCATCTCCTCCTGGAGGAAGAACTACCGGACCGGCATCGAGGACGAGGATCCCGACGCGCTCACACGCGAGTACCCGTACTACGACCCGATCTCGACGCTCCCCGAGGAGGGGAAACGCTACTGGCGCGAGTTCCTCGCGATGGAGCAAGGCCGGTCGCTCCAGCCCGTCTGACGATCCGGCGCGTCACCCTCGGCGGGTGCCCATCGACCGAAGGAACGGCCACGACGCGCGGAAGTGCGCGAAGCTCGTGCCGTAGGGACAGTCCTCGCGCAGCGGCAGGACGAGCTTCTTGAACCTCGGGTTCTCGAAGTCGAGCGCCCCCGAAAGCGGGTCGGCGTTCGCGTCGCGCTCGGTCATCGGGTCGAGGCCGAAGAGCCGCTCGATGAACGCGAGCACCGAGGAGAACTCGTACTCCGTGTCGTCGACGTACCCTCCGTCCGCGTTCGCGCCGCGGACCGTGTATGGGGAGATGATCATGCGCGGGTGTCCTCGGGCCGAGACCCATCACGTCGGTCATCGGCGGCGCGACCGGATCGTAGAACCCGCCGAAGTCGTCCCAGACGATCACGATCAGCGTCGAGCGCCAATATTCGCTCTGCATGATCGTGTTCACCTGATGCACGGTCCAGTTCTCGCCAGCGCACGTGCTCTTGCCGGCGCCGGGGTGCTCGTTGTACGACTCGTCGGGGATCACCCACGAGACCGCGGGCATCTCCCCGCGCCGCACGTCCTGCACGAAGTCGGAGGGTTCCACGACCTTCTCCCACATCGGGCCGTACCGGATGTGGCGGATCATCTGGAGTGCGTTCATCCACGCGTTCTCGTTCGCGTAGTACTTCCACGAGATCCCGGCATCCTCGAGCTGGTCGGGCAGCACCTCGATGTCGAAGCACAGTCGGATGCTCCCCCAATAATCCGCAAGGTCGTACGTGTTCGTGCCATTCGCGGTGATCTCGCGTTCGAGTTGGAGGATCCGTTGTTCGTTCCGGCGTACCTCTCGCGGCATGAACCGTGTCGCGAACTCGGTGGAGTCGCCGCAGTAGCTGCCCGGGGTGTCCGCGGTGGACTTGTTGTCCACGATCCAGTTCGCCTGTGCGGCGACCGTGAACAGATGCTCGGGGAGCGTCGGGCCGTACATCGACGTGAAGAAGTGGTCGGCGAGCACGAAGCGATCCGCGTAGGCCCAATAACTCGGGACGCCTTCGCGGCCGAGGTACGAGTAGCCGGACAGGTCGGCGCCGTACAGGTCCGCGTTCTCCGACTGCGGGATCACGCCGTTCATCCGGTTGAACCCGTTCATCCTCCCGTCGTTGATCGCGACCAAACCGCACCGGAAGCAGTGCGTGAGGTCGTGCTCGTAGATGTCCGGGCCGATCGTGAGGGGGACGACCGGGCCGTCCCGGCAGCCGTTCTCGTTGCACCGGATCGTGCCGCCCTCGGTCGCGGTCTCGGCGCCCGGGTACGTCGCGAAGTAGTTGTTGAACGACCGGTTCTCCTTGACGATGAACACGACGTGCTCGATCGGGGTCTCGCCGGGCACGATCGTCGAACCGGGATCGGGACTCGGCGACGCGCCGGTCCCACCGGTCGGGCCGGTCTCGCCGCCGGGACCCGGCTGCGTGCCGGTCGGACCGGTCTCGGCACGCTCGTCGTCGCCGCCGTTGCCCGACGCCCACGCGAGCGCCCCCGTCACGATCGCCACGATCGCGATGAACACGACGAACCCGCGTCGCCTGGCCGCGCGGCGCCTCGCGAACCGGGCGCCACCGCGAGGGATCGGTGGACGCGAGCCCGGTCCGGGTCTTCCGCTCATGGGCGGCTAGCCTACCGGTCGCTCCGGCGTCGACCGGGCATCCGGCGCTCGGACACGATCTCGAGCAGCACCAACACCGCGAGCGCGCCGACCGCCACGAGCACGCCCGATGTCCCTTCGTCGTCGAAGCCGGGCGGCGGCGGCGAGCAGAGCTCGCGGAGGCGGGCCCGCCGCTCATCGAGCACGCCGGCGACCGGAGCCGTTGACGCGAGGTTGTCCAGCTCGTACGGATCGGCAGCGAGGTCGTAGAGCTCCTCCTCACCGGTGGCGTAGCGCACGTACTTCCAACGCGCCGAGCGCACACCGCAGTACGTCGGGACCGGGTTCGTCCCCTCCATGTGCTCGATCAGGAAGTCCCCCCGCCATCCGGCGAGATCTCCCTGGAGCGGGGCGAGGAGGCTCGTACCCTCCGTACGGGGATGCGGCGCGCCGGCCGCGTCGGCGATCGTGGGTGCGAGGTCGATGTTCAGCGCGAACACGCCCGGGAGCTCGGCGCCCGCCTCCCAACCCGCGGCGTCCCATCGAAGCACGAGCGGCACGCGGATCGCCTCTTCGTAGGGGGCCTCCTTCTTCGTCCACCGGTGTTCGCCGTGCAGGAGGCCGTTGTCGGACGTGAGGATCACCAGCGTGTTCTCGAGCCGGCCGGTCGCCTCGAGCGCGTCGAGGATCCGCCCGACCGCCCGGTCGACGCCGAGCAGTGACCGGAACTCCTGTCGCCGGAGCTCGTCGATCGCCTCCTTCCGCTCGAGCGAGAGCGGCGGCAGGTTACGGACCCACCGCGGCTTGTCCGAGACGTCGGGCTCGTCGAACGAGACCGGTCGCGCGTCCGGCAGATCGGCGAACGCGCTCGCGTCCCTGGCCACCGGTATCGCCGGCGCGTGCGGGGACGCCGGCGCGAACACCAGGAAGAGCGGCCCGGCGGCATCCTCGACGAAGGAGACGGCCTGGTCGGCGAGGACCACCGACGAATGCTCCTCCGGCGCGCTCCCGAACCGCCGGACCTCGCCGTCGATCGTGAGCGCGTAGTCGAACGCTGCGGCGCGAACGAACGCGACCCACCGGTCCCACCCGGGCGGCACGTACCCCGTGAGCGCCGCGTGCTGGTAGCCGTCGACGTACTTGCCGAACAGACCCGTCCGGTACCCGGCCGCATCGAGCCACGTCGCGAGCGTCGAGTCGTCGTCGAACCATTCGAATCGGCCGAACGGCGGCGCCTGCCGGTACACGAGGTGGGTGTGCGAGTGGTTCCCGGTCAGGATGCTCGCGCGGCTCGGGCAGCAGAGCGGGTTCACGACGAACGCGTCGGGGAACGAGACGCCGGCGGCCGCGAGGCGTTCGGAGACGACGGGCATCGCCCACAACGTGTCCAACCGCTGGTCGTCGGTGACGATCAGCACGACGTCCGGTGGTTCGGGCGTGGCCTCCTGCGCGCTCGCGGTCGCCGGGGTGACCGCGAGCACCGAGGTGATCGCGAGCAACGCGCACAGCGCGATGCTCGACCGGCGCCTCACGCGCTCCGGATGGCGTCGAGCGCCGCGGCCAACCGCTCGACGTCGTCGGCGTAGCGCGTGTCGTCGACGACGTTCACGAGCTCGAAGGGGTCGGCCCGCAGGTCGTACAGCTCCCGTTCGCCGGTGACGAGCTCGACGTACGCGAACCGACTGCCTCGGAGCTCCCACCACGCCGGGATCCGGCGGTCCCCCTCGAGCTCGGCGAACACCGCCCCGGGGAGGCCGGCGCGAGACCCGGTCTCCAGCAGGGTCACGAGGCTCACGCCGTCGAGGGTGAGCGGCGGCGAGACGCCGGCCAGGTCGGCGATCGTGGGCGCGATGTCGGCGGCCGAGACGACCGTCCGCTCGACCCGGTGTTCGACCCCCGGGGCACGGACGAGGAACGGCACGCGCAGGCACGCCTCGTACGGACAGCTCTTCCGAGTCCATCGGTGCTCGCCGAACGCGAGCCCGTTGTCCGAGGTGATCGCGATCACGGTCTCGTCGAGCTCGCCCCGGGACCGGAGCTCGGCGACGATCAGCCGCACCGCGTCGTCCACCGCCCGCAGGGTCTCGGAGGCCCGTCGGCGGGCGCGGCGGAGGGCCTCGATGTCCTGCGCGTCCAGGCGCGGAAGCGCGCGCACCCAGGCGGGCTTGTCCGAGACGTCGGGCTCGCCGACCGACGGCGCCGTCGGGACGACGAGGTCGTCGAACGCTCCCGGCGTGGCGCTCGGCGGGGATCGCCGGCGGGTGCGGTGCGGTCGGCGCGAACCACAGGAAGAACGGACGGTCGAGCGGCGTCTCCCGGATGAACTCGACGGCCTTGGACGCCAGCACGTCGGTCGAGTAGTCGGCCGGTGCGCTCCCGTAGTCGACGGTGTGGTCCTGCTCGAACAGCGTGTAGCCGTGGTAGAGCGTCGTCGGCGGGCCGTGGATCTTCCCCCACCATCGATCCCACCCCTGCGGCACGAAGGGATCGCGACCGAACGGGTACAGATTCAGGTACTTGCCCACGAGGCCCGGTGTGGTAGCCCGCGTCCCGCATCCAGGTCGCGAGCGTCGAGGTCTCGTCGAAGACGTCGCCGTCATCGTTGTCGAGCACGCCCGTGTGGTGGGCGTAGAGGCCGGTCAGCATCGTGGCCCTCGACGGGCAACAGATCGGGGTGTTCACGAACGCTCGCTCGAACACCACCCAGTGGTCCTGCGGGTCGAGCGCGCGGGCCTGGAGGAACGGCATGACCGCGGGCAGCGCGCGGGATCGTGTCCGCCGGCTGATCGTCGGTCACGATCACGATGACGTTCGGGCGATCCTCCACCGCCCCGGCGCCGACCTCCGGGAGGAACGCGACGCTCGACGCGATCGCGGCGACCGCCAGGCCCGAGGAGATGGCGACGCGGACGCTCATCGGACCTCGGGACGTTCGCCGAGGAGGTTCACGCGGACTTCCGAACCTTCCAGACGTTCTCGCCGGGCCAGCGACGCGCCCACTCGACCGGCGCGAAGTCCGGATAGGTGGTTCGCGGGCGACCGGGCGGGCGGAGCTCCACGAGGTCCTCGACCTCGAAGCCGTGCTCGCGGAAGAGGCGGATCCACTCCCCGTACGGGAGCTGGAACTCCATCGTGTCGACCCAGGACCCGCGGTGCATCCCGAAGTAGTCGCGCAGGAGCTGCGGCCCCGGCGGCTCCTCGCCGTCGCCCCAGCACAGCCAGATCAACGGGCTCGCCATGTTGAACGCGAACAGTCCCCCGGGCCGCAGGACCCTCGCGACCTCGGGGACCGCCAGGAGGGGATCGGCGAAGGTCATCGCGCCGTGATCGCAGAACACGATGTCGAAGCTCGCATCGGCGAACGGCGTCCGCTCCGCGTTCGCGTTCACGACCGCGAAGGAGGCGCCGGCATCGGCCATGAGGCGCTGCGCGTGCCCGAGCTGGTTGATCGACAGGTCCAGGCCGATCGGGCGGGCGCCGAGCCGCGTGAGCGCGATCGACCATTGTCCGCCGCCGCAGCCGAACTCGAGCACGTCCTTGCCCGCCACGTCCCCGAGGATGCCGAGCTTGGACTCGGGGATCTCCCACACCCCCCACGCCGGGCGGTCGAACCGGTTCAACTGCGAGGCGTGTTCGCGCTGGTACTCGTCGGCCGTGCGGTTCCAACTCGCGCGGTTCACCCGGATGTGCCGCGGAAGGGCGCGGGCGTCCGAGGTTCGGTCATCGGTCGAGCCATCCGGCGTCTCGCTCGTTCGTGTCGGCGACCAGGCCGGCGGCGATCGACAGCGCGATCTCCTCGGGCCGACGGCCACCGAGATCGACGCCGAGCGGCGAGCGGATCCGGGCGAGGTCGCTCTCCTCGAACCCCATCGACCGCAGCTCATCGACGTAGGGCCCCACATGCCTGCGGCTCCCCATCACCCCGACGAACCGCGCCGGCGATCGCAGGACGCGGGCGAGCGCATCGGCGAGCTCGGGCGCGTCGTGGTCGGTGAAGACCACCCGCGTGTCCTCGCGCAGCGGCACCTCGTCCATCGAACGCGCGACCGTCGCGTCGCCTCGGTCCCGAGCGCTCACCCGCTCGACGCGCGACTCGACGAGCACCGGAGCGAACCCCAGGGTCCGCCCATGCCGGACGAGCGCGCGTGCGACGTCCGTCGCCGAGACGAGTACGAGCGCCGGCAGACGCGCGGTGCGGTTCGAGGAAGACCTCGACGTCACCGTCGTCGTGGTGATACGTGCGCACCTGCGGTTCGATCCGACCCCAGGATCTCGGCGGCGTCGCGGACGGCGGCCTCATCGAACTCGGCGCACCCGAGCGTGCCGTGGACCTCACCGCCCGGGACGATCCGCATCGAGTTCCCGACGCGACACGGCGGGTGGCCATGCACCTTCATCGCCTTCGCCTCGACCCAGCCGGCCTCGGTGGGAAGCGCGGAGCCAGTCTCCGCGGGAGCCGACGATCCCTCGACGGGCGGCGGTCCGGCCGGTGTCCGGTCGGGTGCGAGCCCGTGGCGCCGCCGAGCAGCTCGATCGCGTGCCCGACGACGGGGAGCACGGCCTCGAGGCTCTCGCGCACCCCGTTCGGACTCCCCGGCAGGTTCAGGAACAAGGTGGTACCCCGCGGAGCCGGCGACCGCCCTCGAGAGGGCCGCCATGGGCGTCGCGTCGAGCCCGACCCGGCGCATGAGCTCGGCCAGACCCGGCGCCTCGCGCTCGAGGATCGCGCGCGTCGCCTCGGGCGTGACGTCGCGCGGTCCGAACCCGGTGCCGCCGGTGGTGACGACGAGTCCGAACGCCCCGCCGTCCGCGACCTCGCGCAGCAGCGACTCGATCGCGGCCACGCTCGTCGGGCACGACCTCGCGCCGGCCGACTTCGAAACCCGCCTCGCGCAGGAGCGTCTCGGCGACGATCGCCCGAGCCGTCGGCGCGCGTGCCCTGCGTCACGCCGTCGGAGACCGTGACGACGGCCGCGCGGACGCCCGGTCGGCTCATGCGCTCATCCTGCCAGACCGGCTCGGCACCGCCCGGGTCGGTGTCGTACTACGGTGTGCTCCGACGCACGACGAGGAGGATCAACGATGCACGCCTGGATCGATCGACTCGCGGCGACGCTCGGCGAGGAGTCGCCGTCCGAGGACCGAGGCGACCCGCCTCCTGGCGGCTTCGCGCGACGTCGCCCATCGCGTCGAGCGCAAGATGACGCCGCTCGCGGCCTTCCTCGTCGGCTCGGCGGTCGGTCGGAGCGTCGATCGGGGCATCGACCGTGCCGAGGCCTTCGAGACGGCGCTCGCGGACCTCGAGCGACTGCTCCCCCCGCCGGTCGCCCGAGGGCGCATCCGACGCGAAGGCGTAGGCTGAAGGTCCTGATGGAGCGCCTGGGAACCGCCTTCCTCACCTCCGCCCTCGGAGGGACCCTTGGTCGACACCTTCGGCCGCGTCGCCGACGACCTGCGCGTCTCGGTCACGGATCGCTGCAACTTCCGTTGCACGTACTGCATGCCGGCCGAGGGCCTGGTCTGGCTGCCGAAGGACGAGATCCTGACCTTCGAGGAGCTCACTCGGCTGCTCGGGGTCTTCGTCCACGACTCGGGGTCCGTTCCGTGAAGGTCACCGGGGGCGAACCCACCGTTCGAGCCGACCTCCCGACACTCGTCCGGATGTTCCGCGAGGTGGCGCCCGACATCGATCTGTCCATGACCACGAACGGCGTCCTGCTCGACCGACTCGGCGATCCCGCTCGCGAACGCCGGCATGGACCGGGTCACGATCTCGCTGGACTCGCTGCTGCGCCACCGGTTCGAGGAGATGACGCGCCGAGACGGGCTCGACAAGGTCCTCGCCGGGATCCGCGCGGCAGAGGAGGCCGGCCTGCTGCCGGTCAAGATCAACTGCGTCGTCATCGCGGGCACCAACGAGGACGAGGTCGTCGAGTTCGCTCGCTGGTCGCGTGAGCACGGTCACGTCGTGCGCTTCATCGAGTACATGCCGCTCGACGCGCAACACGACTGGGAACGGGCGAAGGTGTGGCCGTCGGCCAGGATCCTGGAAGCGATCGACGCGGCGTTCCCGCTCGCGGCGCAGGGCCCCGACGCGGAGCCGGCCACGAGCTACCGGTTCGCCGACGGCGCGCCCGGCGGCATCGGCATCATCGCCAGCGTCACCCGACCGTTCTGCGACGACTGCAACCGGCTGCGGACCACCGCCGAGGGACAGGTCCGAGCGTGCCTGTTCGCGCTCGAGGAGACCGACCTCCGGGGACCGATGCGCGCGGGGGCGTCCGACGACGAGCTCGAGGAACTGATCCGGACGAACGTCTGGCGCAAATGGTCGGGGCACCGGATCAACCATCCGGACTTCGTCCAGCCCGAGCGCTCGATGTCGTCGATCGGCGGCTAGGCGGGCCTCAGGCTCGGCGGCGCACGCGCCGCCACAGCCGGCGGATCGCGTCGCCGGCGAAGAACCAGCCCACCGCCCCCGCCACGAGCGCGAAGACGGAGAAGAAGACGATCCCGAACCCACGCGTGGCTTGGATGAACCCCGGCGTCGTCTTGAAGGCCGCGTCGTCGTCGCCGAGCGTCGTGATCGCGACGACGACCCCCCACACGCAAAGCGCGGCCACCACGAGGAACAGGAGACCGAGGGCCGTCGAGAATCCCTCGAGCCAATCGTGCGCCGCCGTCGCCTGGCTCAGGCGGCGCCGGAGGGTCCGATAGCTCATCCGGCGCTCAGAGCCTCGCGAGCTTGGCGAGACCCGAGATCTTCCACAGGACGAACCGCTTCCCGTCGCGTTCGACGAAGCCACGCCGCTGGAAGTCCGACAGGATCCGCGTCACGTTCTCGCGGCTGCCGCCGCACAAGCTGGCCAGGTCGGCGTGGGTGACGATCGACGGTAGGACGGCGCCGTCCTCAGGAAGGTCGTCGAGGGACGGGGCGACGAGCTGCAGGAGGCGCTTCGCGACGCGACCCTTCAGGTCCAGATACAGCAGATCCTCCACGAAGGCTTCAGACGACTGCACCTGGCGCGCGAGCGCCCGCAGGATCGAGCGCGACGCGACCGGCTCGTCCGCGATGAACTCGACGAACGCCTCCGAGGGCACGACCCAGACCGACGACTCCTCGAGCGCGACCGCCGAAGCGGTCCTGGCCATCTCGCCGAGCACCCCGAGCTCGCCGAAGAACTGGGGGATGTCGAGGGTGGTATGCAGCTGCCGATGCCCGTTCGCCGAGTCCGAGCTGATCTCCACCCGCCCCTCGAGGAGGAAGAACACGTCCGGCGCGTCGTCGCCCTGGTGGAACAGGTAGGTGTTCCGTCGGTACCGACGCACGCTGCCTCGGCGGGCGAGGCTCGAGATCGTCTGGTCCGAGGCCCCCTCGAACAGCGGCGTCCGCGCCATCTGCTCGACGAGCCCGTCCGGAAGCGCCGAGTCGGTCATGGTCGCCGCAAGCGTAGCGACTGGCCTTCCCCTCCGCGAGCCGAGAAACGAGCGGGGCCCGGCCACCTGGGCCGAGCCCCGTGAACGTTCACGGCATGGTCTCAAGAACTAGATCTTCTTCGCCGTTCTCTTGGTCCGCTTCGTCCGCTTGGTCCGCTTCGTCACGCGCGTCGCGGCCTGGGTCCCGGTCTTCGCCGCCTTGCTCGTCGCGGCCTTCGGAGTCACCTTCTTCTCCGCCATCCCCGTTCACCTCCCCCCTCATTGCGCGCCCTCTCGGGCTGGATCGTTCGCTGTTCGTGGACGGATGATGTTCCCCGAGACACCCTCAGGTTGTGCCGGTCATCACCGAGGCAGGTGTGCCGTCGGTCACCCACCGGTTGTGACGAGCGTCACACCTGTTCGTCGAGCTCGGGGAGCGAGAGGGGGTCGGGGCGAGGCGTACAAGCTCCGCAGAAGAGTGCATCCTCGACCACGAGGGCATGCGTCACGTCTTTCGATTTGAACAGCTCGAGGACGTAGGGAAGCGTCTCGACGTGGTCCTCGCAGATCCCACGGCCGCAGAAGCGGCACGACCCGACCGCGGTCCTTCGGCAGTGCCAGCAGTCCATCCCGCTCCTCTCGATCCCTCAGTGCTGCGCCGTCCGGCCCGCGACTGGTGGGGTGATGAGCGCCCCCCGACGGAACGCGCGGGCCACGACCTGCTCGAACCCCTCGCGGTCGAGCCGGAACAAGCGTGCCGGCGTCTTCGCGACGACGCTCGCCGTCCTCGGGACGTCCATCAGGAGGGCGATCTCACCGAAGTGGTCCCCTGGCCCGATCGCCCCGATCACCACGTCGTCGTGCCGGGCCTCGAGCCGGCCGGCCTCGACGACGTAGAAGGCGTCGCCTTCCCCTCCCTCTTCGATCACCGTCTCGCCCGGCGGGACCTTGATCCACGTCCCGTGTTCGAGGAGGAGCGACACCTCGGAGGCGGTCGATCCCGCGAACGGCGCGAGCGCTCGCAGCTCGGCGGCCCGTTGCAGGGACGGGGCGAAGTCGGGGACGTGCACCATGTCGGCGAGCAGCCGGTCGAACGTGCTCTCGTCCACCTCGAACAGCTGTGCGTCCTCGATCGGACGGATCGTCGCGCTCCGCGGGAGCTCCGTCGATCAGGCCGAGCTCACCGAACATGTCCCCGCGTCCAAGCGTGCGGATCACGCGCTCCTTCCCGGTTTCGGGATCCTCTTCGATCACGTGCAGGGCGCCGGTCCGTACGACGTAGAACGCGTGTGGACGGTCGCCCTGCCGGAACACGGGCTTGCCGGCCGGATACCGACCGAGGCTCACGCGGCCCGCGAGGTCGGAGAGCACGTCCTCCGGCAGGTCGTCGAACATCGGGGACGCGTCGATCAGCGTGGCGGCCTCGACCCGCCAGCGAGTCTGGAGCTTGAACCGTATCGCGTCGATGCCGCTCCGGAGTCTGCGCCCGATCGCGCGCAGCAGTGCGATCCCGCCTCGGAGCAGCGGCCCCGCGAGGAACAGGGCGAGGGCAAGCAGGAGCACCCGGCCGACCAGGCCGCCTTCCCAGAGCTCCGAGATCAGACCGCCGAACACCGTCTCCCAGAAGAAGAACGCCGTGTAGAGAGACAGGATCGTGAAGGCGATGCCGAGGATCCCGTACAGCGCGAGCCCGACCTCTTGCTTCGTGATGTGCTCGCGGCCGAACAGCTTGCGCCAGAGGTCGTACCGGATGAACTGGAGCGAGCGAGGACGCAGATCGGGCACCTGGATCAGGTCCGAGAAGATCCAGTACCCGTCGAGCTCGAGCAGCGGCACCAGGTTCAGGAACACGACGAAGTAGTTCAGCAGCGCCCAGGTGTACAGGAACCGCGCGATCCCCAGGTCGGGGAACGCCCACAGGATCATGGCGGCGATCCCGGACACCACGAGCTCGGCGAACGGTCCCGCGAAGGATTGGACGATCCGCTGCTTGCGATCGAGCATGAGCCCGTCGGCGGATTCGACGAAGAACGCCGGGGATCCGAAATAGATCATGAAGCCGGCGCTCTTGACCTTTCGGCCGTAGTGGACGAGGACCACGGCGTGCCCGAGCTCGTGGATGAACGTGAGGATGTAGTCCATCACCAGCAGGACGAGCGTCTGCAAGGCCGCGTTCCTGCCCCCGAGCTGGAACCGCCCGCTGAGGTGCACGGAGAGGAAGGACGCGAACCCGAGCACCGCGATCAGGCCGCCGATGATGGCCGGGATCGGCAGGAAGAAGAACCGGACCCCATTGCGATAGAACCATTCGACCAGGCGATGCGCGCCGCTCCATTCGATCGAGAGGGTCTTCGCGAATTCGCGGGCCTTCGAGCGGCCGATCGAGACCGGGTCGGCGGCTTTTCGCACGATCTCGGTCGTATCGACGTAGTCGTCGGTGAAGAAGTTGCCCTGGCGAAGCATCGTCACGAGCTCGGCGAAGTCGTCGAGCTCGAGGCCCCCCGATCCCTGCAGCCGTTCGACGACGATCTCCTTGACGGTCCTGGTCCCGTCCATGAGCGCGAGAGCCTCCGCGTCCTCAACCGACACCTGGTAGTGGACGAGGTCGATGGGGTTGGCAACCATCGCGTAGTCGTTGCCCCACTTCAGCCGGAAGGTCTTGATCTCCACGTCGTCCCGCAGCCGGGGTCGGTACGCCGCGGGGTCGAGACGGGTCGCGAGCTCCTCCCAGATCCCCTCCGGGTCGCGCGCGTCCCCTTCGCGGACGTCGTCGGCGGTCGCGTCATCGACCTCGACGAGGTCGACCGCGTCCCCATCCTCGTCGAGTCGCTCGGCGACCCGCGCGTAGATGCCCCCGGGCGGACCGTCGGTCATCTGGGGGCCGGCTTGCGGTCGGCGTCGATCCGCTTCGCGATCGTCCCGTAGACGGACATCCGCGCGGGCGGGCGCCGATGCGAGGCGAACAGGTTCCCGACGAACCCGCCGGCGAGCAGCGCGATCACCACCACGGTGATCACGGTCCCCCACGTCAGACCGCCGTCGTCGGCTTCGGCCAGCCGCTCGGTCGTCCGGGCCGTCCCGCCGAAGTCGTCGGTCACGCTGAGCTCGAACCGTGCCGTCTCTGGGATCGCCCGGATCACCGAGGCATCGACGCCGAAGGACAGGTTCCCGGCGCCCGTCGTGACCACGACCTTCGTGCCGCTCACACTCAGGTACTCCCCGTCGGCGACGGCGCCTGTCCCGACGGCGATCTTCTCGTCACCGACCGTGAGCTGGTTGTCCTCGATGTCGAAGACCAGGTGCTCGAGCTCCTGCGAGCCGTCCAGCACCCGGACCTCCACGAGGTGGAGTCCTTCCCACCCGCCGGGCATCGTCGCGTCGACCGAGATCGACAACGTGGAGCCCGAGGTGAGTCCCCCGTCACCCCTCCGGACACGGTCGCCGGCCGGGGTGTCGGGCTCGGCGTGACCTGCGCCATGACGCCCGGGGCGAACGCGCTCGAGATCCCGGCGAGCGCGAGGACCCAGGCACCGACCCTCCGTGCTCGCCTCACGCGGGCATCTTCGACCGCCGGGCCACGCGGCGCAACGTGTGTCGCAGGTCACCCCCGTCCGGTGCGGCTCGTCACCGCCGGTGCCTCGCCGTGCCCGTAGCGTGGCCGAAGACTCGCAGGGAGGTGCGGAGATGCTGAACGGAGAGATGGCCCGCTACCAGATCGCCGACCGGGTGCGCGACGCCGAGGCCGATCGTCTGGCGCGCTCGACCCGCCGAGCGAAGGTCGCCTCCAGGCAGACCTTCGTCCGCAAGTTCGGCCGCGCGGCCCTTGCCGCGGCGCAGTGGCCGGTCAAGCACTGAGCCGGTCGACGTCGAACCCTCTGGGAGGAGTTCACCCCGCCGTCATCCCGGCGTCCTCGTGACGTCACGGACGGCCGATAACGTGCCCCTCGCCACGAGAGGACGCGCCCCTCTCATGAGCGGGGGGTCGGGTCGAAGGGCCCGATCCCCCGCGCCCCCCTCGCGGATCCGGTTCGGTCGCCGAGATTCCGGATGTCCAGCGGCGGCAGGTCGTCGGCGGGGTCGAACCCCAGGATCCGACCGTAGAAGGTCAGTTCCGCCTCCAGCGCTCTCGCGACGTTCTCGGCCTTCCGGAACCCGTGCTGCTCACCCTCGAACAGGAGGTACGCGTACGGCACGCCCCGGCGTTCGAGCGCATCGACGATCAGCTCGGACTGGGAGGGAGGCACGACCTCGTCCTCGTCCCCCTGCAGGATGAGCACCGGCCGGGAGAGCCGATCGGCGTGGCGGACGGGCGAGCGCTCCGCCCACAGCTCTGACGCCTCGGGCCAGGGACCGACCAATTGGTCGTTGTACCGGAGCTCGAACTTGTGCGTGAACGTGGCGAAGGGCTCGAGGTCCGAGACGCCGAAGTAGTTCGCCCCCGTCGCGAAGACGTCGCGGAACGTGAGCGCGCAGAGCGTCGTCCACCCGCCGGCGCTGCCGCCGCTGATGACGAGGCGATCCGGGTCGGCGAGCCCGCGCTCGACGAGCGATCCCGCGGCCGCGATGGCGTCGTCGACGTCGACCACCCCCCACCGGCCGTAGAGCGACTCGCGGAACGCCCGCCCGTACCCGGTGCTGCCGCCATAGTTCACGTCGACGACGGCGAAGCCCCGACTCGTGAAGAACTGCCGCTCCAGGTCGAGCTCGGGCGCGACCTCCGACGTGGGCCCGCCGTGGATGTGCACCAGGAGCGGCGGTCGTTCGCCGTCGGGCGCGGCGGCGGTGGGGTTCGAAGGGGGGTAGTAGAAGGCGTACGCGGTCCGGTCATCGGTCGTGGGGAACGCGATCGGCTCGGGCTCGGAGAGGTACGCCGGGTCGAGCTCGAGGTGCTCCGCCGACCGGAGCACCTCGATATGGTTCGTGGAGACGTCGAGCGTCGCGACCTGGAGCGGGATCCTCGGGCCGCCGGCGACGAACGCCAGTCGCGTCCCGTTCGCGCGGAGGTACGGGTCGAAGCTCGTGTACGGGAGTTCGAGATCGACGAGGTCGCCGGACCCGGGCTCGAGCAGCGCCAGGTGGTGCACGCCGCCGCCCCGATAGATGCAGGCGATCCGGCCGTCCCCGAGGAACGCGTACGTCGAGTACCCGAGGAGCCACATCGGCACCCCGAACTCCGCGTCGACCGGGGTGCGGTTCGCGGCATCGCCATCGTCGCCCCCCGCGTACAGGTTCCACCAGCCCGTCCGGTCCGAGATGAAGTGGAGGCGACCCGTCGGATCCCACGAGGGCTGGAAGATCGACTCGGTGGGGCCGCCCGCCACGCGTCGCATCGCTCCGGCGCTCGAGTCGCTCCCGACGTCCAGGACGTGGAGCTCGGTCCCGTCCCACGGCATCCGCGGAAGGTCCCACGCGATGAACGCGAGCCGCTCGCCGTCGGGTGACCACCTGGGGAAGGCGTAGAAGTCGCGGCCGGTGGCCACCACCAGCGGCTCGCGGGCGCCGTCGATCGGCAGCACCACGAGCTCGTTGACCGCGAGCCCCTCCGCCGGGTGACGTTCGCGCACGCAGACCACGCGGCCGCCGTCCGGCGAGACGTCCAGGTCCGCGTAGCGAAGGGCGCGACGGCGCTCGGGATCCGGCGTGATCGGCACCGGATCATCGCCGGGATCATGGCGGTACAGACGCTGGTCGTCGTCGTTCGCGAAGACCACGCCCGCACCGCTCACCGCGTACGACCCACCGCCGTACTCGTGCACGCGCGTGCGTGCGGACCTTCCCTCCGGGGTGACGTCGAACGCGGAGGTCGCCGACGTCCCCCGCATGACGACGTGGCGACCCTGCTCGTCCGGCCGTTCCTCGAGCCAGGTGACGTCGTCGGCGGTGACGTGCACCTCGCCGAGCCCGACGGCCGCCGACGCCGCGTGTTCGGCCGTGATCGGCGAGGGCCACTCGCCGTACCGGACCGTCCGGGGTTGGGTCAGGACGGCCACCGACCGACGACCACGCGCGTGACCTTGAAGCCGTGGTCGACGGTGCTCCGGACGTCCCCGAAGCCGTGCCGGCGCATCAGCGTCCCGACGGCGCGGGCCCGGTCGGGGCTCACCTCGATCAGCAGCCAGCCGCCCGGTCGGAGCCACCTCGGTGCACCCTCGGCCGTCCGTCCGATGAGCCCGAGCCCGTCGGGGCTGCGGTCCGTCAGGGTGTGCACTGGCTCGAACTTGCGAACCTCGTCGGGGAGATCGCGCATCTCACCTCTCGGGACGTACGGGGGGTGGAGCGTCACGACGTCCACCTGGTGCTCCAGCTTCGAGGGCAGGGCGCCGAACAGGTCGCCCACGCGGAAGGTCGCGCGCAGCCGGAGGTTGCTCGCGTTGGCCCGCGCCACCCGAACGGCGACCGCGGAGATGTCGGTCCCGAACACGCGGGCACCGCGGACCTCGCTCGCGATCGCCAGCGCGACCGTCCCCCCACCCGTCGCGATGTCGACCGCCGTCGGCCGCCGGCGTCCGCGGAGCCTTCGGATCGCCTGCTCCGCCAGGAACTCCGTCGAGTCGCGCGGCACGAATACGCCGGGGCGCGCGGAGATCTCGAGTCCTCGGAAGACCGCGTACCCCTTGATGAGCTGCACCGGTTCCCCGGCCGCCCGTCGCGCGATCATCCGATCGAACCGGCGCCGCGTCGAGCTCGGAACGTCCTGTCGCGGATCGAGATCGTCCACGCCGAGCGCGTGACAGAGCAGGTCCTCCGCCTCGATCCGCTCACGCCCGCGTTGCCAGTGGTCGATCGCCGGGGAATCGCGGAGCGTCTCCACCGCGTCGGCCAGCAGCACGGAAGCTCTCATCGGCGCAGGATGTTACCCGCCGAGCCTCACCGCAGCCCGTCGCACTCCCGCGAGCGGGCGAGCGTGCCCCGCTAGAATCGCCGGGATGGCCGAGGCCGCACCGAAGCGTCCGAAGACCCGAGCGACCAAACCCAAACGGCGGAGGTCCGCGGAGCATTCGACCGACGTGCGGCTCACCGGCGACCGGATCGTCGTGGAGAACCCCGACAACGGCGAGCGCACGTCGCACAGCGGGTTGTTGATCCCGGCGACGGCGGTTCCGGCTCCCAAACGATGCGTCTGGGGCGAGGTGATCCTGGTCGGTCCCGACGTGCGGACGGCGAAGACCGGGGACCGGATCCTGTACCTGCCACAGGCCGGTCTCGAGGTCGAGCTCGACGGGCACGACTACCTGCTGCTTCGCGAGCGCGACGTGCAGGCGGTGTCCTCATCGCCGGACGGCGCGGAACGCCAGCCCGGCCAGTACCTCTAGCCACGGGTCGGCCTTCCGTCAGACCGGAACGAACGACAGCCGCAGCCGGCGTTCGTGGTTGCTCCGGTTCGGATCGACCACGACCACGCGCTGCCAGGTGCCGAGGATCGGCTTACCGTCCAGTACCGGGATCGTGATGGAGGGAGCGACCAGCACGGGAAGCAGGTGATCGCCCCCGTGGCCAGGCGGACCGTGCCGGTGGACGTAACGGTCGTCACGCGGCAACAGCTGCTCCAAGAGCTCTTGGAGATCTTCCTCGGAGCCGGATCCGGTCTCCATGAGCGCGACGCCGGCGGTGGCGTGCGGCACGAAGACGTGTACGAGACCGGAGCGGCCGTCCGAGGCGGAGAACGCGACCACCAGGTCCGTCACGTCGAGCACCCGGCGGTCGCTCGTATCGAGGACGTGCTCGTGCGTGTTCAACGGGGTGCTTCCCCGGAGCCCGGTGGTGGTGGCGGAGGGGGTGTCGGAACGGACCATCCGGTGAGCCCGGTCCGTGGGGGCGTGGGCTCGTCGCGAACCCTCCACGCAACGAGCGCCGAGATCGCCCCCTGCACGCCGCCCGCGATGACCACGTAGAGACCCACCCCGACGGCGAACTGCAGGACGCCGGCATCGAGCGCGGCCTCGAGCTGCGCGCGGGGGACCTCGGCTCCTCCCGAGTCCAGGAGTTGATCACGCGCGGTCACCACCGTGAAGATGCCGATCGCGGAGGTCGCCAATCCCCCGATCGCGGCCCCGACGCGGAGCCGCGAGATCGCGTCGTCGGAGCCGAGGAACACGCGGACGCCGGCCGCGGCCATGACGATGCCGCCGACGAGTGTCGCCTTCCCCTCCCAGCCCTCGATGCCGGTGGCCCGCTCCGCGAAGGGACCCGCCGCGATCTCGGCCCACGGGAGGAACGAGCCAACCATCGCGGCCACGCCGCCCGCCAGGGCGAGCGCGGCCGCGATGGTCGATCGCACGACGACCTAGGAGCCGCCGGGTTCGCTCGGGGGTGGGGGAGCCTCCGGCACGGCCGGTGGCGGCGTCGTCGCCGGGGGTCCCGACATGGCCGTCGCCGGCGCGGACGTGAAGCCTTCGGCCGGTGACGTGGTGGCGGCCTCGTCCGAGCCGCGCATCGAGAGGAACCCTCCCACCAAAGCGAGCGCGCCTCCTGCGATCACGATGAAGATCCCGAAGCTCATCGAGATCGACAGCTGTCCCGCGTCGATGGCCTCGTCCAGGAGTGCCCGCACCTGCTCCGCGGAGCCACCGAAGGTAGGTGCCAGCTCCTCGGCGGCCGCATCGAGCACGCTGTCCTTCGCGGTCAACGCGTCGTAGAGACCGAGTCCGCCACCGATCAACCCCGCCACCAGAGCGAGGATCGCGAGCACGCGCTTGGACTGCCGGAGCAGCATGATGCCGGCGACGACGCGCGATCAGGCCGGTGGCGATCGACACGTACCCATCCGAGCCGTCGATGCCCGTGGCCTTCACGGTCGTACCCCCGCCCGAGACCTCCGCCCAAGGCAGGAAGAGCCGGCGATCAAGAGCGCGCCGCCGACGATCGCCAGGATCGCTCCGATCGGAGCGCGTGAAGTTCCGGACCGTTCCATCGTCCCTCCGTTCGCCGGCGATGGCGCCGGGCGCGCCATCCTTCCATCGGGCCGGGGTCGGGTCGAGCGCATCCGTCGCGATCGTTCCGGGACCGGAGGAGTCCGCTTGACGATTACGTGTAATTGTGTAATCCTCCGTCTGTGACACACGACCGGGCTTCAGACGAGGAGCTGTCGGGCTGGTTCGCGGGAAGGCTCCCATCGGACCTGTTCGGGGGCCCAGCCGACGTCCGCTCCGATCGCGAGGAGATCCTCGTCGTCGGCACGCTCGCCGACCCGGAACTCCCGAGCGACGCCTCGCCGGAGGCCGTGACCGCGGCCCGGATGGCTCGGGTCGACGGCTTCCGCGAGGACACCCGGGAGCTCCGGATGCGGATCGCGCAGGAGGCCCAGCATCGGTTCGGCCGGCGGGTGTCGTGGGGTGCTCGGTGCGGCGACGTCACCAAGCTGTTCACGACGGTCAGCGTCCCGGCGATGACCCGCCTGCGGATGGACGAACGGCGGGTGCTCGACACGCTCGTGGACGCCGGCGTCGCCCGTTCGCGCAGTCACGCGCTCGCGTGGTGCGTGCGTCTGGTCTCGAGCAAGCAGGAGGAGTGGCTCGCGGATCTACGTGAGGCGTTGACGGCGGTCGAGAAGGTCCGCGGCGAAGGGCCGACGTCCTCCTCGTAGCCGGAACTTACTGCGAGTCCAGGCCCATCCGGTACACCGCGCGATCGCGTTCGTGGTCGTAGAGCACGACCGACTCGATACCGTTGTCGAGCAGGTCCCGCCAGGACGTCCCGATCCAGTCTTCGGCCGACTCGAGGTCCTCGAAGGACGGGGAACGCCCAACCTCGTCGCCGGACCCGTCGAGGTAGTTCCAGCCGAACTTCACGGGCGCGCGATCGCCACGATCATGTTCACGGCCTTGCTCACGACGACGCGCTCTCCCGCCTCGAGGTCCTCGGGGACACTCTCCGGCCCTAGGCGCGCGGTCTCAAGCACCCGGTCCGGATACACCACGGTCACGTCCACGTAGCCCACGCCGTGGACGTCCCACGGTTTCACCTCGACCACGACGGCCTCTTGCTGACCGAGCACCCGATGAGGTTAGCCGTGCCACGGCTCATGCATGAGCCGTAGGGAGGACGGGGACCCCCCAACCGACCGACTTGAGAGCCGGGCGGCGGCCGCCGAGGGTATCGGGGACATGCCCGCACGGCCCCTGCGGCGCGTCGTCGCCGTCCTCGTGTGTTCCGCATGCCTGCTCACACCGCAGGCTGTGGCGTCGTCGCCTGTCGCGAGACCGACCGAAGGGGATCGCTCGTCCGGACCGCCGGCCTGGTCGGCCTTCGTGTCGTCCACGAACGGCATCAGATGGTCCGACGTCCCACGAACACATTGGGCTCGCAGGGCGATCGACTACGTCGGCGCGGCGAACGACTGGATGCTCGATCGCAAGCCGGACCAACAGGGCAGGTACGCGTTCGAGCCGGACCGGCTCGAGAGCCGCAAGCTCTGGGCGCGGGCGCTGTTCCGGGCCTTCGGGACGCCGGTCGAACCCGATCCCGCGCTCGCGTTCTCGGACCTGCCGGCCGGCGACCGCTTCTACCGCTTCGCGGCCAATGCCGTCGCGGCGGGCTGGATGGAGGCGAGCCCGGACGGTGCGTTCCGCCCGGCAGCTCCCGTCACGACCCACGAGGTCCATCTGGCGCTGGTAACCGCGCTCGGCTTGCAGGACCTGGCGGCGGGTGCGCAGGCCCTGCATCTGCAGAACGGGACGCAGATCGATGTGCCGAAGGACTTCGGGACCCTCCTGATCGGGATGCGGCTCGGCTTGCGCTACAACCATGGCGACGAGTCGCTGGACGTCGCCCCCGACACACCGCTTCCCCGGGCCGAGGTGGCCTGGTCGCTGTACCGCGCGGCCACGGCCCCGTCGTGGGTCCGCGACTCGCTTGCGCCGTATTCGACGATGGAGCTCCCGAACCTGACGAAGAAGTTGCAGCAGGTCGTGGCGTTCGCCGTGCGGTACGTCGGCCAGCCGTACGTGTGGGGTGGTGAGTGGCACCAGCCGTCCCCCTCCGGATACTGCTGTGGCTACCAGCCGGTCGGCGGGTTCGACTGCTCGGGCCTCACGTGGTGGGTGATCAAGGCCGCCGGCGGAAGCTGGGACAACACGCCGCCGCGCCCGTACGAGGGCTGGGCGCTCCCGCAGCGCACCTCGGCGCAGATGGCGTCGGTCGGACGCGTGAAGTGGAAGTGGATCGAACCCGGTGACCTGTTGTTCTACGACGGGAACGACGACGGGACCGTCGACCACGTCGACACGTACATCGGCAACGGTTGGGCGATCGACTCCGGGGGCAGCAACGCCGGCGTGACGATCACCTACGTGTTCGACAACTGGTACGAGGAGCACTTCGTCCACGCGCGGCGCGTCGTCGGCTGACGGGGGCCGCGCCGCTCAGGTCGCCGCCAGGTCCGCCTCGAGCGCCGAACGCTCCCCGTCCGTGAGGCGCCTGGCGCGACCGGTCTCCGGATCGCGAGCGACGACCACCGACGTGGCGACGGCGGAGATCGTGTCGTCCTGCTTGCGGACCTCCTCGTCGGTCTGGAAGCTCGAGCGACCGACGGAGGCGAGCCCGCACCGGACGATCACCGCGACGTCGGACTGCGTGAGCTCGGCCTTGAAGTCGATCGCCACGCGGGCGAGCACGAAGTCCCACGTGCTGGCGGAGACCGGGCCCAGCACCCGTTCGACCCACGCGTCGCGTGCCTCCTCGAGGTAGTTGAGGTAGACCGCGTTGTTCACGTGACCGTAGGCGTCGACGTCGCGCCAGCGGATCTCGATCCGTTTCTCGAGGGTCGCACCCATCGGGTCGCTTCAGTCCTCGATCCGGTCTACCTGGAGCCCCTGTTCCATCAGCCACGTGATCGCGGCCGTCACCCGCTCGCCATCGCCCTCGACCTCGAGGATGATCCACCCCCCGCGTTCCCCGAGGTTCGCACGATGGATGTTCGTCACCAGACCGAACTCGGAGCCGACGCGCTGGACGACCGGCTCCGAGGCGAGGTCCTTCGGGAACGTGAGGTGCAGCTTGGCGCTCGGCACGGCGCTCATCTTGCCATGGGTGACGCGAGCGCCGGACCGGTGCGCCGGACGTTAGGCTTCGCGCGTGCGAGCCGAGGACGTCCGGTCGGTGGGGGTCGTCGGGTGCGGCCTCATGGGATCCGGGATCGTCGAGGTCTGCGCCCGAGCCGGGTGCGAGGTGACGTACGTCGAACCCACCCAGGAGCTGGTCGTTGCCGGACGCGCCCGCATCGAGGGGTCGGTGAACAAGGCCCTGGAACACGGGAAGATCGAACGGGCCGACGCCCCCGTCGTCCTGGGGCGGATCTCCGGAGCGACCGACCTCGACGCGCTGACGGGGTGCGACCTCGTGATCGAGGCGGCCACCGAGGACCTCGACTCCAAGATCGAGGTCTTCCGCACGCTCGACGGGATCGTGCGGCCAGAGGTCGTGCTCGCCTCGAACACCTCATCGTTACCGATCGTGCAGCTCGCGACGGCCACCGGGCGGCCGGAACTGGTCATCGGGATGCACTTCTTCAACCCGCCGCCGGTCATGGCGCTCCTCGAGCTCATCCCCGCGATCACGACCTCGCACGAGACGCTGGCGTTCTCGCGGGCGTTCGGAGAGCGACTGGGCAAGACCGCAGTCGTGGCCAAGGATCATGCCGGGTTCATCGTGAACCGGCTGCTGTGTCCGTTCCTGAACGACGCCGCGCGACTGTTCGACGAGGGCTTCGCGACCCGCGAAGACATCGACGCCGCGGTCTTCTTCGGCCTGCGACATCCGATGGGCCCGCTCGCGCTCATGGACCTCATCGGGATCGACACGGTCGTCCACGTCGCCGACGTCCTGTACCGGGAGTACGGCGATGCCCGGTACATGGCGCCGCAGGTGCTGCGGCGGATGGTCGCGGCCGGCCGGCTGGGTCGGAAGACCGGTCGCGGCTTCTACGAGTACGACTGACATGACCCCCTTCCGGGCCTCCGCCGGCTTCACGGAGTCATGGGAACACGTCCGCGTCGAGATCGCCGACCGGGTCGCGGCCATCACGCTCGATCGCCCCGAGAAGCTGAACGCGCTCACGTTCGACGCGTACGCCGACCTCCGGGACGTGCTCGCCGAGCTCCCGCACCGCGACGACGTCCGAGCGGTGGTGATCACGGGCGCCGGCCGCGGCTTCTGTTCGGGAGGCGACGTGCACGAGATCATCGGCGCGCTCCGGGACGCGGACCAGCGGACGCTCCTGGACTTCACGCGGATGACGGGGGCGGTCGTGAAGGGCATGCGCGAGTGCCCGCTGCCGATCGTCGCCGCCGTGAACGGCGTCGCCGCCGGGGCCGGCGCGGTGATCGCGCTGGCGGCCGACATCCGATTGCTCGCACGCTCGGCGAGGTTCGCGTTCCTGTTCACGAAGGTCGGGCTCGCGGGCGCCGACATGGGCTCGGCCTACCTGCTGCCGAAGCTGGTCGGGCTCGGGAGGGCGACGGAGCTGCTGCTCCTCGGCGAGGACGTCTCGGCGGACCGGGCGCTGGAGATCGGGCTCGCGACCGACGTCGTGGACGACGAGACGCTCGGCGAGACCGCCGCGTCGCTCGCCGGCCGGCTCGCCGATGGGCCGGCGCTCGCGCACTCGGTCACGAAGCTGCTCCTGTCGCACGAGCAGGACATGAGCCTCGCGGGCGCGATCGAGCTCGAGGCGATCGCGCAGGCGCTCCTGTTGCGCGGCGCCGACCACGCCGAGTTCTACGCCGCGTTCCAGCAGGGTCGCGACCCGGCATGGACCGGTCGGTGACCTCGATGCCGCACGAGGTCCGCGACTCCGAGCGGCTCCCCCCAGCGCGCGGCTTCTCGCACGCGGTGATCGCAGCGCCGGGCCGGACCGTGTACCTCGGCGGGCAGACGGCACATGGCCCCGACGGGGAACTCCGAGGGACCACGATCGTGGAGCAGTTCGACCACGCCGCGGCCAACGTCGCCGCCGCGCTCGAGGCCGCGGGGCGCGAGCACGGAGGATCTGGTGTCGCTGCAGATCTTCGTGACCGACGCCGAGGAGTACCGCTCGTCGCTGGAGCCGATCGGCGAGGCGTGGCGCGGGCGCTTCGGGCGGCACTATCCGGCGATGGCGCTGTTCGAGGTCGCCGGACTGTTCGACGCCGCCGCGAAGGTCGAGCTCATGGGGATCGCGGTGATCCCCGAGGAGACCTCAGGCTGAGCCGAACAGCTCCCGCGCGATGATCTCTCGCTGGATCTCGCTCGTACCCTCGTAGATCCGCGTCGCGCGCACCTCCCGGTACAGGCGCTCGAGGAGATGGCCGCGCTCGAGCGCGACCGCGCCGTGCACCTGGATCGCCGCGTCGATCGCCTGCTGCGCGACCTCGGTCGCGTAGAGCTTGGCCATCGCGGCCTCCTTCGTCGCCCGCTCGCCCGCGTCCAGGATCGCGGCGGCGCGATACACGAGCAGCCGGGCGGCGTCGACGCGGGTCGACATCTCGGCCAGCCGGTGGGACACCGCCTGGAACTCGCGGATCTGCTTGCCGAACGCGCGTCGCTGCGCCGCGTAGGCGATCGCCGCATCGAGCCCGGCCTGCGCCATCCCGATGCATGCCGCGCCGACGCTCGGGCGGAACAGATCGAGCGTCGCGAACGCCACCCGGAGACCGTGGTCGATCTCACCGAGGACATGGTCGGCGGGGACCCGAACGCCATCGAAGCGCAGACGCCCGACCGGATGTGGGCCGAGCAGCTCGATGGGCTCCCCGGTCAGACCCGCGGCGTCGCCGGGAACCGACGAACGCGGTGATCCCCTTGGAACCGGCGTCGGGCGTGGTCCGGGCGAAAACCGTGTAGACATCGGCGTCCGGCGCGTTCGAGATCCACGCCTTCTGACCGCTGAGGCGGAACCCGTCGCCGTCGGGCACGGCCTCGAGCTCCATCGAGCCGGGGTCCGAGCCGCCGGTCGGCTCGGAGAGCGCGAACGCGGCGACCGCCTCGCCGTTGGCGACCCGCGTCACGTACCGCTCGACGAGGTGTGGGGATCCGGCGCTGACGATCGGGTGGGCGCCGAGCCCCTGCAGCGCGAGCGCCGTCTCCGCGTCGGTGCAGCCGGCCGCGAGCCCCTCTCGCAGCAGACAGAGCTCGAGCGCGGACGTGCGGCCATCCACCGGGAAGATCGGCACGAGCGATCCGTTCGAGGCAAGCGCGCGCACGAGCTCGCGGTTCACCCTTCCCGGTTCGCCCGCCTGCGCGATCGGCTCGAGGATCCGTTCCGCCAGCAGCCGCGCCTCGTTCACCATCCGCTGCTGCTCGGCCGAGAGCCGGAAGGCGCGGGGGTCCACGACCGGCACTCTATGCCGAGCAGCGGTTTGCTCGTCGAGCCCTCGCTCACCCATGATGATGCAGGCGTTCGAAGGGGGATCGATGGTGGACACGCCCTACTGGAACCCTGCGCACGAGACGCTGCCTCGAGAACACCTCGAGGCGCTGCAGCTGCGGAAGCTCAGGAACCTCGTCGAGTGGGCGGATGCGAGGGTCCCGTTCCACTCGAAGCGTCTCCGCGACGCGGGCGTGACCGCCGACTCGATCGGCTCGCTCGAGGACATCCGGCGGATCCCGTTCATGACGCGGGACGAGTGGATGGAGGCGCAGCTCGAGGCCCCGCCGTACGGCACGATCCTGGCCGCCGAACCCGAAGGCGCGATCCGCTACCACACGACGTCGGGCACCACCGGGAAGACGCCGCTCCGAGTCCTGGACTCGATGAAGGACTGGGAGTGGATCTCCGAGATGTGGTGCTACGGGCTGTGGGGCTTCGGCGTCCGGCCGGCGGACTCGGTGTTCATCGCGTTCGGGTACGCGACGTTCATCGGCTTCTGGGGGCTCCACTACGCGTGCGAGAAGATCGGCGCGCTCGTGTTGCCCGGCGGGGCGATGCCCACCGATGCCCGCGTCCACGCGATCGTGGACTCGGGCGCGACGGTCGTCGCCTCGACGCCGACCTACGCGCTCCGGTTGGCGCAGGAGGCCAAGTCCCTGGGCGTCGACCTCGCGAACGGCCCGGTGCAGCGGCTGATCCTGTCCGGCGAGCCGGCCGGCTCGATCCCTGCGACGAAGGCGCTGATCGAGCAGCAGTGGGGCGCGAAGGCCGCGGACACCGCCGGGATGACCGAGCTCGGAACGATCATGGTCTTCGAGTGCGACCGCCAGCCCGGCGGGACGCACATCATCGAGGACCACTACATCGAGGAGGTCGTCCATCCCGAGACCGACGAGCCGGTCCCGTACGGTGAGATGGGCGAACGCGTGGTGACGTCGTTCGGGCGCGGCTTCATCCCGGTCCTGCGGTACCGAACGCGCGACTTCGTGGTGAAGGTCCCGCACGACCGGTGCGACTGCGGGCGGACGTTCGACATCTACGAGGGCGGGCTGCGCGGCCGCGTGGACGACATGAAGCTCGTCCGCGGGACCAACGTCTACCCGCGCGCGGTCGAGGCGCTCGTGCGCGAGCACTCCGAGGTCGACGAGTTCCAGATCCACCTGTTCACCGAGGAGGGGATCCGCGACGAGATCGAGGTGCTCGTCGAGATCCCGGATCCGGACGTGGACGGTGCGCGCATCATCGGCGACCTGCTGCGCGAGCTCGCCGACGCGCACGAGAACCTGCGGTTCGGCGTCCGGCAGGTCGAGAACGGGAGCCTGCCCCGGTTCGAGCTGAAGGCCAAACGCGTGCTCGACGAGCGCATCGTGATCGGGACCGAGGATGAGCGGAGGGCGACATGAAGAACGCGATGGGCACCGAGCTCTCGCCGGCCGAAGCGAGCCTCGTCGAGTGTTACGAGCGGCTCGCGACGACGCTCCGCGAGCAGGGCGATGAGCTGCCGCCGTTCGCGAGGTCGAACGCGAAGAAGGCGCTCGGCGCGCTCTGGCAGGTCGCGAACGGGCTCGACATGGAGCCCGGCCAGCTCTACGACGTCGGCGCGTAGTCGAGGACGACCAGGTCGGCGCGACCGGCGGACAGGATCGTGTTCGCCTGGTCGAGCGTCCAGAGTCGTCCCTCCACGATCACGTTGACACCCGCCTCGTTCCGGATCCGATCCGCGGACGCCACGAGATATCCCGGCCCGTACTCGGGGTTCGCTCGAGGCGCGTGGCCGCTCCCGACGTGGACGAGGTCGGCGCCGAGGTCGCGGACGGCCCTCGCGAACGCGACGGCGTCGTCGAGGTCGGATCCTCCGCGAGCCCAATCGGTCGCGGGCACCAGGATCGACATGGGGCCGGACCACGCCTCTCGAACGACGCCGACCACCTCGAGCGGGAAGCGCATCCGAGCATCGCGCGAGCCGCCGAACGCGTCCGTCCGCGGGTTCGAGAGCGGCGAGAGGAACGAACCGAGGAGGTAGCCGTGCGCCGCGTCGACCTCGAGCAGGTCCGCACCAGCCTCGACCGCCGCCGATGCAGCTCGACCGAAGTCCTCGCGGGCGCGATCCATGTCGGCGTGCGTCATCTCGTTCGGCAGCAGCAGCGGCCACGGACGCGGAAGCGGGAGGTCGATGCCCAGCCGGCGTGACCTCGTCGCGCCACGCGGCCCCGCGTGTCCGAGGCGCACGCCGAACGCGGCCCGCGCCTCGTGCACACGATCGGCGATCTCCCGCCAGGCGATCGTCTGCGCGTCCTCGTAGAGCCCCGGCGTTCCGGACGTGATCCTGCCATCGGCGGAGACCGACACGAACTCGGACACGATCAGGCCCACACCGGACCCGGCGGCCCGCGCCAGCCGCCCGCCCAGCGCTGCGGACGGCATCCCGTCCTCGGCGTCGTCCTGGCTCGGCGGCGACGCCACCGCGCGGTTCGCGAGTCGGAGACCATCGACGACGAACGGGACGAAGGTGGGCGGTGGCGCGAGCCGCACCTCGTCGTCACCGGCTTCAGCCGCGAACGCGGCGTCCGACCGCTCCACGAGCGCCGGGTCCCGCTGCGTCAGGTTCGCGTACGAGATCCGGCCGCTCCGGGTGAGCAGGTTCACGGCGAAGCGCACCGGCTCCAAGGTCGCGTAGCGGGAGACGTTCTCGAAGTAGGCGGCGCTGTCGAGCGCGGCCCGCTGCGTCCGCTCGACCGCCGGCTGCCGCTCCAGCTCGTACGACGTCAGCGCCCACTCGAGGTCGGCCGGATGCCGCTCGAGGGCACCGGCGAGCGAGATCGCGTCCTCCATCGCGAGCTTCGTTCCGGAGCCGATCGTGAAGTGTGCGGTGTGCGCGGCGTCGCCGAGCAGCACGACGTTCCCCCGGTGCCACGTCTCGCATCGGAGCGTCACGAAGTTGATCCACATCGATCGGTTCGACAGCAGCGCGTGGCCGGCGAGCTCGGGGGCGAACAGCTCCTCGCAGAACGCGACCGAGTCCGCCTCGCTCGCGCCCTCGAGGCCGGCGCGCGACCAGACGTCCTCGCGGCACTCGACGACGAACGTCGACCGATCGGCGTCGAACGGGTAGCCGTGGACCTGGAACATCCCGTGTTCGGTCTCGCGGAAGACGAACGTGAACGCGCGGAGGGCCAGGTCGGTGCCGAACCAGATGAAGCGGGTCTCGTGGACCCGCTCCCTGGCACCGAACGCCTCGGGGGCCTGCCGACGGACGAAGCTGTTCACGCCGTCGGCCGCGACGACGAGGTCGGCCTCGGGCAGATCGGCGCTCGGGACCTCGTCGTGGAACCGGAGGTCGACGCCGAGCGCGGCACACCGCCGCTGGAGGATGTCCAGGATCCGTTTCCGCGCGATCCCGGAGAATCCGTGGCCGACCGACCGGACGGTCTCGCCTCGGAAATGCACGTCGATCGCGGACCAGCGCGCGAAGGTCTCGCCGATCTCCGCCCAGGTCGGCTGGTCGGCGTCGCGGAGCGACCCGAGGGTCTCCTCGGAGAACACGACGCCCCAGCCGAACGTCGCATCGGGCGCGTTGCGCTCGTGGACGACGATCTCGTGGCGGGGGTCCGCCTTCTTCGCCAACAGCGCGAGGTACAGCCCAGCGGGACCGGCCCCGATGACCTCGATCCGCACGGCGGCCCTAGGTCCGGGAGGCGAGCACGTCGGCGAGGCGGTCGAGCTGCTCGAGATCGGCGACGGTCGGCAGGAGCACGAGCTCGTCGCACCCCGCCTCCTCGTAGCCACGACACAGGTCGATGACCGACTGCGGGGTCGTGAGGTTGCCGGCCGCGATCTTCTCCGCGAACGGCCCGGTGAAGGCGTAATAGTCGCGCAGGTAGTCCGCGCCTCGCGCCTCGTCGCCGAGCCCGAAGTACGCCTGCCCCCACAGCGCCGGCACGCCGGGACGGCCGGCGTCGGACCAGGCCGCCAGCGCCTGCTCCGCCGCTCTCGCGAACGCCCTCGGCGGACCGCCGCCGTGCACGTAGCCGTCCGCGAACCTCGCCATGCGTGCGAACGAGCGACCCGACGATCCCCCGACGAGCAGCGTCGGCCCGCCTCGTCGCGCCGCCTCGGGCAGGACGGTCCCGTCCGCGAACGCCACCCGAAGGGCCGCGAGCTGATCGTCCAGACGGTCTCCCCGGCCCTCGACCGGCACGCCGGCGGCCTCGTAGTCGCTCGCTCGGGCACCGACGGAGACACCCAGCGTCAGCCGCCCGCCCGAGAGCGCGTCCACCGAGGCGGCCTGCTTCGCGAGCGTCCCGGCCGGCCGCAGCGGCCCGATCACCACCATCGTGACGAGGCCGACGCGGCTCGTCGCGGCCGCCGCCGCGGCCAGCGACACGAAGGGGTCGTAGCTGTCGTACGCGATCCGGTCGAGCACGCCGAGGCTCGTGAACGGACCCGACTCCGCCCGTCCCGCCCACTCCACGAGCAAGCCGGCCGGGATCCTCGGGATGATGCTCGGCAGCCCGACGCCGACCCTCACACCGGTGACCCCCTCGGCCACGGCGAACCACCGCCGCGTGCAAACTCGCCTCCGTCGGCCACCAGCACGGCGCCCGTGATGAACGAGGCCGCGTCGGAGCACAGGAACACGGCGGCGGCGGCCACCTCGTCCGGGGACCCGAACCGTCCCATCGGGATGTCGGACAACATCCGCTCGCCGGTGGCCGGGTCCCCGCGGAGCCTGGACGTCATGTCCGTCTCGATCCAGCCGGGCGCGAGCGCGTTCACCCGCACACCACTCGGGGCCCATTCCACCGCGGTCGTCTTCGTCAGGTTGATCATCGCGGCCTTCGCGGCGGCGTAGTAGGAGACCCCCGGGGCGCCCGCGAGCCCGGCGATCGAGGCCACGTTCAGGACGCAGCCGGAGCCCTTCGCGAGGAGCACGGGTCCGGCCGCCTGGATCGCGTAGAGCGCGGACAGGAAGTTGACGCGCAGGTACTTCTCGAACCCCTCGATCGCCGAGTCCACCACCGACGCGCGGAACGGTGCGGCGCCGGCGTTGTTCACCAGGATGTCGACCGTCCCGAACGTCTCCACGGTCTGATCGACGGCGGCGCGGACCGACGCCGCATCGGCGACGTCGGCGATCACGGCGACCGCGTCTCGGCCGCGCGCCGCGATCTCCGCCGCGGTGGTCTCGAGCGCATCCTGCGAGCGGGCGACGATCGCGAGGGTCGCGCCGGCGTCCGCGAACGCGACCGCGATGGCCCGCCCGATCCCGCGGCTCGCGCCGGTCACGATCGCGACGCGACCTTCGAGCGAGGATCGATCCACCGGCCCCCCCTGAGATCCCGCCGCCCGGCGGGCGGCCCGATACTAGGGGACCCGCGTCGACGGGACACGGCGGCAGGGGATGACGAAGGGCCCGGAGCGTCGCTCCGGGTCCTTCGTCCGAGAGAGGGGGCTCCTAGCCACCCTTCGTCGCACCGCGCCCGCCGGATCACCATGCCAAGGGGCCCTCCGTTCCGGAGGGCCCCCTTCGAGCGTGAGACGGTTGTGGGAACTAGAAGTCCATGTCCCCGCCGCCCGGCATGCCCCCCGCGGGCATGGCCGGTGTCTTCTCCGGCTTCTCGGCGACGACCGCCTCGGTGGTCAGGAACAACGCCGCGATCGAGGCCGCGTTCTGCAGCGCCGAGCGCGTGACCTTCGTGGGGTCGATGATCCCGGCCTTCATCATGTCGACGTACTCGCCGGTGGCCGCATCGAGGCCCCACCCGAGGTCCAGGGCGCGAACCTTCTCGATCACCACGCCGCCCTCAAGGCCCGCGTTGGCCGCGATCTGCTTGAGCGGCTCCTCGAGTGCCCGGCGCACGATGGCCGCGCCGGTGAGCTCGTCGCCCTCGAGGTCCACCTTGTCCAGGGCCAGCTGCGCGTTCAGCAGCGCAACGCCGCCACCCGGGACGACGCCCTCCTCGACGGCCGCCTTCGTGGACTGGACGGCGTCCTCGATCCGGTGCTTCTTCTCCTTCAGCTCGACCTCGGTGGCCGCGCCGACCTTGATCACCGCGACGCCGCCGGCCAGTCGCGCCAGGCGCTCCTGCAGCTTCTCGCGGTCGTAGTCGGAGTCGGTCTTCTCGATCTCGTTCTTGATCTGGTTCACGCGGCCCTTGATGTCCGCTTCCTTGCCGGCGCCCTCGACGATCGTCGTGTCGTCCTTGGTGACGACGACCTTGCGGGCCGAACCGAGCAGGTCCAGCGTCGAGTTCTCGAGCTTCAGGCCGACCTCCTCGGAGATCACGGTGCCCCCGGTGAGGATCGCGATGTCCTGGAGCATCGCCTTGCGGCGGTCGCCGAACCCGGGCGCCTTCACGGCGACCGAGCGGAACGTGCCGCGCAGCTTGTTCACAACCAGCGTCGCGAGCGCCTCGCCCTCGACGTCCTCGGCGATGATCAGGAGCGGCTTGCCGCCCTGCATGACCTTCTCCAGCACCGGGAGCATGTCCTTCACGGCCGAGACCTTCTGGTTCGCGTACAGGATGTGCGGCTCGTCCAGCACCGCCTCCATGCGCTCGGGATCGGTGATGAAGTACGGCGAGATGTAGCCCTTGTCGAACCGCATGCCCTCGACGAGCTCGAGCTCCATGCCGAAGGTGTTCGACTCCTCGACCGTGATGACGCCGTCCTTGCCGACCTTGTCGACGGCCTCGGCGATCTGCTCACCGATCTCGGGGTCGGCCGCGGAGATGGCGCCAACGTGAGCGATCTCCTCCTTCTGCTCGACCTCCTTCGACTGGTTCTTGATGCTCTCGACGCCGAGCTCGACGGCGCGCTCGATGCCGCGCTTGATCGACATCGGGTTCGCGCCGGCGGCGACGTTGCGCAGTCCCTCCTTGACGATGGATTGCGCGAGGACGGTCGCCGTCGTGGTGCCGTCACCGGCGACGTCGTCGGTCTTCTTGGCGACCTCCTTCACGAGCTCGGCCCCGATCTTCTCGATCGGCTCTTCGAGCTCGATCTCCTTGGCGATCGAGACACCGTCGTTCGTGATCGTGGGGGCCCCCCACTTCTTCTCCAGCACGACGTTGCGACCCTTGGGCCCGAGCGTGATCTTCACGGCGTTGGCCAACTGGTCCATGCCGCGCTCGAGAGCCCGCCGTGCCTCCTCGTCATACGAGATGGTCTTGGCTGCCATCCGGCTCCTCCTCCTCGTTCTCCGCAGTTCCGGGTACCGACTGCTAGCACTCGGATGCTGTGAGTGCTAACGCATCGTACCCAGGAGACCCGGCCGGTGGCAAGACGGGCCGGTGGAGCGCCTCAGGCCGCGAGGGGGCCCTCAGGCGGCGGCGGCCTAGGCCCCCGCGCATTCGGAGGAGGTCTCGACGCTCACCAGCACGTCCCCCGGGTCGGCGTCGAACGTGTCCCTGCCCGGACCCCCGTTCGCGACATCGTTCCCCCCGACGCCGTCCTCGGTGGCCACGCAGAAGTCGAGGGCCCGGCCCGCCTGGACGACGTCGGAGCCACCATCCCCGTTCACCGCGTCTCGCCCGGGACCGCCCTCGACGTCGTCCGGCCCGGGACCGCCGCTGACGAGGTCCGCGCCGCGGCCGCCGTTCACCGAGTCGCGACCGCCGCCGCCATCGATCCGATCGTTCCCCCGGTCGCCCGTGATGACGTCGGCGCCGCCCAGGCCGACGATGGCGTCGTCCCCGTGCAGCCCGCAGATCACGTCGTCCTGCGGGGTGCCGCGCAGGTTGTCGTTGCCGTTCGTCCCGACGATCGTGCAGGAGCCGACACCGACCGGGGCGCCGGCCGGCCGCTCAGGGCCCGGGACGCCCGGCCAGGACATCGCGAGCGCGACGAAGGGAGCCACGAGCGGGAGCCACGCCCGGCGATGTTCACTCGTCGCCGGTGCCGCCCGTCTCGACCATCTCGTGGATCTGCTCCACGACCTCCGCGTTCGCGAGCGTCGTGACGTCGCCCAGGGGCCGTCCGCGCGCGACGTCCCGGAGCAACCGACGCATGATCTTGCCCGACCGCGTCTTCGGGAGGTCGCCCGTGAAGATGAGCCCGTGCGGGCGCGCGATCTTCCCGATCTTGTCCGATACGTGCGCCCGGAGCTCCGCCGCGACCGCATCGTCACCCTCGAACCCGCTCTTCAGCGTCACGAACGCCACGATCGCCTCGCCCACCACGTCGTCGGGGCGCGGAAACGACGGCGGCCTCGGCGACCTTCGGGTTGTCGACGAGCGCGCTCTCGATCTCGTAGGTCGACAGCCGGTGCCCGGCGACGTTCATCACGTCGTCGATCCGGCCGAGGAGCCAGTAGTAGCCGTCGTCGTCCCGGCGAGCCCCGTCACCGGCCAGGTAGACCTCGGGCCCGTACTTCGAGAAGTAGGTCTCGACGTACCGATCCGGGTCCCCCCAGATCGTCCTCGCGATCGAGGGCCACGGGCGCTTCAGCACCAGGTACCCGCCGCCTCCCGGCGGTACGGACGCGCCGCGTTCGTCGACGACGTCGGGCAGGATGCCGGGGAAGGCGAAGGTCGCCGAGCCGGGTTTCAGCGGCGTGATGCCCGGCAGCGGCGTGATCAGGATCGCGCCCGTCTCCGTCTGCCACCACGTGTCGACGATCGGGCACCGCTCCCCGCCGATGTACGTCCAGTACCAGATCCAGGCCTCCGGGTTGATCGGCTCTCCGACCGACCCCAGGAGCCGCAGGGACGACAGATCGTGCTTCTCCGGGTACTCCGTCCCCCACCGCATGAAGGCGCGGATCGCCGTCGGCGCCGTGTACAGGATCGTCGCGCGGTACTTCTCGACGATCTGCCAGAGTCGGTCCTTGTCCGGCCAGTCGGGCGCGCCCTCGTAGATGATCCCGGTGGTGTGGTTCGCGAGCGGCCCGTACACGATGTACGAGTGCCCGGTGACCCAGCCGATGTCTGCCGCGCACCAGTACACGTCGTCCTCGTGGATGTCGAAGATCATGCGGTGCGTGGCCGCGACCTGGGTGAGGTACCCGCCCGTCGTGTGCGCGATCCCCTTCGGTTTGCCGGTCGTCCCGCTCGTGTACAGCAGGTAGAGAAGGTCCTCCGCGTCCATCGGCTCGGGCTCGCACTCGGAGTCCTGCCCGTCGACGAGGTGGTGGTACCAGACGTCGCGGCCCTCGGTGAACGCGTGCTCGGTCCCCGTCCGACGCACGGTGACGACGTGCTCGATCGTCGGGCACTCCTTGACCGCCTCGTCGGCGTTGGCCTTGAGCGGAACGACCGCCCCACGGCGGTACCCCCCGTCGGCGGTGATCAGCACCGTCGCCTCGGCGTCGTTGATCCGGTCTCGCAGCGACTCCGAGGAGAACCCCCCGAACACCACCGAATGCGCGGCGCCGATCCTCGCGCACGCGAGCATCGCGACGGGCAGTTCGGGGATCATCCCGAGGTAGATCGCGACCCGGTCGCCCTTGCGCACGCCGAGGGATCGCAGGGCGTTCGCGAACCGGCAGACCTCCTCGAGGAGCTCGCGGTACGTGATCGTCCGCTCCTCGCCCGGCTCGCCTTCCCAGTGGTAGGCGACCTTGTCGCCGCCGCCGGCCTCGACATGCCGGTCGAGGCAGTTCGTGGACGCGTTGAGCTGACCACCGGCGAACCATCTGACCCAGGGCGG
Organism: uncultured Actinomycetes bacterium; assembly: GCA_963771385.1. Classification (GTDB taxonomy): domain Bacteria; phylum Actinomycetota; class UBA4738; order UBA4738; family HRBIN12; genus DASSJM01. The sequence goes on from CAVYTE010000015.1 coordinate 471,140, forward strand.
GGTCCACTCCATGACCGTGTCCCACGGCCGGGACCAGGACAGCCCTTCTGCCTGCTCGGCCCAGAAGGCCTCGTGGTCCGCTTCCGCCCGCTCGTAGATGGATCGGTCACGGACGAGGGCTCGTGCCTGGAAGTCCTCCGGCGGCTCGAAGACGCGGTGCTCGGACAGGAGCGATGCGATGTGCGGCTCGACCTCGGACATCGGACGGCTCCCTTCGGGCGTCGGGGCCCGCATCGTACGGCCCAGCGTGCGGGACGTGCCACCCGGAACAGGCACGGATGTGCTTGCATCCGTGCCTGGAAGGCACCAGCATCGTGCCTGCGGGGCCGCCAGGCGCGGCCTCGGGCCCTCTCGGGGGCCCGATCAGGGGAAGGAGAACCGCGTGGAGTACGAGGGGTACTGCGTCAAAGACCGGGAGAAGGTCAAGTTCGAGGGTACCGTGGTCGAGCTCAAGAACGGACGGAAGGCAGCCCAGGGCATCTGTCCGAAGTGCGGGACGAAGGTCATGCGGATACTGGGCAAGTCCGCAACGTAGGCACCGACACGACCGGGTAAGCGGACCGGGCCGCGCGGCCCCGGCGACATCGGGGCGCTCAGTTCAGGCGCGAAAGCAGCTGTTCGGACGTGAAGACCGTCGGGCCGGCGGTCCGTTGATGCCGTTCCACCAGGTCGGCCACGGTCGTGCGCTGGAAGACGCCTTCGATCGCCCGGGCGACCTCGCCCCAGAACCCCTGGAGGCCACACCGGGAGTCTGCGAAGCACGTGTGGTCGGTGGGCTCCAGGCAGAACATCGGGTAGAGCTGACCCTCGATCGCGTCGGCGATCTCGGCCACCGTGATCTCGGGCGGGGTCCCGGGCGAGCCTGCAGCCGCCGCCGGCGCCCCGGAAGCTCTCGACCAACCCGGCCTTGTGGAGGGCGCCCAAGCTGCTGCTCGAGGAACCGAACGGGGATCTGCTGCACCCGGGCGATCTCACGGGCGGGCACGAGGGTCTCCTCGGACCGGCGCAGGGAGAGCTCGATCATCGCCCGCATCGCGTACTCGAGCTTCTGAGAGATCTTCAGCATCCTGCCAGCACCCCGGCGCCAATGTAGGAACGCGCCCGAAGGGTGTCAATGAGCACCGACCGGGCATCGGCACCCATGACACCCGACAACAGGCCCCCGCTGAACGACCCGGGTCTCAGCCGCAGGACCTAGGTCCGAGCCCGGCTGGACCGGCGCCGACCTCGGGGCCGTTCCCTCGAGGAGGCGATGCCGAGAATGGTCTCGTCTGCCCATGCGCCCGACCGCGTCCGCGCCGATACCTCCCTTGCGTTCGAGTGAAACGACAGCCTGGGAAGGAACGCAACGATGCGTGTGCTCGTGATCGACGATGAACCCGACGTCCTGATGTTGTGCCGGATGAACCTCGAGCGCGCCGGGCACGAGGTGCTCGAGGCGTCGAACGGGCACGACGGGCTCGAACTGGCCCAGCGGGAGCGACCGGACGTCGTCGTGCTCGACGTGATGCTGCCGACGATCGACGGGCTCGCCGTGCTCGACGATCTCGCCAGGGACCACGCGACCCGGGACGTCCCGGTCATCCTGCTGACCGCCAAGACCCACCGCGAGGACCGCCGCGCCGCCTGGGTGGCCGGGTGTGCCGGCTACATGACGAAGCCGTTCTCGCCCATCGAACTCGTCGGCCTGGTCGACCGGACGCACCGGATGTCCAAGAAGGAGCGTTCGGCGCGTCGCGAGCAGGCCCTCATGGGCCTCAGCGGCTGAGGCACCCCACCCCGGCCCGCTTCGGGACCCAGCCTGACCCCTCGGTAGACTCGGGGCGTGCTCCCGATCGTCCCGGTGCAGCCCAAGCATGTCTCCGAGTACGCGGAGGCCGCGGGGCAGGAGGCGGTGGACCGGCTCGTCGAGCAGGCCCGGCTCCTCCGAGGCCTGCGCGTCCTGCACGTGAACAGCACGGCCTTCGGGGGCGGCGTGGCGGAGCTGCTCCACACGCAGGTCCCGCTGATGAACGACCTCGGCGTCGAGACGACGCTGGGCGTTGATCGAGGGATCCGACACGTTCTTCGCGGTCACGAAGGCCATGCACAACGCGCTGCAGGGCGCCGAGACACAGATCGAGGACGAGATGCAGTCGGCGTACTGGGAGCGGATCCGAGCGAACGCGGCGGAGCTCCCCCGGGAATTCGACGTCGTCCTGATCCACGACCCCCAGCCGGCGGCCATGTTGGCGGTGCTCGAGGACCAGGGCGAGCGGAAGGGCCGATGGATCTGGCGGTGCCACATCGACCTGTCGGCGCCGTATCGCCCCGTCTGGGATTTCTTCGAACCGATCGTGAACCGGTTCGACGCCGCGATCTTCACCGCCGAGGAGTACGTCCAACCGGGCGTGACGGACCCAGTCCGCGCGCTCGATCCCCCCGTCGATCGACCCGCTGAGCCCGAAGAACGCGCCGATGCTCGAGCCTGCGTGGGACGCCGTGGTGCGGCCGTTCGGCATCGACCCCGAGCGCCCGCTCATCTCGCAGGTGTCTCGCTTCGACCCGTGGAAGGACCCGATCGGCGTGATCGACGCGTTCCGGCTGATCCGACGGGAGGTCCCCGACGTGCAGCTCGTGATGGTCGGCTCGCTCGCGCACGACGACCCGGAGGGGATCCGGTACCTCGACCTGACGAACGAGCACGCCGCGGGCGACACCGACATCCATCTGCTCGACGAACCTCGACGGCGTTGGGGACAGCGCGGTCAACGCGTTCCAGCGGGCCTCGGACATCATCGTGCAGAAGTCGCTCCGCGAGGGATTCGGCCTCGTCGTCGCCGAGGGGATGTGGAAGTGGAAGCCCGTCGTCGGCGGCGACGTCGGTGGGATCCGGCTCCAGATCGTCGAGGGGAAGACCGGCCACCTCGTCGACGGCGTCGTCGCCTGCGCCGAGCGCGTCATCGAGCTCCTGAAGGATCCCGACCGCCGGGTCGCGATGGGGGAAGCCGGACGTGAAGCTGGTCCGGGAGCGTTTCCTCTGCCTTCGGGAGATCGAGGACACGATGAAGCTGATCGCCGATATCGCGACATGAGCCGCTCCCTGCTCATCGCCTCCAACCGCGGGCCCCTGTCGTTCGAGCGGGACGCGGGCGGTTCCCTGGTGGCGCGCCGAGGTGCCGGGGGGCTGGTCACGGCGCTCTCCGGCTCGCTGCAGGAGGCCGAGGGCATCTGGGTCGCCGCCGCGATGTCCGACGGCGACCGCGAGATGGTGGCGCTGTCCCACCGGGGCAGGATCGATCACGTCGAGGGCGACGTGAAGTATCGGCTGCGGTACCTCGACATCCCGCCGGACATCTACGACGGGTACTACAACGGGATCTCGAACGGCATGCTGTGGTTCGCGCACCACTACCTCTGGGACACCGTGCGGTCACCGACCTTCGGCCGTGACGTCCGTGCGATCTGGGAGGCCTACGTCGAGGTGAACCGCCGATTCGCGCTCGCGCTCGCCGAGGAGGCGAAGAGCGAGGGAGGCGACGCCGTGTTCCTGATCCAGGACTACCACCTGTCGCTCGTGCCCCGGTTGCTCCGCGACCTGATCCCGGACGCGATGATCTGCCACTTCTCGCACACCTCGATCGCGGGACCGACGTACCTGCGGATGTTGCCTGCCCAGATCCACGACCAGGTCCTGCTGGGGATGCTCGGCGCGGACGTCATCGGGTTCCACTCCCCGATGTGGGCGGAGAACTTCCTGCTGTCGGCGCGCCAGCTGCCGGGGATCCGTGTCGACCTCGCGAGGTCGCGGGTCATCGTGGAGGGGCGCGAGGTGGTCGTCCGGATCCACCCGATCTCGGTCGACGGGCGCGCGATGCGCGAGGCCGCTGCGAGCCCCGAGATCCGCGGACGTCGTCGGGAGCTCAACCGGTGGCGGAACAACAATCGGCTGATCCTGCGGGTCGACCGGCTCGAGCTCACGAAGAACATCGTCCGCGGGTTCCAGGCGTTCGAGCTGTTCCTGCAGCGGAACCCCGAGTGGCTCGAGCGGGTCCGGTTCCTCGCGCTGCTCTCGCCGTCGCGCCAGGAGATACCCGAGTACGTCGAGTACACCGAGGCGTGCCTCGCGGAGGCCGAGCGGATCAACGCCGAGCTCGGCACGCCGGACTGGGCGCCGATCGAGCTGCGGCTGCAGGAGGACTACGAAGGCGCACTCGCCGCCTACGGCCTGTACGACCTGCTGTTCGTGAACCCGGTGATCGACGGCATGAACCTCGTCGCGATGGAGGGCCCGCTGCTCAACCGGCGCCACGGCGTCCTGGTGCTGTCGAGGACCGCGGGGGCCTACGGCCGGCTCGGGCGGTACGCGCTCGGCGTCAACCCGTTCGACGCCGACGAGATGGCCGAGGCGATCGCCCGGGCGCTCGAGATGCCGCCGGACGAACGGACGAGGCGGGCGCGCGGGCTCTCGCGGCTCGTGCTCGCGAACCCCCCCTCGCGGTGGGTCGGCGGGCAGCTCGAGGATCTCGAGCGGGCTCGCCGCCGGCGTCGCTGAACCGACGTCAGAGCGTCCGCAGGAGCTCCACGAGTCCCGCGGGGCCCTCCACGACCACATCGGCCGCCTGGACGAGCGCCCGCGGCGTCTCCTCGCCACGGACGGCCACACGTACGACATGGACGCCCTCGGCCTCGAGACCGTCGAGCGCTCGGAACGCCTCGGCGTCCGCGACGTCGTCGCCCGCGTAGAGCACGGCCCGCAGGTCGTGTTCGCGCGTGAGGCGTTCGACCGCGCTCCCCTTCATCGGACGGTCGGACGGGACGAGCTCGAGCACCATCTTGCCCTCGACCAGGCGGAGCCCCGACTCGGTCGCGACGGGTTGCAGCGCCGCCCGCAACGCCGAGCGCGCGGCGCGAGGGTCGGCCGCCTGCCGGTAGTGCACGGCGAACGAGACGCGCTTGTCCTCGACCCAGGCCTCGGGCACGACGGCCGCCGCCGCCTCGACGCGCGGCACGATCGCCGTCACCAGCTCGGGCGCGTCGTCCTCGAAGCCGTACAGACCGACGTGGACGAGGTGCGGAACGCGCAGGAGCTCCACGACCTCCTCGGAGCGGCGGCCCGTCACGATCGCGACCAACCGGTACCGCTCGGCGAGCCGCTCGAGCTCGGGTGCGGCGCCGTCCACCGGGCGCACGAGCTCGGGCCGGTCCACGATCTCGGAGAGCGTGCCGTCGAAGTCGAGGAGGATGCCGGCCGCGAGCGCCTGGTCGCGCAGTGGGTTCAGGTCAGTCAGCCGTGAGCACCGCGTAGTCGTTGCCGAGGAAGATCGCGAGCTGCGCCGAGCGGTCGATGTCCGCGATCCCGGGTTCGAGCTGCACGACCTCGACGCTGTCGAGACGCCGGAAGAAGGTGCCCGCGAGCGCCTCGGCCTCGGTCTGGTCCCGCGGAGCGCGGTAGTAGATCGTCGTGGTCGGCAGCGGAGCGGGGGCATCGGTCGGATCTTGGGCCGCGACGTAGCCGTACTTGTTCTCGAGCTTGATCTGTGTCTCCGAGGCGAGGCCAGTGACCCCCGCGCCGTTGAACACGGCGATCCGCGTCCCGGCGGTCGGGGTGGGCGGGGCGGTGTCGGTCGGTCCGGTCGGTCCGGTCGGCTCCGGTGAGGGCGTCTCGGTCGCGGTGGGCCCGCCGTCGTCGAGCGGCGGGGTGGCGCCGTCGCCGGAGGAGGCGACGGGTCTGAACGCCTGGTCGATCACGACGATGCCCCCGATCACGAGGGCGACGACGATGACGAAACGGATCGTGCTGGCGGCCAAGGAGAGGTAGAAGCTCCTGTTGGTCGGCGGCTCGTGCGTGCCCATCCTACCCCGGGCTACGAGGGAAACCCAAGCCGACGCGCCAGGCGCCGACGCCTCCGATCGTCCCGCAGCCGTCGCAGCCGCCGGACGAGCATCGGGTCGTAGCCCAGCGCCTCCGGCCGATCGATCGCCCGCATGAGGAGCTGGTGGTAGCGGGTCGTCGAGACCCCGAACCGCTCTCGGATGCGCCGCTCCTTTGGTCCGCCCTGTTGCCACCAGGACCGCTCGAAGTCCAGGACCCACCGGGTCCGCTCGTCCAGGCCCTCCCCGTGGGTGCTCGCCGAGGCTGCCACGTGCCCGAGCCTAGCCGCCGCCGATGACGCCGCACGGGCGAGGGGAGGTCGCCAGACCAGGGCTATCCGACCAGCCCCCGGACCTGGCGGACGGCCACGAGCAGGGCGGCCAGGTCGTTCGCCTCCTCGAGCGCGAGGCCGCGCATGAACTTCTCCAGGCGACTCCGGACGTCGCCGTGCGCCTCCAGGTACGCCTCGACGGCCTCCCGCGGGGGCACGCCGTCGGCCTCGGCGAGCGAGCGTTCGGCCACCTGGCGTCGGAGGAGGCGCAGGTCGTCCTGGAGCGCCTGCAGCGCCCAGCGCTGCCACCGGGTCTTCGCCGACACGGCCGTGGATCGCGACTCGAGCCAGTCGAGGTGCGCGGCCGCCCCCACGAGGAAGAACGCGCGGGCGACGTCCTCGACGCTCCGGCCGGTCGCCCGGGCGACGCTCGCGGCGTTCGGCCCGTGCACGAGGAACACCTGCGTCACGTGACGGCGAGCGATCTCCTCGGGCACGCCACGGTCCATCAGGCCCCACGCCTCGCGTTCGCGTTCGGCCTGCCAGTCCTCGGGTGCAACGGTCGAGACGGCCTCCTCGAACTCGCGGAACGGTCCCTCGTGCGCCTCGATCGCGCGGCCGAGCTGCCCGGGTGCGTGCTCCAGGTACCAGCGGGCGCAGATCTCGACGAGACGGTCGATGCCGGCCATGAGCTCGTCGAGCAACGCCGGCTCGAGGGCACCCACCTGAGCCTCGATCGCCTCCCACCGGCTCACGGCCCGGGTCACGTCGCGGGCGATGCGGTACGCGCGCACGACGTCCGCGGCCTCCGCCCCCGTCTCGGTGACCACCCGGGACACGAACGTGATCCCCTGGGAGTTGACGACGTCGTTCGCGACGAGCATCGCGATGAGCTCACGCCGCAGCGGGTGCTCGTTCAGCAGCGGTCCGAACCGCTTGACGACCGGCGGCGGGAAGTAGGAGCGGAGATCGCGCTCGAGGTACTGGGAGTCGGGGAGCGCCGAGGACAGCAGGGCGTCGGTGAGGCTCATCTTCGCGTGCGCGAGGAGCACGGCGAGCTCGGGTCGCGTCATCCCGCGGCTCGAACGACGTCGCTCGGTCATCTCCTCGGCGTTCGCCAGGGCCTCGAGCTCCCGATCGAGCGTGCCCTCGGCCTCGAGCGAGAGCATGAGGTCCTCGAGCGCCTCCATCCGATGCGGCGAGAGCTCCGCCTCCTGCGACAGGATCTGGGCCTGCTGGAAGTTGTCGTACAGGACGTGGTGGACGACGTCGTCCTGGACCTCGTGGAGCAGGGCGTTGCGTTCGTCCTGCGTCAGCTCGCCCCGCTGCATCGCGAGCCCGAGCAGGATCTTCAGGTTCACCTCGTGGTCGGAGGTGTCCACGCCGGCCGCGTTGTCGATGAAGTCCGTGTTGATCCGTCCGCCACCCAACGCGAACTCGATGCGCCCACGCTGCGTGAGCCCGAGGTTGCCTCCCTCGGCGACGACGCGGCAGCGCAGATCCCGTCCGTCGACCCGCACCTCGTCGTTCACCCGGTCGTCGGCCTCGGCGTTCGTTTCGGTCGAGGCCTTCACGTAGGTTCCGATCCCGCCGTTGTAGAGCAGGTCGACCGGGGCCTTCAGGATCGCGGAGATCAGCCCGCTCGGCGGGAGCTCCTGATCCTCGATCCCGAGCGCCAGTCGCGCCTGCGCCGACACGGGGACCGACTTCGCGGTCCGGGGCCAGACGCCTCCGCCCGGGGAGATCGCCGAACGGTCGTAGTCGTCCCAGCTCGAGCCCGGGAGCTCGAACAGCCGCCGTCGTTCCGCGGAGCCGGCCGCGGGGCTGGGCGTCGGGTCGAGGAACACGTGTCGGTGGTCGAACGCGGCGACGAGGCAGATCTGCTCGGAGTACAGCATCCCGTTGCCGAACACGTCGCCCGACATGTCGCCGATGCCGACGACCGTGAACGGCTCGTTCATCACGTCGGTGCCCATCTCGCGGAAGTGCCGCTTGATCGACTCCCACGCCCCGCGCGCGGTGATCCCGAGCGCCTTGTGGTCGTACCCGGTCGACCCGCCCGACGCGAACGCGTCGTCCAGCCAGAAGCCGTACTCGGCCGAGATGGCGTTCGCCCGGTCCGAGAAGCTGGCGGTGCCCTTGTCCGCCGCGACGACGAGGTACGGATCGTCCTCGTCGTGGATCACGACGTGCTCGGGGTGCACGACCTTGCCGTCCACCAGGTTGTCGGTCACGTCCAGGAGCGAGCGGATGAACGTGTCGTACTGCCTCGCAGCCTCCTCGCGCAGCTCGGCCGGGTCCGGCACCGACCGCTTGAGCACGAACCCGCCCTTCGCGCCGGTCGCGACGATCACGGCGTTCTTCACCATCTGCGCCTTCATGAGGCCCAGCACCTCGTTGCGATAGTCCTGTCGACGGTCGGACCACCGGATCCCCCCGCGCGCGACCTTGCCCCCGCGAAGGTGGATCGCCTCCATGTCGGTCGAGTAGACGAACACCTCGTACAGCGGCGTCGGCTTCGGCATCTCGGGGACGGCCTCGGAGCGGAACTTGAGCGACATCGCCGGACGCGCCGGCAGGAACGCGTTCGTCCGCACCGTCGCGTCGACCACCCCGAGGGCGTTGCGGAGGATCCGGTCCTGCTCGAGGGAGGCCACGGCGTCCAGGTCCGCGCGGATCTGCGCGCGCAACGCCTCCTGCGCCTCCGGGTCCTTCGGCAGCGAGGGGTCGAACCGGAGCTCGAAGAGCCGCACGAGCTGGCTCGCGATCTGCGGATGCTCCGCGAAGGCCTCGTTCTTGTACTCGACGGGGAAGCTCGCGTTCACGCGGTGATGGAACTTGCGGTACGCCCGGAGGATCTGGACCTGCCGCCAGTCGAGGCCGGCGGTGACGACCAGGCGGTTCAGGGAGTCCGATTCGCAGGCCCCCCGCCACACGGCCGCGATGCACTCGGCGATCCTGGCACCCGTGCCCTCGACATCGAGCGGCCGATGCGCACCGTCCAGGACCCCGAAGTCGTGGAGGAACCACTCCTGCCCGTCCTGCACCAGGAGCGCGGTCGGCAGCTCCTCCACCGCGCGCAGGCCGAGGGACTCGAGGGTCGGCACGAACTCCGAGAGCTCCACGCGGCCCCCAACCTTGTAGAGCCGGACACGGGTGAGGACGTCGTCGCCCTCGCCCTCGTTCAGCAGGCCGATCAGGAACGGCTCGCCGGACCGGGCGAGCTCGTCGAACCGAGCGATGTCCTCGACCGCGAGCTCGGCTCGGGTCGAGGCCTTGTAGGACTCGGGGAAGCGCCCCGCCCACCGCTCGAACAGCTCGCGCCCACGCCCGGGGCCGTTCCGCTCCTCGAGGAGCTCGAGCACCCGGTCGTCCCACGTGCGGGCGATCTCGATCACCTCGCGCTCGAGCTCGTCGAACAGGACCGTCGGGATCTGACCCTGCGGGACGTGCACGGTGAAGTGGAGGTACGCGAGCTCGCTCTCGGTCAGCGACAGGTGGTAGTCGACCGTGGTCCCGTGGAAGCGTTCGAGGAACAGCTCCTGCAGGTGCTGGCGAACCTCGGCGTTGAACCGGTCCCTCGGGATCGCGGCCAGGAGCGACACGCTGCGGTCGTACAGGTCCCGGCGGACGAACAGTCGGATGTCGTGCGACTCCTGCAGGTAGAGCAGCCCCATCATCTGGTGGCGGAGCTCCTCCGTCGTCGCCGCGAACAGCTCGTCCTTCGGGAAGCTCTCGAAGATCGAGACGACCGCCTTGTAGTCGTGCGAGCCCTCGAACAGGTCCTCCGCCTCCAGGATCTGCTTCAGCTTGCGGTGCAGCACGGGTGTGTTGGCGGCCGGCTCCATGTACGCCTTCGACGTGAACAGCCCAACCATCCGGGCCTCGCCGATGATCCGGCCGTCGGGGGAGACGCGCCGCACCCCGATGTAGTCCATCCGGGCGCGACGGTGCACCGTCGAGGGGCGGTTCGTCTTCGAGTAGATGAGGAGGTCCCCGCCCTCGATGCGTCTCCGCAGGTTCGGATCGACCGAGGCCAGGAGCACCGGCTTCTCGAACGTGGACCAGCCGGTCTTCGACAAGATCCCGAGGCCGCTCCCCTCGACGGCGACGAGGGCGCGACCCTCCGGCGGGTCGATCAGCGTGTACTCGCGGTACCCGAGGAAGATGAAGTTCAGGTCGAGCAGCCATCCGAGGAACGCCACGGTCTCGTCGACCTCGTCCCTCGGGTACAGGACCGCGCCGCCCTTCGCGATGTCGATCATGCCCCGGACGGCGGTCTTCATCCCGTCGAAGTCGCGGACCACCAGACGGACGTCCCCGAGGATCGCGCGGACCGTGTCCTCGAGCTCGGTCCGCTCCTGCTCGGAGAGTCGGCGCTCGAGCTCGAAGTGCATCACCGATTCGCGCGATGCGGCCTCCCGGACGTGCAGGATCTTCGCGATCCGGCCGTCCGCGTCGCGCTCGACGCCGACGACCGGATGGATCACGGAGCGGACGTCGAGGTCGCGCGCCGCGAGCTCCTCGTTGATCGAGTCGAGCAGGAACGGGGAATCCGCCGCGTTCGTCTCGAGCACGGTTCCCGGCACCTGGTAGCCGTCGCGCTCGCGGGTCGGGGAGAAGACCCGGACGGCGACCTCCTCCGGCGACCGGCGGTCGGCGAGATCGAAGGCACCGAGGACCATCGCCGCGAGCTCGTCCGCGCTCGACCGCTCGAGCTCGTCCCGCGTCAACCGCCGCGTGAACGCCGTCGCGAACGCCAGCACCATCTCGGCGCGCTCGGGCGGGACACGGGCGTCGATCAGGTCCAGCACCCGGCCCGGCACGCCCCCGGTGGCCTCGTCCGTGGTGCTCACGGGCACATGGTACCCGTGCCTGTTCTCTGGCCCTGAACTGCGGCTTTACTCCGGCCTCCGGCGAGCCGACTCAAGAAGGGATCCGACGATCGGGAGGAGCCCTTCCCAGGCATGGTCGAAGCCGTACACCGCATGGACGGAACCACACGCGAGCGGGAGCTGCGCTCGGTTGCACAGCTTCGGATGCTGCATGCGTTCGCCTCCCGGCTGAACGTGCTCGACGACCCCGACGAGATCGGGGAGGCGATCACCGCCGAGCTGAAGACGCTCATCGACTATCACAACTGCCGCGTCTACCGGCTGCAGGGAGATGGGGTCACCCTGTGGCCCGTGACCTTCCGCGGCGAGCTGACCGAGTACGAGTCCGAGACCCACGAGGAGCTCGTGTCGCAGGTCGGCGAGGGCATCACGGGCTACGCCGCGCTCGTCGGCGAGACGTACTACTCGCCAGATGCCCTGCACGACGTGCGCGGGTTCCAGATCGATGGGACCGACGAGATCGACGAGTCGCTGCTCGCCGTGCCGATGAAGATCGGCGACCGCGTGACCGGGGTCATCGTCCTGTCGAACCTCGGGGTCGATCAGTTCGACACCGAGGATCAGCGCGTCCTCGAGGTACTGGCCTCGCATGCAGCGGTCGCCTACGAGAACGCGAGCCTGCTGCAGAAGGAGCGGTCGGCCGCCCAGACCGCTTCGGCGTTGCTCGCGCTCTCGCAGTCGCTGACCGGTGTTCGGGACATCTCGACCGTGTTCGAGCGGGTCGTGGCGGTGGTGCCGTCGATCCTCGAGGCTTCGGCCGTCGCGGCCTACCGGCGCGATCCCGATTCCGGCGACTTCGTCCTGGTGGACCACCACGGCGGGGATCCGATACGAGCCGCCGCGACGCGGCCGGTCCCCGCTGAGCTCGGAAGCACGTTCCTCGCTACCCTGGACGAACCGTTCGTGATCGCCGCCGAGATCGCGCGGCAGGTGCCCCCCGAGTACTGGATCGTGGACGAGGTCACCGACGCCCTGATCGCTCCCATGCGGTGGGAGCCCGACGGGTTCGGCGCGCTCATCGTGCTCGCGCCGACCACGAGGCCGTCGTTCTCCGAGCGTGACCTCTCCCTCGCCCGTGGCATCGCCGACATCGCCGCCCTCGCGCTCGGGAGCGCGCGACGCGTGAGCGAGCTTGAGCGCTTCCAGGAGCTCGCCGAGACCCTCGACGCGATCTTCTGGGAGGCGAACCACGCGACCCTCGCGTTCACGTTCCTCTCGCGACGCGCGGAGGCGGTGCTCGGCGCGCACGACGACGACGGCCGTGGCCGGGAGCTGTTCCCGGCGCGCTGGGGGGACCACGTGCATCCGGATGATCGCGACCGCGTCGTGGCGGAGCTGCGCGCGGCCGTGCGGAGCCCCGGCGAGGACCTCGACCTCGAGTATCGCGCCCGCGGACCGGAGGGCCGCACCCTGTGGCTGCGCGACATCGTGCACGTGGCCACGGACATCCGGGGGATCCCGGTGGTGCGCGGATTGATCGTCGACGTGACACAGGGCAAGCGCGCGGAGCAGGCGCTGCGCAAGAGCGAGCAGAAGTACTCGGAGGCGTTCCACCGCGAGCGGGAAGCCACTCAGCAGCTGCGGGCGCTCGACGACATGAAGAACACCTTCCTCGAGGCCGTCTCGCACGACCTTCGCACCCCCCTGACCACGATCCTCGGGGCGGCGGTCACCCTCGAGCAGGCCGGCCTCGACATGCCCCGAGAGGACGCGCTCGATCTGCTGCGGCGTGTCGCGTCGAACGCCCGCAAGCTCGAACGCCTGCTGTCGGACCTGCTCGACCTCGACCGGCTCCAGCGCGGCATCATCGAGCCGAACCGCCGGAAGACCGACGTCGGCGGGCTGGTGCGAACGGCGGTTCGCGAGTACGAGGCCTTCGGCGCGCGCCGCGTGGACGTGGCCGCGGATGAGCTGTTCGCGGACGTCGACGCCGCGAAGGTGGAGCGGATCGTGGAGAACCTGCTCGCGAACGCGGCGCGGCACACGCCCCGGGAGAGCCGGATCTGGGTTCGGATGCAACGGGAACATGACGGGGTGCTGCTGATGGTGGACGACGAAGGGGACGGGGTACCCAACCACCTGAAGGAGCAGATCTTCGAGCCGTTCCGACAGGGTCCGGGCCCGGCGAGCGCCTCGCCCGGCGTCGGCATCGGCTTGTCCCTGGTCGCGCGCTTCGCCGAGCTCCACGGCGGTCGGGCATGGGTGCAGGACCGGCCGGGCGGCGGGGCCTCGTTCCGCGTGTTCCTGGCCGAGGGCTGACCGGCCGGTGACGCCGGCGCCTCTGTTGGTTGCTGTCGCCAGTGCTGGCCGGTAGCGTTGGCCGCCGCCCTCCCCCCGAAGGAAGTCCCGATGTCCAGCGACGAGACCACCGGCATGGCCGGAGACCCGCCCCGCGACCCGGTCGTCCCGACGATCGAGGTCGAGGCGGTAAGCGAGGACGGAAGGGTGCCGTCCGCGGAGGTCGCCACGGCGTCGACCCCGGAGCCGTCGATCCCGGCGCAGACGATCCCGGAGCAGACGGCGACCGGTCGCGACTGGCTCAAGATCGCGGGGAAGATCGCGAGCTTCGCGCTGGCGCTGTTCCTGTTCGTCCTTGCGATCCAGCTGATGAAGGAGGGCGCGAAGGAGATCGCGCCGTCGCTCTCGGACAGCCCGCTGTTCAGCAACGCGATCTCGACGCTGGGCGCCGGCTGGCTCGGCGCGTACATCGTCCTGTCCGGCTCGCCGATCGCGGCCGTCGCCCTCAGCCTGTACGTCGGGGGCGCGCTGACGGAGCTCCAGACCTTCACGATGCTCTCCGGCTCGCGTCTGGGCGCTTCCTTCGTCGTGCTGCTCGTCGGGTTCCTCTACACCGTTCGGCACGGCGGCCGGAACCGCGGCGAGTCGATCGGGATGGGCGTGCTCGCGCTCTCGCTCACGGCGATCGTGTACGTGCCGGGGATGCTGCTCGGCTACGGGATCTTGAAGGCGGGGATCCTCGACGGCATCAAGCTGAACGCGTCGCAAGACGTCCTGTCGCTCATCGACTACATCTGGGGCCCGGCGCTGGACCTGCTCACCGCTCTCCCGGGGTGGACGCTGCTCCCCCTCGGCCTGGGCATCATCCTGATCTCGTTCCGCTTCCTCGACCGGGTGCTCCCCCAGCTCGACGGCGAGCGTGCGCACGGGAAGCGGGCCGACTGGCTGCGGCGGCCGTGGCCGATGTTCGCGCTCGGTTGCATCGTCGCCACCCTCACGCTGTCGGTGTCGGTCGCGCTCACCGTGCTCGTTCCGCTCGCCGCTCGCGGCTACATCCGCCGGGAGGAGTCGATCCCGTACATCATGGGCGCGAACATCACGACGCTCGCCGACACGCTCGTCGCGGCGATGGTGCTCGGCAACGCCGTCGCCGTGCATATCGTCCTCGCCGAGGCGATCGGGGTCACGATCGTCTCGCTTATCTACTTGGCGTTCCTGTTCGGCCCCATGAAGCGGTGGATCCTGGCACTCGACGATTGGGTCGTCGCGTCGAACCGGCGTCTGTGGGTCTTCGTCGCGATCCTGTTCGTGCTCCCGGCGATCTTCCTCACGTCGGGCATCTGGCTCGGCCCGATCGCGTCCTGACGACGCACTCCCTTGGTCTACGGGCAGTCGGCCTCGCCGCTGTCGACGTCGACGATGCACCCGCTCACGTCGACCGCCTCGAATGCCGAAGCGGGCACGGTCTTCAGCTGGTCGAGCAGGTTGTTCGTCCAATGTCCGTCCCGGGTGCCCTGGAAGTACCAGTCCGACCCGTTGTCCGCGAGCATGAGCCCGTACTGCTGCATCGCGCGCAGGATCGTCCGCGCTCGCGGCGAGAACCCCGAGATATCGAAGCCCGCGCGCAGCCGGAACCGCGCACCCATCGGCGGACATTCCGGGTCGTCCTCCCCGGCCTCGTGGCGGGCGGGCCAGACGTAGGCGTCGGTCGTGCAGTCCACCGTGAAACGGATCGCGTGCCGGATGCTCCCGGCCTTCACCTCGTCCCAGCGGATGAGCCCCGCGAAGATCGGGAGACCGGCCGCGTCTGCCGAGGTCCACATCCGCGGCCGGAGCCGGTTCGAGTCGAGATCGAAGATCGCCCCGCTGCCGGCGTGCGGATCACCGCCGTTCCACTCGGCGGCGAAGAGCTCGTACAGGCGGCAGGTGCCTCGCTCGACGATGAGCGCGTGCCGGTCCGAGCCTCCTTCGATCCGCGTTCGCGCGTCGAAGGGATAGGGCCCGCGGTCGCTCTCGTCCGCGTACTGGAAGTCGATCCGCACCTTCGCATGCCGCCGCCCGACGACGTCGTACGGCAGCCCGTACGAGGGCGGACCGAAGTCGGGATGGAGATCCGTCGAGCCGGCGTCGGCGGAGGCGAGCCATGTGTCGCTCATCTCGTGGACCGGCAGCGAGTCCACCCGCGTGTTCCAGATGTTCGTCTCCGGGAAGACGGAGCATGCCGTCCCGGGCACGTCCCCGGCACGGGCGGCCGAGGGCAGGCTCAGCGGAGCAAGGAACGCCGCGACGAGCGCTACCGGGATGAGCGAGCGTCTGCGCATGGTCAAGGCATCGGCACATCGCCGGCCAGCACTTGACGGGCGCTTGGGCGTCGAGCGTGGGCCGGCCATCGACAACATCATGACGACTCTCTCATGACGCACCGCCCGACCCTAGTTCGTTTGTAGTTGGCCCAGACGGGGTACAGCGGATGAAGGATGAGGCCCCCGGGACTCTTCCGGGCCTCGATGTCGGGAGGTGTTCGATGAAGCCGACCAGAGATCGGCGGTTGTGGCTGGCACGTGGTGCGTTCTGCCTCGTGAGCGTTCTCGTCCTTTCGCTACCGGCGCAGGCGATCGCGGACGGCATCGTGCCGGGTGGAGTTGGTGAGGTCGCGAACGAGGCCACCCAGAGCGCTGGTGAGGTCGCGAACGAGGCCACCCAGAGCGCTGGTGACGTCGCGAACGAGGCCACCCAGAGCGCTGGTGAGGTCGCGAACGAGGCCACCCAGAGCGCTGGTGAGGTCGCGAACGAGGCCACCCAGAGCGCTGGTGAGGTCGCGAACGAGGCCACCCAGAGCGCTGGTGAGGTCGCGAACGAGGCCACCCAGAGCGCTGGTGAGGTCGCGAACGAGGCCACCCAGAGCGCAGGTGACGTCGCGAACGAGGCCACCCAGAGCGCTGGTGACGTCGCGAACGAGGCCACCCAGAGCGCTGGTGACGTCGCGAACGAGGCCACCCAGAGCGCTGGTGACGTCGCGAACGAGGCCACCCAGAGCGCTGGTGACGTCGCGAACGAGGCCACCCAGAGCGCTGGTGACGTCGCGAACGAGGCCACCCAGACCGCTGGTGACGCCACGGGGTCGGTCACCGAAGGCGTGGGAGACGTGGTGGACGAGGCCACTGGGACCGTCGACGAGGTCGTCGACGAGGCGGCAGGAGCCGTGGACGAAGTGGTCGACGGATCGGGCAGCGCTGTTGACGCCGTGGCTGAGGGCGCGAGTGACCCCGCAGGAACGGTCGGCGGTGCAGTGGACGGTGTCAACGGTTCGTCGGGTCAGACCGTCGCTTCCGGTCCGTCGGGATCATCGGACGCGCATGGAGGTGGAGGTAGCACGACGCCGGTACAGACGACGAGCGGTTCCACCGACGGCGGCAGTGGATCCGCGGTCCCGGTCGGCGGACCGCGGTGGATGCGGCGCGAGATCGATCGTCCGTACTTCTGGTGGGATTTCTCCAGAGACGTCCTCGGCCTGCACGTGCCGTCGGCTCAGGTCGTCGAAGGCGGCAGCGGGCCGAACGGCGATCCCTGCGAAGACGACGATCGGCTCGTCTGCCTCGGTCTCCTCTACGGGCTCGGCGACTTCGCCGACACCCCCGCACAGGTCTTGGGCTTCCTCGCAACGACCGGGATCGGCGTGATCGCACTGATGATGCTGGCGACGGGCCTTGGGGTCGTCGGTTCGACGGCCCTGGTGGGGTCGCGTCGGGTCGGTTCGGCCGCGACGGTCGGCCGCGTCAACTGATCGGGTCCGGTGGCACACCTCCCCGAGGGGATCGCGCACCGAGCGAGGCGTGCGGTGTCGTTCCGCCGGTACCGCCGTCGCAGCCGGCCGGCGGGACGACTGACTCGGCTCGGTGAACGGATCGCCCACCGAGCGAGGCGTGCGTCGCTGCGCAGGTACCGGCGGCGGGGATCGCCGGGAAGGCTGACGCTCGTCGGTGACCGGATCGCCCGACGTGCGCGGGCAGCAAGGTGGATCCGACGGTATCGACGGCCTCGCCGGCCGCCCGGGCGGCTCACGCGCCTCGGTCATCGCGCCGCCCAACGCACCCGTGGTGCCGTGTCGTTCCGCCGGCACCATCGGCGTGGCGGCTCGACGGGCCGCTTGTCGAGACTCGGTGACCGGATCGCCCGACGTGCGCGACTCGGCGAGGCAGGCACCCGCCACCCCGGTCGTCTCGTCGCGGTAGTCGCACGGAATGCGATGGAACGGCTCCGTCACCCGGCTCCGGCGGTCCTCGTGGCTCTGGGCGCCCTCCTCGTCCCCGCGACAATCGCCGTCGTCACTACGTTGGTGATCGACGGAGAGGAGCGTTCCGCTCCGGTCGCGTCGAGCCCACCCGGAAGCGGCGCGATCCAACGACCAACCAGGCAGCCGGTCACTGGCACCGTGGCCCACGTGAACAGAACGGGCGACTACGCGTTCGCTTATCCCTCCGCGTGGAAGGTCGAAGAGACCGAGGATGTGACGAGGTTGGAGAGCCGCAACGGCGGCATCGTGGTGTCCTTCGAACCCGGCGCTTCCGGCGACATCGCCACCGCATCCGGCCGGCTCGTGCGCTCGATCCTCGGTTTCGACGCAGCCGGCTCCCTCGCCGGCCAGGCGTTGACGGGCAGTACGTGGGAGCGCATCGACGGCTCCCGATCCTTCATCGTGAGCGGAATGACCGAGGATCCGGCCGGTCATCCGACGCGCTTCCTCGCGATCACGGTAGGGGCTTCGCCGCGCAACTATGCGATCTCCGTCCTCGTTCCCGCAGGATCCGACCCGACCAAGGTGCTGCCGACGATCGAGGCGATCGTCGCCTCGTTCGAGGTCCTCGACCCTGGAGCTGCGGTCGCCGCGTAGGAGGCGGCGGTCGGGTTAAGGATCCCCTAAGGCTTGCGGAGCAACGCATCCGCGGCGGGAACCTGGGTAGATCCATGTTCCGAGCCTACGAACAGGAGGCAGCCATGGATCGCTGGCGCAGGATCGCGGGGATCGGTCTGGCTTCCGTGGCGCTGCTCGTGCCCGCATGCGGTGACGAGACGCCCCAAGTCAACAACCCAACCACGTCGCCGACGGGCTCGCCCTCGCCGTCGGGGTCGCCCTCGCCGACACCCAGCGGCGACGCCTCGGAGACGCCGGAACCCTCGGGCGATGGCGACAACAGCGACGAAGGTGGCGGAGACGGCGACAACAGCGGCGAGGGGAGCTGACGAGCGACCGATGGACCGCTGACCGGCGAAGTGCCCGCCCGGCCGGGCCGGGCGGGCTTCGCCGTTGACGAGCCGGCGGTCGGATTCGAACCGACGACCTGCTGTTTACAAGACAGCTGCTCTTGCCCCTGAGCTACGCCGGCGCATGAGCGAGTCTACGCGCGGCCGCCCGCTCGGGACGGAAGGACGAAGGCGTACAGCGCGGCGGCGAGCGATGCCGAGGCGTTCAGGGAGCCGACATGTCCGCGCATCGGGAGACGCACGAGCAGGTCGCATGCCTCGCGCGTGAGCCTGGCGAGTCCCGACGCCCTCCGAACCGATCGCGAGTGCGACCCGTCCGTCCGGGCACGGCTCCTCGTAGACGGTGCGCTCGGCTCGTTCGTCGAGCCCCACGACCGTGAACCCCGCCTCCTGCAGTCGCGCGAGCGCGCGCGGGATGTTCGCGACCCGCGCGCGGGGCAGGTGCAGCAACGCGCCCGCCGACGCCGCGACCGCCGCCGGCGTGACGTCGGCGGCCCGTCGGAGGCGGGTGATCACCATCGCGGCGCCGGCCGCCTCAGCCGAGCGGGCAGCCGCGCCGAGGTTGTGCGGGTCGACGATCCCGTCGAGCGCGACGACGACGTCCCGGTCGCCGAACGGCCACGACGCGAGCGCGCGTTCGCCGATCGGTTCGGGAGCGCGGATCCGAGCCGCGACGCCGTGGTTGCCTGGGGCGATGCGATCGACCTCGGCGCGCGGGACCTCGCGCGGTTCGACCCCCGCGCCACGACACGCCTCGAGGAGGTCGTGCATCCCGGGCGTCGCGCGGGCGTCGCGCGCGACCAGCACCTCGACCGCGCGGCCCGAACGCACCGCCTCGAGGACCACGCGGCGACCTCCGACGATCCCCTCGGTGTGGCCGCTCGTCACGACGGCGTCAACACCGCGAGCGCGAGGCAGCCGATCCCGTCGCCCGACAGCCCGAGGCCCTCGGGCCGCGTGGCCTTGACCGAGATCCTCGCGACGGGAACCCGGAGGGCTTCGGCGAGCAGCTCGCGCATCGCGCCTCGTGCGGGAGCGATCGAGGGCCGCTCCGCGATCACGGTGAGGTCCACGGAGTCGGGATGGAAACCGGCGTCGCCGACCAAGCCGACCGTTCGACGGAGCAGCTCCAGCCCGGCGATCCCCGCGAACGTCGGATCCGTGTCGGGGAAGTGCTCGCCGAGGTCGCCGATCGCCGCGGCGCCGAGCAGCGCATCGGCCACCGCGTGGCACACGGCGTCCCCGTCCGAATGCCCCGCCAGACCCGCGGCCCCCTCGAACTCCACGCCGCCCAGCCGCAGCACCCGTCCGGGATCGAACGCGTGGACGTCGAACCCGAGGCCGACGCGCGGACCCGTCACGTCGTACCGCCGATCGCCTCGGCGACCCGGACATCGTCCCAGGTCGTGATCTTCAGGTTCAGCCGCTCGCCGTCGATCGCCCGGATCCGGAACCCGGCCCGTTCGAGCAGCGCCGCGTCGTCCGTGGCCTCGATGCCGTCCCGAACGGCGGCGGCGTGCGCGGCTCGAAGGGCATCGGCACCGAAGACCTGGGGCGTCTGCGCGAGCCCGAGCGCGTCCCTCGGTTCCGTCCCCTCGACCCGTTCTCCCGCAAGGCGTTTGAGGGTATCGACCACCGGGATCGTCGGCACGACGCCGTCCCACCCGTCCAGGGCGGCCAACGCCCGGGCGAACAGCTCCCGGGTCGCGAACGGCCGGGCCGCGTCGTGGCAGACGATGACCCGGACCCCGGCGGGGACGGCATCGAGCGCCGCCAGGACGGATGCCTGCCGGGACGCTGCCCCGACGACGACGTCCGAGACGCCGAACGGCCGCACGAGCTCCGCGACGCGCTCCTCGAAGCCGGGCGGCGCGACGACCACCACCCGATCGATCCCTCGGCATCCCGACACGACCTCGGCGCCCCGAGCCACCAGGGTGCGGCCGCCGACGGGCACGAGCGCCTTGGGCAGGGTCGGGTTCAACCGCTCGCCTCGTCCCGCGGCGAGCACGATCGCGACGGCGCCGGCCACGGCGCGAGGTTACTGGAGGTTCGCGAAGACCATCCGACCGGTGGTCGTCTTGATCACGTTGCGCACGACCACCGAGACCTCGGTCCCGATCTCGTCTCGCGCCGATTCGACGACCACCATCGTGCCGTCGTCGAGGTAGCCGACCGCCTGTCCGCTTTCGCGCCCCTCCTTCACGAGCTCGACGCCGACCTCGTCGCCGACGCCGACCGGCATCCGGAACGCCGTCGCGAGGTCGTTCACGCTCGGGACCGAGACGCCGACCGCCTGGGCCACCTTCGACAGGTTGTGGTCGGTCGTGATGAGCGACGCTCCCCGCTCACGGGCGAGCTTCACGAGCACCGCATCGACGTCGGAGATCCCATCCTCCTCGACGAGGTGCATCTCGATCGTGGCGGAACGCCGGAGCTCTCCGACCGTGTCGAGGCCCCGCCGGCCGCGACCGCGACGCCGTGGGTCTGAGGAGTCGGCGATCGCCTGGAGCTCGCGCAGGACGGCCCCGTGAAGGAGGACGTCACCGGAGACGAACCCCGTCTGCACGAGGTCCAGGATGCGTCCGTCGATCAGCGCGCTGGTGTCGACCACGAAGGCCCGGCCCTTCGCGGCCGCCGCGCGCGGCTTCAGCCCGATCAGCGTGAACAGCTCCTCGTGCTTGGTCCGTCCGATACGGAACCCCACGTACCCGAGCGTCACGTACATGAACGCGACGCTCGTCCAGGCGGCGAGTGGCGGGAGCCGGAAGACGGGGACGGACAGCAGCGCGGCGATCGCGAGGCCCGCGATGAGGCCCCCGACACCGGCCACGATCTCGGCGGCCGGGACCTTGCGGAGATCCTGCTCCATGGTCTTGACCGCGGTGGCGGTCTGGCGTCCGAGCACCCCGCCCAGGACGAACCCGGTCGAGGTCCCGAGCACCACGCCGAGGAGCGTCTTCGTAGTGGTCGTGGGGGCGAGGCGCGTGGCGACCGTATAGCCGGCGGCCGCGAACAGCACGACGAAGATCAGGCGGACGAACTCGACCAGCCGACCCCTCGGGGACGGCGCAGCTTCGTGAGCACGCCGGCGAGCGCGCCACGAACGGGCCTCGTGCGCGAGCATCTCTCCTGATGCGTCGACCCGTCGCCGGGCAGACTTGACCCGGGTAACGAGGGTTCTCATGAAGGGAGCCGGGCAGTGGCCCCCCAGGGGGCGGGCTTAGGTGCTGGCCAACTCCCGAGCCCCGTGGGACTCGTCCAGGACCTTGTCGATCATGGCCTCGGCCTTCTCCTCGCCGCCCACGGTCACGTACGTGAGCTCGGAGACCAGGATCTGCCTCGCCTTGATGATCATCCGCTTCTCACCCGCGGACAGGCCGCGGTCCCGCTCGCGGATCGACAGGTTCCGGACGACCTCGGCGACCTGGTAGATGTCGCCGGAGCGCAGCTTCTCGATGTTGTTCTTGAAGCGGCGGCTCCAGTTGGCAGCCATCTGCGACTCTTCCTCGCGCAGGACGTTCATGACCTTCTTGACCTCGTTCTTCCCAACGACCGACCGGAGGCCGACCTCCTCGGTGCTGTCGATCGGGACCATCAGGATGAGGTCGCCGTAGGAGACCCGGAGCTTGAAGTACTTGCGCTTCTCTCCGAGGAACTCCCGAACGCACAGCTCTTCGATGACTGCTGCTCCGTGTTCCGGATGCACAACCGTGTCGCCTTTTCGGAACACAGAACCCCCTAGAGTCGGTGGTCGGGACCGGCGGATGACACCCAGAGAGTAACACGCACCGGCCCGCTCAGCAAATCAAAAGGCCTGGTCAGAGGCCCTGTCGGCCCTCTCAGCGCCCTCGGACCCGTGCCGCTCCAACGCCCGCCCAGGTCAGCGCCTCCATCACGTTGCCCACCCCGACGAGGCGGACCACCTCCGGAGGCTCCCCGGCCGGAGCCGCGAAAACCGTTCGGATCCCGACCGCCCTGGCCGCCGATCCCCGAGACCCGAACGAGGGCGAGGGTCGGACCACACCCGTCAAGCCGACCTCGCCGACGAACGCCGACCCGGGTGGGACGGGCACGCCCGACACGGCCGAGGTCAGCGCGGCCGCGACGGCCAGATCGCAGGCCGGGTCGTCAAGGCGAGCGCCGCCGGCGGTCGCACCGTATAGGTCGCTACGACCGAGCGGGACGCCGGCGGCCTCGAGCACGGCCGCGATGAGCTGGAACCGCCGTGGATCGAGCCCGCTCACCTGACGCCGGGGAGGGCCCTCGGTGGGGACGACCAGGGCCTGGACCTCGACCGCAAGGGCTCGGCGACCGGTGAGGGGAAGCGCGACGGCCGTCCCCGGCTCGCCGGAGCCGGGCAGCAGCAGCGACGTGGGGTCGATCTCGAGCAGGCCGGAGGCGGTCATCTCGAACCACGCGACCTCGCCCTCGGCCCCGAACCGGTTCTTCCCGCACGAGAGCCGCCGGAGGCCCGACCTGGGATCGCCCTCGAACGGCAGGACGACGTCCACCGCGTGCTCGAGGGTCTTCGGCCCGGCCAGATCGCCGTCCTTCGTCACGTGACCCGTCACGACGACCGCCACCCCTTCGGCCTTCGCGAACCCCGCGAGCGCATCCGCGCATGAACGGACCTGCGACGGCCCGCCCGGCACCTGCCCGCCGTCGGGGTCCCGGAGCGACTGGATCGAGTCGACGGCGAGCAGGAACGGTCGCGCCTCGCGCGCCGCCTCGAGCACGACCGGCAGTTCCCGGCCCGGGACGAACGCAAGCGCCGACCCCTCGATCCCGAGGCGGCGAGCGCGCGCCGACACCTGGTCCCGCGACTCCTCGCCGGACGCGAGCAAGCAAGGGGTCCCGGCAGCCGACAGGTTCGCCACCAACTGGAGGAGAAGGGTCGACTTGCCGATGCCGGGCTCCCCTGCGAGCAGGGCGAAGGTCGCCGGGACGATGCCTCCTCCGAGGACGCGGTCGACGCCGGTCCACGCGGTCGAGACGCGGCGCTCGCCCGCCTCGCGGTGGCGAAGGTCATCGACGGGCGCGGCACCGATTGCATGGCCGACAGCCGCGACCGGTGCCCGCTCGCCGATCGTTCCCCAGGCCCCGCATCCGGGGCAGCGGCCCGACCACTGCGCGAGCTGTTGCCCGCATCCGCCGCAGACGTGGATCGTCCGCACCTTGCCCATCGCCCCACCGTACCGGCGGGGTGTGACACCACGGCTCGCCACGAGGCGAGGTGTGTCGGTGGGCACGGGTACCGTCGGCACCGAGCAGACCGAGGGAGGGTCGCGGGATGCAGGTGATCCGTGCGGACGACACCGGCCGAATGTCTCCGCGCGACCCGGTGCCCGAGCACGTCGCCGCATCGGCGTCGGAGCCGGCCGGCTACCCCGTCGTCCAGGTGGAGTGGCACGACGCCTGGTTCGATCTCGACGAGCCGGGACCGGCGGATCGGCGCGTCGCCTACCCCGTCCGCACGGTCGGGTACCTCGTCGGCGAGGGCCCGAGCGTCCTGTCCGTCGCCCAGGAGGTGCTCCCGGACGGCGAGGGCTTCCGCGCGGTCACCCACATCCCGCTGCCGATCGTGGTGCATGTCGTTCGGCTGCAAGCGACGGCGCCCTGACCTCGTATACTCGGCCGTGGTTCCATCGACCGATCCACGGGAAGGAGGGATGCACCTCATGGCAGCGACCTGGGTCCTCACGATGCCGCATCCCTCGGGGATCGGTTCCTAGCCAGCCGCCGACACGGCGAACCTGCGCCTGAGCCGCCCGAAGGGGCGGCTCGTTCCGTTTCCGGGATCCGCCGCTGCGCGCGCCCGGCCCCGAGCATCGGCTCGGTACCGACCCGACGACCGAAAGGACCCACGTTGCAACTCGACGACATCGACGACGACGCGGCGGAGCCCACGGCGTTCGACCACTTCCTCGCCGAGGGCCTCATCACCGACGTCATGCGCATCATCAAGACCGGTAAGGAGGCGTCCGTCCACCTGTGCCGGGCGAACCGATCCACGACCGGCGAGGACCTCCTCGCGCTGAAGGTCTATCACCCGCTCGACCGGCGGGACTTCCGCGACGAATCGATCTACCGGGACGGCGAGTGGATCAAGGAACGCCGGATCCGAGCCGCGCTCGAGAAGAAGACGCGCTTCGGACGGCACGTCCAGGGTCAGCTCTGGGTGTCCCGGGAGTGGGAGACGCTCCGAGCGCTCTCCGCCGCCGGCGCGCCCGTTCCGAGGCCCCTCGTCTCGACCGAGGACGCGATCCTCATGAGCTACATCGGCGATCTCGACGACGCGGCGCCGCAGCTGCGCTCCGTCCGGCCGGATCCAGCGGAGGCGCAGGACCTGTTCGACCAGGTGATCCGCGCGATCGAGCGCCTCCTCTACGGCAACGTGATCCACGGCGACCTGTCCGCGTACAACGTGCTCGTGTGGGAGGGTCGGGCGATCGTGATCGACCTCCCCCAGGCGGTCGATCCTCGGAAGAACCGGCACGCATCCGCGCTGCTCGAGCGCGACGTGCGACGGATCTGCGATCACTTCGCGCGGTACGGGGTGACCTCGTCGCCGGAACGGATCGCCTCCGACCTGTGGACCGCGTGGGAGTTCGCGGATCTGGTCCCCGAGGAGCTCCGCGTGGAGCTCGAGCTCTAAGCCTCGCGCGCTCCTCGGAACTCGAGCGCGTAGGACCAGCTCGAGCCGTCCGGCGCGTGCTCGAACCGCAGCAACCGTCCCTCCTCCCCACCGGGAAGGACGACCGGCAGGCCGACGTGTTCGTCGCCCGGCCACAGGTGCTCGCGCGAGGGCTCCTCCATGTGCACGAGCGTTATCGGATCGTTCCCCTGCGCCTCGAGCGGCTCGCACCACTCACGGGACTCGATGGGAAGGAGCTGCCGGAATCGCAGGAAGCGAGGCACCGCATGCAGCAGCACCGGCTCACCCGGCGACTTCCAGGCCTTGCCGAAGAACCTCCAGCGCTGCCCGTCCTTGGAGGTCTCGACGGCCCAGCACTCCTCGTTGCCGAACCCCACGGGTCGACCCTACCTCTCGCTCACCGGCCCGGGTCGACGGCGTGCGCATCCACCGAGCCGGACACCGAAAGGCCCGGCAGCCGTGTGGTTGCCGGGCCATCGGTCTTCGGGGTTCGGCGCGGTCACGCCGAACCCACGTGGGGAAGCTATCCCTCCGAGGATCCCGCGAGCTCGACCGGGGGGACGTCCGGCGGAACGCCGGCGCCCTCGAGCACGATCTCGCCGTCGCGCGCGTCCACGATGATCGTCTGTCCTGCCCGGAACTCCTTCCACAGGAGCTTCTCGGACAGCGGGTCCTCCACGAGCCGCTGGATCTCGCGCCGGAGCGGGCGCGCGCCGAGCGAGGGGTCGTAGCCCTTCTCGGCGAGCACCGTCTTCGCGGCGTCGGTCAGCTCGATCTCGAGGTCCTTCGCCTTCAGCTGGTCCTTCACGCGCTTCATCATCAGGTCGACGATCTGCTTCACGTCGTCCTGCGTGAGCGAGTGGAACACGATGACCTCGTCGATGCGGTTCAGGAACTCGGGCCGGAAGGACTTCTTCAGCTCGTCCATGACCCGGTCCTTCATCTTCTCGTAGGACATCCGCTCGTCCGGACGGGCGGCGAAGCCGATGCCCGGGCCCTTCTGGATGTCCCGCGTGCCGAGGTTGGAGGTCATGATGATGATCGTGTTCTTGAAGTCCACCTGGTGGCCCTGTGAGTCGGTGAGGCGCCCGTCCTCGAGGATCTGCAGGAGGGTGTTGAACACGTCCGGGTGCGCCTTCTCGATCTCGTCGAACAGGATCACGCTGAACGGCTTGCGCCGGACCGCCTCGGTGAGCTGCCCGCCCTCCTCGTAGCCGACGTAGCCGGGGGGCGAACCGATCAGCCGCGACACCGTGTGCTTCTCCATGTACTCGGACATGTCCAGCTGGATCAGCGCCGCCTCGTCCCCGAACAGGAACTCGGCGAGCGCCTTGGAGAGCTCGGTCTTCCCGACGCCCGAGGGGCCGAGGAAGATGAACGAGCCCGAGGGGCGCTTCGGATCCTTCAGACCCGCACGTGTCCGGCGGATCGCCTTGCTGACCGCCTGGATCGAGTCCTCCTGGCTGATGATCCGCTTGTGGAGCTCGTCCTCCATCCGGAGCAGCTTCTCCGTCTCCTCCTCCGTGAGCTTGAAGACGGGGATGCCGGTCCAGGTGGCGAGCACCTCGGCGATCTCCTCCTCGTCGACCTCGGAGAGCACGTCCATCTCGCCGGACTTCCACTCGCGCTCGCGCCGCTGGCGCTCCTCGAGCAACTGACGCTCCTCGTCACGCAGCGACGCGGCCTTCTCGAAGTCCTGCGCGTCGATCGCGGACTCCTTCCGCAGCCGGACCTCCGCGATCTTCTCGTCGACCTCGCGCACGTCCGGCGGCGCCGTCATCCGGCGGATCCGCATCCGCGAGCCCGCCTCGTCGATCAGGTCGATCGCCTTGTCCGGCAGGAAGCGGTCGCTGATGTACCGGTCGGCGAGGTTGGCCGACGCGACGAGCGCGTCGTCGGTGAAGGAGACGCGGTGGTGCGCCTCGTACCGGTCGCGCAGGCCCTTCAGGATCTCGATCGTGTGGGCGACCGAGGGCTCCTCGACGCTGATCGGCTGGAACCGCCGCTCGAGCGCCGCGTCCTTCTCGAGGTGCTTGCGGTACTCGTCGCGCGTGGTCGCGCCGATCGTCTGGAGCTCGCCGCGCGCGAGCATCGGCTTCAGGATGCTCGCGGCGTCGATCGCGCCCTCGGCGGCGCCGGCGCCGACGAGCGTGTGCAGCTCGTCGATGAACAGCACGATGTCGCCGCGCGTGCGGATCTCCTTCAGGACCTTCTTCAGCCGCTCCTCGAAGTCGCCGCGATAGCGGGACCCGGCGACCAGCGCGCCGAGGTCGAGCGTGTAGATCTGCTTGCCCTTCAACGTCTCGGGGACCTCGCCCCGGACGATGTCCTGCGCGAGGCCCTCGACGATCGCGGTCTTGCCGACGCCGGGCTCGCCGATCAGCACCGGGTTGTTCTTCGTCCGGCGCGACAGCACCTGCATCACGCGCTCGATCTCCTTCTCGCGCCCGATCACCGGGTCAAGCTTCTGGTCCCGCGCGAGCTGGGTGAGGTTGCGACCGAACTGGTCGAGCACCATCGAGCCCTGGCCGCCCTGTCCCTCCTGTCCACCCGGCGTGGTCTCGCCCTTGCCCGCGGTGTAGCCGGACAGGAGCTGGATCACGGTCTGACGGACGCGGTTCAGGTCCGCGCCGAGCTTCTGCAGGACCTGCGCGGCGACGCCTTCGCCCTCGCGGATCAGGCCGAGCAGGATGTGCTCGGTCCCGATGTAGTTGTGTCCGAGCTGCAGCGCTTCGCGGAGCGAGAGCTCGAGGACCTTCTTCGCGCGCGGCGTGAACGGGATGTGGCCGGTCGGCGCCGCCTGTCCCTGTCCGATGATCTCCTCGACCTGTTGGCGCACGGCGTCGAGGCTGATGTTCAGGCTGTCGAGGGCCTTCGCGGCGACGCCCTCTCCCTCGTGGATCAAGCCGAGCAGGATGTGCTCGGTCCCGATGTAATTGTGGTTGAGCATCCTCGCTTCTTCTTGCGCGAGGACAACGACCCGGCGGGCTCGGTCGGTGAATCGTTCGAACATCGTCACGCTCCCGGGCCCGCAGGCCCCTTCTATCGAACGGCCTCGGGGATCTGCGGACCCCGTCCTACCCCCGAGGCAGGTCGAGCGCTCCCGAGCAGCACCTGGCTGCGCGCCCCCGGAAGCGCTCCACGCACGAAGTATACCCCCCACCCCCGAACGTCCCTGATGCGGCGATCACGGGACCGCGCATCTCGCGCATCTGGGGTGGAAGCCATACCCGTTATTCGGCCATTCCGGCCGTCGGGATGAGGTGCGGAGGAAGATGTAGGTGAGCGGGCTTACGGCATGGCCCGAAAGGACCACCGAGATTCAGCCGTTTGGGGCGTTGTGAGGAACACTCGTGCTCGGGCAGGATTGCCGAAGGTCGAACCAAGAACTTCCCATCGGGCGACACCTTCCCTGATAGGGGACGATGATTTGCGGGTCCTGGTAGTCGACGACCATCCTGCGTTCCGCAGGGCGCTCACCTCGGCACTCAACATGATCAAGGGGATCGAGGTGGCCGGCGAGGCCGCCGGCGGCCAGGAGGCGACCGAGCGCGCACGCGAGGACGATCCCGACCTTGTCCTCATGGACCTGTCCATGCCGGAGGTCGACGGGATCGAGGCGATGCGCAAGATCCATCGCGAGAAGCCGGACCTGCCGGTGGTGATCCTCACGGCCCACGCCGACCCGGGCGTGGAGAAGGAGGCCCGGGAGGCGGGCGCCTCGGGGTTCCTCGCCAAGGGCACGGCGCTCGAGGAGATCGTGATCGTGCTGCACGAGGCAGCGGAGAGCAGCGGGTAGCCGGACCGCACGCCGCCGGCCCAGGTCAAGCACGCCCCTCGCGAGGTCGATACACCCCTCGACGAGAGCGAGGGGTGCCATGGAGCGCACAACGGCCGCGGGAGCCGTACCCGAACAGATCCTGACCGAAGCTCGGGTCGTCGGGCTACGCAACTTCCGCACGCCGTCGCTCGAGGCGGTCGAACGCCGTCGGATCCAGCTCTGGGCGCTGACCACGATCCTGCTCGTCTCGGTGAGCGCCGGCGTGGCGCTGCTGTCCGTGATGCCCGCCGGTCCCGACGCTCCCTTCCCCACCGTGCTCGGGGTGGGGGTGGTCGTGCTGTCGATCGCCTTCTGCGCGTACACGATCGAGAAGGAGCGACACCTCCAGCGACTCGCGAAGATGTTGACCGACGAACGGGTGCTCACCGCCGCCCTGTCGAACCGGCTCCGCGAGCTGTCGCTGCTCCTGGAGGCGGGCAAGGCGATGAACGCGGTGCTCGAGCTCGATGCCGTCCTGGACGTCATCCTCCGAAGCTCACTCGAGCTCCTGAAGGGCACGAGTGGCTCCATCATGCTGGTCGACGGCGACGAGCTCGTCGCCCGGTGCGTCCACAACAACCCGGACGCCGTCGGACGCCGCGTCCAGATCGGCGAAGGGATCGCCGGGCGCGTCGCTCGCACGCGTGAGCCATTGCTGATCCACGGGACGCCGACCCCGCAGGAGTTCCCCGGGCTGGACGTGCGGACCCGCTCGGTCGAGAGCGCGATGTCGGTCCCGCTCGTCAACCGCGACCAGGCGCTCGGGGTGCTGAACCTCAACGCCGAGGCGGGCCACAGCTTCTCCGCGTACGACCTGCGAGCCCTCAGCCTGTTCGCGGAGCAGGCGGCGGTCGCGATCGCCAACGCCCGGCTCTTCGACGCCGAGCGGACGCACGTCGTCGAGCTCGTCGAGCTCGACCGCCTCAAGTCCGACTTCCTCAACCACGTGACCCACGAGCTGCGGACCCCGCTGACGGTCGTGCTGGCCGCCGCCCAGACCGGGTTGCAGGCCGGCATGAAGGCCGAGCCGCCCGTCCCGACGGACGAACTGCTCGAGATCATCGAGCGCAACGCGAAGCACCTCGCGTCGATGGTGGACGAGATGCTCACGGCCGCCAGGCTCGAGCAGGGCGGGACCGGCACCGCGGCGCGCGAGGTCGACGTGGCCAACGTCATCCGGACCGTCGCTCGCGATTTCGCCGTCACCGAACGGCCGGTCGAGTTCGAGGGCGAGGAGGGGATCACCGCCTTCGGGGATCCGGATGCGCTGAGGAGGATCCTCGTCAACCTGCTCGACAACGCGCACAAGTACGGCGCGCCACCCGTCCGGGTCACCCTGACACGAGCCGACGGGTGTGCGGTCCTGAGCGTCCTCGACGCGGGAACCGGGCTGCCGGCCAACGAACGCGAGCGGCTGTTCGAGCGCTTCTACCGCGCGGACACGTCGGGCAAGTCGGGCCTGGGCCTCGGGCTGTCGATCGTGCGGGGCCTCGCCGCCTCGTGGGGCGGCCACGTCTGGGCCGAGGACGCCCCCGAAGGTGGAGCGGTCTTCCGGGTCGCGCTCCCGCTCGCTTCGGACCAGGTCGTCACAGAGGAGCCGTCCAAGGTTCGCGCGACCTAGAGGCTCAGCTCGATCCGGATCAACCGATCTGGACGGTAGCCAGTACCTCTTCGGCGAGCGGGATGAACCTGTCGAAGCCCTTCTGCTTGATCGAGCCGATGTCAGCGATGATCGACATGTCAGGGCTCATGGTCGTGACGACTCAACCCTCTGCGGGCCGGTGGTGGGGGAACAGGATCAGATCCCGGATCGACGGCGAGTCGGTGAGGATCATCAGTAGGCGGTCGATCCCGATCCCCAGCCCGCCGGCGGGTGGCATGCCGTGCTCGA
This sequence comes from uncultured Actinomycetes bacterium, assembly GCA_963771385.1. Classification (GTDB taxonomy): domain Bacteria; phylum Actinomycetota; class UBA4738; order UBA4738; family HRBIN12; genus DASSJM01. The sequence continues at coordinate 502,029 of CAVYTE010000015.1, forward strand.
GCGCCGTCAGGAAGTCCTCGTCGAAGGGGTGGGTCTCCCCCTCGCCGGCCTCCCTCGCCTGCTGTTGCAACAGGAACTTCGCCCGCTGCTCGTCTGGATCGGTGAGCTCCGAGTAGCCCGTCCCGATCTCGAGGCCGCCGATCACCGGGTCGACGTGTTCGGTCAGGCTCGGGTCGTCGCGGTGCGGGCGGGCGAGCGGTGAGACCTCGCGCGGATAGTCGCAGACGAACGTCGGCTGGATCAGGTGCGGCTCGACGAGCTTCTCGAACAGCTCGAGGACGATCTTGCCGTTCGGCCACGCCGGGTCGACCGCGACACCTCTCGCCACGGCCAGGCCCTCGAGGTCCGAGCGTTCGAGCGTGACCTCGTCACCGATCGCCTCCGACACGCTGCCGAGCACCGTGATCCGGCGCCACTCCCCCCCGAGATCGATCGTCTCGCCTCGGAACGTGACCTCGAGGGACCCGTTCACCTCGAGCGCGGATCGTTGCACGAGTTCGCGGGTGATCTCCATCACGGTCTCGTAGTCCGCGTACGCCTGATAGAGCTCGAGCATCGTGAACTCGGGGTTGTGGCTGCGGTCGATCCCCTCGTTGCGGAAGTTGTGACCGATCTCGTACACGCGCTCGAGCCCGCCGACGAGCAGCCGCTTGAGATACAGCTCGAGCGAGATCCGCAGGTACAGGTCGATGTCGAGCACCTCGTGGTGCGTGACGAACGGCTTCGCCATCGCGCCGCCGGCGATGTTCTGCAGGACGGGCGTCTCGACCTCGACGAACCCGCGCTCGTCGAGGTACGAGCGGATCGTGCGGAGCACCTTCGCGCGGGCTTCGACCACCCGCCGGTAGTCGAGATCGGTCGCGAGGTGCAGGTACCGCTGTCGCTGCTGGAGGTCGGGGTCCTTCAGGCCGTGCCACTTCTCCGGCATGGGCCGCAGCGACTTCGTGAGGATCGCTAGGCGTTCGACGAACATCGACAGCTCGCCTTTGCGCGTCGTGCCGACGCGGCCGGTCGCACCGACGATGTCGCCGAGGTCGATCTCACCGAGCAGCGCGAGGCTGTCGGCATCGGTGTCCTGGTTGCTGACGAGCTGGAGGTCGCCGGCGCGGTCCCGAAGCACGAGGAACACCAGCTTGCCGAGGTCGCGCTTCAGCACGATGCGGCCGGCGACGGTCCGGCGGTCGTCGGTGAGCGTGTCCGCGGCGAGCGAGCCGTGCGCCGCCCGGATGTCGGCCGATGTGTCGGCTTCCGGCACGCCGAGCGCCTGCTCGAGGCTGAGCGCGAACGCGCGATCGCCCAGCCGCTCCCGGCTCTCGCGCCGGGCCTTCAAGACCTCGTGTTCGCGCCCCGACCCTTCCTCAGGCATCCGCAGGTCCGACGTTGCGCTCGAACACCAGGCGCAGCCCCTCGAGGGTCAGCCACGGGTCGAGCTCGTCGACGAACTGACAGTGCGGGACGATCTCCGGCGCGAGCCCGCCGGTCGCGACGACCGTCGCGGTGCCGCCGAGCTCCTTCCGGATCCGGTCGATCATGCCGTCGGCCTCGGACGCCGTCCCGAAGATCAGGCCCGACTGGATCGCCTCGATCGTGTTGCGCCCGATCGGCGACCTGGGCGAGTGGAGCTCGACCTGCGGGAGCCGGGCCGTCTCTCGCGACAGCGACGTGTTCGACGTCTGCACGCCCGGAGCGATCGCCCCGCCGAGGAACTCCCCCTTGTCCGTGACGACGTCGTAGGTCGTCGCGGTCCCGAAGTCGATCACGATGCACGGTCCGCCGTACCGGTGATACGCGGCGAGCGCGTTCACGATCCGGTCGGCGCCGACCTCCCTCGGGTTGTCGGTCTGGATCGACAGGCCGGTCCGCGTCCCCGGTTCGACCACGACCGGCGGGAAGTTGAAGTAGCGGTTCACCATGTCGCGGAGCGCGGTCGTCGAGCTCGGTACGACCGAGGAGAGCACGACGCCCGTGATCTGGTTGCTGAAGGAGAGCCCCGCGACCTGGAGCAGCCCGCCGAACAGCACCGCGAGCTCGTCGGCGGTGCGTTCGGTCTCGGTGGACAGGCGCCACTGATGCTCAAGCTCCGAACCGCGGAACACCCCGAGCGCCGTGTTCGTGTTGCCGACGTTCACCGCGAGCAGCACGCGTCACCTCCTTCGGGCGCGCGCCATCCTGGCACACGGCGGACACCGCCGACACGAGACTCAGCCCGTGGGCAGCAGGAGGTTGTCGATCAGCCGCACCTCGCCAAAGCGCGCCGCGACGAGCGCCCGGGCCGGGGCGTCGATCCGCTCGACGGACTCGAACGACCAGTCGTCCACGACCGCCGCGTAGTCCAGCCGCGCCTGCGGCGTCGCGCCGATCTCCCGTGCCATCGCCGCGATCAGCTTCGACGCGTCGTGCTCCCCGGCGCGGGCGAGCTCGGCGGCCTCGGAGAGCGCCAGGAACAGGCAGCCGGCCGCCTCCCGATGCTCCGGCGAGAGGCGTTCGTTGCGGCTGGACATCGCGAGGCCGTCGGGCTCTCGCTCGGTCGGGCAGCCGACGATCTCGACCGGGAACGAGAGGTCGCGCACCATCCGGCGCACGAGCGCGAGTTGCTGCGCGTCCTTCTCGCCGAAGTACGCGGCGCAGGGCCCGACCGCGTTGAACAGCTCGGCGACGATCGTCAGCACACCCCGGAAGTGGCCGGGCCGCGAGGCGCCCTCCAACCGGTCCCCCAGCGGACCCGGGTCGACCGTGACCATGCGGTCGCGTCGGGAACATCTCGTCGAGGGACGGCGCGAACACGACGTCGACGCTCTCGCGCTCGGCCGCCTCCAGGTCGGTCTGCTCCGCCTCGGATAGCCCGCAGGTCGGCCGGGTCGCCGAACTGCAGCGGGTTCACGAAGATCGACACGACCACGTGGTCGCGCTCGGCACGCGCGCGGCGGATCAGCGACAGGTGGCCTGCGTGGAACGCGCCCATCGTCGGGACGAGCCCGACGCGTTCGGCCCTCGGCGCGGACCCGTTCGGCATCGGCGAGCACGTCCGCGATCGTGCGGATCACCTCCAGCGCGCGAGCACCTCCTCGACCGCGTCACGCCCGTCCTCCGGGAGACGTCCCGAACGCTCCGCCATCGCGAGCGCGAGGTCCGCGAGCGCCACGTACGGCCGAACGGCCTCGGGTGCATGTTCGGCGAGCGCCTCGAGGTTCCGAAGCACCGTCCCGGCGTCGCCCCGGACCGCGGGGCCGGTGAGCGCCGCCGCGGGACCGACGCGCGCGACGTTCGCGAGCGTCGCCTCCTGGAGCGGGCCGAGCGCCGCGAGCGGATCGGTCAGACCGGCCGCGCGTTCGAGCTCCTCGGCGATCGCCGTCACCGTCACGAGGTAGTTCGATGCGAACACCGCGGCCGCGTGGTACAGCGGCTTGAGCTCGTCGGCGATGCGGAACGGCCGTCCGCCCGCGTCGACGGTCAGGCGCTCGGCCAACGTGTAGCCCTCCTCGCCCAGCGCGGTCACCGCGAACGCCGCGCCGGGGATGCGCTCGACGGCGGCGTCGACCGTCGGACACGTCTGGAGCGGATGGATCGAGAAGACCGTCGCGCCGGCCGCGCCCGGCCGGCGCGAGCGCGTCGAGCCCGGTGGCGCCGCTCGCGTGCGCGACGCCTCCCTCGACGGGCATCGCGCCCGACGAGACGAGCTCCACGCACACCTTCCCGATCGCCGCGTCGGGGGTCGCGATCACGACGACCTCCGCTCCGCGAACGGCCTCTGCCGGGCCGAGGACGGGAACGCCGGGCAGGTGGGTGGCTGCGCGCGAAGGGGTCGCCGGGCCTCCCGCGACCGCGACGATCCGGTGCCCCGCGCGGCGCCACAACACGGCGAGCGCCGTCCCGACGCGCCCCGCACCGACCACCGATACCTCCACGCGCCGCAGTATCCGTCTCAGCGGTTCCCGACGACCCGTCTCAGGGGATCCACACGATCGGGCCCGCAGCCGGCGGGGCGCCCTCGGGGAGCTCGAGCGGGGTGGCGGACGCGGCCCCGGACCCGGCTCGGTGGACGAACAGCTCGCCCTCGGCCACGAGGTACAGCGCGCCCGACGGATCGAACGTCGCGTCGGTGACCTCTCCGGTCGAGTTCGACGAACGCGGGTTCGCGCTGGCCGGCGCCGGAACCGGCCTCCACGACGAAGACGCCGCTCGACGTCGCCGAGCCTGCCGACGAGCGCGACGAGCGCGCCGTCCGGCGACCACGCGAGGACCCGCTCCACGACGAGCTGCTCGTCGCCGCGGCCGAGCGAGATCGGTCCACCCCTGTTCCAACCCAGGAGCGCGCCCGTCTCCGGGGTCGGGCGGGGCGGCCGCGTCGTCGGCGCGCCGAAGGACGAACGAGGACACCGGCGAACCCGAGACGAGCGACAGACCCTCGAACAGGAGATGCGGCCCGCCCACCTGCCCCGTGAGGTAGACGCCGTACCGGTCGCCCGACGGCGCGGTGAGATAGGTCGCGGCCACGCTCCGCGAGAGCGAGGTGACCGGACCGCAGAACCCGGGGTCGTGGAAGGTCCACCCCACCTCTCCGGTGGCGACGAACACGAGGGACATGCGCACCGGCGGGCATCGATCCGAGCCGGCCCCGTTGCGCGCGATCACGAGGCTCCTCCCACGCGGGCCCCATGCGACGAGGTCGCCGCGCGCGAGTCCGCTGGCCCGGGAGCCGCGCGCGGCCCCTTCGATGACCGAGGCGCGCACCTCGCCGTTCGAAGCTCGCCACTCGAGACCCAGCCATCCTCGGCCGACTCCCGAGGCATCCACGAGCTCGACGGTCGTCGTGGGGACGATCGGGCCCGCCCAGGCTTCCCCGGCGGGCAGATCGAGCACCCACAGCGAGGGTCGCGTACCTGCGGCCGCCGTGGACAGGTAGACGAGCTTGCCGTCCACCCCTTGGCTCCGACCCCCGGCCGACACGCGCTGTCGTGGGTCCTCGCCGGACACCGCCTCGATCGCGGCAAGGACCAGGAGGACGAGCACCGCGACCACGGCGATCGGCCCCAGCGGAGCCGTCGAACGCCGCCCGCTCGATCGTTCCGACGTCCCCTCGACGGTGTCGGGTTCGGACTCCTCGGCCGGAGCCCGACCGAGTCGAGGTGGCGTCGAGGTGCCTCGACCCGATAGAGCGGAGCTCCGCACGATGGACACGCACCGGGCGCGCGGACGGATGGCTTGCCCTGCCAGTCGCAGCGGAAGCAGATCGAGCTCACGCGGCGACCACCAGCGGCGGCGCGAACGGCCGGACGCCGAGGACCGCGTCGGGCGGCAGCCGGAGCGTCGCGAGCCGCCGGTCGCCGGGGAGCATCGGGTCGGGGTCGAGCTCGCCGAGCGGGACGAGGACGAATCCGCGCTCGTGCATCCGCGGGTGCGGCACGACGAGATCCGGTTCGTCGATCGTCGCGCTCGTCGAAGGTCAGGATGTCGACGTCGATCGTCCGAGGCCCCCAGCGCTCGCCCCGGACACGTCCGAGCGACTCCTCGACCGCCCGGGTCACGGCGAGGAGCTCGGCCGGCTCGAGGTCCGTTCGGACCTCGAGGACGGCGTTCAGGTACGCGGGCTGCGGCGGTCCGACGGGCTCGGTCTCGTACACGCGCGACGAGCGGACGACCTCGACGCCGTCGGCGCCCGAGAGCAGGCGCGACCGCCGACCGCAGGTGTTCGAGCCGATCGCCGAGGTTGGAGCCGAGCGCGAGGTACGCCTTCGTGGCCACCGGCTCAGGGCGAACGCTCGACGGTGGCAGCGGCGGCGACGCCCGCCACGTCGTTCGAGCGCGCGGCGCCGGGCTTGTGGACCATCGCGCTCGACGCGGACGACCCCGTCGTGCTCGAGCACCGCGTTCGCGACGGCGTGCGCGAGCGATTCGAGGAGCTCGAACGAGCCGCGCTCCACCACGTCACGCGCGGTGCGGATCACGCTGCGATAGTCGGCGGTCGACGCGAGCGCGTCGCCGTCCACCTCGACCTCGACGTCCAGGTCGACCACGAAGTCCTGCGGTTCGTCCTTCTCCCCGGGGTTCGCCCCGTGGCGGCCCCGCGTCGTGATCCCGGTGAGGAACAGCCGCGTCGTCACCACCGGAAGCTCTCCTCCGGCGGGCGCCGGCCGATCTGGACGGTCACCGGGCCCTCCTCGTGCGCGTGCTGTGTGTGCAGGTACATCGAGCGCAGGTACTGGAACACGAGCGGGAGCACCGTCTCGGGTGCGTCCTCGAGTCACCAGGTGTCCGCATCCGGGGAGGACGGCGACGGACGCCCTCGGCAGCGCGTCGCCCAGGCGCTCGGCGAGCTCGACCGGCAGGTACGCGTCGTCCTCGCCCCACAGGACGAGCGTCGGGATCTCGAGCCGTCCGAGCTCCTCGGCGCCCGGCGTCGGCGCCGCGCACGGACCGGGTCGACGGCGGCCCGGCCTTCAGGTACTCGGCGATCGTGTCCTCGGTGAGCCGGTCCTCGTGCCGCACGCTCGTCCGGAGGGAGCCCTCGGCATCGCCCGCCGAACCGGGGATCACGTCGAGCGCGACCGCGTCGATCAGGACCATCGCGTCGACGCCGCCCCCGACCGCGAGGATCTGCGCCACGGCGGCGCCCTCGGCGTGGCCGACGACCGCGAACCGTTCGATCGACAGGTCGTCGAGCGTCGCGCGGACCGACGTCGCCGAACCCGCGAGATCGCACGGGTCCGCCAGGTCCGGCGCGATCACGCGCATCCACGGCGAGACCAGCGGGACCAAGTCGCGCCACAGGTGCGAGCTCGTCGGCCAACCGTGCAGCAGGACCACGGCCGGCCTCTGGAGGTCCTCGGTCTCCTCGAACGCCGGGTCCGCGCTCACCGTCCGGACCTCGCGATCGCGTCCACGACACGCACGACGCGCACGATCTCCTTCACGTCGTGGACGCGCACCGCGTGGACGCCGTGCGCCACGGCCCAGGCGGCCGCGCCGGCCGTGCCCTCGACGCGTTCGCCCTCGGGGAGGCCGAGGAGCGTCCGATGAACCGCTTCCGGGAGGGGCCGACGAGGACCGGGCCGTCCGAGCGTCGAGCAGCTCATCGATCCGGTGCAGGAGCTCGAGGTTGTGGCCGAGGTCCTTCCCGAACCCGATCCCCGGGTCGACCGCGATCCGCTCTGGGTCGATCCCGGCGAACTCGGCCGCCTCGATCCGCTCCCGAAGGAACTCGCGGACCTCGCGCGACCACGTCGTCGTAGTGCGGCGACTCTTGCATCGTCGTCGGATCGCCCTGCATGTGCATGAGGACGATCCCGGCGTCGTGCTCGCGGACGACCTCGAACATCGCGGGATCGCCGCCGGCGGCCACGTCGTTCACGATCGAGGCGCCCGCGTCGAGCGCGGCGGATGCGACTCGGCCTTCCGCGTGTCGACCGAGATCACCGCGCCCGATCCGCCCGCCGCGAGCCGCTCGATCACCGGGAGGACCCGCGCCCGCTCCTCGTCCACCGGGACGGGCTCCGAGCCCGGACGGGTCGACTCCCCGCCGACGTCGAGGATGTCCGCGCCGTCGGCGGCGAGCTGCGTCGCGTGTCGCACCGCTTCGTCCGACCGTCGCAAGCATGCCGCCGTCGGAGAACGAGTCCGGCGTGACGTTCACGACGCCCATCACGAGCGTGCGCTCGGCGCAGTCGAACACACGCTCGCCGAGACGCCAGAGCGGGCCGCCCACGCCCCTATCGTAACGATGCGGCGCGGAACGGCCGGCGTCGCCGCTACTCAACCGTGAACGTCGTGTGCATCCCCGCCGCGTAGTGGCCGGGCAGGTTGCAGATCACCGCGAAGTTGCCGGCGTCGAGGGACAGGTTCAGGGTCGCCGAGGTGCCGGGGGCGATGTCCTCGACCTCGTCGATGACCGTGAGCATCTCGTCGGCCGGTGCGGTGTCGCCCTCGACCGGGAGCGCGTTCGCGTCCACACCCTCCGGGACGGCGAACACCTCGAACTCGTGGGTAACGGTCCCCTCGTTCACACCCTCGAAGGTCAGGTCGCCCGCCGCGAGGGCGTCACTCGACATCGTGATCCCGTCGTCGCGCATCGTGACCGTGACGTCTGCTTCCTCGCCTCCGCTGCACGCGACGGCCACGATGGCAAGCGCGACGGCGGCGACCACGAGCCTGCGGATCTGCATCTCCATTCCTCCTTGGGTGTTGGTTCCTGGGATCAGTTGCCGGCAGTCATGGGCACCGGCGCCGCGCGCCTTGGCCGCTGCGGCCAGAGCACGTAGAGCGACATCGGGATCACGTAGACGAGGTAGATGGTGACCTCGGCCACCGTGGGGGCGGCCCGCAGCCCGAGCATGCCGGTGAGGAGCGACTCCCGGACCGATCCCGGGTCGACGAGCCACGACATGCTGAACGCCGGTTTGCTGCGCGACCGAGATCACCCCCGCCTCCGCGAACTCGTGTACAGCGGTCGACAGGAGGCCGCCGGCAACGAGCACGAGGATGAACCCGGTGACCCGGAAGAAGCGGGACAGGTTGATCTTCACGCCACCCCGATAGATCCCGTAGCCGAGCCCGACGGCGACGGCGACGCCCAGCGCGGCGCCGAGCCCCGTCGCCACCGGGTTGGACGAGCTCTGGAACGCCGCGAGCATGAAGATCGCGGTCTCCAGGCCCTCCCGGAGGACCGCGAAGAAGGCCATCCCGACCAACGCGAGCGTGGATCCGACGAGGAGCGCGCGCTCCGCGTGATCCTCGAGCTGCCCCTTGAGCTCTCTCGAGTGCCGGCGCATCCAGATGACCATGTAGGTCACGCCGGCGACCGCGAGGAGCGCGAGGATCCCCTCCATGAACTCACGCTGCTGGAACGGGAGGCTCTCGCCGATCAGACGCAGGACGACGGCGACCGCGACGCACAGGCCGATCGCGATCGCCACCCCGATCCACATCGGTTTGAGCGCTCGGCGTTCATCCCGCTGGATCAAGAACGCGGCGATGATCCCGACGATCAGGGATGCCTCGAGGCCCTCGCGGAGCCCGATCACGAACGTTGGGAGCATGTGGCTGTCGGTTCCTCGTTCCTCGCTGGTTCGGCGGGAATCCTACTCAGGAGGTCGGATTCACGTCAAACTCGTTCGGTACCGATCGATGCCCTCTGACCTGCGGTTTTGCAGGAGCGGCGAGAAGTTCCTCAGGTCAGCGCGACATGGGTGAGGGTCCCCTCGTAGTTCAGGATCCACACGGAGTCGGGCGCGATCGCCATCGCAACCGGCGTCCCGCCGTTCAGCTCCAAGAGCTCGGTGACAGCCCCATCCGCCGGATCGAACACGTTGAGCTGTGTGCCGGTTGGTTCGCCGAGGGAGAGGAACCAGATACCCCGATCGTCTGCCTCGATGGAGCCACAGCAATCGGTGAGACTCGGAGGCAGGGCGTACGAGGGTCCGGAGAATCCTTCGACGAGCGGATCGAATCGAGCGAATCCCGGTTCCGTCGAGATCCACACCTCGCCATGCCAGACGACAGGTGTGAGGGTGTGGGACGGAGTCGGGAACTCGATGCCCGACACCGCGCCCGTGGCGGGATCGATCTCGACCAAGCGGCCGCCGACGTTCACGGCATCGTGACCGCCCACGATGGTGATGAGTCGGCCGTCCGCCGCGACCAACGTGTGAGCCCAGTTCGCGGCAAGCCTGACCCTGTCCACAACCTCGCCCGTCGAGACGTCGAGACGGGCAACCTCCATGGCGTTGTCGACCGACTCGTCTCCGAACAGCAACACCCAGGGTTCGCCGTCCAGGAACGTCAGGTCCGCACCGAACGCCCCTCCGAGAACGAACGTCTCCACGACCTCGTTCGTCGCTGTGTCGATCCGGACCACGGCAGCTTCCGAGCCACCACCCGGGTCGTCGAAGTTCCCCGGCGCTTCGAGGCCACCCGTGACCCAGAGGCTGCCACCCTCCACGACCATCGCGCCACCACCGACCTCCCAATCCGGGATCGCCTCGACGGGGATCGTGGCCTGCACTTCGTGCGTCACGGGGTCGATACGGACGATCCGACCACCGAATGACCCATCGTTGTTCGACGCCGCGACCCAGACGCTTCCTTCGCCGTAGACCACCGATCGCACGTCGACGCCCACCTCGAACGTGTCGACGACCTCACCTCCTGTCGGAAGAGGCGCCTCGACCTCCTCGGCAGACGCCGGCAGCGGCTGCCACGCGATGTCGCCCGAGATGCCAGTGCCGGGGGCGTCCGCCACCCGCGTGACGCCGGTCCCGTCGGCACGCATCAGGAACAGCGCATCGTCCGGGCCATAGTCCCCGGTGGTCGAGTTGCCGACGAAGGCGATCAGGCTCCCGTCCGGGGACCACTCGGCATCGATCAGGAACCAGGCGCCCACACCGCCGAGCACAAGATGCTCGCCGGAGCCGTCCTCGTTCACCCTCCAGATGCCCCAGTTCTCGCTGTGGATGCCCGCGAAGATCAGTTCGGACCCATCCGGAGACCAGCTCGGCGAGAAGTCGCTCCCCTCGATCGCGTCCGACACCTGCCGGACACCCGTCCCGTCGGCGTTCATGGTGAAGATCGCCGAGTGGAGGATGACGGGGTCGATGGACCGGGTGAATGCGATCCGCGAGCCGTCCGGGGACCACACCGGCTGGAACTCGGACACGGGATCGGCCGTGAGACGGGTCACGTTCGACCCGTCGGCATCCATCACGTAGATGTCCGTCGGGCAGTCGAACTCGTGGGGATCGCCGGGCGTACACTGCCCGACCGAGGGGTCGTACCGGGTGCTCGAGAACAGGATCTTCGTTCCGTCCGGTGACCACGCCGGCCACGAGTCGTTCACACCCTGGGTGAGCCGTACGGGGTCGCTCCCTTCCGGGTTCGAGACGTAGATGCCGCGCTCGCCGACGATGGGGTTCTGATACGCGATCTTCGCCCCGTCGGATGACCATGCGATCCGCGCGAACCGCATCACCTCACCCTCGAACACGACCCGCCGTCCCGAACCATCCGGTTCGACGGCCTCGATGCGTGTTCCACCCTCGCCGCCACCCACCCGGAAGTAGATCGATCCGTTGGCGACCGGAACGGCGCCCGGGCCCGATGTTCCGGTCGCAACCGGCGTCTCGGATCGACCGAAGGTGAGCGACGCGAACGCGATCCCCGCACCCGCGACCAGGAGCGCGACCGTCGCCGCCAGGACCCGGGGGAGTCGCGGCGCTGGAGCCTGGGGCCGGGGTTCGCGGGCCTCGATGTCGCTCCACAGGTCCGGAGTCCGCGTCCTCGAGAGCGACGAGAAGCGGTCGCGAAGGTCAGACATCGTCGCCGCCGAGGAGCTCGCGGAGCCGGCGCCGGCCACGCATCAGATGCACCCGCACGGCCGCGGGTGTCGAGCCGATGATCCGCGCGACGTCCCTCGCGGGATGCCCGATGGCGTCGTGGAGGACCAGGGCCGCGCGCTGCTTCTCGGACAGGGCGGCGAGCGCGACCACCAGGTCGCGAGCGGGCTCCTCCATCTCGTACACACCGACCGCCTCCGCCATCCCTCGCCTCCGTCGATCCTTCAACTCGCCCGCGGCGACCCGGAACGCCACCCGCCAGACCCAACGCTCCGGGTCCCGGACCTCCTCCCCGCGGCGAAGGACCTGGGCGAACGCCTCCGCCACCGCATCGCTCGCCACCTCCGGGTCGCCCGCGAACGCGAGCACCGCTCGCCACATCGCGTTCCCCCGCTCCCGGTACAGGCGCTCGATCCGTCCCGAAGGGGAGACGTCCGCCGGCGCGTGATCCACGTCTGCCATATCAGGAGCATGGACCGGCCGGAACGTGAACGCGGTTCCCGACACCGTGCACCACAGGCACGCGTCGTTCCCGCCCGACCGGGGTAGGTTCGTCGGAGCGAAGGCTCGCGCAGGCGAGGACGGAAGGAAGGGTGGGATCAGTGGCCGAGACGGATCACCGAACCGATGGCGGCAGGCCCGTCGCGACCGAGGGGGCGCCGGAGCGGCTGCCCTGGCGGGACCCCGAGGAGACGGAGCCCTGGGAGGATGTCCTGCCCCGGGACATCGGCCCGGAGCGGTGGCAGCGGTTCGAGGGGTACGTCGCCGAGATCCTCTCGTCGTTCGGGATGGACCTCGGCACCCCGGGCACCGAGCGGACCCCCTCGAGGTACCTGAAGGCCCTCTACGAGGCGACCTCGGGCTACGAGGGCGACCCGAAGCTCCTCACCGCGTTCCCGACCGAGTGCCGCGGTGGCCCCGACTGCCGGATCAGCCAGGTCATCGAGGGGCCGGTCCCGTTCTTCGCGCTCTGCGAGCACCACGCCCTTCCGTTCTTCGGCGTCGCGCACATCGGGTACGTCGCCCACGAGGAGATCATCGGTATCTCGAAGCTCACGCGCCTGGTTCGGGTGTACGCGCGTCGATTCACCGTGCAGGAGCGCATCGGACAGCAGGTCGCCGACCGGCTGGTGGAGCTCCTGCAACCGCACGGCGTGGCGGTCCATCTCACGGCCGCGCACCTCTGCACCCAGATGCGGGGGGTCCGTGAGGAGCGCTCTCGGACGTGGACCTCGTTCTGGCGAGGGACGTACGAGTCCGAAGCCGAGATGCGCCGGGAGTTCCTCGAGGTCGCCCGGTTGTCCGATGCCTGACGGATCGCGCACCCAGACGACGACCGCCCCCCTTGGGGTGCTCCTCGACACCACGACCGGCGGCGACTCATTGCCCGAGCGCCTCGAGGCCCGGTACGGCGGAGCCCTGCACCTGCCGGAGACCGTCGTGTACTCGAACTTCGTCGCGACGGTCGACGGCATCGTCGCGATCCACGGCGTTCCGAAGTCCTCCGCGGTGATCAGCGGCGGCTACGACGCCGACCGCTTCGTGATGGGCCTGCTCCGCGCGGCGGCGGACGCCGTCGTGATCGGTGCGGGCACCCTTCGGGAGCATTCGGGCCCGTGGACCGCGGCCGCGAGCTCCCCCTCGTTCGCGGACGACTTCGCGGAGCTCCGGCGGACGGAGGGCCGGGCCGCGGATCCCCGGCTCGTCGTCGTCACCGCGAGCGGCCGGCTCGAGCGAGCCGACGCGCTGGTGGGTGCCCTGGTGCTGACGACGGAGGACGGCGCTCGACGGCTCGGTGCGGCGACGCTCGAGGCCGAGGTCGTGGCGATCGGCGACGGTGAGGATCTCGATGTCCGAGCGGCGGTGCGGAACCTCCGCTCGTTCGGGTACCGCAGGATCCTCACCGAGGGCGGCCCCCACCTGATGGCCGACATGATCGGAGCCGGCGCGATCGAGGAGTTGTTCCTCACGGTGGCGCCGGTGGTCGCCGGTGGCGGCGCACCCGGCGACCGGTCGACGCTCACCCCCGGGCTGGAGCTCCTTCCGGATCGCCGGCTCGGCGGGGCGCTGGCCAGCGTTCGGATGGACGGATCGTTCCTGTTCCTCCGCTACTCGATATCCCCGGAGCGACCGCCGGACTGACGGGCGGCGCGCTACCGTCCGATGTGATGCAGCGCCTCCTGGCGCGTCCGCGCGTCGTTGCGGAACAGACCGCGCACGGCCGAGGTCACCGTGATCGAGCCCGGCTTCTTCACACCCCGCATCGTCATGCACAGGTGTTCGGCCTCGATCATCACGAACACGCCGCGCGGCTCGAGCGCCTCCTCGATCGTGTCGGCGATCTCGGTCGTCAGCCGCTCCTGCACCTGCGGACGCTTCGAGAGGACGTCGACGACGCGCGCGATCTTCGAGAGCCCGGTGATCCGGCCGTCCATGTTCGGGATGTACGCGACGTGCGCCTTCCCGTTGAAGGGCAGGAGGTGATGTTCACACAGGCTGGACAGCGGGATGTCCTTCACCATGATCATCTCGTCGAAGTTCGCACCGGGAACGGCCTGCGGGATCGGCGTGGGATCGGTGCCGACCCCGGAGAAGATCTCCTCGTACATGTCGGCGACGCGCCTCGGCGTGTCGACCACGCCCTCGCGCGCGGGATCGTCGCCGATCCCCTCGAGGATCATGCGGACGGCCTCCTCGATCTTGCCGCGGTCGATCGCCGCCATCAGACGGCCACCAGCTCGTCGAGCCGGTCGGGCAGGCCGGCGAGGTTCGACAGCTCGACCGCGCGCGGCAGGTCCGAGGTCTCGTGCAGCCGGTTGATCCACACGGCGCGGAGCCCGAGCTCGTTCGCCGGCGCGATATCGTGGAACAGCGACGCCGCGACGTGGACCGTGCGCTCGCGGTCGGCGTTCGTCCGTTCGAAGAAGCGCTCCCAGTGCGCGTGCGCCGGCTTGTACGAGCCCGCCTCGGCGGCGGTGATCCGGATGTCGGTCGGCACGCCGATCGCCTCGAAGGAGGCATCGAGCATCTCGGGATCCGTGTTCGACAGGATGCCGAGCCTCCACCCGCGATCGCGCAGCTCCGTCAGGGACGCCGGGACCTCCGGGAACGGGGGCCAGGTCGGCAGGGACTCGCCCAGCGCCTGGCGGTCGTCCTCGGCGAGCTCGAGGCCCTCGCGGTGCGCCACGCGCTCGAGCGACTCGGCCAGGACCTGCCGGTACGCGACGGCTCTGCCCCGCTGCACCTCGGGCTCGATCTGGTGGTACGCGGCGAGCAGGAGCTCGTCGTCGTGCTCCGGCCACAGATCGGCGAGCGTGGCGCGGATCCCGCCCATCCAGTCGATCAACGTGCCGTAGCAGTCGAAGGTGGCCCAGCGTTCCCCGGACATGGCGCGGCGAAGCCTACCCGACGGGATTCGGCGGGATCGTCCCCGGGGTACTCGGCTTGTCGGCGGTCCGGATCGCGCGTCGCGACACCGCGAGCCCCGCGCCTCGAACCGACTGATCGCGCTGCGGGCGCTTCTGGATATCCGACAGGAAGGACTCGACCTCCTCACGCTCGAGCGTCTCGCGCTCGATCAGCTTGGACGCGAGCTCGTCCAGCTTGGCTCGGTGCTGCTGCAGGATGTCGAGCGCCTCGTCGTGCGCTTCGTCGATCAGCCGGCGAACCTCGTTGTCGATCTCGAACGCGACGTGCTCCGAGTAGTCGGGCTGAGCCGAGTAGTCGCGCCCGAGGAACACCTCGTGTTGCTTCTGCCCCAGCGTGAGCGGTCCGATCACGTCGGACATCCCATACTCGGTCACCATCTGCCGGGCGACCTTCGTCGCGCGCTCGATGTCGTTGGCCGCCCCGGTGGTGATGTCGCCCACGATCAGCTCCTCCGCGACCCGCCCGCCGAGCAGCATCGCGAGCTCGTCCACGAGCTCCTCGCGCGTCATGAGGAACTTGTCCTCCTCGGGAAGGGTGAGCGTGTACCCGAGCGCTCGCCCGCGCGGGATCACGCTGATCTTGTGCACGGGATCGGTGTTCGGCAGGATGTGCGCGACGAGCGCGTGGCCACCCTCGTGATACGCGATCACGCGCTTCTCGCGCTCGCTCATCACGCGGGTCTTGCGTTCGGGGCCCGCCATCACGCGGTCGATAGCCTCCTCGACCTCCTTCATCGTGATGGCCTTCTTGCCCCACCGCGCCGCGAGCAGCGCGGCCTCGTTGATCACGTTTGACAGGTCCGCGCCCGTGAAGCCCGGGGTCCGGCGAGCGATCGTCTCGAGGTTCACGGTCTCGTCGAAGGGCTTGCCCTTCGCGTGGACCTTCAGGATCGCCTTGCGGCCCTCGAGGTCGGGGCGGTCGACGGTGATATGACGATCGAACCGGCCGGGACGCAGGAGCGCCGGGTCCAGGATGTCGGGCCGGTTCGTCGCCGCCATCAGGATCACGGCGGTGCGCTGGTCGAAACCGTCCATCTCCACGAGGAGCTGGTTCAGCGTCTGCTCACGCTCGTCGTGCCCACCGCCCAGGCCCGCGCCGCGATGTCGACCGACTGCGTCGATCTCGTCGATGAACACGATCGCCGGCGCGTTCTGCTTCGCCTGCTCGAACAGGTCCCGGACCCGGGCCGCGCCGACGCCCACGAACATCTCCACGAAGTCCGACCCGCTGATCGAGTAGAAGGGAACGCCCGCCTCGCCGGCGACGGCCCTGGCGAGGAGCGTCTTGCCCGCGCCCGGCGGGCCGAACAGCAGGACCCCGCGCGGGATCTTCGCGCCCATCGCCTGGAACTTGGCGGGGTTCGCGAGGTACTCCTTGACCTCCTGGAGCTCCTCGATCGCCTCCTCCACGCCGGCGACGTCGGCGAACGTCGTCTTCGGCTGGTCCTTCGTGACGAGCTTCGCCTTGGCCTTGCCGAACTGCATCACGCGTCCGCCGCCGCCCTGCGACTGGTTCATGATGAAGATGAACGCCCCAACGATCAGGATCACGGGGATCAGCTGGAACAGGAAGCCGAGGAGCGGCGACCCGCGCTGCGGGTTGGCCGAGACCTCGACCCCTGCCGCCCGTAGCTCCTCCACGACATCCTGTGTGGCCTCGACGTACGCGACGCGGTACGTCCGCCCGTCGGTCAGTTCCCCTTCGATCACGCCGTCGCCGAGGAGGAAGTTCGCGGTGTCGACCTGCCCCGCCTCGACCGCGGCCTGGAACTCGCCGTACGTCATCTGCTCGGTCTGCTCTCCCCGATTCGCGAACAGCAGGAACAGCCAGATGCCGAGCAGGACGATGAGGATGTACATCGCCGGGCCACGGAGGAGTCGCCGATACGACGACCCGGGGTCGGTAGCCAGGGGTGTGTGCTCCTTTCCGGCCTCGCGCGAGAAGAGGAAACGCTTCGGGGCCCGCGCGTCGCCGACGCTTCGAGCCCTTCGCGATGGTAGCACCTGGGTTCGATCCTGCCGAGAGCCGGACGGCGGGGTCCGATCCCCGTGCCAGCCCCTTCAGCGGATGCCGGTGTCGACGAGGACG
Organism: uncultured Actinomycetes bacterium; assembly: GCA_963771385.1. GTDB lineage: Bacteria > Actinomycetota > UBA4738 > UBA4738 > HRBIN12 > DASSJM01. Next base: position 518,870 of record CAVYTE010000015.1, read on the forward strand.
TCTGCTCGGACCGTCCTGCCGGCGATCACCGTGACCGGCACCGGCTTCGCGAACCGAGTCTGATCGAGCGGTTCCGGGGGCAGGATGGGGCGCAGCACGTACGACCCTTGCGCCGCCTCGAGAGCGAAGCCACCGGCGTCATCGGAGGTGTCGGTGGCGACGACCTCTCCTTCTGCCACGAGCTCGACCGTGACGTCGGTCATCGGCACGTCGGGGCACGGGCTCGCCACGCTCTCGACGGCGCACTGCGGGCCGAGGAAGACCGTTCCAACGACGCGCCCGAGGGAGCCCTCTTCGGAACCGCCGTCCGAACCGCCCGACGACGAGGCACAGGCGGTGAGGAACACCAGGAACGCAGCGGCCAAGGCTGGACGCTTCATCTCGGTTGGACGATCGGCGGGCCCCCGCCGTTCCGGCTCAGAGGTCGGTATATGCCTCGGGCCGGAGCAGCCCCACGTACGGCACGTTGCGGAACCGCTCCACGAAGTCCAGGCCGTACCCGACCACGAAGTCCGGCGGGATCTCGAAGCCGACGTATTTCACGTCCAGATGCACGCGCTGGATCCCGGTCTTCTTCAGGAGCGCACAGACCTCGAGGCTCGCCGGGCGACGCCCCCGCAGGTTCTTCAGCAGGTAATTGAGCGTCAGCCCCGAGTCCACGATGTCCTCGATCAGCAGGACGTCGCGCCCCTCGAGGTCGTGGTCGAGGTCCTTCAGGATCCGGACCACACCTGAGGTCTTCGTGGCCGCGCCGTAGGAGGCGACAGCCATGAAATCGACTTGGAGCGGCAGTCGGATGTAGCGGCAGAGGTCCGCCATCAACACGAAGGCGCCCTTCAGCACACCGATCAACAACGGCTCGCGACCTTCGTAGTCGCGTGTGATCTGCTCGCCGATCTCCCGGAGCTTGTCCGCGATCTCCTGCTCGCCGATCAGGATCCGCTCGATGTCCCGCTCGCGCGCATCGGCCTGCGTGTCCAGCGACGGTACGCGGACGGTGTCGTCGAGCTCGGTCAGAACGACCCGGCTTTCCATCTCGCCCCCCTTCACACCCGGCTCTCGGGGGAAGTGCGAGAGAGGGAAACATACTCCCGTACGCGCCGAGCCTTCAATCCGTCCGGCAGGTCTCGCCTGCGTCCCGGGCGTCCTACAGCGAGATCGAGGACGGCGTCGATCGACTCCCGGGCGGCCGGCAGGCCCCACGAGTGGAGGAACGTCCGGATCGCCTCTCGGGCGGCCCCGGGAGAGAGCGCCACGATCGTCTCCGCGCGGAGCCGGTACTCGCCGTCGTTCGCGGCCCCCGCGTCCTTCGAGGGACCCGCGATCCTCGACCACTGCTCCTCGACGGGACGCAGGAGGTCCGCGGTCCTCGCGATCGGCGTCCGGATCTGCCTGCCCGTCGTCCGCTCGAGCGCGGGGATCCCACGGAGACGGAGCGCGTTCCGGAGCCGTCGCGTGTCGCGGTTCGTCGGATCCCGGCGTGGTCGCAGACCGAGGCTCCGGCAGAAGCCCTCCACCTCCGCCCTCGTGACGTCGAGCAGTGGCTGGACCTGCACACCGAGGACCGGTCGGATCCCGACGAGCGCATGGAGATCGCCCCCTCGCAGCAGCGCCATCAGGACCGTCTCGGCCTGGTCGTCGAGCGTGTGACCCTCGGCGAGCCGGCGCGCCCCGACCTCCTCCGCGACCCGCTCGCCCGCGAGCGACCGAGCCGTCCGCGCCCAGGCCTCGACGGACTCCCCCTTCCGCGGGGCATCCTCGGCGATCCTGAGGTGGAAGGGCAGCTGCAGCCGGTCGGCGAGCCGCCGGACGTACGCGCCGTCGCTCGGCGAGTCCGGTCGAAGTCGGTGATCGAAGTGGAAGACCGTGAGACGGATCCGGAGGAGACGGCGGAGGTGGTGCAGCGTGTACAGGAGGCACGTGGAGTCCGGCCCGCCGGAACAGGCGACGAGCACCGAGTCGCCCGGGGCGAACATCTCGTACTCGCGGGCCGTCCTGGTCACCCGCTCGAGGACGCGGGCGACGGCCGGCGGACGGCGCATCAGCCCCCCGCGACCCTCCCCACCCAGCGCTCGGGTTCGGCGATCTCGTCGGGGTGCGGCAGGTTCGCCTCGTCCTGCCAGATCCGGTTCAGCCCATCCATCCCGGCATCGCGCACGATCCTGCGGACGAACCGCTCGCCGGCCGCGTACTGGCGCACCTTCGTCTCGAACCCGATCGCCTGCTGGAACACCTTCTCGACGCCGCCGCGCGAGTGCCGGCGCTGCTGGAGAGCCCGCCGCATCCGGGGCAGGTCCTGCACGCGCCCCTCGGCCACCGAGTTCATGACGAACGACGCGTGCCCTTCGAGCACGGTCATGAGCGATTGCATCTGCGCGAACAGCGCGCGCTGCTCGTCGTTCATGAGGAGCAGCATCCCGTTGGCCCCGCGCCAATCGGCGCCCGCGCGTACGGCGTCGACCGCCCGTCGGACCTGCGCCATGACCTCCCGCGAGTCCACCTGCACCGTCTCGAGGTAGCGACCGATCATCCGCTCGAGGTAGGGGCGGAGCCACGGGGTGGAGCCGAACTGCACGCGGTGGGTGACCTCGTGGATCGCCACCCACAGGCGGAAGTCCCTCGGCGGCAGGTCGAACCGCCGCTCGACCTCCACGAGGTTCGGCCCGACGAAGTACAGGAGCCCGTCGTCGTCGGGCGGCAGGAACGCGTCGTACTGGCCGAGCACCTTGCGCGAGACGTAGCCGAGCAGGACGCCGATCTGCGCACCGAGCGCCTTGCGTCGGAGGTCCGATCGCGGGGTGCCCTCCGGAAGGACACGCTTGGCGAGCGGCTCGAGCAGCCGCTGGAGCCCGTTCAGGTTCGCGCCCACCCACTCGCCCCTGGACATCACCCACGCGCGTGAGCGGAAGCCGCCCGGCGCCGACAGTCCGGTGAACTCGGCGATCAGCGATTCGGAGAGCGGGACGATCTCCGCGAGGTCCTCCCGCATGCGGGCGCGGGATGCCGGCGGGGTCTGCGGCCCGCCGCCGGCCACCCGCCTCCCGGTCTCCGCGGCGGTGGACCAGTCGACCAGCGCGGAAGCGCGCGAACCCATGGACCAGTCGATGGTGGCAGCCTCCATCGGGCGCGGGCTAACCCTCGGCCTTCTTGCGAGCGGCGATCATCGCCGCCCGCCGGGCCTGGCCTTCGGCCACGCGGCGATCGGTGCCCTTGTCGAGCAACTCGGCCAGGACCCGGTCGAACGTCTCCTGGTCGAGCGTGACCTCCTTGTGCTCTCCCGCCGCCGGAGCCGGCGCGGCGGGGCAGCGGCCGGTTGGGCATCTCCGCCGTCCGGCGCCTCGGTCGCCGGCGCCGGGGAGCTGGGGCGGGAGCCGGTGCCTGGGCCACGGGGGCAGCGGCAGGAGCCGCAACCGCGGCCGGTGCGGCCACTGCGGCAGGCAGCGGCCACTGCGGCAGGAGCTGCCACGGCGGCGGGCGCCGCGACGGCTGATGCGACCACGGGTGGCTGGACGATCAGCGGCGCGCTCGAGATGTTCACCGGCCGGCGGATCTCCTTCCCCGGCTGCATGCGAGGGACGCGGACGCGCTTGCGGGTCTGCTCGTCCGTCTGGAACCGGGGGGCCAGGCGCATGTAGCCGAACACGACCGCGAGCACGATCAGCACGCCGAGGAGCCCGAGCAACACCGCAGCGCCGTACACCCAACCGCCGCTGTTCAGCGTGGGCGTGACGGTCGGGTTGACGCTGACTTGACCGAGCACGGCGGCGATTCTAACAAGGCACCGAACCCGGCCCGTTCGAGATGGAGCCGGAGAGGGGATTCGAACCCCTGACCTACCACTTACGAGGCGGTTGCTCTGCCAGGCTGAGCTACTCCGGCGGGACCCAGGGCAGTCTACGAAGCGCCCGCGCGCGCTGGCATCACCTCCCGGTGGTCCGAGGTCCTGCCGTGCCCGCAGACGGGTCTGGGATGATGCGCGGCGACATGGTCGACGGCAACGGGATCGAGGGCGTCTCGCGCGTGATGGTCGGGACCGATCGGTCCGAGACGGCGGAGCGCGCGGTCCGGTGGGCGGCCGCACTCGCCGAGCGCTACACGGCGGAGCTGCACGTCGTGCAGGTGGTGGTCCCGCTCCACCCGGCGGACACGGAGCACGGCGCCGCCGAGATCACCCGCGCCCGCGCCGCCGCCGACGAGCTCCAGGTCTACGCCACCCAGCTCGCCGGGGAACGCGGGAGGGCGCACGTCGTGATCGACGACGACCCGGCGCTCGCGATCGTGAACGCGACCGAGGAGCACGAGATCGACGTCCTGGTGGTCGGCAACGCCGGGATGGCGGGACGCAAGGAATTCCTGCTCGGCAACGTCCCGAACCGGATCAGCCACAACGCCCGGTGCACGGTCATCATCGTGAACACGACGAGCGACGGCCGGGTCGCGACCGCCGCGCCGGCGCCGGCCTCCTTCCGCGGGAGCGGGACGGAGACCGAGGCCAAGCCGCACCTCATCGCCCGCGGAGCCAAGATCGCGACCGTCTTCGGCAAGCACGGCCTGAAGGAACTCTTCGGCCGGCCCGACGACGAGGGGGCCGTCGGCCGCCGCCGCCAGGCGAAGCGGCTCCGTTCGTCGCTCGAGGAGCTCGGGCCCACCTTCTCGAAGCTCGGGCAGATCCTGTCGACCAGACCGGACCTCGTCCCGCCCGAGTTCATCGAGGAGCTCGCGACGCTGCAGGACAACGTCCCTCCGCTCACGGAGGAACAGGTCGTGCGGGTCATGGAGCAGGAGCTCGGGGTCCCGTGGGAGGACGTGTTCGAGACGATCGAGGAGCAGCCGCTCGCGGCGGGGACGATCGCGCAGGTCCATCGCGCCACGCTCGCCGACCACACGAAGACCGTCATCAAGGTGCAGCGACCGGAGGCGCGCGAGCAGATCGAGCAGGACCTCGCGTTGCTCGAGGTCTTCGCCGACAAGGTGTCGGATCGTCCCGGGCTCCGGCAGGTCGTCGACATGCAGGCCGTGTTCGAGCACCTGTCCGTCTCCCTGCACCGGGAGCTCGACTTCCGCCAGGAGGCCGAGAACATCGCCCGGCTGGGCGCGGTCATCGCGGACTTCCCGCGGCTGCGCGTCCCGAACGTCTACACCGACTTCTCGACGTCCCGGTTGCTCGTGATGCAGGACATCGGCGGCGGCCCCGCGACGTCGGCCCCCGAGGGCGAACCGCGGAAGGAGGCCGCCCGCCAATTGCTCGAGTCCTTCTACAAGCAGATCCTCGTCGACGGCTTCTTCCACGCGGATCCGCACCCGGGGAACCTGATGTGGCAGCCCGAGGAGGAGGTCCTGTACTTCCTCGATCTCGGCATGATCGGCGAGGTCGGCCCGGACCTGCGCGAGCACATGATGCTGCTGCTCATGGCGTTCTGGCAGCAGGACGCCGGGTTCCTCACGGACGTCACGCTCATGCTCACCGGCGCCATCAACAAGGCGGACCTGGACGTCGAGGCCTTCCAGGAGGAGATCGGCGCCCTCATGGCGAAGAACCGGGGTGCCTCGTTGCAGGACATCCAGCTCGGCCCGGTCCTGCAGGAGATGACCGAGATCGCCCTGCGCCACGACGTCGCCCTACCCGCGTCGCTCACGCTCACGGCCAAGGCCCTCGCGCAGATGCAGCTCGCGGCGGCCACCCTCGACCCGGACGTGGACCCGTTCGAGGTCGCCGGGAAGTTCCTGATGCGCTCGGTCGTGCGCGATGTGGGCTCCAAGCTCAACCCGACGACGCTCTTCTATCAGTCACAGCGGTTCAAGGTTCGTTTCGCGAAGGTGGTGGAGGCGATCGAGCGGCTGATCGGGGCGCGGCCCGGGCAGAAGCTCGAGGTGAACTTCCGAGCAGCCTCGCTCGAGACGACGGTCCGCCGCGCGGGCCGGCGTCTCGCGCTCTCGCTCACGGCGGGCGCGGCGATCCTCGGCACGGCGCTCACGGCGGTGTCGGACCGCGTCGCGAACTGGCTGCCCGTCGCGTTCGGGATCGGGGCGGGCCTGCTGACGCTCGCGCTCCTGATCGATCTGGTCCGAAGAGGCAGCGACCAGGGTTAGAGGTCGACGTCCCCGCCCTTCGAGGTGATGGCCGTCGGCGACGGCGCCGCCTTGGCCTGACGCGCGGTGGTCTCACCCTTGCGCACCGAACGGAGCACCGCCTTCTCGAGCACGAACGCGATCACCGCCATGACCACGCCGACGATCCACCGCTCGAACCGTCGCCAGACCGACCGCTTGGCCATCACACGGCTCCGGTCGGGATCCTGCCGGCGATCTTCGTTCCGGCCCCGGGAGCGCTCGTGACCTCGAGGGTGCCATCGAGCGCCCCCAGGCGATCCGCGATGCCCTGCAACCCCGTGCCGTAGCCGTTCGACGCCGGATCGAATCCCTTCCCGTCGTCCACGACCTCGAAGGCGAGTCCATCCCCCTCCGACCGCAGCACGACCGAAGCGTGCCCCGCCTGCGCGTACTTCGCGACGTTCTGCAGCGCCTCGAGGACCGAGAAGTAGACGGCCGCCTCGATCTCGGGCGCGTATCGGCCGACGCCGTCGGGGGAGACCTCGACGGGCACGACCGACTTCCTCGCCTGCGTCTCCAACGCGGCCGCGAGGCCCTTGTCCGCCAACAAGGGGCGGGTAGATGCCGCGCGCGAGGTCCCGGAGGTCCTCCAGGGCGTCCTGGGTCTCCGTGCGGAGCTCCTGGAGCATGGTCTCGGCCTGGCCGGGGTCCTTGGCGACGAGCCCCTCCGCGAGCCGGAGCTTCACCGCGAGCGCGACGAGCTGCTGCTGCGCCCCGTCGTGGATGTTGCGCTCGAGCCGGCGCCGCTCCTGGTCCTGCGCGGCGACGAGACGCTTCTGCGCGGCCTTCAGATCGTCGAACCGCGCTCGGAGATCCTCGGTCAGCCGGACGTTGCGGAGCACGAGCCCCGCCTGCGAGGCGAGGTCATCGACGAGCTTGGACCTCGCCGGGTCGAGCGGGTCGTTCGCCGGCATCTCGACGGTGAGCGCGCCGAGCAGCTCCCCTTGGTGTTCGACCGGGAACGACGCGTCGGACGGCAACGACGGGAGGTCGTCGCCCGACATCCGCAGGGACGGATGCGGCACGGCATCGGTCGGCCACGACGCGGAGACCGTCAGCTGCTCGCCGATCCGGAGCCACACGTCCGCGCGATCGGCCCCCACGGCGTCGGCGAGCACGTGCGCCATCCGGGGCAGGACGTCCTCGTCCGCGTAGGTCTCGGCGACCCGCTCGGAGAACGCCGAGAGCACCTCGTACGGCGTCGCCCGCTTGCCGTACACGACCCGGTCGGCGAACCGTCTCGCTCGTACGAGCGCCGGCTGGAACAGCAGCGCGACGACGGCCGCCGCCGCGAACGACAGCGCCGGGGTGCTCGACGCTCCGACCGCGGCGCCGACACCACCGACGATCGCCACGTAGACCACCGTGAACAGCGCCGTCATGGCCGCGACGATCACGGCCTTGCGGACCACGACGTCGATCTCGTAGAGGCGGTACCGGAGCACGGCGATCCCGATCGCGATCGGGATCAGCGCGAACGTCCCGATCACGAGGTTCTGCACGAACGGGAGCCATCCCGCATCCGGTGCCGCGATCGAGCCGACCATCGCGATCGCGTACGCGAGCGCGATGATGACCGCCGCGCTCGCGAGCCATCGGATCTGCAGGCGTTCGGTCGACGAGGCCCGCCGGTACCGCAGGACGAGACTGAGGGCCGAGCCCAGGAACGCGATCGGGATCGATCAGCAGGAGCGGGTAGAGGAAGCCGAGCACCGGCTCGAGCGCGTCGATCCCGAACGGGTTCTGCAACTGCGGGTACCCGCTGTCGGCGAGGTTCCCGGGGTCGAACATGATCAGCAGGCTCACGAGCACCATCCCGACGGCCGCGAACCACGCGAACCACCGCCAGCGCGGAGACGGGCAGATGGCCGTCGGGGAACAGCAGGAGCAGGAACGAACCCGCCACCCCGATCGTCGGCACCCAGAGCCACGATGACAGCGCGATCGTGGCCGCGGCGCCGGGCAGGCCGTGTTCGAGCGCGTACGGCCCGTACGTCGTCAGCGCGCTCAGGCCGAACGCGACCCCGATCCCGAGCATGACCCAGCCGATCGCGTTCGACGGGCGCCGGGTCGCGAGGACCAGGCCGACGATCGGGAACAGGCTGAACGTGACGACGAAGATGAGGTCGCCGACGAGGCCGCCTTCCTCCCAGGACCCCGAGGCCTGCGCGGTCCCGAGCACCTCGAACACGAGGCCCGCGACGAGCATCACGATGACCGAGATGAACAGTGCCCACGCGAGCCGCCGTGAGCCGCGTTCGGTCATCGTGTGGAGACCCGTTCCCTTCGCGTCGAGCGCTCCGCGAGCTCGGTGATCGCGATCGCCCATGCGATCAGGAGCCACGCCCACAGCGCATCGTACGCACCCGGGTGGTCGGACAGGAGGAGCGAGATCATCCCCAGCCCGAGCGCGGTCAGCCCGACGATCCATGCGGCCGCGCGACGCCCGGGCACGCGGAACGAGGCGGCGAACGCCGCGAGCGGGATCACCAAGCGCGTACGAGGCCACCCCGCTGTAGTGATGGAACTCGACGTGCGGATCCGACACGAAGCCGTTCCGCTGCAGCTCCGACTGGGTCAGTGCGAACGCGATCGCCGGGACGAGGGACACGAGGGCGAGCACCACGGTCGGGAGGTCGAACCCGCGGATGTCGAGCAGCGCGCGGCGATCCGGGTGCAGGGCGAAGAGGATCGCGATCCCGATCGGCGCCGTGTAGTAGATGCCGGAGATGAAGTCGCCGGAGACGATCCCGGCGATCGCGGTGGCCACGCCGGATGCCGTCGCCACCCAGAACGGACCGATGGACTCGGGTGTGCGAGCCATGACGAGGAGCGAGCCGCCGAGCAGCAGCCCGAACCCGAACACCCCGGCGAGGTTGTGCAGGCGGTGGATCGACTGCGCGTCGTCGGTGAACGACTGGATCGTGAGCGGAAGGCTGAGGGCGACGATCGAAACGCCGAGCACGCCGGCGACGATGCGGAAGGCCTTCCGGCGTCCGGAACCCGTTTCACGCTGTTGCGTCGGCGACCGCACGTTCCTCGTCCTTCCCGTCGACGCGTTCCGTCTGCTCGGGCGCGACCGACAGGATCCCCGAGATCCTCGTCCCGGCGCCGGGTCGCGAACGGATGAGCAGCTCGCCGTCGAGCGCGGCCAACCGGTCGGCGATCCCCTGCAGCCCTGTCCCATGGTCGGTCGTCTCGGGATCGAACCCGCGACCGTCGTCGGCGACCACGAACGAGAGGGTGCCGTTCGACTGCTCGAGCGTGACGCGGGCCTGCGTCGCATCGGCGTACTTCGAGGCGTTCTGCAGGGCCTCGAGGCACGAGAAGTAGACCGCGGCCTCGACCTCCTGCGGGTACCGACCGAGCGCCTCGGCCTCGACGATCACCGGCAGGACCGAGCGCCGAGCCTGCGCCTCGAGGGCGGCGCCCAGACCCTTGTCCGCCAGCAGCGGGGGGTAGATCCCGCGAGCGAGGTCGCGGAGGTCCTCGAGTGCCGTCTGCAGTTCGGCCTCGATCTGGGTGAGCATCTCGCTCGCCTTCGAGGGCTCTCGTTCGGTCAGCCCGCGAGCGAGGCGCGCCTTCACCGACAGGGCGACGAGCTGCTGCTGCGCGCCGTCGTGGATGTTGCGCTCGAGCCTGCGGCGCTCCGCGTCCTGGGCGGTGACGAGCCGGCGCTGGGCGGCGCGGAGCTCCTCGACCAGCCGCACGTTCCGAAGGACGAGACCGGCCTGCGCGGCGAGGTCGCCCACGAGCCGCTCCTTCGACGGGTTCATCGGGTCGCTCGGCGGCATCGCGACCGACAGGGCGCCCAGCAGCTCGCCGCCGTCTCGGACCTCGACCGCCGCCTCGCCGGCGAGATCGGGCAACGCGTCGCCGCGGACCGGCATGGTTCGCGTGTCGGGCGCGTCGGACGGCCACGTCGCGACCGGCCGGAGCTCGTCGCCCAGCCGGAGCCAGACCCGGGCCGACGCCGCCCCGGTGCCCTGGCCGAGGATCTGCGCCATGCGGCCGAGGACGTCCTCGGTCGCGTAGGCGTCACCGACGCGTTCGGAGAACTCGGTCAGCACCTCGTATGGCGTCGCACGCCGCCCGTAGACGAGATGATCGGCCAGGCGCCGGACGAGCCGCGCGACGGGCCGGAACGCGAGCCCGAGGAGCAGGGCGACGACGAACACCGTCGCCGAGCTCTCCCGTTCCGCGGCGAACGTTCCGAAGAGCCACACGACCGCGCCGTACATCGCGATCCCGAACAGCGCGAGCGCGCCCGCGACGAGCGTCTTCTTGACGACGACGTCGAGCTCGTACAGACGGTACTGGAGCACCGCGATCCCGATCGTGACCGGCAGCGCGATGAACGCGGTCCCCGAGATCAGGGTGTCGATCAGCGGCGTGTACGCCCCGAAGGCCTCCAGCACGGTCGTGAGGACGAACGAGAACAGGAGGAAGACGAAGGCTAGGAGCACCCATTTGATCTGCTGGCGTTCGACGCCTCGTGATCGCCGGAATCGGACGACCATCGCGGCGACCGAGGCGCCGAGGAGCCGATGAGCGCGAAGTTGATCACGGCGTCCGAGATCACGAGGGTCTCGGTCAACGTCCGGACGTAGAGGGGATTCTGGATCTCGGCACGGTCGCTCGAGCCGGTCAGGACATCCTCGCTGAACACCCCGCTCACGCCGAGCAGGACCGTGAACGCGACAACCGCCCAGATGACCGGGCGCCACCGCGGCGAGGGCGGACGGCCGTCCGGGAACAGGAGCGGCAGCAGGAACAGGACCGGGAGGATGCCGAGGACCCATCCGATGCTCGAGATGAGCGCGGCGGCGACCACGACGGGTCCCTCAGTCGTGCCCCGATCGAACAGGTACGTAGTCAGCTCTCCCGAGACGAACCCGATCGCGGTCGCGAACGACCCGTACATCAGGAGGCCGCCGATGCGGTTGCCGGGCGCCCGGCTGAGGACCATCGCGCCGACCACGCCGAACATCGAGAACGCGATGATGAACGGCACCTGTTCCGCGAGCGACTCGTCGTTCACGACGATCCCGACGGTCCCGAAGATCGCCATCAGGAAGAACCCGCCGAGCGCGACCCACGGCCACCGGGCGGGACGCATCGGCGCTGCGCTCGGATCCGCGGTCATGGGACCAGCACCCGGTAGACCTCGACGGGCTCCTCGCGGCCCTTCACGTGACGGGCGCCGATCGGCTCCGCAGCGATCTCGCCGGCCGCCGCGATCGTCGTCGCGCTCGCCACGATCTCGCCGCCGGCGGCCTCGCCCTGGAGCCGGGCCGCGATGTTCACGGCGTCCCCGACCACCGTGTACTCGAGCCGGCCCCCACCCCCGACCGTCCCGGCCATCACGCGGCCGGTGTTGATCCCGATCCCCATCGAGACCACCGGGCGGCCGTCGACCTCGACGTCCTCGTTCAGCTCCGCCTGTCGCGCCTGCATCGCGAGCGCGCAGACGACCGCGCGCTCCGCGTGGTCCGTCGGTCGGCTCGGGCGCGCCGAACACGGCCATGACCGCGTCCCCGACGAACTGATCCACCATCCCGCCGTGGCCGATGATCACCTCGGCCATGGCCGCGAGATGGCCGCCGACGAGCTCGGCCACCTGCGCGGGCGCCAGGTGTTCGGCCAGCGTCGAGTAGCCGCGGATGTCGGAGAACAGGATCGTCGCGTCGAGCTCCTCTCGAAGCTCGGTCGATCCGGACGCCTGCAGCTTGGCCGCGACCTGCTCGGGCACGAACGACCGGAACGCGGTCGCCGTGCGCCTGCTTCTGGACGACGGCCGCATGCAGGCGCTTCATCTCGTCGACGGCGGCGGCGCCGCCGCCCTCGGCCTGCGCGGCCATCCGCGTGAACAGCTGCGTGACGCGGCGGTCGACCGCCTCGGGCGTCGTCCCGAGGTTCTCGGCCATCTGCTCGTACCCCAGCCCCTGCGACATCAGCTCGAGGAGCTCGCGGTCGTGCTCGCCCGTCTCGCGACGGCCGGAGAGCCGTTCGGCGATCAGGGGATCGACCGCGCTGCCGCCGGCGGCCACCTCGCGGATCGCGCGGACGAGCTCGTCGCCCTGCGCGATCCGGTCCTTCAACAGGTAGGCGAGCCCGCTCTGGCCCTTGCCGAGCAGGGCGATCGCGTAGGCCTCGTCGTCGTGCGCCGACAGGACGACGACGCCCGTTCCCGGATGCGTCTCGCGGATCGCGTGGGCGCAGTCGATGCCCTCGAGCTGGAAGTTCGGCGGCATCTTGATGTCGGTGACGACGACGTCGGGCGTGTGCTCCTCGGCCGCCGACAGGAGCGAAGGCGCGTCGGCCGCCACGCCGACGACCTCGACGTCCTCGTACGAGTCCAGCAGCGCGCGAACGCCCTCGCGCACCAGCACGTTGTCTTCACCGAGCACGACCCGGATGCTCAAGCTGCCCGCTCCCGCACCTGTACGATTCGCGCATGCTGCGCGTGGTCTTCGCGGAGGATAACTACCTGGTCCGCGAGGGGACGTCCGCGCTGCTCCAGGCCTCCGGCGAGGTCGAGCTCGTCGGCACGGCCGAGTCGTTCGACGAGCTCCTGTCCGCCGTCGAGGAGCACGTCCCCGACGCGGTCCTGACCGACATCCGCATGCCGCCCTCGAACACCACCGAGGGCATCGACGCGGCCCGGCGGATCCGCTCCGACCATCCCGAGATCGGCGTCGTCGTCCTGTCGCAGTTCGCCGAGGAGGAGTACGCCTACGAGCTCCTGAAGGACGGGGCCGCCGGGCTCGGGTACCTGCTGAAGGAGCGGGTCGCCGACCTGGACGAGGTCGTGCGCGCACTCGGCGAGGTCGCGAAGGGCGGATCGGTGCTGGACCCGAAGGTCGTCGAGGCGCTCGTGTCCGCCAAGGACCGGCTCGCGCACTCGCCGCTCCGGCAGCTGACCGAGCGGGAGCGGGAGGTCCTCAGCCACATGGCGCAGGGCCAGAACAACGCGGCGATCGCGAAGTCCCTGTTCCTGACCGAACGTGCCGTCGAGAAGCACATCAACTCCCTGTTCCACAAGCTCGGGCTGTCCGAGGAGGTGGACGTCCACCGCCGCGTGATGGCGGTGCTCGCGTTCCTGCGCGAGGCCTCCCCGGACTGAGCTCACTGCGCCGCCCGCGTGTCCACGATCAACACCGAACACGGCGCGTGCCGCAGGACGAGGTTCGGAACGCTGTCGCGAACGCGCCACCACGAGCCGTGTGTCCCGCGGTTGCCGAGCACGATCGTGTCGGCGCCCTCGTTCCCGGCGACCTCGACCAGCCGCTCGGCGGGGTCGCCGTCCTCCGCCCAGCTCCGAACCGCAACGCCGGGGAACCGGTCGTTCATCCTCGAGAGGTAGCGGTCGGGATCGGCCGACTTCTTGGGGTCCGCGGCGTCGTGGGCGGCCGCCTCGGACCGCACCTGGACGACGAGGAGCTCGGCCTCGTTCAACCGGGCGAGCTCTCCGGCGGCCTGCACGGCGAGGTCGGCGGCGGCGGTCGTATCGGTTCCGACGAGGATCTTCTTCATCTCGGTTCGCCTCCTTCGTACACGAGCCCACGGTAGGCCGGGTCGAGCGCGGGAACGACCCGGCCCCCACCACAACATCTGGGGGATGCCTCCACCACCCCGGGGTGAGGACCTCCCCCTTGGAGGTCGCCGGCGCAGGTGCCACGATTCCTGCGTGAGCGCACGATCGGTCAAGCTCCTGGCCTGGGGCTCGCTGTGCTTCGTCGTCGCCTGCTCGGTCGTGGCGATCGTGTTCACCGTGCTGGCCTGGGACGCCCCGGAACCGCCGAACGACTTCGGCCCACGGGGGTTCGCCGCCGCGCTGGGACTCGCCTTCGGAACGGTGGGCGCGATCGTCGCCTCGCGGCGGCCGTCGAACCCGATCGGTTGGATCTTCTGCGGCGCCGGCATGCTCAGCGTGATCCAGGCCGTCGGGAGCTCGTATGCGCTCTGGGCGCTCGTCGACCAGGGTGGCCGGCCGGCCGGAGGGACCTGGGCCGCCTGGCTCGACGAGTGGACGTGGATCCCGGTCGTGGGTTCGCTCGGCGTCGTCGCGGCGATCTTCCCCGATGGCCGGTTCCTCTCGCGCCGGTGGCGGAACGTGCTCGTCGTCGCGATGTTCGGCGCGGGGATCTCGGCCGTCCTCAGCGCGATCGTGCCCGAGCTCACGATCTTCGCCGGGTATCCCAACCCGGTCGGCGTTCAGATCGACGGACTGACCGACGTCGCGTCGGCGTCGGTCGGCCTGTTCATGGTCCTGATGGTGGCGGGCGCAACCGCGGCGATCGTCCGGTTCCGCAGGTCGCAGGGCGAGGAACGGGAGCAGCTGAAGTGGCTCGCGCTGTCGGTGGGCTTCCTGGCCGTCTCCCTCGCGATCTTCGGCTTCGCCTCGTTCAGCCAGCCGCTCAACAGTCAGGACTGGGCCGAGAACCTCGTCGTGGCCAGCATCCTGACGGTCCCGGTCGCGATCGGGATCGGGGTGCTGAAGTACCGCCTCTACGACATCGACATCGTCATCAACAAGGCGGTCGTCTACGGCGCGCTCGCCGTGTTCATCACGCTCGTCTACGTGGCGATCGTGGTCGGCGTCGGGGCCGCGATCGGCTCCCGCGGCAACGCCGTGTTGTCGGCCCTCGCGGCCGCGGTCGTCGCCCTGGCGTTCCAGCCCGCGCGTCGGCGGGCCCAGCACCTCGCGAACCGCGTCGTGTACGGCAAGCGCGCGACCCCGTACGAGGTCCTGTCGGAGCTATCGTCCCGGTTCGCCGGGACGTATTCGCTCGAGGATGCCCTGCCGCGGCTCGCCCGCGTCACCGCCGAGGCCGTCGGTGCCGAGCGCATCTGGATCTGGCTCCGCAGCGGGGGGGAGCTCCGCCCGGCCGTCTCCTGGCCCACCGCCGACCCCGGTGGCCCCGTGCACCTCGAGGCCGACGTGCCGGTGTTCTCGGGCGGCGAGGCCGGCTTCCCGGTCCGCCATCAGGGCGAGCTGCTGGGAGCGATCTCCGTCCTCATGCCGTCCGACGAACCGCTTACCGCCACGCAGGAGAAGCTCCTCACCGACGTGGCCTCGCAGGCCGGGCTCGTGCTCCGCAACGTCGCGCTCGTCCGAGGACCTCCGCTCGTCCCGCAGGAGGATCGTCGCCGCGCAGGACGATCGCGCGAAGGCGCTCGAACGCAACATCCACGACGGCGCGCAGCAGCAGCTCGTCGCGCTCTCGGTGAAGCTGCGCCTCGCGGAGCAGGTCGTGGAAACCGATCCGGCGAGAGCCCGGGAGCTCATCGGTCAGATCCAGACCGAGACGACGGACGCGCTCGAGAACCTTCGCGACCTCGCCCGCGGGATCTACCCGCCGCTGCTCGCCGACAAGGGCCTGGGCGCTGCGCTCGAGGCGCAGGCACGCAAGTCGCCCGTGCCGGTGACCGTCGACCCGAACGGCATCGGGCGCTACCGGCAGGAGATCGAGTCGGCCGTCTACTTCTCCGCGCTGGAGGCGATGCAGAACGTCACGAAGTACGCCGGCGCGACGAGCGCGCGCATCAGCCTCGCCCAGTCGAACGGAGAGCTCATCTTCGAGATCGCCGACGACGGCGCCGGTTTCGACAAGGGCTCGACGCCTCGAGGCGCCGGGATCACGAACATGCAGGACCGGCTCGCCGCGATCGACGGCAGCCTCGACGTGCGCTCGTCGCCGAACGAAGGCACGGTCGTGAGCGGCCGGATCCCGTTGCGTGAGGTGACGGCGTGAACCGCCGGCTCGCGCGCGTGCTCTCCATCGGCGCGCTGCTCCTGTCCGTCGGCGCTTTCGTGACGGCCTCGGTGATCCATATCTCGTACGAGGACCGGCTGCGGCCTGGACAGATCGTCATCGTCGGTGACCCGACGGCGCCTCGGATGCAGGAAGTCCTCGAACAGGTCGAGCGCGACGTCGCGAACGGCGACACGCTGGGAGCGGGCGGCTCCTCCCTCTGGCCGCTCCTGCTCGTCTTCTTGGCGTTCGTCGTCCTCTGGGTCGGCACGGGCGTGCTGATCGTCTCGAGGCGGCCGTCGAACTGGGCGGGCTGGCTCTTGGTGATCACCGGCATCCCGTTCCCGTTCGCGTCGCTCGCGCAGGCCGTGATGGTGCTCGGTCTCAAGGCGGAACCGGGCTCCGTCCCACTGATCGGCGTCTGGGCAACGCTGGGTGAGTACGCGCTCTATCCGATCGCCCTGGTCCCGTTGCTGTTCCTGCTGTATCCGGACGGCCGGGTTCCGAGCCCGCGCTGGCGTTGGGTCGTGGTCGCACTCGTGGGTGGAACGGGGCTCGCCGTCCTCGGGTTCCTCTTCCGGCCGGGGCCGTTCAACAACTGGATCCAGGACGGGATCCTGTACGAGAACCCACTCGGTATCGACGCGTTCACGTTCGGTGGCGCCGTGATCTCGGTCGGCGCGATCGCCGCCCTCCTCGCCGCCGTGGCGACCGTCGTCGGCGTCCGACAGCGGTTCAGGCGTTCGACAGGTGAGGAGCGGCAACAGTTGCGCGTCCTGGTCTTCGTGGCGTCCCTCGCCGGCACGTTCTTCGTGCTGCAATGGGTCATCGCATTGGCCGGTGCCGCCTTCGGCATCGATAGCGCGGAAAACTCCACCGGGATCTTCGGGCTGCTCTTCGGGCTCACCGCCTTCACGATCGTCGTCGGGATCCCCGTCGCGTACCTCGTCGCGATCCTCCGATACCGGCTGTGGGATCTCGACGTCGTGATCAAGAAGACCGTGGTCTTCGGCGTCGTCGCGACGGGTCTCACGCTGCTCGTCCTCCTCGTCGTGCTGGCCGTCCCGGCGCTCACGGTCGGGACCGGCCTCTCGGGCTGGGAGGTCGGTCTGCTCGCGTTCGGGATCGGCCTCGGACTCTTGCTGGGGCCGCTCCGTCGTTGGGCGCGACGATTGGCCGACCGGATCGTGTACCGGAAGCGTGCGACGCCGTTCGAGGTCCTCACCGCGTTCTCCGAGCGCATCGGGGAGACGTATTCGACGGAAGACGTCCTGCCACGGATGGTGCAGGTGCTCGCGAGCGGCACCGGCGCGACGTCGGCTCGGGTCCTGCTGCGCATCGGCGGGGAGCTGCGCGAGGTGGCGAGGTGGCCCGAGGAGGAGACCCGGGATACCGGGGATGAGTACGTAGCTCCGGTCGCGCACCTCGGAGAGGAGCTCGGGGCGCTCGCGGTGCGGATGCCCGCGAACGATCCCATGGATCCGAGCAAGGAGAAGCTCGTCGCCGACCTCGCCGCGCAGACGGGCCTCGTGTTGCGCAACGTTCGGCTGATCGAGGACCTCCGCGCATCTCGACAGCGACTCGTCGCAGCCCAGGACGAGGAGCGTCGCAAGCTCGAACGCAACATCCACGACGGCGCCCAGCAGCAACTCGTGGCTCTCCAGGTCAAGCAGCGTCTCGTGGAGGGGCTCGTCGAGCGAGACCCATCGAAGGCGAAGGAGATGCTGGCGCAGCTGCGGGCCGAGACGGGCGCCGCGCTCGACGACCTCCGCGACCTGGCTCGCGGGATCTACCCACCCTTGCTGGCCGACAAGGGGCTCCCCGCGGCGCTCGAGGCGCAGGCGCGCAAGATCCGCGGTCCCCGTCTCGGTCGATCTCGACGGCGTGGGCCGCTACGCGCAGGAGATCGAGTCGGCCGTCTACTTCTGCATGCTCGAGGCGCTGAACAACGTCGCCAAGTACGCCGGCGCGACCGCCGTGCGGGTCACGCTGTCGCACGAGAACGGGCGGTTGTCGTTCTCGGTGATCGACGACGGGCGTGGGTTCGATGCCGCGTCGACCAGCTACGGGACCGGGCTGCAGGGGATGGCCGACCGTCTCGAGGCGATCGGCGGCGATCTGCGGGTCGAGAGCGCTCGCGACCGCGGGACGACCGTGATCGGAGAGGTCCCGGCGGAGGCGGACCGATGAGTGACGCGACCGACCGCGGACGCGCGTGGGGGCGGGCGGCCCCGTGGCTCGCGGGTGCGGGCGTGGTGCTGATCGTCTTCGCGATGGTGATCGAACAGGCCGGGCTGTGGGGCGTCGCGGGTGGCAGCGAGGACGGGCCGTTCTTCGCGACGATGATCGTGCTCGCGACGCTTGCCTGGGGTGGTGCCGGCGCCCTCATCGGCACCCGGCGCCCCGAGAACGCGATCAGCCTGGTCCTGGCCGGCGAGGGGTTCCTGCTCGGCGTCGTGTCCTTCTCCGAGACCTACAGTCGGTCCGACCTCCCGTTCACGTCGGTGGCCTCGTCGGTCTTCAACGACGTTGCGTTGATCCCCCTGCTGCTCGCCGTCCCCCTCCTCCTCCTCCTGTTCCCGACCGGGAGGCCGCCGTCGCCACGTTGGAGATGGGTCGGCTGGCTCCTGGCGGCCTCTGCCGCGTGCGGGATCCTCGGGTTGCTCGTGCGCGGTCCGGAAGGAACGCCGACGCCGGTCCTCGCGCAGGTCCTGCTGACGGCGTCCGGTTTCGCCGGGTTCGCGGGCGCGGCACTCGCGATCGTGTCCGTCGTTGTACGGTTCCGTCGCAGCCGAGGCGAGGAACGCGCGCAGATGCGCTGGCTCGCTTCGATCGCCGTGCTCGGCGCCGTGCTGTTCGTCCTGCTCCTCGTGACGGAGGGGACCCTCGGGGAGGAGTCGGCACTTGCGGCCGTGCTGGGCTCCCTGGTGCTCGCGATCCTGACCATCGGGCTCCCGGCGTCGATCGGGATCTCGATCCTGCGGTACCGCCTGTACGAGCTCGACGTCGTGATCCGCAAGACCGTGGTCTTCGTGATCCTCGCGGCGCTGATCATGGCGGTCTCGCTCGGCATGCTCTTGTTCCTCAGCACGCTGACGTTCGCGGTGCCCGAGGAGTCGGAGCGCGGCCGCCATCGCGGCAGCGACGTTCGTCATCGGCCTCTTGGCATGGCCGCTGTGGAAGCTCGCGCGAAGGATCGCCGACCGGGTCGTCTTCGGCGGACGATCGTCCCCGTACGAGGTCCTGACCCAGTTCGCCGAACGCGTCGGCGAGACCTACTCGTCGGATGACGTGCTCCCGCGGATGGCCGAGGTGCTCGGCCGGGCGACGGGCGCGCGAGGTCGCCCGCGTGTGGCTGCGGGTCGGGGACGAGCTTCGACCAGAGGCCGCCTGGCCCGCGGACGCTCCGGCGGCGGGGTCGACGCCTGCCGAACCGGGAACGACCGACCCGGAGACCTCGTTCAGCGCCGAGGTCCGACACCGGGGGGAGCTCCTCGGTGCGCTCGGCGTCGCGATGCCGGCCAACGACCCGATGAACCCGTCGAAGGAGCGGCTCGTCCGCGACCTCGCGGCGCAGGCGGGGCCGATGCTGCACAACGTGTTGCTCGTCGAGGACCTGCGCGAGTCCCGGCGCCGGATCGTGTCCGCTCAGGACGAGCGCGCGAAGAAGCTCGAACGCGACCTCCACGACGGTGCGCAGCAGCAACTCGTCGCGCTCGGCGTGAAGATGCGGCTGCTCGACGGGCTCTCGGAGAAGGACCCGTCAAGGGACACGAGCTCGTCGCCCAGCTACAGGCCGAGACGGTCGACGCGCTGGACAGCCTGCGTGACCTCGCCCGGGGCATCTACCCGCCGTTGCTCGCGGAACAGGGACTGCCGGCTGCGCTCGAGGCGCAGGCTCGCAGGGCCGCCGTTCCGACCGTGCTCGAGACGGACGCGATCGGTCGCTACCCGCAGGATGTCGAGTCCGCGGTGTACTTCTGCACGCTCGAGGCCCTGAACAACGTCGCGAAGTACGCGGAGGCGGCCACGACGACGATCACGCTCGCGCAGGAGAACGGACGTCTGACGTTCACGGTGCGCGACGACGGGAAGGGCTTCGACCTGGATGCCTCGGAGCGGGGCACCGGCCTCCAGGGCATGGCCGACCGTCTGGACGCGCTCGGTGGGGAGCTCCAAGTCGAAAGCAGGCCCGGCCGAGGGACGACCGTCACGGGGACCGTGCCCGCGCGGACGGGGTCGCGGCCATGAACCGACGCCGGTTGCCGTGGATCATCTGGGGCATCGCCGTGGTGATGCTGCCCATCACGCTGTACCTCACGGTGCGCAACGGTTCGTTCACCGACGACTGGCTCTTCATCTCGCTCGCGGTCGTGATGATGATCGGCTACGTCACGATGGGGGCCCTCGTCGCGTCCCGCGTTCCGCACAACCCGGTCGGCTGGCTCCTGATGACGACCGGCGTCGCCTTCCTCTCGGCCGCCTTCTTCGAGGAATACGCGACCTTCGCCCTGTCCACCGAGCCGGGGGGCGTCCCGTTCGGCAGTGTTGCCCTCTGGTTCGTGAACTGGCTCTTCCTCGTGGCGGTCGCGCCCGTGCCGCTGCTGCTCACGTTGTTCCCGACCGGAACGGTCGCGTCGCGTCGATGGCGCTGGCTCCCACCGGCGATCATCGGCGTGTTCGCGGTCGGCATCGTCGCGTCGATCCTGCGCGACGGCCCCGTCGACATCGCCGAGGCGGGCCCCGACCCATCGAACCCGACCGGCGTGGAGGCCATCGGGCACCGTGCTGGAGCCCATCTCCTACGCGGCGGGCGTGCTCGGGATCGCGCTCACGGTCCTGGCGGTCATCTCCCTCTTCCTTCGGTTCCGCCAGGCGAGGGGGGATGAGCGACAACAGATCCGCTGGTTCGCCTACGTGGGATTCGCTGCCCTGATCCTGTTCGCCGCGACGGTGGTCACCTCGTTCGGGCTCGAGGAGGGCGACGAGAGCACGCTGAACAACGCGCTGTTCCTCGGCTTCTTCCTCATGTTCGGCATCGGCATCCCGGCCGCCGCAGGGATCGCCGTGCTCCGCTACCGGCTGTGGGACCTGGACGTCGTGCTGAAGAAGACGATCGTCGCGACGGTGCTCGTGCTGTTCCTGACGATCGCGTCGCTCGCCGTGCTCCTGGTCGTCGGCGGCATCGTCGTGGGCCCGCTGTCCGACTCCCCGGCGCCGTCCTGCTCGCCGGGATCGTGGGCGGCGTGTGCGCCTGGCCGCTGCTCCGTCTGTCTCGACGCGTCGCCGACCGGATCGTCTACGGGGGGCGGGCGACGCCCTACGAGGTGCTCACCGAGTTCTCGGGCCGCCTGGCCGAGACGTACTCGAGCGACGACGTGCTCCCGAGGACGGCCGCGATCCTCGGCGCCGGCGCCGGCGCCCAGCGGGTCACGATCTGGCTCCTCGTCGGCCGGGAGATGCAGCCGGCAGCCTCGTGGCCCGGCGAGCTGCCGGCCGAGGGCGAACCTCGGCCGGCGACGGAGCTCGCGGACGCCGATCCGAACACGTTCGAGGTACGCCACCAGGGAGAGTTGCTCGGGGCGATCACCGTCGCGATGCCGGCCAACGACCCGATGAACCCGAGCAAGGCCCGCCTGATCCGCGACCTCGCGTCGCAGGCCGGTCTCGTCCTGCGCAACGTGCGGCTCATCGAGGAGCTTCGCCGATCGCGGCGGCGGATCGTGGCGGCGGTCGACGAGAGCCGCCGGCAACTGGAGCGAAACATCCATGACGGCGCGCAGCAGCAGCTCGTCGCCCTCGCGGTCAAGCTCCGGCTGGCCGACCAGACGATGGATCGCGACCCGTCGAAGGCGCACGAGCTCCTCGCACAGCTGCAGTCGGAGGCGAACGACGCCCTCGAGACCCTGCGCGACCTCGCGAGGGGGATCTACCCGCCGCTGCTGGCCGACCGGGGTCTCTCCGCCGCCATCGAGGCCCAGGTGCGGAAGACCGACCTGCCGATCTCGCTGGAGCCGGACGGGGTCGGTCGCTACACGCCCGAGGTCGAGGCCACCGTCTACTTCTGCGTGCTCGAGGCCGTTCAGAACGTGTCCAAGTACGCGAACCCGAGCACGGTCACGATCCGGCTGCAGCACGACGACGGGGAGCTCGAGTTCGAGGTGCGGGACGACGGCGTCGGCTTCGAGCCGGACGGCGCGACGAACGCCGGGTCCGGGCTCCAGGGCATGGCCGACCGCCTCGACGCGGTGGGTGGGACGCTCGAGATCGCGAGCGCGCCCGGCGAGGGAACGAAGATCAAGGGCCGGTTGCCGGCCGACTGAGGATCAGGCGGGTTTCGCCGCGGTCCACGCCTCTTCGAGCCGATCGGGGCCGAAGGCCGATTTCGGGATGTAGGCGGCCGCGCCGCACTCGGCCGCGCGCGGCGCGTACTCCTCCTCCTCGTACGTGGACAGCAGGAGCACGACGACCGGCACCGCCGGAGCGTCGAGGATCTGGCGGGTCGCGTCGAGCCCGTTGATCCCCGGCAGGTTCACGTCCATGAGGACCAGGTCGGGCGCGAGCTCGCGTGCCATCTCGACGGAGGCCTCGCCGGTCTCGGCCTCGCCGACGACCTCGAAGCCCTCGGTCAGGTCGACGACCATCTTCGCGGCCGCGCGGAACGGCGCCTGGTCGTCCACGATGAGCACCCGAACCGTCATCTGCGCTGGTCCTCCAGGCTCCAGCGTCCCACCGAGGCGGTCTGAGCGACAGTGATGCCAGCACCACTATCGAGGACGGCCGGTCGGCCTACGCTCGTCGAGCCGCCCGCTCCCCTTCACACCATCCCGTCATGTACCGTGTTCGTTTCCCCCGCCCGAAGGGAGATCCAGGATGAGATCGAGGGATCGAGCAAGGCTCCATCGGCGCTCGCTGTCGGCCGTCGTGGCCTCGGCGCTGCTCCTCGGCTTCGTCGTCGCCGCCGCGCCGGGAACCTCGGCGCAGCAGCGAGAGCCGATGTCGCGGGCGCCGATCGCCCGCACGAAGGACGTCGGCTTCCTCGAGAGCCGCTCGGCGAATGGCGTGAGCAGGACGGTCGCGGACGCCCGCGTCGCGCTGGCGCGGACCCTCGGATCGCAGGGCGTGGTCGACGACGACCCCGTCACGGGGACGCTCCGGTTCGTCGGACGGCTGGACGGCTTCCTCACCGGCCCGAGCGCGCGGCCGGCCGCCGACATCGCGATCGACTACGTGCGAGCGAACCTGACGGCCTTCGGCCTCTCGGAGGCCGACCTGCGGACGTTCCACCTCCGACAGGATTACGTGGACATCCTCGGCACGCACCACCTGTCGTGGGTGCAACGCATCGGCGGCGTCGAGGCCTTCCCCAACGGGCTGAAGGCCAACGTCACGAGCGACGGCCGGCTCATCAACCTCTCCGGCTCTCCCGCGGCGGGGCTGCGCGCCCCGGAGGCCTCGGCTCGGCTCGGTGCGACGGCCGCGATCGCGGCGGCCCGCTCAGCGGCGGGCGGCGTGGAGGTCGGCGGGTCCGATGACCAGGCCGAGCGTGTGCTGTTCCAGACCGGGCGTGGAACACGGCCCGCCTGGCGTACGACGACGTGGGTCGGAGACGACGCTCTGATCTCGCTCGTCGACGCCGAGAACGGACGGGTGCTTTGGCGGACGAACCTCACGCGGTCCGACGTCCCCGGGACGGGCGTCGGCGTCGATTACTTCCCGGGCGCGAACGTTCCCAACGGCGGGGGCGTCGAGCATGCGGTTTCGTTCCCGGTGTCGACGGAACGGCGCTTTCGGGGAACAACGCGCACGTCGGCGCGGACGTGAACGACAACGGCCGATCGGGCGCGAACGAGGAGATCGCCGCCTCGTCCGGCGTCGACTGGAACTACCCCGCCGTCCTCGACACGACGACGGCCCCGCAGTACTGCTCGCCGGTGTATCCGTGTACCTGGAACGCCAACACGCCGTTCAGCTGGCAGCAGAACCGCAACCACTTCGGGACCGAGCTCTACTACCTGCTGAACCAGTTCCACGATCATCTGCTTGCCGCGCCGATCGCGTTCACCGAGGCCGCCGGCAACTTCCAGCTCACGAACGCGAGCGGGCAGGGGCAGGGCGGCGACCCGGTCGAGGGCCAGCCCTGCTGGGTGCGGACACCGACAACGGCTTGCCGGACGAGTTCCACCAGAACAACGCGTTCATGGCGACGTTCCCGGACGGGGAACCGCCGTTCATGGGCATGTTCCTGTTCCAGGTGACGCAGGGCGGGCCACCAGCCGTCTCGATGTCACAGCGGCGACGACGCCGGGATCGTGTACCACGAGTACACGCACGGCCTGGTCGGGCGGCTGATCACGTTCCCCGACGGCACGGATTCGAACGCCGGCTTCCAGGCCGGCGCGATGAACGAGGCGTGGGCCGACTGGTACGGGCTCGACTTCCTGACGAACGACGGGTTCGTCGTCGACGGCCCGACGGTCGGAGACGTCATCGAGGGCGAGTACCCCACCGTCGGGACCGGGATCCGCGACTCAGGCGATCGACTGCACCGTCGGCGCGAGTGCGGCCGACTGCCCCGATCTCGGCGTTCGGGGCCGGCCCTGGGGGTTGGACGTTCGGCGACATGGGGCAGATCATCCCGTTCCCCGAGGTCCACTTGGACGGGCAGATCTGGGCGCAGACGATGTGGGACGTCCGCCGTGCGCTCGGCTCGAGCCTCGCGGAGTCGCTGGCGACCCGGGGGATGGAGCTGTCGCCTCCGGACCCGGCGTTCCTGGACCTGCGGAACGCGATCATCCAGGCCGACCTCGTCGCCACCGGCGGCGCGAACGCCGACGCGCTGTGGCAGCTCTTCGCGGCGCGGGGTATGGGGTTCTTCGCCTCCTCCCGGACGGGGCCGACACCACGCCGATCGAGGACTTCAGCCTGCCGGTCGATTGCGCGACGGACCCGTGCGGGACGGTCTCCGGCAGGATCACCGACAAGTCGACCGGCAACAACCTGGGGAACGCGCGGGTGTTCCTGGCGGGTCACTCGACCGGATTCGCGACCGACCTCGCCGACACGACGGACAACCAGGGCCGGTTCTCGATCGCGAACGTCCCCTTCCACGACTACCCGGAGCTCGTGATCGACGGCGTGGGATACGAGCAGCGGATCCGCGACGTGAACGTCGACGGGGACGAGACCGTGAACATCAAGCTCGTCCGCGACTGGGCGGCCCTCGAGGGAGGCGCGAGGCTGAAGTCGTTCACGCCGCCCGACTACGCGCCCTTCTGCGGCGTGAACGCGGATGGCGCCTTCGACCTGTCGCTCTCGTCCGGCTGGCCGAGCGACGCGCCCGGCAGCACGGAGGGCAGCAACGTCACCGGTCCACGCAGGGCGATCGTGAAGCTGCCGAAGGCGGTCGACGTCACGAACTTCGGCGTCGCGTCGGGAGGAGCCTGCGGCGACGGCCCCGAGTCGGGCGTGAGGCGGTTCACGATCGAGACCCGGACAGCGGGCGGGAACTGGGTGGTCGCCGTGTCCGACACGGCCGACAACGACGGTGTCCTGCACACGTTCAGGGCCAAGGCCGGCAAGCAGAACGTCCGCTTCATCCGGTTCACGATGCGGTCGACACACGGTGACGACGTCTTCATGGACGTGCTCGAGGTAACCGTCCGAGGCAAGTAGCCTCGGATCGGAAGTTCGACGAGGGGCCGGCGCCGGAACGCGCCGGCCCCTCGCTCATCCCGGAGCGCGCTCCGCCAGGCGAAGGAACGCCTGCTCCAGCACGAGTCGCGTGTTCAGGTTCAGGTCCTCGGCGAGCGCTGCTCGCGCCTCCTCGACCGCGGCCATCGCGCCGGCCAGCTCCGGGACGTCGCCCGGCGGCTGCGCCAGGTCCGGGTTCATGAGCACGTCGGGACCCCCGCCCACCGACGCCGCGACACGGTCTCGGAGCAGCGCGGAGACGCCGAGGAGTACGCGGTCGACGTAGTCGTGTTCGGCCCGACGGATCTGACGCTTGTGCCGCTCCTCGAGCCGGCGGATCGCGCCCCGGTACGCGTCCTCCGCCCGCCCGCGTTCGTCCAGGAACGGCTTCAGCTCCTCCTCGAGCTGCACGCCGAGGTCCTTGCGGTACCCCTCGGCCGCCGCGAGCACGAGCTCCGCCGCCTCGAGCGCGCCGGCGGGTCCTCGAGAGCACGAGGCGAGCGCGTCCCGCGCGGTCTCGCGGAAGGCGAACCCCTCTGGGTCGGTCGCGAGCCGGCGAGCCCTCCCGAGGTTCCCGCCCGACAGGCGGGCGGCGAGGGCGGCACGTTCGGGGTCGATGCCCTCGTCGGATAGCGCCGAGGCCACGAACCCCTCGGAGAGCGGTCGGAACGCTACGACGTGGCACCGTGACAGCACGGTCTCGGGCAACTCGTCGGGGCGCGCGGACAGCAGGAGCAGGACCGCGTCGGCGGGCGGCTCCTCGAGCACCTTGAGCAGGACGTCCGCGGCCGCGGGGTTCAGCCGATCCGCCTCGCGGAGCACGAACACCTTCCGCCCCGGTTCCGGCGCGGTCCGGTACGCGGGGTGCCACACCTCGGCGCGGACCGTGTCCACGTGGATGTCCCGCCCCTCGGGTTCGACGACGACCATGTTCGGGTGGCGATCGTCGAGCGCGAGACGGCAGTCGCGGCAGGTCCCACACCCGCCCTGCTTGCACAGGAGCGCGGCCGCGAACGCTCGAGCCGCGAGCTGCTTGCCGCCGCCCTCGGGTCCGGCGAGCACGTACGCGTGGTGGGGCCGGTCCGCCGCCCGCCGCAGGAACGCGACGGCGTGCTCCTGACCGGGCACGCGGTCGAGCACCGGGAAGGCTCGATCCGCTCGCCGTCAGGGCCCATGGTCCTCCCGCTCCTTCAGCACGCGGCCGAGCGCCTGCACGACCTCGACGTGGACGTCCTCTTGGAGCTGGTCCGCATCGATCACCACGAACCGCTCGGGATGCTCCTCGGCGATCCGAAGGTACGCGTCGGCCACCTTCGCGTGGAAGTCCGCCCCCTCGAGCTCGATCCGGTCGGGTTCCTCGAGGGAACGGAGCAGCCCGGCCTCGGGCTCGAGGTGGAGCAGGAGCACGAGATCCGGGAACAGGCCCTGCGTCGCCCAGACGTTGAGCGTCAGCACGTCCTGCTCGCCGAGCCCGCGCGCCCATCCCTGGTAGGCGACCGACGAGTCGATGTATCGATCGCAGATCACGACCTTGCCCTCCGCGAGCGCCGGCCGGATCACGGACGCCACATGTTGCGCCCGGCTCGCGGCGAACATGAGCGCCTCGGTCTTCGGCTCGATGTGGCCGGTGTCGTGGCCCAGGAGCAGCTTGCGCAGGTCCTCGCCGACCGGCGTGCCACCCGGCTCGCGGGTCACGAGGACCCCGATGCCCTGCGACTCGAGCCACTCCCTCGCGAGCCGGATCTGCGTCCCCTTGCCCGAGCCCTCGACCCCCTCGAACGCGACGAACAGCCCGTTCGTCGGCGGGCGCTTCAGCTTCGGGACCAGGCCGAGCGGCTGCGGCTTGCTGACGCGGAACCGGCGCAAGCGCTTCCGGGTCACCCAACCGGCGAAGACCGCCCCGATGCCGGCGATCATGAGGGCGGCCCGCGTCCCGGACAGGTCGAAGGTCCGGTCCCACAGCGTGATCTCGTGCGCGCCGATCGCTCCCGCGATCACCGGGAACAACGTGAGCGACAGGAACAGCCCGAGGCGCGACAGGACGGTCAGGGCGGCGAACGTCCGGCCTCGGAACTCATCGGTCACGTTCTCCTGGAGCAGGACGTAGCCGCTCACCCACGCGGACCCGCAGAACGTGCCGAGGACCACGGTGACGACCGCCGCGAACATGATGCCGGGCATCGCCGCCAGGACGAACAGCGTCGCGGCCGCCGAGATGATCGACCAGACGAACACGTACTCGCGCTCGACGAACTCCACCACCTTGTTCGACGAGACCATCCCGATCCCCATGCCGAACCCGAACGACGTGACCAGGATGCCCCAACCCGGGTCGCCCGCGCCGAGCGTCGTCGTCGCGAAGACCGGACCGAGCGCCAAGACCGCGCCGACGGCGCTGAACGCCGACACGATGCCGAGCGTCATCGCCGACGCGAGCGAGTCCTCCCGCAGGAACCGCACGCCGTCGGCGATGTCCTTCCCGACGCGCGACAGGTCCAGCCGCGAGAACGTCTTCGGCGCGGGCGCCGGGATCCGGATCCGGCTCACGAGCAACGCCGAGGCGCCGAAGGTCACCGCATCCAGCCACAGCGCGAGGAAGGCCGGGTTGTCGGAGAGCCACGGGAGGAGGTCGGAACCCCCCGCGAGGAACGCGAAGGTGAGGCCGCCGAGCGGCAGCGTGCCGTACGCGACGACAGGCCCAGCGAGTTCGCGTTCGCGAGCTGGCGCCGGGGCACGAGGTTCGGCAGGGAGGCGTCGCGCGCCGGGGTCCAGAGCAACGAGAAGCACTCGATCGCGAACGAGACGAGGTAGATCGCCCACAGCGGGCCGAGGAACGGCATGAGCGCGTACAGGCAGCCCCGGGAGATGTCCGAGGTGATCATGATCGTCTTGCGACTGACGCGGTCGACGAGCGCGCCCGCCATGGGGCCGAACACGATCGCGGGAAGCGTCCGGGCGACCATCACCCCGGCGATCGCGTAGGCGCCCTGTTCCCCACCCTTGCTGGCGACCAGGGCGGTCACGGCGACGAAGCCGACCCAGTCGCCGAACGAGCTGACCGTCTGGGCCGCGAGCAGCTTCGAGAAGGCCGGGTGCGTGATGAGGTCTCGGAACGTCGCCGGACGGGTGCCGCGGAGGGCCGCGACCTCGTCGGCGAACGACGACACCCCTACCCCTCCGCCCCGGTGCTGTTCGCGCGGCACCTTCTTCGCGCTCCGTTCGGCCGCGGGCTTGCGGGCCGGCGCCTTGCGGGTCTTGCGCGCGGTGGTCTTCTTCGCCGCCGTCTTCTTCGGCTTCTTCGCGGCGGCCCGCGCCGCGCGTGCGGCCGCCTTCGCCGCCCGGGCCTCCGCCTCGGCCTCCGCGTCGCCCGACTTCGTCACGGTGAAGTCGTCGTCCAGCTCGGCGCCGCATCCCCAGCACCGGATGCTCTTGGGCCGGCGGACGAGCAGCGACCCGCACTCCGGGCACGGGCGATCGGCGATCGGCGGATGGTTCACGGCGAAGTCGCAGTCCGGGTAGCGCGCGCAGCCGTACATGATCCCGAAGCGGGTCCGCCGCTCCACGATCTCGCCCTGCGAGCACTGCGGACACGTCACGCCCGTCGACTTCGGCGGTTCCTTCTTGATGTAGCGGCACTCCGGGTACCCGGAGCAGCCGACGAACGGTCCGAAGCGCCCGAAGCGCCGCTGGAGCGGGCGTCCGCACTCGGGACAGGTCTCGTCGAGCATCTCGGGCTCGGGGCGCTCCTGGCCGTCGAGGTTGCGGATGTACTTGCAGCCGCCGTCCTCGTCGCCGAACCGCGAGCATCCGATGAAGAACCCGTACCGGCCCAGGCGCTTCTGCAGCCGTCCCGGCGGCGTCCGCCCCTCCTCGATGCATCGCGGGCACTCCTCGTCGAGATCCTCGACGTACCGCTCGAACTTCTCCTCCGCGCGTTCGAGCGCCTCGGAGAACGGTCCGTAGAACTGGCGCAGGACCTGCACGCGCGGGAGATCGCCCTCCGCGATCTCGTCGAGGTCCTCCTCCATCTCCGCCGTGAAGTTCACGTTCACGATGTCCGGGAAGTGCTCGACGAGCTTGTCGGTCACGACCTCGCCGACGTCGTTCGGGAAGAAGCGGCGATCCTCCAGCCGGACGTACCCCCGGTCCTGGATCGTCGAGATGATCGACGCATAGGTCGACGGCCGGCCGATGCCGAGCTCCTCGAGCGTCTTGACGAGCGAGGCCTCGGTGAACCTCGGCGGGGGCTGCGTGAAGTGCTGCTCGGGCAGGACCTCGAGCATGCGCAGGACCTGCTCGGCCGTGAGCTCCGGCAGGCGGCGCTCGCCGTCCTCGTCCGCCGAGTCGTCCCGGCCCTCGGTGTACACGCGCAGGTGCCCGTCGAAGAGCATCGTGCGCCCGGTCGCTCGGAGCTGGTACCGAACCATCTCCGCGGTCGCCTCGATGTCGACGCCGAGCTGGTTGAAGCGCGCCTGAGCCATCTGCGTCGCGACCGTTCGCTGCCAGATCAACGTGTACAGGCGCAGCTGGTCCCGATCCAGCGACGCGGCGACCCGATCCGGCGTCCGGAAGACGGAGGTCGGTCGGATCGCCTCGTGGGCCTCCTGCGCGTTGCGCGAGCGGGTCTTGAACCTGCGCGGCTCGGCGAGCGCGTACCGGTCCCCGTACTCGGCGCGCACGAGCTCGCCGATCTCGCGGAGCGCGGTCTCGGCGATGCTGAGCGAGTCGGTCCGCATGTACGTGATGAGGCCGACGGTTCCCTCACCCGGCAGGTCGACGCCCTCGTACAGGCGCTGGGCGATCGACATCGTCCGCCGGGCCCCGAACCCGAGCTTGCGAGCCGCCTCCTGTTGCAGCGTCGAGGTCTTGAACGGCGGCCGCGGCCCCTCCTTGCGCTCCTTCAGCTCGACCTTGGTGACGCGGTAGTCAGCCGACCGGAGCCGCTCGGCGTGGGCGGCCGCCTCGTCCTCGGTGGACAGCAGGACGCCCTTCTTGTCCGGCGACGGGGCGAGTCGGCCCTCCGGGACCCCGACGAGCCGGGCCAGGAAGGGCTGTTCCTCCGCCTCCGGCGTCAGCCGCACGTCCACGCTCCAGTACTCGACCGCCGTGAAGGCGCGGATGTCGCGCTCCCGCTCGACGATCAGTCGGAGCGCGACCGACTGGACGCGGCCGGCCGACAGCCCGGGCTGGACCCGGCGCCACAGCAGCGGGGAGATCTTGTAGCCGACCAGCCGGTCGAGGACGCGGCGCGCCTCCTGGGCATCGAACAGCTTCAGGTCGATCTCGCGCGGGTTCTGGAAGGCCTCGAGGATCGCGTCGCGTGTGATCTCGGTGAACGTCACCCGCTGCGCCTGCGCGGGATCGGCGTCCAGGAGCGAGGCCACATGGTACGCGATCGCCTCCCCCTCCCGGTCGTAGTCGGTGGCCAGGATGAGACCGTCCGCGGCCTTCCGAGCCTTCCGCAGGGCCGCGACGTGCTTCTTCGAGTCGTCCGGCACCTGGTAGGTGACCTCGAACGCGTTGTCCACGTCGACGCCCAGGTCGCTCTTGGGCAGGTCGCGGATGTGGCCGTACGAGGCCCGGACGGCGTAGTCGCCGCCCAGGTACTTCTCGATCGTCTTCGCCTTGGCCGGCGACTCGACCACGACCAGTGTCTTGCCCATGACCTGCAACGTTCCTTCCTCGATGGGGAGCGGACGGCCCCGTGGGCACGGAGGGGGTCGACGCGCCGCAGGGTACCAGCCCTCGTCCGGCGGCCCGGGATGCGAGGGGAGGTTGCCCTTCCACGCATCGGTGGCGCACTCGATCCGGCAGCGGCCTCGGCCGGCCGCACGGGTCCGGACCTCAGGAACGCCCGGACCGGTTCGTTCATTCCCCGATCCACGCTCGCCGACACCGCGGACCGGGTCGCCGGAGACGCGCCGCGGGTCAGTTCAGGTCGGCGCGCATCACCCAGGTCTCGCCCTCGTCCTCCTCGCGGACCCGCGTGAATCCCACCCGCTCGTACATCATCCGGGAGCGGTTGTGGACGGCGACCGAGAGCGACAGGGCCTGGAAGCCGTCCTCGCGAGCCTGGACCATCAGGGCCCGGAGCAGCGTCTCGCCGATGCCGCGGCGCCGGTGCAGGGGGACGACAGCGATCCCGAGCTCCGGGGTCTTCTCGTCGACGAACCCGTACCCCGGCTCCTCGGCCGTGAACAGCCGGTACCAGGCCGCGCCCACGGGCTCGTCGTCGAGCTCGGCGATCACACCGGCGTCGCCCCCGCGCCCCCAGTCCCGGTGGTACCGCTCGAGGACGGGATCGGCCAGGGCCTCGATCATGCGCTCCTTCAGCCAGTCCGGGTTCCAGGCGGCCGCCTCGTACAGCATCTTGCGGAGGAAGCCGTCGTCGTCGTGGGTCGCCGGCCGGATGTTCACGCGTGCCCCCGTGCGATGCTTGTTCGGATGCGAGCAACCTTAGCCCAGTCGCGGGTCGTGTCGCAGGTCCGCGCGATGCTCGAGCGCTTCGAGCACGACGACGTGGACACGCATGCCGCCGCGCTCGCGTACCAGCTGTTCCTCTCGACGTTGGCGTTGTCGCTCGTCGCGCTCGCCCTCATCGGGCTCGCCGAGGACGTGCTGCCGTTCGAACTTCCGAGCGGGACCGAGGAGCAGGCTCGCAACCTCGCGGGCGGCGATGTCGCGCTCGGGATCGTGGGCTTCATCGCGGTCCTGTGGACAGCCTCGACCCTGTCGCATCGAGCGAGCCGGGCGCTCTCGATCGTGTTCCGGACGGGCTACGAGCGCGGGGTCCAGGGCAGGCTCCGGGCGCTCGGCTCCACGCTCGGCCTCGTGGTCCTGATCGGCGCGCTGCCACTGCTCACCGGGGTCCTCGCGGCCGTCCGCGCGGCGACCGGCCTCGAGCTGCCGTTCCGGGTCTTCGGCCTGGCCGTGACGGCCGCGGTCGAGCTCGGCCTGTTCCTGCTCGCGTACGCGGTCCTCACACCCGGGAAGCTCGGATGGCGTGCGCACCTGCCGGGCGCGATCGTGATGACGATCGGATGGGAGCTCACCAAGCTCGCGGGCGGTCTCCTGCTCGGCTACTTCGTGTCGAAGGCGACGCTGCTCTACGGCGCGATCGGCTCCGTGGTCGGGCTCCTGATCGTCATGCGATGGGCGACGTGGCTGTTCCTGTTCGGCGCCGAGCTGTCCGCGATCCGCATCGAGGGCGACGCCACGCCCGCCCCGGTCAGGAGTTGAACGAGAGCGCCGCCGACAGCGCGAAGCCGAACGCGACGGCCAGGCCGACCGACTTGTGGTGGTCCGTCTTCTCGAACGCCTCCGGCATCATCTCGTCCGCCAGCATCGTGAGGATCGCGCCGGCCGCGAACGCCTGGATCGCGGACGACCCACGATCCGGTGGCGTCCTTCAGGAGGGCGTAACCGAGTCCGGCCGCGATCGTGCTCGTCGCCACGACGACGACCCAGATGAGC
Source organism: uncultured Actinomycetes bacterium (assembly GCA_963771385.1). GTDB lineage: Bacteria > Actinomycetota > UBA4738 > UBA4738 > HRBIN12 > DASSJM01. The sequence continues at coordinate 551,905 of CAVYTE010000015.1, forward strand.
AGGACCTTGCCCTTGGACATGCCGTCGCGTACCAGGTCGGTCGACGCCGCGATCGATTCGGGGACGTTGGACAGGAACACCGCCACGATCACGGCGACGCTCGCCGACTCGCCCGTCAACGTCGAGGCGCCGATGACGACCGACTCGGGGATGCCGTCGAGCACCGCGCCGAGCACGATCCCGAGGCCGCCGCCGCTTCCCGTCGATGCAGCCACGCGGCGGTCGATGAGCACGTCCCCGGCGAAGAAGACGAGCGCGCCCGCGACGAACCCGGTCGCGACCGCGTAGGAGTTCGCGGACGCCGCGACCGCCTCCTCGATCAACTCGTAGGAAACGGCGCTGATCAGCACCCCGACGCCGAACCCCATGATCAGACCGAGGAGTTGCCGGCCGATCGGCACCCGGAACGCCAGGACCGCGCCGATCAGGAGCGAGGAGGCGCCCACGAACGCCCACCACATCGCCTCGCCCACGGTTGCCGCCTACAGGTCGATCTCGGGGGCGACCCGCTGCAGTCCATCGATCGAGACCGCGATGAACTCCTCGAGCGGGAGCCCGATCCCCTCCTCGACCCCGAGGACCTCCTCGCGGTTCACGCCCGGGGCGAACGCCTTCTCCTTCAGCTTCTTCTTCACCGAGGAGACCTTCATCCCGGCGCTGCGCTCCGGGCGCACGAGCGCCGCGGCGACGAGCAGGCCCGCCACGGCGTCCGCGTGCACCACGGCCTTGGACATCAGGTCGGTCCGGTACTCGGCGTACGCGTGGGCAAGCACGCCGTTGATCACGCGTTCGTCCACGCCGGCCTCGCGGAGCCACTCGGCCGCGAGGCGCGCGTGGTTCGCGGCGTCGTCACCCGTGTGGTCCTGGTCGAGGTCGTGGAACAGGCCGGTCAGGCCCCACAGCTCCTCGTCTTCCCCGAACCTGCGCGCCAGCCCGCGCATCACGCCCTCGACCGAGATCAGGTGGCGGACGGTGGTCTCCTTCAGGCACTTCTCGCGGCACAGGGCAACCGCCTGGGCTCGTTCCATTCAGACCCGCTCCTTCGCGGGCACGTCCTCGCCGAGCGAGTACGGGACGCTCGAGAGGATCACGTTCGGCTCGAACAGGAACAGCCGCTTCACGAACAGCGCGTTCTGATTGTGGAGCGGCAGGTGCAGCCACGTCGAGACGATGAGCTCCGGGAGCACGACGATCGCGACCGTACCGGGTTTGGACGTGAAGCGACGGACCTCATCGAGCATCGGCCGGCTGAGGTCGCGGAAGGGCGCCTCGACGATGTCCAGCGGGATCCGCATCTCGCCCCATTCCTGCTGGATGTGGCTCGCCTCCTCCGGGTCCAGCTCGAAGTACACCGCGCGCGTCTCGGCAGCCTCGAGCGTCTCGGCGTAGTTCACGGCTCGTCGCGTCCCGTCGTGCACGGACGAGACGAAGACGATCGCGACCGTGCGCGAGGGGATGAGCGGCCGAGCGTCGACGCCGACGTGCTCGCCGGCGCGCACGACGACCGGGACGTCGCTCACGACGATGTTGGGCTCGCGCAGCAACCCCGCCTTCAGCCGGATCAGGCCGATCCGTCGAACGAGGTAGCGGACGAGCGATCCCTGCACGATCTCGGGGATCATCAGGTGCACGAAGTCCGAGGGACCCCGTTGGATCGTTCGGACGAAGCCGCGGAGCGCCACGAGCAGGCTGTCGGTTCCGAGCGCGAGCGGCTCGAGCCGGGGAGCGCCGCCGGAGAACGCTCGCCACTCCTCCTGCAGCTCGAACGGCACATCGTCGTCGACGTCGCGGACCGGGTACACGATCCGCAGCTCGGTCGGCCGGATCGACCGGATCGCCCCGAGCGCCTCCGCGACGGCGGGATCGAGATCTCGGACCACGAGGACGAGGTGGTTCACGCCGATCTCTCCGACGCGCACGGCGCCGCGACGGAGCTGCCGGGCGACCGCCGTGTAGTGCCGATGGATCGAGACGAACATGACGACGAGGATCGCCATGAACAGCATCGACAGCCAGCCGCCCGCCGCGAACTTCGTCACCGTGACGACGATGAGCACCACGCCGGTCGAGATCGCTCCGACGACGTTGATGACGATCGAACGGCGCCAGCCTCTGGCGGCGGCCGGGCCCTTCAGCCGTTCTCGGAGCCAATGGACGATCATGCCGCTCTGCGACAACGTGAAGGACGTGAAGACGCCGATCACGTAGAGCTGGATCAGGCGCGAGAGATCGGCCTCGAACGCGAAGATCATGATCGAGGACGTGACGGCCAGAACGAGGATGCCGTTCGAGAAGACGAGGCGATCCCCGCGGTTCATGAACTGCCTCGGCATGTACCGATCGCGCGCGAGGATCGAGGACAGACGCGGGAAGTCCTGATACGCGGTGTTCGCCGCGAGGATCAGGATCGCGGCCGTGAAGAACTGCACGACGTAGAACCCCAGCCCGCCGTCGAACACCGCGTACGCGATCTGGGCGGGGATGGACCGCTCGTCGCTCGCCACCGTGCCGCCGACGTGGGTCGCGAGCCATGAGATCCCCAGGAACATCGAGATCGCGATGATGCCCATGACCGCGAGCGTCGAGGCCGCGTTGCGCGCCTGCGGCCGGCGGAACGCCGGGACCCCGTTCGAGATCGCCTCGACGCCCGTGAGCGCGGTCGCGCCCGAGGAGAACGCCTTCAGGATCGCGAACAACCCGATCGCGCCCGCCGCCGTCGCGGCGTTGTGGATGGGCTCGACCGACTCGGTCGCCGGACATCCGGCCAGGCACTGGGCGAGACCGATCACGATGAGGACCAGGATCGAGACGACGAACCCGTACGTCGGGACGGCGAACAACGTGCCGGATTCCCGTGTCCCTCGCAGGTTGGCGAACGTCACGAGCCAGACGAAGACGATCGACAGGAGTACCCGGTGGTCGTTCGCGGCCGGGATGGCCGATCCGATCGCGAAGACGCCGGCGACGATCGAGACGACCACCGTCATCATGTAGTCGACCAGGAGCGCGGCCGCCGCGACGAGGCCGGCGGCGTTCCCCAGGTTGTCCTTGCTGACGATGTACGCACCACCGCCCGACGGGTATGCCCGGACCGTCTGCCGGTACGACACCACGACGATCGCCATCAGGGCCGCGATCGCGACCGAGATGGGCATCACCAGTTGCTTGAAGGCCAGGCTCACGAGCGAGAGCTGGATGAAGATCTCGCCCGTGGCGTACGCGACGGACGAGAGGGCGTCGGACGCGAACACCGGAAGGGCCAGGACCTTCGGGAGCAACGTGTGCTCCAACTGCGCGCTCGTGAAGGCGCGACCGACGAGGAGTCGTTTGACCACCGACCCGGCCGGCCGAGCGGCGTCCGACACGAGCGCTACGCCCTCTCCGGGATCTCGACCGGCGACGTCCGGAGGTGGAACGGCACGCTCGTGACCACCACCGATGGTTCGAACAGGAGCAGCCGCTTGATGTAGAACGCCGTCTGGTTGTGCAGCAGGTTCTGCCACCAGTGCGCGGGGATCAGCTCCGGGAGGACCACGGTCACGACCGTGTCGCCCCGTCCCGTGTACTTGCGGATCTCCTCCAGCAACGGGATCCCGAGATCGCGGAACGGTGCCTCCACCAGGATCAGGGGGACGTCCAACCCTCCGTCGTGCCACGCCTCGACGACACCCTGGGTCTCCTCCGGATCGCTCATGAAGAAGAGCCCCTCGACGAGCACCGGATGCAGGCTCTTGGCGTAGACGACCGCTCGCACCGTCGGGTCGTGGACGCCGGAGACGGGCACGAGCGCGATGTGCCGGGCGACCTCCGTCTGCTGCAACGTCACCGGCGTCACGTCCTGTTCCTCGGGCGTCAGTGGGACGTCCATGACCACGATGCCGGGTTCGAACAGCAGCGAGCTCTTCAGCAGCAGGGCGCGTCGCCGCCGCAGGAACTGCAACCAGGAATGGCTGACGAGCGCCTCGGGGATCACGACGGTCACGAAGTCCCCCGGATCTCGAGGCATCGCCCGGACGTACCGCTTGACCGCCCGAGCCGGGTGCTCGCCGCCGCCGGGCAGCGGTCGCAGCTCGCCGAGCCTCGGGGCGACCGAATGCCACTCCCGGGCCGCGCGCTCCAGACGCTCGGCGGGCCCCGTGAACAACGGGATCACGGTCTCGGCGCGCAGTGCGAGCAGGTACCGGACCGCATCCCGCATCGCCGGCCCCACATCGTCGACGAGCACGAGGAACGTGTTCCCGGGCACGACGTCGGCGCTGAGCCGCTGCGCCCGGAGGGCGCGCCCGACCCGGGCGTAGTGGCGATGCACCAGGCCGAAGAACGCGACGATGATCGGCATCGCCAGGATCACGATCCACGCGCCGTGCGCGAACTTCGTCATCGTCACGATCACGAGCACCACACCCGTGGTCACGGCGCCGACGCCGTTGATGACCGCGCTGCGGACCCAGTCCTGCCCTCGAACCCGGAACCAGCGACGCACCATCCCGGCTTGCGACAGGGTGAAGGCCGTGAACACACCGACGACGTAGAGCTGGATCAGCCGAGTGAGGTCCGCGTCGAACAGGTAGACGAGCACCGCCGCGAGGGCGGCCAGCACCACGACGCCGTTGGAGAACACGAGTCGATCGCCCCGATTGCGGAACTGCGACGGCATGAACCGGTCACGGGCGAGGATCGCGGACAAGCGTGGGAAGTCCTGGAACGCGGTGTTCGCGGCCAGGATCAGGATGCCCGCCGTGAACGCCTGGAGCACGTAGAACAGGAACCCTCCCGAGAACACCGCCTCTCCGATCTGGGCGAGGACGGAGGGTCCCTCGACGTCCTCGCTCACCCGGACGCCGATCGCGCGCGCCAGGTACGTGATGCCGAGGAACATCGAGATGCTGATCGTCCCGAGGACGGCGAGCGTGGTCGCGGCGTTGCGCGACTGCGGCCGCCGGAACGCCTGAACGCCGTCGGCGATCGCCTCGACCCCCGTCAGGGCGGTCGCCCCCGAGGAGAACGCCCGGAGGATCAGGAACAGGGAGACCGCTTGATGTGCCTCGAGCGGCAGGCCGCTCGTCGGGGCGACCGGACAGCCGGCCAGGCACTCGACCAGACCGACCACGAGCGTGACGTAGACCAGCACGACGAACCCGTACGTCGGGACGGCGAACAGCGTGCCCGCCTCACGCACCCCACGAAGGTTCGCCAGCGTGATCAGGGCGATGAAGGAGATCGCGATGAGGACCCGGTGGTCGGCGAGCGAGGGCGCCGCCGAGGTCACCGCGATCGTCCCCGCCGTCGAGCTGACCGCGACGGTGAGCACGTAGTCGATCAGGATCGCGGCGGCCGCGATCAGGCCGGGGAGCGTCCCCAGGTTCTCCCGGGACACGATGTAGGAGCCACCCCCGCGCGGATATGCCCGAACGGTCTGCCGGTACGAGGTGACGACGATCGCCAGCAGGATCGCGATCGCGAACCCGATCGGGAGCATGTAGCTCAGTGCGGCGGCGCCCGCGAGCGAGAGCACGAGCATCATCTCTTCGGTCGCGTACGCCACCGAAGACAACGCGTCCGAGGACAGGACCGGAAGCGCGAGCAGCTTCGGGAGGAGCTGGTGCTCCGACTTGTTCGTCGCGAGCGCGCGACCGACGAACAGCCGTTTCAGGACGCCGCGGGGCGCGTCGGGCCGGGTGGTCGTGGCCATCCGCGTATCCTAGGTCTGGCGCCTCGCGCAGGCTCGGATGCCGACGGTCTACGGCTCCGTGGAGCCGGGTGCGACACCGGAGCGAGGGGGCGTTCGCCGCTCCGTGTCGATCGAGGGGAGCTCGATGACGACCGAGGCTCCACCGGTCGGTGATCCTTCGACCCGGATCCGTCCGCGGTGCGAGAGCACGATCGCGCGCGCGATCGCGAGGCCGAGCTCACTCCCGGGCCGCCCGTCGGTATCCGCGCGGGAGAACGGCTCGAAGACGCGTTCCCGTTCGGCCGGCGCGATCCCCGATCCCTGGTCCGTGATCCGCACCTGCACCCCGTCCCTCCCGGGTGCGACGCCGACGGTCACTTCGGCGCCCTCGGGTGACCGATCGATCGCGTTCTCCATCACGTTCGTCACGACCTGGTCGATCTGCACCCGGTCCGCGAGGACCGGAACGGCATCTCGCAGGTGCATGCGGACGCGGACCGACCCCGACCGGCCTTGGTACCGCTCGACGACCGCTCGGACGACCTCACCGACCGCCACGGGCTCCTTCGACGGCACGAGCGTCCCCGCCTCGATGCGGGCGAGGTCGAGCAGGTTCCGAAGCAGCCGGTGGAGCCGCTCGGTCTCGTCCAGGACCAGCAGCAGCAGCCCGCGTTGCCGGGCGTCGGCGTGCCCGCCGTCCGCTTCGAGCAGGCTGTTGATCCCATCCCTGATCGTTTCCAACGGCGCGCGGAAGTCGTGCGCGACCGCGGAGAACATCGTCGCCCGCGACTGGTTCGTCTCGGCATCGGCACGGGCGGTGACGACCTGCGCGTCCAGGCGCGCCCGCTCCAGTACGACCGCCACCTGCCGCGCGGCCGCCTCCAACAGCCGCAGATCGTCGCCCTCGATCGGTGGACGGCCGGGCGCACGGACCGCGACGAGCCTTCCGAACGAGCGCCCGCCACCTTCGAGGGCGACCTCGGCCGCATCCCCCTCGGCGGCGGCCTCGCGCCTGCGAACGATCTCGTACTCGAGCGCGTCCATCCGCACATCGATCTGGCAGCGAACCAGGCGCAGCGGGCCCAGCAGCGCGCCGGCCAGGTCGTCGAGCACCCGCTCGAGCGGTTCGCCGGACAGGACCTTCGTCGTGAAGTAGCTCAGCAGTCGCGACTCGCGCTCACCCCTGGACGCCCGCGCGCGCTCTTGCAACGCGCGAGCCAGGAGCGACCCGACGATCGCGGACACGACGAGGAAGACCACGAGCGCCACGACGTCCTCCGAATCCGTGACCCGGAACGTATGCAGCGGCTCGGTGAAGTAGTAGTTGAGGCACAGGAGACTGATGACGGACGCGGCCAGGCCGCTCCACACCCCGGCGAGGGCCGCGGCGAGGACCACCCCGAGCAGGTAGATCGAGATCGCGCCGAGCGCGCGGCCGGGCTGAAGGACCAGCGCCAGGGCGGTTGCCGCCGCCGGGGCGAGCAACGCCATGACGACGCCTCTCGTCACCCGGGATCGACCGACCCGCCGCAGGACGCTCACGCTCTCACGCTACGGCGTTCCCGCGGCCCCTTCACGTCCCTGAGGGCCCGAGCGTGTGGACCGACCGGCCCGCAGACCCCCCCTGCTGGACCCGGGCGCGCTAATGTAGCCAGCCGTGCGCGCGATCATCATGGGCTGCGGCCGCGTCGGGATCCTCCTGACCCAGGAGCTCGTCACCGACGGCCACCAGGTGACCGTGATCGACAAGAACGCGGCGGCGTTCCAGCGCCTGCCACCGGGGTTCGAGGCGACCAAGATCGTCGGCCTTGGCTTCGACCGTGATGTGCTCGAGGAAGCGGGCGTCAAGGAGGCCGATGCGTTCCTCGCGGTCTCGAGCGGCGACAACTCCAACATCGTGTCGGCCCGCGTGGCCCGAGAGCACTATCACGTGCCGAAGGTCATCGCGCGGATCTACGACCCGATGCGAGCGGAGATCTACGAGCGCCTCAACATCCCCACGGTCTCCACCACCCGTTGGGGCGTGAAGCAGATGCGGCTCATGCTCTCGTTCGAACGCGAGGAGATCAAGGAATCGCTCGCGGGCGGCGACCTGATCCGTCTTCGCCTGCCGGTCCCGGATCACCTCGTCGGCACACCCGTATCCTCGATCGAGCTCGACGGCAAGATCATGGTCGTGGGCGTGGACCGGGGCGGCACCGGCTTCCTCCCGATCGCCTCGAGCACGTTCCAGGACGGCGATCACGTGGCGTTCGTCGTGCACAAGGACGCCATGGACGCCCTGGACGAGCTCCTCGCACCGGTCGTGGAGCACTGAGATGCGGGTCGTGATCACCGGAGCCGGTGCCGTCGGCCGGCACCTCGCATCGGACCTGGCGGCACGCGGCCACGCGATCACCCTCATCGAGCAGAAACCCGACACCCTGGAGATCGCCAAGGAGTGGGCCCCGGACGTGGAACACATGCTCGGCGATGCGTGCGAGCCGTGGGTCCTGGAGAAGGCGGACCTGCGCTCGGCCGACGTCGTGGTGGCGGTGACCGGCGACGATGAGGACAACCTCGTGACGGCGCTGCTCGCCAAACAGGAGTACGGGGTTCCGAAGGTCCTCGCACGCGTGAACCACCCGGGCAACGAGTGGTTGTTCACCGAACAGTGGGGCGTCGACGCGGCCGTGTCGCCACCGCACCTGCTCACGGCGATGGTCGAGGAGGAGGTCACGGTCGGCGACCTGGTCCGGCTGCTGCCCCTCGAGCGCGGTGGGATCTCGATCGTGGAGCTCACGATCCCGGGCGATTCCGCGACGGCCGGCCGGCCCCTGTACGAGCTGCGGTTGCCGCCCGACACGACGATCGTGGCGATCATCCGCGAGGGACACGTGGTGATCCCGCAGCCCGAGACCGTGATCGCGGCGGGCGACGAGGTGCTCGCGCTCAGCGTGCCCGAAGCCGAGGGCGAGCTCCGTGCGTGCGTCCTCGGGGAGGCGTCTCCCGAGGACTGATCGCGGCTAGCCGGACGGGGGCTGCGCGACCCATCGATATCCGATGCCGGTATCGGTGAGGATGAGGCGGGGGTGGCTCGCGTCGGGTTCGATCTTCCGGCGGAGCTGGCTGACGAACACCCGCAGGACCTCGATGTCCTCCTCGTAGCCGAGCCCCCACACGCGTTCGAGCAGCCATCGGTGGGTCAGGAGCTTGCCCGGGTGCTCGGCCAGCGTCTCCAGCAGGGTCCACTCGGTCTTCGTGAGATGGACGTCCGTGCCGTCGCGGGACACGCGCCGGTCCGCGAGATCGATCACGATCCCGTCGATCTCGAACCGCGGAGGGGCGCTCCCCTCCGGCCGGGTCCGCCGGAGCAGGGCCCGAACGCGCGCGAGCAGCTCCTCGACGCCGAACGGTTTCGTCAGGTAGTCGTCGGCGCCCAGATCGAGCGCCCGGACCTTGCCGGCCTCGTCCTCGCGGACCGACAGGATGAGGATCGGGACCTGGCTCCAGCCCCGGAGGCGGCGGCAGACCTCGAACCCGCTGATCCCCGGGAGGTTCAGGTCGAGCACGACGAGGTCGGGCATCGATCGCTCGACCTCCTCGAGGGCCTCCTCACCGTCCGCGGCCGTGACCACCTCGTACCCGCGAGCGTCGAGGGCGCGCCGGAGCGCCCGGAGGATCTGCACCTCGTCGTCCACGACGAGGATCCGGTTCACGACGAGCCGCCCACGCCCTTCGGGACGGCGACCGCGAAGGTCGCCCCGCCTCCCGGGGTGTCCTCGATCCAGATCTCCCCGTTCATCGCGACGACGAAGCCCTTCGCGATCGCGAGTCCCAAACCCGCTCCGAGCCTCGGGTTCCGCTGGTCGAGCTCGTAGAACGGATGGAACATCACCTCGCGGTTGTCGGGCGTCACGCCCGCGCCGTGGTCCACCACACGGATCGTCACACGTCCGTCCGAGGTTCCGGTGGTGATCTCGATATCGGGATCACCACCCTTCGCAGACCGCGCCGCGTTCTCGAGGAGGTTCGTCAGCACGCGGTCGAGGAAGACCGGATCGGCGCGGACCATGATGCCGTCGCCGATCCGGCTTCGGATCCGCGTCTGCGGCCAGACACGAGCCACGTTCCGCACGCTCGACGACACGGCGTCGCCGAGGTCGACGGTCTCCACCTTCGCGTGCAGGACCCCGGCCTCGATCCGCGACATGTCCAGCAGGTTCGCGATGAGCGCGTTCAGTCGCTCGCTCTCTAGGTCGATCGCCTCCAGCGCCTCGCGCCGCGCGTTGCTGGAGTGCGGGACGTCCTCGTCGAGCAGGTCGGTCACGCTCGCCTTGATGGCCGCCAGTGGGCTGCGGAGGTCGTGCGAGACGGCGGCGAGCAGCGTCTGCCGGAGCCGCTCCGTCTGCCGGTAGACCTCGGCGTCGGTCGCCGTCCGCAGGAGGCGGTCACGCTCGAGCACGAGGGCAAGCTGATCGCCGAACGCGCGAAGGATCCGGCTCTCGGCTCCCGAGAGCGGCGGGCGGGGACCACGGAGCACGAGGAGGCCGACGTTGCGCGAGCCGATGCTGAGCGGAAGTCGTTCGGGTGGCTGTTCCGGCGAACGTGGATCCCACTCCGGACGGATCTCGCCGGCCGGTGCTCCGACGGTCACCTGCTCGGAGAGGCCGCGGACGCCGCCGGCATCCTGCGCGAACAGCGCGCCCGACTCGTACCCGAACTCGGACACCACGATCGAGACGATCTCGCGATACGCGTCGACGCCCGGCCCGCGGACCACGAGCTCGCGCGACAGGTCCTGCAGCGTTCGCAGCTCCTGTTCGCGGGACTCCGCCGCCGCGGCCCGTTCGTTCGCCCGTCCGAGCAGGACCGAGATGAGGACGGAGAGCCCGAGGAAGACGAACAAGACGACGACGTGCTCCGGCTCGCTGATCACGAAGGTCTCGAACGGTGGGATGAAGTAGAAGTTGAAGACCACGAAGCCGAGCACCGACGCGAGCACACCGGGCCCGATCCCGCCGATGCCGGCCGCGACGACGACGACGAGCAGGAACCCGAACCCCTTCGACAGCGGGTCGATCTCGTCCCGGAACGGCAGGAACACGACGACCAGCCCGGCGACGCCGAGGAGCGCCACCAGGTAGGCCGCGACCTGCCGGTGCCTCCTCGGTGGTCGCATGAGGCGGAGGAGGTTGCCGGTCGACGTTCGATCGTTCTCGTCGCGCATACGTGGAAGGGCTCGGAGCCCGTCGGAACGCAGCATCCCACGCCGGCGGAAGGCGGACACCACCGCGGCGGCCATCCATACGGATCCCATAGGCCGCAGGGCTCCGTCCTTACGGTTCCCTCACGGCGAGGACCTACGCTCGGGAGCGACTCGGAGGTAAGGGGTTCGGGATGCTCGACGTGTTGATGCTCGCACTGACGGTCGTGTTCTTCGCCGCGGCATACGCGCTCATCGCCTGGCTGGAGCGCGTATGAACCTCGCAGACGTTCTCGAGCTCATCCTCGCCGTCGCCCTGCTCGTCTACCTGGCCTACGCGCTGATCCGGCCGGAGCGATTCTGACGTGGTCACGATCGTCGTCTACATCCTGCTGCTCGCCGCGCTCACTCCGCCGCTCGGCGCGTACATGCACCGCGTCTACACGCGGGAAGGCATCGGCCGGGCCGAGGGGATCGTCTACCGGCTGATCGGCGTGAACGCGACCGTCGAGCAGTCGTGGCGGCGGTACGCCACCGCGTGCCTGTGGTTCAGCGCCATCTCCATGGTGCTCCTGTACGCCATCTTCCGCCTGCAGAACCACCTGCCGCTCAATCCGGTGGGCGTCGGCGCGGTGGACCAGTACGTGGGGTTCAACACGGCGTCGAGCTTCACGACGAACACGAACTGGCAGGCCTACGGCGGCGAGACCACGATGACCTTCCTCAGCCAGATGCTCGCGCTGACGTTCCAGAACTTCGTCTCCGCGGCGGCCGGGATGGCGGTGCTCGTCGCGCTGTTCCGGGGCTTCGTGCGCTCGAAGCAGGACGAGGTGGGCAACTTCTGGCGGGACCTGGTCCGGGGAACGCTCTACATCTTGCTCCCGCTGTCGGTGATCGTCGCACTCCTGCTGATCACGCAGGGCGTCGTGCAGACGCTCGGAGCCAACGAAGCTGCGGTCGGGATCCAGGGCTTCGAGCAGACGATCGCTCGGGGACCGGTCGCCGGACAGATCGCGATCAAGCAGCTCGGGACCAACGGCGGTGGCTTCTTCAACGTGAACTCCGCCCATCCGTTCGAAGGCGGGGTCGGCGGGTTCGGCAACTTCATCGGGGTCTTCTCGATCCTGCTGATCCCCGCCGCGCTCACGTACACGTTCGGCAAGTGGGTCGGCAACGTCCGGCAGGGCTGGGCGATCTTCGCGGTGATGATGGTCCTGTTCATCGGCGGCCTCGCGCTCACGGTCCCGCAGGAGCACAGCGCGTCGACGGCGATGGTCACCTCCGGCGTCTCGGCCGCGGCCGAGAACATGGAGGGCAAGGAGCAGCGGATCGGCGTCGACGAGTCCGCGCTCTGGAACGTCGCCACGACCGCCGCCTCCAACGGCAGCGTGAACTCGATGCACGACTCGTACCGGCCACTCGGAGGGCTCGCCGCCATGTTCAACATGGGGATCGGCGAGGTGATCTGGGGCGGCGTCGGCAGCGGCCTGTACGGGATGATCTTCTACGCGATCATCGCCGTCTTCATGGGCGGGTTGATGGTCGGACGGACACCGGAGTACCTCGGGAAGAAGATCGGCGCGCGAGAGGTGAAGCTCTCCGCGATCGCCGTGCTCGTGCCGTTCATCCTGGTGCTCGCGCTCGCCGCCGTGGCCGCCGTGATCCCCGCCGGCACCGATCCGCGGCTCAACCAGGGACCGCACGGCTTCAGCGAGATCTTCTACACGTTCCTGTCCCAGGGGAACAACAACGGCTCGGCGTTCGCCGGCATCACCGTGAGCGGGCCGTTCTACGCGATCGCGGGCGGTCTGGCGATGCTCGTGGCGCGGTTCGTCCCCCTGATCGCCGCGCTCGCGCTCGCGGGGAGCCTGGGCCGCGCGGGGACCGTGCCGGAGACATCCGGAACCCTGCACACGGACACCACCCTGTTCGTGGTGCTGCTGACGTTCGTCATCCTCATCATCGGCGCGCTGACGTTCCTCCCCGGCCTCGCCGTCGGGCCCGATCGTCGAGCACCTCAGCGGCGGGGAGCTGTTCTGATGTCCGTCGCCACGACACCTCGACCCGGGAAGACCGAGCAGGGAACCGTTCGGTCGCGCCCGCTGTTCGACCCACCGATCGTCCGCCGGGCGATCCGCGACAGCTTCGTGAAGCTCAACCCGAGGTCGCTGCTGCGCAACCCGGTGATCTTCGTCGTCGAGGTCGTCTCGGTCGTCGTCACGATCCGCATCATCACGGACATCGTGAGCGAGGGACCGGTCGCGTTCGACACGGCGATCGGCCTCGGCCTGTGGTTCACGGTGCTGTTCGCGAACTTCGCCGAGGCGATGGCCGAAGGGCGGGGGAAGGCGCAGGCCGACGCGCTCCGCAGGACGAGAGCGGACCTGGTCGCGCGCCGCCAGAGCGCGGACGGCCGGGACGAGACGATCCCCGCCTCGCAGTTGCGTGCCGGCGACGTCGTGATCGTGAGCGCGGGCGAGACGATCCCCGGCGACGGTGACATCGAGGAGGGCATCGCGTCGGTCGACGAATCCGCGATCACCGGCGAATCGGCCCCGGTCATCCGGGAGTCGGGCGGCGACCGGTCGGCCGTCACGGCCGGGACGCGGGTCCTGTCGGACTGGATCAAGGTGCGGATCACCGCCGAGCCCGGGCAGACGTTCCTCGACCGGATGATCGCGCTCGTCGAGGGGGCGGAGCGACAGAAGACCCCGAACGAGATCGCGCTGTCGATCCTGCTCGCGAAGTTCACGATCATCTTCCTGATCGTCTGCGTCTCGCTGCAGCCCTTCGCGGTCTACTCGGGTGGAGAGCTATCGGATGCCGTCCTGATCGCCCTGTTCGTCTGCCTGATCCCGACGACGATCGGCGGCCTGCTCTCGGCGATCGGGATCGCGGGCATGGACCGGCTCGTTCAGCGCAACGTCCTCGCGATGAGCGGACGAGCGGTCGAGGCGGCGGGCGACGTGTCCACGCTGCTCCTGGATAAGACCGGCACGATCACGCTCGGCAATCGGCAGGCCGTGGCGTTCATCCCGGCGCCGGGGGTCGAGGAGCGCGAGCTGGCGGAGGTGGCCCAGCTCGCGTCCCTGGCCGACGAGACGCCCGAGGGACGCTCGATCGTGGTGCTCGCCAAGCGGCGGTTCGGTATCCGGGAGCGGGAGCTGATGGAGACCCGTTCGTCCTTCATCCCGTTCTCCGCGCAGACGCGGATGAGCGGCATCGACCTCGACGGCTACGAGATCCGCAAGGGCGCCGTCGACGCGATCGTCGGCTGGTCGGGACACGAACTGCCGTCCGAGCTGAGCGAGGAGGTCGAGCGCATCGCCCGGGCCGGCGCCACCCCGCTCGCGGTCGCACGCGACCGGGTGCCGCTCGGCGTCATCGAGCTCAAGGACATCATCAAGGAGGGCCTCGTCGAGCGCTTCGGCCAACTGCGGAAGATGGGCATCCGCACGGTGATGATCACCGGCGACAACGTCCTCACGGCGGCGGCGATCGCGCAGGAGTCCGGCGTCGACGACTTCCTGGCCGAGGCGACGCCCGAGGCGAAGATGGACCTGATCAAGCGCGAGCAGACGGGCGGCATGCTCGTCGCGATGACCGGCGACGGCACGAACGACGCGCCGGCGCTCGCGCAGGCCGACGTCGGCGTGGCGATGAACACGGGGACGTCGGCGGCCAAGGAGGCCGGCAACATGGTCGACCTCGACTCGAACCCGACGAAGCTCATGGAGATCGTCGAGATCGGGAAGCAGCTGCTGATCACCCGCGGCGCGTTGACGACGTTCTCGATCGCGAACGATGTCGCGAAGTACTTCGCGATCATCCCGGCGATGTTCGTCGGCGTACTCCCGGCGCTCGAGACGCTCAACATCATGGACCTGGCGACGCCCGAGTCGGCGATCCTGTCGGCCGTCATCTTCAACGCCCTGATCATCGTCGCCCTGGTGCCGCTCGCCCTGCGCGGCGTCCGCTACCGCCCGATCGGCGCGGACGGGTTGCTCCGTCGCAACCTGCTGATCTACGGACTCGGCGGGATCGTCGTGCCGTTCGTCGGGATCAAGGCGATCGACCTGATGCTCGAGGCGGTGAACTTCACATGATCGGGAACGTCGTCCGAGCGCTCCGAGCCGTGATCGTCCTCGGGATCCTCACCGGCCTGCTCTACCCGCTCGTGATCACCGGGATCGCGCAGGTGACGATGTCGGACAAGGCCGATGGATCCCTCGTGCGCGTGGACGGACGGGTCGTCGGGAGCTCGTCGATCGGCCAGCTGTGGGAGGGCGAGGAGTGGTTCCACGGCCGCCCGTCCAGCGTCGACTACGACGCGTCGACCTCGTCGGGGTCGAACCTCGGTCCGCACTCGCAGGATCTCGCCGACCTGATCGCCGAACGGGCGGACACGATCCTGGCGCTCGAATCGCCGTACGTCGACGGGCTCGAGGTCGCCGACATCCCGGTGGACCTGCTCGCCGCGTCGGCGAGCGGCCTGGACCCGCACATCTCCGTCGCGGCCGCGGAGTTCCAGGCGCCGCGGATCGCGGAGGTTCGAGGGCTGTCGCTCGATGCGGTGCGTGCGCTGATCGCCGAGCACACGGAGGAGCCGGCGCTGGGGTTCGTCGGGCAGGAACGTGTGAACGTCCTCGAGCTCAACCTCGCGCTCGAGCGGGCCGCATGAGCACGGTGGCGACGGTGCCGAGGGTCGTGGCGATCGTCGGGTCGCATCCTCGCGAGACGGCGGCCGCCCTGCTCGAGGACGCGGATCTCGGCGGGGACGCGTTGCTGCTCGTCCTCGGCCCCGAACCGTCACCGAGGCAGCGGCGCGTGGCCGCCGACGCGCTCGGACTGGCAGACCGACGTCGGATCGTCGTGGAAGCGGAGCTCGTCGCGGACCTCTCGCGGCTCCGAGCGGCCCTGCGGGACGAGGACGTCGTCAGGATCGACGCCAGCCGCCGCGAACGCCGGCGATGGAGGCTCGCACGCTGAGGCTCATCCCTCGCGGCGGGAGATCACGTGGAGGTCGATGTTGCTCGCCGCGCGGATCAACCGGGTGACGAACGACCCGTGGACGAGCTCTTGCCAGCGTGACCGGAGCGACTCCCCGACCACGATCTGCGTGACGAACTGCCGGTAGGCGTATCCGAGCACCGCCTCGACCGGCGACTCGGAGTCGATCACGTCGAACGTCCCGCCGAGGTCCCGGACCAGGCTCCCGACGTGGCGGAGCCACTCGGGGTCGGTGGCCCCCTCTCCCTCTCGGATGTGGACGACGAGGAAGTCACCTCGTGCCCGTTGGGCGATCCGACCACCCCGGCGGATCAGGTCGTCGGAGATCTCGCCGGGTCGTGAGACGCACACGAGCACGCGCTCGCGCACCTCCGGCGCCGCCCCCTCCCGCGTCCAGCGTTCGAGCAGCGAGTCGTCGACCTGGTTCGCGACGCGGAGCAGTGCGAGCTCACGGAGAGCGGTCAGGTTCTCCATCGTGAAGAACCGCTGGAGCGCGAGCTCGGACTTGCGCGGGTCGGGGTAGACGTTGCCGTGGGTCATCCGCCGTCGGAGGGCGTGGGGCGACATGTCCACCAGCTCCACCTGGTCGGCCAGGTCGAAGAGCCAGTCCGGCACCGTCTCCGTCTGCCGGATGCCCGTCACGTTCGCGATCACGTCGTTCAGGCTCTCGAGGTGCTGGATGTTCACCGTGGTGATGACCTCGATCCCGGCCGCGAGCACCTCGAGCGCGTCCTCCCACCGCTTCGCGAACCGAACCCCCGGGATGTTCGTGTGCGCGAGCTCGTCGACGAGCGCGACCTGTGGCTCCCTGGCGATCACCGCATCGACGTCCATCTCCTCGAACCGCCGCCCTCGGTACTCGACCTCCCGCATGGGAACGATCTCGAGTCCCTCGACCATCGCGATCGTCTGCGCGCGACCGTAGGTCGCGACGAAACCGACGACGACGTCGGTGCCGCGGTCGCGACGGCGCCGGCCTTCCGACAGCATCGCGTAGGTCTTGCCGACACCGGGTGCGGCGCCGAGGTAGATCCGAAGCGGAGCCGCCTTCCGGCGCTGGGCGTCCTCCCGCGTCCAGACGGTGGCGGTGACCTGCTCGACCACCTCCCGGCCGACGAGGGCCTCGACCGACTCGCTCACCCGCATCTCGCTCGGTCGATCGGGTACGGGCGTGGCTCCGCTCTGCACGGGTTCCCCTCAGGCCGCGAACTCGAACGTGGGGTTCACGAGCCGTCGTTCGGACCGTTGCTCCGCCAGCATGCCCTCGACGACCAGGCGCGTCCCGAGGTTGAGGCCGTGGATCGAGCGCCGGCCCATCCAGACGACCGTCACCTCGCCGGTCCCGTCGTAGAGGAGCGCCTCGAGCGACTCGTGGCCCTCGAGCGGCCGGACCGTGATCCGGCGCACGACGCCCGCGAGCTTCGAACGCGACCGTACGGGAGCCTCCGCGATCGGGACCGCGCCCGGGACCTTCGCCGCCCATGCCCGGATCTCTTGCGCGTACCGCAGCTCGTCGCTCTCGGCCATCCGGTGGAAGAACCGCCGGAAGGGATCGAGGAGGCCCATCCCAGGCGTCTCGCCGCTACGTGACGGAGGTCGGTTCGCGGGCGGGTGCCGGCGGCCCGTCGCCGACCATCAACTCGGACTTCCGCGACTTCGAGACCCAGATCGCGGCGGCGACGATCGCCCGCGGCGACGGCCACCACGACGATCCGGACGACGTCGCTGTCCGCCTGCTCGACGATCACCGGCGCGAAGAGCAGCGCGACGAGGTTCATCACCTTGATGAGCGGGTTGAGCGCGGGTCCGGCCGTGTCCTTGAACGGGATCGCCGACCGTGTCGCCGATCACGGCCGCCTTGTGCGCGTCCGAGCCCTTGCCGCCGTAGTTGCCCTCCTCGATGAACTTCTTCGCGTTGTCCCACGCGCCTCCGGAGTTCGAGAGCATCACGGCCAACAGCTGGCCCGTCAGGATCGAGCCGGCGAGGAACGCCCCGAGCGCCTCGGCCCCGAGCGCGAACCCGATGATGACCGGGGAGAGGACGGCGAGGAGGCCCGGGGTCATGAGCTCCTGCAGCGACGTCTTCGTGCAGATGTCGACGACCCGCGCGTAGTCGGGCTGCTCCTGGTAAGTCATGATGCCCGGGTGGTCCCGGAACTGGTTGCGGACCTCCACGACCACCTGCGCCGCCGCTCGGCCGACGGCGCGGATCGCGAGCGATGAGAACAGGAAGGCGACCGAACCGCCGATCAGCAGCCCGATCAGCACGTTGGGCCGGTCGACGCGGATCGGGAACTCGTTGCCCGCTCGGCCCAAGCGCTCCGAGCACCGCCTCGGCGAACGAGCCGAACAAGCGACGTCGCCGCGATCACCGCGGTCGCGATGGCCATCCCCTTCGTGATCGCCTTCGTGGAGTTGCCGACCGCATCCAGGCTGCCGAGCACCTGCGCGGGTCGCCCTTCGAATTCGCCCGACATCTCCGCGATCCCCTGCGCGTTGTCGGAGACGGGTCCGTACGTGTCCATCGACACGATCACGCCGACGGTCGTGAGCATCCCCATCCCGGTGAGCGAGATGAAGTAGAGCGCCTCGACCGTGTTGTCGCCCAGGACGAAGGCGGCGCCGATCACGGCGGCGATGATCAGGATCGACCAGACGGTGGACTCGAGTCCGATCGAGAAGCCCGACAGGATGGTGGTCGCCGGACCGGTCTGCGTGGACTCGGCGACCTCCTGCACCGGCTTGTACTTCGTGTCGGTGAAGTACTGGGTCAACACCTGGATCACGCTCGCGAGGACCAGGCCGAGCAGCACCGCGACCGCCGGTCGCAGGTCGTCCATGTAGATCCCGCTGATCACGAAGACGGCCGCGGCCGAGATCGCCGCCGAGATGAAGAAGCCGCGGTTGATCGCGCGCATGCCGTGCTCGTCCTCGCTCCGAGGGGTGACCGCGAGGATGCCGATGATCGACGTGATGACGCCGACCGCGCGCACGAACAGCGGGAACATCACGCCGGCGATCGCCCCGACCTCGGTGTCGGCGTACGCCGCGGCCCCGAGGATCAGCGAGGCGACGAGCGTGACCTCGTAGGACTCGAACAGGTCCGCCGCCATCCCGGCGCAGTCCCCGACGTTGTCGCCGACGTTGTCCGCGATCGTCGCGGCGTTCCGTGGATCGTCCTCGGGGATCCCCTGCTCGACCTTGCCCACGAGGTCGGCGCCGACGTCCGCCGCCTTCGTGAAGATGCCGCCCCCCACCCGCATGAACATCGCGAGCAGCGCACCGCCGAAGCCGAACCCGACGAGGACGGCCGTGGCGTCCTCCTGGTAGATCAGCAGGATCACGGTCGCGCCCAGCAGCCCGAGGCCCACCGTGAACATCCCTGCCACGCCGCCGGCTCGGAACGCGATCCGGAGCGCCCGGCGCATCCCCGACTCCTTCGCGGCGTTCGCGGTCCGCACGTTGGCGCGGACGGCGAGCCACATCCCCGCGTAGCCGGTGATCGCGCTGAACCCCGCCCCCAGGATGAACGCGATCGATCGCCCGAACCGCAGGGAGAACTCGCTGTGGGTCGCGCTCTCGGAGACGGGGAGGGCGAAGAACAGGACCACCATCAGGATCGCCATGAAGATCCCGACCGTCCGGAACTGGCGCGAGAGATAGGCCTTCGCCCCGACCTGGATCGCCGTGGCGATCTCCTTCATCTTCGGCGTCCCCTCGGGGGCGGCGAGGACCTCGCGGACCAGGTAGTAGGCGAACACGAGGGCGACGAGCGAGATGCGCGAGGATCACCCACAGCGCGTTGGTCTCGAACGACCCGAAGACGGCGTCGATCGGACCGCCTTCCTGGGCGAGGACACCGTGCAACGTGGAGACCTCCTCGATCGGGTTCGGAGACGTTCAGGTCCCGTTCCGAGCCGGGGACCGGAGCAGTATAGGGAAACCCACTCCCCACGCGCCGGGGTCGAGCTACCCGGACTCCGATCGGGCGGAGGCGCGCGCACCGGACCTGCGCTGCGCGCGGAGCACGATGAAGCCGGCGATGCCGGCGACGACCGCGGCCGAGAAGATCCCGAGCTTGGCCGCATCCAGCAGGCGGCCGGGCAGCGCCAGCTCGGCGATGAACAGCGAGACCGTGAACGGGACGGCGGCGGCCACCCCCAGGCCGAACAGCGGCAGCCGGCCACCGGGCGGATGTCGCGCGGCGCCGATCCGGATCGCCGATCGTGCACGCCAGGGCGATCCCGAGCGGCTTGCCCACGAGCCGCCCGAGGAGGATCCCCAGCGCCACGCGCCGCTCGACGGCGCCGTCGAGGGCCGCCGCGCTCAACACCACCCCGGCGTTCGCGAGCGCGAACAGCGGCACCACGACGTAGCTCGTCCAGGGGTGCAGCGCGGCCTCGACGCGCGCCAACGGCGAGACGGCCTCACGGCTGAGCCCGGCGAGACGGAGCCACTCCGGGGCGTCGGCGTCGGGTGTCGGGGGGAAGTCGAGCGTGGCGTCCGCCACCCGATGGGCCTCGTCGCTCACCGCGCTCGGCCGCTGGAACGGCACGGCGGGGGTGAGGAAGCCGAGGACCACACCCGCGAGGGTCGGCGAGACCCCGGCCTCGCGGACGGCGAGCCACATCCCGACGCCGAGGGCGACGTACACGACCGCGGCGCGGACATGGATCCGCTGGAGCCCAACGATCACGACGCCCGACCAGGGCTGCGACCCCGAGCCACCCCCACGCGAGGTCGCTCGGGTAGGCCACGGCGACCACGGCGACGCTGCCGATGTCGTCGGCGATCGCGAGCGACAGCAGGAAGACCCGGACGCCCGGCGACGACCGTGGCCAGGCGAGCGCGAGCACGGCGGCGGCCACGGCGATGTCGGTCGGCATGGCCGCACCCCATCCGGGCGCCCCCGCCGTGCCTGCGGTCACCGCGAGGTAGAGCAACGCGGGCAGGACCATCCCGCCGATCGCGCCGACGATCGGCAGGAGCGCCGCGCGACGGTCGCGGAGCTCACCGGTCAGGAGCTCGCGCTTGACCTCGAGCCCGACGACCAGGAAGAACAGGGACATCAGCCCCTCGTTGACCAGGCTCCGGAGATCGCCCTCGATCGCGAACGCGCCGAGCCGCAGCTCCACGCTCGTCGTCCACAGGTCCTCGTAGCTCGCCCGCCAGGGCGAGTTCGCCCACACGAGCGCGACCACGGCGGCCACGACGAGCAGGAAGGCGGAGGCGGCCTCCTGCTCGAGGAACGACTGGAGCGGCTGCACGACCCGCCTCGCGACGGTCCGCTGCGAGCGTGACCACGGCGTACGCAGCAGCGGCGTGTCCGGCGCATCCGATCTCGGCGTCCTGTTCGAAGACATGGCGGCCCCCACGCCGACCAGTCTTCCCGGCACGCCTTCGGAACATCTTCATCCTAACGTGGTTGCTGCACTCCCTCCCGGCCGCTACCCTTCTCGCGTTCTGGCTACCACCAAACCCCCCGTGCAAGCGAACCGGATCGAGCGCGCCTCGAAGAAGAAGCGTCGAACGCCGATCGCGTTGTTCGTGATCCCGGTCGCCCTCGTCGCGATCATCGTCGTGCTCATCCTGGTGCTGAGCGGCGGCGGGTGCCATCCCGATCGTCGGCGGCGGGAACGACCAGGACGACTCGGTACCCGCCTTCGATTTCAACGTGAAGAAGGCGCTCGCCGTCGCGACCGTCGCCGACGCCGACGACGCCGCCCTCGCCGCTTCGGCCGAGCAGGTGGGCGGCCGAGATCACGCCGACGATCGACGACCTGTTCACGAACGCCTTCCTCGACCCCACCAACTGGCGAGAGGGCGACTACGAGGAGGTGTTCGGGGCGTTCTCGCCCGAGGCGCTGCCGGCGGCCGAGCAGAACGTGGAGACGCTCACGCTCGGCGCCACCGCCGGCGAGGTGTTCGAGGACGTCGAGCCGGACAAGGGCACGCTCGCGTTCGACGTGCTCTTCGACCCCGAGGCCAACCCGAACACCGCGGTCGTGACGTTCCACTTCGTCGCGCTCGGCGAGCGCACGGACGGGACGTTCGTCAAGCTCGTGAGCGACGGTCAGTTCTTCCTGAAGGACCTCGAGGGCTGGAAGATCACCGCCTTCGACGTGACGCGCAACGACCGCGAGGCGAAGCCGCCGAGCCCGTCGCCCTCGGCCTCGGCGTCCCCCTCATGACGACCCACCATCGCGGTCGCGCGGCGCTGATGGCGGGCCTGGTCTCGGCCTGGGTGGTCGGGATCGGTGCTCGGCGCCGTCCGGCCGCCGGAACGGGCCGAAGCGGCACCGCTCTTCCAACTCGAGCCGGCCCACGCGGAGTTCGCGCCGGTGCTCGACGGGGGCGAGCCGATCTTCGTGCTCGTCATCGGTTCCGACGCTCGTCCCGACCAAGCCGTCGAGAGCCAGCGGGCGGACTCGATCCACATCCTGGCCATCAACCCGGCCAAGCACAAGGCGACGGTCGTCGGCATCCCGCGCGACGCGCTCGCGGACATCCCCGACCACGGACAGAACAAGATCAACGCCGCGCTGTTCTACGGCGGGCCGGAGCTCGTCGTCGCGACGGTGGAGCAGATGACGGGCCTCACGTTCGACTACTGGGCCATGACCGGGTTCGCGGGGTTCGAGGCGATGATCGATGGGATCGACGGGCTCGTGGTCGACGTCCCGTTCGCGATGGACGATGCCGCCTCCCGGGCGTTCTTCGAACCCGGCGTGCAGCGCCTGAACGGCAAGCAATCGCTCGCGTTCAGCCGCAACCGTCACGACCTGCCCGCGCGGCGATTTCGGCCGCTCCGAGAACCAGGGCCTGCTGATGATCTCGGCGCTCTCACAGTTCAAGAAGGAGTACTCGAAGGACCCGGGCAGGCTCCTGCTGTGGGTGAGCGCCTTCCTCAGTCAGTCCGAGACCACGGTCCCGCTCGACGAGCTCATGACGCTGGCGTTCACCGGCACGGCGATCAACCAGAAGAAGGTCGTGAACGTGGTCTTCCCCGGCGGCACCGCGATGGTGAACGGCCTGTCCGTCGTGAACCTCGACCAGACGGTGCTCGATGCGATCTCGGCCGACCTCGCCGACGACGGCCTGCTGAAGGCGCGCAACATCCCGCCTTCCCCGAACGCTCCGCTCACCTCCGGCGGGTAAACACCCTCCCGCAGGAGCCTCTGCTAGGTTCGGCCCTCATGACCGAGCTCCGCGACGAGCTGCAGGACGTCCATCCGCTCCGCCAGGGGCTCGGGATCATCCTCGCGGTCGGCATCACGATCCCGGGGCTCGTGCTGCGTCTCGCGCACATCGACGTCGGGAGCGGTCTCGACGCGTTGCTCTTCGGGCTCGCGATCGTGGGCGCCGCGTTCATCCTGTCGTGGGCCGCGGAGGCCGCGCAGCTCGACATCTCGGCCGGGCTGGCGATCGCCGTGCTCGCGTTCATCGCGGTCCTGCCCGAGTACGCCGTCGACATGGTGTTCGCGTTCCAGGGCGGCGAGGCGTTCGCGGAGTTCGGCGAGGCCTGCAAGGCGCCCGGCGACACCGGCGAGAGCGCGTGCTCCCTCGCGCTCGCGAACATGACCGGCGCCAACCGGCTCCTGATCGGCATCGGCTGGTCGATGGTCGTGTTCATCGCCTTCTTCCGGTCGCGGCACCGGACGCCGGTGCTCCGAGCGGTCGAGCTCGAGCGCCCCCACGCCGTCGAGGTCTCGTTCCTGGCGATCGCGACCGTCTACTCGCTGACGCTGCCCCTGAAGCACTCGATCACGCTGATCGACTCGCTCGTCCTCGTGACGATCTTCGTGCTCTACACGATCCGGGTCTCCCGGGCGCCGGCCGAGGAGCCGCACCTGGTCGGACCGGCACGCCTCGTGGGGACGTTCTCGAAGACGAACCGCCGCGATCTCGGTCGTCGCGATGTTCGTGTTCTCGGCCGCCGTGATCCTGCTGGTCGCCGAGCACTTCGCCGAGGCGCTCGTCGCCACCGGGGAGGAGTTCGGGATCAACGAGTTCCTGCTGGTGCAGTGGGTCGCGCCCCTCGCCTCGGAGGCGCCCGAGCTCCTGGTTGCCGGCCTCTACGCCTGGCGGCTGAACACGAACGCCGGCCTCGGGACGCTGGTCTCCTCGAAGGTGAACCAGTGGACCCTGCTGGTCGGCACGCTGCCGATCGTGTTCAGCATCGGGGCGGGCGGGCTCCACGGGCTGCCCGTCGACTCGGTCCAGCGCGAGGAGCTGTTCCTGACCGCCGCGCAGTCGTTCTTCGCGATCGCGGTGCTCGTGACGCTGTCGATCTCGCTGCGCGAGGCCTGGCTGCTGTTCGGCCTGTTCTGGGCGCAGTTCATCATCGGCGGGCTGGTTCCCGAATCGCTCCACGGCGATCGAGCGGATCGGCGTCGGGATCGTCTACCTGATCCTCGGGCTGGTGATCTTCGCCCGGGAGCGCGACCTGATCCGGCCGCTCCTGCGCGACGGGCTCCGAACGCCGTACCGGCACCTGGGTCGGGACGAGGCGGTCGGCGAGTAGCGAGGCGACCGGCGGGAGCGCCGGCCCCCGCGGCTACCATCGCCGCGTGGACCTGCGCGCGTTTCCTCGAGTCGCTCGACGACGAGGGGTCGCTCGTCCACGTGCGCGAGCTTCCGGCCCGCGACGACGCCCCCGAGGGGTTCCCCAACGACCTGCCCGAGCTCGTCCGCCGTCGCCTCGCGCCTCGTCGGCGTGACGGGGCTGTACGAGCATCAACGTCGCGCGCTGGACCTGGTCCGGTCGGGACACAACGTCGTCGTCGCGACCGGGACCGCGTCGGGGAAGACCCTCGTGTACAACCTCGCCTTCGCCTCCCGGGCGGTCGACGACGCGAAGCGAACCGCCCTGTACCTGTTCCCGACGAAGGCGCTCGCGCGCGACCAGCTCCGGCAGGTCCGCGAGCTCCGGCTGCCGCAGCTGCGCGCCGGCGGTCTACGACGGCGACACGCCAAGGGACGAGCGGCCGCTGATCCGCCGCAACGCGAACCTCGTCATGACGAACCCCGACATGCTGCACGCGGGGATCCTCCCCGATCACCCGCGGTGGGCCGACTTCTTCCTGCGCCTGTCGCTCGTGGTGATCGACGAGGCGCACGTGTTCCGCGGCGTCTTCGGCTCGCACGTGGCCCATATCCTGCGTCGGCTCCGGCGCCTGGTCGCGCACTACGGCGGCGAGCCGCGGTTCGTGCTCGCGAGCGCCACCGTCGGCAACCCGGGCGAGCTCGCGCACCGCCTCGTGGGCACCCCGGTCGAGGCCGTCACCGACGACTCGCTCGCCGAGCGGCGGCAAGGTGTTCGCGCTGTGGAACCCGCCCGTGATCGACGAGGAATCGGGGGCGCGCCGCAGCGCCCTGTCCGACGCCGCGTTCCTCCTGGCACGCCTCGCCGAACACGGCGTGAAATCGATCGGGTTCGCGCGGTCGCGCCGCGCCGCCGAGCTCCTCGCGGAGTTCGCCCGGCGCGATCTGGACCCCGAGCTTCGGCCGCTCGTGAAGTCGTACCGGGCCGGCTACCTCGCGGAGGACCGGCGCGAGCTCGAACGCCAGCTCGCGCACGACGAGCTGATCGCCGTCGCCTCCACGAACGCGCTGGAGCTCGGCATCGACATCGGGTCGCTCGACGCCGCGTTGCTCGTCGGCTACCCGGGCACGCGCGCATCGATGTGGCAGCAGGCCGGGCGGGCGGGGCGGCGGACGGACGGTTCGCTGGCCGTCCTGGTCGCGCAGGACGACCCGCTCGACCAGTACCTCGTGACGCATCCGGCCGACGTCTTCGACCGGCCGCCCGAGGCGGCGGTCATCGACCCGTCGAACCGGTTCGTGCTCGAACCGCACCTGCTGTGCGCCGCTCGCGAGCAACCGATCTCGGACGAGGAGATCGAGGCGTTCTGGCCGGGAGCGCGTGCGGCGGTCGAACGGCTCGAGCAGGCGGGCCGGCTCCGTCGGCGGCGCTCGACGCTCCACCACGCCGGCCGCGAGGCCCCGCATCGGCTCGTCGACATCCGCAGCTCCGGGGGGCGGCGGTTCCGGATCGTGATCGAGGAAACGGGTGAGCTCCTCGGCACCGTCGACGGGTCCCGCGCCTTCTGGCAGGTCCACGCCGGCGCGATCTACCTGCACCAGGGGGAGCAGTTCGTGGTGCGGGAGTTGGACCTCGAGACGCACGTCGCGACCGTCGCTCGCACCGATCCCGACTACTACACGAACGCACGCGACGTGACGGACATCGAGATCGTGGACGAGGACGAACGCGACTCGCTCCCGGGCGACGTCGGGAGCTCGTACGGAACGGTCCGGGTCACGAATCAGGTCGTCGCGTACGGCCGGACGCACGTCGCGACGGGCGAGGTCCTCGAGATCGTCCCGCTCTCGCTGCCGCCGGTCACGCTCGAGACGAAGGCGATCTGGTGGACGATCCCGCAGGCCGCCGTCGATCGGGCGGCGATCCGGGCCGCCGATCTGCCCGGCGCCGCACACGCCGCCGAGCACGCGGCGATCGGACTCCTGCCGCTCGTCGCGACCTGCGATCGATGGGACATCGGCGGCGTCTCGACCGCGTACCATCCGGACACGGCCGGCTGCGCGATCTTCGTGTACGACGGGTACGAGGGCGGAGCCGGGATCACCGAACGCGGGTTCCGCTCGGCCATCCGGTGGCTCGAGGCGACGCTCGAGACGGTGGCGAACTGCCCGTGTCCGTCGGGGTGCCCCTCGTGCGTTCAGTCGCCGAAGTGCGGCAACGGCAACGAACCGCTCGACAAGGCTGGTGCGGTCGCCCTGCTTGCTGCGATGCTTGGGCGCACGTGGGGATGACAGCGAACACGGGGACGCACCGATGACACGGGAGCCGTACATCGCGGTGGTCGGCCCGTCGTCGGGGACGCCCGCGGAGCTCGCGATCGGCGAGGCCGTGGGGCGAGGCGTCGCCGAGGCCGGCGGCGTCCTGGTCTGCGGCGGGATGGGTGGCGTGATGGAGGCCGCGGCCAGCGGATGCGCCGCCGCGGGCGGGCGATCGGTTGGGATCCTGCCCGGCGACTCGCGTCTGGACGCCAACCCCTACGTGACCGTGGCGGTGGCGACCGGGATCGGCGAGGCTCGGAACGCCATCGTCGTGCGGACCGCCGACGTCGTGATCGCCGTACGCGGCGAGTTCGGAACGCTCTCCGAGATCGCGCTCGCCCTGAAGATGGGCAAGCCGGTCGTCGGTCTCGGCACCTGGGAGCTCGCCCGGGACGGCGAGGCCGTGGATGCGATCGTCCGAGCCTCGGACCCAGGCGACGCGGTCTCGAAGGCCCTTGGACTCGCGGATCGCCGCTAGCTCGTCGTCGAACGGTCCCACGATCCCGTCGAAAGACCGATGGCGCTGAGGACCAGATGGCCGATGCCCTCGTCCCCGAGATGGGCGACCCTGGATCAACTACCGCATCGGAAGGAGCTGCTCGATGATCCTCGGAGCCACGCTGTTGGCTCTCGGCGGACTCTGCACGGCCGCGATGGTCGGGGTCCTGCTCGGGGCGACGGACGACGGGACGTTCGTGATCGGCCCGATCACGCTCAGCCACCAGAGCGGTGCGGCGTTCGCCGTCTGCCTCGCGGTGGTCGCCATGGGGTTGCTGTTCCTCGGGCTGCACCGATTCGAGATCTGGCGGACGAAGCGCGCCCTCACCGGCCGATCGGACGAGCGCGTTCCGGACATCGAACAGTTGGCCCGCCTCCGGATGCTCCACATGCGGTACGAGCAGCTCAAGCGGGAGGTCGACGGCCTCGAGGTCCGCCGAGCGGTCGCGCTCGGCGAGTACCCAGACCCAGGGACCGCGGACGCGATCGAGGACGAGGTCTGGCTCGTGCCCGAGGTCGAGGGGACCGGCCTGTCCCGCCGGATCCGTTCGGAGGCCGGCTAGCGTCCCGGTCCGCGGAGCTCGTACTCGAGCTCGTCGCGGATCGGCCGTCCGCCTTCGCCGACGAGGGGGATCTCCGGCTTGAGCGCTCGCGAACGCGCGACCGCGCCCTCGTGGACCGCCACCAGGCGGAACCCGAGACGTTCGTAGAACCGCTGCGCGCCGAGGTTGTCGTTGGTGGTGATCAGCCACAACCGCGGATGACCGAGCGCTCGCACCGCCTCGACGAGCGTCGTCCCGATCCCCCGCCGACGCTCGTACGCGTCGATCGTGACGATCTCGCAGGTATCCCCCTCGACGTGGTACGTGACGATCCCGACGACCCGGTCTCCATCCGAGGCGAGGAAGCCGGGCAGGTCCGCCGGCTCGTACGCGACGCCGTGGGCGACGGCGATCTCCGACCCCCAGTGCTCGATCGTCAGCGCACGGACGCGATCGCGGTCCTGCGGACCGATCGGACGGATCGAGACGCTCACGCCGTGTTCATCCCTGCGGTGTCGGCGACCCGCTCCGGCCGAGCACCTTCCGAGCGAGCCTGCCGACGGTGGCGCGCTCGCCGGGCCGGAGCCCGAACGCCAGCAGCGCCACGCCGTAGGCGAGCGTCCCGAGCCCGGCCGAGACGACTAGGTTGACGAGCCACTTCGACTCCGGCATCACCGTGTTCATCGTCGCCATCACCCCGGCGCCGATCAGCGCGGCGGGGATCAGCCGCAGGAAGTGGCGGTCGAACGGCCAGATGCGCACGAACCGGCGGACGAGCAGCAGCCGGGCGATCGCCGAGGCCGCCAGGGTGCAGGCCTGGGCGGTCGCGGCGCCCTCGATCCCGAGCACGTCGGGCTGTGCGAGCCAGAGCGCGAGGCTCACGTCCAGCACGATCGCGCACCCGTACACGAGCAGGTCCCAGCCGGTGCGACCGACCATGATCAGGATGAACCCGACCGTCCCTACACACACCGGAACGATCATCCCGATCGACAGGATCAGCAACGCGTCGGCGCCGACGACGAACCCCTCGCCGAAGACGCGCATGACGAGGTCGGGCAGCACGAGCAGGACCAGCAGGATGGGGATCGTCGCGGCGAGCGTCCACCGGGTCACCGACCGGTAGAGGAGGTCGAGCTGGTCCCGCTCGCCCCGGTGATGCAGGTCGGCCACGAACGGGCTGAACATCAGCGAGAGCGACGTGAGAAACAGGAACAGCGTCTGCGCCGCGAGGAGCGTCGCCGCGTAGACGCCGGTAATCCGGTCCCCGGCGAGCGTCGAGAACACGTACAGGTCCGCCCAGAACACGAGATGCGAGCAGAGCGCGGCGGGGGCTCGGAACGCGCCGAACCGGATCAGCGCTCCGGTACGTTCCTCGGGGATCCCGCCGGCCTCCGTCGTCCCCACGAGCGGCCGGCTCTCTCGTTCCCACGCGAGGAACGCGGCGACGAGCGCGACGGCCCACGAGGCCGCGTAGGCGAGCACGGTGGCGCCGGACGTCTCCGCGGCGAGCCAGAACGCGAGCGTGAACCCGATCCACAGCAGCGGTTGCCCGATCCACTGGACGTACAGCGTGTGGCGCATGATCTTCAGGCCTCGGGTCGCGCCCAGGTAGATCTGCGTCATCGCAGCGAACGGCAGCGCCAGGGCGGCCGCCATGAACGCCGGCTTCGCGTCGTTGGGAAGGTCGGTGAGCGTCTCGGCCAACCACCCCGACGCGGCGAACAGCACGATCGCCGCCGCCACGCTCACCGCAAGCGCGATCAGCGAGGCGCGGCGCGCGAGCGCGCGGACGCGGCCGCCCTCGCCCTTGCCGATCAGGATCGCGACGAGCCGGATGTTGGCAACGTCCATCCCGAACCGCGTGGCCGTCGACCCGACGAAGGCCATCTGGACGGCGAGCGTGGCGATCCCGTACCGGGCCTCGCCCAGCGTCCGGGACATGAGGATCTGCGCGGCGGCGGCGGCGAGCGCGCCGATCACTAGGCCGACCACGTTCTGGGCGGCGCCCCCGAGGATGTCGCGTTGGTCGCCGAACCGCTCGCGCGGCAGGACTTCGTCGAACGCGCCTCGGATGCTCCGGCTCACGGCCCGTCAGTATCGCAGCGCCCCAACCCGCGACGGGGTAGCGTCGGCGGTCGTCACCGGATCGCAAGGAGGGACGGATGTCCGAACAGACCCGCTACGAACGGGGCCGAGAGCGCCTGCGCGAGGTGCACGGCGAGCGCTCGCTCGCGACCGTCGAGTCGCTCGGCGATCTCGGCCACCTGATCGTGGAGGTCGCGTACGGCGACGTGTACTCGAGGCCGGGACTCACGGTTCGGGAGCGGCAGATCGCCTCGGTGGCCGCGCTCGTGGCCACCGGCCGATCGTCGCAGCTGCCCGTGCATCTACGCTCGGCGCTCCGAGCGGGTCTGTCGCCCGAGGAGCTCCAGGAGGTCCTGATCCAGACGGCCACGATCGCCGGCTTCCCGCCGGCCATGAACGCGTGGTCCACGCTGAAGACGATCGTCGGCGAGGGCGAGGTGGACTGACGTGGACGCCGCCGGTTCCGCGCGAGCGTGGGCCGAGGCATGGGCGCGCGCATGGCGGACGCACGACGCCGAGCTCGTCGGAACGCTCTACGCGGAGGGCGCGGTCTTCCGGTCCCATCCGTTCCGTCCGCCGCACGATGGGTCCGAAGGGGCGACCAGGTACGCGGCCTGGGCCTTCGAGGACGAGCGGGAGGCGAGGGTCTGGTTCGCCGAGCCCAGCGTCGTCGGGTCCGACGGAGCGGCCGTCGAGTACTGGGGGATCAGCACGCACGAATCCGGGACGGTCGAGACGATCGCCGGCGTCGCGCTCGTTCGTTTCGGACCGGACGGCCGCGTCGTGGAGCAGCGCGACTACTGGTCCGGCCGGGAGGGGTCGACGGAGCCGTACGAGGGTTGGACCGGGAGCTGACGCGCGTGTCTATCGCGTGGCGGCCTCCGCCCGAGACTCGACCTTGCGGATGTACGCGGCCGCGTCCGGCGTCACGCACCCGGTCCGGCCGTGATCGACGACCACCGGGCCGATCCTCGCGGCGGCCCGCAGCGCCCGATCCCGCACCCTTCCGCCCTGCAACCCGAACGCGATCAAGGCCCCGTTCATCTCGTGCCGAACCCGGTTGGGGCGCGAGTCGATCTCGCGCTCGATCTGGCGGACGAGGCGCTCGCACTCGGTCGGCGGAAGCGCACCCGCGTAGGCGAGCCGTGCCGTGACCACCCAGCCCGCGCTCGCAACCCACTCCCCTTTGCGGTCCCGCCACACCTTCACGCGCGACGGGGCGATCGGCGACCGGGCGACCAGCTCGCCGACCGCCTCCATGAGGACGTAGTTATCGCAGGCTCGGATCCACGCCTCCGCCTGCGTGTTCGTGAGGGATGCGGGGTCGGCGACCTTCGTGGCGAGCACCCGCGCGTCGTGGTTGCCGGTCGCCCACAACGCGACGGCGAGGGCGTGGTCGACCTTGATCTCCTTGCGGA
Source organism: uncultured Actinomycetes bacterium (assembly GCA_963771385.1). Taxonomy (GTDB): domain Bacteria; phylum Actinomycetota; class UBA4738; order UBA4738; family HRBIN12; genus DASSJM01. Next base: position 583,180 of record CAVYTE010000015.1, read on the forward strand.
GCTTCGCCAGCTCCGAGTACGGCACCCCGAACATCGGCGGCTTCACGCCGTGGCGCGGGTAGACCTTGCGGTTCTGCTCGGTGCCGGCGGCCTCGAGACGGCGCATCGCGGTCCGCAGATCCATCGCGGAGCAGCGTAGTGGCTCGGCCGGCGGGCGGCGCGGACGCGTATGTTCGAACGATGCGACGTTCCGTCCTTCTCGTGTTCGTCATCCTGCTCGCGAGTTGCGCCTACGAGCCCGAGGTGAACCCGCCGGGAGCGGGGACCGGAGCCGGCTCCCCTCCGCCGCCACCGTCGGAGACCTCGACGGCCCCGCCTGTAGTGACAACCGTCTTCACGCCCGAGGGTTGCCCAGTCGGCGACCCAGCCTTCTGCGAGCGAGCCTCGGAGCTCGCCAACGCGCTCGTCGCGGCCGACTCGGACGTGGTGTTCGACATGAGCTTCCGCGAACGCTCCCGCTGCGCGGGGCTCGATACGGAGATCTTCCCGCAGTGCGAGGAGCGTGACGTCCTGAACGGATACGCGATCGGATCGCACGATGGCGAGATCGTCTACCTGGACGCGCGGCACTACCGGAACAACCTCGAGTTCTTCGTCGAGGCCGTCGACGACGAGTACACGGACGACTTCGGCGGTCCCGAGATGCAGGTCCTCGGCGTGTCGTCGTGCGGCTCGGGACAGGACCGCTCGTACCACGTCGTGTACCTCGTGGGGCTCGGCGATCCGAACAGCGAGGGGTTCGCCGACCGGTTCCTCGGAACGTACGAGCTCGTCGAGCGGAACGGCGAGTGGATGGTCGGGATCACGTACGTCGGGCAGTACACCAGTTGGCAGCTCGTGATGGACGATCCGCTCACCGAGATCGCGTGCGGCGACACCCAGCCCTGGGAGAGCTGAACCGCCCGATCACCGGGCGAGCCGTTCGAACACGCGGATCCCTTCGCGCCACGCGGTGTCGAGGTCGGCGTCCGGCGGGAACCGGCTGTTGAGCTCGAGGATCGTCATCCCGTGCGCGAACGCCCACACGGCGCGAGCGCGGTCGACCGAGCCCGCGGCCGCGACCAGTGGAGCCCCGGCCCGATCCTCGACGCCGGGCGGCAACAGATCGCGTCGGAGCGGCTGTTCGGTCATGAGCCGGTACAGGTGCGGGTGCTCGAGCGCGAACGCTCGATACGCGGCCGCGAGCGCCCGGAGCGGACGCCGGCGGTCGGCCGTGACGGCGGCCTCGAACCGTTCGGCCGACTCCACGAACCCCTCGGCGATGATCGCGGCCTCGATCGTGTCCTTGTCCGGGAGATGCTTGTAGAGCGAGGGTGCCCGGATGCCCAGGCGATCGGCCACGCGCCGCATCGTGAACGCCTCCGGGCCCTCGGATTCGAGGAGCTCGCGCGCGGCGGCTACCACCTCGCGGGCTCGGGGCGAGAGCTCGTCGATCGCCGCGCTCACGCCGTCGCCCGCACCCGGTCCGCGAGGGCGCGGTTCATGGCCTCGAACCCGGCGAGCGTGTGCGTGCGCAGCGAACGTCGGAGCAACGGAACCAGGACGCCCCGGAAGTGCTCGGATTGCACGAACCTGGTTCGGCCCTCGCCGAGCGGCTCGAGCTCGAACCGATGGGCGCCGTCGAACACGCCCGGGATGCCGAACCTTCCGAGCCACGCGAACACCCGGCCCGGCTCGGCCGTCGTCACGGTCGGGCGCAACGTGATGCCCCGACCGCCCGGCGGCTCGAGCCGCACCTTCAGCTTCGCGCCCACCTTCGGCTCGCCCTGGATCGACACGATGAACGGGTTCCAGCTCGGGGACGCCTCGAACGCGGTTAGCGTCTCCCACACCTGGTCGGGCGTCGCGTCGATCTCGACCTCCGCCCGAAGCTCTTCGGTGAGCGCCATCTCCGTCTCCCTCCGCTCGTGGATTTGGCTAACGCTGTTAGCAGCGTAGGCGAACGGCGTTAGCCTGTCAACCCGCGAGGCGGACCGGGATCCTGCCGAGGAGGGTGGTTCCGTCGCCCGGCCGGGACCGGATCTCGAGCATCCCATCGAGCGCCGCGAGTCGATCGCTCATGTTCTGGAGCCCGGAACCGAGCTGCGTCGTCGCCGGATCGAAGCCCGCACCGTCATCGGTGACCGAGAACGCCAGCTCGTCGCCGTGGACCCAGAGCCGGACCTTCCCAGCCGAGGCGTTCGCGTACTTGGCGATGTTCTGGAGCGCCTCGAGGACGCAGAAGTACACGGCCGCCTCGACCTCGGCCGGATAGCGCCCGATCGACACCGCCTCGATCGTCACGGGGACCGGAGCGCGTCGCGCCTGCGCATCGAGCGCGGCTGCCAGGCCCTGATCTGCCAGGAGGGGCGGGTAGATCCCTCGGGCCAGGTCGCGGAGGTTGTCGAGGGCGTCGGCCAACTCGGACTGCATCTGCTCGAGGGTCTCGTCGGTCTTCTCGGGATCGCGCGCCGCGAGGGTACGCGCCAGCTTGAGGCGAACCGCGAGCGCCACGAGCTGCTGCTGCGCGCCATCGTGCAGGTTCCGCTCGATCTTCCGGCGTTCTCCGTCCTGGGCGGCCACCAGCCGCTGGCGCGAAGCGCGCAGGTCCTCGATGAGCCGGAAGTTCCGAAGGACCAGCCCGGCCTGCGCCGCGAGGTCGGCCACGAGCTTGTCCTCCGTCGGCGACAGTGTGTCCCTCGGAGGCTTCGTCAGGGTCAGCGCGCCGAGCAACTCACCCTGATGACGGACCGGCACCGCGGCGTCGACGTCACCGAAGTCCGGGAGCCGGTCCCCCTCGACGCGAATCGGCGCGGGATCGTCCCCCTCGGACGGCCAGGCGGCGGCCGGACGCACCTCCGAGTCCACCCGGAGCCAGACGACGGCGCTCGACGCGCCGGTCCCCTCGGCGAGCAGCCGAGCCATCCTCGGCAGGACCTCCTCGCCCGCGTAGGTCTCGCCCACGTGTTCGGAGAACTCCGAGAGGACCTCGTACGGCGTCGCCCGCTCCCCGTAGACCAGCCGGTTCGCAACACGCTGGGCACGTGCGCGCATCCCCTGGAACGCGACGGCCACGATCGCCGTCGCGACCAGGGCAAGCCCCTCGGTCGCCCCGACGAACGCGCCGATCACCACGACGACGAGCACGTAGACGATCGTGATGAACACCGCGAGCGCGCCGTACACGATCGTCTTCCCGATGATGACGTCGATGTCGTAGAGCCGGTACTTCAGGATCGCGATCGCGACCGACACGTCGAGGAAGACCAGACCCAGGCTCGCGGCCACGGAGGTCGCGAAGGACTCGAAGAAGAACCCGATGCTAAACGTCACCACGACGAAGGCGGCCGCCGTCACGAACCACTTCAGCTGCAGACGCTCCTCAACCGTCGAGCCGCGGAACCGAGTCACGACCGAGGAGAACGACAGGATCAGCGCGAGCGGGATCGACAGCGCCACGACCGCGAACACGAGGACCCAGATCCCCGGGAGCTCGGAGATGGCGGCCTCGAACCCTCTGAACGGGTCGTCCCAGAGCCGCGTCGCCAGGACCGCGCTGAAGAGCGTGATGGCGACCATGACGCCTGCCGAGAGCCACCCGACCGGCCGCCAGCGCCTGGACGCGAGGTGCCCGGTCGGGAACAGCAGGAACAGGAACGGCAGGATGCAGACCGGGATCGGCAGGATGACCGTGCCGATCCACCCCGCGAGGCGACCGCCAGGCCATCCCGGGTCCGCCAGGAGCGCATGGATCGCGTACAGCTGCAGGAACGACGAGATGCCCAGGACGAGACCGGCGACGATGTACAGCCAGCCGATCGTGTTGTCCGGACGGCGCGTGGCGATCAGGATCCCCAGGATCGGCACGCCGAGGTTGACGAGGATGTCGACCGGGACCAGGCTCCAGATACCGACCGCCTCGGGAAGGTCGACCGTGTTCCGATCCAGGATGTACAGGACCATGGCGGCGGTCAGCAGGAGGATCGAGGCGATGCCGGCCGACCAGGCCACCCACCGAGCTGTGTACGGCTGCACGTTCCCCCTCTCGAACCCCTATCCTGCGCCTTCGCCGGGTCCGACCGAGAGCGCCCGGGGCGGGCCCCCGGCTACGACACCGGCGGCTTCCCTTCCCGCTGCGCCGCAAGCTCGAACCACGCGTTGAGTCCGGACGTCGTGAACGCCGCGAGCGCGAAGACGATCGCGAGGGTCGTCTTCCCGGTGGCGATCAACGCCACCGTCGTGATCGCGAACAGCGCGTCCTCGATCGGCAACCGGACGACCACCGATACCGGATGCCGGGCCTTCGGGGCGACCCACATCCCCCACACGACCGCCGCGGCGAGCGGCGCCGCGATGCCGGCGACGAACGCCATCGACCCGTCGAACGTCGCGGCGCCCCAGTAGGCGAGCGCGCCGAGCATGGCGAGCTCGCAGAGGAAGCGGACCGTCAGGACCACACCACTGAGGCCGGTCACGGGCGTACGTTCTGGTTCAGGCGGAAGACGTTGTCCGGGTCCCACGCGCGCTTCAACGCGACGAGCCGCTCGTACTTCCGGTCGCCGTAGACAGAGCGCACGACGTCCTCGCCGGACTCGGCGACGTCGTTCACATACCGCCCCGAAGTCGTGAACGGCTCGATCGCGCCGATCGTCGCGCGTCCCCACCCGACGCGCGCTTCGTCCGCGTCCGGGTCGTCCCACATCGCCTCGGCGCTCACCCAGGACGCCGCGCCCCGGCCCGTGAACGCTGTCGCCTCCTCGGCCGTCCGGCCGATCGCTCGCCCCCATGCCCAGATCGAGATGGAGCCGCCCTGATCCGCCCCCGCGACGTGCTCGACACAGCGCTCCACCAACTCGTCCGGCAATCCGGCCGTGAAGCCGCTCTTCATGTAGAAGCGGTGACCCCACTCCATGAACGCGTCGTTCGCATGCTGGGTGGTCAGGTAGGTGGTCGGTCCGAACGTGTCGGCGATCGGAGGACCGAACGAGCGGATCCCGGCCAGGTCGCGCTCGGCATCCTCCAGGCTCCCGCAGTGGAACGCGCTGATCCACACGACCGGGCGGCCCGCGACCTCGGGTGGGTACTCGTCTTCGGGCAGCGCGAGCCCGAGGCCGAACGTCGCCGTCACCTCGTCGGGCGCGGCCTCCACGAACGCCCGGAACCGCGCGGCCGCCTCGGTCGCTCGCTCCGCGGGGTGCAGGACGAACCCGTAAGTGACCTCCGGGCCGACCGGATGAAGCTCGAACTCGAACGACGTGGCGATCCCGAAGTTCGGGCCCGCTCCGCGCAGACCCCAGAACAGGTCGGCGTGCTCCTCATCGCTCGCGTGGACGAGGCGGCCGTCGGCCGTGACCACGTCGACGGAGCGGAGGTTGTCGATCGTGAGTCCGAACCTCCGCTGCAGTCGCCCCATCCCGCCGCCGAGCGTGAGACCGGCGATGCCGGTGTGCGAGACGACGCCGACCGGGCACGCCAGGCCGAACGCCTGCGCCTCGTGGTCGAGCTCGGCGAGGAGCCCACCGCCGTTCGCGCGTGCGACGCGGCGTTCCCGGTCCACGCGCACGCCGCGCATCCGCGACAGGTCGATCAGGATGCCTGCGTCGCAGGTCGAGTGGCCGGGGATGCTATGGCCGCCGCTGCGGACCGCGGCGATGAGCTCCTGCTCCCTGGCGAACCGGACCGCCGAGATGACGTCGGCGACACCGGTCGGCCGCACGACGAGCGCGGGTCGCCGGTCGATCATGCCGTTCCAGACGACACGGGCGGCGTCGTAGCCCGGGTCGTTCGGCAGGACGATCTCGCCCGCGAAGCCATCCGCGAACGCACCGAGCTCGGCCGGTCCGAGCGTGCCGGGGTCGACCTGCTCGGGCGTCATGCGGCCCACAGCAGCATCGCCGCATACGCGCGCCACGGGCGCCACGCCTCCGCTCGATCCAGGATCGCGCGCGGCGCAGCATCGAGCCCGAGCCGTTCGAATCCGCGACGTACGCCGAGATCGCCCTGCGGGAAGGCGTCGCGATCGCCGAACACGCGCATCCGAACGTACTCGCACGTCCACGGCCCGATCCCGCTCACCTCGAGCAGCGTACCGACCGCCGCGTCCGGATCGCCGGACGTCGAGAGGTCGAGCTCGCGCTGCCGCGACGAGCGCCGCGACCCGTCTGATCGCGTCGGCGCGTCGGGACGTGATCCCGAGGCCCTCGAGCGGCGCGTCCGCCAACCGCTCTGGCCCGGGGAACAGCGTCGTCACGTCGCCGTCGACCCGGGCGAGCGGCTCGCCGAAGCGGGTCGCGATGCGGCCGAGCATCGTCCGAGCCCCGGCGACCGAGACCTGCTGGCCGACGATCGCTCGCACGACGAGCTCGAAGCCATCGGCGGCCCCCGGGACCCGGATGCCGCGGTGCGATCGCACCAGCGGTCGAAGGGTCGGATCGCGGTCGAGGGTTCGAGCCACGGCCTCCGGATCCGCATCCAGATCGAACAGCCGTCGTGCGGTCTCGATCACCGCCGACATCGCGGGAACGGCCGGCACGTCGAGCCCCACGCCGCCATCCTCCGCGCCGGTCGACAGCGCGAAGGTGACCGGCCCTCCCGGGGTCGAGATGGAACGGCGATACGTCGACCCCTGCACCTCCTCCACACCGAGGATCGCTCGGTCCCGGAGGAACGACAGCAGCGGCTGCGCGGCGAAGGGGGACGCGTACCGCAACGTCAGGGTCGCGCCGCGCGTCTGCAGGTCTCGGTTCCTCATCTCGGAACCCACATCAGGAAGGCTAGAGGCCGACGCGACGGTCGACGAACCTGGCACGGACCGGCAGACTCGGGCCGTGGGGACCCCCGATGTCACGGTCGTCTGCGTCAACTGCGAGACCCCGAACCCGCCCGGCTTCCGCTTCTGCGGAGGCTGCGGCGGATCGCTCGACCTCCCCTGCCCCTCCTGCGGCGCGAGCGTCCCAGCCGGGTTCCGGTTCTGCGGGAACTGCGGCCACGCGCTGTCCACGGGCGCGACGGACGACGCGCCGACGTCCGCACCATCCGGGGAGCGGAAGATCGTCAGCGTCGTCTTCGCCGACCTGGAGGCGTCGACCGAGCTGGCGACGAGGCTCGATCCCGAGGACCTCCGGGAGGTCTACCGGCCCTACTTCGAGGCGATGGCCGAGCAGATCGTCCAGCACGGGGGCACGGTGGAGAAGTTCATCGGGGATGCGGTGGTCGGCGTCTTCGGAGCGCCCACGGCGCTCGGCGACGATCCGGTCCGAGCCGTCCGCGCCGCGCTCGCGATGCAGGCGCAGCTCCCCGACCTGAATCGTCGCCTGTCCGCGAAGATCGGGGGCGAGCTCGTGCTCCGGGTGGCGGTGCACACGGGCGAGGTGCTCTCGGCACCGGGCGCCGAGCGCGAGGGGTTGGTCACGGGTGACGCGACGACGATCGCTTCCCGTCTCCAGGGCTCGGCCCCGCCGGGACGGGTCGTCGTCGGCGACCGGACGTATCGCGACACCCGGCGCGAGTTCCGCTTCGAGCCGCTCGGCGAGCTCCGGCTCAAGGGCGTCGCGAACCCCGTCGTTGCATGGGTCGTCCTCGGCGAAGGCGGCACGGACGCCAGCCCGTTCGCGTCGCCGTTGGTCGGCCGGACGGACGAGCTCGAGCTGCTGCACCTGCTGCTCCGACGATGCGCGCGGGAGCGGCGGCCGAGCGTCGTCACGGTCGTCGGGCCGGCCGGGATCGGCAAGAGCCGTCTGGGGCACGAGTTCGCGGACGGGGCCGGTCGGGACGGCACAGCCCCGGTGGTTCGAGGCCGATGCTTCCCCTACGGCGACGGCCTGCACCTGTGGCCGCTCGCGCAGGTCTTGAAGCAGGACGCGGGGATCCTGGACAGCGACCCCTCCGATGTCATCGTGGCCAAGGTCGGAGATTCGCTCGGGGCCAGGTTCGACGAACCTGACGCCGCCGCGCCGACCACGTCCACGCTCCTGTCGTCGATCGGGATCCAGATCGCCTCCGATCCACTCGCCGGTGCCGGTCGCGATGCCGCCGAGCGGATGATCACGGATGCCTGGTCGCGGTACCTCGCCGGCCTCGCCGCCGACGCCCCGCTCATCGTCGTGATCGAGGACATCCATTGGGCCGACCCCTCGCTGCTGCACCTGCTCGACCGACTGGCCTCACGCACGCCGGCCGCCGTCCTGTTCCTCTGCTCCGCCAGGCCCGAGGTCTTCGAACGAAGCCCGGACTGGGGCAGCGGCCGGTCGAACTTCACCACCGTCGAGCTGACTCCCCTGTCCTCCGACGAGGAGACGACCCTCGTGGAGAACCTGCTCGACCACGAGACCTCGCCGGAGCTCGTGTCCGCGATCGTCGACCGGGCCGAGGGCAACCCGTTCTTCGCGAGCGAACTCCTCCGGATGCTCGCCGAGGACGGGACGATCGAGCGACGCGACGGCGCATGGACGATCGCGGGGGCGATCCCGTCCGACCTGCCCGACACGGTCCAGGGGGCCATCGCCGCGAGGATCGACCGGCTCTCGCCCAGCGAGAAGCGCGCGATCCAGGACGCCGCCGTCGTGGGCCGAGTCTTCTGGGAGGGTGCCCTCGAGGCGCTGGGCACCCTCGAGATCGGGCAGGCCGTCGACGGACTGATCGGTCGCGGCCTCATCCGTGTCCTCCCGGAGAGCTCGATCGCGGATTCCCGCGAGTTGACCTTCGAGCACGCGTTGATCCGAGACGTCGCGTACGGCAGCATCCCGCGCGCCCGTCGCTCGGAGGCACACGCGGCGGTGCTCGGCTGGATCGAACAGGTGACGCGCGGACGGGATGAGGAGTTCGCGGAGCTCATCGCGCACCACGCGACGCAGGCCGGCGACGTCGAACGGACGGCCCACGCCGCGATGCTCGCCGGCCACCGTCACCGGCGTGTCTACGCGGCCGAGGAGGCCATCGCGTGGTACGAGCGCGCCCTCGAGGCGGCACAGGAGCTGCCGCCCGACCGGGCCACCATGCTCGTCGCGGAGATCGCGTACAGCCGAGGCGAGGCGCTCGAACAGCTGAGCCGGTTCGAGGAGGCGCAGGCCGACTACGAGCGCGCGCTGTCGGCCGCCCCACCGGGGACCGGACGGGAATCGTGGGAGGCGCAGATCCTGGCCTCGCTCACCCACGTGCTGTGGATGCGCGATCGCTACGAGGAGGGCGAGGCCCTCCTGCCGCGAGCGCGGGAGGCCGCGAGGCTGGCCGGGGCCGCGCACATCGAGGCGAGGGTGCTGTACACGGCCGGGGTCTTGGCCTGGGCGCAGGGCGGATGGACCGGCGCGCTCGCCTCGCACGAGGAGGCGCTGCGGGTCGCCGAAGAGGCGGGCGACCTGGAGGGCGAGGCGTACGCGCGACATGGGATCACCGACACCCGCTCCTTCCTCGGACCCCTCGAGGAGGCGCTCGATCAGGGCACGAAGGCCCAGGTGCTGTGGCGCAGGCTGGGACAGCGTCCCATGCAGCTGCACAACGACCAGATGGTGGGGTGGATCCAGGTGTACCTCGGCAGGTTCCGCGAGGCGCTGGCCACGATCGCGGAGGCCGTCGACGGACACCGCGAGCTGGGGCAGCGACGCGACGAGGTGACCACGCTCGCCGCACGCGCGCAGGCGGAGCTCGGTCTCGGCGAGCTCGGGGCGGCGGTCGCGACCGCGAACGAGGCGGTCGAGCTCGGAGCCACGGTGGCGGCCCCCCGACCGCAGTACCTGTCGGTCTTCTTCCGGCTCTTCGTCCTCGCCGAGCTCGGCGCGAGCGCCCTCGCGAAGCAGGACCTCCCGGCGGCAACGCGACTCAGCGACCGCCTCGGCGTCTTCTACGGACCTCCCCTGATCTCGGCCCGCGGTTGGTTGGAGCTCACGTCGGGCGACGAAGCGTCCGCGATCGCGTCGTTCTCCGAGGCCCGTCGCCTGGCCGAGGGCGGCCTGTTCCACGAGCTGCTGTGCGGGCGCTTCGAGATCCGGGCCTGGGAGACCGTCGCCGACGCGGGGGCCCTCGCGGATGCGGGCGCGTGGCTGCTGAAGGCCGCGGAGCACGAGAGCCCGCCCTACGCGGCGCTGGGCGCCTGGGCGGTCGCTCGTGCGGATCAGCTGGCGGGCCGGGTGGACGGCGGGCAGGTGCGCGCGGCGCTGGAGCTGGCCGAACGAAGTGGAGACCGCAACGTCCTGTGGCGAGCCTGCTCGCTCGCCGGCGCGGTCGCCGGCGACGCGGACGAGGCCACGCGCCTGCGGCGACGCGCCTCGGAGATCGTCGGCTCGATCGCTGCAACGCTCCCGGAGGGGGAACTCAAGGACGCGTACGTCGCGCGGCCGGACGTGGCCGAGCTGCTCGCGCGGTGAAGCTATCCGGCGAAGTTGATCGACTTCGCGCCGTTGATGACGTGCTCGATGATGTTCGCCGCGCCGGTGATCTTCGCGCCCTTGGACAGCTGATCCTCGGTGATCCCTCGCGGCTTCGCGCATGTGCCGCAGAGCCAGACCTCACCGCCGTTGTCGACGAACTCCGCGAACAGCGGCGTCAGCTCGGGGAACCCTTCGAGCGCAACGTCGTCGGTTCCTCCCTGCGTCCCGAGCCAGACCGCGTCGATCGTGAGGATCACGACGGCTTCCTGACCCGCGATCGCGGCCGTGTTCGCCGCGACGAACGGAAGGATCGCCCGCTCGGGATCCTCCTTGCCGTGCGTGCAATTGAACAGGAGCTTCTCGGCCATCCCGCCTCCCTCAGCGTGCCCGTTCGACCACCAGCGACATCACGCCGTCGTCGCGCTGCGCCTGCGATCGGATCCGGAACCCCATCATCCGCGCGAGCGGCGGGAGATCCTCCTTCGCCGACGGATCGCGTACGAGGAACTCCATGACGTCCCCGACATCCAGCGCCTGCATCTGTCGCCGGAACTCCCGGTGGAGGCCCTCGCCGCAGCCCATCGCGCCGGCGTCAAACGTGCACTTGACGTCGATCTCGGTGACGTTGCCGATGTCCATCGCCTCCATCGCCCTCTCCAAGTACTGCGGACCATCAGGGTAGCGCCGAGGCATGCCGGACGCACCCTGCTCGGTTCGCGGGCTGATCGCCGGGGCGAGCGGCTGCCCCTGTCGAAATCCTCGGGGCCCGTTCGTCGTACCGGTGTCGGACGACCACGGCCCCAGCGGGCCGGGAAGGAGGAGGTCATGTCGGACTTCGTGCTGCTGTACAGCGGCGGGAGCATGCCCGAGACGGAGGAGGAGCAGGCCAAGGCTCTGAAGGCCTGGGACGACTGGTACAAGGAGCTCGGCTCCGCGATCAAGGACGGCGGGAACCCGTTCACGCCGGCGGCCAAGACGATCGGCAGCGACGGTGCGGTGCGAGACGGCGGCCCGGCCCCGCTGACGGGCTACACGATCCTGACGGCGGGCTCGCTGGACGAGGCCACGGTGCTCGCGAAGGGTTCGCCGGTGCTCGCGGGCGGCGGCAGCGTGAGCGTCCACGAGACGCTGGAGATCATGTAGGGGAGCTCTGACAGGGCTTCGCCCGGGAGCTGGATCACGCAGAACAGGTTGCCCTCCGGGTCGGCCAGCACGATGAAGTCGTCGTCGGGGTCGGGCGTCCTCGGGTGGAGCGTGGCTCCGATCCCGAGCAGGCGCTCGACCTCGCCGGCCTGATCGTCGGTGTACAGGTCGAGGTGGAGACGGTTCTTCCCCACCCGTGGCTCCGGGACGACCTGGAGGGAGACGTTGACGTTCGGGTCGGCCGGATCGCGCAGGCTCGCCCAGTCGTGCTCCACCTCGTACCGATCGACGTAGCCGAGCGCCTCGCGCCAGAACGCGAGCATCCCATCGAGATCGTTGCAGTCGATCACCACCGCACCGACACGCACCCGTCCCACGCGCGGCACTCTAGCGGTCAGAGATCGCGGGCCTCGCGCACCTAGTCGAGGAGCGCGTCGAGGGCCTTGTTCATCGAGTCCAACCGCTCAGACAGCGTGGTCGCGAGCCACCGGTGCACCTCGGCGGCGAGCTCGGGCTCGGAGGCCTCCAGCCGCTCGAGCTCCGCACCATCGAGCCGGAGCACCACGCTCGGTGCCTCGGCCACCACGTCGGCCGTGCGCGGCGCCCCCGAATACATCGCGACCTCCCCCACCACCACGCCCGGGCGGATCGTGCGAAGGCGCATCGTGGCCCCCTCGGGCGTTTCGACCTGCACCACGAGCCGACCGGACTCCAGCACGAACACGTCGGCGGAGGGATCGTGTTGGCGGATCAGCACGGTGCCCTCCGGCACCTGCATGCGCTCGAGGTAGGGCCGAAGCCCCGGCGGCATCCCGGCGGGTGTCTGGCCGTCGCCGTCGGGGGCGGGCACGGGGACGGCCACCTGTTCTGCAAGCAGCGCGTCCTCGACGCGCTGGAGCCCTCGGTCCAGGTCCGGCTCGAACGCCACGACCCCCTCGGTGGGGACGACCCCGCCGCGCTCGAGCTGGGCGCGCACCGGCTCGGATGCGCCGGTGAACACGAGCTCGAACCCCTTGGCGTGCGCCAGACCCATCACCTTGACGAACGAGACCACCGCCGAGGAGTCCACGCCGCTGACCCGGCGGAGATCGACCACCAAGGATCGGGGGGCCGACTTCTCCACGCGGCGACGGATCCGCTCGAGCAGGCCGCTGGAGGTCCCGAAGAACACGAACCCGTGCAGCCGCAGGATCTGGACCCGATCGGCGAGCTGGGCCAGCGCCGCTCGTTCGGCCGCCGGCCGGTCCACGTTGCTGTGGTAGGTCTGCCCGAACTCGACCTCGCGCACGAGCTCGATCCGCCCGTAGCTGATCGCGAACAACACGACCGCGAGCACCAGTCCGACCACGATCCCGGGCAGGAACCCCCGGCCGATGATCGTGGCCAGGATCAGCAGCACGATCACGTACTCGAGCCGGGGCAGGGTCTTGCGCTTGTCCCAGACCCACTCGACCAGGAACGCCAGGCCCAGGAACACGAGCACCCCGCCGACGATCACCCGCGGGATGAGCTCGACGACCGAGGCGCCGAACACGACCGCGGCGAGCGGGACCAGGGTGGCGACCAGGCCGGCGGTCCGCGCGTTCACCTGCATGCGTGCGGCGAGGGCGGTCAGGCTGAGCGCGTGGTAGCCGGGGATGCCGCCCACCGCCCCGGAGATAACGTTCAGCACGCCGGCGTCTCGAAGCTCCCGGTTCGAGTCCAGGTCCCGGCCGAGCACGACCTCGGTGCCCGAGACGTTGAACAGCATCGCGAGCACCGCGACGAACACCGCGGTCGCGATCCCGGCCCACTGGCTGAGCACCGCCGACCAGTCGGCGCCGGTGATCGCTCGCAGCGTCCACGGCTCCCACAGCCTCGCCGACTCGAACGGCCCGAGGAGCCACCGTCCGGCCTTGGCGGTCTCGAGCGACGAGCCGGTCAGCAGCACGCCGGCCACGAACGCCACCAGGCCGATCGCCAGCACCACCGGGATCACGAGCGGGCGGCGGATCAGCCCGGACCGCCACGAGCAGGATCACGCCGAAGACGAAGGCGGGGCCCCAGCGGAGCAGCGAGTATTCGCGCGTCAGGTCGCCGACGGTACGCAGGTACACCTGGACGCCCGATGAGACGTAGATCCCCCCCTTGAACAGCAACCAGCCGGTGCCGGCGAGGAACCCGCCGATGACCGGGTAGGGCACGTACCGGATCAGGTTGCCGAGCTTGAAGGTACCGAGCAGCAAGAAGACGACGCCGACCGAAACCGTCACGACCAGTGTCGCGGCGATGACGGTGAGGAAGGGGTCGGGGAGCTCGTAGTCGCCGACGGCCGCGATCTCGGCGATCTGCCTGATCGCGACGACCTTGCCGACGACGACCCCGCCGATCACCGCGAGCACGGCCGCGGCAGCATCCTGCACGCTGCCGACGACGCCGCGCGAGCCCGCCCGCCACGCGAGGATCCCGAGGGTCAGCGCGGCCGCCACGAGGTACAGGCCGATGCCGTCGGCCAGGCTGCCGATGAGCTCACCGCCGAACACGAACGCGGCGAACGCGACCGCGAGCACCACCTCGACCGCGCCGATGATCAGGCCCGCGGCGACCGGGACCAGCCAACCGGCGGATCGTCGCTGCTCGGCCAACCTCGTCCCCGCCTAGTCCATGAGCGCGTCGTAGGCGCGCATCGTGTCGCTCAACCGCTCCGACAACGTGGTCGCGAGCCACCGGTGGACATCGGCCGCCAGCTCGGGCTCGGAGGCCTCCAGCCGCTCGAGCTCCGCACCGCCGAGCCGGAGGACCACGGCGGGGGTCTCGGCCACCACGTCGGCGGTCCGCGGCGCCCCCGAATACATCGCGACCTCCCCCACCACCACGCCCGGGCGGATCGTGCGAAGGCGCATCGTGGACCCGTCGGCGGTATCCACCTGCACCACCAGCCGCCCGGACTCCAGCACGAACACGTCGGCGGAGGCGTCGTTTCGGCGGATCAGCACGGTGCCAGCAGCGAGCTCCTCGCGCAGCAGGTAGGGCCGAAGCCCCCGCGGCATGCCGGCGAGCCCGTCTGTCTGCCCGACCGCGGAAGCCACCGAGACCGCCTCCCCAGCGAGCAGGACGTCCTCGGCTCGCTGCAACCCGCGGTCCAGGTCCGACTCGAACGCGATCACCCCATCGAGCTCGACGACCCCCCCGCGCTCGAGCTGGGCGCGCACCGGATCGGATGCGCCGGTGAAGACGATCTCGAACCCCTTGGCCTGCGCGAGGCCCATCACCTTGACGAACGAGACCACCGCCGAGGAGTCCACGCCGCTCACCCGGCGGAGATCGACCACCAGGAACCGCGGGGCCGAGTCCTCCACGCGGCGCCGGATCCGCTCGAGCAGGCCGCTCGCGGTCCCGAAGAACACGAAGCCGTGCAGCCGCAGGATCTCGACGCGGTCGGCCATCGCCTGCAGCGCCGTGCGCTCGGCGGCCGGCCGGTCCACGTTGCTGTGATAGGTCTGCCCGAACTCGACCTCGCGCACGAGCTCGATACGGCCGTAGCTGATCGCGAACAGCACCACCGCGAGCACCAGGCCGACGACGATCCCCGGCAGGAAACCGCGGACGATGATCGCGGCAAGGATGAGCAGGACGATCGCGTACTCGAGCCGGGGAAGGATCTTGCGCTTGTCCCAGACCCACTCGACGATGAAGGCAAGGCCCAGGAACACCAGCATGCCGCCGACGATCGCCCGCGGGATCAGCTCGACGACCGAGGCGCCGAACACCACGACCCCGAGCGGGATCAGCGCGGCGATCAGCCCGGCGGTCCGCGCGTTGACGCTCATGCGATCGGCCAGCGCCGTCAGGCTGAGCGCGTGGTAGCCGGGGATGCCGCCCACCGCTCCGGAAGCGAAGTTGAGCAGACCCGCGTCGCGAAGCTCCTGGTTCGAGTCCAGATCGCTCTTCAGCACGACCTCGCTGCCGCTCACGTGGAACAGCATCGCGATCACCGCGACGAACACCGCGACGAGGATCCCCGCCCACTGGCTAAGCACCGCCAACCAGTCGGCTTGCGTGAAGGCGCGCAGTGACCACGGCTGCCACGGTTCGACCGCGTCGAACGGTCCGAGCAACAACCATCCGCCCCCTCTCGCGCTCTCGATCGTCGAGCCGGTGACGAGCATGCCGACCGCGAACAGCACGAGCCCGATCCCAATGGCCACCGGGATCACGAGGGGGTGCTTCACGAGTCGGGTCGCGACCAGCAGGATCACCCCGAAAGCGAAGGCAGGCCCCCAGAGCTGCAGCACCGGTGCCTGGATCAGGTCACCGAACGGCGTGATGTCCGGGAGCACACCCGCCGAGACGTACAGGCCGCTCTTCAGGAACAGCCACCCGATGCCTGCGAGGAACCCGCCCAACACAGGGTAGGGCACGAACCGGATCAGGTTGCCGCGGCGGAGCGTGCCGAGCGCGAAGAAGATGCCGCCGCAGAGCAGCGTGACCACCAGTGAGACGGCGATCACCGTCACGAACGCCCGATCCGTGCTGCCGAAGGTCGCGAGGGCCGTCGTCGTGGCGACCACCGCGAGGACGGCCGCGGCCGCCTCCTGCAGACCCCCGATGACGCGGCGGGGTCCCATCCTCCACGCGCTGATCCCGAGCGTCACCGCGGCCGCGCCGAGATACAGGGCGATCCCGTCGGGCAGCTTGTCGATCAGCCGACCTCCGAAGACCAACGCGGCAAGCGAGATCGCGATCAACGCCTCGACCGCGCCGATGAGCACGCCGGCGACGACCTGAGCCACCAGGCCGGCCGACTGCCGCTGCTCGGACACACCCCTCCCTTCGCCGCGCGATGCGGGCCGAACTCTATGCGCAAGGGAGGCGTCGATGCGCGGGGGTTGGCGGGATGCGCAACGGTGCAGCGGGGGTAGCGCTCATCGCCGCGGCGCCGGTAGGCTCGTTCAGCAGTTCCTCGGACGAAGGAGGCGGCCGTGTCCGACGAGATGGTTGCGCTCGTTCAGCAGGCGCTCGGTGACCAGGGGATCACGGACGAGGTGGTCGCCGCCGGGGAGTTCAACCCGCGCGGACACTCCGGCGGTCTCTTCGCCGGGGGGTTCGTGGGCAGCGAGGCCGGCGGGTTGCTCGGCGGTGTCGGCGATGCCGTCGGCCTCGCTGCCGGCTCCCTGGCGGGGATGCATGCCGCCGATGCCGCGTCCGGGCTCCCCGAGAGGATGCTGATCGGGGTTTCTTCGACGGCCGTCTACGGGTTCGCCGCTCGCACACGCCACGACGAGCCGACCAAACTCATCTTCAGCATCCCTCGCTCCGGCCTCACGGTGAACGTCCACAAGCGTGTGAACGTCCGCGTCCTCGAGCTGATCCACGAGGAAACCGACTCCCGGATCGAGCTCGAGGGCAACCGGCTCCCGGTGACGCATTCGAAGGATGTGATCGAAGCCCTCGAGGGGTGATCGCGACTTGGGGATCGGGTGTTCTCTGAGAGATCGCCGACCTATCCGGCCGAGCGCTCCTCGGCGAGCCGCGCGAGGTTCTGGAGCTGCTTGCGGTCGGCTCGGTTGACGAGCGGCCGGAAGATCGTCCTGACACCAGGCTTCAGCCAGTACGGGACGTAGTTCACACGTTCGACGGTCTCGGTGTAGACGATCCGCGACCCGTCACCCTCCGGCTGGATGTCGTAGCGGTGCGAGAAGTGCGCCTCCCACGGCTCGGCGCGTTTGCGTTCCATCCGCGCGTGGGTCTCGATGACGAACCGATGGGGCCGCGTCGCCTCCGTGACCACCGACCGATCGTGGAACGTGTCCTTCCCGCCCGAGCCGGTCGACGTGAACGTCGTGCCGACCGTCGCCGGGCCCTCGGGCGCGTCCAGCGACAGCAGCTTGAACGTCTCGCTGCTTGCCCGCTCGCCGGACCATTCCAGATGGTTCCGGAGGTCCGCGATCACGTCGTAGACCACCTCGGGCGAGGCCATGGAGAACGCCGATGTCTGCGTTCGGAACATCAGCGGACGATCGACCATGGGACCGCAGGCTAGCCGACAGACTGCCGCTGAACGGTGCGCAGCTATCCGGCGGAGTGACGTTCGAGGTGTGCGTCGATGCGAGACTGCATCGCATCGAGCCTGGTGTCCAGGCGCGCGCCCAACGTGTCGATGCGGTTGCCGAGCCCGTCGATCCGCGTTCCGAGACCATCGATCCGAGAGCCGAGATAGAAGAGGCTCCCCAATGACGTGGCGGCGAGCAGGCCTATGGCTGTCCAGATCGCGGCGTCCATCTCGATCGCGAGCGTAGACCGAGGTACGACACAGCGGCGCTGGATCTGCGGGCAAGACGCGATACCCAAATGGGTATCGGCCTTTGCCGACGAGTTGCGCTACTCGAGGTAGCCGAGACCGCGGAGGTGCTCCTCCATCTCGTCGGCCTCGGTGTCGGTGACCGTCGGTTCCTCCGAGCCGGACGGCATGCCGGGGATCTGGACCGCCGGCTTCGACTCACCGCGGGTCACGTGCGCCTCCGAACCGACGACCTCGTGCAACACGCGTCCGGTGTGCTCGATCGAGGCGGGCGCGCCGAGCGCGGCCAGGATCGTCGGCGCCATGTCGACGAGCAGCGGCTGCTGCTCGAACGGTTTCACCGCAGGCCCGGCCGCCACGATCACGCCCTCCATGCGGTGGTCGCCCGAGATCCAGTCGGCGTCCTCGAGCGCGGTCTTCGCGTGCGTGAGCGAGTACTGCTCGGCCGGTTCCATCAGGATGTCGGGCGCGGTGTCGGCGTGTTTGCCCTTGAAGATCTCCTCGCGCCGGTAGATCGCCTTCACGGGCTTGCGCCCGGTCTTCGGGTCGGTGAACGACGACAGCGCGTCCATCACCTGATCGCGCACCTTCTCGAAGTCGGCCGGCTCGACGATGCCGTCGGGCTCGCGCCCGGCCAGGTTGATCGAGACGCCCTCGCCCGTCGAGCGGATCGTCGTGAACGCCTTCGTCTTGGACCAGTTCACCGGCTGGGGGAGGCTCACCTTGCCGTGCAGGCCGAGCATGTCGTAGGCCTTGCGCGCGACCTTGCGCACCGGCCCCCACTGCATCGGCCCGAGGACCACGTTCGACGCGCTGAACTCGAGGAAGCCGAACTGCTTCAGCAGCTGGTCCATGTGGATCGTTCGCGTGACCGACTGGAACCCGTGGTCCGAGATGAACAGAACGAGGTCGTCGTCGCGCGTCCGCGAGACGAACGACCCGATCGCGTCGTCGAGCTGCTTGTAGACGTCGCGCACCTTCGCGCCGATCGCGGTCTTCTCGTTGCGGGCTGTATCCGGGTGGTCGGGCGAGACGTAGTTCGACAGCGCGTGCTGCGTCCGGTCGACGCTCACCCAGACCGACGCCATCAGATCCCAGTCCGAGTTGTCCATCAGCCACTCGGTCGCGCGGATCCGCTTGCCGGTGATCTCGAGCGCCTCGTCGAGGTACGTGTCGGGCTTGTGGCGGAACGTCGTCCAGGACATGCCGTTGATCACCCACGGCACGCCGGCCTGCTCGAGCTGCTCGGGCAGGTTGGCCGGGTGCGTGTAGGTGCGGCCCTTCGGCAGCACCCCGCCGGCGACGATCTTCCCCTCGATCTCCGGTGTCGGGAACATCAGGGGGACGTCGGCGTACACCCCGACCTTGCCGGCCGCCGAGAGGTCCTCGACGAACGTCCGCTCCTTGATCGAGCGGTAGGTGACCGGGTACTGCTTGTGGGTCCCGGGCACGGTCTCGAGGATGTCGTAGACGCCGTGATCTGCCGGGTCGACGCCGGTCAGGAACGACGGCCACGCAGCCCATGAGTGCGTCGGCACGGTCGAGCGGAGGACACCCTTCTGCCCTCTGTCGATCAGGGCCTGCAGGTTCGGCAGGTCACCCCGCTCGAGCAGCGGGTCGAGGATGCGCCAATCGGCACCATCCCATCCGATGAGCAGTACTCGTGGCACTACTACCTCAATCCGGGGGAGGACAAGTGAGTCTAGCGACGGGCAGAGAGCCTAGACCACGCAGGTTCGGTCAAAAGGACGGGAAAGGGGTGGGGAGAGCCACCCGCATGAAGTAGCGACCGAACTCCTGGGAGAAGTCCCCTAGGTAGGGACTTCGAAGGCGCCAGCGTGGACCTAGCGCCTCCGCGTGAGCCTCCACAGACCGGACGGGCAAACTGAACACCTCGCAGTTGTCTACCCAGCTCCGAGGGTGCTTGCCGCCGCTGAAACGACCTCGGCTACCCTGCGCAACGACTCGCGGAGCTCGTCCGGCTCCCGGACCTTGAACGGCCAGCCGAGTGAGGCGAGCATCCTGGCAGCCGCGTCCAGGTCGTCGGAGTGCGCTCGGAGCAGCACTCCCTCCTCGATCTGCTCCGGCTCGCCGATCCATCGCGGGATCCGGGGTCTCGCCTCCTCCAGTGTGGTGTCGAACACGATCTCGAGCCGCCAGCCCCACGGCGTCGCCGCGATCGAGCGCTCGACGTGTTCGACTGCGTCGAAGCCCTCCGGCGGGGTCGCGCGCTCACGGCGCAGATCCGCCGACCGAACCCGGTCCACTCGGAACGTCCGGATCTCGCCCGAGCGGTCGTCGTCCGCCGCCAGGTACCAGCGCCCGGCGTGGAACACCAGCCCGTACGGCGCCACGATCCGGTCGGACTCCTCTCGGCCGGGCGTCGCGTATCGGATCGATGCGCGCCGCGTCGAACGGACCGCTGCGGCCAGCGTGAGGACGACCTCGGTCGCCGGCGGCTCTTGTTGGCTCGGTCTCCGGGTCCATCCGAGGCTCCCCTCTAGGGCGCCGACCCGATCGCGGAGCTCGGTCGGGAGCACACGCAGGATCTTCGCGAGCGCCTCCTCGACCGCCGACTCCGACACCTGGATCCCGGTCTGGCGGCTCACGATGAGGCCGAGTACGACGGCCGTGGCCTCGTCGTCGGTCAGCATCAGCGGCGGGAGCTTGAAGCCCGGCCGCAGCCGGTAGCCGCCGTAGGGACCTCGATCGGACTCGACGGGGATGCCGAGCTCCTCGAGCTTCACCGCGTACCGACGGACGGTGCGCGGGTCGACCTCGAGCCGCTCGGCGAGCTCCCGACCGCTCACCGTTCCTCGCGCCTGCAGGACCTCGAGCATCGTCAGCAGGCGCGTTGCCGGCCTGGACGCGCCCGATAGGTTCACCGATGGAAGATACCTCCGGATGAGGACCGAAATCGTCCGCATCCGGACCTAGCCTGATCGTCGAGGTGGGCCGCGACAGGCGCGGCTCGGACGAGAGGAGGGGACGCCATGACCGACGACGCGAACACCGAGGAGATCCGGCCGTTCCGGATCGACTTCTCGGACGCCGAGCTCGAGGACCTGCGCGACCGGCTGGCCCGCACGCGCTGGCCCGACGAGCTGCCGGGCGTCGGCTGGAGCTACGGCGTCGGGCTCGACTACGTGAAGGAGATGACCGAGCACTGGCGGACCTCGTTCGACTGGCGGAAGCAGGAGGCCGTGCTCAACGAGTTCCCGCAGTTCACGACGTCGATCGACGGCACGAACGTGCACTTCCTGCATGTGCGCTCGCCCGAGCCGAACGCGATGCCCGTGATCCTCACCCACGGCTGGCCGGGCTCGGTCGCCGAGTTCCTCGACGTGATCGGGCCGCTGACCGACCCTGCCTCGAACGGCGGCCATGCAGCCGACGCGTTCGATCTGGTGATCCCGTCGATCCCCGGCTACGGGTTCTCGGGGCCGACGAACGACACCGGTTGGGACAGCGCTCGCGTCGCGAAGGCGTGGGACGCGCTCATGCAGCGCCTGGGGTACGAGCGGTACGGAGCCCACGGCGGCGACTCCGGCGCCCTGATCACGCGCGAGCTCGGCATCCTGAAGCCGGAGGGGCTCGTCG
>CAVYTE010000016.1:0-95308 GCA_963771385.1 uncultured Actinomycetes bacterium
AGGTCGTCGTCACCGCGCCCGAGTGACCCGGCCGCTGATCCTGCTCGGCGTCAGCCGCTCCGGCACGACCCTGCTTCGCGTCATCCTCGACCGCTCTCCCGGGATCGCCATTCCCGACGAGTCGTTCTTCGTTCCCCTGCTGGCTCGTCGCCACGGCCAGACGATCGACGCCGCGCGCTTCCTCGACGACGTCGCACGGATTCCGACGATTCGCGACTGGGGCATCTCCGTGGCCGACGTCGCCGGGCGAGTCCGTTCCGGGATGACGACCGGAGAGGCGATCGCGGCGATCTACGAGGCGTACGCGGCCGGGGCGCGCAAGCCGCGGTGGGGAGACAAGACGCCGATGTACATGCGCCACCTCGCGCTCCTCGAGGGGCTCTTCCCGGACGCGCAGTACGTTCACCTGATCCGCGACGGCCGCGATGCGGCTCTGTCGTTCGTACAGATGCCCGAGGGGACGTTCACGCGCACGTGGGCTCACCCCCGCACACCCGCCCAGTTCGCCTGCCTATGGCGGAAGGAGGTCGGCGACGCGCGGGCGCTCGGGCGCCGTGTGGGCGCGACCCGCTACCACGAGGTGCGGTACGAGCAGCTCGTCGCCGACTCCGAGTCGGTCGTCCGTGGGATTTGCGCGTTCACGGCGATCCCATACGAGGCGGCGATGCTCGACTACACCGGAGCGGTCGACGTCTCGGCGAAGCCGCACCAGCAGCGGCTGCTGACGCCTCCCACCAGCGGACTGCGCAGCTGGCGGGACGACATGTCCGCAGAGGGCGTGGCGGCGTTCGAGTCGGTCGCAGGCGATCTCCTGTCCGAGCTCGGATACGAGGTGTTATCGCCCTCTGGCTCCGGTGCCCGTGCCGCGCTCGCGCGCGGCTGGTACGACGCCCGCCTCACCGCGTGGAATGCGACCGCGTCGCTCGTCCAGCGCTCGCCACTCTGGCGCCGCCGGCATCCGCGGGTTTAGATGGCTGACGCCACGATCTCGCGCCCCGGAGGCGGCGACCTCGTGGCGTCAACCATCTAGCCTGACGTCTTGGGCACGTCGCGACCAGGGGTCGCGATCAGCCGTCCGTTCAGCGAGAGGAAGTAGGTGCGCTCGGTCGCGATCCCCGGCGTGTACTTGCCGAGCGGCAGCCGCCAGGCGATCGAGCCGTCCTCGACGCGGAGCGCGTACGTGTTCTTCTCGAGGGTCGAGAAGAAGACATACGGACCGATGACGACGGGCGCGCCGAGGAGGCGGCCGTCGACCGAGGTGTTCCAGAGCTCGTCGCCGCTCGTCGCGCGGAAGGCTCGCAGCCGCCCGTCGAACCCGCCGGCGAAGACACGGCCCCCCGCGACGGCAGGCGTTGTGTACCCGAGACCGCCCACGCCGGCCCGCCACACCACTCGCCCGCTGGACGCGTCGAGCGCGTAGACGGTGCCGGAGCGCGAGACGGAGTAAAGCCTCGCTCCGTCCGACGACGGGCTCGCGTAGAAGCTCTCGTAGCGGAACGCGTCCCGCTTCAGATACGTCGTCCATTCCTCCTGGCCGGTCCTCCGATCGAGGCAGACGAACGAGCCGGCATACGTCGTCACGCACACGCGCCCGCCGAAGACCGACGGGCTCGCGTTGATGCGCCCGCCGGTCTGGTATGCCCAGCGGATGCCTCCCGAGTCCGAGCGCACCGCGAAGAGCCGGCCGTCGTGGGAGCCGAAGAAGGCCGTACCCTCGACGACGACGGGCGATGACTCGACCTTCCCGGCTGTTTGCACCTGCCAGAGCGAGCGTCCGTTTTGCCGGTCGAGCGCGGTGACGGTGCCATCCTGCGATGCGACGAGGAGGCGCGGCCCGTCGATGGCCGGGCTCGACGGGAGCGTGCCGCCCACGCGGCGCGTCCACCTGATCCGGCCTGTGGCTGCATCGATCGCGAACGTCGTGCCGGAGAAGCCGTTGACGTAGAGCTCGCCGTCGCAGTAGACGGGCGGGAACTCGATGTAGCTACCGAGTCCGCGCGTCCACGTGAACCGTCGCGCCGGCAGGCCAAGCGTCGCATCCGGCCGCGCCAGAGATCGCCGCGGATCGCCGCCGAACGTCCGCCAGCAGCGGCGGTCGCCGACGGGCTCGGGGTGCGGTCGGCTCCGGCTCCGGCTCCGGCTGCGTGGTCGTCTCCGCAGAGACGGTGACGCCTTCGAGATCGGTGTCGAGTGCGCCGGCGGGAGGGTCCTGGGTCGTCAGCGCCACGCCGATCGCGAGCCCGAAGAGGGCGAGCACGAGCACGGCGACCGCAACGAGGATCCAGACGAAGGCTTTCGGCATAGAACAACGGCCGGTCGCGCCGGCCGTCGTTCAGTGTGCCAGTACCTCCGGAGTAGACGGCGGGGCCTCGGACGATCTCTCCGGCACGGCGACGGGCGCGGGAGCGCGAGCGAGCGCGGCGGCTGCCAGCCCGATGACCCCCCAGGTCAATGGATCCTCGAAGAAGCCCGCGTAGAGGAGCGAGTGGACGACGAGCGTGCCGAGGACCGCGGCCAGGCCGACGCCGAGCGCTCGGTCGTTCCGCGCGAGCAGGTACAGCGCCCATCCCGTCGCGGCGAGCAGCCACGCGTAGAGAACGAATCCGATCACGCCCAGCTCCGCGAGGATCGTCAGGGGTGTGGTGTGCGACGCGTTCCGGCTGGGCGAGCCCTTCCCGACGATCTCCGAGCTCGCTCGCGGCTGGCCGCCGATTCCGACACCAGCCAGCGGGCGCTCGGTGAACGCGTCGAGCGTGACCTCGACGAGTCGTGAGCGCCCGCTCGTGATGTCCTTGGCCGAGCGCCCGCCGATCGCGGCTCCCGCGGCCCCCGCTGCCACGAGTGTTGCGGCGAGTGCGCACGTGAGGAGCACGATCCGTGTCCTGCGATCGACGCCCACGACGGCTACGGCGAACGTCACGACGAAGAGCGCGACGAAGCTCGACTGCGAATACGAGAAGTAGAGCCCGGCGAAGAGGAACGCGATGAGGCCGGTGGCCACGATCCAGTCGATCGTCCGGCCGCGCCGGACGAGGGTCGCGACGAGGAGCACCGCGATCGGGACCACCAGGTACCGGCCGTAGAGGCTCGGATCCTTGAACAGGGACGTGACCCGGAAGAAGGACGTATATGCGTTCGCGACCTCGACGTCGCGGCCGAAGAAGAGCGTCCGGGTCTGCGCCTGCCAGATCCCGACCGCAGCGAAGAGCGTTCCGAGCGCGACGAGCGTCACGAGCAGCGCGCGCGGAAGCTGCGGCTGCAGCCTTCACCTGCGGGGACACCTTCTCGCCGAGACCCTGCGCCTGCGGACGGATCCCGCCCCACAGGTAGTGCGCGAGCGCCGTGAGCAGCGTCACGCCGACGAGCGCCGAGAACAGCCACCCCTGCATGAACTTCAACCACGGCAGACTGAAGACGTAGAAGGCCGGATCACGTCCGAACAGGGGCTCGGGCGACCCGAACGTCAGGTCCGAGCCGTTGCGCCACAGCAGGAACGCCTGCCACTGGGTGGACACCCCGAGCCCGACGAAGAAGGCGATCACCAGGGCGAACAGGGGGAGCAGCCACTTCGCGTACGGCTCGAACTGCATCCGATAGCGGTCGATGATCTCCTGCTCGGGCGTGAGCGGCCGGTACCTCGGTGTGGTCCGCCGGACGATGACGAGGTTCACGAACAGGAGCACGAAGAACGCGAGACCGAACACCAGTCCGAGCAGCACCCGCGTCCGGAGCACGGTCCAGAACACGTCGGAGAACCCGACCTCACGGAACCACAGGACGTCGACGAAGAACCCAGAGAGCGCCGTGAAGGCAACGACGAGCGCCGCCACGACCGCGACGACGATGATCAGCAATCGTCGACGGCGCGAGACCGGGTTCGCCGAAGGCACGCGTACGACCATGTGTCCGTATCCGATGGGGTCCGGGAGCCGCGTCAGCCTATCATCGGGCCTCGCGGAACAGGGCCCGGTTCGAAGGCCCCACCGCTCCGCGCATCCGTCCCCTCCGGATCCGGCCGCTCACGCAACGCCCAGGTAGTCGAGCGCGTCGTCGAACGAGGCGATCGGCACGAGCTCGAGGCCGTCCACCTCGACGGCGCGGGCCGCCGCCTCGTTGCCCTCCGGCAGCAGGAACACCGTGGCGCCCGCGTCGGCGGCCGCGACGATCTTCGAGTCGATCCCGTCGATCGGCAGCACCGTCCCGTCCAGGCCCATCACGCCGGTCCCGGCGATCGTTCGACCATCGGTGAGATCGCCTGGGGTCAGCAGGTCGTAGAGGCCGAGGCCCCACATGAGTCCGGCGGACGACCCCCCGACGTCACCGCTCGAGATGCTGACGTCGAACGGGAAGCTGTTGATCAACGAGACGCCCACGAGCGGCTCCGACCTTCCGCCGCACGGCTCGCGGACGAGGCGAACGGTCTCGGGCTCGCCGTCGACCGAGACGTCGAACGTCAACGCCGCCCCCGACGGCGCCGCCTGGATCGCGCGGCTCGCCTGCCGAGCCGTGTCGACGTCCTCGCCGTCGATCTCGAGGATCCGATCGCCGGGGTACAGGCGTCCGTCGGCCGCACACCCCTCCACGACCTGCTCGACCAGGACGCCCTCGCCGTGCTCCTTCGGGTACTCGGAGACCTCGCGCAGCACGACGACGGAGGCGTCCAGCTTGCTCGTATCCATCTGCGAGATCGATCGTTCGTGCTCTCGTTCCACGTCCTCGCCGGGCGCGAAGAGATCGGAACGCGGGACGACGCTTCGATGCGGATCGAGCCAGGCAAGGACCAGCTCCAATCCGGTGACCTGCGAGTAGTGCACGGTCGTCATCACGAACCTCCCCTCGGACTCGAAGCGCTCGTGGTCCTCGAACCGGATCAACGGCTGCACCGCGCGAGCCGGACCCGGACCGAGCGCGTACCACGGGAGGTAGAGCGTGATCGCCGCCAACGCGATCGCCGCGACCGGCACGATGACGAGGAACCGTTTCCAACGGAACCCACCGAGGCCCAACACGCATCGATGGTACGGGCAACCTGCGCCTACGGATGTCGGCGCGGGGGTACGCTCCCCATACGATGGCCTACCTGCTCGTGGGCGTCCTGGCGATCCTCGTCGGGGCCGCCGTCTACCTGGTGACCGTGCGATCCGCCCCCGACCCGGCACCGGCGATGGGGTTCGGCGACGAGGACGCCGCCGGCGGTTCCGAAGCCGCGGGCGGCCCTCGCCCGGGCTACACCTACCTCCAGGTTTCGACGCGCGGTCCGGCGCTCCAGGACCGCATCCTCGGCCTGCTCGGGGTCGTGCTCCTGGTCGGCGTCTCGGCGGCGCTGCTCGCGTTCGCGGTGTACCAGCTGGGCCACCTCATCAACGAGACGATCCAGGCGTTCCTCGAGTAGCTCGCGACCGGCGCGATCACCGCCGCCGCACGAGCTGGAACGACGAGCGATAGTCGTCGAGATGCTCCAGCATGGCCCCGAGCCCGAGGACGACCGTCTCGAGTGGCCGTTCGGTGAGGTGGACGGGCACCTCGCACTCCTGCGACAGCAGCAGGTCGAGCCCTCGGAGCAACCCGCCTCCACCCGTGAGGAACATGCCGGCTTCGAGGACGTCGTGCGTCAGCTCCGGGGGCGCTTCCTCGAGGGTCTTGCGCGCGGCCGCGACGATGCGAGCGACCGGTTCCGACATCGCGTGCCGGACCTCGTCCTCGGTCACGCGGACCTCCTGCGGCGCGCCGGATGCGAGCGCGCGGCCGGTGACGACCGCCGCCTTGTTCCGAGGGCCCGGGAACGCGGAGCCGATCGCGATCTTGATCTCCTCGGCCGACTTCTCCCCGATGGCGACCGCGTACCGGGTGCGGATGTGTGCCTGGATCGCCGCGTCGAGATCGAACCCGCCGGTCCGGATCGCGACGCCCGAGACGATCCCGCCCATCGAGGCGACCGCCAACTCCGTGATCCCGCCACCGATGTCGACGATCAGGTTGCCGATCGGCTCGTGGATCGGCAGTCGCGCCCCCACGGCGGCCGCGAGCGGCTCCTCGACCAGGACGACGCCCTTGCCGCCCGCGACGCGGATCGCCTCCTCGACCGCGCGACGCTCGACCTCGGAGGACTGGCTCGCGATGCAGGCGAGCACGCGGGGTTTCGGGAACCGGCCCACACCGACCCGCCGCAGGACGGTCTGGATCATGCGCTGCGTGATGTCGAACTCCGTCATCACACCCTGCCGCAGCGGCCGCACGGCCAGGACGTTGCCCGAACGGCCGCCGATCATCTGCCAGGCCTCCTCGCCCATCGCCTCCACCGCGCCCGAGGACGCGTTCACGGCGACGACGCTCGGCTCGTCGAAGACGACCCCGTCCCCCTGCCGGTACACGAGCGTGTTGGCCGTGCCGAGGTCGATCGCCAGGTCCCGCCCCACGTCAGCGCCTCGTCGCCGGCAGGGTCACGAACCCATGACCCAACCGGACGCACCGGAGACCAGGTGCTCCTTCTTCCAGATCGGAACGTCTCGCTTCAATCGCTCGATGCCGTGCCGGCAGGCCTCGAACGCCTCGGGGCGGTGGGGCGCAGAGCACGCGACGACGACGGAGACCTCCCCGACACCGAGCTCGCCCGTTCGGTGCAGGAGCGCGACCTTGCGGAGCGGCCACCGCTCGAGCATCTCCGTCGCGAGCTCCTCGAGGCGGCGCGTCGCGAGCTCGGCCCACGCCTCGTAGGTGAGACCGGTCACGTCGCCGGCATCGGACCGCTCGCGGACCGTCCCGAGGAACAGGCACGTCCCCCCGGCGCCGGGATCGGCGACGAACGCGACCGCCTCCTCGGCGGCCAGTGGCCCGTCGGTGACGCGGACGAGGAGCTGCTCCGGCATGCGGCTCATGCTATCGAGGGCGGTCGCACCCGGGTCGAGGCCTTCCGTCGCGTCCGGGCGTGCGATGGTGGAACGGCGTACGCGAGCCCCGGCCGTAGGATGGCCGTGTGAGCCATCCCGACGACGAGCAGCCGTCCGGCGCCCCGCTCGGGGACATCTGGAACGACGTCCCGCTGTTCCGAGAGATCCAGCGGGTCCTCCTCTCCTCGAGCGGCCCGGTGAACTGGGAACTCGCGCGACAGGTCGGGATCGCCTCGGCGACGTGGGGCGGGGAGGACCCGGCGCCGTCCGACGAGGATCGCTCCGGCCTCGAAGAGGCGGTGCGTGTCGCCGAGCTGCAGGTGGCCGGCTTCACGGGCCTCGAGCCGCCGACCGACCTCCCGAGGGTCGAAGCCGTCCGGCGCGCCGAGTGGGTGCGGTCGAACCTCGAGGGCCTGCGCGCCGTGCTCGAGCCGGCCGCGGCCAGGATCGGCGACGCGGTGAGCGCCGCCCAGCGCGAGGCCCTCCCCGAACAGTCGCACTCGGGTGTCGCGCAGCTCCTCGGACAGCTGTCGCCCCTGCTGCTCGGCGCCCAGGTGGGCAGCGTGCTGGGCGCGCTCGGGCAACAGGTGCTCGGCCAGTACGACATCGCGATCCCGAGGCCGGAGGGCACGGGTGCCCTCCTGTTCGTCGTCCCGAACATCGCCGCCTTCGAGCGGGACTGGAGCCTCGATCCCATGGAGTTCCGGACGTGGATCGCGATCCACGAGGTGACGCATCGGTTCGAGTTCGCGCGCCCCTGGGCGCTCCAGCGCTTCCGCGAGCTCCTCGAGGACTTCACCTCGACCGTGCGTCTCGACGTCGAGGGGTTGCAGCGGCGGCTCGAGTCGGTCGACCCGTCGAACCCGGAGGCGATGCAGGAGATGTTCGCCGGCGACGAGGGACTCTTCGGAACGGAGCTCGACGACGAGCAGCGCCTGAAGCTCGGGCGGATCCAGGCGTTCATGGCGTCGGCGGAGGGGTACGGCGACCACGTGATGCACGAGCTCGGCGAGCGGATGCTTCCGTCGTACGCGCGCATCGACGAGGCGATGCGCCGGTACCGGGAGGGCGAACGCACCGACCCGGTCCTCGAGCGGTTGCTCGGGATCGAGGTCAAGCGCGAGCAGTACCGCCTCGGCCGCGCGTTCTGCGACGCGGTGGTCGCGGCGACCGACGAGGCGACGCTCGCCCGCATGTGGGACTCGGCCGACGCGCTGCCCTCGCTCCCGGAGCTGGACGAACCGCGGCTGTGGCTCGCGCGCACCGTCTGAGCCGGCCCGGACGCGCTCCGACGTCGGGTATCCTCTCGCGGCGATGACCGTCGGCGAGCTGGTGTTCGCGAACGTCGTGGACCGGCGCGTGTGGGAGTCGTCCGGGTCGGAGTCGCCCGCCGGCATCTACCTGCTCGGCTCGCCCGGCACCGCCCTGCCGTTCGTGGTGTACCGAGCCTGGAAGGTCGCCACGGGGGTGGTGAACGAGGAGGTCCACCTCTACGGTCCGTCCGGCCGCCTCGTGTACCGATGGGGACCCGCCGTGCGACGGATGCTCGGGAGCATGGACCTCACGGTCGAGACCGACACGGTCGAGGACGCGCGGCTGGACGAGACGGGCACCTTCGTCGCCTCCTTCGTCCTGGACGAGGAGATCGTCGGCGAGATCGAGGTCCCGGTCCTGGTCCAGATGGCCCCGACCAAGCTGCCGAAGGAGTACGAGGACGGGCTGCGCAAGTCGGACGTCATCTGGGCGGGCGTCGAGGCGAACGGTCGCCGCAAGCTCATCCCCGCCTGGTTCGCCTACAAGAACGGGAAGATCCTGCTCCTGTCCCAGCGAACCTCCGGCTCCGAGGAGCAGACGATCCCGGGCGTGCCGAGCGCGCCCGAACTGCTCGTCGTGACCCGCCGCAAGCTCCGGGACACGGCCCTGCACGAGTTCCCCGCGTCGATGCGGATCCTGCAGGGCGCCGAGTGGGAGGAGGCCGCGAAGGCCCTCGCCGACAAGCGCAAGAGCCGGGCGGGGGCACCCGGGGAGTCGATCGCCCGGTGGCGCGGGAGCTGCGACATCGCCGAGCTCACGCCCGTCATCCCCGCCTAGCACGGAACGGCCGAGGGACCGGCGGTCGCCGGCCCCTCGCCGCCCTCCTCCGCCTTACGGCACGACGACGGGGCAGGCCGTCGCGCCGGACGAGGTGCAGACGATCCGCCCCTGGACCGCAGGCGAGATCGGCGTGTTCGCCGTGATGTAGTCGGCGAGCACCTGGTCCATGATGTTCTGACTCACGGTTCGGGACGAGACGTTGGGGTACCCGTCGCCGCCGGCCGCGATGAAATCGTTGAGCGCGATCGAATACGTCGCCGCGGCCGTGAGGTCGATCGGATCGCCGGTGCAACTGCCGTCTGTGGCCTGTCGCACCGCACCCGTCACCCGGCTCCCGGCGGGCGCCGAGATGTCGTACGTGAAGCAGAGACCCGACACCTGCGGGAACCGCCCGTTGACCGCGGGCATCGTGGAGACGCCGTTCTCGAGCATCGTCCTGAGCTCCGCACCGTCGATGTCCACCGTGACGACGATGTTGCCGAACGGCAGGACACCGAGCACCTGCCCCCGCGTGATCGGGAACGGCGGCGGCGTGAACGCGGGACAGAAGTCACTCGGATTGTCCGTCGTCGGGCACGTCAGATCCGCCCGGAGACCTCCCGAGTTGGTGAGCGCGAAGTCCGTGAGGTACGCCTCACGCATCGCGTCCGTCGTCGTGTTGCCGATCAGCGACTCGCAGGTCCGACCCACCTCGTTGCCGCATGCATCCGCCCGCGGGACGGGGACCGTCGATTCACCGATCTGCGTGTTGAAGATCGGACCCAGCTGCGCGGTCAGATCGTCGATGACGGCCTGGATCTCCGGATCCGGGGGCACGCCGATGTTCCACGGCTTGTGGAAATCGGCGGTCTTGTAGACGACCGACTTCGTTCGCGCATCGATCACCAGGGTGATCCGCGTGAAGCGGAGCCCCTTCCCACGGTTCTCCGTCACGAGCACGCCGTTCGGCCGCGTGGCGATCACCTGGATGTCGTTGTGGTCGCCGATCGCGACGTCCACCCCCTGGAGCCCATCGGCGATGTCGATCAGCGGTCCCGTCGGGTCGGAGATCGTGCCGGCGTTCGCACCCTCGTGCCCGATCGCGACGATCGTGTTCACGCCCCTGGAGCGCAGGGTCGCCGCTTGCGCGTTCACCGCGTCCGTCGGGTCCGTCACGGTGAACGGATCGAGGTTGCCGGGGAAGATCAGCGACGGTAGGGCCTCGGTCGTGAAGCCGACCACCCCGATCCGGACCCCGCCGGCGTTGAAGACGGCGGACGGTCTCCACGCCGGGGGCGTGCGGCCCGTCTTCGGATCGATGACGTTGGAGGACAGGAACGGGAAGTCGGCCAGCGGGATGAGCTCCGTCCGCAGGTACCGCTGACCTCGGTCGAAGCTGTGGTTCCCGATGACGTCGGCCGTGAACCCCATCATGTTCATGATCCCGACCGACGGGATGTCGCCGAAGAAGTTCGAGATCGGCGGGGTGGCGCCCCCGACCGAGTCACCTCCGGCCAGCGTCAGGGTGCCGTTCGGGGCCTCCGAACGGTACCGATCGAACCAGGTATCCAGGAACGCCGCCCCGGCGATCGGGAAGACCGGGTTGACCGCTCCCGTCCCGGAGACGTTGTCCGCGGCCTCCGTGAGCGGCGTGAGCTGCGCGTGCCAGTCGCTGATGTTGAGGATCGTGACGACCTTCAGGGGTCCGTCGGTCTCCACGATCTCGGTCAGGATCCGCCCGCGCGCGTTGTGCGGACCGGGGATGCCCATCAGGTACGCGATCGTCGGGGCGACGTCGATCGCGCGGATCCCGGGAACCGGACCCCGCTGGCGGATGCCCGGACCCGAGGCGACGAACACCCCGTGCATGTTCACGTTGTTCTCGAGGTCGACCAGGTCCGGGAAGTACCCGTGCTGGCCGAAGAACTGCGAGAACGCGATCGTCTGACCGGCGGTCGCCGCGTCGAACTGGTACGGCGGCCGGAGGACCACGACGACGTCCCCGCTCCGGCTGGGATGCAGCGAGTCGCTGCCGTCGACGTCCCGGAGCTCCTCCTTCAGCAGGACGTCCAGGACCACCTGCTTGCCCGGGTTGGCCGGGTCGGTCAGGTTCTCGAACGCGGCCACGATCTGGCTCCGCACGGCCTCGTATCGATCCGCGGGGACCTGCGGCTGGTTGGTGCACGGGCAGGCCGTTCCCGTGATGGGCGGGCCCGTCGGGTCGCGTCCGGCGAGGTTGATGTAGATCTGCGCGGTGCCCCCCGCCCAGCAGGCCTTCGCCATGTTGATGGCGCCCGTGCCGAGCCCGGCGCGGCAGTTGCTGAAGACCTCGACGGTGGGCTGCCCGGCGCCGTTGCACTGCAGGCCGGCGTCGCAGAGCACCTTCCCGGCGTTCACCGCGAACCACTGCGGCGCGAACCCGTGGTCCGAGGACGCGAACACCGTCGGTCTCGTCCACGCCCATGAGCGACCTGCCGAGGCCCAAGCGTCTGGTCCGCCTCTGCGTACGCCGAGCGGATGTAGCCCTCACGGATCTCGACCCGCTCGTCCGGGACGTCGTCGTTCGTGAGGTCGTCGAAGTACGGGTTCGGGTCGCCGTCGATGTCGGTGGGCGAGACGAGCCCCATGAACTGATGGAGAACTCGTCCGTAACCGGCGTCCCCAGGAAGAGCATGTCCGTGTCGGGCTGCACGACCGTGAGGATGTACTCGAGGGCGGCCCAGTGGAACTCGGCCCACATGAGGCCCTGCTCGACGTACGTGTCCTCGTCGATGATCCCGGCCTCGAGCGGCGCGAAGTCCGCCGCCGTGCTCGTCGGGAACTGATCGACGAGCGTGCTCTCGAAGTTCGGATCGCACGCGCAGTTGGCGATCGCACGAGCGACCGACGTGAAGTACAGCTTGAACGACTCGATGCTGCCGCCCGACCCGTCCAGGCCGATCAGCTTCACGTAGAAGCCCGCGGTCTGGCCGGCCCGCGTGCCGATGAGGCCGTCGTCGCCCGTGAGCCGGACGTCGACCCAGTCCCCGATGCCGAGGTCTGCGGCGGCCTGGGCGGCGTCCTTGGCAACGCCGGTCCGGGCGAGCAGGACGCGGTCGTACGCGGACACGCCGTCCACCACGCTGTCGTACGCGTAGACGTCGTACGTCCGGTTCGGGTTCTGCGCGGCGAACGTGGTCGCGACCGTCAACACGGACTCCTGTGGCGGGCTCACGCTGTCGTCGCCGGTCGGCGCGTTGCTCCAGCCCACGGCGGGGACGAACGACGCGACCTGGTAGGAGAGCCCGAACGTGGTCGCGCCCGCCTGTTCGCTCGGGATCGAGGGGAACGTCAAGACGCCGCGCGTCGAGAAGAAGTTGCGGAAGTCGATGACCGGCCCGGCGAGCGCGGGCGAGATGGTGCGCGAGCCCACCCATTCGACGGAGGCGATCTTCTTCCCCGCTCGCTCCGCGGCCTGCTGGATCGTGTCGGCCTGCAACAGTCCGGTCGTGGCGAAGCTCGTCCGGTTGTTGAAGGTCCCCTCGCCGATCCGATGGAACGTGTTGTTCATCGATCCGTGCTCACCGGGATACGTCCCGGTGGCCAGGGTGGACCAGCCGACCCCCGTGTTCGGCGGGAAGGCCTGGATCAACCCGTTGTCGCCGCGGACACCGTTCGCCAGCAGGTCGGCGTAGGTCGGCATGAACCCTTCGGCCGCGTAGCCCTCCATGAGGTCGGGTCGCATGCCGTCGGAGGCGAACAGGATCACCTTCTCGGCGCTTCCCGCGGTCGACGCGGCCTTCGGTTTGGCGGCCTGCGCCGGGACCATCGAGACGAGCGCCGCCACGAGGGCAAGCGCGACCAGGATCGAGCTTCTCCGACTGAGCACGACAGCCTCCTTCCACCGGGCCGGGGGATCCCCCAGCGGTCCAGCCTGCGCGCTGCGGATGGAGTCCGCGGGACCGTTTCCGGGGGGGCCGCGCGAACGCCGCAAGAAGCCTAGGCGAACCTCGTCGAACGCGCGAATCGACCGGGCGCGGCTACTCGGGACGGTTGAAGGGGCGGCCGACCGCGGCCGCGAGCTGCTCGAGGTCGCGGCCGAGATCGAGCATCTCGTCGGGCGTGAGCGCCTGCGGCCCGTCGCAGAGCGCACGCTCCGGATCGGGGTGGACGTCGATCATCACCGCGTCGGCTCCCGCCGCGAGGGCCGCGCGGGCCATCGGCGCGACGAGGTGCCGCTTGCCGACGGCGTGGGACGGGTCGACGATCACCGGGAGGTGCGATTCGGCCTGCGCGACGGCCATCCCGGCCAGGTCCAGGGTGTTGCGGGTCGACGGCTCGAACGTGCGGATGCCGCGCTCGCACAGGATGACCGAGGAGTTGCCGCGTTGGGCGATGTACTCGGCGGCCTGGAGCCACTCGTCGATCGTCATCGCGAGTCCGCGCTTCAGCATCACCGGCTTGCGGGTGAGACCGACCTCCTTCAGGAGCTCGAAGTTCTGCGCGTTCCGCGTCCCCACGCGGATGCAATCGGCGACCTCGGCGACGCGACCCACGTGCGACACGTCGACCACCTCCACGACGATCGGCAGACCGGTCTGGCGGCGGCACTCCTCGAGCAGCTCGAGGCCGCGCTCGCCGAGCCCCTGGAACGAGTAGGGCGACGTCCGAGGCTTGTAGACGTCGCCGCGCAGGATCGTCGCGCCGGCGGCCTTCGCCGCCTTCGTCGCGATCATCGCCTGGTCCTCGCCCTCGACGGCGCAGGGTCCGGCGATGATCGTGAACGTCGCCCGTCCCACGGGCGTCGGGCCGACCTGCACGGTGGTCGGGGCGGGGTGCAGGTCGGCGGCGACCATCTTGTAGGGCTTGCCGATCTGGATGACGCGGTCGACGCCCGGCATCTGGCGCCAGTCGATCGCCTGGAAGCGGTCGGTATCGCCGACGAGGCCGACGATCGTGTGCACCGCCCCCCGCGAGACGAACGCCTCTCCACCGGCGGCACGCACGCGCTCCGCGACCGCCT
Organism: uncultured Actinomycetes bacterium; assembly: GCA_963771385.1. Lineage (GTDB taxonomy): Bacteria > Actinomycetota > UBA4738 > UBA4738 > HRBIN12 > DASSJM01. The sequence continues at coordinate 13,963 of CAVYTE010000016.1, forward strand.
CGACGTCGGCGTCGGTGGCCTCGCGTTGCATCACCACGACCATGGCGGTCCCTCCCGTCGGGGGCCCCTGCGGAGACGAAGAACCCCGGGCTCCTGGCCCGGGGTCCCCTGCTCCGTTCGGCTCAGGCGACTACGCCGGGCTGCGCCCGAAGTAGCACCGGAAGCCGAACGTTCCCTGCATCGGTCTCCCCATCGTGGCAGCCCCATCGTGTCCTGGCAAGGCGGGCCGCGTGAGCCCGGCACGGCTCCTCGGTAGGATGCGCCCGTGGCCGTCACCCTCGTCGACCATCCACTCGCCGGCCACCTGCTCGCGCAGCTGCGATCGCAGGAGACGTCGCCCCCGGTGTTCCGCACGCTCGCGAAGCGACTCGCGCTCGCCCTCGCGCTCGAGGCGATCCGGGACCTCCCGACGACCCAGATCACGGTGCGGACCCCGCTCGAGGAGACGAGCGGACGCGTGCTCGGCGACCTGGTGGCCGTCCCGATCCTCCGTGCCGGGTTGGGCATGCTCGAGGCAGTGACCGAGCTGTTCCCCGAGGTCGCCGTCGGGTACATCGGCCTCGAACGCGACGAGGCGTCCCTGCAGCCGCAGTCCTACTACCGCAAGCTGCCTCCCGTGCGCGGGCGGCACGTCCTGGTCCTGGATCCGATGCTCGCGACCGGCGGGTCTGGGTCGGCCGCCACCGCCGCGGTGAAGGAGGGCGGACCGGCATCGATCCGGTTCGTGTGCGTCGTCTCGGCCCCGGAGGGCATCGAGCGCATGGAGACGGACCACCCCGACGTCCCGATCTTCACCGCCGCGATCGACCGGCAGTTGAACGAACACGGCTACATCGTCCCGGGCCTCGGAGACTTCGGGGACCGCCTGTACGGGACCTGACCGTCGTCTAGACGCCTCCGCCGCCCTCGTAGGCGCGACCGGCGGCCGCCGGGGGCCGGACCCGGCCCACGAACCCCGCGATCGCGACGATCGTCACGACGAACGGGATCATCCTGATGAACTGGGGCGGGAGCAGGTTGATCACGGGCGCGTCGTCCAGCCGCAGCGGGATCGCCATCGCGAAACCGAACAGCCACGCGAAGAACATCAGCCTGATCGGGATTCCAGTTCGACAGGATCAACGCGGCGAGCGAGATGAACCCCAGTCCGAGGGTCTGCCCCTCGCGCCAGTTGCCGATCATCTCGACGGCGAGGAACGCGCCCGACAGACCGGCGAACGCCCCCGAGAGCAGGACGCCCTGATAGCGGTACAGAGGCACGCTCGACGCCGAGCGAGCGTGTTGCCTCCGGGTTCTCGCCACACGAGCGCAGCCGCAGACCCCAACGCGTTCGGTACAGGGCGTACCACACCGGGATGACCATAGCGCCGCGATCGACACCATCGGCGAGAGGTTCTGGAACGCTCTGCCGAGCCCCCGGGAGCGATGACAACCCGGGGAGGTCCAGCTCGGTCAGGTGGGGCCCGCCGGGGTCAGACTGGGTGGACTGGCCGTCGAAGAACGTCGACGACAGGAAGCGTGCGAGGCCGATGGCGACGAGGTTGATCACAACCCCAGACACGATGTGATCGACCCGGAACGAGATCGGTCGCGACCGCGTGGATCGCCCGCGAACAGCGCCCCGATCAGCGCGCCGAACAGGAGGCCGAGGATCGGTCCCAACGGCTGCCCGAGTTCCAGCGTGTCGGTGAAGAACCGCGCGCCGAACGCGCCCGACACCGTCCCGATGATCATCAGCCCCTCGAGGCCGATGTTCACGATCCCGGCGCGCTCGCTGAACAGGCCTCCCAGACCTGTCAGGTAGAAGACCGTGAAGTAGATGAACGAGATCTGGATCGCGGCGCCGATGTCGGTGAGATCGGCATCAGATCCTCTTCTCGTCGGCGGGCTCGAACGCCTCGGTACCCTTGTCCTCCGGACCCCGCGGCCCCGCGCTTTCCCCCGGTCCGGCCGAGTCCACGAGCTCACCCGCCGCGCCGGCCCGTTGCAACTGCCGGGCAGCCAGACGCCGCCTGGCGATCTGGTACGTGATGACGACGCGAGAGGATCAGGAGGCCCTGCAGGATGATGATGAACTCTCGCGGGACCTCACTCTCGATCTGCAGCGCGACCTCCCCACGGGCCAGGATCCCCCAGAGGATCGCCGCGAAGATGATCCCGATCGGGTTGTTCTGCCCGAGGAACGCGACGGCGATCCCCGTGAACCCGAGGTATACGACGTAGTTCTGTGGCAGGTGTCCGCGGTCCGCGAGGATCTGCTGCATCCCGACCAGACCGGCCAGAGCGCCCGAGATCAGGAAGAGCTTGAGCTGCGTCGCGCCGATCGAGATGCCTCCCGTCTTCGCCGAGCCGGGGGACGAACCGACGGCTCGCGCCTCGTAGCCGAGACGCATGCGCCGGAACAGGAACCACACCACGATCGCGGCGCCGATCGCGAGGAAGAGCAGCCACGACAGGTGCGCTCCCGGAGTGATGTCGAAGTACTGGCCGATGTCGCCGACCAGCCCCTGCTCGGGGAACTCGTTCGTTCGAAGGTCCACGAACGCGCCTTCCGGCGCGTCGTTGAAGTGGAGCGGGAAGTTGATCGCCCAGGCGACCAGGCTGATGGCGATCCCGTTCATCATGATCGTCGTGACGACCTCGTGCGCGCCGGTCTTCACCTTCAAGATCCCGGGGACCGCCGCCCAGATCATCCCGCCGAGCATGGCCGCCAGCAGTGTGAGCGGAACCAGGATCGGGCCGGGGAGCGACGTGAGGGACACCTCGACCCACGCCGCCGCCACCATCGCGACGAGGTACTGGCCCTCGACGCCGATATTGAACAGCCCACCCTTGAAGCAGACCGACACCGCGAGCGCCGAGAAGATCAGCGGCGTGGCGATCGCGAGCACGTACCCGATCCCGTCGGCCGATCCGACCGAGGCCTCCAGGATCGACGAGTAGACCTCGATCGGGCTCTCGCCGTACACGAAGATCAACAGCGACCCGGCGAGGACGGCGATCCCGAGCGAGGCGAGCAGCGCGACGGATTGGCCGACGAAGGTCTCGAGCCACGCCGGACGCGTTCGAGCCGCGGCGGTCGGGGCGGCCATCCCCTCGGTCGCCACCTACGCCACCTCTTCAGCGGTCCGGCCGAGCATGCCGACGCCGATCTGCTCGGGCGGGGCGTCCGGCGCGAACTCGCCGGTGATCCGGCCCTCGTACAGGGTCACGATCCGGTCCGACAGGGCGTAGATCTCGTCGAGTTCGGCCGAGATCAGCAGGACCGCCCGGCCCGCGGCCTTCTGCTCGAGGATCTGCTTCCAGACGAACTCGATCGCTCCGACGTCCAGGCCCCGGGTCGGCTGGGCGGCGACCAGGAGCTTCGGATCGGTCTCGAGCTCGCGCGCCAGGATGAGCTTCTGCTGGTTGCCCCCCGACAAGGTCGATGCGGTAACGTCGACGCTGCGGGTCCGTACGTCGAACAGCTTCACGAGGCGCGCCGCGAGTGCCTTGATCTTGCGGATCAGCAGGACCCCGACCGCGCTCGCGAACTCGCGCTCATCCTGCCTGCCGAGCAGTGTGTTCTCCCACAGGGTCATCGACAGCACGAGGCCCTGCTCGTGCCGGTCCTCCGGGATGTACCCGACGCCGATCGTTGCGGATCTCGCTCACGTGTTGCCCGGAGATGTCGTTGCCCTCGAGCAGGATCCTGCCCGACGCCGGCTTGCGCAGGCCGATGAGCGCCTCGGCGAGCTCGCGCTGGCCGTTGCCCTCCACGCCGGCGACGCCCAGGATCTCGCCCGCGCGGACCTGCAGGTCAACGCCGTTCAGCTTCCCCTCGCCGGTCAGCGCCTCGACGGCCAGGATCGGCTCGCCGACCTCGACCTGCGGCTTCTCGAGCCGGAACAGCACGGGCCGGCCGACCATCATCTCCGCGAGCTTGGACTTCGAGGTCTCGGCCGGCGTGGTCTCCCCCACCACGCGCCCACGCCGCAGGACCGTGATCCGGTCGGCGATCTGCATGACCTCGTCGAGCTTGTGGCTGATGAACACGATCGTGCGCCCGGCCTCGCGCAGCCGCCGGAGGTTGCCGAACAGGTCCTGCGTCTCGCCGGGCGTCAGGACGGCGGTCGGTTCGTCCAGGATCAGGATGTCGACACCGCGGTACAACGCCTTCAGGATCTCGACGCGCTGCTCCTCGCCGACGGACAGGTCCTCGACGACGGCGGACGGGTCGACGCGGAACGCGTACTGGTCCGCGAGCTCGGCCACCCGCTTCTGCGCGGCCTCGACGTCCAGCACCGCCCCGCCTTCCTCGCCGAGGATGATGTTCTCGGTGACGGTGAACGGATCCACGAGGACGAAGTGCTGGTGGACCATGCCGATCCCCAGCGCGATCGCGTCGCGCGGCGAGGCGATCTTCGCCTCCGATCCGCGGACGAGGATCCGGCCCCCCTCGTGCGGGTAGATCCCGTAGAGGACACGCATGAGCGTGGACTTGCCCGCGCCGTTCTCGCCGATCAGCGCGTGGACCTCGCCGGCTCGCAGCTCGAGGTCGACCTCGTCGTTCGCGAGGACCCCCGGGAACCGCTTCGTGATGCGCTCGAGTACGACGAGGGGCGGGGAGCCGTTGCCCCCCGCCCCGTCGCCGCTCGTCACGGTGCCGCCGTCCCGGATCAGGCCGGCGTGTCCGGCACGGTGATGGTGCCGTCGATGATCTGTCCCTTGAACGCGTCGAGCTGCTCGACGATGTCCGTCGTCAGCGCCTCCGTGTTCGCCTGCGAGTAGTCGAGGCCGTCCTCGGCCATGCCGAACACCACGCTCCCGCCGAACGTGTCGGCGCCGACCGCTTCGATCGCGCCGTAGACGGCGGTGTCGACGCGCTTCAGCATCGACGTCAGGATCCATGGCTGCTGCTCCGGACTCGCGGTCTGCCACTGGTCCGAGTCGACGCCGATCGCGTACCTCTCCGCGTCGACCGCCGCGCTGAACAAACCGGCGCCCGATGCCCCGGCCGCGTGGTAGATGATCTCCGCGCCACCGTCGTACATCGACGTGGACAGCGCCTCGCCCCGCACGGGGTCGTTGAACGCGGTCGTGTCGTCGCCGATGTACTCGACGAGCACCTCGATGTTCGGGTTGATCGCGGCGGCTCCCGCCTCGTAGCCCGCCTGGAACTTCTCGATCAGTCCCGTGCCCTGCTGGCCGCCGAGGAACCCGATCGTGTCGCACCCGCACTTCAACGCGGCCGCGGCGCCGACCAGGAAGGAACCCTCTTGCTCCTTGAAGGTGTAGTCGGCCACGTTCGGGATCGCATCGGCGTCGTTCGTGAGCCCGCACGCCGTCCCGCAGGTCGCGAACCCGTCGACGATCATGAAGCTCGTGTCCGGGTAGTCCGGCGCGATCGTGTTGATGCCCGGAGAGAACGCGAAGCCGACCCCGATCACGAGGTCGAAGCCCGCGTCGGCCAGCGCCTGCGCGTTCTGGTCTCGGTCCGAACCGGTCGAGTTCGCCTCGTTCGTGACGACGTTCTCCTCGCAGACCAGTCCGTCGGCGATCGCCTGCTGCAGCCCCGCATCCGCCGCGTCGTTGAACGACTTGTCGCCGAGACCGCCGATGTCGAACGCCATGCCGACCCGGATGTCGGCGTTACATTCCGCCGCCGCCCCGGTGTCGCCACCTGTGGGGCCTCCCGTCTCACCGTCTCCACCCTCGTCGTCGCCGCCGCACGCCGCGGCGACCACGGGAAAGGATCGCGATGAGGATCAGGGTCTTCGCTCTCCAAGAGCGCATCCTTCCCCCCTCCTGTCTGGATCGTGTGCGCCCCGCCCGCGGGGCACGGCCGTTGATTCTCCCGTCGCCGGGATGGGGCCGTCAAACGACTGCCCCACCGAGGGTACGGTGCAGAAGGTTCGGCGGGATGGCGTTTCGGGATGAGCCAACCGGCGGTCCGGACCGAGCGGACCGGCGGCTCAGTAGTCGACGTCGATCTCCTGCATCTCCTTGGCGAGCTCGGACAACGCGCCCTGGAGCTGCATGAGGAGCATCATGCTGCCGTTGATGCGGATCTTCCCCGTCATGAAGGCTGTGACCGGGTTCAGCTCGCTCTTCGCGAGCGCCACCGCCGTGTCGTAGTCCTGCTCGATCGTCGCCTCCGGGTTCTCGGCGTCCCCGGCACCCATCGCGACCGATCCTGCTTCGAACCGCATCCAGTAGCGCTTCGGCCCGTCCGCGGCGTTGATGACGTTCTGGATCGTGACGTTCGCCGCCCCGGCCGCGGCGCGGAACGCCTCGCTGGCGTTCAGTCGCTGCTCGAGCTCGGCGGTCCACGCTTGGGAGAGGAACTGGACGGACATACGTCCTCCTCGAGGTGTCGGTGGTCCGCGGCAGTCTAGGCGGCCGGACCGGGTGCGTCCGCGAACAGGTTCGGCTCCGACAGGTGCCGGGCGTCGTTCAGGAACCGGACGGCTCGCCGGGTCCCGTCGACCGAGAGCACGTTGAGCGAGGTGTTCTCGGGCAGGAAGAACATCTCCTGTTCCAGGCCGAACAGGGGTGCGACGTACGCGTTCACCACGCCGCCGTGGCAGAACACGTAGACGTTGCCGTCGGGGTGCGCGGTGAGGGCTCGATCGATCCCGCGGGTCACACGCTCGCGGAAGGTGTCGAGGTCTTCGGCCCCCGGCGCGTGCCGCCAGAAGGCGTCGTGGTTCCGATACTTCGCGAGCAGGGTCTCGTCGGTCGCGATGATCTCCTCGAACGACCGGTTCTCCCACCCGCCGATGAACGCCTCGGCCAGGTCCATGTCGTACTCGACGGGCAGGCCGGCAGGCTCCGCGTACGCGAGCGCCGTCTCTCGAGCGCGGCGGAGCGGCGAGCTCACGACGGCCGCCGGCTCCTCGGCCAAGAGCAGTCGCCGCGCGAGCACCGTCGCCTGGTCGCGGCCCTCCTCGGACAGCGGCGGATCGTACTGGCGTCCGCGTGGCGTCGGGATGAACTCGTCGTTGTCGTAGTCGGCCCGGCCGTGACGGATCAGGTAGAGGATCCGCTCGGTCACCGAACGATCCTGCGTCGAGGTCGCCGGGCTCGGTCCCGGCCGAACGCCTCCACGTCCTCGCGTCGCCACACGCGGCCCGACGCGAGCGACGCGACCGGTTCGGGGAAGGCACCTCGCTCCGCGTAGGTGACCACACGCCGGCGGTCCCAGCCGAGCAGCGACGCGGCCTCGCTCACCCCCACGAGCTCGGGCATGACCTCGATCAACAGGAGCTCCCGCCCACCCGCCAGGCGTCGGAGGCCACGCACGCACCCGCCGCGCGAGCCCGAGCGGACCTCGCGTGCGCCGAGGCGCCCGACCCACACCTCGGAGTCGCGGTGGATCGTGGCTCGGGCCGGCGGCACGGCGGGATGATAGCCCCGTCGTTCAAGGGGCCGGTGCTACCAACCGCAGCACGGAAGGATGTAGCCGCACGCCGGGCAGCGATGGTGCGCGTGCTCCGGCTCCATCGGATGACCGCACACGTCGCAGGCCGGACGCTTCGACGGCGCCGAGGAGGCGCATCGTGGTTCGGCGTCCGCGATCGATCCGGCGCCGGCATCGACGAGGTCCGTCTCCATCGATCGGCATCGTAGAACGCCGAGCGACCCGGTTCAGGGGTTCCGGTGACGGCCGCGCGTCTGGTTGAGCTCCACCCTCCAGCACCCCTCGTGCCAGTGCCGGCGCTCGTCGAGCGCGCCGTGCGGCACCACCACGAGGTGCCGGGTCGCCGGACGGATCTCGAGATCGCAGCCGGGGCATCGGTACGGCTTGTCCCCGTGCACCGTGCGAACCTCGAAGCCGGTGGTGAGCGCCCAGCCCGGTGCCGTCGAGTCCGGTCTGCGGAGCGAGGGGGACGACTCCTCGGGAGCACGCCGGTTCTTGCGTGGCATCAGCGACGCTCGGCGAGACCGCGGACGAACGGCGCTGCCGAGCCGGCGAGCGCGGCGCCGATCTCCCCGTCGTCCGCCTTCCGACCGCGCACGCGGAACGAGTGGTCGCCGCCCTCGACCGGCACGAGCGTGGCCCGGTCGCCGAGCCCGTCGAGCACCCCGGCGAGCAGCTCGGTGCGCGCGAACGGGTCCCTCGTCCCCTGCAGGAACAACATCGGCACCGGGATCCGATCCAGGTGCTCCGCCCGCAGGCGCTCCGGCTTTCCGGGCGGATGCAGCGGGTACCCGAGGAACACGAGCCCGGCCGCCGGCATCCCGTCGGCCACGCACATCGAGGCGATCCGTCCGCCGAGCGATTTCCCGCCGGCGACCACGGCCCGTCCCTTCGACCGGTCCGACGCGGCTCCGAACGCGGCCAGCCACGTCGCTCGGAGGACGCCCTCGGGGTCGGGCGAACGGCGACCGCGTTCGAGGTACGGGAAGTTGAACCGGAGCGTCGCGACCCGCGCCTCACCCATCGCGCGACAGAAGCCGGCGAGGAACGGGTGATCGATGCCGGCGCCGGCCCCGTGGGCCACCACGAGCGTCGCCTCGGCGCCCCTGGGCGCGATCCAGGCACCGTCGAGACGGTGCCCGCGGGGACGGGAAGCTCGGCTCGGGTCTCCGGCGTCGGCATGCCTAGAATCCTGTCAGATGACGGGAACGCTCTACCTCGGGACCTCGGGGTTCTCCTACGACGAGTGGAAGCACGGCGTCTTCTACCCGGAAGGGCTGAAGAACCGAGAGATGCTGTCGTACTACGCGAGCCGGTTCCCCTCGGTGGAGATCAACTACACGTTCCGCCGGTACCCGACCGAGAAGTCGCTCACGACCTGGAAGGCCGAGACGCCGGAGTCGTTCCGCTTCACGCTGAAGGCGAACCAGCGGATCACGCACTGGAAGCGACTCACCGACGTCGACGAGGACGTCCGCGCCTTCCTCGACCTCGCGGGGCTCCTCGGCGAGCGACTCGGACGATCCTGTACCAGTGCCCGCCCACGTTGCAGTACGACCGGGCGCTCATCGAGGCGTTCGTCGGATACCTGCCGCCCTCGCCGCGCGCCGCGATGGAGTTCCGCCACCCGTCGTGGATCGAGGCCCGCGAGCTCCTGCTCTCTCAGGGCATCGCCTGGTGCGTCGCCGAGACCGACGAGAAGGATCCGGGTCCCGACGACCTCTCGTGGGAGCCGTTCGGGTTCCTGCGTCTGCGCAAGACCGAGTACACCGATGACGAGCTGGCGGGCTGGACGGAGCGCATCCGTCCCGCCCTGGAGGCAGGCACCGACGTCTACTGTTACTTCAAGCACGAGGACGAGGGGCAGAGCACGAAGATGGCGGATCGGCTCCGGGCGATGGTCGAGCCCTCCCCGCGATGAACGGTCCGCCGGGCGGCCGCAGCCGCGCGACGCCACCGTCGGCGGACCCGCGTCCGTCGCGGCTCCGAGCGGCCATCGGTGCCGCGCTGGCGCTGGTCATCATCCCGATCGCATGGCCCGTCACCTCTGTGGTCGCGCGGGCCGGCCCCCCTGTCCCTTCGACCGCACGCCCGAGTACTCGGGGACCGTGCCAGCGGCCTCGGACGTGATCGGGTTCCCGCTCGGGCAGCGGGAGGTGACCGTCGGCGAGACGGACGCGTACCTCGACGCCGTCGACGCCGCGAGCGACCGCGTTCGCACCGATACGTTCGGCACGTCCGTGGAAGGGCCGCGCGCTCCGGTACGCGATCGTCGGCCGCCCCGACCACATCTCGGCGGATGGGCTCGAGGCGATCCGGCAGGCGATCGTCCGCATGCGCGACCCGAACACCCCGGCCGACGAGGTCGCCGAGCTCGCCGCCTCGACCCCCGCGTTCCTGTACATCGCGGGCAACGTCCACGGGACCGAGGAGTCCGGGACCGATGCGTCGCTCCACGTGCTCCACGACCTGGCCGATCGCACCGATTGCGCGGCGATGCGGATCGTGGACAACGCGATCGTGTTCATCCTGCCGACCCAGAACCCGGACGGACGCGAGGCCGAGACACGACGCAACGCCTACGCGTTCGACATGAACCGCGACTGGTTCGCGCGCACCCAGCCCGAGACCGATGGCAAGGTCGAGCTCCTGCGACGCTACCCGCCGCTGCTGTTCGTCGACGCCCACGAGTTCGGCTACTACCGGTCGTTCTTCGCGCCGAACGACGACCCCGTCTACCACGACGCGCCGGAGCCGGTCCTCGGATGGATGAACGAGCTCTACGCGCCGGCGCTCGCCAGGGAGTTCCGGGAGCGCGACTGGGGGTTCTTCAACTACGGGGGGTACGACTTCTTCATGCCCGGGTACGGCGACACGGTCCCGGCGAACGGGTTCATGGCGGCCGCCTTCACCCTCGAGCACTACGACGGCGCGCCGATGGAGGTCCGCGAGCAGAAGACGCATCTGCAGTTCTGGCTCCTGCTCACGATCGCCGCCCGGAACCGGCAGCGGCTGCTGATCGAGCAACACGATGCGTACGTGGAAGCGGTCGAGCAGGGTCGTCGAGGGATCCTGGAGCCCAACGGGCTGTCGAACCCGCGCAGCGAACTGATCGCGGAGGTTCCCCACCGTCGGGTGCGGCACTACTTCGTGCTCGACGAGCCGGAACGCGCGTTCGAGGCCGCGTTCCTCGTGCGCCGCCTGCAGCGGATGGACGTGCAGGTCTACCGGCTCGACGCCCCGCTCGAGGTCCCCGACTACCGGCCGTACGCGAGGTCACCGGTCGCGCGCACGCTCCCGGCGGGCACCTACTGGATCCCGATGGCCCAGGCGCAGAAACACTGGATCCAGCTGATGCTGAACGAGGACACGTACGTACCGGTGCGTCGCACGTACGACATCACCGGCTGGTCGAGCCCGTTGCTCATGAACCTCGACGGTGGATCCTCCGGGCGCAGGCTCTCGCCCTCCGCCTCGCTCGTCCCACCCGTCGACGACCCGACCTGGGACGGCGACGCGGTCGGCTCACCGCGGGTCGGCATCCTCCCGCTGTCGAAGGCCGTGTACGCGTTCGAGGGGCAGGGGCAGCTCCGCTGGTTGATGGACTCGGTGTGGCGTGTGCCCTACGAGGTCCTCACGCCCGACGACGTCCGCCGCGGGGCGCTGAACGGCGTCGACGTGCTCGTCGTGCCCTCGGGCGGATTCGTCGTCGGCCGGCGCAACCTCGGACCGGCCGGCGTCGAGCGACTCGTCGAGTGGGTCGGGGACGGGGGCAGGTACGTGGGCTACAAGTTCGGCGGTGCACTGCTCGCCGATCACATCGGCATCACGACCGCTCGATTCCGGCAATCACCGTACGAGGTCGAGGGCACGCTGATCCGGGTTCGCGTCGATCGCTCGAGCCCGCTTTCGGACGGGGTGGGTGGGGACGTCTGGGCGATGTTCTCCAGCGACGACACGATCCGCGTTCGACCGAGCCTCGCCCCCCTGCGGTATCCGCGGGCCGACGGGTTCGCGACCTCGGGCCTGTCGCTCCACACCCGTGGGCTGGCCGGTCAGCCCGCCGCCGTCGACGAGGCGTTCGGCGACGGGCGGGTGATCCTGTTCCCCTTCGACATGAACTTCCGCGGGCTGACGCAGGGCACGCAGCGCATCCTGTGGAACGCGGTCTACGGTCCGGATCCCCGCTAGGCCGCACCCGTTCCGTCACCCCTCGAGCCGCGCCCGCACGGCGTCCTCGAGCGCCGCGACCCGCTCCGGGTCCTCGACCCGTCGTCCGAGGTCGTCCCGGACGTAGAACGCATCCACGACGTGCTCCGCGTACGTCGCCACCTTCGCGATGTGCACGTCGACCCGCTGGTCGGCGAGCGTCCTCGTCACGTCGAACAGCAGCCCTACCCGGTCGGGCGCCCGTACCTCGATCACGGTGAAGAAGTCCGAGGCGCCGTTGTCCACCTCCACGCGGATCGGAAGCCCCGTGCGAGGAGCGGGATAGTGGCGTCGCTTCTCTCGGACCCGATGGTCGAGGGAGACGCGGCCCTCGACGGCGCGCCGGAGCGTGGTGCGGAACTCGCGCCACCGCTCCTCGCGCACCTCCGTCTCGAACGCGCCCTCGACCTCGAACAGGTCGACGGCCACACCGTCCTCGGTCGTGAACACCTGCGCGGACAGGATCGACAGCCGAGCGAGCGTCAGCGCTCCGGCGATCAGCGAGAGCAGGCCCGGCCGGTCCGCCGCCACGACCGTGATGTCGTAGGTCCCCGCCCGCGATCCCTCCGCGGACGCCGAGCGGATCTCCTGAGCTCCGATCGGTGGTTCCACCAACGGGAAGTGCCGGGTGATCCGCTCGGGCGGGACGCCGAGGAGGTAGGCCCGCGGCATCCGGCCGACGAACCGCTCGACGGCGGAGGGATCCTCCCCGCGCAGCGCGGCACGAACGGCCTCGGACCGCACGGCCAGGCGTTCCGCCGTCTCCGTCCCGGCCTCCCCCCGCTCCAACACGCGCTGGACCTTCGCGACGAGCTCGCGGGTCAACGTGGCGCGCCAGGGCGTCCAGGCGAGCGGTCCGGTGGCATGCGCGTCCGCGATCGTCAACAGGTACAGGGCGGCCAGCCGGTCGGGCGTGCCGACCCGCGCGGCGATCCCGAGCACCAGATCGTCGTCCTCGAGGTCCCGGCGGGTGGCCGTGTCGGAGAGCAACAGGTGCTCGTCGACGAGGAAGACCACGAGATCGCCGGTCCCGGCCGACAGGCGCATCGCGTCCACCGTTTCCCGCGCGATCCGAGCACCGTTCGGGACGTGGTTGCCCTCGCCGGTCTTGCCGATGTCGTGCAGCAGCGCACCGAACCGCACCGCGTCGCCATCCACCACGGCCTCGGACGCGCGGGCGGCGAGCGGGTCGTCGTCCGGGTCTTCAAGCAGACGCGAGACGTGCGCGAACGTCTCGAGCAGGTGCACGTCGACCGACGACCGGTGATACGGATCACGCTGGGGCCGGCATCGCACCGCCGCCCACGCCGGGAGGTAGCGCGCGAGCAGGCCGAGCCGGTCGAGCGTCTCGAGCGCTCGGGTCGCCTGGGGGCCGGCCCGAAGCAGCGCGAGGAACGCGTCGCGCACGTCGTCGGTCCACTCGACCTCGGGGGGCACGACCGCGGCGTCGATCGCGTCCAGCCAGAGCGCGGGCATCACGCCGCCGTGCCCGGCGACGGTCGTGAACGTCCGGAGGATCCCGGCGGCCGAGGGGTCGACGGGTGGAACGTCGGTGCTGTCACCGAGGGCTCGATCGAACACCACCGACCCGACGTGCTCGAGCTGACGCGCGTGCTCGAACACCGACCGCATCGAGCCCGTCCACCGCGATGAGTCCGGGCTCGTCCTCGAAGCCCATCGCCGAGGCGATCGCCGGCTGGTGCTCGAGCAGCAACCGCTGCGTCGGGCGGCCGGTCTCCAGATGCAGGGCGCTGCGCACACGGATCAAGAACTCCTCCGCATCCGCCACGGCCCGCCGTTCGGCCGTGCGGAGCAGTCCGGCGTCCTCCAGCCGTTCGCCGAAGGCGGCCTCGAGCCACCCGAGCGCCTGCGCGTCGCGCAGCCCGCCGGCACCGTCCTTCAGGTCGGGCTCGAGCAGCGAGGAGACGGGGCCGTGGCGTTCGAGCCGCGCGAGTGCGTCCGCGCGGAGCCAGGTGGCGAACGCCCGCGCGTCGGACCGGACGTCGGACACGACGGGCTCCAGCGCCTCGTCCCAGACCGGCGTCGACCCAGCCAGGACACGGCCGTCGAGCATCGCCGTCGTCGCGTCGAGGTGCTCGGTCGCGACCGACCGGCACTCCTCGGGCGTTCGGAGCGCATGGCTCACGCGAAGCCCGGCGTCCCACAACGGGTACAGGAGCCGTTCGACGAGCGCCACCATCCGGTCGGGCGCCGGGCCGTCGTGGACGAGCAGCAGATCGATATCCGAGCCGGGCGACAACATCGCGCGTCCGTATCCGCCGAGCGCGACGAGCGCGACGCCCCCGGGGGGCCGCGCGTCCCCGAACAGCTCCCGCAGGCATACGTCCACCAGCTCCGCGCGGCGCGCGCCCGACCAGCGACCGTGATGGCCGAGCGAATACGCGCGGTCGAGCGCTCCGAGCTCGTCGAGGAGCCGCGCCACCGGCGCCGGACGCTCGGCGCTCGGCACGGCCGTGGGCTCGGCCATCGCTACAGGGCGTCGGGGCCCATCTCGCCGGTCCGGATCCGAACGACCTGCTCGACCGGCGTCACCCAGATCTTCCCGTCGCCGATCTTGCCCGTGCGAGCCGCCTTCGTGACGGCGTCGACGACGCCCGCGACCTGCTCGTCGTCGCAGAGCACCTCGATCTTCACCTTGGGAACGAAGTCGACCTGGTACTCGGCGCCCCGATAGACCTCGGTGTGACCCCGTTGGCGTCCGAAACCCTCGACGTCGGTGGACGTGAGCCCGTCCACCCCGATGTCGCGCAGGGCTTCCTTCACCTCGTCCAGACGGTGGGGTTTGATGATCGCGACGACGATCTTCACCGGACGCGCGCTCCTCGTGCGACCCGACGCGGGCGCATAAGCCTAGTCTTGCCCCGGTCGGGAGGCTTACCCCGCGGCGGCCTTCTTCCGCGGAGCCGCCGCCTTCTTGGCCGCCGCCGGCTTCTTCGAGGGCGCCTTGCGCGCCGAGGGCTTGCGCGCGCTCGACCGCTTCGCCCCGGAGGACGAGGGGGTCTTCGACTTGGCGGCCGCCACCGACGCCTTGAGCGCCTCCATCAGGTCGACCACCCTCGCGGGCGCCTCCTCCGCCGGCGCCTCGATCGGCTCGCCGGCGAGCTTCTTCTCGACGATCTCCAGCAGCGCCTCGCGGTACGCGTCCGTGTAGGCCTCCGGTTGCCATGGCTCGGTCAGGCTGTCGATCAGGGAACGCGCCATGTCGACCTCGTTCTCGCGCACCTTCTCGTCGGAGCCGAGCGTGTCGAAGTCCGCCGCGCGTACCTCGTCCGGCCAGTACATCGTCTCGAGCACGAAGACGTCGTCCTTGAACCGCAGGGCCGCCAGGTGCTCCTTGTCGCGGAAGCTCACCTTGGCGATGCCGACCTTGGCCTGCTCCGAGAGCGCCTTGCGAAGCAGCGCGTAGGCCTTGGCGCCCGTCTCCTCGGGGATCAGGTAGTACGACTTCTTGAACAGGATCGGGTCGATCTCCTCGAGCTCCACGAACTGCTGGATGTCGATCGCGCGGCTCGACGGGATCGGGACCGCGTCGAGGTCGTCCTCCGTGATGGATGACGTAGCGGTCCTTCTCGACCTCGTAGCCCTTCACGATCTGGTCGTACTCCACCTCGTCGCCGTCGACCGAGCACACGCGCTTGTAGCGGATCCGGCCCATGTCCTGCTCGTGGAGCTGGTTGAACTTCAGGCTCTTCTCCTCGGTCGCCGGGTACACGGCGACCGGGATCGTGACGAGGCCGAACGAGATGGCCCCCTTCCACATCGCCCTGGGTGGCATGTCGTCTCCTCCCGTGTGATCGGTCCCGGTCTGCGAGGGGGACCTGGGGAACAGCGATTCTAATCCTCGAGGCCGACATCCCTCCGATCGTCCCCGGCGCGGGACGCGCACCGAGCCGAGCCTGACGGCTACGCTGGCCGGATGCCGGCGAGGAAGAAGGGCTCCGGAGGCCGCCCGTTCACCGTCGGGTTCCCGAACGCGTTGCCGGCCGAGCGACGACGGCGACGCCTGGTGGATGGAGGCCGACGGGCGCGAACTGCGCCTGTCGAACCTCGACAAGGTCTTCTGGCCCGAGGAGGGCTACACGAAGGGCGACCTGCTCGGCTACTACTTCAACGTCGCCGAGCTGATCCTGCCGCACCTGCGCGAACGCCCGCTCACGATGAAGCGGATGCCGGACGGCATCACGGGTCCGTACTTCTACGAGAAGACCGCGCCCTCGCACACGCCGGACTGGGTCGCTCGCTGCCACGTCGAGAGCGCCGAGAGGCGAAGAACGGCGTCATCGACTTCCTGACGGTCGAACGACGTCTGCCGACGCTGCTGTACGTGGCGAACCTCGGCTGCGATCGAGATGCACCCGTTGCACTCGCGCTGCGGCTCGATCGAGCACCCCGACTACCTGTTCTTCGACCTCGACCCGATGGGCGCGAGCTTCGAGGACGTGCTCGTCGGTCGCGCTCCACGTGCACGGCGGCGCTGCGACCGCTCGAGCTCGCGAGCTACCCGAAGACCTCCGGCGCGACCGGGGTCCAGATCTACGTCGCGATCGAACCCGGCTGCGTACCTACGACGAGGTGCGGGAGCTTCGTCGGCACGATCGGGCGGCTGATCGAAGGCGCCGACCGCGACCGGGTCACGATGGAGTGGCAGATCGGCAAGCGCACGCGGCAAGGTGTTCATCGACCACAACATGAACCGGCGCGGAGCGAACATCGCCGCCGTCTACTCGCTCCGGCCGGAGCCGGGCGCCACGGTCTCGACGCCGCTCACCTGGGAGGAGGTCGAGGCCGGCGGTGCGCGCCGCAGGACTTCCGCATCGCCAACGTGTGGGACCGCTTCGCGGAAGCTCGGCGACCTGTTCGACGGCGTGCTGCACCGAGCCCGCAGGACCTCGCGCCGGCGCTCGAGGCCGTCGGGCATCGCGCGATCGCCAGGGCCGATCCCGCCGATGTCCACGCCCGCGACGCCGGACGACGACCTCCGAGCGAACGTGATCGCCGCCGTCGAAGGACCCCCAAGCTCGGCCGAGTACCTGCGCAAGCGCGCACTTCGGACCGAGCGGACCCCCGAGCCGGCGCCGGGCGCCGCGGCCGGCGCGGGGAACTCGTTCGTCGATCCAGAAGCACGGGCGACCCGGCTGCACTACGACGTCCGGCTCGAGCGGGACGGAGCGCTGGCCTCGTGGGCGGTCCCGCAAGGGGCTCCCGACGCAGCCCGGGGACAAGCGGCTGGCGGTCCACACCGAGGACCACCCGCTCGAGTACGGCTAGCTTCGAGGGCTCGATCCCGGAGGGCCACTACGGCGCCGGCGAGGTCCGCATCTTCGACGAGGGCTGGTACGAGCCGCTCGAGTGGACCGAGAAGAAGGTCACTTCCGGCTGCACGGCCGCCGGTACCCCGGCCTCGAGTACCACTTCGTGAAGACACGGACCGACTGGCTCGTGTTCCTCGCTTCCCGCCGGCCGGCGCCGATGCTCGCCTCGCCGCCCGCGATGCAGCCGATGCTCGCCGAGGGCGGGTCGCAGGCGTTCGACGACCCCGCGTGGTGGTTCGAACCGAAGTTCGACGGGATCCGGGCCGTGCACGACGATGGCGACCGACTCGACGCGCCTGGTCACCCGCAACGGCCGCGACGTCCGGGCAAGTACCCGGAGCTGGCGATGGTCCACGAGCTCGTGAACCAGGTGAACGCGGTGCTCGACGCCGAGATCGTCGCCTTCGACGGCGACGGGACGAACTCGTTCGAGGCGCTCCAGCAGCGGATGAACCTGGCGAACGAGCGCGAGATCAAGCGGATCGCCGCAGAAGATCCCGGTCGCCCTCGTCGCGTTCGACCTGCTGTGGCTGGACGGGCGCGACCTGACCGGGCAGCCCTGCAGGAGCGGCGCGAGCTGCTCGAGGAGATCGTCGAGCAGGACCACCGCCTGCAGCGTGGTCACGCACGTCGAGGCGGACGGCACGCGATTCGTCGAATCGCGCAGCGACCTGGGGCTCGAGGGCGTCGTCGCGAAGCGGCTCGGCTCGAAGTACCAGCCCGGCCGGAGATCGCCGGACTGGCGCAAGATCAAGCTCACGAACACGCAGGACTGCGTGATCCTCGGGTGGACGCCCGGCCAGGGCGGGCGCGCGGGGACGTTCGGGGCGTTGCTCGTCGGGGCCTACGACGACGGCGGAACTGCATGTGGATCGGTCAGGTCGGCACGGGGTTCACCGCAGCAGACGCTCGAGCGTCTGATGGAGGCGCTCGAGCCGCTCGTCCGCACACGCCCGCCGATCGACGACCCCGAGCTCGCGAAGGTGAAGGGCGCGACGTTCGTCGAACCCGTGCTCGTGTGCGAGGTGGAGTACCTCGAGATCACGAAGAGCCGAAGAAGATGCGCGCGCCGTCGTTCAAGGGCATGCGCGACGACAAGGCGCCCGAGGACTGCATCCTCGAGCGGCCCCGCGCCATGGCCGGCCGCGGGGCGAAGCGCTAGCGACGCGCCGGGCGGACGCCGGTCAGAACGGCTCGAACCCGGCGCGCACGAGCATGGCTCGAACCTCGCGCTCGTCGATGCCGCGATCCACGAGCTCCTTGTAGATCCGCACCGCGCCGAGCGAACGGCCGCAGCGCGGGCAGTACTGGAAGTGGTCCTCGACCGGCGTCTCGCACCATGGGCATCGTGTGAGCTGGACGCGGTTGTCGGGCTCGAGCCCCGTGTCGGCCAGCGCGTCGATGTACCCCTTGCCGTAGTCCCACTGGATGTACTCGTCCTCCCGGACCTCGAACGCGGGCTCGTGCATCCTGGGCTCCCCGGTCTGCAGCATGTGCTCGAGGTTCTCCTGGAGCAGCTCCCACTCGTAGAAGTGATTCTCCCCGCAGTCCTGACAGGCGATCACGACGCCCTTCACGCCCTGGCCCTGGAACGTGCGCCGCATCCCCGCGAGGTCCAGGAGGTCCGCCCGGACGTTGTCCTCCTCGCCGGGCTCGAGCCCGAAGGTCTCGCGCTCGTCGTCGCCCTGGGGCTCTTCCCGCGGCTCTTCCATCAGTCCTGGTCCTCGTCACGCAGATCGAATGCCTTGAACCCCTCGGCGAGCGCCACCCCGCCGAGCTCGCCGAGCTCGGCGGCGCGCTTACGGACCCATCCCTCGGCGTCCTCGACGCCCTGCGAGACGTGGCACGCGAGCGCCTGGAGCTTCGTCTCGATCGTGTCCGAGATGTCCACGAACGTGTCCGGCTCCTCGGAGCCGAGCCACAGGTGCGGAACCTCGAACGGCTCCAGCCTCTCCTCGAGCAGCTCGGGGAACTGCGGTCGACTCGGCGCATCCGGCATCACGGCGCAGAGCGCCAGGGTTCCCGCCTGCTTGTGGTCCCAGTGGTTGATGTAGCTGTTGCGGAACCACAGGGCCGCGGGGTCCTGCGCGACGATGACCTCCGGGCGGGCCCGGCGCACGACCCGCGTGACGGCTCGCCGGGTCTCGAGGTTCACCTCGAGCTCGCCGTCCGTGAACCCGAGGAAGGACACCGACTTCACCCCGAGCACCTCGGCCGCTGCCCGCTGCTCGGCCTCCCGGATGGGAACGAGCCCCTCGCGCGTGACCCCCGGCTCGTTCGAGCCGGCCGAGCCATCGGTCACGACGCAGTAGTGGACCTCGGTCCCCTCCTTCGCCCACGCGGCGATCGTGCCGCCGCACAGGAACTCGCCGTCGTCGGGATGGGCGAAGATCACGAGCGCGCGTGCGAACACCACGAACCGAAGCCTACCGCGCGCCTCCGTCGGCGCCGCCGGCCTCGGCCGCGGCGCGGCGGCGCTCCGCGCGCATCGGCATCCCGCCGCGGGGACGCAGCGAGATCACCGGCTGGAGCTCCGGCTCGAACCCGCTCCGCAGGCGCAGGCACCACCGCCGCGCGATCGTCGCGAGCAGCAGGACGCCCTCGAGGCGCGCGAACGGCTCGCCGATGCACATGCGCGGGCCGGCGCCGAACGGCGCGAACGCCGCCCGAGGACGTTCGGGAGCGTCGTCGAGCCACCGCTCGGGCCGGAAGGCGTCGGGGTCGGGCCACCACCTCGGGTCGTGGTGGAGCAGCCACGGCGAGACGACGACCGTGGAACCCGCGGGCAGGAGGTACTCCCTCGCGCGGTGCTCGGTCACGACCGTCCGGCCGATCGCCCACGCCGGCGGGCGCAGCCGCATCGACTCGGACAGCACCGCCCGGGTGTACGCGAGCTTCGGAAGATCATCGGCCGTCGGAAGGGACCCGTCGAGCTCCCGGTCGAGTTCCGCGTGCAGTCGCGCCTCCGCGTCCGGATGCCCCGAGAGGAGCCACCACGTCCATGTGAGCGCGTTCGCCGTGGTCTCGTGGCCGGCGAGGAACAGCGTGAGCGCCTCGTCGCGCACCTGCCGGTCGGTCATCCCGTCCCCGCCCTCGCCCGCCCGCAGCAGGAGCGAGAGCAGATCGTCTCCGGCGACGTCGTTCGCGCGTCGCTCGGCGATCATGCCGGCGATCACGTCGTCCAGGTCGGCCTCGAGCCGGTGGAAACGGCGCATCGTCGGCGACGGCAGACGGACGAGCAACCGGAACAGCGGGGAGTACGCGCGGCCGAACATGCCGAGGCTGTCCGTGAGGGCCCGCCGGACGGTCGCGCTCCGATCCTCGTCGACGTCGGTCCCGAACAGCGTCTCCCCGACGATCGCGAGCGTGAGCGCGCCCATCTCCGCATGCACGGCGAGCTCGGCGCCCTCGCTCCACCGCTCGCTCGTGCGCTCGGCGACCCGGGCCATCGTCTCGCCGTAGGCGGCGATCCGCTCGTGGTGGAACATCGGCTGGATCAGCCGGCGCTGCCGGCGGTGGTGCTCGCCCTCGCTCGTCAGCAGTGACTCGCGGAGCAGGATCTTCGCGGCCTGGATCGTCGGGCCCTTGCGGAACGATCGATGGTCGGTGACCAGCACGTCGCGGACCAGGTCCGGGTGGTTCAGCAGATAGGCATCCCGTCGAGGGACACGGAGGTGCACGACGTCGCCGTAGCTCGCGAGGCGCTCGAGCAGTCCGAGCGGATCGCGACGGAACGCGCGGACGGACGCGAACGGTGACAGGTTCGGACCCGGTGGACGCGGATCCGCCGCAGCCGCCACCACTCAGACCTCCTGGAAGCGGAACAGGCTCCTCGCGATCGCGAACGAGACGAGCACCCACCCCGCGAGCATCGCGATCTGGGGACCCGCGGCCGAGATCGGCTCGCCGTCCACCGCGACGATGCGCATCGCCTCGAGCAACGGCGTGAGCGGCAGGAAGGCGACGACGGTCTGGAGCACCTCGGGCAGCGTGTCGATCGGGAAGAAGGTGCCCGAGAGGAACAGCATCGGCAGCGCGATCGCGTTCGCCATCCCGTCCGCGGCGTCCGGATTCCTCGCCCGCCCGGCGATCGCGAACCCGATGTTCAGGAAGATCAGGTTCGCGAACACCGCGAGCACGAACAGCCAGACCACGTCGCCGTGGATCGTTGCGTCGAAGACGAACACGCCGACCCCGAGGATCAGCGCCGCCTGCACGATCGCCAGGACGAGCCGGGCCCCGACCTGCGCGACGAGGAACCGGTTCGGGTCCAGCGGCGTCGCGAGGATGCGGCGCAGGATCTTCTGCTCCCGGAACCGCGAGATCGCGACCGCCATCCCGCCGATCGACGCGTTCATCAGCCCCATGGCGACCAGGCCCGGCAGCAGGAAGTCGTAGTACGTGACGTCGGCGCCGGCGACGGCCGTCGCCTCCACGGACACGGCGGGCTCCGTGATCCCGGCGGCCTCCAGGTTCGCATCGCCCACCACCTGGTCGATCGCGGCGAGCGCGAAGCGGTTCGTCTCGAAGTTCGTCCGGTTGTACCGGATGTCGACCGCGGTCCCCTCGACGGCCACGACGATGTCGGTCTCCCCGTCCTGCACGTTGGCGGCGGCCGCCGCGGCGTCGTCGCTCTTCGTCACGGTGAACGACTCGATGCTCGACAGGCCGTCCTCGATCGCCCGGTACAGGGGGGCGCCGCGGTCTCCCTGCAGCTCGATCTCCACCTCGGGGGCGTCCTCGAAGCCGAACAGGCCGAACACGACGGCGAACAGGATCGGGAAGACGAGCGCCCAGAACAGCGCCTGCCGGTCCCGGTAGATCATGCGGACGCTCGCGGTGAACAGTCTCGCCATGCTCACTCCCGAAGGCTCCGACCGGTGAGCGAGAGGAAGACGTCCTCGAGGGTCGCCGGCACGACCTGCACGTCGTCGATCTCGACGCCCCTCGACCTCGCCCAATCCAGGAACGCGGGAAGCGTCTCGCGCGCCTGGGCGACCCGGAGCTCGTAGTCGAACCCGCCGAGCGGGATCGGAGCGACCTCGTGGACCCCGGGCAATGCGTGCAGCTCGCTCGCGTTCACGCCGTTCCGGGTCGCGAACTGGATCCGGTACGCGGCGGGCAGCTCGCGGATGAGGCCGAGCGGCGTGTCCAGCGCCACGACCCGACCGTGGTCGATGATCGCCACCCGGTCGCACAGGACCTGGGCTTCCTCCATCGAGTGGGTCGTCATCACGACCGTCGTGGCCTCGGCGCCGTTGATGTGCTCGATCAGGTCCCAGAGGTTCCGCCTGGCCTGGGGGTCCAGGCCGGTCGTGGGCTCGTCGAGGAAGACGACCTCGGGATCGTTCACCATCGCCGCCACGATCGAGAATCGCTGGGCCTGACCGCCGGAGAGATGCTTCACGAGCGAACCTCGCTTCTCGAGGAGCGCGACCCGCTCGAGGAGCCGTTCGGGCGGCGACGAGCGCTCGTAGAAGGAGCCGAACAGCTCGAGGATCTCCTCGAGGGTCAGGTACTCGAAGTACGCGCTCGACTGCAGCTGCACGCCGATCCGCTGCTGCATCGCGTCTCGCTCCGTGACCGAGTCCATCCCGAGGACCCGCGTCGTGCCCGAGGTCGGCGTGGTGAGGCCCTCCACGATCTCGAGCGTCGTCGTCTTGCCGGCGCCGTTGGGACCCAGGAACCCGAACACCTCTCCCCGGCGCACGTCGAACGACACGTGGTCCACCGCGGCGAGCGTCGCGCCGTCCGGCGTCGGGTACTGCTTCACCAGGTCGTGGACCTCGACCGCGAACCCGTCCCCGACGCGAGCGGCCGTCATCGTCCGCCCGCCGTGGGTCCGGGGCCTTCGAGGTCCCGCTCGGTCCGGTCGCACCACCGGATCGCCGCCCGGACGTAGGCGAGCCCGTACGTGAGCGTCAGATCCCGCTCGACCTCCGCTTCCGCGAGCTCGCGCTCGATGTCGCGGAACACGCGGAGGAGCTCCGCGAGCTGGCGGCGGTGTCCTCGAACGAGCTCCCGCGTGGTCTCCGGGCCCGCGAGGTGACTGAAGAACAGCCGGAGCAGGAAGGGGCTCTTGATCGGCTCGATGCCGGGCGGCCCCGCGTCGAGCCAGTCGCGGAGCATCCGCTCGCCCACGTCGGTGATGCGGTAGATGCGCTTGTCCGGCCGGTCGGTCTGCTCGACCTCACGCTCGGTCGCCCAGCCGAGCTCCACGAGCCGCCGGAGCTCCGCGTACAGCTGGCTCTTCGCCGGCGCCCAGAAGAAGCCGATCGAGCCGTCGATCGCCTTGGCCAGGTCGTAGCCCGACGACTCGCCGAACGTCAGCATGCCGAGCACGCCGTACGCGGTGTCGGGGACCCTCGTGGTCGGTGTCGCCATGTCGTTCAAACTTAGTCCATTTAGAACTAGACCTACTCGAACCATAGGGCCCGCCCGCGGGCCGAGTCAAGCCCCCGTACGCTGAACGCATGGGCCCCCTGCCCCCGGGCTACGCGACCCGGCCCCCGACGTTCGATGACATCGAGGCGATCGCCGAGGTGCTGCTGGCCGACGACCTGCAGGACACCGGGCAGTCGATCTACGACGCCGACTTCGTGCGCAACCAGTGGCCGGTTCGGGACTTCGATCCCGCGCGGGACGGACTGCTGGTGCTCGGACCCGGCGGCGCGGTGGTCGGGTTCGGCAACGTGCTGCCGGAGGGCGAGACCCGCGTGAAGTCCTGGGGGGTCGTCCATCCGAAGCATCGCGGCCTCGGGATCGGCTCGACGGTGTTCGACTGGATCGAGTCACGCGCGCTCGAACGGCTCGCCGGGGTCGCCGGCGCGACCTTCGAACACTCGATCAACGACGTCGACGAGGCGGCGCGCGCGATCGTGCTCGCGCGTGGCCTCCGGCCCGTCCGGAGCTTCCGGCACATGCAGATCGACCTCGATGGCCCACGCGACCCCGGCACGCCGCCTGCCGGTGTGGAGATCCGGAGCGTCGAGGCACCGGCCGACCTCGAACGGGCCCACGCGATCTTCGTCGAGGCGTTCGAGGACGAATGGGGGTATCGGGTTATCCCCTTCGAGGAGTGGCGCGCACTCGAGGTCGACATCCCGGGCTTCGATCCCTCGCTCTGGCTCCTGGCGAACGAGGGCGGGGACGCCGTCGGGGCCCTGAACGCCTCGGCGGACAAGGATCGAGGGTGGATCGGCGAGATCGGCGTGCGCCGCGCCTGGCGCGGGCGCGGGATCGGTTCGGCGCTCCTGCGGCGATCGTTCGCCACGTTCGCCCAACGCGGCACCCCCCGGGTCCTGTTGAACGTCGACTTCGAGAACCCGACCGGGGCGATGGCGCTCTACGAGAAGGTCGGCATGCGCGCCGTGCGCGGGTACGACGTCTTCGAGAAGCCGATCGGCTAGGGCTCCTTGTAGATCGCCCAGAACTTCTTGACGGGCGCGAGCGCCCTCCAGGTGGCCTTCGTGCCCTTCGGTGTGACGAGGACGTCGCCCGGTCCGGCGCGGCGGACGGTGCCATCACGGTCGGTGACCTCGACCTCGCCCTCGATCAGCACCGCGATCTCGTGGTAGGGCGGTTCCATCGGGCCGGTCTCGGGCGCCCGGCGCCACAGGCCGAAGCTGAACCGAGCGTCGCCCGCTCGGAAGACGACGACCTCCTCCCCCGGCGGGTTCGGATCGCCCTCGCCCGTGGGGATGACCTCCCATGGGAGCGCATCGTGGCGGCTCGCCTCGAGCACGCGCACGCGGCCGTCCTGCCCATCCTCGCCCTCGCCGGCCGAGGGGAACCGCAGCGAAGCGAGCTGGGCACGCGCCCGGTCGACGGCCTGGGTGAGCCAGTCGCCGTCCTGCGGTCCCCGGTCGTCCTCGCGCGGGAACATGAACTGGTTCAGCGTCTCGTCCGACCCGAACTGGATCCCCTTCGTCCGCAGGAACTCACCCACGGCGAACTCCCAGGAGAAGAGCGCCGTTGCGTCGTCCTGCGCTTGGACGGTGTAGGTGAGGAACTGGTTGGGCTCCGCGACGAAGGTGCGAACGCCTCGCTGGGAGCGGCCGGTGCCGGGACGGAACCCCTGCTCGAGGAGCGCCTGCTCGAAGTCCATGCCCGGAGTCTAGGGAACGGCTCGGAGCACGCCCTCGGGGCCGTCGGCGGATGCCGGGCCGCGCCGCCCCCGCGCGACCGAGGCTCGCGCCTTGCCGATCCCCGAACGCAACTCGTCGGCCCCGTTGGCCACCATCGTGGACGCCTTGGCGATCTTGTTCTCGATCACCGACTCCATGACGTCGAGCAGTTTGGCGACCTCCGCGATGCATCCCTGCGCGTCGCCGGCGTCACCGAACCGGTCGGCGAGGCTGTAGAGGAAGAGCAGGACCGGCATCGCGGTGGAGTAGGGCACGACGACGACGCCGTGAGCGAACGCGTCCGCGTGCGCGCGCCGGAGCACCGCGTACGCGGCG
The DNA here is from genome assembly GCA_963771385.1 of uncultured Actinomycetes bacterium. Classification (GTDB taxonomy): domain Bacteria; phylum Actinomycetota; class UBA4738; order UBA4738; family HRBIN12; genus DASSJM01. Next base: position 39,369 of record CAVYTE010000016.1, read on the forward strand.
TCGGGAACGGCCGCTACGGCCACGGGCGCCGTGAGCGCCGGGTCCAGGTACTGGGCGACCTCTCGCGCCCGGAGCGCGACCTGGCGTTCGACCTCACGCGCCCACGTCTCGCGCTCCCCGGGGTCGTCGCAGCCCTGGAGCGCCTCGAGCTCGGCCACCGCGCTCCATTTCGAGTCGATCGGCAGCCGGCGCCCGTCCGGAAGCAACAACCCGAACTCGACCACCCGCCCGTTCACGCGCAGATCCGTTACGAGCATCCCCGGAGGCAGCTGCGCGAGATGTTCGCGCAGCAGGTTCTCGCCGGCCCGACCCTTCGCGGCGCCTCCCGCGAGCACCGTGGACAGCCGGGTCACGACCTCCCAGGACTCCCGTTCGCGCTCGCGGCGCTCCTCGTCGCGCACCGTGAGGGCCTCGAGCGCGCGCCTGGCGCCGGCGACGTCCGAACGCAGGTGCTCCGCCGAACCCTCGCGCGCCGCGGCCAGGTCGGCCAGCCGGCGGATCTCGGCGGCCTGGAGCTGGAGCCGCGCCTCGACGCCGTCCGGCGGGGTCGCCGGCCGGCGCCGCGTGGCGAGCACGCCGAACGCGGTCCCGATGCCGAGCGCGACCACGACCAGCACCAGCGTCATCTCGCCTCCGTCCATCGCTCGATCGAGGGTAGGGAGGGGGTCTGACACTCCTCCCCGGTGCCTGCTACGAGGGGAGACGGTCGGCCGCGAGGTCCTCCAGGATCTGCGTCAGCTGCTCCTCGGGCACCGAGCCCAGCACCCTCGCGGCGTCCCCCGTCGAGTCGATGAAGACCCAGGCCGGCTGGAAGGGCACGCCGAAGCGCGCGAACAGCCGCTCGTCGGCGTCGTTCAGATGCGGGAACGAGTCGAGGCCGAACTCGTCGATGAAGTCCTGCATCGCCTCCTGCGTGTCACGCCATCCGATGCCGAGGAACCGGATCTGCGTCTCGTCGTCTCGCGCCAACTGCGCGACCAGGGGGGCCTCCCCCCGTCAGGTGCTTCACCACGGCGCCCAGAACCAGATCGCGATCGGCGTGCCGGCGAGCTCCGCCGCGTCGAACGTGCCACCTCCCACCAACGGCGCCTGGAAGTCGAGGATCTCCGGGACGGCCGCGGGCTCACTGCCGGGCGAGACCGAAGGCGGAGGTGACCCCGACGTGGGACCGCTCGCCGCGGGCGAACCGATGCCGCCGGTCGCGTCCGGTGCGACCGACGAAGCGCAGGCGGACCCGAACAGCGCGAGGAACAGGAGGATCGAGTGGGCGGACCGCACACGTCTCACCGCAGCGATTCTACGGCGAACCCTCCGGGGTCTCGTGTCTCGGGGATCGCGTTCCCGGAGGACCACCGGGCTCGGGTAGGCTTCCGCCGACCTGGGTTCGGATCGACCAAGCGAAGGAAAGGATCGTGGCAGCGTGCTCGACGTCGCCAGACAAGCCGTCGCCGCGGCGATCGCCGCCGGGGCCGACTACGCGGACGGTCGGATCGTCGCGGAGGATACGGAGTCCCTCACCGTTCGGAACCAGGAGATGGAGGGCATCGACCGCTCCTCGTCCGAGGGCGTCGGGATCCGCGTCCTCGTGAACGGCTACTGGGGGTTCGCGGCCACCGCGCGCCTCGAACCCGCCGAGATCGACGGCACCGCGGCGCTCGCCGTCGAGATCGCGAGGGCGGCCGCCCGACTGCCGATGGAGCCGGTGCGCCTCTCCGAGGTCGAGCCCGCCACGGGCACCTGGCACTCGCCGATGCAGGAGGACCCCTTCAACGTCCCGCTCGAGGAGAAGATCGCGCTCCTCATGGAGGCGAGCCACCGGATGCAGTCCGTGAAGGGGCTGTCGTTCGCCGAAGGTGGTCTCGACCTGTTCCGGCGACGCACGTTCCTCGCGACGAGCGAGGGCACCGCGGTCGAGCAGACGACGGTGCAGTCAGGCGCCGGGATCGAGGCCACCGCGGTCGGCGACGGCGAGCTCCAGCGCCGCTCCTACCCGAACTCGTTCCGCGGGCACATCGCGGCCCACGGGTGGGAGCACATCCAGAAGCTCGGTCTGATCGAGGAGGCCGAGCGAACGGCGACCGAGGCCGTCGAGCTCCTCGAGGCCCCGGACTGCCCGAGCGAGGTCACGACGCTCGTGATCGATTCCGGACAGGTCGAGCTCCAGATCCACGAGTCCATCGGCCACCCCGTCGAGCTCGACCGCGTGCTCGGCATGGAGGAGGCGTACGCGGGCTCCTCGTTCGTCCGGCCGCAGGACCGCGGGAGCCTCCGGTACGCGAGTCCGCTCGTGTCGATCACCGCGGACGCGTCGCTGCCCGGGGGCCTCGGCTCGTTCGGCTGGGACGACGAGGGCGTGCCCGCGCAGCAGGTCCCGATCATCGTGGACGGGATCTTCCACAACTTCATCTCGAGCCGCGAGACCGCGAGCGTCCTCGGCCAGCCGTCCTCGGGCGCGATGCGCGCCGACGGGTGGGCGCACTACCCGCTGATCCGGATGACGAACATCTCGATCGAGCCGCGCGAGGGGTCGCTCTCCGACATCATCGGCGACACGAAGGACGGCATGTTCTTCTCCACGAACACCTCCTGGTCGATCGACGACCATCGCGTGAACTTCCAGTTCGGGTGCGAGGTCGCGTGGCGGATCGAGGACGGCAGGCTCACGCAGATGTACCGGAACCCGAACTACACGGGGATCACCACCGAGTTCTGGGGCTCGTGCGACGCGGTCGGCGGGCGCGAGGACTGGACGCTCTGGGGCACGCCGAACTGCGGCAAGGGCCAGCCCGGTCAGGTGGCGCGCGTCGGTCACGGCGCGGTCCCCGCGCGGTTCCGCAACGTCCGGATCGGGGTCCGCGGCTGATGCCGGGGATCATCGGGCCCGACGAGGTGCGGCGGGTCACGCAGGCGGCGTTGGAGCTTCCGGGCGCCGAGGTCGAGGTCCTGTTCATGCACGAATGGGGCGGACTCACCCGGTTCGCGTCGAGCTCGATCCACCAGAGCACGCACCGGGAGGACACGGGCATCCGCGTGCGCGTCGTCTCGGACGGACGGATCGGCGTCGCGGGCTCGAACGACTTCTCCCCCGACGGCGCGCGCCGCGCGGCCGAGAGCGCGCTCGAGATGGCCGAGGTCGCGGCGCCGGACCCGCAGTTCCCCGGGCTCGCACCGCCGACCCCCGTCGCCGAGCTCGACCGGTTCGACGAGGCCACCGCGACGACGTCGCCCGATGCGCGGGCGGAGGGCGTCGCCGAGCTGGTCGGGCAGTGCCCGGAGGGCTTCACGGCCGCCGGGGCGTTCGAGACCCTGGCGAGCGAGGTCGCGATCGCGAACTCGAACGGTCAGTTCTGCTGGGCACCGTCCTCGCAGGCGTCCGTGACGACCGTGGTGAGCGGCGACGGCGGCGGCAGCGGGTTCGCGGAGGTGTTCGCGGCCGGCGTGGACGGGGTGGACCCCGCGGCGATCGGTCGGCGGGCCGCGGACAAGGCGGTCGCCTCGCGCGCGCCCGGTGACCTCGAGCCCGGCCGGTACCCGGTGGTGCTGGAGCCCGCGGCGGTCTCGACGCTCGTCGGGTTCCTCGCCTGGGTGGGGTTCGGCGGCCGGGCGCTGCACGAGGGACGCTCGTGCTTCTCGGGCAAGCAGGGCCAGCAGGTCGCGGCGCCGGCCGTCTCGATCTACGACGACGCCGCGGCGGAGGGAACGCTCGGCCTCCCGTTCGACTTCGAGGGCGTGCCGAGATCACGGGTCGACCTGATTCGCGACGGCGTCTTCCTCGGCGGCGTCTACGACCTGCGGACCGCCACGTCGGCCGGCACGCGGACGACCGGCCACGCCCTGCCCCCGCCGAACCCGGAGGGTCCCTTCCCGCTCAACCTGTTCATGGAGCCGGGCGGATCGAGCCTGGACGAGATGATCGCCGCCACGGACCGCGGGCTCCTGGTCACGCGGTTCCACTACACGAACGTCGTGCACCCGGTCGAGTCGACGATCACCGGCATGACCCGCGACGGCACCTTCCTGATCGAGGACGGGCGGGTCACCGGACCGGTGAAGAACTTCCGCTTCACCCAGTCGATCGTCGAGGCGCTGTCGAACGTCGAGATGATCGGGCGGGACACCGAGCTCGCGAGCGAGTTCTTCTTCTCGGCGAGCCGGGTCCCGGCGCTCAAGATCTCCTCGTTCAACTTCAGCGGGCGCTCGGACCACTAGGGGCGCCGCCCGGCGGGTGCGGACGGGTCGGCGATAGACTCTCCGACGCCGCTTCCCACGATCGGAGGTACCGGCGATGCAGGTCCGCGACATCATGCACACCGATGTGAAGACGACCTCGCCCGGCGACACGTTCGAGCACGTCGCGACGATGCTCCACGACCACGGGATCTCGTCCGTCGTCGTCCTGGACGAGGAGAGCCTCGTCGGGATCGTGACGGAGCGCGACCTCGTGAACGTCGTGGCCGAGGGGCGCGACCCGAAGGCCACGACGGTCGGCGAGCGTATGACGCGCGACCTCGACACCGTCGAGCCGAAGACCGACATCGCCGAGGCGGCCGAGCACATGGCGCGTTTGAAGATCCGTCACCTCCCGGTCGTGCAGGAGGGAGCGCTCGCCGGGATTATCTCGATCCGGGACCTGACGAACTGGGCCGTCCACGAGCTCACGTCCGGCCACGAGCTGCCCGACCTCGAACGCAGCCACACCGCGTTGTCCGCCGCGGCCGAGGTCAACCGCGCGCAGTAGCCCTCAGCCGGGATCCGCCGGCGTGGAACCGGCGGCTCGTTCGAACGGTCCGCGCGGATGTTCGAGGGAGCCGAGCTGCGCGAGATCGCGCGGGAACAGCAGCGCGACCGTCCAGTCGACGGCGATCTTCACCTTCCGCGTTAGGGTCGGCATCGCGAGCAGGTGGTACGAGCGATGCGCGAACCAGGCGGGGAACCCACGCAACCGGACCCCGAAGATCGCCGCGACGCCCTTGTACCGTCCGAGCGAGCACACCGATCCGATGCCTCGGTAGTCGAACGGTTCCAACGGCACCCCTCCGAGCGTCGCGAGGAGGTTGCCTGCCAGGTGTGTGCCTTGGCGCATCCCGTGCTGCGCGGTCGGGGGCATCGTGCCACCGGTTCCGACCTCGGGGACCGCCGCCGCGTCCCCGGCCGCCCACGCGTCCTCGACACCTTCGACACGGAGGTACACGTCGGTCCGGACCCGGCCGTCCCCGTCCACGGGGAACCCGGAGGCAGCCGCGAGCGGTGACGGCTTGACGCCGGCCGTCCACACGAGGGTGTCCGCCGGGAACGCCTGTCCGTCCGAGAGCCGGACCACCCCGCCCTCCGCGGAGTCGAGGCGGGTCCGGAGCAGCACCTCGATCCCGCGTTCCTCCAGCCGCGCTCGCGCGTAGTCGGCCAGGGCCGGTCCGAGCTCGGGGAGGATCTGGTCCGCGGCCTCGACGAGCACCCACCGAAGCTCGGGACGCCGGAGACCCCGGTAGCTCCGCACCGCGTCGCGCGCGAGGTCCTCGAGCTCGCCGAGCGCCTCGACCCCCGCGAAGCCGCCGCCGACGAAGACGAACGTCAGGGCGGCGAGGCGGCGCTCCGGATCGTCTGCCACCTCGGCGAGGTCCAGGCGCGACAACACCCGGTTGCGCAGCCAGATCGCCTCCTGAACGGTCTTGAACCCCACCGCACGCTCCGCGAGCCCGGGGATCGGGAGCACGCGCGCCCAGGACCCGGCCGCGAGCACGACGACGTCGTAGTCGAGCGAGGTCTCCCGTCCGTCCGGCAACCGCACCGACGCGCGCCGGGATGCGTGGTCCACGCGCTCGACCTCACCGATCACGACCTCGCAGTGGCGGAGCACGCGGCGGAGCGGGACGACGACCGCGCGCGGGTCGATCGTTCCCGAGGCGACCTCGGGCAGGAACGGCTGGTACTGCATGAAGTTCTCGGGGTTGACGACCGTCACGCGGTGGCCGAGCGCGACCGCGCCTCGGAGCCGCATCGCCGCGTACAGCCCCGCGAAGCCGGCGCCGACGACGAGGATCCGTTGCCCGGTCACGCCTCGATGCTACGCGGCGACGCGGTACGGCTCGTACGCCGGCCGACCGGCCGGAGGGCCGCTCAGCGTCCGGCGAGCGCGCGGAGCCGTTCGAACGCGGCGGGCGAACACAGCGACGTTCCGAGCCGGATCGGTTCGTACCGCGTCCCGTGGCAGTCCGAGCCGCCGGTCGCCACGAGGCTCAGGCGGTCCGCCAGGTCCCGGTAGTGGGCTCGATCCTGTGGCGTGTGGTCCGTATGGTCGACCTCGAGCCCGCTCATCCCGGCGGCCGCCATCGCCTCGATCAACGGTTCGGGGACCGAGCGCTCGTCTCCCCACATGCCGGGATGCGCGAGCACGCAGACACCGCCGGCGCCGCGGATCAAGCCGACCGCGGCCACGGGATCCAGCGCGTGCTTCGGGACGTGCGCCGCGCGCCCGTCCGCGATGTATCGGTCGAACGCCTCCTGCTCGGTTCCGACCACGCCGGTCTCGACGATCGCCTGTGCGATGTGGGGCCGCACGATGTTGTCGCCGGCCGCGATCTCGCGGACGCGCTCGAACGTCACCAGCACACCGAGCTCCCGGAGCCGCTCGACCATCAGCTCCCCGCGACGGAACCGCTCGTCGTGCAGCCGCTGCAGCTCCCGTTGCAGGGGTTCGTCTGCGATGTCCATCCAGTAGCACAAAACGTGGACGCTGGTCTGCTCGTACTCGGCCGAGAGCTCGACCCCGGGAACGACCTCGACCCCGACCTCGGCCCCCGTCGCCAGCGCCTCGTCGAGGCCGGCGGTCGTGTCGTGATCGGTCAGGGCGACGACGTCGAGATCGCGCGACGACGCCAGCCGCACGAGCTCGGGCGGGGTGAACGTCCCGTCGGAGAAGGACGAGTGGGTGTGCAGGTCGATCCCGGGCATCGCGGGTCATGCTCGCAGACGGCCCGATGGCCGTCAGGTGCGCGCGACGGAGGCGCTCGTGATGTCCGCGACCGTCCGCGTCCCCGCGAGCGTCATCACGTTCTCGAGCTCCTCGCGCAGGATCCGCAGGACGTCGTACACCCCGTCCTCCCCCGCCGCCGCGAGACCCCAGGCCGTCGGCCGCCCGACCAGCACGGCCGAGGCGCCGAGGGCCAAGGCCTTGAACACGTCGGTGCCACGGCGGAACCCCCCGTCGACCAGGACCGGGATCCGTCCCTGCACCGCGTCCACGATCTCGGGCAGGACGGCGAGCGGCGCGGCGACCGCGTCGAGCTGACGAGCGCCGTGGTTCGAGACGACGATGCCGTCGACGCCGTGGTCGAGTGCGACCCGAGCGTCCTCGGCCGTCATGATGCCTTTGACGAGCAGCGGCAGCGGCGCCTGCTCACGGATCCACGCGAGGTCGTCCCACCTGATGTTCGGGTCGAACACGAGATCGTCGTCCGGCAGGCCGACCGGCATCTCGAACCCACTGCGTGTGTCGCGGTGACGCAGACCCGCGACGGGGAAGTCGACCGTGAAGCAGATCGCCGCGTAGCCGGACGCGGCCACGCTCTTCAGCCGCTCCGCAGTGAACCCGCGGTCGGTGAAGATGTAGAGCTGCCACCACTTGGGGCCCTCGGCGGCGGACGCCACGTCCTCGAGGTAGGCCTGCGTCGTGGTCGAGACCACCATGATGGTGCCCGCGTGCGCGGCGGCACGCGCCGTCGCGAGCTCGCCGTCCGGATGCGCCATCTTCTGATACGCCCAGGGCGCGATGAGGATCGGCATCGCGATGCGAGATCCGAGCAGGTCGGTCGAGGGGTCGGGAGGATAGGCGCCCGTGAGCATCCTCGGTCGGATCACCCACCGCTCGAACGCCCGGCGGTTCTCGGCGAGCGTCCACTCGTCCCCCGCACCGCCCGCGTAGTAGTCGTACACGTCGCGCGGCAACCGCTCGCGCGCGACCGGCTCGTAGTCCTCGACGGTCACGAAGGGACGGTCGTCCACGAGCGAACCCTATCGGGCTCAGATCTGCGAGGCCGGGACCGCCGTCGGGAGCACCGTCTCCGAGGACGTGAACCGGAAGAACCCGTCCTCGAAGGCGATCGTGCCGCGCAGGTAGGAGGGCGGGCAGCACGGCGGCTCGCCGTTCGGGTACTGGGCCGAGTACTCGGAGATCTCGCCCGCGGACACGACCACCGCGCCGCGGGCGGCAGGGTCCGGATGCGCGAGCACCTCCGGGAGGTTGGCCTGCGAGTAGCCGACGATGTCGTACTCGAGCGTCTGGGCCTCGTCGATCACCCGGAAGCCGACCAGGAGCTCGGACACGCCGTCGCCCGTGAGGTCGGTCGCGAGCACGTTCGCGTCGGACCAGCGCTCGCCCGTCGGGTCCGACGCCTCGAGCCACGCGACCCACCCGCCCGCGTCCCGCACGTAGCTAGAGACCCGAACGGTGAACGCCGGCGCGCCGGTCGGCGTCGTCGCCTGCTGGACGACCCAGACCACCCGCTGGCCGCCCACGAGCACCTCGCCGCACCCACCGAGCGTCCCGGGCTCGATCAGCGCGGCGCACGTGGCGTTCGACGGCGCCGGGTTCACGGGCCGATCGCCCTCCTGCAGGATCTGTCCCTCGCTCGAGATCGCCGGGGTCTCCCCCGGCGTGGGGGTCACGACCACCGGCGGCGCCACGGTCGCGGACGGCTCCGGGCTCGGCGAGGGCGATGCCAGCGAGCCTTCGTCGCCGTCATCGGTCCCGCCGATCAGGAACCCGAGCAGCAGTCCGACCCCGAAGACGACGACGGCGCCGACGATCACGGCCAGGCGGGCCTGTGGGTTCACCACACCGACGCTACGACCCCGCCCGGACGCGGACAAGGACCCGCGGTTCGGACGCGACGCGGTGAGCACGGGCGGGCGAACGCCCACTGTTACGATGCGCGAGCCGTGGCGACCGCCGCCGACCTCCGCGCCGCCGTCTTCTTGAAGGTGGTGACGTGGGCACGCGTCGCGCTCGTCCCGGTGATCCTCGCGCTGATCCTCGCGGGCCCGGACGACGAGGACGCCTTCACCGTCGCCGCCGTCCTGTTCGCGATCGCGGCCCTCACCGACTTCTTCGACGGCCTGCTCGCACGACGGTGGGCGCAGACGAGCGTGTTCGGCAACTTCCTCGACACGACGGCCGACAAGCTGCTCGTCTCCGGTGCGCTCGTCGGCCTGCTCGTGGTGGACCGGGTGTCGCCGTGGATCGCCCTGATCATCATCGGCCGCGAGGTGCTGATCATCGGCCTGAAGGGCGCCGTCGCCTCGACAGGCGACCTCGTCCAACCCTCTATGTGGGGCAAGGCGAAGGCGAACGTGCAGTTCCTCGCGATCTTCCTCGCGATCGTGCGGCCCGGTGAACCGATCGGCGCCCTGTACATCGACCAGTACGCGATGATCGCGGCCGCGGCGATCACGGTGCTCTCGGGGATCGAGTACGTCGTGCGGTTCCGCGGCGCCATCACCACCGGTGACCGGACGGCGTGAACGGACCGGTCTTCCTGACCGGCGGCTCGGGGGTCGTCGGCCGGGCGATCCTCGAACGTCTCGTAGCCGACGGCCACGACGTGCGGGCGCTCGCGCGATCGGACCCCTCGGCCGAGACCACCCGGTCGCTCGGTGCACGTCCCGTACGGGGCGATGTGCTGGACCCCTCGACGCTCACCGACGCGATGCGCGGGTGTTCCACCGTGTTCCACGTCGCCGGCGTGAACGCGATGTGCCAGCGCGACCCTCGCGGGATGCTCCGCACGAACGTCGAGGGGTCCGCGAGCGTGGTCCGCGCGGCGGCCGAGGCCGGCGCGGGTCGCGTCGTCCACACCTCCTCGTCCTCGGCGATCGGCGAGGCACGCGGCACCGTCGGCCGCGAGGACACGCCTCACCGCGGGAGCTACCTGTCCGAGTACGAACGATCGAAGCACCTGGCCGAGCGGCGCGTGCTCCAGCTCGCCCGGTCGCTCGCCGTCGACGTGGTGGTGGTGAACCCGTCCTCGGTGCAGGGCCCCGGGCGCGCGACGGGATCCGCCCGGCTGCTGCTCGACGTCGTGAACGGACGACTCCCCTTCCTGGTCGACACCACGATCTCGCTCGTGGACATCGCGGACTGCACCGAGGGCCACATCCTCGCCGCGGAGCGGGGGACACCCGGCGAGCGCTACCTCGTGTCGGGCGCGACGCTCACGACGCGGGAGGCGGTGGAACTGCTCCGGCGGATCTGGGGCCTGCGCCGGCACGTCCGCTTCGCGCCCGCGTGGCTCGCCCAGGGTGGCGGCACGGCGATCGGCGCCGGCGCTCGGCTCGTGCGTCGCGACCCTCCCGTGTGCCGCGAGGCCGTCCGGACCCTGCTCCACGGACACCGATACGACGGCTCGAAGGCCGTGCGTGAGCTCGGACTGCGGTACACGCCGGTCGAGATCACGCTGCCGCGCACGCTCGAGTGGTTCGCGGAGCGTGGCCAGATCCCCCGACTCGCCGGCGGGCCCGAACGTAGGATGGTGGCCCGGCAGCCGCCGGCGCCCGACGGCCGACCGCAGGAGACGCGCGACGATGGATGACCGCCCCGACCGCAACCTCGCGCAGGAGCTGGTCCGGGTGACCGAGGCCGCGGCGCTCGCCGCGGGTCGCTGGGTCGGTCGAGGCGACAAGGCGGCGGCGGACCAGGCGGCCGTCGACGCGATGCGCCTGATGATCGACACGGTGGCGATGGACGGCGTCGTCGTGATCGGCGAGGGCGAGAAGGACGAGGCCCCGATGCTGTTCAACGGCGAGTCCGTCGGCACCGGCGACGGCCCCGGGTGCGACGTCGCGGTCGACCCGATCGACGGCACGAGGCTCACCGCGATGGGTCAGCCGAACGCGCTCTCGGTGATCGCGCTCGCCGAACGCGGGTCGATGTTCTTCCCCGGCGCAGCCGTCTACATGGAGAAGGTGGCGACCGGCCCGGAGGCGGCCGACGCGATCGACGTGACGGCGCCGCCGGAGGAGAACGTTCGTCTCGTCGCCAAGGCCAAGGGCGTGCGCCCCGAGGAGATCGGCGTGGTGATCCTGGACCGCGATCGCCATGCGGAGATGATCCAGCGCGTGCGCGAGGCCGGCGCGCGCGTGTACCTGATCACCGACGGGGACGTCGCCGGCGCGATCTCGGCGGCCACGACCCGCCGGTCGGGCCTCGACCTGCTGCTCGGGATCGGCGGCACGCCCGAGGGTGTGGTGGCGGCGGCCGCGCTGAAGTGCGTGGGCGGCGCGATGCAGGGACGCCTGTATCCACGCAACGACGACGAGCGGCGGCGGTTGCTCGACGCCGGCTTCGACATCGACCGGGTGCTCACGACCGACGACCTCGTCGCCGGCCAGGACGTCTTCTTCGCGGCGACGGGCGTCACGGACGGATCGCTGCTGCGTGGGGTGAAGTACTGGCCGGACGGCGCCACGACCTCCTCGATCGTGATGCGCTCGCGTTCGGGGACCGTCCGGACCGTCGAGGCCGAGCACCGCTTCGAGAAGCTCGAGAAGTACTCGCCGATCGAGTACCGGCGCTAGCGCGACCGCTTCCGGACGAGACGCCATGCGAGCGGGAGCAGCCCCGCGGCCGCGAGGAGCTTCAGCGTGTCCCCCACGATGAACGGGGCGAGCCCCTGCTCGAGCGCCTCCGTGAGCGAGAAGCCGGCCGCCTGCATGAGCCACGGGATCGCGACCGCGTACAGCACGACCTCGCCGAGGAACATCGCGCCGATCGAGCTCCGGATCGAGCGGTCCCAGCCGCGTCGAGCCAGCGCGCCAACGACCGCCGCCGACAGGACGAACCCCCACAGGTAGCCGCCGGTCACGGCCGACAGACGGAGGAACTCCGTCCCGGAATCCCCACCGGAGTAGAAGGGCAGCCCGATCGCACCCTGCGCGAGGTACAGCAGCATCGACGCGGCCCCGAGCCCGGGGCCGAGCGAGGCGCCGACGAGCAGGACGCCGAGCGTCTGCCCCGTGATCGGGACGGGCGTGAACGGCAGGTGGATCTCGAACTGCGCGAGGGCCGCGACGAGCCAGCTTCCGGCGAACGCGAGGAGCACGCGCCACGCGATCCTCGACCGGACGGCTGAGGGCGAGGCCGCGAGGGCCAGGGTCGTGGAGCTCATCCCGACGCCACCCTATCCAGGGTCGCCACCCGGAGCGAGCACGTACACGCCCGTCCCCCGCTTCTCGAGCTCGCCCGACCGAACGCCCTCGGCGAGCGCCGTGAGCAGTCCCTTGCGCACCTCGGGCTGCTCGAACGGATCGACGTAGCCGCGCCGGAGCGCGAGGTCCTGGATCTTCGTCCAGTGCAGCGGCTCGCCCTCCTCGCGGAGCACGGCGATCGCGGCCTCGAGGAACTCCATCTAGAGCTCGTGCGCCGCCGGGAGCACCGCCTCGGCGAACACGTCGAGCATCGAGGGATCGGGCATCGCGAACCAGACCGGGGCGGGGCACACGATGAGCTCGCTCACCCCCAGCCCCGCGAACCGCTCGAGGCGTTCGAGCACCCGATCCGGCGTTCCCACGAGGCCGTCGATCCGCAGTGCGTCCAGCGGCGCCGCCACGTGGGCCGGGAGCCGCTCCCCGATGACCTCGTACCGGCGAACCACGTCCGCCTCGTCCTCACCCACGACCGTGAACAGGCCGAGCGAGAGGCGGAACCGCGTCGGGTCGCGCCCCGAACGTTCGCACGCCTCGAGGGCGGCCGCGGCGCGAGGCGCGTACGCGTCCGGCGTCCACCGCCACACGGTGTTCCATCCGTCCGCGACACGGCCGGCGAGCCGCAGCAGCCTCGGGCCGCCCTTGCCGCCCACGAGCAGCGGCGGCGGCTCCTGCACGGGCCTCGGATGGTTATACGCCCCCGCATCTCGAACCGCTCCCCCCGGAACGAGGCCGGCTCGCCATCGAACAGCGCCGCGAGGTACCCGACGGTCTCCTCGAGCAGCCCGAAGCGCTCGCCCACCGACCCGAAGGGATACCCGAAGCCCTCGAACTCGCCGGCGAACCACCCGGCTCCCAGGCCGAGGTCGAGACGGCCGGCGGACAGCCGGTCGATCGCCGACGCCGACTTCGCGACCAGGGCGGGATGTCGGAAGCCGGCAGACAGGACGAGCGTCCCCAGCCGCACCCGTGACGTCATCTGCGCGAGCGCCCCGAGCGTCGCCATCGGTTCGAGCGACCCGTAACGCAGCGTCCCACCGCCGAGCCGATCGAGCGACACGAAGAAGTGATCGGACACCCACACCGAATCGAAGCCGAGGCGTTCGGCACGAACCGCCTCCGACGCGAGGGCCTCGAACGTCACCGGCGCGCCGGACGGGAGAGAGTAGTCGTAGTGCGGCAGCGCCAGGCCGACCCGCATGCGCCTACAGGTACCGCAACACGTCCGCCGGCCCCGCCACCTCGACGCCGGGCGGGATCCGGATCCCGGACGGGAGCTTCAGCCTGGGGTAGACGGCGACATCGTCGGCCAGGTGGACGCCCGGGTACACGAGGACCTCGTCGCCGAGCGCCACCCAGCGCTCGATCGAGGTCTGGTTGAAGGGCTCGGACCGGATCTCGGTCATCGAACCGACGACAGCATCGGAGAGGTGGGCGGACGGGCCGACGATCGCGCCGTCTCGGATCTGGGAGCGTTCGATCCACGCGTCGCGGTGTACCTCGATGTCGTCGTCGAGGTTCGAGTCCCGGATCCGCACGCCGGGGTGGATCTCGCAGAAGCGGCCGATCCGGACCGCGGGCCCGATCTCGACCCGCCCGTCCGCGATCTTCTCCGCGAGCGTCGCGCCGCTCGTCGAGTCGCGGAGCGACAGCGACTCGGGGGCGATCCAGACGTTGCGCTCGGGGTCGAACGGGGGCCCGAGCAGCCGGTCCACCGATTCGAACCTGCCCTGGAGCACCTCGACCATCGTCTCGAGGTAGTCACGCACGTTGCCGAGGTCGCCGATCCGTCGCACGGGGAACGCGGAGACGCGGTGCCCGTTGCCGACGAGCCACGGCAGGAGATCCTTGCCGAAGTCCAGGCGCCCTTCGCGCAACCGCGCGATCTCGGGATGGGCCGCGAGCTCGCGCAGGCGGCCCGTCTCGATGAGGTAGAAGCCGGCGTTCGTCATGAGCGGCAGGCGCCGGAACTCGTCCTCCGTGGCCGGCTCGAAGTGGGCACGGATCTCGGCGAGCGTCGGCTTCTCGACGAACAACTGCACGCGGTCGTCCTCGTCCGCGATCAGGACGCCGTACTTCTCGGCGACCTCGTCGGGCTCGCGCATCATCGCCGCGATCGTGGCGATCGCACCGGACGCCCGGTGCGCCTCGAGCATGGGTGCGAGGTCGAAGTCGATCACCGAGTCGGTCGGGAACACGAGCGCGGTCTGCGTGACGTCCCAGTGGTCCATCATCCGCAGCGCCGAGTCGGCGCTCCCCGTCGACAGCGTGTCGTACTTGACGGGCGAGTACTTCACGTCGACGCCGAAACCCTCGCCGTACCCGATCAACACCTTGATCTGGTAGCGGTTCTCCTTGCCGTGCGCGATGACGTAGTAGTCCTTGATCCCCTCGCTCGATAGCATCTGGATCACCCACCGGATCAGCCGGCGACCGAGGAACGACATCGCGGCCTTCGAGCGCAGGTAGCCGGGCGCCTTGAGGGTGAGCGGGCGGGCGCGCGTCCCCTGCCCGCCGGCGAGACCGAACCCGACGACCTCGGACACCTCCGGCATGAGGCCGCCATGATAGGAGGCTTCGCTTCCGGGCATCCGAGGCAACGAGGGAGGCAGGCATGCAACCGTGGGGCCGAACGTTCGAGGGGCGGCTGGATGAGCTCGAGATCGACAGCGAGGCGCTGCGGGGCAACCGGCTCGGGGACCCGCACGTCCGGCCGCTCTGGGTCTACACGCCGCCGGGGTACGACGACGATGCCGAGCGGCGATACCCGTGCGTGTACGTGATCCAGGGACTCACCGGACAGCTCGACATGTGGCACAACCGCGAGCCGTTCCGCGCCAACTATCCGGAGATGGTCGACGAGCTGTTCGCCTCGGGCTCGACGCCGCCGGCGCTCGTGGCGTTCGTCGACTGCTGGACCTCGATCGGCGGCAGCCAGTTCCTGAACTCGCCCGGCACGGGGCGCTATCAGGACTTCCTGTGCGACGAGGTCGTGGCGTTCGTCGACGAGCGGTACCGGACGTTCCCCGATCGCGAGCATCGTGGGATCCAGGGCAAATCGAGCGGCGGGTACGGCGCGCTCGTCACGCCGATGCTGCGACCGGACGTGTTCTCGGCGCTGGCGTCGCATGCCGGCGACGCGCTGTTCGAGGCATGCTACCTCCCGGAGTTCCGCGAGACCGTCCGCGCGCTCCGCGAGCACTACGGCGGGTCGTACGAGCGGTTCTGGGAAGACTTCCGTTCGCGGCCCGCGATGTCGAAGAAGGACGACGGCACGCTCTTGAACGACTGGTGCATGGCGGCCTGCTACTCGGCGGACGAGGACGGGACGGTTCGGCTGCCGTTCGACGTCGCGACGGGCATGCTCATCGACGAGGTGTGGCAGCGGTGGCTCGCCCTCGACCCGGTCCGGATGGTTCCACGGCACGTGGACGAGCTGCGCTCGATGCGGGGGATCTGGCTCGACGGGGGCACGAGGGACGAGTGGTACCTGGACAACGGCGCGGTCGCGGTGTCGAAGCAGCTCGAGACGATCGGCGTCGAGCACACGCTCGAGCTGTTCGACGCCGGTCACATGTCGATCGGGTACCGGTACCCGCGTTCGCTCGCGTTCCTGGCCGAGGCACTTTCCGAGCGGACGTGAGGGGGTCGACTAGGCCGACTGGTCGACGGTCCCCGACAGCACGACGTCGCCGGCCGCGTCGACGACCACCACGTCGCTGAAGCCCGACAGATCGGCGCGCTTGAACTGGTAGAACACCTCGGCGCCGCCGTCCGCGTCCAGCTCAACGATCCGACCCGCGCGCAGCTCCTTGCCCGTGCGGGTGTTCACGAGCCGGACCCGGTACGGGAGACGCTGAGTCGCGGCGGGATCGAGTCCGTTCACGATCACCATCGAGAAGTCCAGGAGCCGGGGCGAGACGAGCTGCAGGGCGAACCCGCCGCCGGTCCCGGTGGCGACCGGCGAGAGCGGCGCCAGATGCATGTTGCTCTCGGAGACGGTCTGACCGGGGAAGAGCTGCGCGATCGTCCGCTGGAACCGTTCGAGCGCCTCCGCCTGGGTGCGCTCCGCCAGGGCCGCGCGCTCGGCGAACCGGTCCGCGCGACCCGCCATGACCGCGCCCCACCCGAGGCTCGCGACGGCGATCATCGCGGCCACGATCGCAGCCGCGGCGGTCCGGGCGCGCCTGGGGGTTCCCGGCGCACCCGCCGACCGGCGCACCCGGGCGACGACCCGCTCGCCGAGGCCCTGCGGGACCGGAGCCGGCTCGAGGGTGAACCCGAACGTCGCCGCCGCCTGTCCGAGGTCCGAGGCCTCCTTGCGGCATCCGGCGCACCAGTGCAGATGACGCTCGACCCTCGCGCGATCGTCGACGGACAGCACCCCGACCGCGAGCTCCGGCAGGAGCTCTCGAACGTCGAGGCAGGTCACGGCCGTTCCTTGTCCTGGTTCGCGCGGCGGACCTTGATGAGCGCGGTGCGCAGCCGTGTCTTCACCGTTCCGAGCGGGATCCCGTCCGCCTCGGCGATCTCGCGGGCGGTGAGCCCGCCGAAGTACGCGCGGCCGAGCAATCGCTTCTCCGCGTCCGAGAGGGACTCGAGGGCCCGGATCGCGGCATCGCGTTCGATCAGTGGCTCTTCCTCGTCGACGCCGCCGATCTCCGGCACCTCGTCGACGAGCACGAGGTGCGGGCGCGTCACGCCCGTCTCCCGTCGCAGCCGGTCGACCGCGAGGTTGTGCGCGATCGTCATGAGCCACGTCGACAGGCGACCGCGGGAGGGGTCGAACCGAGCGGCCTTGCGCCATGCCGCGAGGAAGACGTCCTGGGTCAACTCCTCCGCCGCCTCCGAGCTCCCGAGCAGCCGCAGGCCCAACGTGAAGATCGGACGCGCATAGCGCGCGTAGAGCGCGCGAACGGCTTCTTCGTTGCCGGCAAGGAGCCCCTCCACGAGTTGTTGCTCCTCGCGGGCGAGGAGCGGTCCGTCGGGCCGAGTGCCCACCCGGTCTCCTTCCCGGTATACGACCATCGCGCCGCGCCTAGTTTGGCGGGACGTCATCGACATGATGCCACGCTCGACCTCATTCGGGTGCCTCCGCGCGCGAGGTTCATCTTGTTGCAGTAGGCGCTCGAGCCGACCCGCCCGCGCCCTGGTCAGTGACCGTTCGAGGAGAAGTGCTGGTAGTCCTTGACGGACGACCAGTTCCCTCCCCACTCCCAGCCGACACGGTGGAAGGCACGCCAGACCGGGTCACGGTCCACCACCATCCCCGGGCGGACGTCGGAGCGGTCGAGGTAGCTGCGGCCCCTCCGCGGCGAGACCCGATCGCCGTCGACGTACGGGTTCTCGACGGGGTTGATGTCGACGGCGCGTCCGTAGGCGTGTTGCGACCAGGTGGTCGTCCCGGCCACGTAGCGACAGTTGAACGCCGACGTGTTGTCGTGGCGCATCGACTCGCGGTCGTCCGCACCGTAGCGGTCGACGAGCGCGAACCCGGTGGACGTGGAACCCGCGCTCGAACAGGTTCCGGAAGACCTCGAGGATCTCGTCGGCCCATCCTCGATGCACGACCAGCCGGCCGCGCTGCGTCTCGCCGTTGAACCCCACGTACGTGAGCCGCACGATGCGGAGGTTCCGCAGCGGGACGGGGCATCCCGGGCGCCACGACGACCCGGTCATCAGGTCCCTGGTCTCGCGATCGATCCGCGAGACCGACCCCACGAACGGCTCGCCGGCACCGGCCGGCGCCGGGGCGGCGGCCACCAGGACCGCGACGAAGCACCCGAGCGCGACCCCGCGTCGCACGAGGCCCAGCGTACGCGCCATCCATCCACGCCGGTGCGATGATGGTCTCGGTGACCTGGTGAACCCTCGACGTGGCCTCGCCCTCGCCGCCCTCGCGGTCTCCGGGTTGGCGACGTCGGCGTCCGGTGCCCTCGCGCAGTCCGCGAGCCCGGTCGTGATCGAGCTTCGGATCGACGGAGTGGTCGATCCGTTCATCGCGGATCACGTGGAGAGCGGGATCGCCCAGGCGCAGGACGAGGGCGCCGCGGCGGTGCTCCTGACGCTCGACACGCCGGGCGGGCTCGACTCGTCGATGCGACAGATCACCCAGGCGATCCTGAACGCCGAGGTGCCGGTGATCGGTTACGTGTCGCCGCAGGGCGCTCGGGCCGCCTCCGCCGGGACGTTCATCCTCCTGTCGACGAACATCGCCGCGATGGCGCCGGCCACCAACGTCGGGGCCGCACAGCCGGTCGGTCTGTCCGGGGCCGTCGCGTCGGAGAAGGCCGTGAACGACGCCGCCGAGTACATCGTGAGCATCGCCGAGGCGCGCGGACGCAACGCCGAGTGGGCGGAGTCGGCGGTCCGCGAAGCCGAGAGCATCTCCGCGGAGCAGGCGCTCGAGCTCGGCGTGATCGACCTCATCGCGACCGACGTCCCGACGCTGCTGCAGGAGGTGAACGGCACCGTCGTCGAGCTCGCGGACGGCGAGGAGGTCACGCTCGAGCTCACCGGTGCGACGGTGCGCCAGGAGGACCTCGGCTTCTTCGCCGGCGTCCTGCATGCCCTGCTCGACCCGAACCTGGCGTTCCTGTTCTTCTGGCTCGGGCTGGCGCTCATCGTGCTCGAGTTCTTCGTGCCGGGCGGGATCGCGGGCACGCTCGGGGTGATCCTGTTCGTGTCCTCGCTCGTGGCGCTCGGAACGCTGCCCGTCCAGCTGATCGGTGTCGTGCTGCTCGTCGCCTCGATCGTGTTCTTCGTCCTCGAACTGCTGCATCCGGGGGTGGGGCTGCCGGCGATCGCCGGCGTGATCTGCGTGGTGCTGGGCGGGCTGTTCCTGTTCGACACGTCCGTCCCCGGCGTCGCCGTCTCACCCCTGTTGATCGTGCCGGTCGCGGGGTTCGCGGCCTTCTTCTTCCTCGTCGTCGCCCGCCAGGCGCTGCGCCTGCGCCATCGCAAGGTGATCACGCGCGACGAGCAGCTCGTCGGGCGTGAGGGGGTCGTCGTGCGCGACCTGGCACCGACCGGCGTCGTCCAGGTCGCCGCGGAGGAATGGACGGCCGAGGCCGTTCGGGGGACGCCTCGGACGGGCGACCGGGTCCGGGTCGTGGGGTTGGACGGGCTGAAGCTGAAGGTCGAACCCGCGGAAGAGCCGGCGACGGCGGCCGCGGAAGAGCCGAGTCGATGACGAGCGGATAGGAGGAGAGACCGTGGACTGGATCCCGTTGGCGATCGGCGTCGGCGTGGTGTTGCTGCTGCTGGTCCTGATCCTGCCCCAGGCGCTGCGGATCGTTCGCGAGTACCAACGCTTGATGGTGTTCCGGCTCGGTCGGTCGATCGGTGCGAAAGGACCCGGGCTCGTCTTCCTGATCCCCTTCGTCGACAAGGGCGTCATGGTCGACCTCCGCGAGCTCTACCTGGAGATCCCGCACCAGACCGCGATCACGGAGGACAACGCGACGATCTCGATCGACTTCATCGTCTTCTATCGCGTCGTCGACGCCGCGATGTCGGTGATCGAGGTGGCGAACTTCGCGGGGGCGGCTCAGAACATCGCCTCGACCACCCTCCGATCGGTCGTCGGCGACATGGCGCTGGATGAGGTGCTCGCTCGGCGCGAGCAGATGAACGAGATCCTGCGCACGAAGCTCGACGAGGTGACCGAACGGTGGGGCACGAAGGTCACGAACGTCGAGATCCGCGAGGTGATCCCCCCGCCCCAGGTGCTGGACGCGATGACCCGGCAGATGTCCGCCGAGCGCACGCGCCGCGCGGTCGTCACCGAGGCCGACGGGGCCAAGCAGGCCGCGATCACCGTCGCCGAGGGCAACAAGCAGTCGGCGATCCTGAACGCGGAGGGCGACCGGCAGGCCGCGATCCTTCGAGCGGAGGGGTTCGCGCTCGCGCTCACGAAGATCTACGAGTCGGCGCAGGCCGTCGACGGGAAGACGATGAGCCTGCAGTACCTCGACGCGCTGAAGCAGATCGGCGCCTCGCCATCGACGAAGTTCGTGATCCCGATGGAGTTCACGCAGCTGCTCTCCGGGATCACGGACTACGCGGAGCGAACGTTCGGCAACGGCCGCTCGGGAGACGGGGCCGCGTAGCGACCTCCCCCTCGGAACCGATCGCCTTGCACCGGTGTAGAGCGGGGTGACCGACCGAGTGGAGGGCCGTCCACTGGAGGACGTCGAGCTCGCCCGCCGGGCGAGGGACGGCGACGTCCACGCCTACGGCGAGCTCGTGGAGCGGTACCGGGAGGTGGCGTTCCGAACGGCGTGGCTCATCACCCGGAGCTCGGCGGATGCGGAGGACGCAGCGCAGGACGCGTTCGTGAAGGCGTTCTACGCGCTCGCCCGGTTCCGGAAAGGAGAGGCGTTCCGGCCGTGGATCCTTCGGATCGTTTCGAACGAGGCGAAGAACCGACGACGTTCGGCGGGCCGGCGGGAACGGCTGACGCTGCGCCTCGCGGACGACCCCGGCTCGGGGGGCGCGGCCCCGTCCCCCGAGGCCGCGGTGCTGGGGCTGGAGGCGCGGCAGGCCCTGCTCGCCGGGCTGGAGCGGCTCCCCGAGCCGCGACCGGCTCGTCGTGGCCTACCGGTACCTGCTCGAGCTCTCGGAGGCGGAGACCGCCGAGCGCGCTCGGGATCCGACCGGGCACGGTCAAGTCCCGGCTCTCGCGGGCGCTCGACCGGCTGCGGAGCCAGATGGAGACGACGGAGACGACGGACGATGGATGAGCCGCACCCGATGAGCGACGATCGGCTCGCCGAGGTCCTGACCTCGCTCGGCCACGAGGTCGACTATCCCGCGACCGCCGGCTCTCGTGTCCGCCGTCACCGCCCGCCTCGAGACCGACCGCGCGGGGCGCGCCCGGCCCGCGTTCCCCCGCATGGCCCTGTGGGGTCGTCGGCGCACGCTCGGACTCGTCGCGATCGGGCTCCTGGCGCTCGTCGGACTCGCCGCGGCGGCCAGACTCACGATCGGCGCGTTCGAGATCCGCGTGCAGCCGGACGTGACCCCGTCGGTCTCGATGCCGCCCGTCGACCCCGGCGTGCTCGGGCACCCGCTCCCTGCGGCGGAGGCCGTGGCCAGTCGCCGGGTTCGACCCGCCGTTGCCTGCCGGGCCGGCCCCCGACGAGATCTACGTCGTCGACAGCCCGTTCGGGGATCCCGGCCTCGTCTTCGCGTGGCGGCCCGATCGAGCGGTACCCGAGGATCTCCGGGACCGACTGGGGGCAGCTCCTCATGTCCTTCCAGGGCGACGACGAGCAGGTCGTGAAGACCGTGGAGCGCTTCGAGAACGTCGAGGAGGTCCGGGTGAACGGCGGCCGCGCGTACTGGATCACCGGTCCCGCACGAGATCGTGTTCGAGACCGAACGAGGCGCCGAGACGTTCTCGGTCACCGGCAACGTCCTGATCTGGCAGGTGGGCGACATCGCGTACCGGCTGGAGACCTCGCTCGGCCGCGGGGCCGCGATCGCGGTGGCCGAGTCGGTCCGCTGAGCGGAGGGAACCGGACGTTCCCGAGCGGTGTAGACGCGTCAACGCAGGTTCGAGGGAAGGAGGGCTTCATGGCCCGTCGGATCGGAACCGCTCTGGCCGCGACGTTCCTCGTGGCCCTGGTCCTCCCGGCGTCCGCGGCGCTCGCCGGCGGCGGCTGTCACACGGGCGCGACGCAGGGCGAGGGAGACACGGTCGAGATCAAGGACGCGTGCTTCGCGCCGTCGATCTTGCAGGTCGATCCCGGCGACAGCGTCACGTTCGTGAACCTCGACGAGGTCACCCACAACGTCGGTGGGAACGCGTGGGGCAACTTCGAGGACATGAACCTGAACGACGCGTTCACGCGCCACGTTCGACGAGGCGGGCGTGTACCCCTACGCCTGCTCCTACCACCCGGGGATGACCGGTGCGATCGTCGTCGGCTCCGGCAGCGGCGCGGGGAACGGCGAGGCCGTGTCGGTCGCGGCGTTCCAGCAGCCGGCCGCGGCGTCCCCGGTCGTCGAGGTCCGCACGGTCACCAAGGAGGCCGGCGGCGCCCCGATCGCGATCGGATGGGTCGTGGGCGGCGCGATCGGCCTCGCGCTCGGGATCGGATCGCGGCGCTCGCCAGGCGAGGCGGGCGGACCGCGGCCTAACCGCGCCCGCGCGCGGCTCCAGCGGCTCGGGTCCGGCGTCAGGCCGATCGCCCGGGAGCGGGATCCGGGCCTGCTGGAGCTGCAGCGTGAAGTCGTGGGGGTTCGATGAGGCCGCGAGCGCGGCGTCGACCGTGACCCTGCCCCCCGGACGAGCCCGAGCAGGCTCTGGTCGAACGTGCACATCCCGTAGTACTCGCCCTCGGCGATCACGTCGTGGATCTCGGCCGTCTTGTCCGCGTCGGCGATCCGCTCGGCGATGCGGCCGTTGTTCACCAGGATCTCGTGGTCGGGATCACGGCCCCGTCCGGCGTCGGGACGAGCCGCTGGCACACGATCCCGCGCAGCGCCCCGGCGAGCGTGAGCCGGATCTGGCCCTGCTGGTCGGCGGGAAGAAGTCGACGATGCGGTTCACGGTCTCGGTGGCGTTCGAGCGTGTGCAGCGTCGACAGCACGAGGTGTCCGGTCTCCGCCGCCTGCAGGGCGGCGCGCACGGTCTCCGGTGTCGCGCATCTCGCCGATCAGGATCACGTCGGGGTCCTGGCGGAGGGCCGCCCGGAGCGCCGCGAGGAAGTCTCGGTGTCGTTGCCCACCTCGCGCTGGTTGATCGATGCGACGTCGTCTCGGAACAGCACCTCGATCGGGTCCTCGATCGTGACGATGTGGCACTGGCGTCGTGTGGTTCACGTGCTCGATCATCGCCGCCAGGGTCGTGGTCTTGCCGGAGCCCGTCGGGCCGGTGACGAGCACGAGGCCGCGGGCCTCCTCCGCCAGCCGGCGGACCACGTCCGGGAGCCCCATGTCCTCGAACGACGGGCCGCCGAACCGGAGCTTGCGCAGGACCGCGGAGATCGACCCCCGCTGGCGGAAGACGTTGGCCCGGAACCGCCCGACGCCGGCGAGGGAGTACGCGAAGTCCACCTCGCCGGTGCGTCCGCAGCCGTTCCATCCGATCGCTCGGCACGATCGCGTTCCCGATCGCCTCGGTCTCGAAGTGCGTGAGCGGCGTGCGGTCCAGCGGGACGAGCGCGCCCGGCCTCGCGGAACTTCGGCGGCGACCCCGACCTTCACGTGCAGGTCGGACCCCTTGCGCTGCAGGAGCTCGGCGAGCCATCCGTTGAACTCGCCGACGATGCCCGTGACGTTGCCGGCGTCGAGGTCCGCCAGGCGGATCTCGCGTTCGGGCGGCCGGTCTTGCTGGGGATCGAGCACGTTCGGGGCTCCTGCGCGGTCGGATGTCTGCTCTATCGGCCGGTGCGACGGTGGCCCTGAGGTGCGAGCCCGAACGAGGTCAGGACGCTCGAGCGCCGGCCTCGAGCCGGCACGTCGATCCGCTCGGCGAGCGGAGAGAACGATCGCAGCTCGAGCGGGGGCCTCAGCGCCGCGAGCATGCCCTCCACGAGCCCTCGGTGCACGGCGCAGACGAGCTCGCGATGGTCGTCGAGGAGCTCGCGGAACGGGCAGTCGCGCAGGGTCACCTCGACCGAGCCGTCGGGGCCGCGCCGGAAGCGCGGATCGAACCCCGCCGAGGCCATCGCCTCCTGCAGCACCGCGAGGCCGAGCCGGCCGGCCGCGCGGGTGCCCGGCTTCGGGCCGCCACGGACGGCCAGGTACTGCGCCCCACTCCCGCGCCAGGCCGACGGCGCGAGCGCGGGCCCTCGCGCCGGTCGCGAGCCCGGCCAGGATCTCGGCCAGCAAGCGGAAGTCACGCGTGTCGCCGTCGGCGCGCTCGACGGCGACGTACAGGGTCTGGGGCCGGCCCACGGTCGCCGCCCGATGCACCTCGCGCCGGACGAGGCCCGCCTCCTCCAGACGCCGCAGGTGCGGCCGGAGCGTGTTCGGGTGCAGCGAGAGCCGGGTCGAGAGCTCGCGGACGGCGACCGGCCGCCCCGAGAGCCCGAGGTATCGGTACAGCCGGAACCTGGTGTCGTCGGCGAGCGCCTTGTGGATCTCGAGCGGCGTGGGCTCACGCGGCGGCATCGTCGCGCCTCGGTCCGGGCCGGCATCGACGACGCCGTCCCCCGGCCGTACCATGGGAGTACGCACGGTTCGCACCGTGTCGACCAGGATAATCTCGAGGAGGTCCGCGTGGTCACAGAGCAGCAGGTCCGCGAGGCGCTCCGATCGGTCCTCGACCCCGAGATCGGCCGTCCCATCGAGGACCTCGGCATGCTCCGGGGGATCCAGATCGAGCCCGACGGCCTGGTCCGCGTGTACGTGCTCCTCACGATCGAGGGCTGTCCGCTGAAGGATCGGATCAACAACGACGTCACCGCCGCCCTCTCGCCGCTCGAAGGGGTCGAGCGGGTCGAGGTCTCGCTCGCCCCGATGAGCGAGGAGCAGCGCGCGTCGCTCGTCGCGACGCTCGCGGCGGCAACGGCGGAACGGCGGCCACGGCGGTGCGGCGCCGCAACCGCAGAAGACGTTCTTCACGAACGACGACACGACGGTGATCGCGGTCGCATCGGGCAAGGGCGGCGTCGGCAAGTCGAGCGTCACGGTCAACCTCGCGTGCGCCCTCGCGGCCGAGGGGCACCGCGTGGGCATCCTCGACGCGGACGTGTGGGGGTTCAGCGTCCCGAGGATGCTCGGGGTGAGCGGCAAGCCCGTCGGGTTCAACGACATGATCCTGCCGCTCGAGTCCCACGGGGTGAAGGTCATCTCGATGGGGTTCTTCGTCCCGGAGGAGACCCCGGTGATCTGGCGCGGCCCGATGCTCCACAAGGCGATCGAGCAGTTCCTGGGCGACGTGTACTGGGGCGAGATCGACTTCCTGCTGTGCGACCTGCCGCCGGGAACCGGCGACGTCTCGATCAGCCTCGCGTCGTTCCTTCCGGGCGCGTCGATGCTCGTCGTGACCACGCCGCAGGAGGCGGCTCGCAAGGTCGCCGAGCGCGCCGGCAAGATGGCGGAGCGGACGAACCTTCGACCGGTCGGCGTCATCGAGAACATGTCGTGGTTCGCGTGCCCGCACTGCGACGAGCGCGACGCTGATCTTCGGCGAGGGCGGCGGCAGCGAGGCCGCCGAGACGCTCGGGGTCCCGTTGCTCGCGCAGGTGCCGCTGATGCCGACGCTCCGCCAGGGCGGCGACGCGGGGACGCCGATCGTCGTCTACGACCCGGATGCCGCCGCGAGCGAGGCGCTGCGCGGCGCCGCGCGGGAGCTCGCCCGGCTCACACGCTCGAAGGTCGGCAGGCCGCTGCCGCTGATGGCCACACCCGGCGCCGCCGCGGCGGCCGGCGGCCACCACGGCCACGCGCACTAGCACTGGGCAGGCTGCGAGCGCGCCTTCCGCCCGCCTCGCGATCGTCGGGCGGCCGCGCCGGATCGCGCGTGAGCGGATCGCCCACACGATCAGCGTGACGGTCGCAGATCACGGACACCGTGAGGCCGGTCCACTGTGATCCGGTCATCCCGAAGATCCGCTTGTCGACTCGCAGGAAGTCCTCGATCACGCGCGCCGCGCCGTACGCGGCCCCGAACGTCAGCGTGAGGATCCCCAGGCGCCGGGGCGGACCGCGAGAGCACGTACAGCGCGAGGAAGATGCACGTGGCGAAGAACATGTCGTACAGCGCCGTCTGGTGGACGCCGAGGCCGCTCCCGAGGAGCTCGCCGGTCGCCGAGGTGAGCGTCGCGCTGCCGCGCTCGATCGTGAGGACCTGGCCGCCCTCGAGCGTGCGTGCGGCAGACCTCGGCGACGCAGGAGAACCCGGCCGGCTGACCGCCCTCGTACCCGAACGCGAGAGCCCAGCTCGTCGGCTTGCCGAGGTGGTCGCCGATGATGAGGTCGCCGATCCGGCCGAACGCGATCCCGAACGCGATGCCGATGACCGCGCCGTCCATCACCTGGAAGAACGAGTAGCCGTACCTGCGCATGAGCGGGACGTTGATGAGGACGGCGCCGGCGATCCCGCCGAGCAGCGTCAGCCCCCCGTTCCACAGGGCGAGCATCTCGCCGACGCCGTCGAACTCGGAGAAGTGGCCGATCACGTAGAACAGGCGCGCGCCGATGATCGTCCCGATCAGCGCCCAGAACACCATCGTGTTGATGTGCTCGACGGTCAGGCCGCGCTTGGGTCCCTCGTGCTGCAGGATCCAGGTGCCGAACAGGAAGCCGATCGCGATCCCGATGCCGTGCGGGCTGATCGCGAGATCGCCGAACAGCTGGATCCGGTCGAGGACGGGCCAGCCGATCTCCGCGAGGACGCCGGGCACGGGCCGAGTCTAGCCGCGGTCGGACGAACCGGTCGGTTACCGACGGTGTCCCGCGCCGTCGAACGCCGCCGCGACGCCCCTGCCGACGAGGACGCCGCCGATGACGTCCGCCGGGTAGTGCACGCCCACGTAGACGCGCGACGCGCCGACCGCGCCGGCGAGCGCGTCGAGCGCGAGCCGCGCGGACCGGCCCGCCCCCAGGTCGCTCGCCGCCGACGGTGAGGAACGTGAGCAGGACCGCGGGGTGGCTGCTCGGCCACGAGGTCCCGTTCGGCTTGCCGATCCGCAGGTGCGCATCGCCCGGCGTCGGCGTCGTACGGCCGCGGGCGGCCGAACGCTTTCTTCAGGCCCTGTCCCGCGAGCCACGCGAGCGACGCCGCGAACAGGCCGCGGGCGGCGGCCCGGCGCCGGCCCGCGGCCGCGAGGACCGCGCGCCGCCCCGACCGACGCCCAGATCGAGCCGAGCTCGGTGACGCCTCGATGGAACCCGTCCGCGGCGGGACCGCGGTCGCGGTTCGCCGCACGGAACAGCCTCGGCGTCGAGCTCCCGCCCGCGTCCCGCCGAGCTCCACGCCCCGACGGCGAGCGCCGCTCCCGCGAGCGCTACCCCACGAACGACCGACCGCGCGTGCACCGCCGATGATGATGCGAGGATACGGACGATCCGCGGTACGGGGGGAAGCCATGCGCAAGGAGGGCGACGACTTCGAGCAGCGGGCGCGACCCGGGCGGAGGCCGAAGCGAACCCCTCGAGCCGGCCCGGTCGGGCGTCACGCCGCGGCAGGTCGTCATCGGCATCGTCGCGATCGTCCTCATCGCCTTCGCGATCGCGAACTTCGACCCCGTGAACGTCAGCTTCCTGCTCTTCGACTCCGAAGCGCGACTCGTGACCGTGATCGCGATCTCGGCCGGGCTCGGGTTCGTGCTCGGGTACTTCGTCGGTCGGCCCTCGAAGCGAGCAGCGTCGGGTCCTTCGTCGGCACGAGCGACGCGCGGACGACGACTAGATCCGAACGGTCAGCCGCCCGATCCTGCGCAGGTACCGGTCCTCGATCTCGCGCTTCTGCGCGAGGGTGCCCCGGCGAAGCGCCAGGTGGGCGCCCCCGACCCGCGCGAGGCTCCGCGCGGCCAGCGTCGCCGAACGGTCCGCCTCGGAAGCGGTAGTCGACGATGTGCTCGAGGAGGCTCCGTCCCGCGCTGAGCGGCTCGATCGTCGAGGTCACCGTCGCGTCGAGGAGGCCCGATGAGGCGGATCGTCGAACCCCGTGGCGGATCCCACTCCACCACCTCGCCGTCGACCCTCGTACGGAACGCGAAGAACCGCATCTCGGTCGTGTAGCGCATCCCCTCTCGCAACCCGTCGGGCGGGACGCCGTCCACGTGCACGATGTGCTTGTCCCAGTGGGGCAGGTTCCGCGGGTCCGAGATCACCTCCCACACCGACTCGGGCGGGGCCTCGATCACCACGTCGAACTCCGCCCGCGTCATGCGGCCACCGTGCCGGACGTCCATCCCCGCCACCAGACGAGGCTGCTCGGACGCACGCGCACCACCGCCCCGTCGGACGGCTCGACGCCGGCCGATCGTGCGATCCGTTCGAACGACCCGGCGCCGGACGACAGCTGCGCGCCCACCGCGATCTCGCCTCGCCCGCGGATCATCGCACCCGCCATCGCCCGCGCCCTCCACGAGGTCGGGTCGGTCGACGCCGAGCGCCGTCGGAGTCTCCGCTCCGACCCCGGCGAGCGCGAGCGCCTCCGCGCGGGTCGCCGCGTAGATCGCGGCGCCGTCGACGGTCCAGGCGCACGGGAGCACGACGAGACCCTCGTCGCCCTCGAGCGGCGAGCGCCCCCTGCCCCCCGTCGCCGAGATCGCGGCGGACCTCGTCCGGCAGCCGCTCGAGCGGGCCGACGCCTGCCCGCACAGCCCGGAACCGATCGGCGCCTCGGGCCCGGTCGCTCCACGTTCCCCACGTACCGGAGAGCCGGCCGTCCTCGACGCACGACCGCGCGTTCGAGCCGGAGCTCGGCGAACACGCCGACCGGGCGGCGTCCAGGCGAGCGGCACGCGATGCGCGTCGACCGCGTACCCCGCGAAGAACTTGGCGTTCTTGCGCGTGAACCGCAGCGCGGCGAGCGCGAGCGCGGGGCTCTCGGCGATCGAGCGACCCCACGTCTCCCGGTCGAGCAGGTCGTACGTCCGCACCGACCCCGTGAACGCCACCGACCCGGCGCTCGATCGGACGAGCCCGGCGACCCATGGATCGCGCCTCCACGCCCGGGCCTTCACCGATCCTCGCGACGTCGTGACCCACACACGGCCGCCCGCCTCGGCGAACACCATCGGCGTGACGTGCGGGCCCTGTGGTGTCGAGCTGGCGACGTGGCAGAAGGGACCACGCCGCAGCACGTCCAAGACCTGCGGTGCCGGCCCGTCGCTCATCGAACGCTCGGCCGGCGCGAGGCGGACGACCGGGAGGGCGATCATGAGCCCGGTCCACACGACGTGGCACGCGAGCGGCGCGAGCACGCCGCCCGTCCACCACGCGAGCGCACCCCAGACCGCTCCCCCGACGACCGCTCCCGCCGCGATCGCGAGGTTGGCGCTCGGCAGGTTGGCCACCACGAACGCCACCCACGCCACGACGGCGGCGACCGCGATCTGCCCGTCGAGCGCCGATGCCAGTTCCTCCTGGACGAGCCCTCGCCAGAACAGCTCCTCGCCGGGCACCGACAGCGCCAGCGAAAGCGCGAGGGCGAGGCCGAGCGAGAGCCCGCCCTGACGTTCGTACATCTGGACCGAGTGACGCTCGAACAGCGACCAGCGGGTGAAGACGAGCATCGCGACCCGCGTGGCGACGTACAGCGCGACGCCGAGCGCGAGTCCCACCGCGAGTGCCACGCCGCTCGAGACGTCCGGCGACCACTCGGGCGGCCCTGCCAGCAGCGCGGCAACGCCCATGATCGCGAGCGTCGGCGTCATGTGCGTCCAGACGTTCCCTCCTCGCGAGACCCGCCACCAGGCGATCATCTCCGCGACGAGCCCAGCGACGATCACGATGGCTTCCATCGGGCTACGGCAGGAAGGTGACCTTGGCGGCGAACTCGGCCGTGAGCGCGGTGATCACGGCGAGGTAGAAGAACCCGGTCGCCGCCTGGACGGCCGAGGAGCGATCGGTCCGAAGCGTCAGCCGGATCATCACGGCGATGAGCGCGGTCGCTCCGACCATCCCGAGCGCGATCCACGAGGCGAGACCGGCGGAGGTGAGCAGCGGGTTGAACTCCGACGAAGCGTCCGTCGGACCGAACCCCCCGATCAGCAACGCGGCGGCCTCGAGCACGACGCCGGCGAACAGCAGGTTCGTCGTGCGGTTGATCGGCCGCCGCGTGAGGCCGCGGTCCGTGAGGTACCAGTGCCCGAGCAGCAGGCCGGAGATCACGGCGCCGAGGAACGCCGCGCCCCCCAGCAGCTGCAGGAACGCGACGATCCACGAGCCCTCCGCCGTCCCGGCCATCGCGGCGAGCACCGCGACGGCGACCGGCACCGATGCGACGCCGACCACCCGGGCCGCTGCGTGGCGTTTCGCGAACAGCAGCCCGACCCAGACCAGGTTCACGAGAGCGAGGGCCGCCGACGTCCGCACCGACCAGCGGCCGGCATCGCTGCCCGGGACGAGCGCCGCCGCCGCGGATCCCCATGCCGCCAGGGAGAGCGCGAACAGGATCGACCCGGTGAGCGTGAAGAACCCGCGCTTCACCTCGTCCCACAGCGGCGTCAGGAACAACAGCACGAGTCCTCCCGCAACCGTCTCGGCCAGGACGAGCGCCGTCACGCCGGCCGGGCCGCTCACGGGCTCACCACGCGCGCAAGCCTACCCGCGCCTTCCGCGCGGCCCGTGTCCTCCGGACGCACGTGCTGCCGGTACCCTGGGGCCCGATGGACTGGCGTTCCTACGACTCGGTCGCGCAGACCTACGCGAGGGTCCATGCGTCCAGACTGGCCGAACCCGCGCGCGACCTCGTCGCGCTCGCGGGCGTCCAGCCCGGTGCGAGGGTGCTCGACGTCGGGACCGGCACCGGTGTTGCCGCGGTCGAGGCGGAGGGCGCGGGCGCCGAGGTCGTCGGCGTCGACGAGGCCTACGGGATGCTGCTCGCCGCTCGGGGCTCGAACCCGAACGGCGACCTGCGGCTCGCGGCGGCGCAGGCGATCGACCTGCCGTTCCGCGACGGCGCGTTCGACGCCGTGATCGCCAGCTTCGTCATCGCCCACTTCACGAAGTACACGACGGCGCTGCACGAGATGCTCCGGGTCCTGCGACCGGGCGGCCGGATGGCGCTGACGGCGTGGGCCGACACGCCCGACGACCTCCAGCGGACCTGGACCGAGCTCGTCGAGTCCGTCATCCCGCGTGAGGTGCTGAACTCGGCCATGGACGAGCGTCTCCCGTGGCGCGAACGGTTCCGCCACCGGCAGCCGCTCGAGGAGGCGCTGCTCGAGGCGGGTCTCCGGCAGGTCCGCACCGAGGTCCGCCCCTACCGGTTCCGGTACAGCCTCGACGAGTACGTGGACGGCCTCGGGACATGGGCGACCGGGCGCCTCGTGCGTTCGATGCTCGGCGGACCCGGCTACGAGGCCTTCGAGCAGCGCGCCCGGTCGGTGTTCGCCGAGCGGTTCGCGGATCCCGTGAACGACTTCCGCGAGGTCATGTTCGCCACCGGGACGAAACCCTAGGCGGGTCGACGCCGGCGGCTCGAGCCGGCCGAGCTCACCGCTTTGCGCTTCGACGCCCCGTCCGCCTGACCCAGGACGTAGCCGACGAGCGCCCGGACCGGCGAGCCGGTCGCGCCCTTGGGCCAGTAGTCGCCGGCGCGTTCGGCGAACGCGGGACCGGCGATGTCCAGGTGCACCCACGGCGTGTCGCCGACGAACTCCCGAAGGAACATCGCGGCGGTGATCGCGCCGCCGTATCGCTTCCCGATGTTCTTGATGTCGGCGACGTCCGAGTCGATCAGTCTGCGGTAGGGCTCATGCATCGGGAGCTCCCAGCCGGGTTCGCCCGCCGCCTCGCCCGCCTCGAGCACGTCCGAGATGAGCTGGCGGTCGTTGCCCATCGCGCCCCACAGATCCGTGCCGAGCGCGACCATGCAGGCCCCGGTCAGCGTCGCGGTGTCGATGATCACGCGCGGCTTCTTCTCGACCAGGTAGGCGAGGGCGTCGGCGAGCACCAGACGTCCCTCCGCGTCGGTGTTCAACACCTCCGAGGTCGTGCCGCCTCGGTGATGCAGGACGTCGCCGGGACGGATCGCCGAGCCGCTCGGCATGTTCTCGGCGGTCGGGATCGCCGCGATGACGTTCACCTTCGGCTTGAGGAGCGCGACCGCGCGCATCGTCGCGAGGATCGAGGCGGCGCCGCCCATGTCGGACTTCATCCACTCCATCCCCTGGGCGTCCTTGATCGACAGGCCGCCCGAGTCGAACGCGATCCCTTTGCCCGTGAGTCCGATGGGCGGACCGGATCCGCCGCCCTCGTAGCGGAGCTCGATCATCCGCGGCGGGCGAACGCTCCCCTGTCCCACGCCGACGATGCCACCGAACCCGCCCTTCTTCAGCTCCGCGTCGGACCAGATCCGGGAGGTCAGCCCCACCTGCTTCGCCATCGCCTGCGCCTGCTTCGCGAGCTCGGCCGGCGGGAGATCCAGTGCGGGGGTGTTCACCAGGTCGCGGGCCCAGGCCTGCGACTCGGCGATGACCTGCCCCTGCTTCATGGCGTCCTTGAGGGCCTTCGCGTCGGGCTTGGCGCGGGCCAGGATCGTCACCTTCGCGAGCTTGCGTGCGGCGCCGTCGTCGTTCGACTTGTATCGCCCGAAGCGGTAGGAGCCGAGGAGCACCCCCTCGACCGTCGCCTGGGTCGCACGGACGACATCCTTCGCG
The DNA here is from genome assembly GCA_963771385.1 of uncultured Actinomycetes bacterium. Taxonomy (GTDB): domain Bacteria; phylum Actinomycetota; class UBA4738; order UBA4738; family HRBIN12; genus DASSJM01. The sequence goes on from CAVYTE010000016.1 coordinate 71,855, forward strand.
ACCTGCGGGAGCGTGGTCGCGACGCTCTTGCGCTTGGCGAGCTGACCGGCGACGCGTCCGATCGCGCGCCTGCAGGTGTCGGCGTCCGCCTCCGCACGCTTGCCGATCCCCACCAGCAGGACCGAGGTCGCCGCGAGGCCCTTCACGCCGGTGTTCGGAACCAGGAGGAGCTCGCCCGCCTTGCCGCTGGCACCCGAGGCTCCGTACAACGCCATCAGGTCGAGCCCCTTGACGTCGCTCACGCCGGGGCCGGGCTCCGGGCCCTCGAAGACGGGGAGGACGAGCACGTCGACGGCCACGTCCGTCGGCCGTTCGGTCGAAGGTGCGAAGGTCGGCACGGTCGGCTCCTTGTATCTCCGGGAGATCGCAGTCTACCGGCGGCGGATCGCCCGGTTCCGCCGGACGATCGCCGGCCGGTCGCGGTTCCGTTCGCGGGTAGGCTGGCGAGCCATGCACGCGAGGGACCTGCGCGACCTCGTCCGGTTCGACGAAGAGGCGCCGCGCCACGAGACGCTGTTCGAGTCGGCGCACCTGTGGTCCGAGGTGGTGTGCCTGGATCGCAACCAGATCGTCGGCCCGATCTCGGACCCGGACTCGGACGCGCTCGTGCTCATCGTGACCGGGAGGGTCGTCGTGCAGGTGGACCGCGGCCGCAAGCGGCTCGAGCAGTGGGAGACCTCCGTCGTGCCGGCCGGGTCCGAGCTCACGGTGACGAACGCGACGGGAGACCCGGCCGTGGTGCTCGTGGTCGCCGCGCCGCCGCCGGTCCGGCGCGCGATCACCGAGTAGCGGGGCGTCTCGGGAGCAGCAACGTCAGCGCGAAGGCCACCGCGAAGCTCGGGATGCTCGCGCCCAGTCGGGAGCCGAGCAGCGGGAACGGGAGCCCGAGCCCCTCGAAGACCCCCCGGACGGCGTCCACCCATCCCTGCGGCCCGGTCGGGACGCTCCAGTGGAAGACGAGGAACCCGGCGAGCCACGGCACGAACGCGAGCCACCGGACGCCGTCCGGCTCGAACAGCGTCCGCTCGCCGTAGCGTCCCCCCGAGCGCAGGTGGTAGTCGGCGAGGAGCACGGCAGCCAGCGGCACGAAGACCGAGCCGATCAGGAACAGGAAGACCTCGTAGCGCTCGATGCTGAACCCGAGCGCCACGACGAACCCCACCAGGCCGACCCCGGCGGCGAGGGCGCGTTGCGGCACCTGCGGCGCGACGTTCTGGGTCGACACCGCGGCCGAATAGATGTCGGCGAACGCGTTGTCGCTCTCGCCGACCAGCAGGGCCAGGAGCACGATGCCGCCGCCGGCGACCGCGACGATCCCGGTGCCGATGCCGGCGACGTCCGCGCTCGCCCCCGCGGACAGGACCAGGAGCGCGCCGAGGGCGTAGAACCATGCGTTCCCGGCCGCGTAGCCGGCGTACGTGCCGAGCCCGGCGCGCGCGCCGGGATCGCGCGAACCGGCTGTAGTCGGCCGCGAGCGGCAGCCACGAGACCGGCATCACGATGACGAGGTCGACGGCGAGCCAGAAGGGCAGCCCGCCCTGTCCGGGCGCGCCCCAGATCTCGCCGAGGCCGTCGCCGGCGCGGAGCACCTCGAACGTGATCCACGCCGCGGTACCGAGGAGGACCCAGATGCCGAAGCGCTCGAGCCACCGGCGCACGACGAGCACCGGCCCACCCATCGCGAGCGCCGTGCACACGACGGCGACGACCGCGAGCCAGAACGGTCGCGACTCGAACCCGAACAACCGCCGAGAGGCGACGTTGGCGACCTCGCCCATCACCCAGAACTCGACGGCGGTCCACCCGACGAGCTGCACCACGTTCAGCGCGGAGGGGACGTACGAACCTCGCGCGCCGAGGACCGGCCGGAACAGCACCATCGTCGGGACGCCCTCGCGCTGTCCCGCGCGGGCGACGAGCGCGAGCGGGATGCACCCGAGGGCGGTGCCGACCACGATCGCGAGCAGCGCCATGCCGAGGCCGAGCGCCGGGACGAGCAGCGCGCCCGTCACGAGCACGAGGAGCCCGACCGACAGGTCGAACCACAACACGCCGAGGTCGAGACCCCGCAGCCGTCGGAGCTCGGGTGGGACCGGGCGGATGCCCCACGCGGGCGCCTCCCGATCGAAGAGCCGTTCGAGGCGCTGGGCGACGCTGGCCATGTGCTCCCTCCGCCGGCGTGAACCGGATCAGGTTCGAAGGGTCGCCGGCGGCGGGTCGGTGCGCCGGTGTTCCGCGACGGCCCGAGCCCCAGCCGGCCTCTCAGCCCGGTTCCCCGGACTCCCCCGCTTCGAACCTCGATGCTACCCCGCGTACGATGCGCACGTGATCGGCCGGGACGACGCGATCCGTCTCCTCGAGGAGCAACACGCCGAGGTCGCGGGCCTCCTCGGGGAGCTGGACGGACGACGCGTTCGCGCGACGCGGCACGATCGGCGGCGGCGAGTGGTCGGCGAAGGACCTCGCCCTGCACCTCGGGTCCTGGGAGGAGCTGGCGAGGGCGACGCTCACCGAGTTCGCCCGAGGCGTACGACCGGGCGTCGAGGACACGTTGGTCCAGGCCGGAGACAGCGACCGGTTCAACGACCAGCAGGTGCGCGAGCACCGAGACGTCGCTCCCGACGAGGCTCGAGCGAACTTCGATCGGCACCACGCACGGGTCGTCGAGGCGATCGCCGCGACCGAGGACGGCGTGTGGGACTCGCCCTATCCGTTCGACCCGGACGTCGCCACGGTCGCCGAGCGGATCGGATCCCTGCTCGGCTCCGACGAGGGTGGAGACTTCACGCACGCGCGCGCCCACCTTCCGGACCTGCGGGCCTACGTCGCGTCGACCAGGCGCTGAAGGCGGGAGAGCCCGCGGCGCATGAGACGCCGCAGGAACGGACGGTAGGCCAGCAGTGCGAGCTCGCCGAGGAACGGCACCGGCAGGAAGAGGTCCTCCGTCCACGTGAAGCGCGTGCCGTCGCGCCCCGGCTCGAGCCGCCAGGTCCCGAGGCCTCGAACGAAGCTCCGATGACGCATCTCGAGCCGTGCCGGCGGATCCCACCTCGTGACCTCGAGCTCCTCGGCGAACAGCGGGACGTGCAGGACGCGGTTCTTCACGCGGATCCGGGTCCCCAGACCTTCCCGCTCGGACGAGACCACGCGCACCCAGACGGCGTCCTGCATCCACCGCGGCTGCTCCTCCCAACGGATCGCCGCCGCCCACACGCGCTCGGGTTCGGCTCCGAACAGCGCCGAGGCCTGGACGCGCATCGCGGCGACTACAGGCCCGCGGCCTCGCCGGTCTTCGGCAGCCTCGTCATCGTCTCGCGGATCGAGAGCACGAGCCCGAGCGCGACGACGGCCGGAAGCGCGCTGATCGCGAACGCGGCTCCGAAGCCGAACGCGTTCGCCGACCAACCGGCGATGAGGGGTCCGACGACGAACCCGAGGTCTCCCGCGAACCGGAAGGCCGCGACCGCCGAGCCCTTCATCTCGGCGGGCGTCACGTCGGAGAGCATCGGAGCGGGGGGGACGCCCGCGAAGCCGCTCGCCACGCCGAGCACCCCCATCGCGATCATGAACGTGATCGTGGTCGAGGTGAGCCCGAAGGCCGCGGTCGACAGCGCGAGGCCGATCAGCGCCGGGATCAGGACGGCACGCCGTCCCCGGTGGTCGGTCGCGTGACCCGCCGGATAGAGCACGGCGAGCTCGGTGGCGGTCGCGATCGCGAGACCGAGGCCGACGCCGCTGAGGGTGAGCCCGAGCTCCTCGGTCCCGAATAGGGCACGAGCGTCTGGAAGATGGCTCCGATCATCCACAGGTAGACGCCGTTCACGACGAGCACCGTGATGAAGGGCCGGCTCCACGGGAGACGCCGGATCCCGCCGCGCCGCACCTCGTCCTCGTGCCGCCCCGGATCGTGGATCGTCCGCCAGAACATCACGGCCGAGACGAAGCACGCCGCCGCGTAGATGTAGAGCGGGCTCACCAGACCGAACCACCGGGCCATGAGCCCTCCGAGCGGGCCGCCCGCGATGAACCCGATGTTGAACGACGCGAAGTACACGCTCATCACGCGCCCCTGGCGTTGGGTCGGCACCGTCCGCAGCAGGAACGAGAGCAGCGCCGCGAAGAACAGGGCGGAGCCGACGCCGCCCGCAGCCCGCAGGATCACGAGCAACGGGAACGTCGGCGCGAGCGCGGCACCGACCGACGAGACCCCGACCCAGACGGCTCCGAGGGTCGCCATCGCACGCTCCCCGTACCGGTCGATGTACCGCCCGACGAACGGATCGGCCACCAGCCGCGTGAACGAGAACGCAGAGATCAGCAGGCCGACCGAGTCGTAGCCCACGCCGAAGCTCCTCGCGTAGTTCGGCAGGACCGGGGCGAGGATGCCGAAGCCGAGCATGATGACGAACGTCCCGAGCATCGCGGCTCGGATCTCCGGGAGACGGAGGATCTCCCGGACGCCGAGTTTCTCCGCCCCGCTCACGCCGCGCAGTCTACGGGTGGGCCCCCGCGGCGCACGGAGGCGCTTGCGCCGCACCCGGTCCGTGCGATTCGATGGCCACATGCCCGACGCAACGAGCGGCGCGGTCGCCGCGACCAGCCTCGCGACGCCCTCGCTCGACGGGGGATCCGCGCTCGAGACATCGGACGCGGCCGTCGCATGGACGGACGGCGTGATCAGCTACGTGGGACCGGCCGCGGGGCTGCCGGGCGGCGAGCCGGAATGGTTCGAGGGCTGCACGATCGCGCCGGGGTTCGTCGACTGTCACACGCACCTGCCGTTCGTCGGATGGCGGGCCGACGAGTTCGAGGCGCGCCTGTCCGGTGTGTCGTACCGGGACCTCCACGGCGAAGGGGGGATCTACCGGAGCGCACACTTGCTCGCCGAGGCGTCGGACGACGAGGTCCTGGCGTTCTGTCGCCCGCTCGTGCGGGAGATGGCCGAGCACGGGACGACGACGCTCGAGCTGAAGACCGGGTACGGACTCTCCGTCGAGGGTGAGCTGCGACAGGCGCGTCTCGCGCGCCGGCTCGCCGAAGAGGCTCCGCAGACCTGCACCGTGACGTTGCTCGCCTGCCACGCGGTCCCGGATGGGATGGAGCGCTCGACATGGGTCGAGGCCGCCTGCGCCGAGCTGATCCCGGCCGCCGCGGCCGAGGGCCTTGCCGACGCCGTCGACGTCTACGTCGAGGACATCGCGTTCTCGCTGGACGATCTGGCGTCGGTGGCCGAGGCGGCCTCGGCGGCGGGCCTGCCGCTTCGATGTCACGCCGACCAGCTCGGTCCCTCCGGCGCGGCCGAGTCCGCCGTCGCGCTCGGAGCTCGGAGCGCCGACCACCTGAACCACGTCTCAGCGGACGGTGCCGCCGCGCTCGGCGCCGCACCCGAGACCGTCGCCGTGCTCCTGCCGACCTCGACCTTGTTCCTGCGCTCGTCCCCGCCCGACGCGCGCGCGCTGCTCGACGCCGGCGCGGTGGTCGCGATCGCGAGCGACTGCAACCCGGGCACCTCGCCCGTGGTCTCGATGCCCGAGGTGATCGCGACGGCCTGCTCGCTCTACGGGCTCTCGCCCCTCGAGGCGCTGCGAGGCGCGACGGCGAACGCCGCCCGCGCACTCGGACTCCACGAGCGCGGTACCCTGGCCCCGGGCAGGCCCGCCGACCTCGTCGTCGTCGAGGGCGATGCCTTCCGGCAGGTGCCGTACCGGCCCGGACACAACCCGGTCCGGCGTACGTTCGTGGACGGGAGGAGGGTCGCGGAACGATGAGGAGGATCCCCGTGTTGGTCCTCGCGCTCGTCGCGGCCTTCCTGCTTCCGACCCCCGCGGCGGCACAGACGTCGCCCACCCTCACGCTCACCGCGTCGGCGGGCAGGATCGACTTCGGCGAGCGGGTGACGCTTTCGGGCACGTCGTCGGCCGCCCTGGCCGGCGCGAACGTGGAGATCGTGGACGCGGCGGGCACGGTCGTCGCGAGCGACGCGATGAACGCCGACGGCACGTTCGGGGCGACGATCTCGCCGGACGGGACCGACCGCTATCGCGCGCGGTTGGGGGACGCGACGAGCGAGGCGGTCACCGTGCGGGTGCGCGCCCGGCTGACGGTGCGGATGTCGCCGGTTCGGCTCTTCGACGTCGTGGTCGTTCGGGGCACGGTCGCACCCGCCCGGCCGGGAGAGCGCGTGAAGGTCACCCTGACCAGGGGCGGGCGAACGGTGGCGCGCCGAACCGTCGTGGTCCGCGCGGACGGGGTGTTCCGGGCGACGTTCCCGATCGATCGCGCCGGCACCCATCGGGCGGTGGCGTCGTTCGCGACCGGGGACCTGGTACGCGCCCAGGCGAGGACCGACGCCGACATGACGCCGCTGCCGACGTTGTCCGCCGGCGATCGCGGCGTGTTCGTCGGCCTGCTCGAGCGGCGACTGGTCGAGCTCCACTACCGGCTCGCGGACGCGAGGGATCGAACCTTCGACTTCCGGACCGGCGACGCGGTCGTCGCGTTCCACAAGGTGCAGGGCATGGAGCGCGTGTTCGTCGTCCGCGAGGCGACGTGGCGGCGCATGGCGCGCACCCCGCACCCCGCATCCTCGGCGCGACTGGAACGGCTTCCACTTCGAGGTCGATCAGACGCGCCAGGTCCTCTACACGGTGGAGGACGGCGAGATCACGAACGTGCTGCACGTCTCGACCGGCGCGGGCGGGGCGACCAGGGACGGGAGCTTCCGGGTGCACCGCAAGCTCGCCGGGTACTCACCGAACCGCCTCTACTACCCGAGCTACTTCGACGGCCTCCGCGCGCTGCACGGCTGGACCGAGGTGCCGACCTATGCCGCGAGCCACGGGTGCGTCCGGATCCCGTACTGGAACGCGCAGTGGGTCTTCGCGCTCGCGGACTACGGCACGCCCGTCGTGGTCTACCACTGAGGTCGCCCGAGTCGGTCGCGACCGGCCGTGACGAATAGCGGGGTCATCCCTGTGGTTGGCGAGGGTCACCGGCGGTGGTGGCCGTTCCGATCGAGTCGAGCGCTTCCTTGGCGAGCTCGAGCGCACGTGCTGCGTCCACACCCAGCTGACGGGCTCGGACGGCGAACGCCTGCGCGGCGTCCGCCATCGCCTCGGTCGAGACGCCCCGTTGCGTTCCGCCGTTCATCTCGGCCACGAACGACCCGTGACGGCCCCGGGTGGCGATGACCCCGTCCGCCTCGAGCTCGCGGTACGCGCGCGCGACGGTTCCCCCGGCCACGCGGAGGTCCTTCGCGAGCTGGCGGATCGTCGGGAGTCTCGCTCCGACACCGAGCACACCCGTCGCGGCCATCGTCGCGATCTGCGTGCGGATCTGCTCGAACGGGGGCACGGGCGACGACGCGTCGACACGGACGATCATGCGGCACTCCGCACCCCGCGACGGACCCGAACGCGCGTGGGGTGGGCGACGTTCATCCAGCACACGAGGGAAAGCAGGAACAGCAGGACGACCGTCACCCCGGCGACGATCCCTCCGGCCTCCCCGGGGATCCCGGCGGCAAGGGTGATGGCGACCAGAGGCCCAGCGAACTGGATGAGGAGCGCGATACCGGCACCCGCGACCACATGGACCGAGGTGGATCGCATCGCATCGTCGATCTCCAGGTCGTCGATGTCCGCCAGCGATTGACGTCGTGCCACGATCCGGCGCTCGATCATCTCGACGAGGACGGCGATCGTTGCTCCGGCCAGGCCGTACGACGCGATGCTGCCTGGGCCGGGCAGATCGATGTCGGCGGTCGGCTGGAGGAGCGCGTACGGGAGGATCATGGCGACTGCGAGGGCGCCGAGGGCTCGCTGCAGCAAGAGGAGACGGCGAGAGAGGTAGTCGACGAGGCTTCGAGGTCGCATCAGGGCGATCGACCCGGGCTCCCGACTTCGATGCGCGGCGAACTCCGCAACCAGAGCGCCGAGCAGGTACCCGACGAGCATCAACGGGATGGCCCACGCACCCTCATCGATCGTGCGACCCGAGACGACCGAGTAGAGCCACGGCGACAGGAAGCCGACGACCGCGCCGATCCTGCGTCCGCGTCGGCTCCAGAGGAGGTAGCGCCGTACGACGAGGGTCGTGTCAGTGGTGAGCTCGATGCCTGTCGCCTCGACCCATCGCTTGAGTTCGGTGGTGTCGGCTCCGTTTCGCCGGGCGAGCCCCATCGCCAAGATCACCGCCAGCACGCCGAGCGCGAGCAGTTCCGTCCGGCCTAGCACTGGCTCCTCCGAGCTGTTTGTAGCATTGTAGCGATACAATCGCACCTATAGAGAGGGCCGTCAAGTCCCGGTAGAGAGAGGTGGCCCCACGAAGGACCCGCAGCCGATGCCGTCGGTAACCGTGGAGCCGACAGCGTAGGAGCCCTCTTCAGTCGAGGGGTCCGACCGCCGACTCCGCGGCCTCGAGCAGCGCACCCGACCGGACGAGCTCGGTGACCGCGCCGATGTCCGCACCGAGTTCTCGGTCCGCGTCGAGGAACGCCACCCGCTCGCGGATCGCGTCGTGGGCTCCGCGCGTCCCGGCGGCGGGTTCGATCGGCGATCGCAGATCGATCGCCTGGGCGGCGACGAGCGCCTCGAGCGCGACCACGAGCTCGGCGTTGCCGACGACCTCGCGCGCGTGCCGCGCCGAGGTCATCCCCATGCTCACGTGGTCCTCCTGCCCGGCCGACGAACCGATCGAGTCGACCGAGGCCGGGTGCGCGAGCGTCTTGCACTCGGACACGAGCGACGCGGCCGTGTACTGGACGAGCATGAAGCCGGAGTTCAGTCCGCTCTCGGCGACGAGGAATGCCGGGAGACCGTTGTTGCGCACGGGATCGAGCAGACGGTAGAGGCGGCGCTCGGCGATGCTCGCGAGTGGGACGGTGGCCGCCGCGAGCGCATCGAGCGCCGCGGCCACCGGTTGCCCGTGGAAGTTGCCGCCGGAGAGCACCTCGCCGTCCTCGGGAAGGACGATCGGGTTGTCGGAGACGGCGTTCGCCTCGGTGCGCAGGACCTCGCGCGCGAAGCGCAGGACCTCCCGGGTCGCGCCGTGCACCTGCGGTGAACACCGCAGCGAGTACGCGTCCTGCACGAGGTGCGTGCTGTCTCGATGCGAGGCGACGATCGCGCTCCCGGACAGCAGGCGGCGGAGGTTCGAGGCGGAGGCGGTCACGCCGGGGTGCGGCCGAAGCGCCGCGAGTCGCTCGTCGAACACCCGGTCCGAGCCGAGTGCACCCTCGACGCTCATGGCGGCCGTGACGTCCGCGGTCCTCGCGAGCCGCTCGATCCGGTCGGCCGCCATGATGCCGACCGCGAGCATGCCCTGGGTCCCGTTCACGAGCGCGAGACCCTCCTTCGCTTGCAGGGCGATCGGCTCGAGGCCCGCGGCACGCAGCGCTTCGTCGGCCGCGGTCGCGACGCCGTGCACGAGCACCTCACCGCGACCGAGCAGCGGAAGCGCGAGGTTCGCGAGCGGGGCGAGATCGCCCGAGGCGCCCAGCGACCCCTGCTGCGGTACGACGGGGATCAGGTCGCCGTTCAGCATCTCCACCATCCGTTCGACGATCTCGGCCCGGACCCCGGAATGGCCGAGCGCCAGGACGTGCGCGCGCAGCAACAGCATCGCTCGGGTCTCCTCGCGAGACAGGGGATCCCCGACGGCGGTCGCGTGCGATCGCACGATCCCCTCCTGGAGGGCGTCGGCCTGCTCGGGCTCGATCCGGACGTTCGCGAGCGACCCGAACCCGGTCGTGACCCCGTAGACCGTGGCCCCCGAACCGACGGCTCGTTCGACGACCTCGCGAGCCGCGCCGATCCGGCCGATGGCCGCCGGTCCGAGCTCGACCTCCGCGCCGTTCGCGACCGAGACGACGTCCTCGAGCGAGAGCGCTTCCCCGACGCTGACCGGCACGGCGCAAGGCTACGGAGGCGTCCGCAGCCCGGCAAGCCGGTCCCCGCGCGCCGGCGGCGGCCGTACCCTGGGTCGGGATGGCGAACCCGTGGGACGACCTCGACCCCGACTCGGCCCGCGACGAGGTCGCGGCGGCGGCACCCGGCCGGCGCGACGGGGGCACATCCCGACGCGCGCATCGGCCGGGCGAACCCGGCGCGTTCGTCGCCCTCGGACGCGGTCTGTTGCGCCGATGCCCCCGGTGCGGATCTCGCGGCCTGTTCGCAGGCTGGTTCAAGATCCGGCCGCGCTGCCCCACCTGCGGGCTTCGGCTGGAGCGCGAGGAGGGGGGGTTCCTCGGCGCGATGGTGATCAGCTACGTGGCCACCGCCCTCGTCTGGGTGACGCTGCTCGTCGTGTGGCTGGTGATCGACCTGCCCGACCTCCACGTGGCCGCGCTCACGATCGTGTCGATCGCCGTCGCGGCGCTGTTCCCGCTGCTGTTCTGGCCGTTCTCGAAGACGATCTGGGCGGGCGTCGACCACCTCGTGGACCGGACGAGCCCGGACTACGAGGACCGGGAGGTCGCCGATCGTGCGGGGGGCAACGGCGGCCGCCGAGCGACGTGACCGACGGATGCGCCGGCTACTCCGCGCGCCACGGGAGTCGGACACCGCGGTCGGCGGCGACCGCGAGCGCCGCTTCGTACCCGGCGTCCGCGTGACGGACGACGCCCATCCCCGGATCGGAGGTCAGCACCCGTTCCAATCGCGCCGCGGCGTTCTCGGTCCCGTCGGCCACGACCACCATCCCGGCGTGGATCGAGTACCCGATCCCCACGCCGCCGCCGTGGTGCACGCTCACCCAGTGGGCGCCCGCCGCGGTGTTCACGAGCGCGTTCAGGATCGGCCAGTCGGCGATCGCATCGGATCCGTCCAGCATCGCCTCCGTCTCGCGGTACGGGCTCGCGACGCTGCCGCTGTCGAGGTGGTCGCGGCCGATCACGATCGGCGCGGAGAGCTCGCCGCTTGCCACCATCTCGTTGAACCGCAGACCCGCCGTCGCGCGTTCGCCGTACCCGAGCCAGCAGATCCGCGCGGGGAGGCCCTGGTACGCGACGCGGTCCTCGGCCATCTCGAGCCATCGGAGGAGACGGTCGTTCCGCGGGAACAGCTCGGCCACCGCGCGATCCGTCTTCGAGATGTCCTCGGGATCGCCCGACAGCGCCGCCCAGCGGAACGGGCCCTTGCCCTCGCAGAACATCGGACGGATGAACGCCGGAACGAACCCCGGGTACGCGAACGCGCGCGCGCGGTCCAGCCCACCCTGCTGCGCACCGGCCCGCAGGTTGTTGCCGTAGTCGAACACGACGGCGCCGGCCTCCAGGAACCCCACCATCGCGTCGGCATGTGCCGCCATCGACGCGTAGGCGCGCCGTTGATACGTCGCGGGATCGGAGGCGCGGAGGACCGACGCGTCCTCGAGCGACAGCCCCGAGGGCACGTAGCCGCCGAGCGGATCGTGCGCGCTCGTCTGATCCGTCACGAGATCCGGGCGGAACCGTCGCCGCAGCAGATCGGGCAACATGTCGGCGCAGTTGCCGACCAGGCCGATCGAGCTCGCCTCGCGCGCCCGTCTGGCCTCCTCGACCCACCGGAGCGCCTGATCGACGTCGTCGGTCTCGCGATCGAGGTACCGCGTCTTCACCCGCCGTTCGATCCGCGCCGGATCGACCTCGACGCAGAGCGCCACGCCGCCGTTCATCGTGACCGCGAGCGGCTGCGCCCCGCCCATCCCGCCGAGCCCACCCGTGAGCGTCACCGTCCCGGCGAGGGACCCACCGAACCGCTGCGACGCCGCTTCGGCGAACGTCTCGAACGTCCCCTGGAGGATCCCCTGCGTTCCGATGTAGATCCACGACCCCGCCGTCATCTGCCCGTACATCGTCAGGCCCGCGTCCTCGAGCTCGCGGAACGTGTCCCAGTCGGCCCACTTCGGCACGAGCATCGAGTTCGAGATCAGGACGCGCGGCGCCTGGTCGTGCGTTCGGAACACGGCGACCGGCTTGCCCGACTGCACGAGGAGGGTCTCGTCGTCGCCGAGCTCCCGAAGCGACCGCACGATGGCATCGAACGCCTCCCACGATCGCGCCGCTCGCCCGGTCCCGCCGTAGACGACGAGGTCCTCCGGGCGTTCGGCCACGTCGGGGTCGAGATTGTTCATGAGCATGCGCAGCGCGGCCTCCTGCGGCCACGAGCGGCACGACAACGTCGTCCCGCGCGGCGCTCGGATCTCGCGCGCGCTCACGCCGACCACATCCCGTCGCGATGATAGTGCCGTACGAAGCCCCCGCCGGATCGGCGGACGCCTACGTCGCTTCGCCCGGGGCTTCCGGGCCGGGTGGCGGCGTGTTCCCGAGGACGTCGGCGATCCGCGCGAGCAGCTCGGGCGTGTCGAACGGCTTCACGACGTAGTCGTCGGCACCCACGGAGAAGCCGGCGAGCCGGTCCGCCGACAGCCCCCGAGCCGTCAGCAGGATCACCTTGGCCGAGGACGTCCGGTCGTCCTCGCGCAGCCGTCTCGTGAGCTCGAACCCGTCCATGTTCGGCATCATGACGTCGGCGAGGACGAGCTCGGGACAGCGCTCCCGAGCGAGCTCGAAGGCCCGCTCGCCGTCGTTGGCGGCGCGCACCTCGTAGCCCGCCGCCGTGAGCTCGATCTCGAGCAGGCGGGCGATGAACCGGTCGTCATCGACCACGATGAGGGACGCTGCGACCGCGGGGCCTCCCGGCTCCCGGGTGGGCGTCCGGAGCGTCTCGGCTTCCACGAGGATTGGAATCGGCACGTTCGAGGTTCGGGTGTAGGGCTCGCGCGTTCGAGCTCCGGGGACCGACGGGGCGCGTTCGTGGGAGGATGGCGCCCCGGCAGGGCTCGTTGGAGGGCGCGCGCGTGGAAGTGCTCGATACGTTCCTGGACGCGGTGGGTGACACGCCGCTCGTCCGGCTCCACAAGGTCGGGCGCGGCGTCGAGCCGACGGTCCTGGCCAAGCTCGAGATGCTGAACCCGGGGGGCAGCGTCAAGGACCGGATCGGGCTCCGCATGATCGAGGTCGCCGAACGGGAAGGCAGGCTGAAGCCCGGTGGGACGCTCGTCGAGCCGACCTCGGGCAACACGGGCCACGGCCTGGCGATCGCGGCGGCGATCCGCGGATACCGGTGCATCTTCGTGATGCCCGACAAGATGAGCCAGGAGAAGATCTCGCTGCTGCGGGCCTACGGCGCCGAGGTCGTCGTCTGTCCGACCGCGGTCCCGCCCGAATCGCCCGAGTCCTACTACCGGGTCGCCGATCGCCTCACCGAGGAGATCCCCGGGGCCTTCCAGCCGAACCAGTACTTCAACCAGGAGAACCCCGCCGCCCACTACGACACCACCGGACCCGAGATCTGGCGGCAGACCGACGGCGAGGTCGACGTGCTCGTGTCCGGCGTCGGCACGGGGGGAACGATCACGGGGGTGGCGCGCTACCTGAAGGAGCAGAAGCCGGACCTGCTCGTCGTCGGTGCCGACCCGGAGGGTTCGATCTACTCCGGCGACGTGCATCCCTACCTGACGGAGGGGATCGGGGAGGACTTCTGGCCGACGACGTTCGATCCTTCGCTCGTGGACCGCTACATCCGCGTCTCCGATCGCGACGCCTTCCGGATGGCCCGCCGGATCACGCGCGAGGAAGGCATCCTGGTGGGATCGTCCTCAGGGACCGCGGTGGTCGCCGCCCTCGAGGTCGCCACCGGGCTCCCCGAGGAGGCAACCGTCGTCGTGATCCTGCCGGACACCGGACGCAACTACCTGTCGAAGGTCTACTCCGACTCGTGGCTGATCCAGTACGGGCTGCTCGAACGTCCGGAGGTGGTGCGGGTCGAGGAGGTCCTGCACGCGAAGCACGGCGAGGTCCCGCCGCTCGTGACGGTGAACGCGCACGAGAAGGTGCGACAGGCGATCGACGTGCTGCAGCGTTTCAGCATCTCGCAGGCCCCCGTCGTCCGAGGGTCCAGCGACGACGTCGCGCAGTTCGTCGGCTCGATCCGCGAGAACGCGCTGCTCGACCGCATCTTCCGCGACCCCGACGCGCTGCAGGCCGACGTCGCCGAGGTCATGGGTCCGCCGATCGCGATGGTCGAGTTCGACGCGCCGATCGACCTCGCGTTCGAGACGCTCCAGCACGGCCCCGCCGTCCTGGTCGTGAAGGCCGGCCAGGTGCTCGGCGTGCTCACCCGAAGCGATCTGCTCGAGTTCCTCGCCCACCGCTCTCGCGTCTAGGCCGCGTGCGCTCGCTGGGGATCGACGTCGGCGTTCGCAAGGGCCTCGATCTGGTCCTGCTCGACGGCGACCGCGAGGTGCTCGACACGGCGCGGCGCGTCTCGGTCGACGACCTGCACAAGCTGGTCCCCGACTTCGACCCCGACGTCGTGGCGATCGATGCGCCGCCGACCTGGGCCTCGGCGGGCCGCTCGCGCCTGACGGAGCGAGAGCTCCGCTGGTTCGGGATCCAGTGCTTCAACACGCCGTCGGACGAGCGGATGGCCGAACACCCCTTCTACGAGTGGATGACGATCGGTTTCGCGGCGTTCCGCGCGATCGAGGAGACGTACCCGCGCTATCGCGGCGGATCCGCGAAGGGCTCGGCGATCGAGGTCTTCCCGCACGCCGCCGCCGTCGTCCTGGCGGGTTGCCTTCCCCCGCGAGGGGTCACCCGTCATGCGTGGAGGCGCGGGGTCCTGCGGGCGCAGCGGGTGGAACCGTCCGCGCTGCGTTCGGCCGACCAGGTGGACGCGGCGCTCGCGGCGCTCACCGGCTTGTTCGCCCTCGAGCGGCGGTTCAGCGCCCCGGGTGATCCGCGCGAGGGGCAGATCGTGCTCCCCGCGGCGACGCTGCCGGCGAACCCGTACCGTCGTGGCGCGACGCCCGAGCGCACCCGCGAGCAGCCCTCGCTGCCCGGGCTCGCGGCCTGCGCATGCGGCCAGCCCTCGTGCACATCGCTCACGGGACGGGAGTTCGCGCCCGGCCACGACGCGAAGCGCAAGTCGGCCTTGTGGAAGCTCGCGCGCGACGGCCAGGAGGCGGTCGACGAGCTGACGAAACGCGGCTGGGCGATCCCGCCGGAGATGCGATGAGCGACGACGCCGGCGAGATGCGGTTCGAGACCCGCGCGATCCATGTGGGCCAGGATCCCGATGCCGAGTTCGGCTCGGTGAACGTCCCGATCTACCAGACCTCGACGTACGCGCAGCCCGCCGTCGGCAAGCCCAGGGCATGGGACTACGCGCGGGCCGGCAACCCGACGCGCGAGGCGCTGCAACAGGTGCTCGCCTCGCTCGAAGGTGGCTCGAAGGGTCTGTGCTTCTCGAGCGGGCTCGGCGCGACGACGACGCTCCTGCTCACGCTGAAGCCTGGCGACCACGTGCTGATCTCGGACGACGTGTACGGCGGCACCTACCGTCTGCTCGCCCGCGTGATGGATCGGTGGGGCCTCGCGTTCGACACGGTGGACATGACGGACCTCATCGCGTGCCGTGCGGTGGTCCGGGAGGACACGGCGCTCGTGTGGGTCGAGTCCCCCACGAACCCCTTCCTGAAGGTGGTCGACATCGCCGCCGTGGCGGAACTCGCGCACCAGGCGGGCGCGCGGTGCGTCGTGGACAACACGTTCGCGACCCCGTACCTGCAGCGGCCGCTCGAGCTCGGCGCCGACGTCGTGCTGCACTCGATGACGAAGTACCTCGGCGGCCACTCGGACCTGATCGGTGGCGCGCTCGTGACGAGCGACGACGAGCTGATCGAACGCCTCTCGTTCCTCGTGAACGCGGCGGGCGCCGTCCCCGGCCCGATGGACTGCTACCTCGCGCTCCGAGGCGTGAAGACGCTCGCGCTGCGCATGGAGGCCCACTGCCGCGGCGCCAAGGCCGTCGCCGAGTTCCTCCAGACCCATCCGAGGGTCACGCGCGTGCACTACCCGGGACTGCCTGGACACCCGGGCTTCGAAGTGGCGGTCCGGCAGATGAAGGACTTCGGCGGGATGGTGAGCTTCGAGGTCGAGTCCCGCGACGAGGCGATCCGGGTGGCCGAGTCGACGGAGCTGTTCTTCCTCGCCGAGTCGCTCGGCGGCGTCGAGTCGCTGATCGAGCTCCCCGGGCCGATGACGCACGCGAGCGTCTCCGGCTCGCCGATCGAGGTGCCCGACACGTTGATCCGGCTCTCGGTGGGGATCGAGCACCCGGACGACCTGGTCGCCGACCTGGCGCAGGCGCTCGGCTAGGAACCCGGTCCGGTCCCTGCGACACACGCCTCGAGGTGCAGGTCCAGTCAGGAACGCTGGACGGACACGTGCGCGGCCGAATCGCGGATGGCGACGACGTCGAAGGCCGTGACGGGCCGCTTGAACCCCTTGAGGGTGAACGCCCCGACAGGTTTCACTTCGACGTCGCCCTCGACCTCGCCGAAGAGTCGCTGCTCGATCAAGATCTGGCCGGCCGACGCTTCATCGGCAAGCCGGGCTGCGAGGTTCGTCACCGAGCCGATCGCCGCGTAGTCCGAGCGGCCCTCGAAGCCGACCTCGCCACAGGTCGCGTAGCCGAGCGCGATCCCGGCGCCGAAGTCGAGCTCGTATCCTCGCTTCCGCCACCGCGTCGTCACCTCCACCATCCGCTCGCGGAGCGCGCACCCCAATCGCACCCCACGAAGAGCGGCGTCGGGAACCTCCGTGGGGTCGTTGAAGAAGAGCTGGACCCCATCGCCCTCGAGGAAGCCGACCGTTGCATCGAACTCCCGCACGAGCTCACCGATCGTCGCGTGGAACTCGCCGAGCACCTGCATCAGCTCCTCCGGTTCGACGGCGTCGACGAAGCCCGTCCAGCCGCGGAGATCGGCGAAGAACATCGCGACCTTCCGGCGGTGGCTGCGCAGGATCGAGTCGTCACCCGACGAGACGATGGCGTCGGCGAGTTGCGGTGAGAGGAACCGTCGCAGCTTCCGCAACCGGTCGAGCTCCAGGACCTGTTCCCGCACGCGCTCTTCGAGCGTTCGATTCAGCTCGAGGAGCTCCGCGGCCTGGGCCTTGATCGTGTCCTGGTACCGCTTGATCCGAAGGAGAGAGCGGACCCTGATGAGCAACTCGTCGTGGCTGAACGGCTTCTCGATGAGATCGTCCGCACCGGCTTGGATCGCCTTGATCCTCTCCGTCCCGCTCGATGTGACCATGATCACCGGCAGGACGGCGGTCTCGTCCCGCTCGCGGAGTCGCCGGCAGACGGCGTAGCCGTCCAGCTGCGGCATCATGACGTCGAGGAGCACGAGATCGGGCTTCGCAGACTCCACGACCTCGAGTGCGACCACGCCGTCGCTCGCGGAAACGACGTCGTAGCCGCGCGGTTCGAGGATGGCCTCGAGCAGCCGAACGTTCTGAGGCACATCGTCCACGACGAGGATCCTGGCGTCGCCGGTCATCCGGCGCGTCCACCGCAGTGCTGTCGGACGGTGCCGATGAGCTCGCGGACGTTCACCGGCTTCGAGAGGTATCCGTCGAAGCCCTCCGCCAGGAAATGCTCGCGGTCTCCCTGCATCGCCTGCGCGGTCACGGCGAGCACCGGGATGGCGGCCGTGCGCTCGTCGGCACGCAGCCGGCGAAGGGCCTCGACGCCGTCGACACCAGGCATCTGGATATCCATGAGCACGAGATCGGGCGCGTGTTCCGTCGCCAGCTCGACGGCCTCGCCGCCGTTCGTGGCCTCGAGCGTTCGATATCCCGTCGCGCTCAGGACGTCGCGGAACAGCTTCATGTTCTTCTCGTTGTCCTCGACCACGAGGATCCGCTCACCGGTCACGGCGATACCGATCTCGCGGGCAGCGTGAAGACGAAGGTGCTTCCCTTACCGAGCTCGCTCTCGAGCCAGATCCGTCCGCCGTGCAGTTCGACGAGCCGCTTCGAGAGCGCGAGCCCGAGCCCGGTCCCCTCGAGCTGCTCGAGCCCGGCATCGGTTTGCTGGAATTCCTCGAAGATCCGCTCGTGATCCCCTGGCGCGATGCCAGGACCGGTGTCGGCGACGGACACCCTCACCTCGCCGTTGACCCGTGTGGCGCTCACGTCGACCTCCCCGCCTGCCGGCGTGAACTTCACGGCATTGGACAGCAGGTTGAAGATGATCTGCTTGATCCGGCGCTCGTCGCCCTCGACGACGTCGACCTCTGGGCCCGCCGACAGCTCGACCTGGACCCCTTCCTCCGTGGCCTGCTCGCGCACCATCACGACGCCGCGCTCGAGCGCCTCGCGCAGCGAGAACGGCCCGACCTCCAGCTCGACCTGCCCGGCCTCCACCTTGGACAGATCCAGGACGTCGTTGATCAACGAGAGGAGATGGCTCCCCGACGAGATGATGTCGTCCAGATACTCGGCCTGCTTCTCGTTCACCGGGCCGAACATCTCCTCGCGCAGCACCTCCGAGAAGCCGATGACCGCGTTCAGCGGCGTCCGCAGCTCGTGCGACATGCTGGCCAGGAACTCCGACTTGTGCCGGCTGGTCTCCTCGAGCTCCGAGTACAGGCGCCGGAGCTCGTCGTTCATCCGGTTGACGTTGGCGGCCAGCCCCCCCAACTCGTCGCGGTTCTCGACGTCCACGTGCCCCGAGAAGTCGCCCGACGCGATCGCGGCCAGCCGAGCGTCGATGCGCTGGATCGGACCGACCACCGACCACGCGAGGACGAACCCGAGCAGCAGCGCGAGGACGATCGCTCCCACCGCGACGCCGATGACCAGGTTCCGCGAGCTCTGGAAGGAGCTCGCGTTCCGGGCGATCAGGTCATCGATCTGCGCGGTCTTCTCATTCCCGAGCTCCGCAGCCTGTTGATACAGGTCCATCGCGAACCGTTCCACGTCTTGACGAAGGGTCAGCCAGCGTTCGTCGCTCGGCGGCGATTCCCTCTTCCCGAGATCGGCGAGCTGTCTGACGATCACCTTGTCGAGGTCGATCATCGTCTTGATCAGGGTCGACAGTTGCTGCGCGTTCGACCGGATCGACTGGAGCGTCTCAGCGTCTTCCGCGGGGGGGACGAATCCGAGGCGATCAACCGTCGTCGCGGCCCCGAGGCGATCCACGGCGTCCCGGGCCGCTGTGTCCAGGGCGACGGGGTCCGCTGCGTCCCCGGGATCGCCCCCCGGCCATACCTCGTAGAAGTCGTCCCCGACGTTCTGCGCGAGGAGGGCTCGAACATGCCAGGCATCCCGCTGCAACTGGCCGTAGGCCACGGCCCGTTCCTGAAGTCCCCCAAGGCTCGCAACGCGATCGTTCGATTGCCCGAGGACTCTCTGCCCGAGCAGTCCAACGGTGACGAGCAGCAGGGATGTGCCCAAGAACGCGATGAGCAGCTTCGTCGAGACCTTGGCAGGAAGGCGGCCGACGGCGCGGACGAGCGGATCGTAGCCTCGGCTGAGCGGCCGCCGGCTCTCGGCGACGGCCGGTCGCCCCCCTCCTGCACCTGCGTCGGACAAGGGCTCAGGGGGCCAATGTGGTCGATCCCGCAACGAAGTTTGTGATCAACCAGCGTCCGTCGATCCGCGCAACGTCCAGATCTGCGACCGTGGCCAGCGCCAGCTTCTCGGTGTCGTAGTCGACGTAGTGGCACTCGAAGTGCAGGGTGCCCCGGTCGCCGGCGAGGGTGATCTCGAGCTTGTACGCGGGGTGGTCCGAGACCCAGTGCGTCACCGGCATGAACGCGGCCGACTTCTCGAGCCAGAACGACCGGATCTCATCGATGCCGGTCGCGGTTTGCCCGGGACCCGCGGTCAGGGTCGCGTTCGGGGCCCACAGGCTCAGCATCAGGTCGATGTCCTTCGTCGTCGTGGACTTGTGGAAGTCCTTCTCGATCTGGTCGATCTCCCACATGTCGGCCTTGCGCTGCTGGGCCTGCTCCGTCGCGGAACTCGTACCCGAGCTCGTGCATGCAGCAAGGCAGACGACCAGGACCCCGATCGCGCAGCCGATCATGAGCTTCCGCATATGAGTCTCCCTCCGCTCAGGCTCGCCTGGGCTTGTCGGTCCGAGGATGTTTCCACCGCAGCTCGCATCCGTCTAGAGGTAGACGCTAGAGAGAGCTCGTGCCCGTGCCTACCGTGGTAGCACGGCGTCCGAGTGGCTCGGTTACCCTCCGGCGCAATAGAAACGCACCTGATCCGGGAACGTGCCGACGCGGATCGGCTTTGCGAGCCACCCTGCGAATCCGGCGGCCTCGAGCCATTCGCCGCTTCCTTCCAGCGGCATCACGCTCAGCGCGACCACCGGGATCCGAGACGTTCGCTCGTTCTCATCGAGACGCCTCGCCGCCTCCGCGCCGTCCATGTCCGGCAGGCGGAGATCCATCAGGATGACATCGGGTACGTGCTCGATCGCGAGCGCGATCCCCTCGGCGCCCGTTGCCGCCTCGACGGTCTCGAACCCGTCCGCGCGAAGGACCACCCGAGCGAGCTTCCGGTTGGCGTCGCTGTCGTCGATGATCAGGGCGACGGGCACCGGCGTATCCTCCGGGCATGTCGATCCGGGTCGTCCTCGCCGAGGATCACCCGATCGTCCGCGAGGGCATTCGGCGGCTGCTCGAGACGCAGCACGAGGTCGATGTCGCGGCGGCGTGCGGCGACCTGGACTCCCTGCTCGCCGCGGTGGACGCCGAGGAACCGGACGTGGTCCTCACGGACATCCGCATGCCGCCGGGGAACACCGACGAGGGGATCCAGGCGGCGAACCGGTTGCGTGAGACACATCCCGACGTGGGCGTCGTCGTGCTCAGTCAGTACGCCACTCCCAGTTTCGCCCTGGCCCTGCTCGAGAGCGGCAGCGCCGGTCGCTCCTACCTCCTGAAGGAGCGCGTCAAGGACGTCGAGCAGCTCGTGTCGGCCATCCGGACCGTCGCGGAGGGCGGCTCGGTGATCGACCCGAAGGTCGTCGAGGCGTTGGTCGCCGAGAACGCCCGGGCCGAGGAGTCGCGGCTCGACCAGCTGACGCCGCGCGAGCGAGACGTTCTGCGCGAGATGGCGGCGGGGAAGAGCAACGCCGCGATCGGGGAGACCCTCTTCCTCGCCGAGCGATCGGTCGAGGCGGTGATCCACTCGATCTTCCTCAAGCTCGGCCTGTCGTGGGAGACATCGGTCCACAAGCGCGTCAAGGCCGTGATCCTGTACCTCGGTGAGAGCGACTAGCGTCATCCCGAGAGCGGCAGCGAGCCGATCACCCGCGTCCGATGACCGGGCTCCGACTCGATCGCGCAGCGGCCCCCGAGAGCCTCGACGCGATCGCCGAGCAGGGAACGGTCCGCGAGGAGGTCGCCATCCACGACGATGTCGAACGCAAGCGCTCCCCCATCGCTCTGTGCCGTGATCGCCACCGTCGACCCAGCCGAGACGCTCTCGAGCAGGTCGCGGCAGCAGAAATACAACGCCCCCGCGACCTCGGGCGGATAGGTCTGGTCGCGAGTGATCTCGATCCGCGCAGGGACGTTCGCATCCGCCGCCGCCGAACGTAGCGCGACAACCAGGCCCCCCACCTCGAGCTGCGGGGGATAGATCCGATCGGCGAGCTCGCGCGTCTGATCCATCGCATCCTCGATGTCGCGGGCCATCTCCGCGAGGAGCTCCTTCGCGGCCGCGGGGTCGGCGTCCACCGATCCCGACGCGAGCTCGAGGTTGGCGGCGAGCCCCACCAGTTGCTGTTGCACGCCGTCGTGCAACGAACGCTCGAGGCCGCGGCGCTCGGCGTCGGCGGCCAGTGCGAGTCGCTTGCGAGAGGCACGCAGGTCGTCGGATTCGGCGCGCAACCCATCCAGCGCCCGCATATCGTCGGCTTGCCGATCCCCCAGAGCGACCGACCCCCTCCGCATCGATCACCGGCAGTTGACCGTTATCGCCCCGCTCGCGTCAAGCGGCAGCACCGTGCTGGCACGGGGGGGAGCACCTCGCGAGGTTGCCCGGGCTCCACCGTAGTTGCGGCTGAACGCCCCTCCTAGCGTCGCCTTGACGATCGTCGCTCATCGAAGCGGCGAGAGAGGAGGGGTCATGCAGCGCACGCATGTGTTGCGACGGGCGATACCGCCGATGGCGGTGCTGCTCGTGTTCTTCGTGTCCGCGACGTTGCTCGGCGTCGCGGGGGTCACACCGTCCGCGCGGGGACAGACCACCGAGAACGAGGCGATCCATTGGAACGCGATCGCCTCCACCGCGATCCTGGCGGCGGCCCCGACGGGCGCCGGGCAGGCCCCCCAGGCCGGCGTGCTCAGCCTGGCGATGGTGCAAGGTGCGGTCTACGACGCCGTGAATGCGATCGACGGCGGCTACCAGCCCTATCTCGTCGCGCCGCCGGCGGATCCGGGCGACTCGAAGGAGGCGGCGGCGGCGACCGCCGCGTTCCGCGTGCTCGTCGGCTTCCCGACCAACACGCCCCCGCTGACAGGGCTGGTGCCCGGGCAGCTGTCGACGCTCCAGCCCGTCTACGACGCGTCGCTGGCGCTGGTGCCGGACGGGCCGTCGAAGGACGGCGGGATCGAGGTCGGCGAGGCGGCCGCGGCCGCGATGCTCACCGACCGGCAGAACGACGGCCGTTTCGGAAGCTTCACGTTCGCCGAGGGGACCGATCCGGGGCAGTGGCGGCTCGCGCCTCCGGCCGGTCCGGCCGGGATCGTGGCCCGCGACCCAACGCCCTGGGTCGGCTTCGTCCGCCCGTTCCTGGTCCCGAACGTCGACATGCTTCGGACCGAGGGGCCGAACGCGCTGACGAGCGCTCAGTACACGGCCGACTTCAACGAGGTCAAGGAGGTCGGCTCTCTGACGAGCACCAAGCGCACCCCGGATCAGACGGCGGCGTCCATCTTCTGGCAGGACAACGGGATCGCGATCTGGAACCGGGTGTACCGCTCGCTCGCGCTCGGCAAAGGGCTGGACATCGTGGACAGCGCTCGCCTGTTCGCGATGACCAACCTCGCTGGGGCCGACGCCTCCATCGGATGCTGGAACGACAAGGCCTACTACAGCTTCTGGAGGCCGATCACGGCGATCCGGGAGGCAGCGAACGACGGGAACAAGGCCACGAAGCCTGACGCGTCATGGGTTCCGCTCTTCGACCCGACCGTCGCGGTTTCGGGCCCCCCGCTGGTCACTCCGGGGTTCCCCGATCACCCGTCGGGCCACACCTGCATCAGCAGCGCGGTCGTGAACACGCTGAAGGAGTTCTTCGGAACCGACAAGGTCTCCTTCACGGCGATCAGCAACAAGTGCCTTCCCGCGCCGTGTCCGGGCAGGACCTTCGATCGCTTCTCGCTCGCGCTCAAGGAAATCATCAACGCCCGGGTGTGGAGCGGCATCCATTTCCGCACCGCGGACGTGCAGGGAGCGGGGCTCGGCAAGAAGGTCGACTCCTACATGGACAGGCACTTCTTCGAGCCGGTGAGCTGAACGCTCGCGCTTCGAGCGAGGGCCTCGCGCGTCCGCGCGAGGCCCTCGCTTTACTCGATCACGATCTCCCGATCAGGGGTTGT